>CANOIM010000005.1 GCA_947566075.1 uncultured Eggerthellaceae bacterium | reverse complement strand
GCCCTCTCAAGGCGGAGGTCGCCGGTTCGAATCCGGTCGGAGCTACCAAGAACTCCCAGGCCAGGGCCTATGCGCCCTGGCCTTTTTCTTTCCGCATGCGCTGGGTTGTGGGGAGAACATAGCCGTCCTAGACGGGATTGTTGCCAAATCGTTATAATGCGGGAAAGCTCAAGCGAACATCTGGCGATCCCTCCGGGAGTGGCGTATGTATCACGGCTCTATCGACATCAGGCTCGTAGGTTCGGATGCTGCTTTCGCCATCTTGGAGCAGGCATCCCCCCTAGGGCCTTTCGAACACCGGGTATCCCGGTGCGGCTTACAGCAGCCGGATATCAGCACGGCGGATCTGGTGGTCGCGGCTGTGGCCGGCGCAGAGGATGTGGCGGAGCTGGTCAACGCCTGCAAGGGGCAACCCTTCGAAGGCGATCTCATCGTCATGGCCCCTGCAGAGCTCGTGCCGCTTCTGCTCCCCCTTGAAGACCAGTTGGCAGACATCTGGATAGCCCCTCTTTCCGAAGGGGAGGCGGCCTTCCGTTTCCGCCACTGGCAGGAGCGCTTCAAGGAGCGGGCTGATGCTTGGGAAGCCTCCCAATTCCTTGAGACCACCATCAATTCCATCCCGTGCTTGGTCTGGTACAAGACCAAGGATGGCATCCATGAGAAGGTCAACGACAGCTTCTGCCTCACGGTGAACAAGCCGAAGGATGATGTGCAGGGAAAGGGCCACGCCTACATCTGGGATGTAGAGCAGGATGACCCGGCCTGTATCGAATCCGAAGAGAAGGTCATGTCCACTCAACAGACCTGCGTGTCTGAGGAAGTGGTGCAAAGCGGTGAGGATACCCGTCTGTTGACCACCTATAAATCCCCGCTCTACAACCCTGACGGCACGGTCATGGGCACGGTAGGCGTTGCCATCGACATCACCCAAGAGCGTGCCTATGAGCGCAACCTCGTTGAGAAGAACCAGACCTTAGAGACCATCTTCACATCCATGGAATGCGGAGTGCTCACCCACAGCATCGACGGTTCTCGGGTGCTGGGCGTGAATCAGGCAGCCCTCAAGATCCTCGGCTACGCCACCGTGGAAGAGATGCTGGAAGACGGCTTCGATATGTTCGCCACTTCGGTTTTCGAAGAGGATGCACTGAAGATGCGGGAGCGGCTGAAGTCCATCACGAACGTGGGCGATTCCATCAGCACCGAATACCGGGTGCGCCATGATGATGGCAAGGTCGTTCATGTCATGGGCAACATCAAGCTCATCGAAAAGGATGGGGAGCTGCTCTACCAGCGGTTCCTCCTGGATAATTCTGAGCAGAAGCAGGTAGAGGAGATCCGCAAGCGGCAGCAGCAGGCCTTGGTCCAGGCGCTCAGTGCTGACTACACTGCCGTCTTCGCCTTTGACCTGGATAGCGGCGCAGGTGAGCCTCTGCGCCGTTCCCATCGCTTCCCGGGCACCTTCCAGGAACCCGTCAGCCTTGAGCGCACCCTGGGCGGGTACATCGACGGCTGCGTCTTCGCTGAAGACCGGTCAGGCCTAGCGCCGTTGCGCACTGCAGAGGGCATCCTCAAGGAATTGGAGGGCCGCGATCGGTTCCATCTCCTCTATCGTGCCCATGAGGGTGATGGCTTGAAGTACTGCCAGAGCACGGTGGTGAAAGCGGGAGACTGGCATGAGGACCAGCGCTTCGTGGTGGTGGGCTTCCGCAATGTGGATGCCGAAACGCGGGAAGAGCTGAACCAGAAGGAGATGCTGAAGGAGGCGCTGGCCCAAGCGCGCCATGCCAGCGAAGCCAAGAGCCTCTTCCTCTCCAATATGAGCCATGACATCCGCACGCCCATGAATGCCATCGTGGGATTCACCTCCCTGGCAACCAGTCATATAGATGACACCAACCAGGTGCGCGAATACCTGGGTAAGATCCATGCGTCTAGCGCCCATCTCTTGAGCCTCATCAATGACATCCTGGATATGAGCCGCATAGAATCGGGGAAGATAGCCCTAGAGGCCAAGCCCTGTAAGATGACTGACATCTTGGATGACCTGGCATCCATCATGGAACCTGAAGCAGAGGCCAAGGGCCTTTCGTTGACGTTCGAGACCACGGGCATCCAAGATGCAACGGTGATGGCCGACCGGCTGAAGATAGATCAGGTCTTCCTCAATCTGCTGGGCAATGCGGTGAAGTTCACTGAGCCGGGTGGCAAGGTGCGCTTGATCGCCCGGGAGCTTCCGGATGCCCCGGAAGGCCGGGTTGCCTATCAGTTCCTCGTTCAAGACAACGGCATCGGGATGACCTCGGAATTCATCCATCACATCTTCGATCCCTTCGAACGCGAGCGCACATCCACGGTGAGCGGCATCCAGGGGACGGGCCTGGGCATGGCTATCACGAAGAGCCTGATCGATATGATGGAAGGCGTCATAGAGGTGCGCAGCGAAAAGGGCGTCGGTAGCGAATTCGACATTCGCCTGGCCTTCCCTCGCTGCACCGATGAGGCTGCGGCATCGGATCAGGGGGTCATAGGGGCAGATGCGGGAGCCGTGGAATCCTTCCAGGGTTGCAGGGTGCTGTTGGTGGATGACAACCTGCTGAACCGGGAGATAGCCATCACGCTCTTGGAAGACGCGGGCTTTGAGGTGGATTATGCGGTGGATGGTCAAGATGCTGTGGAGAAGATGACCACCGCTGAGCCGGATGCCTATCAGCTGGTGCTCATGGATATCCAGATGCCTGTCATGAATGGCTACGATGCCACCCGGGCCATCCGAGCCATGGATGATCCTGTGCGCTCTCAGATACCCATCTTGGCGGTCACTGCCGATGCATTCGAGGAAGACCGCAAGCGTGCGCTGGAGTGCGGGATGAATGGGCATCTTCCCAAGCCCATCCAGGTGCCGGAGCTCTTCAATGCCTTGGAGCACATGCTTCGCTAGGGTTCACGGGCTCTCTCACCTCCAAACCTCCACATTCTAGGTCTATAATCTGTCAGCTTCGGTTTTGAAGGGCGCTTGCTTTCTGGCCGAAGGGATATCCGCACGAAGAAGGAGAGATGTGTTCCAGGAACTGTCGCAGTCGATGGCGGCGCTATCTTTCATCGACATCTTCAATTTCTGCGTCTTCTTCGCTTTCACCGTTTGCTATACCTATCAGCTCTACTACGTCTTCGTCGTTCTCACGCGCAAGGCGCCCCAGGCAACGGCATCCCAAGACCACAAGTATGCGGTGCTCATAGCGGCTCGGAATGAGAGTGCGGTCATAGCGGATCTGATAGCCTCTATCCGCTCCCAAAGCTACCCCCAAGAGCTCATAGACATCTTCGTCATAGCTGACAATTGCACAGACGATACAGCGGACGTGGCGCGCAAGGCTGGGGCCACCGTATTCCAGCGGTTCAACCAGGAATTAGTGGGGAAGGGCTATGCCCTGGACTATGGTCTGAAATCCATCTGGAGCCAGTTCCCCGATGCGGGCCATGAGGCCTACTTCGTCTTCGATGCTGACAACGTGCTGGATGCGAACTACTTCGCTGAGATGAACAAGACTTTTGACGGAGGCGCTAAGGCCTCTACCAGCTACCGCAACTCCAAGAACTTCGATTCCAATTGGATATCCGCAGGCTACGGCGTGTGGTTCCTCCGGGAGGCGAAGTTCCTGAACCAAGCCCGGCTCACGCTCAATACCTCCTGTGCGGTTTCCGGCACGGGCTTCTTCATCGCCGATGAGGTGCTCAGGGCAGCAGGGGGCTGGAAGTGGCACTTGCTCACAGAAGACATCGAATTCTCTGCTTCCTCCATCACAGACGGCCTGCGCATCGCCTATAACCCCAACGCCATCCTCTACGACGAGCAACCCACCACCTTCCGGGATTCTTGGAACCAGCGGGCCCGTTGGGCGAAGGGGTTCTATCAGGTGTTCTCCCGCTACGCCATTGGCCTGGCCCGGGGCATCTTCACCAACGAGCGGGGGCATAGGTTCGCCTGCTATGACATGCTGATGACCATCGCACCGGGCATGTTGCTCACCATCATCTCCATCATCTTCAATGCGGTCATCATCGCCCTTTCGCTCACCGGGGTGATCAGCTTGGGAGTGGCCATAGCCAGCTCCATATCATCCATCTTCTTCTGCCTGTTCAACTATCTCATGTTCATGTTCGTCTTCGGCATACTGACCACCTTCGTAGAGTGGAACAGCATCCGTGCCAGTGCGAAACGCAAGGTGATATCAGCTGTGACGTTCCCGTTCTTCATGCTGACCTACATCCCCATTGCTTTGTATGCATTGGTGGCGAAGGCCCGCTGGAAGCCCATCAAGCACACTATCTCTGTGGATGTGGCCGAATACGCCGAAGCCAACCCTATGGAGCGCCCCACGGCCTAGCTGGCCAATACCTTCGCGAAGGTGAGGGCGTAGACCTCGTGTGCTCCGGCTTCTAACAGGCGGTCTGCGGCGGCGAACACGGTGGCTCCGGTGGTGCAGACATCATCTATCACGAGCACCTTCGCAGGTACGGGCACATCGGGCCGCACGGAGAAGCGCCCCTCCATGTTCCGTTGGCGCCCGCGGCGGTCGAACCGGCGCTGGTCCGCGCTCTTCGGACGCTTCAGCAGCGCTGACCCATCCATACCGGTGGTGTTCGCCAATTCCCGGGCTAAGAGCTCCGCATGGTCGAATCCGCGCTTGCTCAGGGCTGCCTTAGTGGCGGGGATGTAGGTGAGGTGGGCCCCAGACCATTCCGGGGGGATGAAGCGGGCCATGAGTTGCGCCATCTCAGCAGCCAGCCGTCGTTCGTTGCCGTCCTTGTACACGGTCACGATGCGACGGGTGCCCTCATCGGCTAGCAGGACGCTGGCCATGGCGGTGACGGGTAGGTCATCCCGGCCTGCTGCGGCCAGCATGGTGCTGTTGCATTCGGTGCACTGGGAGCGGCCGAAGGGCGCGCCGCAGCGGGGGCAGGCATCGTTCGCATCGATGAACGCCAGGGTCTTCCGGCAGGGGCCGCAGATCAGCGCTCCCGGCACGTCGCACAGGGCGCACCGGGTGGGCCAAAGGGTCTCCAGGGCGGCTTCTTTCGCCAGCGCTGCCGCCTGGATGATCCTGCGCTTCACATCTCTTCTTGGCCTTCCCATGGGTTCGATCATAGCAAAGCGCCCTGCACGGATCTGACGCATCCCCGTTGCCCCTTCGCCCTGGATCCATCACGGATCTGCACGGATTTGCTAGAATCCTGTCCAAGCTTCATCCGGGTCTGTAGTTGCGGCGGAGTCATCCGCCTAGCCCAGGGCAGATGCGGTCGAAAGGGTCCACGTAAGCATCCGCGGATCCCGCGGTGTGAGCATGGCGTATTCTAGAAGTAAGTCGCACCGCCCGTTGACATCTCCGGACGCACCGTCCGGGCGGGCGAGAGAGCGCGAGCGCATTCCTGCGCAGACCTCCTGTGCGCGAGTGTGGGGGCAAAGACTAGGTCAGCCGGATGAAGTTCCCTCCCTGTCATGCGCAGGCACGGGAGGTGTGAGAGAATACCTTCACGATATGATCCATCGACGAAAGGGATCTGATGCATAAGAGGATCATAAGCCTTCTGGCGTTGGCCTTCTGCGTGGTTGCGGCGTTCGCTTTGGCAGGTTGCTCAAGCCAAGAGGAATACACTCCCAGCCTGGGTGAGCCTACCGTGGCACCCCCCGCCATCGGGGAAGAGGGCGTGTTGCGCGTGGGCGTGAACACCCAGCGCTCCCCCCTTGCCGGTCAGGGCAATGAGAAGATCATCGGCATCGATGTTGACATAGCCTCTGCTATCGCTGATGAGCTGGGGCTCAAGGTGGATATCCAGGACGTGGGGGCTGATGTTGACAAGGCCCTGGCCGATGGCAAGGTAGACATCGTCATGGGTCAGGAGAGCGTGGACGAATCTGAGGGCATCTGGGACTCTGAGCAGTACCTGCCCACAGGTGTGGTGCTCTTCGCCAAGGAAGGGTCCGGGGCTCAGATGCCCACAGGCGCGGTAACGCCGAAGATCGCAGCCCAGATATCCTCCAAGAGCGCTTGGGCGGTGACCAATGCCTTCGGCGAAGAGGCTCTAGCCTCAACGGGTGACCTGGCTACCGCCTTCTCTGACCTGTCTAAGGGCACGGTGGATTTCGTAGCCTCAGATGCGGTCATAGGCATGTACGCAGCCAACCTCCAAGATGTTCCCGTTGAGGTGGTTTGCTTGATGGATACGGCCAGCGGTTACTGCATCGGCGTCAAGTCAGACAATGTAGAGCTGCAAGAGGCCATCCAAGGAGCGCTCACCACCATCATCGACAACGGCATGGTGGGGGTCATCGAAGACAAATGGCTGGGCACTGCCGTGGTCTTGACTGATGTGCCCAAGGTTGAGGCCAAGGCGAAAGTGGCTGATGCTAATGAGCCCGAAGAGGGTACAGAAGCCACGGAGGGGGATGCTGAGGCAAGCTCTTCTGCCAGCTCCAGCGCCTCGGGCACCTCTCTGGCCTAGCCAAGGCAAAGGCAGGCTCTTCGGCTGTTCCTGCAACGCGGGTCTCTGTTCGTCTGTGAGGGTTCAAGGGAAAGGAAGCATCCATGCATGAGGACGTGACCGAGGCGGCAGAGAGGTCAGGCTTCAAGGTTTCGGGCATCGAAGCCGTGAATGAGATAGATGGCACAGCGTTCCTCATGACCCATCAGGTCAGTGGGGCGAAGCTGTTGTTCCTCCAGAATGAGGATGTGGACAAGTCCTTCTCCATCACCTTCAAGACGCCGGCTGCTGATGACACTGGCGTCTTCCATATCTTGGAGCATTCCGTGCTCTGTGGCTCTGAGCGGTTTCCGGTGAAGGAGCCCTTCGTCAATCTGCTCAAGGGCAGCATGCAGACGTTCTTGAACGCCATGACCTTCCCTGACAAGACCATGTACCCGGTGGCGTCCACCAACATGACGGATCTCATGAACCTGACCCATGTTTACATGGATGCGGTCTTCCATCCGAACATCTACCATGACCAGAACATCTTCAAGCAAGAGGGCTGGCATCTGGAGGCCGTGCGGGCAGAAGACCCAGAGGCGGTAGGCGAAGGAAATGCGGATGAGCTCTGCCCCGAAGAGGCGGTCATCCCCATCACCTCTGACCCGTCGGAGGTGCGCCTTGCCTACAACGGCGTGGTGTACAACGAGATGAAGGGCGCCTTGTCTGAACCAGAATCCGTCCTCTATGACACCTTGTCAGCTGCCCTCTTCCCGAACACCACCTATCGCTTCGAATCCGGTGGCACGCCTGCGGCCATCCCCAACCTCACCTATGAGGCGTTCTTGGATGCCCACGGGCGCCATTATCGGGCTGACAACGCCTATATCATCCTCTACGGGGCAGTGGATGCTGATCGCATGCTGCGCTTCTTGGACGAAGAATACCTCTCCAAGATGTCTGCCCGTGCTCAAAGTGCGCCCGTGAACCCCTTGGCACTCCAGGAGCCCGTGATCAAGATGGATGCCTGCCGCAAGATGGTCACGGCCCCTGATAACGCCTGCTTGGCGCTGGGCTATGTGGTGGGCACCTCCCATGAGGTAGAGCGCGCCCTGGCTGTGGATATCCTGGTGGATGCCATCGCCGGTTCCAACGAAGCCCCCCTCAAGCGAGCGGTGATCAACGCGAAGCTGGGGGATGACTTCCACGCCAGCCTCATGGATTCCCTGCTCCAGCCCTTCGTCATGATGGAGCTCAAGGGGGCGAAGCCCCAAGCGGAAGAGCGGCTTGAGGCGCTGGTACTGGCAGAGATAGAGCGGTTGGCGAACGGGGCCCTTGATCCAGCATTGCTCCATGCGGCCATCGCCCACGCGGAATTCGTCTTGCGTGAGCATAATTTCGGCATGGCTGATGGCGTGGTCTATTCCATGGCAGCCATGAACGGCTGGCTCTACGATGAGCGAGATGCCCTGGCCTACATCCGCTATGAGGACATGCTGGCAGACCTGAAGGCCAAGGCGGATACGGGGTGGTTCTGCACCCTTCTGCGCGAGGTCTTCTTGGAAAGCCAGCACCATGGGCAGGCTCAGGTCGTGCCAGTGGCCACCGAAGAGCGAACGGCTTCTGATGAGCGCTTGAAGCGGTTGGAAGCTGAGCTTACGCCAGATTCCCTGCAAGCTCTTGAAGAGGAAGAGCGTCAGTTGGTGAAGGCTCAGATGGCCCCCGATGCCCCTGAGGCCCTGGCAAAGCTGCCGAAGCTGGCTGTGTCTGATCTGGCGGAAGCCCCCGAGGAGCCTCCTTTCAGCTTGGAGCACCTGGGCACGCTGCCCCTCTTGCGCCACGAAGTGGAGACCCACGGGATAGCCTACTTCACCCGCTACTATGATTTGGATTGCGTTTCCTTTGAAGAGCTGCCCTATGTGGCAGTGCTGGCCATGGTGCTCGGGCGCATGGATACGGATGAGCATACGGCGGCTCAGCTGGATACCCTGGCCCAGGGCAGGCTGGGGAACCTGACCTTCGCGGCGGATGTCTACAAGTCCGACGATGATGACCGTGCCCGGGCGCTCTTCTTGGCCTCAGCTTCTGCCCTCCCTGAGAACGCGGGCTTCGCGGGCGATCTTACTGATGAGGTGTTGGCTCGTACAAGCTTCGCAGACACCTCTCGGATCTATGACATGCTGGTGCAGCGCAAGGTGGCCTTGGAGCAGTCCTTCGCCATGTCCGGCCATAGCACGGCGGCGAATCGGGCGCTGTCCTACGTGACCCATACCGCAAAGGCCAAGGAACAGATAGCGGGCATCGATTCCTACCTTTTCCTGAAAGCGCTGATAGCTGACTATGAACAGCGCAGCGAAGAGCTCGTGAGCAAGCTGGAAGAGCTGGCAGCGCGCATCTTCACAGATGACAATTGCACGCTCTCCTTTGCGGGGCGCCAAGAGGACCTGGACGCCTACCTGGCGGCCGGATGCCGGTTGGGGGTCAAGGATAGGCTGCCTGAGCGGCGCTTGCACGTGCCTGACCCGGAGGACCTTCATGAGGCCTTCGGCGTATCCACTGATATCACCTTCACCTCTTTGGCGGCGGACCGTCATAGCGCTGGTGCGCCGTTCTCAGGGGAATGGCTCTTGGCATCGAAGATGATCACGCTGAGCTATCTTTGGAACGAGGTTCGCGTGGTGGGGGGTGCCTACGGGGTGGGGTTCGCTAGCCGTCGCGGGGGCAATACCCTGTTCCATTCCTATCGTGACCCCCGGGTCAGCCCTACGCTTGAGGCCTTTTCAGCTGCGCCGGATTGGCTGCGCTCGGCTGACATATCCCAGGATGAGTTCGAAGGTTATGTGGTGAGCACGGTAGCTTCGCTGGATGCGCCGTTGAAGCCACGCAATCTGGTGCGCCGTCAAGATATCATGCATTTCACCGGTTGCAGCAAGGCGGATCTCAGGCAGACCCGCGAAGAGGTGCTGGGCGCTACGTTGGCCAGCGTGCGCTCGTTGGCTGACCCGCTGCAAGCGCTGGTGGAGGGCCGTCATGTCTGCAGCGTGGGGAATGCTGATATCATCAAGCAGAGCGGCCAGGGCTTCACCTTCGTAGACCTGACCTAGCGCCTTGCGGGCAAGCTCTGAGGAGGATCCATGACAGAAGCCAAGGGATTCAAGCACATCAAGGTGACCCCGGCCGAAGAGCCTGAGGTGGTCATCCATGCAGGCGCGCCCCAACCGGTGCAGCCGAAGGAGCCCTTTCCCAAGGAGGAGCCCCTTTCGCAAGAGGAGCCCGTCCAGGCATCAAGGCCCTCCCGGCCCCAACGGGCCGCTACCCAGCCCGAGCAGAGCACTACCTTGGAGGATATCAAGGGCTCCAAGATGCCGAAGACCCAGTTGGTGGTCATCATCCTGGCAGTTCTCGCTATAATAGCCTTCGCCGTTTGGTATGCGTTCTTCTCATAAACCTAGCTGAAATGACAATGACGAAAAGGACAGCAGATGAAAGACAGCAACGACACCCGTCCGTCCGCTGCTCTTGATGGGCAAGGCTTGGATATCCCTGAAGTCCCGCAGATCGTGACCCTCTCCGAGGAACCTGAGGAAGAGGGCGGCAAGAAGGCGAAGGGGAGCCACGCGCGCCAAGGTCAGGCGGCCTATATCCAGAAATCTGCGCGCATGCGCAAGATCCTCATAGTGGTCATCGTCATCCTGGTGCTCTTGATCGTAGGGGCTGGGTTCTTGGTCTGGCAGCTCTACCAGACTGCCCAGACCTCCGCCGTGCAGCAGGCCCAGATAGCAGAGGATGCTGCTTCCACCAGCACTGATCAGGCCACCAAGGACACTTCGGCCACCACCTCCAAGAAGACCACCGTCCCTGATCTGGTGGCGCTTCTGGGCTCCACCCAAGATGCGGCCATCCAGGCGCTTCAGCACGGGGCCCGCGTGGCTTCGGCTGTGCCGGTGAACGAAGAGGGCAACCCGGTGAAGCAGGAGGTGCGCATCGCCTTGGCCGATGAACCGGCTGACTCCAAGGGGGGCACGCCCACGGTGACGCTCAGCTTGAACGAGGAAGGCACCATCATCCGGGCTGGGTATAGCTCCAGCACCTCTTCTTTGGGCTATGGGTCCTTGAGCTTCTCAGACATCATCACGAAGGAGAACGTCATAGAGAAGACGCTGGAAGAAGCGGGTCTCACGGTGCCGGTGGGCACGGTCACGCTGCCCCAGGACAAGATGGCCTATTCCACCTACGCTACGGACGGTACCACCCTCACCAAGGAGAGCTACACGTTCTCAGGCACGGGCACGGTGGAGGGGGACATGGCTTACCCATGGTCAGCGCTGCTCACCTATGACTATTCCATGGCGAACGCCACGGGCAACCTGGTGGACACCATCCGCACCATCACCATCTACGTGGGATAGCGGCCTTCTGTCCGCGTAGCGTGCGAACCCTTGCCATCGGCGCGCGGTTCGTCTAAACTACACAGGCTATTTTGAACAAGCGAAGGGTGAAGCGCCCTTCCACCTGTTTCGGCGCATGATGGCAGCTGATGGGTCCTGTGAATATGGAAGCGTGGCGGATGGCCTTCGGGCGTGTTCGCAATGCATATCACCTTCACGGCCCGCATGCGCTTGCGGGTTTTTTTATTGCGCTTTTGCGCAAGAAGGAGGTGGGCGATATAGCCGCTCAAGAGCCAAGGCTCAACGATGAGATCAACGTCCGCGAATGCAGGCTGATCGATTACGACGGCAACCAAATGGGCGTCTTCAGCCTGGAGCAGGCCCAGGGCATCGCTGATGCCGCCGGGCTTGACCTGGTGGAGATAGCCCCCAATGCTGAACCGCCGGTCTGCCGGGTCATGGACTACGGCAAGTTCAAGTACGACCAGGCCATCAAGGCGAAGCAGGCGCGCAAGAACCAGACGAAGATCGAGATCAAGGAGATGAAGTTCCGTCCGAAGATCGACGTGGGTGATTACACCACCAAGAAGAAGCACGTACTTCGCTTCTTGAGCGCAGGGAACAAGGTGAAGATCACCATCATGTTCCGTGGCCGTGAGATGGCCCATCCTGAGCAAGGCCTGTCCATCCTAGAGCGTCTGGCTGATGACCTCAAGGACGTGGCCGTGATCGAGAATCAGCCGAAGATGGAAGGGCGCAACATGCACATGCTGATCGCCCCTCTTCCGCAGAATATGAAGAAGAAGAAAGAAGCTGAGAAGCCCGAGGGAAAGGACGAGTAAATGCCGAAGATGAAGACTCACCGCGGCACTGCGAAGCGCTTCCGTGTCACCGGTTCTGGCAAGATCATGCGCGCTAAGGCGTTCAGGAGCCACATCAAATCCAAGAAGAGCCCCAAGCGCGTCCGCAACATGCGTCATGAGACCGAGGTTGCGAAAGCCGATGAGAAAGTAGTGGCCCGCAACCTGGGCCTTCGCTAGTCCGCTATCAGGTTAGGAGTTAGATCATGGCACGTGTGAAGCGTTCTGTCAGCGCTCGTAAGAAGCGTCGTAAGGTACTGAAGGCGGCAAGGGGCTACTACGGTGCGCGCTCCCGCCATTACACTAAGGCGAAGGAGCAGGTACAGCATTCCATGCAGTACCAGTACCGGGATCGTCGCAACAAGAAGCGCGACATCCGCAGGCTCTGGATCACTCGCATCAACGCCGCTGCTCGCCTGAACGGGCTGTCCTATTCCGTCTTCATGAACGGCCTCAAGAAGGCCGGGGTTGAGCTTGACCGCAAGGTGCTGGCTGACATGGCAGTGTCTGACCCGGAGGCGTTCGCCGCCGTGGCTGAGGTGGCGAAGGCTGCCCTCTAAGGCCTCAAGCGCGCATACTGGTTATCAGGAGGGCTCCGCTTCGGCGGGGCCTTTTGCTCGTTGGGGGGGGGTGATGAATAGCCTACGTCTCCGTTGTCCGCCCTTAGCGGATGTGGGCGGGTTTGCGGCCCCAATAGAAATGCAGGAAGTGCTTCCTGTGCAGGCTTTCATCGGCCGGGGGCGTGCCATGGATGGCGGCCAGGGTGGCCTTCGCTATCTCCATGGCTGCATCAGGCCTGCGGATGAGCTCTGCGTTGTACTTGATGGCCTCGGTCATCTGGGGGTGCGCTTCTATCTGGAGCAGCAGGTCGTAGAGCTCTCGGGTGGTGGTCACATGGAAGGCGGCGCCGGTAGAGGTCAGCATGGATACGTTGGCCTTCTCTTGCCCATAGGCGCGCCCCAGCAAGATCATGGGCACATCCACGCAGAGGCATTCGGTGGTGGTGAGGCCCCCTGACTTGCAGACGATCAGATCAGAGGCGCTCATGAGGGCTGCCATGCCGTTGACGTAGCCCAGCACGGTCACGTTCGTCAGGCCGTGGTCTGCCACCATCCGCTTGAGCTTGGCCTCATAGTCAGCGTCCTTACCCGCCACGATGACGAAGTGCATCTCCTTGAAGCGGTGCATGAAGGGGAGCAGCTCATCAGTGGAGTGGCGGAAGTGGATGTAGGGCCGAGGCAGCGTGGCTCCGGCCAGGAAGAGGACCACTTGCTTATCCTGAGGGAGTCCCAGTTCGGTTCGGGTGGCTTCCCGGTCGTATTCCCGAGCGAAATCAGGGGCAGCGGGGATGCCGGTCACGCAGATGCGCTTCTCGGGCACCTTGCGCGGCCGCAGGGTTTCTGCCATGTGCTCATTCGCTACGCAGAACAGGTCAGTGTGCAGGTGGGGCCATAAGCCCTCCACCTCATAATCAGTGGGCACGCAGATGATGGGGAATGCTTCCCGTAGGATCATGCGAGCGCTGACCGCCACGTTCGCCGCGGTGATATGGGTGCAGATGATGGCATCGGGCTTCTCTTGGCGTACGTATTCCACGAACTTCGGATACATGATGCGCGCCCAGATGGTGCCTCCGCCCCAGAGCAAACGGCCGGTAAGGGTGTAGCGCCAGGTGAGGTCATAGTAAGGCCGCGTGACGCCGGTGAACATGGAAGCGGTGTTATCTCCATTGAAGACGATGCGTCCGAATTCCAGGATGTCCAGCACCTCAGTTTGGATGGGGCGGCCATCATCGCCCCCTTCGGCATCTACGATCTTGAAGGCTTCAGCAATGGCGAAGGCGGCTGAGCGGTGGCCTGAGCCTACCGAGGCATGGACGATGAGCACCTTGAGCGGTTCGGTGGGCGCTGCCAGGGCTCCGGCAACCTCTTCGTCCGCTTTCGCCAGGCCGGTTGGGCTATCTATCTCTGCATTCATGGCATAAATCATAGCCTATTTGTTTAGAATGAATCCATGGCTGCGCGCTGGATGTTCCAGGCGCTACACAAAACCCATGGATTGGATGGATGATGGCCGAAAAACCGTCTTTGTGTGCGAATACTGCTCCTGAAAGGGTAGAAGCTGCCTGCCGGGGAAGGGGCGTGGCGGTGCTCATTCCCTGTTACAACGAAGCGCTGACCGTGGGCAAGGTGGTGGATGACTTCAAGGCGTCCCTGCCAGAGGCTGCCATCTACGTCTATGACAACAATTCCTCTGATGATACGGCCAAGATCGCGGCCGAACACGGGGCCTGCGTTCGCACGGAACCGCGCCAGGGGAAGGGCAATGTGGTCCGGCAGATGTTCCGGGAGATAGACGCTGACTACTACGTGATGGTAGATGGGGATGACACCTACCCGGCTAAGGCTGCGGCAGACCTCATCCGGCCCTTGGCTCAAGACAGGGCTGACATGACGGTAGGGGACAGGCTCTCCAATGGCACCTATGGGGAAGAGAATGACCGCGCATTCCATGGGTTCGGGAATAACCTTGTGCGCTGGCTCATCAAGGTTATCTACGGTTACGCCTTCGAAGACGTCATGACAGGCTATCGGGCATTCACGCGGGTCTTCGTGAAGACCATGCCCGTGCTCTCCTCCGGGTTCCAGATAGAAACAGAGCTCTCCATCCATGCGGTGGACAAGCGCTGGCGCATCCTGGATGTGCCCATCGTCTATCGGGATAGGCCGGAAGGCAGCGAATCGAAGCTCTCCACGTTCCAAGACGGTGCATTGGTGCTCATGGCCATAGCCTCGCTGTTCAAGGATTACCGTCCCATGGCCTTCTTCGGCTGGCTGGCCCTCATCTTCTTGGTACTGGGGCTCATCTGCGGCATCCCGGTCATCGTGGAGTTCTCGGTCACCCATCTGGTGGAGCGGTTCCCCACGGCCCTCCTGGCGGTGGCGCTGGTGCTCTGCGGAGCGTTGTCTTTGACGGTGGGCTTGGTGCTGGATACGGTGGCGAAGAACAACCGCAAGCAGTGGGAGATAGCGGTCTACGGGGCCTATTTCAATGCGAGGACTGATAGGTAGAAGACGGATTCAAGCCCGAGTTGTTCCTAGGCTCGCTGCCTTTCCACCGAATCATATCGAATGGAACGAGCCTAGGAACAGGGCAAAGATAACAGGTAGGTTAAAAGAATACCAGTCTACTAATAGATGATGTCCTGTATAATCATATTCGTTTCAAAATGAGAAACGTAATCATGCATTTACACTTGCTGTGGAGAAGCTGCCGCGGGCAGATTGCTCCTTGCAACCTGCTGGACGCTTTGGCATAATGTCACAGCTGTGTGTTTGACGGCTTTCTCGTCCCCATAGTCTAACGGTTAGGACGCGGCCCTTTCAAGGCTGAAATACGGGTTCGATTCCCGTTGGGGGCACCACCTTTTTTCGTTTTGCGCTGAGGCGCAAAACGCTGACGCTGCGGCTCAAATCCTCGCTGACTTTGCCAATACTGGATCATATTCGATTGAGTGTTCGTAGTGCTGGTTCAACCTCATGTCCGTTAAGGACTGAGGTTAACCAGCCTTCACCTGACAGAGGTCGGTTAGCAGCGGCCCTGTGGGCCCGCGCTGAACCGACACTACGAGGTCATGTTGAAGGTGCGCATTCGGGGCGCGGGTCGATGTTCGGTATGAAGGTCTCCCGGAGGCAGATCAGGTGCAGGCGTTCGGATACGGTGATCTCAGGATGGTCTGCCAGGATCTGATGGCGGGGGATGTGGCAATGGTACAACCGGCATACCTGGGGGCGGGCCTCCCAGATCATGCAGCTCCCATCTTCGGCCAGAAGCGGGCAGCCTGACTCCCCGCGGTCTACGGGATGCACATCAGGTGCGCTGGCCGCCCGCACCATGGCGGCATACTCCTCTTCGGTGACCGCCAGCACATCCATGCGCGCACAGCAGCCACCGCACATGGCGCAGTCAGGGTAAGCGTTGTCATCCTGGAGCATGGTCACGGCAGGCCATTGGTTCAGAACTGGGCGAAGCGGGCCTGACGCTGGTCGCGCAACTCTTCTCCGGAGAGGGAAGAGAGCTCTTCCAGAGCGTCTTCCACGAACTGGCGCACGTTGCCCACGGCCTCTTCTGGGTTCTCATGGGCCGCTTTGACCCCTTCGCTGATGACCTCATCCACCACGCCCAAGGCTGCCACATGGGCGGAATCCATCTGCATGACCTCAGCGGCCTCCGGGGCGCGCTTGCCGTCCTTCCAGAGGATGGAGGCGAACCCTTCCGGAGAGAGGATGGAATACACGGCGTGCTCTTGCATGGCCACCTTGTTGGAAAGCGCCATGGCCAAGGCACCGCCCGAGCCGCCCTCGCCCAGGATGACGCTGACCACGGGTACGGTGAGCCCGGCCATCAGCTGAAGGCTCTCAGCGATGGCATTGCCCTGGCCGCGCTCCTCAGCCCCCGTGCCGCAGAAAGCTCCTTGGGTATCCACGAAGCACAGGATGGGGCGTCCGAACTTCTGCGCCTGGCTCATGAGCCGGGCGGCCTTGCGGTAGCCTTCCGGCTGAGGACAGCCGAAGTTGCGGCGGATGCGGTCTTTGAGATCAGCGCCCTTCTCCTGGGCGATGATGGTGACTGGCTTGTCATCTACCATGCCGATACCGCCGATGATGGCCGCGTCGTCAGCGAACTGACGGTCTCCATGAAGCTCGAAGAAGGCATCAGCCACCCCACGGATATATGAGAGCGAGGTTGGCCGGTGGGCGTTGCGGGCCAGCTGGACGCTTTCCCAGGCGCTGCCCGGCTGGGCTTTGGCTTCCACGCCAGACTTGCGCAATGTCTGCTTGGCATGACGCTCCAGCCGTCGTTGCTCCCTGGCATCCAGTGCCTGCTCAGGAACCTCGAAGGCATCCTCTGGCCTGCGGCCGCGGTCATCTATGGGGCGCTCATGCATGCGCAGGATGGTCTTGAGGGCCCGGCGCATCTGGTTGCGCTCTACGATGGCGTCGATCAGCCCATGGTCCAAGGCGAATTCGGCTGTTTGGAAGCCCTCGGGCAGGTCTTGCTTGATGGTATCCCGGATGACCCGTTGTCCGGCGAAGCCGATCAGCGTTTCCGGTTCAGCTAGGATGATATCTCCCAGGGTAGCGAAAGAGGCGGTCACGCCGCCGGTGGTAGGGTCAGTCAAGACGGAGACGTAGAGCAGCCCGGCCCGGTCGTGGCGTTCGATGGCGCAGGAGGTCTTCGCCATCTGCATGAGGGACACCAGCCCCTCTTGCATGCGGGCGCCCCCTGAGGCGCAGAAGAGCACTACGGGCAACCCTTCGTCGGTGGCACGGTTGAAGAGGCGGGCCACTTTCTCACCCACCACGCTGCCCATGGATCCCATGAAGAAGGCTGGGTCCATGATGCCGAAGGCCACGGGTACGCGCCCGATATAGCCGAAGCCCGTGCGTACGGCCTCAGCAAGGCCTGTCTTCTGGCGCTGGGCAGCGATCTTCTCGGGGTAACCCGCGAAGGAGAGGGGGTCAGCATCGGGCACGTCCTGATCCCATTCCACGAAGACGCCGTCATCCAGGATATCCTTGATGCGCGCATCCGATGCCATGCGTGAGAGCGTCTGGCAGTGGGGGCAGCGGGAATCGTGGGCGGCGAAGTCAGCCTCATCGAAGGTGAGCTTGCACTTGTGGCAGGTCTGCCACCGCCCCGGCTGAGGGATATCCTCCTCAGAGCCCTCTGAAGCCTCCTTCGGTTTGCATTCCAGCCAGTATTCTCGGGTGGAATCCGGATCGAAGGGCATGAACACGCGGATACCTGCCTGCTCTGCCCGTTGCAGGAAGCGCTCGTCCTTCGCCAAGGGCAAGGATACATAGCCTAGGAAGATAGCCTGGACCTTGGCCTCTTCGGCAGCCTTCAAGATGGCATAGGCGTTGGTGAAGAGCGCCTTGGAGGGCTTGGTACCCAGGGGCACCGTTGCCAGGGCTAGCTTCGGGTTGACATCGATGCGCCTGTCCCCCGTTTGAGGTGCCACGGTGGCAAGGCCTGCTTCGGCAAGGCCCATGAACACGGTCTTGGCGAACATGCCCTGAACGCAGACCAGCGCGCTAGGGGCATCGTGGCCCGCTTCGATCAATTCAGTGGTGATGCGGTCGGGGTGATAGGCCACCTCAGGCCGCTCCTTGTCAGCCTGATCAGGGAAGATGCGCTCCCAGGGGATCCAGGACAGGGGAGAGATAGGCGCCTTCCCGCTATGTTCCGCGTTCTTGCGCGCCCCTTCGGCCACTGCCTTTTGGATGTCCTCTGCCTTCACAGTGACATCCTCTTCGCTGATGACCTTCGTTTGGAATTGCCGCTCACCCACTTCAAGGTACTGCTTCGCCATGGCTGCCTCCGTCAGTCTTGGGTCAGGGAAGAGCCGGGGGCCAGCATGTACTTCTGGGTAGCGGTGGCGCAGACTGTGTCCCCTACAGAGGCTTCCGTCTCCGCCACGCAGAAGCGGCGAGATGCCTTCACGATGTTCGCCTTGAGGGTGAGGGTGTCACCAGGCCTCACCTGGTTGCGGAACTTCGCATTGTCTATCCCGGCGAAGAAGCCCAGGGTGCCCTCATCTTCGCTGCCTACCAACAGGCAGAAGGAGGCGGCTTGGGCCAGGGCCTCCATGATGAGCACGCCGGGGAATACCGGATGTTCCGGGAAGTGGCCTTGGAGCAGGGGCAGGTCAGGGGAGATGTCCAGCTCTGCCACCACGCTCTTGCCTGGATCGCATTCCAAGATGCGGCTCACCCAAACGAAGGGGGGCCGGTGGGGGAGCACTTGCTGGATGGCGGCGATGTCTGCAGGGTAGGTGATACTCACGAGAAGCCTCCTTGAGCGGCTAGAAGGGGCTGATGGCCAAAGAGGCGTTATGGCCGCCGAACCCGAGGGAATTGGAGAGCGCCACCTTCTGGGTCACGCCTTCCAGGGGCTCTGTCACAACGTTGGCAGGGCATTCTGGATCAACCTCAGCGAAACCAGTGGTGGGAGGCACGGTATCCCGCGCCACGGACAGGGCGCAGATGATGGCCTCCACCGCTCCAGCTGCTCCCAGGGTGTGCCCGATAGCGCCCTTCACTGAGGTGACGGGGATGCGGGCGGCCAGGTCATCGTCTTCGCAGAGGGCGAAGAGAGCCTTGGATTCCGTTTTGTCATTGGCGGGAGTACCCGTGCCGTGGGCGTTGATGTGCCCGATGTCCTGGGGCGTGAAGCCGCCCTCTTCCAGGGCCTGAGCCATGGCACGCACGATTCCTTCGCCTTCCGGGTCAGGGGCGGTCATGTGGTAGGCGTCTCCGGTGGATCCGTATCCCGTTATCTCAGCCAGGGGCTTGGCACCACGGGCCAGGGCGTGCTCCAGCGTTTCCAACACCAGCGCTCCAGCCCCTTCTCCCGCTACGAACCCTTCGCGCCGGGCATCGAAGGGGAGCGAAGCCTGGGTAGGGTCCTCTGCCTTGGAGAGGGCGCCCAGATTGGCGAAGCCTGCGATGCAGATGGGGGAGACGGATTCCTCTGCGCCGCCCACCAGAGCAACGTCTGTGTAGCCATGGCGCAGGGAACGCACGGCTTCTCCTATGTTGTGAGCGCCGGTGGCGCAGGCAGTGACCACGTTCAGGCAGGCACCCTTCATCCCATAGCGGATGGCCAGGTTCCCTGCGGCGATGTTCCCTATCATGGTGGGCACGAAGAGCGGGCTCACGCGCTTTGGCCCTTTCCCTTCCAGGGCGTGGAAGCCTGATTGCAGCTCATCGATGCCGCCGATGCCCGTTCCGAACAGCACGGAAACCCGGGTGGCGTCTTCAGCTTCCATATCAAGCCCAGCCTGTTCCAGGGCTTCATCCGCTGCCACGATGGCGTACTGGACGAAGCGCTCGAACCTGCGGGCTTCCTTCTTCGTGAGACCGTGGTCCTCGCCGCTGAAGCCGCGCACCTCACCAGCATTGTGTACCTCGTATTCCGTGGTGTCAAAGCGCTGGATAGGGCCTATGCAGCACCGCTTCTCCATGACGGCATCCCAGAGCGCCTCAACGCCCACCCCTGCGGGAGTGACCGCTCCCATGCCGGTGATGACCACGCGGTTCGTGCCATCGGCGCGCTTCAGGTTCTGTTCAGTTGCGTTGCTCATAGGGAGAGTCCTCCATCCACGGCGATGACCTGTCCGGTGATATAGGCGGCAGCGGGGCTGGCCAGGAAGGCTACCAAGGCTGCTACATCTTGGGCTTCGCCCAGGCGTCCCAACCCGATGCGTTCTGAGATGGCTGTTCGTTGCTCTTCGCTCAAGGCCCCCGTCATATCTGTGGATATGTAGCCCGGAGCGATGGCGTTCACGGTGATATGGCGGCGTGCCAGTTCCTTGGCCAGAGACTTGGTGAGGCCCACCACCCCTGCCTTGGAGGCGGCGTAGTTCGCTTGACCTGCGTTACCGTAGAGCCCCACGATGCTGCTCATGTTGATGATGCGGCCGCTACGCTGCTTCATCATGACCTTCGCAGCCGCCTTGCAGCAGTTGAACGTGCCCTTCAGGTTGATGTTGATGACATCGTCGAAATCCTCTTCGCTCATGCGGCTGATGAGCTTATCCCGGGTGATGCCCGCGTTGTTCACCAGCACATCCAACCGCCCGAGCGCTTCCACCGTTCCTTCGATGAGCTCTTTGGCGGCGGCTGCGTCTGACACATCGGCTACCAGGGCTGTGGCTTGCACGCCGAAGTCTTGGCTGATGCGGTCCGCCTCTGCCTGGGTGCGCTCAAGGCTGCCCGCACCGGAGCAGTTGAGGGCTACGTTGAAGCCCGCTTCGGCCAGTGCGCGGGCGGAAGCCAGCCCGATGCCGCGACCGGAGCCGGTGATGAGCGCTATGGGGGCGCCTTCGCTGGTTGCTGCCATGGGTCATGCCCTCCTTGCTTCGATGAATGCGGTGAAGCTCTGCGCGTCTTGGATGCAGGGCCGTTCCAGTTCCTTGTTGATGCGGCGAACGAGCCCTGAGAGCACGCCGCCGAAACCCACTTCCACGAAGGTGCGCGCACCGGCCTCTTCCAAGGCGCAGACGCTTTCGCTGAAGCGGACGGGATGGGTGAGGTGACTCACCAGGCGCTGGCGCACGCTGGCTGCATCCAGCGGGGCTGCATCCGTATTGCAGATGACAGGGATGCGCGGCTCTGCGAAGGGGACGGTATCCAAGAATTCCGCGAAGGGAGCACAGGCGGGCTCCATTAGAGGAGAATGGAAGGCCCCCTGGGTGGCCAGGCGGCTTGCGCGGCCCCCTTGCTCCTTCCAGGCCTCTTCGGCCCGCTCTATGGCATCAGGCGTTCCTGCGATGACGATCTGACCCGGACAGTTGAAGTTGGCCGGTACCAGCACCTCATCCTGGGCGCAAGCCTCACAAAGGGCTTGGACGCTCTCAGCATCAGTTTTGAGCAGGGCGCTCATGGCTCCCGGGTTCTCCTGGGCGGCTGCATCCATGGCGGATGAGCGCGCATCTATGATGCGGAAGGCGTCTTCCGTAGACACCATGTCCGCCAACGCCAAAGCGCTGATCTGCCCCAACGAGAACCCCAGAAGCGCATCCGCAGTGATGCCTTGGGCTTCAAGGGCGCGGCCGATGCCAATGGAGAGGGTGGCGATGGCCGCCTGAGCGTTCTTGGTCTGATTCAGCTGAGCCTGAGCCTCTTCGCCTTCTGCTTGCACCAGAGCAGCGATGTTGCGCCCCAGCACCTCAGAGGCGCAGGCGAAGGCCTCAGCCACTTCGGGGACATCCAGCAGCGATGCGCCCATGCCGGGAGCCTGGGACCCTTGTCCCGAGGCCATGAAGACGACGCTTGCCGGAGCAAGCGTCGGGATGGTTCCACTCATGGTTTCCAAGATCCTTCCTTGCGTGCCCTAGCTCAGGCAACGGCCTCTCTGGGCATTGAGGTCAGCCACTTGCTGGAGGTTGAGCGCGCCCAGGGCTTCCGCTTCGGTCATGATCTGCTGGATGACCTCTGCGGCGGTGCCTCGTTCGGTGACGAGAGAGGCTATCTGGCCCGCCAGGATGGAGCCGCCCTCCATGTCTCCCGCTACAGCCCGGGCCAAGGATCCGGCGTACATGCCTTCCAAGTCTTCCGGATTGCTGCTGGCCAATTCGCGCTTGCGGCACTCACGGGCGAATTTGTTCTTGAGCCCGCGCACGGGGTGTCCGGTATTGCGGCCGGTGACGATGGTGTCGGAATCCTTCGCACCCAGCACCTTTTCCTTCCAAGGATCACAGACGGTGCACTCCTCAACGGTGAGGAAGCGCGTGCCCATCTGCACGCCCTCAGCCCCCAGGGCGAAGGCGGCGCAGAGGCCTCGGCCGTCCGCGATGCCGCCTGCGGCCAACACGGGGATGGAAACGGCTTCACAGACGCTGGGGACCAGGGCCATGGTGGTGAGCTCACCCACGTGTCCCCCAGATTCCGTTCCTTCAGCCACCACAGCATCTACCCCCAGCCGCTCCATGCGGCGCGCCAGGGAGGTGGTGGCCACCACGGGGATGACCTTGATGCCCGCTTCCTTCCACATAGGCAGGTAATCTCCCGGGCTTCCAGCGCCGGTGGTGATGACCTCAACCTTGAGTTCGGTCAGGAGCTTCGCCACCTCTTCGGCCTGAGGATCCATCAGCATGACGTTGGCGCCGATGGGCTTTGCCGTGAGGGAGCGGGCCTGTTCCACCTGCTGGCGGATCCAGTCAAGCTTGGCGCCGCCGCAGGCGATGATCCCGAGGCCTCCCGCCTCAGATACCGCTGCTGCCAGCGAAGCGTCTGCGATACGGGCCATGGCCCCTTGGATGATGGGGTATTCGATTCCCAGCAGTTCGGTTATGCGCGTTCTCATGGGGTGATGCTGCCCTTGCCTAGAGAGAGTCGATGTGCTCGACGATCTGGCCAACGGTGGTGAGGCCTGTGGGCTCGCCGAAGTCTATGTCCAGCTTCTCTTCGATATCACAGACGAGCTCTGCCATATCCAGAGAGTCAATGCCCAGCTCTTCGATGGTGGCGGTCTCGGTCACGGCCTCCGGATCAAGGTCAAGGTTCTCAACGAGTACTTCGCGAACGGTATCGATGGTTGCCATCTTGGTTCCTTTCGGTAGTGTTCTTCTATAGCGGGTATGTATTTTAGTTGAAGATGGTCCCCAAAGGGGACTCAGGCTTCGAAAAGGACCTCAGGCTTCGAAGAGAAGCGCCCCTGAGGTGAGGCCGCCGCCGAAGCCCACCAACAGCACCTTGTCTCCTGGATGGATGCGCCCAGCCTGGTAGGCATCAGCCAGGGCCATCAGCACGCTGGAAGCGCTGGTGTTGCCCACATGGCCGATGGATACCTGCCAGCGCTCATAGGGCACCTTCAACTTCTTCGCGGCATAGCGGATGATTCGGTCGTTGGCTTGGTGGGGGATGATGCAGGCCACCTCATCCAGGCCTACGCCTGCCCGTTCGCAGGTCACCTTCGCCGCTTCCACGATGGCTGAGGTGGCGAACTTGAAGACGCGCTGGCCGTTCATGGAGATGGTGCGGGTGGCTTCCGCGAACCCGATGGGTTCGCCTTCTGCATCTCGCAAGGGGATGTCCATGATCTCACTGGCGCTGCGCGGATCGAGCCCTTCTCCGAAGGGGAAGCTGTTCAGGGCATAGTCAGCGTCCACGGTGAGGCAAAGGGTGTCGTCGTCAGTGTTCTTGAGGAAGCTGCTCAGGATGCCGGGGGCTGCGTCGTCCCACTCCAGCACCACGGCCCCGGCTCCATCTCCGAAGAGCACGCAGGTGGATCGGTCTTCCCAGTTCGTGATGCGAGAGAGCCTCTCAGCCCCCACCACCAGTGCCTTGCGCAGCGAGTTGCGACGCAACCGCCCCGCCCCGGCGGCGTCTGAAGCAACGGATGCCTCTATGAGGGAAGAGGCCACCTCTATGCCGTAGATGCACCCCGAACAGGCAGCGTTCAGGTCGAAGGCGATGGCGTGATCCAGGCCCAGGCGTGCCTTCAGAAGCGCCGCCTGGGAAGGTACGATGACATCTCCTGAGATGGTCATGCAGACGAGCAGGTCTATATCCTCTGGGGTCAGCCCTGCTGCTGCCAAGGCCCCTTCGCAAGCCTCTGCCCCCAGGTCAGTGCAGGATTCCTCCAGAGCGATACGGCGCTCGTGGATCCCTGTGCGCTCTACGATCCATTCATCGCTGGTGTCCACGATCTTCGCCAGATCATCGTTGGTAACCGTGCAGGCGGGCAACGCCTTGGCGCTGCCGGATATCTTGCATCCCATGCCATCTCCTTGGTCTTTCGTGTAGGCAAGATGATAACCGTTTTATCACCGCTTGTTCTCGCTGGCTTCCTGGCAGGTTCGCATGCTACTATGGCGCGCGAAAGAGGAGGCAGCACAGGATGCTGCCAGAGAATAGAGGAGATACTCCTATGCTAGAGATCAAAGACCTCGTTTTCGAGGTGCCGCTGGAGAATGATCCCAGCACCAAGAAGCGCATCATCGACGGGCTTTCGCTCACCGTGCCTGATGACCGCTTCACCGTGATAACCGGGCCTAATGGCGGCGGCAAATCCACCCTGGCCAAGCTCATCATGGGTATGGAGCAGCCCACCAGCGGCTCCATCACCTTCAATGGCGAAGACATCACTCATATGCCCATAACACAACGTGCTCGCCTGGGCATCGGCTATGGCTTCCAGCAACCGGCCCGCTTCAAGGGCATGACCGTGAAGAAGCTCTTGGATATAGCTGCGGGCAAGAAGCTGCCCATGCTGGCTTGCAATGAGTATCTGTCGAAGGTGGGCCTGTGCTCGGCCAGCTACCTCACCCGGGAAGTGGACAAGTCCCTCTCCGGTGGCGAGGTCAAGCGGATAGAGATAGCCACCATCTTGGCGCGAGATCCGAAGCTGGCCATCTACGATGAGCCGGAGGCAGGCATAGACCTCTGGAGCTTCGACCGCCTGACCGAGACGTTCCGGGATATCCACGAGGCCCGCGAAGGCCATTCCATCGTCATCATCTCTCACCAAGAGCGCATCATCCAGCTGGCTGATGAGGTAGTGGTGCTGCAGAATGGCAAGATCGTGCGCACGGGCACCCCGGAAGACCTCATGCCCGATCTGGGCTTCGCCAGCAAGGGCATCAACGGCTGCGTGCTCTCAGAGCCGTTGGAGCTGCATCTGACTGACATCCCCACTACCTGCTAGGAGCATATCATGGCTGAGAATCTCACTCCGATCGATGCCGACCTCTTGGCTGAGATCGCGAACATCCACGGCATGCCGAAAGGCGCCTTCAATATCCGCAAAGATGGCCAGCTGGTAGAGCGCAACTCCAGCGCCAATATAGAGATAGCCACCAAGACGGATCATCCGGGCATAGATATCCATATCAAGCCGGGCACTAAAGGAGAGACCGTGTTCATCCCGGTCATCGTCACGGAATCTGGCCTGAAGGATGTGGTGTACAACACCTTCTACATTGGCGAAGACTGCGACGTGAACATCATCGCTGGGTGTGGTATCCATAATTCCAGCCATGCCGCTTCCGAACACGATGGCATCCATACCTTCTACTGCGGTAAGAACTCTCATGTGAAGTACGTGGAAAAGCACTATGGCGAAGGGGAGGGCACGGGCGAGCGCATTCTGAACCCGGTCACCAATGTGGTGATGGAAGAGGGCTCCTCCTGTGAGATGGAACTGGTGCAGCTGCGCGGTGTCACCTCTACTGTGCGCGATACCAACGCTGAGCTGGGAGCTGGGGCCAAGCTGGTGCTCACCGAAAAGCTGCTCACCCACGATGACCAAACAGCCACTTCCAACATGAAGGTAGAGCTCAAGGGCGAAGATGCCAGCGTGCAGGTGATATCGCGCTCTGTGGCCCAAGACCGTTCCGTGCAGGTGTTCAACCCGTTGGTCATCGGCGAATCCAAGTGCCGCGGCCATGTGCAGTGCGATGCCATCATCATGGGCGATGCGAAAGTGACGGCCATCCCGGGCATCGAGGCGGCCTCTGAGGATGCCATGCTGGTACATGAGGCGGCCATCGGGAAGATTGCCGGAGACCAGATCGTGAAGCTGATGACGCTGGGCCTCACCGAAGAGGAAGCCGAACAGGAGATCCTAGAGGACTTCCTGAACTAACGCTTGCTGCGTAGAAAAGTGCCATATGGGCCGCGATATCCGCGGCCCATATGTCGTTCGCTTCGTTCACTTTTCGTCATCTGCAGTAGGGCAGGATCTGCTGGTAGGCCTTTATCAGCTGCGGTAGGGAGCAGGATGCGTTCGCGGGGCTCGTGGAGGGTAGGCGCGTGGCGGGGATGCCTGTCTGCGCTTCGCAGTACTTGCCATAGAGCTCGAACGCCTTGGCTCCTGTGCAGAAGATGGCCTTGATGGGCGCTTGGCCTGTGATACGGCTGATATCGTTCGGCACGCATTCGGCAATGGTGCCATCAGCTGCCCCCTCTATGGTGCAGGAGGCCAGCACATCCCAGAGCGCTATGCCATGGGCGCGCACGAGGGCTTCCTTCTGCTGGTTCGTCTGGGGCCGTTCCACCTGGAAGAGGGCTGCCATCACGGGCCAGAAGCGGTTCTGAGGGTGGTTATAGTAGAAACCCGTCTCCCGGGACTTCGGCGAGGGCATGGTACCTAGGATGAGCACCCGAGAGGAATCATCGAAGATAGGCTCAAGGGGATGGGTAACGCAGGTGACCCCCTTCGTGCAAGCGGCAGCCCTTGATGGGCTGCCGCTCTTTGGTTGCTGACGCTTTGCCAAGATGCTTGGCCTTAGCCCTTCGAACCGTAGAAGATGTTCGAAGCCGTGTCCTCCCAGCCGGGCAGCTGGAAGATGCGGAAGCCCTTCTGACGCAGCTCTTCCACCTCCACCTTTGCGCCGTCTCCTACGTAAAGCGCATGGTTGGGGCAGCTGTTCACGCAGTAGGGCTTCTCACCTGCGGCAATGCGCGAAGGGCAGCGGATGCAGCTCTTCGACCAGATGGGGATCCAGCTCATATGCAGGTCAGGCCAGGTGCCTGCGGGACGGTCTATCCCCTCACCACTCCCTTCGGTGCGCACGGTCAGCCAGAAATCTGAGTCCGGCAGGTTGTTGCCCACCTTGCAGGCCAGGGCACAGGTCCAACAGCCAGTGCAGCGTTGCAGATCAACGAGGATGGTCTTGTCATCCATGGAATCCTCCTTAAGCCTCTACCTTGCGGATATCGCACGCGCAGTCCCAGATGGTGTCCCAGGAACCCGCCATGCCGCCGATGCCGCCTGTGCCGAATCCGGGTTGGAAGCCGCCCATCTCCCGCACGCACTTATCCCACAGCCAGGAACGGTCATCCAGCGTGTAGTCACTGCCCAAGGCGGGAATGAGCTCAGAATACATGCCATCTTCGAAGGCCTCTTGACGCCAGCCGAACCAGCATTGCACGGTTCCCGGTGGTATCTGCTGATCCAATTTCATCTCAATGGTCACATGGCCGCGATGGTTGTAGATCTCAACCTTGTCACCGTCTTTGATGCCCTCAGCTGCGGCATCAGCCGGGTTCATCCGGCCGGTGGGACGGCCACCTGACAGGTCTGCCATGACCGGGTCATCGGTGAACATGGACTGCATGAAGAAGCGCTGGCGGCCGCTGAAGAAGTGGTACTTGCCCTTCGCATCCCCGTTCTTCAGGCTGGTGAGGGTGGGAGCTTCCAGCGGTTCTAGGTAAGAGGCCATCTGTGCTTGCGCTGGTACCAGGCGCTCACAGTAGAATTCCAGGCGCTTGGAGGGGGTGTCGAATTGCATGCCCATGAAGGGATCCCAATTCACCGGCGGTGTGGCCGCGCGTACCAGCTTCTCCTTCTTCAGGCGCTCGTAGGTGAGCGGAGGATCTATGTTGGCGATCATAGGCCAGGAGGACTGGAGGCGGATGGCTATCCATTCCTCGGCCGTCTTGTCGAAGTATTCGCCCAGCCCCACGCGCTTCGCCAGCTCACTGTAGAGGTACGTTGGGTCTTTCGCCTCTCCTTCAGGTTCTATAGCAGGCTCTTGCAGCACCACGTGGTTGTAGGCAGCCGCGGCCACCAGCTCGTAGCGTTCGAAGGGCATGCAGTCCGGCAGCACGTAGTCAGCGTACATGCCCGTGTCCGTCATCCAGATGTCCACGTCAACGATGAGCTCCATCTGGGGGAAGATCTCATCCAGCCAGAGGCCCCGGTTCGGGCAGTTGTGTACGGGGTTGCCCGCCACCACCCAGAACGCCTTGATGGGGTAGGGTTCCTGGGACTTCACCTGGTTGATGAACTCATTCTGGCGCATCATCTTGCCCTTGTAGCCTTCGCGGCCCAGCGGCATGGTGATGGGGGCATCATTGAAGGAAAGGGGGAAGCCTGAGGGGAGCATCTCAGAGGTGACGCCTGCGCCCGGCCGCCCTAGATTGCCTGTCAGCATGCCCAGCAGGTAGAAGGAGCGATAGCTCTCACCCTGGTTCTGGTAGCGCAGGCCCAAGGCGCCGAAGATGTAGGCGTTAGGAGCGTTCACGTATTCATCGGTCAGGCGCCTGACCACCTCAGGGGCCACTCCCGTCACGCCCTCCTGCCATTCGGGCGTGTAGGATGCCACGTGCTCACGCAGGCAGGCGAAGGCGGTCTTGCAGGCAACGCCATTCACCTCGTGGGCTCCGTCTAGCTCCATGGTAGAGCAGGGGGATTCCTGCTGCCCCGCCACCATGGGCACAGCCTGATTCG
Organism: uncultured Eggerthellaceae bacterium; assembly: GCA_947566075.1. GTDB lineage: Bacteria > Actinomycetota > Coriobacteriia > Coriobacteriales > Eggerthellaceae > MGBC163016. The sequence continues at coordinate 156,170 of CANOIM010000005.1, read as the reverse complement.
CCGCCGCATCCCACACCAGATAGTTGCCCTCAGCGTCGCGCAGGAACATGCCATCATCGTCGCGCACGAGGAACGGCGCCACGGTGTAAGCCAACAGGAAGTCTTCCTTGTAGCGGCCGCTTTGGATGATGAGGTTCGCCATGGTAAGGGAAAGTGCTGGGTCAGTGCCGGGGCGCACGGGGATGAATTCATCGGCGAAACCCGCTGTGCCGTCGAAGATGAGGCCTATATCTATGATCTTCGCGCCGTTGGACCGGGCTTCCACCAAGTGCTTGGCGATGCGCTGCTGGTTCTCGATGGGATTCGCACCCCAGACGATGATGAGGTCAGAGGTGTCGAAGTTCGCTGGATCTGTGGTCATGTACTTGTAGAAGTTGCCCATGTCGAAGAAGGCGGCGTAGAAGGGGCCGTTGTCAAGGCCATAGCCCTGGACCGGGTCAGATGCGCCCCAAAGCCCCATGAACCGGGAAGACAGCACCGCGCCCAGGCCCTGAGACGGTGGCACAGATGCCACGATATCCCACATGGCCAGGCACTCCGGACCGTATTTCTCCCGCAGCTCCAACAGCTTCTCAGCTATCTCGTCCAAGGCTTGGTCCCAGCTGATACGCTCCCACTTGCCTTCGCCGCGCTCACCGGCACGCTTGAGCGGATAGAGCAAGCGCTTAGGGTTGTAGGGCTGGCGGCAGGACATGATGCCCTTCTGGCAGATGTAGCCCTCATTGGCCTCCGCCCCCGTGTAGTCAGCCTTTTCCGTGCGCACGATCTTGCCATCTTTGACCACCGTCTTGATGGCGCAGAATTCGTGGTCACCCCAACCAGGGCAACAGGTGTACACGAATGATTCTCCACTGCTCATGCAAGCTCCTCTCTCGTGGAGGTCAAGTTGAGGTGTTTATACTCCGTTGCCGAACGGTAAGGGATCTGATCCCTCAAAGGTTACCTAATGGAATACAGCCCAGGGGCCTAGTGCCTTCTGGGTTGTTCTGACATGGCTGTCTCTGCACGCCATCCGTCGCTTCGCGAAGTCAGCAATGAACAAGGAATGTTACACTTCGTTCATTCGTAACACCGCCGATCAAGGGGAGACCGATGGAGAGAACTCATCTGAGCCGCAGGCAGTTCGTCAAGGCGGCGGGGATAGGAGCGGCTTCTTTGGCTTTCGGGGGCGCTCTTTCCGCCTGTGGGCCCAGCGGAGCTGCCTCCAATAATGGGCGGGATGCCAGTCAGGTCATCGTCACCATGACCACCTCTTCGGAACCGGAAGCGGGCTTCGACCCGCTCTTCGCCTGGGGGTGCGGTGAGCATGTGCATGAACCGCTCATCCAGTCCACCCTCATCACCACCAACCAGGCTATGGCCTTCGAAGGGGACCTGGCCACTCAGTGGGAATACTCCGAAGACGGCCTCACCTGGACCTTCACCCTGCGGGACGATGTGTTCTTCACTGATGGAGAGCCCTTGACGGCCCAGGATGTGGCCTTCACCATCAATGGCATCAACGCCAACGAAGCTGCCCAGGCTGATCTTTCCATGGTGCGCGAAGCGGTGGCGGTAGATGACGCCACGGTCCAGCTGCACCTGAGCAAGCCGTTCAATGCTCTGCTCTACACCCTGGCGGTGGTGGGCATCGTGCCTCAGCATGCCTATGACGCACAGACCTACGGGACGCACCCCATCGGCAGCGGCCGGTACATGCTGGAGCAGTGGGACCGCGGGCAGCAGGTCATCTTGCAAGCGAACCCTGACTACTATGGCAGCGCGCCCAAGATGGAGCGCCTGGTGGTCTTGTTCATGGACGAAGATGCCTCCCTGGCGGCGGCTTCTTCGGGCAAGGCGGATGTCTGCTATACCGCTGCCACCCTGGTGGATGCTGCTCGGGTGACAGGCTATGGTGTGCTCAACTGCGCTTCGGTGGATTCACGCGGCATCTCGTTGCCCTCTGTGCCCGCAGGATCCATCAAGGAAGACAAGGGGGAGGCCTGCGCGGCGGGCAATGACGTGACTTGCAACGAAGCGCTCCGCCAGGCAGTCAACCTGGCCGTGGACCGTCAGGCCCTCATAGACAACGTCCTCAATAGCTATGGCACGCCCGCATACAGCGTTTCTGACAGCATGCCCTGGTATAACCCTGCCATGGAGGTGCCGTTCGACCCAGCGGCGGCGTGCCGCATCCTGGAAGAAGGCGGCTGGGTGCAGGGGCCGGATGGCATCTATGAGCGCGAAGGCGTCCGCGCTGCCTTCTCCTGCTTCTATGCCGCCTCTGATTCGGTCCGTCAGGCGCTCGCTCACGAATTCGCCAATCAGATGCACGAAGTGGGCATCGAAGTGACCCCCGTGGGCTCTGGCTGGACTCGGGATGAGAACGGCATCTACGCGCGCCAATACACCGATCCGGTGCTCTGGGGCTGGGGTGCGAACAGCCCCGTTGAGCTCTATTCGCTGCACTACGGCCCTTCGCGGGGCAACTATGCTTGCTATGAGAATGCGGAAGTGGACGCGCACTTGGATGCCGCCCTGGCAACCACCACCATAGAGGCGTCCTACCCTGAATGGCAGGCGGCCCAATGGGATGGAAAGACCGGCTTCGCTCCCCAAGGGGCTGCCACCTGGGTGTGGCTCTGCAACGTGGATCACCTCTACTTCAAGCGAGATGGCCTGGTGGTAGCGGCTCAGAAGCCGCACCCTCACGGGCACGGTTGGTCATTGGTGAACAACGTGGATGAGTGGTACTGGGGATCCTAGGGAAGACGGTCCATGGCGCGCTACATCACCGGACAAGTCCTGCGCTTCGCCCTGCTCATGGTGGCCGTGAGCGTGGCCGTCTTCGCCCTGGTGAGCGCCTCTCCCATTGACCCGCTGCAAGCCAATGTGGGCCAGGCGGCTCTGGCGAATCTGGGAGAGGAGAAGCGGGCTGCCTTGGAGGCCTATTGGGGCGCGAACGTGCCCTTCTTCGAACGGCTCACCGCGTGGTTGGGGGGTCTGATCCAAGGGGATCTGGGGATGTCGCTCCGCTATAACGCTCCGGTGGCTGAGGTCATCGCCACCCGGGCGCTCAATTCCTTGGCGCTCATGGTCACAGCTTGGGTGGTGAGCGGTCTGTTGGGGTTCGTCCTGGGCCTGTGGGCGGGAACCCATCGCGGCTCCTGGGCTGATCGCGCGGTCAAGACCTACTGCTTCATCCTGGCGGCCAGTCCCACCTTCTGGGTGGCGCTGCTCCTGCTCATCATCTTCGCCGTCTGGCTGGGTTGGTTCCCCATCGGGTTCTCCCAGCCCATCGGCAAGGCCGCTGCTGATGTCACGCTGCTGGAAGCGCTCCACCACATGGCGCTGCCAGCGATCACCCTCTCCATCGTAGGGGTGGCGAACGTGGCCCTCCATACCCGCGAGAAGACCATCGATGTGATGGCATCCCCCTACGTGCGGTTCGCCCGGGCCCGAGGAGAGAGCCAGCGGGCCATCATCCTGCATCACGGCCTCAGGAATCTGACGCTGCCTGCCCTCACCATCCAGTGCGCCCAGATCGCTGAGATCTTCGGTGGGTCGGTGCTGGTAGAGCAGGTATTCAGCTACCCCGGGCTAGGACAGGCGGCCGTGACGGCGGGCATCGGCGGGGACGTGGCGCTTCTGGCGGGCATCGCGCTGGTATCAGCGGCTCTCGTGTTCGGCGGGAATCTCATCGCCAACATCCTCTATGGCCTCGTGGACCCGCGGATGCGCGTCAGCGTCCAGGGGAAGCGGGCGAAGGCGGGAGGGGAGAGCCATGACTGACCTCACAGCAGCGGCCCCCGCGCAGCTCCTCCACGCTCCCCGTAAGGCGAAGCTAGCGAACCGGGTTTTCGTGTTGGCATCTGTCTGCGTTGCCGCGCTCATCTTGATCGGCGTTCTGGTGGCAGGCATCCTCTTAGAGCCTGCGGCCCAGGTCACAGACCTTCTTCAGAAGAACCTGCCTCCCTCCTTCGCTCACCCCTTCGGAACGGATGCTCTGGGGCGGGACATGCTGGTGCGCACTGTGGCTGGGCTCTCCTTGAGCCTGCGAGTGGGGTTGGGTGCGGCATGCGCATCTTCGCTCATCGCGCTCATCCTGGGCACCGCTGCTGCCCTCGGCGGCCGTCGGGTGGATACGGTCATAGCTTGGCTGATCGATCTCATGATGGGCATCCCCCATATCGTGCTGCTGATCCTCATCTCCTTCGCCCTGGGGAAGGGGTTTTGGGGTGTGACCTTGGGTGTGGCGCTCACCCACTGGCCGTCTCTGGCCCGGGTGGTGAGGGCTGAGGTGCTGCAATGCAAGCAGTCCGGCTTCGTGGCCTTCGCTCAGAAGCTGGGAGCCACTCCTTTCCAGATTGCCTGGAGGCATATGGTCCCCTTCGTGTTGCCGCAGTTCCTGGTGGGCCTCATCCTGCTCTTCCCCCATGCCATCTTGCATGAGGCGGCCATCACGTTCCTGGGGTTCGGGCTGCCGCCAGAGCAACCCGCCATCGGCATCATCCTGTCAGAATCCATGGGGTACCTTTCGGTGGGCCTGTGGTGGCTTGCCGTCTTCCCGGGTCTTGCGCTCATAGCCATGGTGATGCTGTTCGATGCGGTCGGGTCAGGGGTGCGCCGCATGGTAGACCCTCAGAGCGCGCAGGAGTGATGATCATGTCTGTTGATCGCACGAAAGATGCCCCTGCTAAGGCGGCCTTGCATAGCGAAGAGCATACCGGGGGCGAATTCCACCACCATCATTCCCATAGCGCTACCTCCCAGCATGCCTCATCCCACCATTTGCTTCAGGTGGAAGGGTTGAGCGTGGCCTTTCAGATGTATGAGGAAGGCGAAGGACTCGGTGGATTCTTCCGGGCGGCTCAACGCACGGTTCCCGTGATCCAGGACTTGAGCATATCCGTTCATGTGGGCGAGGTGGTGGCCGTGGTGGGAGCCTCCGGTTCGGGCAAGACGCTCCTTGCTGATGCCCTCTTCGGCCTCTTCGAACCCAACGCCTGGGTGTCTGGCACCATCTGGTTCGACGGCGTTGAGCAGACGGCCGAATCTCTTGTTCGGCTGCGTGGCAACCGCATGGCGCTCATCCCCCAGAGCGTGGCGGCCTTGGATCCGCTCATGCGTGTGGGGAAGCAAGTCCAGGGATTTGCGAAGGGGAAAGAGAGCCGTCAGGAGAGCCGGGCGCGCCAGGAGGAGCTCTTCGCTCGCTATGGGCTGGGGCCTGAGGTTGCGCGGATGTACCCCCATGAGCTCTCTGGCGGCATGGCCCGACGCGTGTTGCTCTGCTGTGCGCTGATGAGCCGCCCGAAGCTCATCGTAGCCGATGAACCCACACCTGGCCTTGATACGGCTCTGGCTGTGCGGGCCTTGGCAGATCTTAGGGCCTTCGCCGATGAAGGGGGTGGGGTGATGCTGATCACCCATGACCTTGACCTGGCCCTTCAGGTGGCTGATCGGATAGCGGTGTTCAAAGATGGAACGGTGGTGGAAGAGACCAGCGTCGTCTCCTTCACCGACCCAGCTCTATTGCGCCACCCCTTCTCCCAGGCGCTCTGGCACGGGATGCCGGAACATGGCTTTGAAGGTGGCGAAGAGGGGGCCAGCCATGCTTGAGGCCTGCAGCGTCTCCTTCGCCTATCCTCAGGGGCCGCCTATCTTGGAGGATGTCTCTCTAGCAGTGGCATCTCAGCAGCGGCTCTACGTGCAAGCGCCCTCAGGCACAGGCAAGACCACCCTCTGCCGCCTGCTGGCCGGGTTCCAACGGCCTTCTTCGGGCGAGGTGCTCGTAGAGGGGAAGCCGCTGCCGTTGCGAGGTCTCTGTCCGGTGCAGCTCATCGGGCAGCATCCGGAACACGCTCTGGATCCGCGCATGCGCATGAAGGATAGCCTGCTTGAAGCGGGTGCATTGGATGAGGGATTGCTTGAGCGCTTGGGTATCCAACGAAGATGGCTGAGCCGCTTTCCCCATGAGCTTTCCGGGGGAGAGCTGCAGCGGTTCTGCATCGTGCGGGCCCTGATGGCGAACCCGCGGTACCTCATAGCCGATGAGATATCCACCATGTTAGATGCGGTGACCCAGGCGCGCATCTGGCATGTCCTTTTGGAAGAGGTGCATCAACGCAACCTAGGCCTGGTGTTCACCACCCACTCTACTGCCTTGGCTGACCGCCTAGACCCCACGATGGTTCTCGCTCTCTGAGTGCTTGAACGCACGTAAGAGCTGGCGTGCCGCTAACCGGAAGAGCATGACATTTATTAGACTATGTACAATACATGACCTGTTTCACTAATGTATAGTGTCTTTGCTAGGAAACGGCAGTCACACATCCCTCCGTGCGGCTGCCTTGGAAGAGAGGAAAGAGAAGCGCAGTGGGGAAGCCTTTGGCACCTCAGTTAGGTAGGACGAAGGGAGAGCGGACCATCTTCCGGTTGGTCTCCTTCGCCACGCCGAAGGAGATAGCCAAGCTGGTGGCACCGTTGTTGATGATGGTCTGTGCCTTGGCAGCGGATGCTGCCATGCCTGCGGTCTATCCCGAAGGCTATGTAGAAACCTATTACCCTGTCTTCCTCATGGTATCCATCGTCATCTACATGGTCTTGGCGGCGCTTTCCATCTGGTTCAAGCCAGTGCGCACCAAGGTCATCCATTTTTGGGGCTTGCTCATTGCAGTCTACGGGCTGCTTGCCATCTACACCTACAACACAGTGAAGACTGGCAACCTCCTTCTTCCGGTCATGCCTAGCCCAGATAAGGTCATCGGAGCCTTCTTCTTCAGCAGCGAAGGCAGAGGCAACATGCTAATGCATTTCTGGGGCTCGTTCTCGCTGCTCATGCAAGGGGTGGGCTTGGGCTTCGTGGCGGGTATGATCTATGGCACGCTCATGGGCTATAGCAAGTTCTTCAACTATTGGCTGCAACCCTTCATCAAGGTCATCGGTCCAGTTCCCTCTACAGCTTGGATGGCCATAGCCATGGTACTGGCCCCCTCTAGCCATATGGCCAGCGTCTTCCTGGTATCTCTCACCACTTGGTTCCCGCTTTCGGTGAATCTCTCCGGTGGCATCCGCGGTGTGCCCAAGGTCTATATCGAGCGCGCCCAGATCATGGGTGCCTCCCCGTTCTACATCATCAAGCACGTCATATACCCGGCGGTGCTGCCGAACATCTTCACCGGGCTGTTCATGGGGCTATGCTTCTCGTTGACAGCGTTGGTGAACGCTGAGATGCTCGGCGTTAAGGCTGGTTTGGGATGGGTCATCAACTCAGCTCAGGGGTGGAATGAGTTCGATCTCATCTTCGCTTCCATCATCATCTTCATCCTCATGGCATTCATCCTTCTGACCATTCTGTTCAAGGTTCAGAAGCACATCATGAAGTGGTCGAAAGGGGCTATCCAGTGGTAACGGGCGAACACAAGCTGATCGCGGAGCACATCACGCGCTGGTTCACGTCTGAGGATGGCGTTCGGCTCATGGCGCTGGAGGATTTCAACCTTAAGGTCAACCAAGGTGAGGTTGTAGCGCTCATCGGTCCTTCTGGGTGCGGGAAATCCACCTTCTTGCGTTTGGTAGCTGGCTTGGATGAGGTGCAGGAAGGCACGCTCACCTACGACGGGCAACCCATCACCGCCCCTGACCCGAATCGTGGCTTCGTGTTCCAGCAGGCGAACCTCTACCCCTGGCTCACCGTTGAGAAGAACGTGGCCTTCGGGCTCAAGGCCAACAAGGTGTACAAAGAGAAGAAGCCTCGCGTCCAAGAGATGATCGATCTCATGGGGCTCACAGGCTTCGAGAAGTCCTACCCTCACCAGATATCCGGGGGCATGGCCGCCCGGGTGGCCATTGCCCAAACCCTGGTCATGGACCCTGAGGTCATCCTGTTGGATGAGCCGCTCTCTGCCTTGGATGCCTTCACGCGGGCGGTCATACAAGATGAGATACTGAAGATGGTAGATAGATTCCATCCCATCGTGCTGCTGGTCACCCATGACATAGAAGAAGCCGTTTATCTATCTGACCGGGTGGTAGTCCTCTCACCGCGGCCGGGCACGAATGTGGCAGACATCAAGATAGACCTGCCCCATCCGCGGGACCGCATCTCTCCTGAATTCATCGCGAAGCGCCATGAGGTGCTGGATGCCTTGGATTTCGAATAGGAAGCAAGGAAGAGCTCCCATGGCAGAAGCAACGCCGAAGAAGCAGCCGATCATCAGCAAAGCCACCGGGCGCGAGGCGGCCAAGATGCTGATACCCTTCGGCAGCTTGTTCCTGGTCTATCTTCTGCACCTGGTCATACCGAATGTCTACCCGGAAACCTATACGCCGAAGTACTGGGCTCCTACGCTGCTCATCTGCATAGCAGTCTGGGCGGTCGTCTACGTGGTATCGTTGGCTGTGACGCCTGTGCGCAAGAAGGCGTGCCAGTTCTCCTGGCTCATCGCCTTCGTCTTCTTGTTCTTCGAGGTGTGGGATATCGCTACCCTGAAAACGGGAACCTTGAAGCTGCCGTTCATCCCCAGCCCGGATAAGGTCATCGAGCAGTTCATCGTGAATCTCCCGAACATCGTGCAAGCTACCATCGCCTCCATCACCCTACTGGCCCAGGGTTTGGTCATCGGGTTAGTGCTCGGGTTCGCCTCTGGCGTGCTCTGCGGTTGCTCAGCCATTGCGAACTATTGGCTGTCTCCGCTGCTCAAGATCATCGGCCCAGTGCCGGGCTTGGTCTGGTTGCCCATCTTCGTGATAGCGTTCCAGTCCAGCTTCGCCGGATCGTTGGCGGCCATAGTGCTAGCGGTGTGGTTCCCCATGACGCTCATCTTATCCAATGCCATCAAGAATACAGACATCACGCTCATCGAACGGGCGGAGACGCTGGGGGCCTCCAAAGCCTATATCGTGGCCCATGTCATGATCCCGAATTCCGTTCCCGCTCTGGCTGATGCGCTCTTCATGTCGCTTTCCGGATCATTCGGAGCGCTGGCTGCCGCAGAGCTCTGTGGCGTGGGCACTGGTTTGGCATTGGCTGTGCGCATGATGGGTACCATTGCGAACTTCGGTGTGGTCTTCGCCTATGTGTTCGCCATGATCCTCATATTCGCGACGCTAACGGCGATCATGTTCGCCGTGCGTAACTGGTTGCTTCGTTGGCAGAAGGGGCTGGTTCGCTGGTAGATCCAGCAAAGGGGTGCGGGCTTTTGGGGGTGCTCGGGCCGAAATCGCAACGCTGGGTCTGGCAGAGGGCGCAGCGGGAAGAGAAAGGGAAGGTCATGAAGGAAACAAAGGTCAAGATGGATCGCCGGGGCTTCTTCAAGCTAGCGGGAGCTGCGGTGGCTGCTGGAGCCATGGGGGCGGTAGGTGTCGGCTGCTCTTCGGACGGCTCCGCTTCCAGTGCCGCCTCTTCGGCTGAGACCACGGACAACGGGCTCATCCCGCTGACCATCGGCTATTGGGGTGGGTCTCCCTGTGAGCTGCCCATGTATATCGCCCGTGAGCAGGGCTATTGGGAAGAGGCTGGCATCGAACCGAACTTCATGCTCATCACCCAGGATGTCTCCATCCTGCTAGCCAACAACGAGATAGACGTCTTCGAATCCACCCCGGGTGACTTCCCGGCCATCTATCAGGGTATGCCGCTCAAGCACATCGACACCATCCATGTAGGGTGCTGGTCGGGCATCACCAACAACCCTGAGATCCAAAGCTGTAAGGATCTGGCAGGCAAGCGCGTGGGCACTACCATGATGAACGGTCCTGCCTACACTGAGTGCGTGGCCCTTTGCGCCCGCGAAGGGGGAGACCCATCCCAGATCAACTGGATTGCCTATACCGGCTCCACCATCGAAGCGGCGCTCATGAACGGTGAGATCGACGCTGCTTGCGGCTCTGATGCCACCACCTATCCCATCAAGTACAACCACCAAGACAGCGTGCGCTTCTTCTACACCTCTGCCGATGAGTTGGGTGAGTTCTACTGTTGCTTCACAGGCGTGAACGCTAATACCCTTGAGAAGCATCCTGATGTAGGAGATAAGATCGCTACTGCCATGGCGAAGGCCATTGACTACATCAATGAGGATCCTGACCGTGCTTCCAACGAATCCATGGAGGGCGGTTACATGGATTCTGACTACCCGGATATCCAGCGCGGGCTCACCAAGAACTACCTCTTCGGCCATGGGAACGAAGAGGATTTCAAGCGCTCCATCAAAGAGCGTTGGCGTGAGCTGTCCGATGCGGGCTTGCTCACCGAAGCCCCCGTCAATCCCTTCACTGATGGCCAGCTCAATGACCAAGACAACAAGCAGTTGGATGAGTATCTGGACAGCTTGGTGGATATGGTTGCTCGCTGGCATGGGAATGCTCCTGAGGCTGCTCCCACGGCTGATACCACGGGTGTGGTGGTCAAGCTGGAGCAGAGGGGCCCTGCTTACGTCATCTAGCCTCCTCGGTTCCTGGATGGCCAGTGCGTTCATTCGTGCTGGCCATCCTTCTATTCTGTCCTGATATCTTGGACGTGTTCCGTTACGGCTTTGGAGTCTGCTGATATGAATTCATTGATCTTGCATAGCATTCGCATGCGGAAGGTGCAGACCGCATCCATCGTGATATCCGTTGCGCTTTCCGTGGCTTTGGCTCTGGTCCTAGGGCTCATCTACGGCGGCGTCACGCGCGGTATAGAGGTATCAGTCCAGCGCGGCGGCGCTGACTTGCTGATCGTGCCCAAGGATGCGCGCTCTCACCTCACGGGAAGCCAGTTGCTCTATACGGGTGTTCCTGCTCCCCTCTACATGGATGAGGCTGTGATGGACACCGTTCGATCCATCGATGGGGTTGAGCGGGCTACCCCGCAGTTCTTCAGCCAAACGCTCAATGCCTCCTGCTGTTCTGCCACTGATGAGACGCGTCTCATCGGCGTTGACTTCGCTGATGATTTCGTCGTCACACCCTTGCTGCCCGCCGATTTCTCAGGACAGCTGGCTGAGGATCAGGTGGTGGTGGGTAGCCAGGTGAACGGCATCTCTGACGGCGTGCTCTATATCTATGGCAAGCCCTACCAGGTGGTGGCAACCATGGCTGAATCCGGAGGGGATCTTGACCATTCCATCATCATGGACATGGATACGGCTCGCACGGTATCTGCTGAGACTGATGGGCTTGATTCCACCTGGGATAGATATGGCGAACCGGAAGGGCTCATCAGCGCCATCATGGTAGATGCTACGGATGACCCTGAAGCCTATGACAAGCTCAAGATCAAGCTCAATCTGACCGACGGCATCTCCTACATAGAGAACTCTGAGACAGCGGAGCAGGCAGCGAACCAGTTGCGTTCTGTATTCGTGCTGTTGGCAGGGGCGGCCATCGTCATGATCGTCATCGCGCTCTTGCAACTGTTCGCGCGCTTCTATTCCTGCGTATGGGAGCGTAAGAGCGAACTGGCCCTGTACCGCGCCATTGGTGCTAGCCGCTCTGATATCCGGCGCCTCATTGGTGGAGAGATAGCCATCGTGGTATCAGCGGGCGTGGTGGCTGGGCTCATCCTGGGATCCCTGCTCTACGGCGTGCTCTTGGGCGTGCTCTTGGATTCCATGGCATTCCCCTACATCGGCCTGAGCATCCCGCTCACCCTTCTGCTGGTGGCGGCTATCATCCTGCTCTTTGCTCTCATCTCGTTCCTATCCATCCTTTGGCCGCTGCGGCAGGTGGGTCGCCTTGATCCTTCCCTGGCCATGCAGCAGGGGGATATCGATTAACATGACACAGCTCATAGTCAAAGACCTTGGCAAGACCTACGGCAGCAATGTCATCCTGGAGCACACTTCCTTCGAGGTGGGCTCTGGTCAATCCATTGCCTTCGTGTCCCCTTCCGGTTCCGGTAAGTCCACGCTCCTGTCCATGTTGGGGCTTCTGCTCTCATCCTCTGAGGGCACGGTCATCGTGGACGGCCAGGACACGGATGAGCTGGATGATGATCAGCTCTCTGCCCTGCGCAGAGATGTGTTCGGGTTCGTCTTCCAGCACACTCAGCTAGTGGGTTCGCTCAGGGCTCTTGAGAACGTGGAAGCCCCGGCGCGCTTCGCGAAGGATCTTCCCTTCAACATGACCGAACGGGCAAGCCGCCTGCTGGAGGACCTTGGCCTGAAAGACCGCAGGGAGCACTACCCCTTCCAGCTCTCCATCGGCCAGAAGCGCCGTGTGGCCCTGGCCCGGGCCCTCATGCTAGACCCTCCGGTGATCATCGCCGATGAACCTACGAATGACTTGGATGAGATGAGCGCCACCAGTGTGGCAGACAAGCTCTTCGAGCGCGTCTCTGAAGGAGGCATCCTGCTCTTCGCCACCCACGATGATGCTCTTGCCGCCCGGGCAGACCGCATCATGCACCTTGAGGGCAAGACGTTCCGGTAGGGGGCAACGGGACAACGGGGACGTAGGCTAATGTCCCTGTTACCTAGCAACAGGGACATTAGCCTACGTCCCCGTTGTCCCGTTGCCCCTAGAGATGCATCTTGGGTTTGGCTTTGGCCTCTGGGTCAGCGTTCATGATCTGAAGCACCGCTAAGACCACGGCGGCAGCCATCAAGATCCAATTCACCAGAGCGGTCATATGGCAGGCCATATCTGCCTTGGCGCACAACCCGATGCCCACTTCGGTTTGGAGAGTGGCCATGATGATGCAGGTGACCACGGTGAGCACGGCTGTCATGCGTCGCGCTTCCACTCCCTTCGCCAATAGCGTGCATAGAGCGCTGGCGCACCCGATGATGGCGGTGAAGCTGACCGCTATCATGGTCCAGTGGCACTTCATGAATGTGGTGGCACCGGATGTCAATTCCAGCTGACCGGTGCATCCGCCGATGAAGGTGCTGACGCAGAAGATGCCCACCATCAGGATGAGCACCACCGCAGAGATAGGCTTCCACAGCTTCGCGTTCATATGAACCCCTTTACCTTATCTGATATGTGATTGTGTCTACTACTAGTATATACTTCATCCCATTGAAGAGGAGCATCTTGAGAGGAGCGTCGATGCAGGTTTTCGACCAAGAGATCTACGACATCATCGAAAAGGGTTTGGAAGGCAATGGGCTCACGCCGGAAGAGACGCTGAAGCTCTACGCCCTTCCTGAGACCAGCAAGGAGGCAGCTTACCTGCGCTGGGCGGGTCAAGAGCTGTCCATGAAGTCTGCCCATGGCATTGCGGAGGTCCATGCTCAGATCGGCCTCAATTCCACCATCTGTCCCAAGAACTGCAAGTTCTGCTCCTTCGCGGCTTCCAATAACGCACGCAAGGGCAAGTTCGAACTACCCAAGGAAGATGTGTTGGAATACGCGAAGCTCTACATGGAAGACGGGGCGAATCTGATCTTGCTGCTCACCACCGCCAGCTATAGCTTCGAGAAGCTGTTGGACATGGTGGGAAGCGTGCGCGAGGTCATCGGCAAGGATATGCCACTGCTGGTGAACACCGCTGACATGACCTATGAGGATTGCGTTGCCCTGAAGGCAGCGGGGGCCAATGGCGCCTACCATGCGGTGCGCATGCGTGAGGGCGTTGACACGGGCATCCCCGTAGAGGAGCGCTTGCAGACTTTCGAGAACCTGGCCCGGGCGGGCATGAGCCTTTCTACCTGCGTTGAGCCCATCGGCCCAGAGCATACGCCCGAGGAGCTGACAGAGGCCACCTATCGCTGCATCGACACCCATCCCGTTTCCGCGGGCTGCGGCAAGCGCATCCCCGTGCCCAACACTGAGCTCTATGACTTGGGCATGCATACGGATGTGGCGAACGCGAATTATGTGGCGGTCTATCGCTTGGCTTCTGGCATAGAGCCGCGCTTGAACTGCTCGGCCAACACCGTCATGACCGCTGCCTCAGGCGCGAACCTAGCTTGGGCAGAAGTGGGTACGAACCCACGGGACGCGGTAGAGCGCACGGAACATGGTGGCCGTGGTGCCAGCTTCGCTCAGCAGTACAAGATGTTCAAGGCTGCTGGCTGGGAAGTGCTGGACGGCCCCTCCCAGGGATGGATGCTCTAGCGCTTATCCCAAGACACGAAAGCCCAGTGGCTCAGGCGCGGGGTGGCGTAGGTCACGCGGCTCGGCTCCTGGGCATCAGGGACCAATGAAGAGCTCAGCCAAGCGTGGATTCGTTGGCTGAGCTCTTGTTCGTTCCAAGGTATCCCATTATCCTTCGCGAACCCCTCCGCCATATGCAAGCAATGCTCATAGGCTGCTTCTTGGTTGGAGAAGGAATCATTGCGCCGGGTAGGGATGTAGTTCAGTGTGGGCAGCTGCCCTAGGTCTGACAGCAGGGCGATGGCATAGCAATCATCGAAGCTGGGGTGCACGGGCAACCCGATGGCCTTGAGCATGCGGTCATCCGTGCGGGGAGAGGGCCCACAGGGCAGCGTCAGGCAGCCGCGCCGTTTGCAAATGCGGTTCAGCTTGGTCAAAGCCCCCAGCAGATCATCAGTGGCGATGGAACGGGAGGCCAAGCAGGCATCGAACTGGCCTTCGTGAAGGCCTGCTGCCTCCCAATCATCATCCCAGGAAAGCTCTTTGATGGTGACGCGGCTTTCAAGCCCTCGTTCGCGAACGGCATCCCGCAGCTTATCCAGCATGCCAGAAGAGAAATCAGCCGCGCACACCTGATGGCCTGCCTCAGCCAGAGGAATGGTGAGGTTCCCGGTACCGCAGCCCATATCGAAGACCGTGTCATCCGGTTCCAAGGCTGCCAGCTCCAAGAACCGATGGGTGTAGGAATCAGGGTTGTCTTTGCTGGTGTAGGTCTTCGCCCGCTCATTCCAATACTGGGCATCATGGTTCATAGAACGAAGCTGCTGCTTCGCTTGCCAGAGCTGGTTCCAGTCTGCCGCGCTTCGGGGTACGACGCTCACATCAGGCGCGTTCATCTCAGACCTCCACCGGGGTTGCTGTGCAGCCGAACAGCTCCAGGTACTGCCCCTCTTCTACAGTGACCTCTTCGGTGACGCTTCCCTCGGCCAGAGGTGGCAGCTCTGTGGAGCTGAGCTTTGAAGCAGAGTTGTAGGCAAGGTCAGCCCAAACGTAAGCACCGGGAAGGGAACCGTGAGCTTCGATGAGCCCCTCCGTGCTCTGATCCTCTTGGGTGATGGCATAGGTTCCGGCGGGGATATCTGTTCCCACCTGGTAGATGCCTGACAGGTACGGGGCCGTGAAGGGGCCGAGGCTTGCCGGATCTGAAAGGGGCGTCATGAGGAGGTCTTCAGAGGCAGGCTTGTAGATCACCACATCTCCCGCTTCGAACTGGGCTACCGAGAACCCGAAGTACCCGATGGGGTACTTCAAGCCGTACTTGCCCTCTTCCTCAGCAGCCGGTTGATACACCAAGAAGGTGCTCATGGCTTCTTGGGATCCGCTCAGGTAGTAAAGGCCCGGCGCAAGGCCATCCTCGGTGCCGTCCTGCACCAGGTATCCACCCGCACCGAAGCCCTCTTCTCCTGGTACGCCGGGAGAGACCTCATATTCCTCCAACAACTCCTCAAAGGTGAAGGAGGTGGGGAAGTAGCCGCTGCCGTCATGGTTCGCCAGCTCCTCATCCGTATAGGAGCGCTCAGCCCCGCCGTTGATGTTCGCATCCGGCAACGCGTTCTCTTCGGTGTTGCCGCTTCCTGCGCAGCCTACCGCGAACGCAAGGGTTCCGGCTAAGAGCGTTGCAGCGAGAAGCTTGGGTAGGGAACGGTCAGAGAAGGAAGGTCTGGGATGGCTCATGCGTCTTTCCCTTTCTTGAAGGCTCCGGTGCGCTGGATCATGACAGCGCCTATCAGGAACGGCAGCCAGAACACGATGCCGCGGTAGACCATCACCACAGCCATGCCGGTGGCCTGATTGATGCCGAACAGCGTGAACGCCACCAGCACGGCAGCTTCCACCACGCCCACACCTTGGGGCGTGAACGACACCATGGCGAATAGGGTTGCTACCACGTAACCGCAGAAGAGCGCCTGGATGTCATGGACGCCGAAGGAGAGCCCCACCATAGAGAAGCAGGCCAGCTCACAGGTGGAAGCTAGGATGGCGAACAGGAACGTGCGCGCCGTGACCGAGGGGTGCTTGACCATGAGCCCAGCTGCCTGGGAGAAGGATTCCACTGTCTTTTCGGCCCACGGGTCAATGGGGCCCTTCTTGAACTTGCGGGCGATCTTGTCAATGAGCTTCTCTATGGGAGCCAGAACCTTGAGCACCAATTGGGGCTTGGTGCCACCCAAGGTCATGACGGTGACCAGGCCCCCCACCAGGGCGATGGCGATGAGCCCCAAGAGCAGCCACCCTGGTTGCAGCCCTACGGTGAACGTGAGGATGCCGAAGGCGATCAGCATGATGATGACGAAGCCCGTGTCAATGGAAAGCTGCATCAAGAGCGCTGCGCCGGTGGCTTTGCCTGCAGGGACGCCGCGCTTGGCTGAGTCATCCACCACCAACGAGGTGCCCGCTAGGTTCAGGCTGGGGGCTATGGTATTCACGAAGAAGGTTCCGAAGACCAGCTTCAAGCCGTCTGTGTACTTGAGGGTGGCTTGTACGGCCTTGAAGCACCAGACGAATTCGCCCCCTTGGGCGAAATACTTGCCGAACTGGCAGAGCACCGCCAAGGCCAAGAAGAGGGGAGAACCCTCTTGGATCGCCTTCGCAAGGTCTTTCAGCTGGTCACCGCGCATGAAGATGACGGCCAGCACGATGATGATGACCACGCCGATCAGTATCTTGCGAACATTGCCTTTCA
This sequence comes from uncultured Eggerthellaceae bacterium, assembly GCA_947566075.1. Taxonomy (GTDB): domain Bacteria; phylum Actinomycetota; class Coriobacteriia; order Coriobacteriales; family Eggerthellaceae; genus MGBC163016. Next base: position 139,423 of record CANOIM010000005.1, on the reverse strand, counting down.
TGGGGTGCCCTCTGAGCGCTGAGCGTTCGGCCTAGGACCGCTTCTGTTGTACGTGGCGATAGGCAACGATGGATACCTTCGCCACCAGGGCGTCCAGATCATCGGTGACCACCACGTCGTAGAAGGCGATGCGGCGCCCCTCTTTCGTACAATCTGCCGTGGCAATGAGCTTGCTGCCCTTGGTGGCGGTCATGTATTCGATAGAGGAAGTCAGGTTGACCGTAGGGTCTTGGCCGATGCTGCAGGCAATGGCCAGGGCGAAGTCTGCCAGCGTGAAGATGGCGCCTCCCATGACCTTGCCCAGGGCATTGCTATGGATGTCCTCGATCTGCATCTCAGCCACGCCGTGGCCCTTCCAGCCTTCGACGATCTTGCACTTCGTCTGTTCTGTGGCGAAGCGGTCTTGGCTGAAGAATTCTTCCATCTGTTCCATGGTGGGATGATCAGGCAACATGGTTCCTCCTTGCTCTTCCAAGGGAATCTTGACGTTTCTCGTTCTGAGCCAGGGGCGTAGGCCCCGAGTGTTCCTATTTCGTGATTATAAAGCTTACATATCGCTATCGATATGGCCGCGGCCCTTGGTGTAGGCTGGCTGATGTGCAAGAATCGGGCCTTTGATGATGCTTCACGCAGGCTCTGGGGCTTGCGGGCTCATATCCATTCATGAGAGGGGAGTGCAAAAGATGCGCATAGGCATTCCGAAGGAGGCGGCCCCTGATCAGACCCGTGTTGCGGCTACCCCTGATACCGCCAAGAAGCTGATGAAGCTGGGCTATGAGGTATGCATCCAAGCAGGCGCGGGGGAACGGGCCACCTACTTCGATGATCAATACGCCGAAGCGGGGGTTGCCATCGTTGATGCCGAAGAGGCCTGGGGCTCTGATATCGTCATAGCCCTCGATCCGCCCGAAAGCTGGCAGCTAGACCTCATGCACGAAGACGCCGTGCTGGTGTCGCGCCTCAACCCGGGCATCCACCCTGAGCTCATCCAAGACCTATCCGATCGCGGTCTCACGGCCATTTCCATGGACGCGGTGCCGCGCATCTCGCGGGCTCAGTCCATCGATGCCCGCTCCTCCATGACGAACCTCTCGGGCTACCGCGCCGTCATAGAAGCTGCTGAGGCCCTGGGCCGCTCCTTCGGCGGCCAGATGACTGCCGCGGGCAAGATCCCGCCTTCGCGGGTCTACGTCATCGGCGTGGGGGTGGCAGGGCTTTCCGCCATAGGCACGGCCAGCTCCATGGGGGCTGATGTCTACGCCACGGATGTGCGCCCCGAAGTGTACGATCAGGTGGAATCGCTGGGGGGCACCTTCGTTGAGATCCCTGTGAAGCAGCAGTCCGAAGACGGCTACGCCCGGGCCATGACGGAAGAGGAAGCCAAGCTGGCCAACGCGGTATATGCCGAAGAGGCGGCCAAGGCTGACGTGGTCATCACCACGGCCATGGTGGCCGGGCGCACGCCCCCGCTGCTCTTGGATGAGAATGCCATCGCTCACATGAAGCCGGGTTCGGTCATCGTTGACTTGGGCGCATCTCCTGAAGGCGGCAACACGTCGCTCACGGAATACAACAACGTGTACACCACGGCCAACGGTGTCACCATCATCGGCTATACCAACCTTCCCTCCCGCCTAGCCGGGCAGGCAAGCCAGCTCTACGGTCAGAACATCGTGAACTTCTTCAAGTTGGCCACGCCGGGCAAAGACGGTCAGCTGGTGTTGGATGAGGAAGATGAGATCATCCGGGGCATGACCGTCACCCTTGACGGCCATATCCTGTGGCCCCCGCCTCCGGTGAAGGTGTCGGCCCAACAGGTTCCCGCCAATCCCAAGGCAGTCCCGGCTGATGCCACCACTGCTCAGGATATCGCTGCCGATGAGATGCCCGGTTGGCGGAAGTGGTGGTGGAAGGTGGCCGCGGTGATCTTGGCTGCGGTGCTGGTGCTGTTCGCTCCGGCTAGCATGCAAGCCCACTTCATCGTGTTCGCCCTGGCGGTAGTGGTGGGATTCTATGTCATCACGGGCGTGTCCCATTCGCTGCACACGCCGCTCATGTCGGTGACCAACGCCATATCCGGCATCATCATCGTGGGGGCCATGCTCTTGGTTGGTTCTGGCAATCCCGTGGTCGTGGTGCTGTCGTTCATCGCTATGGTCATCGCGTCCATCAACATCTTCGGTGGCTTCCTGGTGACTCACCGGATGCTCAGCATGTTCCAGAGGAGCTCTGAGGACTAATGGAAACCGTTACTTACAATCCTGCGCTTGCTCAGATGGGCGAATATCTTGCAGTGCTCACGGGGGCGCAGCGCTTCCAATCCTTGGCTTACATCGCCGCCGCTCTGCTGTTCATCTTGGCCCTGGCGGGGCTTTCCAAGCAGAAGAGCGCTCGCAACGGCAATTTCGCAGGCATAGCTGGCATGGTCATCGCGCTCATTGCCACCGTGGCCATCACGGTGGTCACCACGGTGTTCCCAGGGCCCTTGGTCGCCACCTCTGATGGCTCATTCGCCCTGGTCAATGATCCTGCGGGCGCAGCATTCGGGGTGGCAGCTCCTGATGTTTGGGTCACGTTCCTGCTGATCGTGGTGGCCCTGGCCATCGGTGGTGCTATCGGCATCCTCAAGGCCAAGCACGTTAAGATGACGGAGATGCCCGAACTGGTGGCCATGCTCCATTCCTTCGTGGGGGCAGCGGCGGTGCTCGTGGGCTTCTGCTCGTTCATCACTGATCCGGGTGCCGAAGGAGTTGAGAACGCCTGGCATCTGGGAGAGGTGGGGCTGGCCATCTTCATTGGCGCGGTCACGCTCACTGGTTCGGTGGTGGCCTATCTGAAGCTGTCGGCCAAGATATCCGGCAAGCCGCTGACGTTGCCGGGGCGCAACGCCATCAACGCTGCCATGATCGTGGTATCCCTCGGGCTCATCGTCTGGCTCATCAACACGCGCGGGTTGGAAGCGGGTCTCGTGCCGCTCATCATCCTTACGGTGGTCTCGCTCGTGCTGGGGGCGCACTTGGTATTGGCCATCGGCGGCGGCGATATGCCCGTAGTGGTGTCAATGCTGAACTCCTATTCCGGCTGGGCGGCTGCCATGGCCGGGTTCACCCTCGGCAATGACCTGCTCATCATCACCGGTGCCTTGGTGGGTTCCTCGGGCGCATACCTGTCCTACATCATGTGCCAGGGCATGAACCGCTCGTTCATTTCCGTCATCCTAGGTGGGTTCGGTGGCGAAGGGGCAACCCCTGCCGCTAGCGCAGAGGAGAAGGACTACGGTGCCTACACCGAAGCCACGGCCGAGGAAGTGGCTGCTCTGCTGAAAGATGCCAAGAAGGTGGTCATCGCCCCTGGCTACGGCATGGCGGTGGCTCAGGCCCAGTTCCCCGTGGCTGACCTCACCCGGCGCTTGCAGGAGGCGGGCACGGATGTGGTCTTCGCGGTGCATCCGGTGGCAGGGCGCATGCCGGGCCACATGAACGTGCTGTTGGCCGAGGCTAAGGTGCCCTATGACAACGTCTATGAGATGGATGAGGTGAATGATGACTTCGGAGACGTGGATGTGGTGCTGGTCATAGGTGCCAATGACACGGTGAACCCCGCTGCGGAAACGGAACCGGATTCGCCCATCGCAGGCATGCCGGTCATGCATGTCTGGGAGGCAGGGAAGGTCATCGTGTTCAAGCGCGGTATGGGCAACGCCGGGTATGCGGGCGTGCAGAACCCGCTGTTCTTCAATGACAACACAGACATGCTGTTAGGGGATGCGAAGGCTTCCGTTGATGCCATCGTAGCGGCGTTATAGGCGGCCATCCGGTCTTGATGGCCGCGCCCTCACTGCTTTCCGCAGATGACCTGATCCACGGGGAGGTCATGAGGATCCCGTGCGCCTAGGTCTTCTAGGCTCATGACCCGCTGACAGCCATAGCAAAGGCCCACAGACGTTCCGGGAAAGCCTTCCAGGAAGGCATCGTAGAACCCGCCACCATAGCCTAGACGAAAGCCCTGGGCATCGAAAGCCAGCCCAGGTACGATAGCAAGGGCATCCGCGCCGAAGGCGCTCATCCTGTGCTTCGGTTCCAAGGGAGGCTCTAGGATGCCGAAAGGGGACTGCTCAAGCCCCTGGAAGCTCTCTATCAGGAACCATTCCATCTGATGGGCCCCCGTGCAACGGGGAATGGCCACCTGCTTGCCTAAGTCCCAGGCGCTTTGGATCAAGGCCTTCGTGTCCGCTTCGCTCCCTACGGACAGATAGGTGAGCAGGGTGTCCGCCTGAGCGAACTGGGGAAGAGCCCGCACCTGGCTCAGGATCTGTGCATCCTCCCAAGAGCGCTCTGCTACCGAAAGCCCATCCCGCTTTCGCCGCATCTTCCTTCTCAAGGAATCCTTCGCATCTGTTCGGTTGCTGTTCAGGGGGAGGTTCCTCTTCTTCAGGATGCTGGTTCTGAGGGTATCTCGCCACGGGCTATCTCATCCAAGAGCTGAGGGCCTATGACCCCTTCCCCCTGGTCCCAGGACTCAGCGCTGACGAAGATCTGGGTGGCGGGGTAGTAGGTGAGATGAGCGAAGATATCATGGGTGAACGGATCCAAGGCCTTTGCGTCAGAATCAGGGACGATGAGCACGATGCGCTCCCTTTCTGCCGTGACGAAGGTGAGGACCACCTCGTTCTGCTGGAAGGCACGGTACCGGCCCGTATGGGTGTTGCGCTTGACATCTGCCAGCACCACATCAGCTGTTCGCGGCCCCTGGGTCATATCCTGGAGGGCATCGGGGATGTGCACCTTGAGGCCCAAGAAGATGGTGAGGCATCCTCCTGCCAACAGGAAGAGGAGGAGGAAGACGTTGCCAAGCTCAGCGAAGGAGAGCGGGTGCTGTTTGCGGAAGCGACGGTAGGCCACGAAGATGCCGATGGCTGCCACCCAAACGAGCAGAACAGCCACGATGCCCGTAGCCCCCGTTTTGTCCAGAGCGCTGATGCCTCCCAGTATCAAAAGGGCACAGCCCCCGTATACGATGACATTCAGCAGCCCTATGAGGAGCTGCTTGAGGAAGGCCTTGCCTTTGGCGGCGCGCTCTTCCTGGGTCAGAGAGGCGATGCGGGCAACGGTAGCGCGGCCGAACCACCCTGCGAAGGCGAAGAGGCAAAGCCCGAAGAGCACGAATCCGATGCTCCCTAAGAGCCGATGGGTGACGCCTGCAGATCCTACGCCCACACCCCATTCTCCTAGCATGATGAGGGCGAACGAGACGATCGTGCCTATCCCGGCACTGATGAGGAACGTCTTATCTGCTTTCGTGGCAAGGGGCCTTGTCATGGGGCTGCGTCCTTTTGATGGCTCAATTGAAGAGAGCGCAGCCCCGGGAAGCTGCTCTGGTGCTGATATCAGGCATGGAAGGATGTGCTACTGCATGCCCATCTCAGCCTTGAGGCGGGCCAGGTCATCCTCTACGCTGGCATCCACGCCCATGGATTCGTACTTCTCCTCCAGCTCTTCGGTTTCGCTCTTCGGCTTCTCATTGAGCTGGCTCATGGCATTGGCCTTGTCCAACATGGCGTCGGTCTTGGCTTCCATGCGTTCGAAGGCGCTCATGGCCCCTTCGGCCTTGTCAGCCCCGGAGGTCATCTTATTGACCTTGTCCTGGGTCTTCGCCACGGCAGCCTTGGCCTTGATGACCTCTTTGCGCTCTTGCAGGGTTTCGATATCGCTCACCAGCTTGTCATGCATCTGGCGCATCTTGGAGGCGTTCTCCGTGGCGGCGGCATAGGCCACTTGCAGCCCCTCCTGCTTGCCCTCCAGTTCTTGCTTCTTCTTCAGGAACACGCGGGCGTCATCTTCGTTGCCAGCGGCCAGGGCCTTGCGGGCCAGCTCTTCGTATTTGTCTATGTCCTTCGTGTTGTCATCTACCAGGCGCTTGCAGCGGGCCTCTTCGGCCATGACCCCAGCAGTGGCCTCTTTGACCTCAGCCAGGCTCTCGGTCAGGTCACGCATGTATTGTTCGATCATCTTCGAAGGATCTTCCGCCTTGTCCAGTAGATCGTTGATGTTCGCCTTGATGATGGTGGCGAAGCGGTCCAGTATTCCTGCCATCAGCTTCTCCTTGTCTTCCTTTCCGCGCCTTGAGCGCGTTTCGGCCTGTACGTTCAGCGTGCTCTATTGTGCTGCAATCGGGCGGGGTTCCCCTTGATCAGGGTCAAGCCTTATCCGATTCGTCACCGTTGTACTTGCGCTCCAGCTCTTCTAGGCTATCATCCCCGAACTTCTCGTAGGTGGTGGGCACCGTTGGCTCGGGTGCGGCCGCTCCATCCCCCTTTTCCAGGGCTTCCCGGGACTGCTCGTATTCCTTCGCCAGGTTCTCTACGGATGCATCCTCGAACTTCTCCAGGGGTGTGTTCAAGATCTCTTGCTGGCGGATCCGCTCCCGTTCCTTGGCTTCCCGGCGCCGCTTGAGGACGAGGGCTACGATGACGGCAACAACGACCACGCCCACCACCACGGCCATGATGATATAGGCTGACTTCATGCGGTCGGCATCGGTGGTCATGATGCGCTGGGCCGTCTCCGTGTAGGTGTTGGCGAAGATCTCCGTTTCGGTCAGGTCCCAGTCATCGTAGTTGATGGACAGGTATTCGGCGAAGATGCTCAAAGCCTCAGCATCCATGACGGATTTCGCCTGGGCTCCCACGTAATACCCCGCGTTGAAGCGCCCTTGGCCGTTGTCGCAGAAGGCCAGCACGAAATGGGAGCCGTCGTCGTAGTGGCTCTCATAGTAGGCGGTAGCCTGCTGGGTGAGGTCAGCCTGAGAGGTAACCTGACCGTTGGGGAAGATGATGAGATAGGGCACCACGCCCGTATCCAAGCAGAACTGCTTCATGGCTTGGTCAAGCTTTTTCGGGTTCTCTATCCAGTCCCCGCTGTCATCCTGGAAATACCCGGTGTCTTCTACCACGCCCAAGGGAAGGGCCGTGCGCTCCACTGTTGAGGAGGCCTTGGTGCTGGTATCTGCCACGGCGCCCATGAGGTTCAAGAGGATGCCCACCAAGATCATGGCGCAGAAGAAGACGATGATGGCCACAAGACAGCCTGAAGGGCCCTTGCGAGGCGAAGAGGCGCCGGGGTTCGGTTGCTGGCCAGGCTGGTAAGGGTCCTGCTGGGGTGGGGGATAGCTGCCACCACCGCGGGAGCCGCCCAGCAGGTTCCCTAACAGGAACCCGCCCCAGAAGTTGCCGCCTCCGCCAGAGTAACCTCCTCCGGAGAGGGGGCTACCGGACCGGCCGCCCCCAAAGCCCCCGAAACCGCCTCCTCGGGAGAACCCGCCACTGCCACCGGAGAATCCGCCTCCGATGCCGCCTCCGCCTGAGAAGCCGCCGCCGAATCCTCCGCCGAAGCCGCCACCGCCTCCACCTGAACGTCCCATGGCTTCAGATCCTTCCTCTAGGGGTAGGCCTTGTTTCGTCTAGGGGAGATTATACCCATGGGCACCCTCAAGCCCCTGCATCTGTGGCACGACCGTTGCCCGCTGGGCTTCCCTATCAGGTTCAGCTTTGCGGAAAGGCCTTTCGGTAGAGTTCCTGGGCCTCCTTGGGAAGGTTCGCGGGGGCATCCTGGGCGAAATCCTCGTTGCCGCATCTCAGCGCTTCGCTGTAGTACCAGCACTTGTATTCCAGCAGGTCCAAGGTCCTTTGCAGTTCGGCCATCTGCTCAAAGGTTTTGCGTCGTTGCTCCTCCATGAGCTCTTTGCGGGCAGGGTAGCTCTTGCTGCCCTGGGTGGTGAGCTCCATGAACTGACGTATCTCCCGGATCTCAAGCCCAGACCGCTTAAGGCATTCGATGATATGGAGCGCTCGGACGCTCTCTTCATCGAAGACGCGTTGACCGCCCTTGCGCTCAAGACGGGGGAGCAGGCCTTCTTTGTCATAGTAGCGAAGGGTAGAGGTAGGTAGCCCTGTCATCTTCGCCACCTCACCGATGCTGTATCCCATGAGCACCTCCCTTTCTCTTTCAGGAAAGCATACCTCGTCTTGAAGCCAAGTCAAAGTCAAGGTATGTCGAATATAAGGTCAGAGTGCCAACGCGATCTTTCGAGAGGAAGCGCTCTTGTATCATCATGCTCACAGTGGAACCAAGGAGGAGGGGTATGGGAGATGAAGAGCGCTTGAAGCGCTTCGAAGCGGTGTTGGCTGACCTGCAGAGCGAACAAGCCCAGGTGGCTGAGACCATGGAGGAGCTGCGGGCGAAAGGCCGCGTGAAATCAGCCACCTATCAGCAGCTCATGGCCCGAAAGCTCACCTTGCAAACACTGGAGTCCTTCTTCGAGCGCCACGGACTGCTGTAAGGAAGAGCTGAGCTGGCTTTCTGAGCTCCCGCATTGGCGGGATGACTGTTGCCCTGATGGCGGGCCCCTGCAGGGGCGAAGAGCATGCTTCCGGCAAGAACGAACAAGGCCCACTCCGAAGAGCGGGCCTTGGGAGAGCGTCAGGATGAAGCGGTCTTAGGCTTCTAAGGCCGCATCCTTCTTGGGCTTGCGTGACTTGATCAGCACGGCGCAGATGCCGCCTACGATGGCGATGGGCACACAGAACGCCAGGGATGCCGTATTCCATCCCATGGATGCAGCCAGGCTGCCGAAGGCCGCCGAGCCGATGCACCCGCCCAGGTTCTGCAGGAATGCCACGATGGCCATGCCCAGGCCCACCTTCGACGGGTCTTTCGCGTACAGCGGCACGCTGGAGAAGACGCCTGTGGAGCAGCAAGCCGAGCAGAAGCTCATGGCCACGACGAACACCCACACCAGCGCCATGTTGCTCCCGAAGGCGAAGGTGAGCAACGCGGCCGCACCGAACATGCCGAAGACGATGAAGCCCTTGTGGATGTCGAACTTGTCGGCCACGATCCCTGATATGGGGCCTAAAGCTAGCACCAGTATGTTGGTGACGCTAGAGATGGTGCCTGAGAGCTGGGTATCCAGGCTATGGACGTCAGCCAGGTAGGACGGATAGAACCCGCCGATGGCGCCAGCGTTGAATACGTTCCAGCAGCCGAAGGCGATGGCGATCATCACGATGCTGAAGAAGTCGGGCTTCAGCTTCAGGGGAGCGGCGCCCGTGGCAGCGGATTCCTGAGGCGCGTCCTCTTGGGGTGGCGTGGCGTACACCGCCAGCACGAACACCAAGGCCACAGCGGCCAAGATGGCTGACAGCCACCAATTCGCGCGCCAGGTGCCGCCCAGCGCGTATACCATGGGCGTCACGTTCATGGCCAGCACCACGCCAGCCGGGAACCAGACGCTCCAGATGCCCATGGCAAGGCCTTGCTTGCGGGCTGGGATGATGGAAGCCACGGCGGCAGGCCCCACCACGGATATCAAGCCCATGCCGATGCCTTCGATGAAGCGCGTGACCAACATCATCGTGGCGTTCGTGGCAAGTGCGCCGCCAGCAGCGCCCACGATGAGGCTGATGGCCGTGATGATGAGGCTCTTCTTCGCTCCCAGCTTCGCGAAGATGCCTCCGGCGGGGAATGCCAGCACGGCGCCGATGAGCGTGAACATCGACATGACCCAGCCGATATTCGATTCAGTGAAACCCAGTTCGGTGGTGAATTCGGTGGTGAACATGGTGGGAGCCTTGAACATGCCGAAGGATGTCAGCACGCCCAGGAAGAACACAGAGCAGAAGATGAGCCACCTGCGGCTCATGGGGAACTGCGCGTTGGTTGAACCAGTCATAGGTACCCCCTCGTAAAGGTGAGCATTGGGGAGCGTGGGGAGCAGAGGAGCGCTTGCTGGCCTGTGGCGAAGCCCGCTTTTGGCTGCTGTTCTCTGCGTGGCATGACTTGGCAACGCTCATGGTAGGGGATGAGGCACTGCTGTGCATCCCATGGGAGGCCTGAGATTCGCCGGATCGCTGGCGTTCTGCGTTCTTTGGTGCTCGTACCCGTAGGTTGATTCTATTCCTGTATCTGGGCCTGAACGGCCTCTTCTGCGTCCAGCACGTCCAACAGGTCTTGCAGCGAATGCACATCCATCTTCCGATAGATGTTGTAGATGTGCGTCTTCACGGTGTGGTTCGAGATGACCAGCGCATTCTGGATGAACTCCGCGTTGCGTCCCTTCGCCAGCAGGCCGAACACCTCTTCTTCGCGCGGGGTCAACCCATAACGGCTGCACAGGATGGCGGTCACATTCACAGGATCAGGCACCTGAGCGTTCTCTTCCTCGCTCTTGGGTTCAGGCGTGTGTGCTGGCTTGTAGAAGGCGGCCTTCCAAGGGGGAAGGTCAGTGGTCAAGAACAGGGTGATGGCATAGAGCACCAGCATCGCCACGAAGGAGATGGCGAAGGGGAGGGTGTCCTCATCGCCGAACTGCGCCCAGAGGGCCTGTCCGGCTACGATGCCCACGGCGAACATGGCATATTCCAATGCCTGGTTCTTGCCGACAGCCGTGGTGGCGTTCAGGTCGAAGGTGCGGCAAAGGTCTACGACGAAGACCAGCGTGAGCACGAAGTTGAAGATGAAGCCGGTCATGATGAGGAACGCTGCTATCTGGGGCAGGAAGGGCGCGTGGAAGGGCAGGAACATCAGCCCCGCCACATACATCACCACAGAAGCGCCTACCACCGGACCCATTTCGGGAAGATGCTCTGAGCGGGCATAGCAGACGAACAAGACGATGCCCGCAAGGCCGGCCCCCAGGATGGTGACCGGGTCTGCCGCTGGCAGGAGGGTGTGGGTGGGAGAGCTGCACCCTTGCACCACGCCGAAGAACAGCGCCATGGCGGCCAGCTGGGCGGTGGCCTTCCAATAGGGCCTGCTAGCAGAGCGTCCGTCGGGGATGCCGGAGCCCAGACCCAACGGATCATTCTTCCGCAGCGGCACATCCTTCGTCATGGCTACGAGCAGCACGCCGGAGGCGAGGGGCAACCCGATCAGCACGAACATGGATACCTCAACCGTCAGGTGATAGGTGAAGAAGCAGAGCAGTGATGCCAGCACAGCTGAGGTTCCCAGGCACTTGCCCGAATAGTTCTCGGCCGTCTCGGTATAGAAGTGCAGCCAGAAGAGCGTGAGCACCGCCTCCGATGCGCCTATGAGCACAACGGCGATCATAGACCAGGCTATCCCTTGGCCAGAGCCCATCACCAGCATGAAGCTGCCTATCACGCCTATGGCAGTGGCTGAGTAGGAGACGGCGTGAGACCGGATGCCGTCGCGTTCGGGGAGGTCTTTCATCAGATAACCGAAGAGCCCGAAGAATGCGCCAAGGGATGCGTTCAGCACCAACTGCCGGAGGAAGGTGTATTCCGTGGGAACCACTCCGCTGGCCATGGGGAATGAGAAGTAGAGGATGAGGAAGTGCCAGCCGAGGAGCACTCCGAAACCGGAGAGCCCTAGGGTGGGACTGAGCCGCCGGGCTGGGTGCTTCTCTCTTGCAACCATGGCATCGTTCATCTGCGCTCTCCTCTCCGTGTTGGCCTCCGAGCGTCTCTGAGAAGTGGCACCAACACGTTCTCCCTGTTCCAGCCTTTGCTTCCTAGGCCATCTAGTACCTGCGGCCATAGAACGGAAACGCCGCTTCGCAGGCTGCTGCCCCAGAAAATCAGGCGGCGCACGCGATTGTCAGAGATTCCGCAAGGCCGTAGAGTCAACGGCAGTTTTGACTTGGCAAGAAGTGGATTGAGCGTGGGATCAGCAAAGGAATGTACTCGAAGAGAGGGAGGAATGCAAGCACTTTCGTGGCGAGAAGGAAACAGGGAAGGTTGCAAGATACGACACAAGAGAAGGAGTTGGAATGTCTAACGACGTGAAGACAGTGTACAAGTCCCTTGGGCTGTGCGGCTTCGGGCTTGGTTCGAATTCCGCCGCTGTGGACGTGAAGGATGGGAAGATCCTTCGCATCCGTCCGATGCATTACGACGACGCCTATGACATCGCTGACATGCGCCCTTGGCGCATAGAGGTGAACGGCGCTGTGCTGGAGCCCAAGGACAAGACGATGCCCACGCCGCTCCAGTATGCCTACAAGAAGCGCGTCTATTCGAAGAACCGCGTGCCCTATCCGCTGATCCGCGTGGATTGGGATCCCAATGGCGACCGCCACCCTGAGACCCGCGGTATCTCCAAGTACCGGCGCATCTCCTGGGACGAGGCCACTGACATCATCGCCTCTGAGCTGAAGCGCATCCATAAGGAATACGGGCCCTTGGCCGTTCTGGCTCAGGTGGACGGTCACGGCGAATCCAAGATCATCCATGCAGCCCATGGTTGCCCGGGCAAGCTGCTAGACCTCATGGGTGGCTATACCCTGCAAGCCCGTCAGCCTGACAGCTGGGAAGGCTGGACCTGGGGCGCTAAGCATATCTGGGGCATGGATCCGGTGGGCAAGCAGGGTCATGTGCAGAACCTGTTCCAAGATATCGCTGAGAACGGTGACGCGGTGCTCTACTGGGGCGCCGATCCTGAGACCACGCCCTGGGGTTGGGGCGGCATGCAGCCTGGACGCCTGGTGCGCTGGCTGCATGATGTGGGCCTGAAGTCCATCTTCATCTCTCCCGACCTCAATTACACAGGGGCCGCCCATGAAGGCAAGTGGATTCCCATCCTGCCTAACACCGATGCGGCTCTGCACTGCGCCTTGGCCTATGTGTGGATCAAGGAAGACACCTACGATAAGGATTACGTGGCCACGCACTCCATCGGGTTCGAGGAGTTCAAAGACTACATCATGGGCGTTGAGGATGGCGTGCCGAAGACCCCGAAATGGGCTTCTCCCATCACGGGCATCTCTGAGCGTCAGATCAAGGCGCTGGCTCGCTACTGGGCCAAGCATGTGGTCTCCATCGCCCACTGTGCAGGCGGCGGCCTGATCCGTGCAGCCTATTCCAGCGAACCCGCTCGGTTGGAAGTGGCGCTTCTGGCCATGCAGGGCCTTGGCAAGCCGGGCGCTGGTCAGATCAACTTCATGGACTGGGGCCTGTTCGGCATCGATGAGATCTACCCTCTGCCGCGGTCTGAGTGCCAGCCCGATCTGTCCTCCATCTACAACGGCTGGGCCATGCTGACCTATCCGGTGAACTTCATTCCGAAGACCCTCATCCCCGAGGCCATTACCAACCCGCCGGTGAAGTGGCGCGGCGGTCATGTCATCGCAGGTCTTCCGGCTGAGGACCAGGTGGTCGAATGGGATTTCCCCCACGACGGTGATTATGAGCTGCATATGATCTGGACTGACAGTCCCTGCTGGCAAACCTGCTGGAACGGTGGTTACGAGATGCAGCGGGCGCTTCAGCATCCCAACCTGGAGTTCATCCTGGCGCAGCACCCGTGGTTGGAGAATGACTGCCTGTTCGCTGACATCATCCTTCCCACCACCACTAAGCTGGAGGTGCGCGATATCTCTGCTGACCTGTTCAGCGGCCAGTACAACATGCTGATGCACGAAGAGCAGGCCATCCCACACGTGGGAGAATCCCTGTCTGACTTCGAGGCCGTGGGCGAGGTTGCCAAGAAGCTTGGCCTATACGAGGAATACGTGGGTGGCACCGAAGACGAGCTCATCAAGAAGGGCTTCGACAACTCCGGCGTCCAAGACATGGTGTCCTACGAGGAGTTCATGGAGAAGGGCTACTTCGTCGTGCCCACGGCGAAGGATTGGGAAGATGACCCGCGCGGCATGCGCCCGTTCTATGATGACCCTGAGAGCAATCCGCTGAAGACCCCCACGGGCCTCATCGAATTCAAGTCAACGCTGTTGGAGCAGTTCTTCCCTGATGACGAGGAGCGTCCGCCAGTGCCGCACTTCGTGCCCTACGGTGAGTCCCATACGGAGAGCTTCCTTCATCCGCGTGCGGAAGAGTATCCGTTCTTGCTCATCACCAACCATCCCCGGTGGCGCGTCCATGCGCAGAATGATGACAATACCTGGTGCCGCGAGATAGAGACCTGCAAGGTCATGGGGCCTGACGGCTACAGGTATGAGCCGATCTGGGTCAATCCGAAGGATGCAGTGGTCCTTGGCGTGGAGGACGGCGACATCGTGAAGATGTACAACGAACGCGGTGCCGTGCTGGGTGGCATCCGCCTATCTGAGCGCGTCATCCCCCATGCCGTCTATCAAGACCATGGCGCACGCGTTGACAACATCGTGTTGGGTGAGCTTGACCGAGCGGGCGCGAACAACCTCATCTGCCCGTCGAACACCACTTCCAAGAATGCCCCTGGTGAGGTGACCAACAGCTTCTTGGTGAACCTGGAGAAGGTGGACGTGTTCGAGCTTGCCAAGCAGTATCCCGAGGCGTTCGAGCGCATCTATGAGGCAGAGACGGGTCAGATCGCCATCGATAAGATCGTGGAAGGAGCCTAGCCCATGAAGACTTTCATCATAGACCTCGATCGCTGCATCGGTTGTCGCAGCTGCCAGCTGGTCTGCAAGGACGAGCACTGCGACAACGATTGGATGCCCTACGCGGCTCCTCAGCCTGACACCGGGCAATTCTGGATGAACGTCAAAGAGGAGGAGCGCGGTCAAACTCCGAAGGTGCGCGTGTCCTATACCCCCATCCTGTGCCAGCATTGCGAGGACGCTCCTTGCATGAAGGCTGCTAAGGATGGTGCGGTGTATCGCCGCGATGACGGTCTGGTCATCATCGATCCAGCCAAGGCCAAGGATCAGCGCGCCATCGTGGATGCGTGCCCCTACGGCGTGGTGTATTGGAACGAGGCCCTGGCCCTTCCGCAGAAGTGCACCGGTTGCGCTCACCTGCTGGATGACGGCTGGACCATCCCGCGCTGCGTGGATGCCTGCGCCCACAATGCCCTCATCTTCGGTGAAGAAGAGGACCTGAAGGACCTGCTGGCCCAGGCGGAGGATCTGCAGTGCGCCGCTGGCACGAAGCCCCGCGTCCATTACCTGAACATCCCGAAGCGCTTCTTGGCCGGAGAAGTGGCTGACCTTGAAGAGGAAGAGGTGCTGATCGGGGCTGACGTGACCATCACCAATCTGGAGACCGGCAAGACCTACACCCAGAAGACCGATGACTTTGGGGATTTCTGGTTCAAGCAGATCGAGCCAGCCGATTACGCCATCGACGTGACCTTCGATGGATACCTGCCGCGCCATGTGACTGACTTCATCTCCACGAAGGACAAGGACTTGAACGCCGGTACCATCGCCATGTACAAGGGCTAGATGAGCCAGAAAGGGGAAGCGGGCCATGAAGATAGCACCGCATCACATCGGCGCCTATTGCGATGACATCCAAGAGTCCATTGGCTTCTACACCGACGTCCTGGGCTTTCGGCACCTGTTCTCAACCGAGACCATGGAAGGGGATAAGCCGCTCAAGATGGCCTGGGTGAAGAGCGACGACGGCGTTGTCATCGAGCTATTGGAGCAAGAGGACAAGGCCACCATCCAGGCGGCGAAAGCGTGCCTCAACCACTTCGCTGTGCGCGTTCAGGATATGGATGAGATCGTGGCGCGCCTGAACGAGAGGGGTGTTGCCATCGAAGCCGGTCCCTTCGACGCGCTCTGCCCCTTCGACCGTCCGTTGGGTGCAAAGGATGATGACGTGTTCACCGTCTACGGTGACGGGGGAGCCAAGCTGAAGATCATGTTCTTCCGCGGCCCCGGCGGTGAGCGCATCGAAGCCGTCCAAGACAACATCGGCGCTTTGGAGTAAGCTCCTCGCCCAACACCTTGAAGGGCCCGCTTCTCAGGAGGCGGGCCCTTCGCCTATCTGCTTATCTCTCAGAAGGTGCTGGCATTCTAGAGCAGCATGGATATCCCGCGCTCAAGGGAGGCTTCATCTAGCATGCCGGATCCCATGGCCACCACATAGCCTTCAGCATCAATGAAGAAGGTCCGCGGGATGGAGGTCAGGCTGTATTGGATGGAGGCGTCCCCTTCGCGGTCATAGAACACCGGGAAGGTGTATCCCTCATCAGCGATGAAGCGCTGAGCGCGGTCTTCCGTTTCGCCGTTGAAGCCCACAACGTCTACCATGGCGAACTGCACCTGGCTTCCGTATTCATCGAAGGCTGCTTGGAACCCGGGCATCTCCTGTTGGCAGGGGCCGCAGGTGCTGGCCCAGAAGTTCAGCACCACGGGTTTCCCTCGAAGTTGACTGAAAGATATGACCTCTCCATCAGCGGTGACCATGGCGAAATCAGGAGCCTCCGTGCGCTCTTCGTTGCCTGTTGAGGGCCCGTCAGGGCTTGTTGCCACCTCGCGTTCGCTCAATTGGTCTGTTTGGGAGGAAGCGGCCGGTGCCAGGGCGTTGTAGGCAATGGCCGCTATGGCGATGACCGCCACCAAGGCCACCACGCCTATGATGAGCCCGCGCTTGGATGCACCGTTCGAATCTGCGCTCTTCGCCTTCTTCTCTTTCATGATGCGCTTCCCTTCCCCTGATCAGCTCAAGAGACTGAGCAGGTTCCCTAAGAGCCCTGTTGCCATGAGGAGGCCGATGGCAACCAGAAGCCACCCGCATACCTTGGTGATGAGGTCATAGTGGCGCTTGATGGCGTCGAACGCGCCTTTGAGCTTGTCTATGAGCAGCGCGCTGGCCACGAAGGGAACGCCCAGGCCCGCTGAATAGCTAAGCAGCATGAGCGTGCCCGTGAGCGCTGAGCCTTGCTGGGATGCCAACATGAGCGCTGAGCCCAAGAACGCTCCCACGCAGGGCGTCCAGCCTATGGAGAAGACCATGCCGAAGAGGACGGCCGAGGGGAACCCGAGCGTCTTCTCCGTGAGGGAAGAATTCACGCCCTTGAAGAGGTTCAGCTTCAGGAATCCCAGGAAATACAGGCCGAACAGGATCACGATAGCGCCGCAGACGATGTTCAATGTCGTGCGATAGTGCAGGAAGAATGACCCTACCGTGCCCGCCAAGGCGCCCATGCTCACGAAGACCATCGTGAAGCCCAACACGAACCCGAGGGCATTCTTCAATATGGTGCCCGTGCTCTGCTCCTCGCCCGCAGCGAAGTAGGTCACATAGATGGGGATCATGGGCAGCAGGCAGGGGGAAACGAAGGTGATGATACCTTCCAAGAAAGAGATCACGTATTCCATGGCATCACCGCTGTTCGAGGTAGTAGGTGATACGCGCTGGTCAGGCTAGGCGCGTCTTCTTGGTGACAGGGCAGGTGATCTGGCCACCGCGGTGGGCGTAATGCACCAGAAAGCCGATGCCCGCTAACGCCAAGGCAACTCCCAGACCCGTGTAGAAGAACGCAACGAACCAGCTGGGAACGATGCCGAAGGCCCGCAGGGAGATGCCGCCGCCCATCATGATGGCCATGATGATGTAGCCTTTCACGTCGAAGAAGCGCAGGACATGCATCTTGTCTTCGCCGTAGCTGCGGATGCGGTCAGCGTGCTTGCCTACCAGCTTGCTGAACATGGCATGGAACGCCAGGAACACCGCGGGTATGCCAAGGATGAGCAGCCAGAGGGGCGTGGTGCCCTCCGCGCAGGCCAGAACCCCCAGCCGCGCGATGTTGATGCCAGCCAAGAACCAGACCGCTGCTGCTATCAGAAGAAGGTATTTCGCCCGTACACGGAACATGGCCCTATGATACACCCGTTGTCCCACTCATTTAGCCAAGACCTGCTTACGACAGGGGCCACCCGTCTCAGTGCGCCTGCGGGCATGGCGCCCACAGGGGTATCCGCAGAGGATGCCCGTATACAGGCACTCTTTAGGCTGGATGGCGGTCTTGATGGCGCTGGAGAGGTCAGCCCCGCACGTTCGGCAGGCATAGCGCTTGGCAGCGGTTGGGTCAGGGGAGCCATCCGGCAGGGATGGCAGCTTCCAATAGCCTAGGGCCAACAGGCAATCCTCTCGGCTGAGGATGGAGGTCTTCCCGCACGCTTCGCACTGAAACGCCCGCATATCCGCCGGTTTGCAGTTATCGCACATCTGGCTGCAATGCATGCACATATCAATGGGTCCTTTCCACGATATCGATGAGCTCTTGGCGTGAATGGATATGGAGCTTCCGATAGATGTTGTAGATGTGGGATTTCGCAGTGGATTTCGAGATGCAGAAATGGTTCTCGATATATACCGAATCCCGTCCATTCGCCAAGAGCTTGAGGATCTCTGATTGCCGGGGTGACAGGTTGTATTCTTGGCAGATATGGTTGACGCTCTTGACCCACGCTTCGCCACGCAGGACATCAGCATCTTGGGCAGTTTCAGCCTCTGGTACAGGTTCGGAGGAGGCGGGTTCCAAGGTGAGAGGGCTCTGCTCTGAAGAGGGGAAGCGCCCCTCATTGATGAACGTCTGGGCGAAGATGTTCATCAAGATGACGATGCAGGTTGCGTAGAAGCTCCCATCCAAAGACGGGAGGCTGAACATGCCCGCCCAGGCCAGAAGCGTGCCCACTGCAATTCCGCCAGCCACGAAAGCCTCTTCTGCCATATACCACTGGGGCGAGAGCTCTTCGAACCGGATGAATTCGATGCTGGCGTTTATCAGGATGACCACCTGCAAGAACGAGACGGCCAAGAGCAGCATGAGCCCAATGAGCTTACCGATATCCGGCAAGCAGAAGATCAGCAGGGCGCTCAAGGTGAAAGCGAAGGAAAGATAATCCTTGGAGACAGCTTCTAAGGTGTTCTCGAACCGGGTATGACCCGCCAGCAATACGATCCCTACGATGATGGCGGGGATGCAGAAGACGGCGATGCTGGCAGGAGAGACCAACTCATCTGAAAAAGAGCCTATGAGGCAATGGGCGAGGCCCAAGGAGAATCCCAGGTCACACCCGATGAGAGAATAGGTCCATCGGTCAACCCTGATGGTGATGGCCCGCTTGGCGCAATCCTCAGGAGAGATGCTCAGGTTGTCAAGCTGGGTAAGGCCCTTGATGTTGAGCACGGAAAGCCAAGACGCAACCCCAAGGACCACCATGGCGAAAATAGTCGCTGGGGGGGGGCTCATTGCATAGAAGGGTTCCTGATATCACGGCAGCGAGGATGGTGGCGAATGAGAGCAGCTTGGCAAGGGCGCTATGGCTGAACCGGCACATATAAAGGCTCCAGAGGAAGCCTAAGGCCATCACTCCGAAGGCCATGACGAGGGCAGCGGGGATGAAAAGGGGTTCTGCGAGCAGCCCGATGGGGGCGATGCAGGTGCAAGCCATCCCCACTGCTTTCGTGATGGTCAACCCGCGTTCGCTTCCGAAGAAGGCTTGATAGCGCCTCATGAAGGGAAGGGCAACGGTGGCGGCGAGAGCGATAACGGCAATGCCGGGTATGTAGAGGGGCCCAAGGGTCACCAGGGAGAATGCGCGGCTGAAGAGCAGTAGGAACAAGAAGATAGCGAAGGCGAAGAGGCCGAAGAATCCGACGAGATAGGTGAAAGCATCGGCGTCTTGGTCGCAGTGCTGTGCCTCCGGGGTTGACGGGTTGTTCGCTTTCGAGGACATGGGCCGCTCGCATTCTTCTTGAAGGATATGGGGAAACGGCGAACTGAGTGTCACGGGCCTGAGGGGAGCTGTTTCGTTACCAGGACTCTTAAGGGTGACGGAACGCTCAGCAGGTACGTTCATCATACCACGGCCCCCGAGTGCGAAAAGCGCTTTTCTCAAGCTGCGCATCGGGTATAACTACGGATTTTTCCTCAGGGCCGATGCTCTTCCGGGCGTAACCGTAGTACCTCAGGTACTACGGTTAGAAGCGTGTTTCCTCCTTTTTAGGCGCTAGGCGTGAAGCAGAGCCGCTCCTATCCTGAAAGCCATACAGGACTGACAGATCCGCTGTCGGAGATTAGAGAAAGGCTATGCTCATGATCCAAGAGAAGTATGGTGACTACCAGCTTGCTGATTACGGCCCTGTCCGGGTGACGCTCCCTGATCTCACTATCACCGATGGGGATATCACTGCGGAGATGAACCGCATCGCAGCTCGTCACGCCACCCATGTGGATACCGAACCCCACCCCGTCAAGGCAGATGACATCATCAAGATCAACATCACGACCCGTGAAGGGTCGAGCATCTTCCCTGGCCTCACTCACGAAGCTGTTGACGTTCAGCTAGGTGTGGGCGCTCTTGCCGAAGAGCTTGAAACGGCTCTTCTGGGCCATGTGGTGGGTGATGTGGTAGAAGCGGAGTATCCCTATCAAGACTTCTCCCAGGTTGCATCGGATAAGGAGACGCCTGCCGATGGCGGATGCGGTGCCGGAGATGCGGGAGAGCCTGAAGATATCCAGCTGCATTCTACGGTGGAGATCCTGGCCTTGCGCAAATACGTGGTGCCCGAGGTGACCGATGAATGGGTTGCCCAAAGAATAGCAGGGGCGGCCACGGTGGCCGAGTTCCGTGCCATGACTGAGAGGCGCCTGGCGCGTCAGCGCCAACGGGATCTTGCTAATGACATCGAATACAAGGTGATAGAAGAGCTGGGACATCGCTTGGTTGATGACCCGCCTGCCGATGCGGTGAACCATATCCAGAAGCAGATGCTCCGCGAATTCGACCGGTTCCTCGAGCAATATGAGCTGGATAGGCCCGCTTATATGGCTATCCAAGGTTTGAGCGATATGGATTTCGACGAGCAAGTGGCCCAGGATGCCCATGACCGCATAGCCCAGGATATCGCGCTGGCTTCATGGGCAACCCATCATGGGGTTGAGCTCAATGATGATGACATCGATTTCATGTTCGGCGAACCTACCCCTGAGCGCACCTATGAGGCACGCGTAGAGGCTGAGCAGACGGGTCAGCTGGATGCATTCAAGGATCTGGCGCTGCGCGCCAAGGTGGCTGAGATGCTGACCCGCGATGCCATCTTCATCAACCCCGATGGCACGGAGAACCAGGGTTTCAAGCTAGCGGTGAATGATAAGTACGAGAAGCTCCAGCGGGTGCGCGATCACGCAACCTCTGATCCCATGATCGCTCCTCCCATGGTTCCCATGCAATCCTAGGAAAACGGGGGCGCACGGCCCCGTAGTACCTCAGGTACTACGGGGCGAATGCCCTGGATATTTAAGCCTTTTTGGGCGCTTACCTCCTTGAATGGTTCTTCCTAATCTGACGTCAAAGGCATGGCAAAAGCCATGCCGGAAGCAAGAGGAGTAAGAGGAATCGAGAGAGGAAGGTGTGGTATGGAGAAACAGTTTCCCCATGAGTGGAAAACGCCACAACCGGACGGATCAACGATCTTCAGGACGTGCGCGTGGTCGCCTCCTGGAGACCATCCCGTAGGGTGCGGCGTTGAGCTCCACGTCAAGGATGGAAAGCTGATCCATGTCGAGGGTGACGAGTCCCATCCCATCACGAACGGGCGTCTCTGCCCCAGGTGCCTGGCGCTGAAGGATTATACCTACGATCCCAAGCGCATCATCCATCCCATGAAGCGCGATCCTGAGAAGCGCGGCGTCTCTGATGCATGGGAAGAGATCTCTTGGGATGAGGCCTATGACATCATCCTTGAGAAGGTTGGCGATATCGAGAAGAAGTACGGTCGCGAGGCCATCGTCGTCTACGGCGGCACCGGCCGCGAGGCGTGCATGTTCTACTATCCCATGGCGTTCTCTGTGCTCAACACGCCCAACCTTTGCTATGCGCAGTCTGGTTGGTCTTGCTATGGCCCCCGTTCTTCCGTGGCTGACTACATCTTAGGCGCTGGCTATCCTGAGATCGATACGGGCTATTTCCCGGATCGCTACGATGATCCGCGCTATGAGCTCACGGAAGTTGCGGTTTGCTGGGGCAAGATGCCGCTGTGGTCGAATGGCGATGGCTTCTTCGGTCATTCCCTTGTGGATATGATGAAGCGCGGCACCAAGATCATCTGCATCGACCCGCGCGTCACCTGGCTCGGCTCTCGCAAGGGCAACATGACGCTGCAGCTGAAGCCCGGCACGGATGCTTCGCTGGCTCTGGGCATCTTGAATGTCATCATCAACGAGGACCTCTATGATCATGACTTCGTGGAGAACTGGTGCTATGGCTTCGAGCAGCTCTGCGAACGCGTGAACGAGTACCCGCTGGAGCTGGTGGAGAAGCAGACTTGGGTTCCCGCCGAGGAGATCCGCACGGCTGCGCGCGTCATGGCGAACGCGCATCCCATGTGCATCCTGTGGGGCTTGGCCATCGACCAGAACAAGAACGGTGTTCAGGCTGGTCATGCCATCCTCTCCATCATGGCCATCACGGGCAATATCGATGTTCCGGGTGGCTTGACCGTTGGCGATCCTTCTGTTCGTTTGGGTCATTGGTGCACTGATTCCCGTATGTATCTGTCCGATGAGATGTGGGCGAAGCGCATCGGCGTTGACAAGTGGCCTGCATTCGCAGCCACCATGGCTTCCACTCATCCGGATGAGACCCTTGAGACCTTGGAGACCGGCCAGCCCTACGCGCCGAAGATGGCTTGGATCAACTCCTCCAACTTCGTCTCCGCTACCTGCTCTGATCAGAACCAGCGCTGGTACAAGGCTCTCCTCCCCATGGAGTACACCGTTGCCACTGACCTGTACATGAACCCCACCATCGACGGTCTGGCGGACCTGTTCTTGCCCATGAGCACCTTTGCTGAGCATGATGGCTTCGTCATCCCATACTACATGTCCAACAATGTGTGGCTTGGCTGCATGGCCAAGGCATTCAGCACCGGCGACACTAAGTCTGACCTTGAGATCTGCTATGAGGTGGGCCGTCGCGTGACGCCCCATGCCAACTGGTCCAAGTACAACGATGTCACCGAGTGGCTGGAAGAGCAGCTGGACGATGAGCCGCTGCTGCCCTTCACCTGGGACGAGTTCAAGGAGATGGGTGTCTACTTCCCGCCGATGACCTATAAGAAGTACGAGAAGGGCATGCTCCGCAATGACGGTCTGCCCGGGTTCAACACCGTGACCAGCAAGTTTGAGCTGTATTCGGTGCTCTACGACGCCTGGGGCGAGGATCCCATGCCCTACTACGAAGAGCCCACGTTCTCGCAGGTCTCCAAGCCAGAACTGGCTGAGGAATACCCGCTGATGGCCACCTCAGGTGCTCGTGTTTCCGCCTTCTTCCACTCAGAGCATCGTCAGATCGCGAAGCTCCGCGCTCTGAACCCCGATCCGCTGGTAGAGATCAACCCCGTCACAGCCGCCAAGTATGGCATCGAAGACGGTGACTGGGTGCAGGTATACAACATGTTCGGTAAGGGTAACTGGCGTGCTCGCGTCACTCCCACCATCGATGAGCGCACCATCCACTGCCAGCATGGCTGGTGGTTCCCTGAGCAGGAAGGTGACGCTCCCAATCTCTACGGTGTGTTCAAGTCCAACTTCAATCTGCTCGTGCCTCACTTCAATGTAGGCAACCTGGGCTTCGGCTGCCCCGCCAAGGGCATCATGGCCAACATCCGCAAGGTGGCCAGCCTGGAGGATCAGAACGACGAGAACTACAAGCAGATTCCGCCGGTCCTCGTCGATAACCGCGGCTGGATCAAATAGGAAGGAGCAAGAAGCATGGCTGATTACAGCAACTACGGCCTTCTTGTGGACTACAAGTACTGTGACAACTGCGGTTCTTGCGTTGTGGCGTGCCAGGAGTACCACGATCTTGAGGCCGATCAGTACGGCATCACGGTGTTCGAACAGGGCCCGTGGCGCAAGGACAACCCCACCATGGAGGACGGCTGGGATTGGAACTACATTCCCGTGCCCACTGATCGGTGCGACCTGTGCGCAGCCCGCCTGGATGATGGCAAGAAGCCGATGTGCGTGAAGCATTGCCTGACCTTCTGCATGGAGTATGGCCCGCTGGAGGAGCTCACCAAGAAGGCCAAGGACCTGGGTGAGAAGGTCGTCATCTACAAGCCTAACTAGATGCATGACCAGGTACCTGCAAGCTTGTCTTGCAGGTACCTCTTGGTTGAGAGATAAGACCGATATTAAGGAGGGTCTCATGGACCGCGAGACACTGATCAATATGTCTGACCAAGAGCGCGTTGATTACATGAATGGCCGTCTGGCCAATGGTGAAGACTACGAGGCCATCTTGGTCGAGCTTGGCATCGAAAAGAAGGAAGCCGGGCAGTCTCCTCCCTATGGGCTGGGGCTCATCAAGATCGGCAATGAGGTGCGCTTGAAGCCGGGTAGGGGAGATAACGGCTTCGCTTGGTAGCCATCATCAGCTCGTAGCACAGTATGGGGCGGCCGCATTCTCCCCCTTGTCGGTTGCCCCGCCTTTCTGAAAGGAATCGAATATGTGTTTCAGACCTGCTGAGTCTGCAGTGGTGCCTGTATGCCCCAGCTGTGGTGAGAAGGTGCCCATCATGGGTGGCGTCGTCTTGAAGAAATGCCCGCACTGCGGTGCAGCTATGGGTGATGACCCGGCTGGGTCCGCCGCATCGGCTCCTGGAGCCCCTAAAGCTCCGGGTGCTCCTTCTGCTCCCGGTGCTCCCCAAGCCCCTGGTGCACCGAAAGCGTGATCCCTCATTCCAGAAACATTGTTCCAAAGGAGGAAACTATGGATTCTGAGGAGAAAGTGCAAGACAAGCAAATGAAGAAGGGTACCCCGAAAGGCGCATGGCCGGTGATGCTAGCTGTGTTCCTCGGTGGCATCTGCATGGCGTTTGCCCAGTATAAGGTCACGGGTGTTCTGGCATCTCCTGATCCGAATGCCCCGTCCATCGCCCGTGATCTCGTATTGGACAACGCAACCGCTGGTTGGGTCTTGAGCCTCTTCACCTTGGTGGGCATCTTCTTGGCTTTTCCGGCTGTGGCGCTCATCAAGAAATGGGGCATCAAGATCGGTGGTTTGGTGGCCCTTGCCTTCGCCATCGTCGGTGGTCTTTTGGGTATCTTTGCCGGTGATGCCACGGGTCTCATCGTCTCTCGCATCATCGAAGGGTTCGGCCTGGGCCTCATCGGCGTCATCGCTCCCAGCGCCATCGCCATGTGGTTCCCCATCGAGAAGCGTGGCGCTCCCATGGGCATCTGGAGCTCCTGGCAGATGTGGGGCATCTGCGGTTCGTTCTTCTTCGGCATTCCCATCACCAACGCCTTCGGAGATGCGTTCGACTATTCTTGGAAGGCGCTTTGGGTTGCTGGCATCATCCTCATGATCATCGCCATCGTGGTCTACGGGCTGGTGGTGAAGGTGCCTTCAGCTGATCAGAACTTCGCTGACCTGAACGAGGGGTCCGAAGACGGTAAAGGCGTGAGCATCTTCGCGGCATTGAAATATGGCAACGCCTGGATCATGGCTATCGCTGGTCTGGCGTTCGGCATCTCCAATTCCACGGTCATCGCTTGGATCTCTCCGTTCTGGCAAGCAACAGGGACGGCCGATGCGGGCATGGCCAACAACATGACCGGTGCCATGTACATGATCGAATGCTTTGGCTGCATCGTGTTCGGCTTCGTGCTGAATGCCATCCGCCATCGTCGGCGCTTCATGGTGATCGACTCGCTCATCTGGGCTATCGCCTTCTTCCTGATGTTCCGCGTTGCGGGTATCCCGGGTGCCATCATCATGCTCATCATCTATTCTGTGGTGGAATCTGCCTACTGCGCTGCCATGTGGACGCTCTGTCCGCAAGCGGTGCCAGACCCACGAGCGGGAGCATCCATGATCGCCCTGTTCACGGTTGCGGTGGATATCGGCATGATGCTCGGCTCTCCCTTGGGTGGCTGGTTCATCGATATCTTCGGCGACTTCGGAGCGCTGGCCTACATGGTGTGCGGCGCGCAGCTGGTGGCCACGGTATGCTATGCCCTTGTCAAGATGTACAACGAGAAGGGTGAAGCTCAGAACATCTAAGGATCTGAGGCTGCAAAGCACAATACGTGGTTTTGAGCAGGGCATCGTAGAGGGGCGGTGCCCTGCTTCTTTTTTGCACTCAGTAGCCTTCTGATGCCTATGGTATGGTTACGGGCTTTAAGACCATGCGTCATGGAAAGGTGGGGATGGGGTGCAAACGCTCGAGCTGATCTTGCTGCTGCTCACGGCCGTAGTGGCCTCCAGCATCCTGGAGAAGGTGCTCCCGCGCCTGTCGTTGCCGCTCGTGCAGATAGCCCTCGGTGCCCTCATCGCCTTCGCCATCCATACGCCCTTGGAAAGCGGGATAGACCCAGAGCTGCTGCTCATCTTGTTCATTGCCCCGTTGCACTTCAATGAGTCCCGTCATGCGGATTCAGGCGCTCTCTGGGCGAACCGGTGGGGCATAGCCTCTTTGGCCGTGGGGCTCGTGTTCGCCATCATCCTATCCGTGGGTTTCACTTTGCATGCGCTGCTGCCAGCGGTGCCTCTGGCAGCAGCCCTGGCCTTCGGTGCCGCCATGGGCTCTACGGATGCCGTGGCGGTCACAGAGCTCTCAAAGGACTTCCGGTTCGGCAAGCGCCACGCGTCCCTGCTCACTGGCGAAGCGTTCTTCAATGATGTCACGGGCACGGTGGTCTTCCAGTGTGCCTTAGGTGTTGCGGTCTCTGGGGCGCTCTCCCTCTTCCACGCGGGTGAGGAGTTCGTGTTGGATCTATTCGGCGGTATCCTGGGTGGCGGTCTTCTGGGCTTCGTGGCCTGGGGCTTGCTCCAGCTCATCCGCCGATGGGGCATCGACACGCCAACGCTCCATGTCACGCTGGAGCTGTTGCTCCCCTTCGTCATCTATCTGATAGCGAAGCAGCTGCATATCGGTGCCGTGATAGCCGTGGTCACAGCTGGGTTGACCATGTCATTGCTCCCGCATCGTCATAGCGCCCAAACGGCGAAGCAGAAGCTGCAATCCCGGGGCGTGTGGGATGTCTTGAGCTTCGTGCTGAACGGGGTCATCTTCGTCCTCTTGGGAATGCAGCTCCCGCGCATCCTGCGGCCGGTGGCTGAGGGTGGCCTGGGAGATGCGCTGGGCATCCTCGGGGTGGTGGCGCTGCTGACCATCGTGCTGGAAGCGGTTCGCTTCCTTTGGATCTTGGCTATGGATGCCGTCCATGAGCGGTGCTCCGGCAAACGGGCGCGGCATCTGCTCACCCGCGGGAACCTGCGCAGCACCCTTGCCATGGCCTTCGCTGGTCCTAAAGGCGGTATCACCCTTTCGCTCATGCTCACCATTCCTTCGGTGCTGCCTGCAATGGATGGCTTTCCTGTGCGCGATGCGCTCGTGTCGGTGGCGTCGGGCGTCATCCTCTGCACGTTGCTGCTGGCCAATTTCGCTGTTCCCGCATTAGTGCCCCATAAGGCTGAGGTGCGTCGGGCGCGCCAACGGGTGGATGCTGAGATAGAGCTGATCGAGCGGGTCATCCGTTCCATCGAAGAGGATGCTCATCTTACCGGCCAGGTGCAGGGAAAAGGCGATGATGACCGCTTCGCTTTGGATGACGGGAAGGTGGATGAACCTGCCACGGCCATCGTGATGAAGCGCTATGCGGATCAGCTTGAGGAGCTTGCGCCCCATGCTACGAAGGAGCGGGCTGAACAGGCGCGCAGGGTGGTGCGGGATTGCGATGCGCTCTATGGGCGCGTGGATGAGATAGCCGAAGAGCTTGCCGGGTTCGGGGAGGACGATGGCGAAGGGGAGGGCGCTCTTCCTGTGCTCAGCGCCCATTTCCGCGCGCTGCAGAGCATCTATGATGCCGTTGAGAGCGTTCAGGCCCAGGCACTCACGCGGGAATTGGAATTCATCAAGGAGATGCGTGCTGCGGGTCAGCTGGATGCGGCCCATTCGAAGCAGCTGCGCAATGACGTCTACATCCAGCAGATCGCGCTGTAGGCTTGCTTATGCATATCGCGATGCCGGATCAACGCTTTCTAGGCAGCGGGAAGATAATCGTAGGGCATCTTGCGGGCGATGAGGTAAAAGGCTCCAAGGATGATAGCGGCGAACGGTGGCGTCATGAAGAAGAATAGAAGGACAACGCTCCGAGTGGCGTAGAGCAGCACGCGCTTCCAGCCCGTTCGCGGCACCGTTTCGAAGGTCATGTGCACCAGTTTGCCGCCGGGAGTGCTTCCGCCATGATGCCAAGGAATGATGACCTCTATCACTGCGAAGGAGGCAAGAGCGCAAGGGATGATGAAGATCTGTTCGGTTTGAGAAGCGTCCAGTCCGGGCAGCGCGAAAGGCTGGTCGAAGATCAGCTCCCGAGTCAGGGCGATCAGCAGCCAAGGGAGCAGCGTACAGAGCCCCATGATCAGCAGGTCCACCCAGAATGCTACGCAGCGACGCACGAATCCGGGTTTTCTGGTGACGGACGGTGGCCCAGGAACATCGGTGGGGAAGAGCCGATTCAAAGCACGTCCGCACCACCAACCGGCTACGCCGCCCAAGGTATTGAAGAGGATGTCATCCACATCGAAGGTGCGGTAGGCGAAGGGATACAGGCCGAAGAAGCCGGTCAGCTGCGCTGTTTCTATGAGGATCGTGACCACCAGGGAAAGGATGACGGTCCTGCCGAGGTTCAGGCGCAGAAGGCGTTTCGCAATGAACCCCAAGGGCAGGAACAGCACCAGGTTGAACAGGATCTGGAAGACGGCCTTCAGGCCATCCTTCGCTATGTCGAAGATGAAGGCGAAGGGGTTCAACTGCGGGGCGATGCCATAGGTGATGCCCAAGCCTGCATTGCCTGAAGGGAGCGGATAGAGCGTGAAGCACCCCAGGCCTGAAAGATAGAGGACGGCAAGGTATACAGCCAGGAAGGAGGAGAGGCGCAGGCCCCCGTCTCGGTGGTAGAGATAGGCCAAGATGGGGAGGGTGAGCGCGAATGAGAGGAATGGCCACAGTAGGAGTGCAGCCTTGAAACTGCCTGAGAATCCTGAGAGAAACGAGCCGATGGCTCCCATGACATTCGCCCCCTTCTTGCAAGCCTGCTGTTCATGGTGAAGGCGCAGTCAGCCTAGCGCAGACATGCTCTTTCCGGGGCTTTTCTGACAGAAATGTAAGATTGATAACTATCGCAGTTCAGGGGAGACGCTCCAGAACGGCCTGCGTACCATCCTGGATGCTCTTGGCAAGGATAAGCCCTTTGAATAGAGGTGCGGTTCTAGTGGTCTCAGGAGGCAGGAGCGTTCGCTGTGTCCTTCTCCATGGTGCGTTTGCCGTATCCGTAGCGGTTACGGAAGGCTACCATGAAGATCACGGTGAGCACGGCAGCGCAAAGCTCAGCCACGGAGACCGACAGCCAGATGCCCTCGATGCCCAAGATCAAGGGGAGGAGCATCACGGCACCGCATTCGAAGACCAAGGTGCGCAAGAAGGCGATGACCGCTGAGATGAGGCCATTGTTCAGCGATGTGAAGAATGCTGACCCATAGATGGGAAGCCCCATGATGAGGAAGACGATGGCATAGATCCGGTAGGCCCGTACCGTGAACTCCAAAAGCGCTGGGTCATAGCTGACGAAGATGGCGGAAAGAGCCGGGGCAAGCGTCTCGGCGGCAACGAACATGAGCCCAGCGAACAGAGCGATGAACAGGAGGCTCTTCTTCAGGATGCTTTGCATCTCTGCATGGTTGCGCGCGCCATACTGATAGCTCATGAGCGGGGATGAGCCCAGGGCGTAGCCCATGAAGATGGCCGAGAAGATCATGGCGGTGTACCCGATGACGCTATAGGCAGCCACGCCATCTTCGCCGATATAGGCCAAAAGCTGATAGTTGTAGAGGGTGGCCACCAGGCTCATGGCAATATTCGAGACCAATTCCGAGCAGCCATTCACGCAGGCCTTGCCGATGGGGCGCAGCTCAAGGCGGGTTTTCACGAAGCGGAGGAGGCTGGGGTTCTTGCGTGCGAAGTAAACGACGGGGACCACGCCGCCCACCACCTGACCTAAGGCCGTTGCCAGAGCACCGCCGAACACGCCCCAGCCGAATCCGCAGATGAACAGCGCGTCCAGCACCACATTGGTGATGCCTGCCGCCACGATGACGATGAAGCCGATCATGGGCTTGCCTGCCGTGGAGAACAGGGTTTGGAAGGCCATCTGCAACACGAAGAACGGCAGGGCTACCAAAACGACGATCGTATAGAGCACCGTGTCATCGAGCAGCTGGCCTTCGGCCCCGAGCGCCACGATGATCGGTTCCAGCAGCACGATGCCCAGCACAGCAAGCACCATACCCAGCATCGTTGCGAAGATGATGCACATGGTGAAGTAGCGGTTGGCTTTCGCATCATCCCCTTCGCCGCGGGTCTTCGCCACCAGAGCGCTACCACCAGCGCCCATCATGAGGCCTACGGAAGCAAGCACCATGACGACGGGCCACCCGAGGTTGACGGCAGCCAAAGCGGTCTTGCCGATGTAGTTGGAAACGAAGAAGCCATCCACCACCGTATAGAGAGAGGTGAATATCATCATGGCAATGGTGGGCAGGGTATACCTCACCAAGGCACCGAAGGTGAAGTGCCGGTTCATGTCCTTGGTCGTGGTTGCTCCTTGCGGCGCATGCTCAGTCATGGATGATCCTATCTGGGCGAAAGCTTACGGGGATGGTAGGGGGCGCGCTTATCAGAGCTTCTGGAACTCCTCGCGAAGGGCTGTGGCATATCTATCTGCAAGCCCCCGGATGAGCGCTTGATCCTCTGGAGCCAAAGTGCTGATGGCCCGTATCTCAGCTCTGATCACCGGCATCACTGACGCTTCTATGCAGGCATGCCCCTTCTCTGTGAGAAAGACCTGCACGTAACGTCTGCTTTGGGCTTCCGTGCGGACAAGGCCCTGCTCTTCGAGGCGCTTCACGGAAGAGGCGAGGGTCTGCTTCGAGAGGAAGCTCGCCTTCCCTAGCTCCAGAAGGCGGCGTCCGTCCTGTTCGTAGAGGGCATAGAGGATATCGAAGGCGCTCTGGGAGAGCCCTGTTCCCTTTACCACCTCACGGTACAGCTCATCGATCTCCTCGTAGAAGCGGTTCATGGCGCGAGCGGTCTGAATGCTTTGCCCGTCCCCTTCAAAGCCTTCCTTCGTTTTCTTGGCCTTAGCCATCAGTCTCCTCATATTGGTCTGATTTCAGACTATAGCGAAGGGGATTTTAGTATGATTTCGGACTGGAGGCAAGAGGGCGATCATGGTCGAGTGCTCTGGCAGCCTTGTCTTGCATTATGGTTTGCCTCGCGATATGTGCCTTCTAGCATTGTTCTTCGTGGCATTCGAGCATTGCTATCGTGCATGATCGATGCGTTTGATCAGCGAGTTCACCCACTTTATAGCCTCATCTATGCCTTCGAGCACATTGAGCCCTTCTGACTGGGTAGAGTAGCGCGGTGCCCAATCCTCATTCTCCTTGACGAGAGAAGGCCATTTTTGCAATCTCCTGTACGCGAATAGTCTTATGCATATTGCACGCGTTGCGGTCAGATCGATCTCTTCATGGGTGAAGATGATCTGTAGGTCGATCAGGTCATGGACGCGCTCCGATCCAGGTTCGGTGAGAGCGTGAAGCTTCTGGGCAACTTGGTATTCTAGCCTCATGAGCGGAATAGGGTTAGGAGAGGGAAGACCTAGCGCTTCGAACATATCCGTCACGTCGGACGGCATGAGGAAGTCTGGATCATCTGCATCTCCGATCTCATCGTGACCCACCTCCAGCGGAACAGTTATCCATGGCTTTCCGTTGTAGGCGAGCTTGACCTCGAACGGACGCATGACATACTTTTG
This sequence comes from uncultured Eggerthellaceae bacterium, assembly GCA_947566075.1. Classification (GTDB taxonomy): domain Bacteria; phylum Actinomycetota; class Coriobacteriia; order Coriobacteriales; family Eggerthellaceae; genus MGBC163016. The sequence continues at coordinate 107,834 of CANOIM010000005.1, read as the reverse complement.
GGGAACGCCGTGAGGCTTTGCTGGAGGAAGCTCTACCAATACACCTGTGAATCCGCCCCAACCCCTGTTCAAGGCTTGACGCAATGCGTCAGTGTATTCATCAATGCTCGATTTGCGGGCTGTGTCGAGGTCTTTGGAGAATCGAGTGGCATCGGACCCGAACCTCAGTTTGAGCGCACTTCCTCCCTTGACGGCTCCGTCAGGTAGCATCTGCCCTACGATAGCATTCGCCATGATCCGCTTCGCGCGAAGGGCCTCTTGCTGGTCGCCGTATAGTCTTTCTATCGCTATGTCGAGGTTTCGCCTGCTATTCGGGGGTTTCGGCATTTAGTTCCCTTCTCAGGTTGTCGTAGCTTTCGCGTGTCAACAACCCTCTCTTCCATGCCTCTTCCGTTGCATCTGCAAGACGAGATGGCATCACACGACTTCTGCATTCTTGTATGGCTTCCGAGAGAGACTGGCTTGGAATGCCGTCGTAGGTAGTGATCTCTGTAATCTCAACTTGAACGGGCTTTATCCATGCAGGTAGCTTTCGCCGGACGCGACGGGGTGTTCCAATGGTGAGCGTAGGCGGATTCACAAGCCCTAGCCCTTCTTTCGCAAGGACCGACTCACCGAAAAGGAACGAATCGGGTCCAACGAGAGCGACTGCCTCTGCGAACTTATCCATATCAGTAGGGATGTAATGAGTGAGCCGATATACGCCGGAGCCTCTTCTTATGAGGCGACCGTTCTTCACCCAGCGCGATAGCTCAGTTCCTGTGATGCCTGCTTTCCTTGCTTCACCTGTGGTGATCAGGCCGTAGTTGTCTGCTGCGATCTCATAGATGTCTTCAAAATGGCTCATGTCAAAAGCTTAACACTTATGTATGCTTTTTGACACCGTATATTCCATGGCTGCTGAGAGGGATCGAGAGAATACGCCTTCAAATGTAAGGACTGGCATGTTGCTGGTAAAGGGATCGACCCCTGATGTCCTAGGCCAGGCATTAGCTGCCAGCTAATGAAAGTTCGGCATCGCTTCCGTACCATGAACCTACGCTTAGGGTTCGGTAGGCAATGCCGAGATCCTTCTGTTGTCTTCTCAAGGAGGTATGAACGTGAAGAAGAAAGTATTGGCTATTGTGACAGGTATTGCATTGGCAAGCTGCGTTGTGGTGACTGGCTGCTCAGGAGGGTCGGCTTCGGATGCTTCATCAGGCTCTGCAACGAACAGTGCTTCGCAAGCAGAGCCCGCATCTACGGCTTCTCAGGCGGAAACTAAATATGTTGTCTCTATTGATGATTGCCAAGTAACAACAGACTATGAAGGAAAGCCAGCCATCATAGTCACGTACACTTGGACTAACGATTCTGACAAAGCTACGAGTTTCATGGTTGCTGTGAGCGCGAAGGCGTTCCAGAATGGTGTGCAGTTAGACACCGGTATCGTCTCGGATATCGATGCACAATCTTCCATGAGCGAGATCAAGCCTGGTGCTACCGCTACGGTTCAGCAGGCATATGTGCTGGATGATCAGAGTGATGTGACTGTGGAATGCACGGAGCTCATCAGTTTTGATAACACCGTGATCGCAGAGAAGACGTTCTCTGTAGCTTAGGTATCGTGCGGGCATTCGGCTCACCGTAAGTGTATAAAGAATGCCATATAAGAATAAGACAAAGCGAAGGAGGAAACGGCGCGTGAAGGAACCTTTGACCGATGAGCTTCTCAAAGAACTCCTTGACGCGCCCGATCCTAGCACTTTTGTCAAAAAGCATAGATTGACCGATCGGACGCTATCTGAATATCTCCAACAGCTATTGATCGATCATGATCTCAAGCGCGCGGATGTCATTCGTGAGGCAAATCTGAACAGCACGTTCGGTTATCAGATCTTCACAGGACAGCGTCAAGCCAGTCGAGACAAGATCCTCCAGCTTGCTTATGCCATGCATCTGTCGCTTATCGAAACCAATCGTTTGCTCCAGGCAGCAAAAGCGAATGAGCTATATTGCAAGAACAGACGCGATGCCATCATGATCTTCTGCCTCAATCATGGGTGCAGCTTGCAAGAGACCAACGAAGAGCTATATCGATTCGGCGAAGACACCATTTGTTGAGGTACTGAACGGCGTAAGCTGCTCAGCATTCGTCTGTTACCATGGACCCCGCCATGCATGGAGAGTTGGAGAGATACCTAGATTCGTTGCGCCGGGACGAAAGCTATCGAATCGATGCTGTGCTCAAGCATAGCTCCTTCGAAACGACAGAACGCGTATATTTCGTTGGTCATAATGGAGCTGAGCTCGGGCCTTATGTTCGCAAGCGTTTCCCCATAGCTTCAGGAATGGGCGAGGCTTATCGGCGGTTGTGGGAGGCGCAAGAAGACGGCCAGAGATTCCTTCACCTTCCTCGCATCTTCGAGTGCTATGACACCGAAAGCGAGCGTATCGTAGTAATGGAGCATGTGAATGGATCCACGCTTTCTGACATGGTCTATCGGAGCGATCCGTCGGTGGCTCTAGGATTGGAAGTATTTCGCAAGCTATGTGACGCCGTTTCTGAACTCCATGATCGATTTGATCCGCCTATCATTCATAGGGATCTGAAACCCTCCAATATCATGCTCTCTGCTTCAGGGCTCACGATCATCGATTTTGGCATTGCTCGCTCATTTGATCCGGAGCGCACAGAAGACACGAGGCATCTGGGTACGCGTAACTATGCACCGCCAGAGCAATTCGGTTTTGGGCAGACCAGTGTACGTAGCGATATCTACTCCATGGGAATGGTTCTCTATTATTGCTTGACCGAAAGGACGCCTGTGGCTTCGCTGACAGAATCGGGTTTCGAAGATGCGTCCATACCTTTGGCATTGCGTCCTGTCTTGATGAAGGCTACTCAGTTCGATCCGCAGCAGCGCTATGGCAGCGTTGCTGAGATGCGATGCGATTTCGATAGGGCAGAATGCTTGCTTCAGCATTCTGCCCCTGCGCCATCGGGCTTGAAGCTTGCAGGAAGGGTGGCGGCGAAGCAAGCGTTGGACGAGACGAAGGGCAAACTTGCGAGGCTGCGTCCATTTGCTAACGCTCCGCTTTGGCTGGGCGCTGCTTGGGATATGCTTCTTGTGCTGGCTTGGATTCTCTTTGTGGCCGCGGACGTGTCGATCATCCTTGACCCTGCTGAGTCGCTTGCGGTCTATAAGCCTTGGGGTCGCTGGCTCATGGGCATAGGTGCGATCATGATTCCTGGAGCGATGCTCGTCTATGGGCTTGCGGATAAGCGGATGCTGGTAAAGCGTTTGCCTAGGCTGGGACGCTGGCGATGGAGCATGCAATTGTTCGTTTGTGTGTTAGCTGCTGTGCTTATAGCATTCTTGACGGGGTTCATCTCCCTAGGGGCATTGATCTGATGATGCTCTTATTTGAAAGCCCTACTCACAATTGGCATGAAGGCCGACATCGGCCATGAAAAAGCGGCCATCTCATCTTGATGGCCGCTCGTGGATGAACCGGTATGTTCGCTCGGTTACTTTTTCTTCTTGTCCAGCATCTCGCGCACTTCGCCACGGCCTTCCTCATGGAAGCCCTTCTCATCCGGGGCCAGGCGCTCTAGGAGCTCCAGAAGCTCACCCATGTGCTCACGCTCTTCGTCGCGGATATCCGAGAGGACCTTCTTGGCATCTTCGTTGTCAGTGGCCTGGACATGGGCATCGTATTCATGAATAGCCTCAAGCTCGCCTACGAGGTCTTGACGGATAGCATTCACGAGCTCCTCATCGGTCAGCTTGCGGGGGACTTCCATGACGAAGGGATCGGACAGGATAGCCATGATCGCTCCTTTCTGTAGAGACGGTTCTCCAGCTGCTCAGGCGCAGCACCTGGGCTGGTGGGTCTACTCTACGGGTGTAGAGGCGGTCTGGCGCTTCAACCGCTGCGATGCAATCAGGGTGTTTGCTGTCCGTTGACAGGCGGCAACATGACCCGGTGAGGAAGGAAGCGAAAGGGGAAGACGGCTCCTCAGTGCGCAAGGGTGCGCTCAGCTGCCCGGACCACATGCTCAGCTAGCACAGCGGTGGTGACGCTGCCCACCCCTCCTGGCACGGGCGTAAGAGCGCCTACGAGAGGCTCTACCTCATCGAAGGCCACATCTCCCACCAGCCTCTGAGCCTCTTCGTCCCAATTGATCCCCACGTCCACCACCACTTGGTTGGGGCGCACTGCCCTTGCACCTATGGTGCCTGCGTGACCGCAGGCAACCACGAGGATGTCAGCAGCCTGACAGGCCGCATCCAGGTCTCGGGTGCGGGTGTGGGTCATGCGCACGGTAGCATTGCCGTTCAAGAGCATCATGGCCACAGGCTTGCCGATGACCAGGCTCCGACCCACCACGGTGACCTCGGCCCCCTGCAGATCGTAGCCGTAGTGATGCAAGAGCTTAAGGCAGGCATCCGCTGTACAGGGCGCGAATCCGATCTGCTGGTTGGCGAAGACGCCGTAGAGGGATGCTTCGGTTACCCCGTCCACATCCTTGGCAGGATCAAGGGCGCTGCAGGCGGCTGCTTCGTTCAGATGCTCTGGCAGTGGGCGGAACAGGAGGCACCCATGGATGGTGGGATCTGCGTTCACGTGATTCAGGGCGTCCATGAGGTCTTCCTGGGTGCAGTCTTCAGCCAAGAGGATCCGCTCCACCTCAAGGCCCAGGCCATCGAAGCGCTTCAGGGCGCCGCGCTCATAGGACAGGTCGTCTTCCCGCTGGCCTACCCGCAGGATGGCCAGCTTCGGGGTGATGCCCGAATCCTTCAAGGCGGCTATCCGCGGTGCGAGCCCTTCGCTGATGGCATCTGCCACCGGCTTGCCTTTGAGCAGTTCAGCCATGGGGCTCCTCCTTTCCTCTCAAGCACGCAGAGAAGCCATCACGGCATCGAGGATAGCCTGGGCGCGGGAGCTGTATTCGGTGAGCATCCGTTCGCTATCCTCATCCACAGAGTTGGCGAAGGCGCGGTCTTTGAGCCCCGCGGTATTGACGGCAACGTTCAAGGCGGCGGATTCCAGCGCCGCCCGCGCCAAGGCAGCCCCACAGCCCACATCCGAGAGCAGCAGCCTGGAACCCTTCTGCTGGAGCTCTTCCAGAAGCTCTATCACCGAACAGATCTCTTGCATCATGGCGAAGGGGCTTTCCAGTGCGGTCTTCGTGCACTGCTCCAGGGTTTCTTCCCGGGTAGGGTCATCCTTCGGGATACCATAGGCTTGGGAGAGAGGGTAGAAGCAAGCGGCATCCTCGTCCATCAGCTCTATCAGGCGCAAGCGTGCCTGATCGCTCTCCTTGAGGATGCGTTGGATGTCCTCTTCGTAGGCGGCGTAGGTCTTCTTGCCCGTGGTGAAGTTCGCAACCATGCTACCGAGGGCCGCTGCCAGCGCACCGGCATAGGCTGCTGCGGCGCCCCCGCCAGGTACGCTCTCTTTCGCTGCCAGCGCCGATGCAAGATCGGTGCAAGTCCATTTCGCCATCGTCTCCGGCATGGGTCCCTCCTCAAGTGGTGTGACGGTTGCGCTCCTCCATGCCATGCATCATAGCGAACCCCGTTCCTGGCTCGGTGAGCGATCAGTAGAATTATTGTTGACTATCTGTTTTGTTCCCGTTGAAAAGGGAAAGCGCGCCCTGGTTAGGTATAGTGACTCTGGAGCATTATGCAGTTGGAGGATGAGGAGGAACATGCTGGAGATGCTCGAGGATAACGCTTTGATCCTATGCGCTATCTTGAGCGTGGCCGTTGCGTGCATCCTCTTGATCGCTGCGGTGTCTGTGCTTCGGCGCATCCAACGCTTGCAGCCGCGCAGAGCCGCATCCGCAACCGCAGGCTCTTCAGCTTTGCAGGCGGTCCAAGATGCCCCCTTCGCTGCACTGCTCGTCATCGATCCTTCTCAGCGTTGCGTGAGCACGGTTTCCGGCCCCTTCGAAGCCCTGACGGGCATTCCCTCACAGCAGGTCCTCTCTGATGCCTACAGCTTGGATGGCTGCTTCAGCAAGGATACGCGTCGGGATCTGAGAGAGGCTTTCGACCTATGGGACCGGCGATCGCTCTTGCAGGTTCGCTGTGATGTTGAGAACGTCCGAACCAAGCTCGTGCGTCACTGCTCGCTCAAGGTCTGGCCGGATGACGCTTCAGGCCTTTGGGTGGCAGAGCTGCGCGACATCACGGAAACGGCGGATCTGATAGAGGGCTTGGAGCGGAAGGCGGAAGAGGCTGAGGCTAGCGAAAAGGCCAAACTGCGGTTCCTGTCTGACATGAGCCATGAGATTCGCACGCCTATGAACGGCATCATGGGCACGTTGGCCCTGGCTCAGATCCATGCGGATGAGCCGGAGGCTACGCGGGAATACCTCCATCAGGCCGATGACCTCACCCAGTATCTGCTCTCCATCATCAACAACGTGTTGGATATCTCCAAGATAGAGAACGGGAAGATGGAGCTGGAGGACCGGTGCTTCAGCTTGAATGACCTGCTCAAGCGCGAGCGTGGCCTCTTCGCTGAATCCACGAAGACCAAGGGCATCAACTACACCGTAGAAGGGGATGACCTGGAGGAACCTTACGTGGTGGGCGATGAGCTCAGGCTGGCTCAGGTCATCACGAACCTGGTCTCCAATGCTCAGAAGTTCACTCCTGCGGGGGGCTCCATCACCGTGAGCCTGCTGCACGTCCAGTCCACCGAGGATCATCTGCATTTCGTCATCCGCGTGGCAGATACGGGCAAGGGCATGAACAAGGAATTCCTGAAGACCATCTTCGACCCGTTCTCCCAGGAGTCTTCCAGTACGTCGCGCCAGTTCGGCGGCACGGGGTTGGGCATGGCCATCTCAGACCAGATCGTGCGCCTCATGGGCGGTTACATCGTGGTGGAATCTGAGTTGGGTCAGGGTACCACCTTCGAGATATACCTAGGGCTGCCCGTGGCCGATGAAGCGCAGATAGCAGATTACGAGGCCGAACAGCAGTCAGTGGCAGTGGACTCCCAGGCGGCCGATGCCGCTGAGAAGCTCTTCCAGCTAGAAGGCAGCACCATCCTCATGGCCGAGGATAATATGCTGAACGCGGGCATCGCTGAAGAGATGCTCTTGGAGATGGGCGTTGCCACGGTTGACCACGCGCTGGATGGGCAGATAGCCTGTGACCTCTTCGCCGCCAGCGAAGCGGGTACCTATTCCATCATCCTCATGGACATCCAGATGCCGAACATGAATGGACGCGAGGCGGCTCAGGCCATTCGTGCCATGGACCACCCGGATGCCCAGAGCATCCCCATCATCGCCCTTTCAGCCGATGCCTACGTGGAGGACAAGCGCGCCTCCCGCAAAGCGGGCATGAATGGGCATATCTCCAAGCCCATCGTCTATGAGACGCTGGAGGCTCAGATCTGCGCTGAACTGGCATCTCCCGGTCCGGGGGTGGAATGATGAAGGGCAAGCTCCCTCTCTCATTCTCTGCGCTTTCGGTAGGGAAGCTGGCTGCCGTGGCGCTCTGTGTGGTGGCTGTGGGCACCACCGTTGCCACCTGGCAGGGAGGGGCGCTCTTCGGCGCTGATTTCTCCTGGACGAACAGCTCCTATGCCATCCAGCAGGCCTATGATTCCACGGCGTTCCAAGTGGAGGAGGACGCTGAATCCGATAACCAAGTCTCTCAGGATGACCCGGCGGAAGAGAAGGCTGCTGATCCGGGGCTGTCCGCTTCCAACGCTTCCGGTGGGAATGCGCCGCTCTCAGGCACGGTGGTGCCTTCTGAGGAAGAGGTGGTCATCGGCAGCGGCGGCACGGCTTCAGGCGGCAATCCGTCTCAGGGCGAAGGACCCCCGGGTGGCGGCACTGAGCCGGGACCGGGGCCAGGACCAGGGCCTGACCCTGAGGGGCCGACGAAGCCCGATCCGGAGGTTCCGGAAGAGATCCCTGAGATCATCGATCCGGGCAACCGGTTCGAGGAGATGACAGACCCCTCCCTCGGCTACGAGAGCACGCAACCTACCTACACGCTCGTGGGATATACGCTCACCGGGCGCGGCAAGACCACCGTCTATGACAGCGGCTTGTCCGCAGAGGAGAATCTCATCCAGCCGAGCGATGTGGCCAAGCATGTGAGCGGATACATGGTGGTCAAGAAGGTAGATACTGGCGAAACGAAGCAGGTGACTTTCGAAGAGAGCAAGTTCGCTTTCGGTGAAGGCGAGAAGCGGCAACGGCCCGCCTCCAAAGGTCAAGTTCAGATCACCATCTCCTACGCGGATCGAGGCCTTGGCGTTCAAACCCCTCCCATGGATGTGGTCTGTGACGTCTATGAGCATCGCGCGGATTTCATCGTGGTGAATGCGAACGGGAGCGAATCGACATCCTCCGCCTATTTCAACGGAGAGCGATTGGTGGTGCCTTCTGAGGCCTGGCAGCTAGCCCTTGAGCCGTTGAAGACGCCGGACGGCTCGCTTTCTGCGCTTTTCCCTGGATGGAGCTATGGGTCGCAGATGGTCACGGATTCCTTGACGGTCAAGCAAGGAGACATAGCCTTTGATGTTAGGGCGAGGGTGAGCGTGCCTCTTCCTGAGGGGATGCGCGTAGAGCCGCGCGAGGCAGCTCAGGTGCTGACGCGCGTTGACCCGTCAAGTCCTTCGATCGCAGGAGGGCGCCTTGATATCCCCGAAGGCGTCAATGGGCTCTCCTTTGCGAACGGGGAACCCAACGCCTCTGTTACCACGATCCATCTTGCAAGCACGGTGTTCGATGTGGATATCCCTTCGGTGCTGCAGGCCTTTCCCAATCTGACCACCTGGGAGGTTGAAGGGGATAATCAGCGCTATGCCACCACGGGGGATGGCATCTTGGTCTCTCGGACGCAAGACGGATCGTTCCGGATCGCTTCGGTTCCGCCCTGTTCCTCTGCAGCCACCAGTGCCACGGTGGTAGTAGATGAGGGCGTCATCGGCTTCGAGGAGCATGCTTTCGAAGGCATCAGCTGGCCCTCTGGTGGCCCGTTGCTGGTCTTTGGCGTTGATGAGGTGGAGATACAGGAGTGGGACACGTTGCCAGCGAACGCGCAGATCGCTGCACCTCCCTCACCCTATGATCTGGTCTATTGCCGCTATCTGGCCGCCTTCTCCCAACATCGCCCTGACTTGATCTTGGCGGACCAGAAGCCCTTCCAGCGCCAAGGTGGCTTCTATGCGGCGGGGGAACAGGGGGATGAGGCTATCTATTTCTACGGGGACCATAGCACTGCGCTTGCCTATCTGCCTGATATCAGCACGAGTTCCTATCGGATGAATGAGACGGTATCGAAGGTGTTGACCACGGCGTTCATGGATTGCTCATCGCTTTCGAATGTGATCATTCCGGGAACGGTCACGGCTATCGAAGCTGGCGCATTGACCGCACCTGATCTCCATAGCATCATCCTCGAGGATCCTGACAGCGTGCAGATCGAGCCGGGTCAGAAGCTGTTCGCTCCAGCTGCTGCCTATCCTTCGGATTTCACGCTGTACCTTGCGTGTGATAAGGGGGATAGCGCCTACCAGAAGTGGCTTGACCAGCTGGCGCTTAGCTGGGGGTCTAGCTCAGAAGCGGCCGCCCATATCCTGTGTACAGGTTCTGACGGGTCGGTTCTGGAAACCGATGGTGAGACCGGTGCGGTCTACCAGCGGGATGGGCGGGGTCTAACGCTCTTGTCCGTTCCCCAGAAGACTGCCACTCTCACCGTGAAAGAGGGGACCATTGCCATTGGGGCTGACGCGCTTCGAGGAGCTCCTGCGCTGCGGGCCCTCATCTTGCCCGAGAGCCTTGAGGTGATACCCTCCAAGGCGCTCAGTGGATGCGGGAAGCTGGAAGCGGTCATCTTCCCTGATGCTCTTGCCGAAGGGGTAGGAGTGGCTCGTTGGGCTGCTGATGTGGGCTTGACTGCTGGGAGCGGGTGCACTGCGCTCAAGCTTCTGGGAGCTTCTTCGGATCATCAATGGGATGGCACGGGCGTCTTCTATCGGAAGATGGCTTCTGGGCTTGAAGCCATCTACGGGTTGGATGCAGCAGGAGAGCTCTATCCGGAAGGCATCATCAAGCTGCTTCCGAATACGACCACCATAGGCGAAGAGGCTTTCGCGGGTGATGCTACCGTGTGCGGCATAGCAGGGGATCGGTCAGTCACAACGGTGGGTCCCCGGGCATTCCAAGGATGCACTGCCCTGGCCCACATCGACGTCCTTGCTTCGTTGAAGACGGTTGGTGCCAGCGCCTTCGCTGGTGCGGGGCTAGAGGGCACGCTCTCCCTCCAAGGCGATGGCCTCACGATCGCACCATCAGCTTTCGAAGGATGCTCACGGTTGGGAGATGTCGAATTCTCGGGGACCATCAACAACCTTGGATCCCAGGCATTCAAGGGGTGCACCTCTATGACGCGGGTGGTCTTCGGGGATGATCTTGCAGGCCTGCAAGCTATGGGGTCTTCCCTTTTCGAGGGCAGCGAACAGCTCTCCGAAGTCACCTTCTCGGTAGGCGTGCGCACCATAGGTGAGGCGGCTTTCAAGGATTGCACGAATCTTCGTTCTGTCCTCTTCCCTGAGAGCGGTGCGCAGATGACTTCCATAGGGGATCGAGCATTCATGGGATGCGTGAAGCTGGAAACGCTGAACCTCCATCGATTGGCTCAGCTTCAGACCATCGGGGCTGATGCCTTCTCTTGCCGGGAGGCTGGGGCTCGCGTTGCAGCGGCAAGCTCTCGGGGTGGCGCACTCAAAGGCAGCATCTATTTCCCTGGTTCGCTGATCTCTATCGGTGACCGCGCCTTCGCGAACCAGCAGTCTTTGGAGAAGCTCTATCTCCATGGTGATGTCTCCCGACTGAGAACGGTGGGGGTGGAAGCTTTTGGGGGCTGCCAGAACCTCTATGCGGTGGATCTCCATGAAGCATCCTCGGGGCTTGATATCGGGAGCCGTGCCTTCGAGGGCAATGGGAAGCTCTCTTCGGTCACGCTGCCGAAGTCGCTTCAGTCGGTAGGTGCTCGGGCCTTTGCGCAGTGCATTCGGCTGATGAACCTGACCATCAAAGGACCTGCTGCGGATCCGTGCCAATGGTCAGTGCTGGGCGAGGAAGCTTTCATGGGTTGCGCCGCGTTGCAGTCACTAGAGCTGTCCTCTACGCGCATCCAGAAGATCAGCCGCGGCGCTTTCGCTCAATGCACCTCCCTGGCGATGATCGTCCTTCCGTCAACGCTCACCTCTATCGAGAGCGGAGCCTTCCAGGATTGCAAAGCGCTGACGCTCGTGAATGTCTTGGCCGAGGTGCCGCCTCAGCTTTCATCTGACGCCTTTGCAGGATGCACCCTTGATCAGCTTTCTGTGCAGGTAGCTCGCTCCAATGGAGATATCGTGCTTGGTCGTTATCAGGATGATCAGCAATGGCTTGACCTGGTGGGAGGCGATGCGGAGAGCATCACGTCGCCTGGTGTTGATGATGTCATCCAAATGGGGGCTGGTGAGTACAAGCGCTCGGGTTCTGGCTATGCATTGGTTCGTGTGGATCCTTCGAAGGCGGCTATGGGCTTTCAGTTGGCACCGGGCACGGTGCGCATCGAAGCCGGTGCTTTCCAAGGGTGCCAGCGCATCCTTTCGGTGCTCATCCCATCATCAGTGACTTCGGTGGCAACGGGAGCTTTCGCTGGCTGCTCTGGTTTGGAGAATCTCATCTTCCAGGGAGATCGTCCTCCTGCTTTCGAAGGGGATCCCTTCGCGGGGCAGGCGGTGTTGGATGGTTTCCGCATCTATGTGGTCAATGTGGACCACGCACCGAACTACTTCGGCAGCCTTGCGAGCCTTGTGCGGTTCAAGCTGGCAGCGGGTGGGAACGTGTTCGCGATAGACCTTGAGACCGGTGCTCTTTACACTACCTATGACGCCGGGATCCCATCGGCTTTCGATGTGCTGCTTCGGGTTCCTCGAGCTATGACGGGTAGTTTGACGGTGGCATCGGACACGCGCTTCATCGCTAACAAGGCAGCAGCGGGCTGTATTGGTTTGACGCAGTTCACGGTGGGCAATGAATGCATGTCCATCGGCGATGAGGCATTCAAGGGATGTACGGGACTTTCCAGTGCGAAGCTCGGGAAGGATCTGGGTAGCGCGGCACTGACCCAGATCGGTCAGAGCGCCTTTGAGGGATGCACTTCGCTTGCCACCATCCATCCCTCATCCACCGTCAAGGTCATCATGCCCTACAAGCTGGAGAAGATCGGCTCCTTCGCATTCAAGGACTGCATATCCATTGCGTCATTCCAGGTGAATGGGAAGGTGGAAGAGGTTCCGGAAGGGATGCTGGCGGGTTGTACCAGTTTGGATCGCCTGACAGCTGGGAATAGCTATATCGGTAATATCAAACGGTTTGGAAAGGATCTATTCCGTGGCTGCACTGCCATGACTGCCACAGGAGCTTCTCTTGCCGCCTTCTCTAACCTGGAAGAAATCGGGGAGGGTGCCTACGCAGGTTGCAGCAATCTTTCGCTGGCGGTATTCCCGGCTTCGTTGCGATCCATCGGCCCAGGGGCATTCAGCGGGTGCGGGAGCATCGAATTCGCCGCCTTCAACGGCGCAACTCCGGTTCCCGTAGCCGGAAGCGGGCTTCCGGAGGTCTGGCGATCGGGTACCGTTCCTGTGTTCGTGCCCCAGGATGCTGCTGGGGGCATGATCATCGCCCAGGCCTATGAGGCTTCCTGGCAAGGGGATGCACCCCTGCAGGGTGTGGATGCTGTGGCGCCTTCTTACCGGACGGTGGCTGGCAACCTTTATGCGGAGATAACCTATACGAGCATATATGAGATGGAGCTGGCGCTCCTGAGCACAAGCCTTCAAGGTTGTGTGGATGGTCGGGTGGCGGTCTATAAGCCGACAGCCACCTATCAATGGAAGACGATCTACGTGAACGAATATGCCCTCAAAGGGAAAACCTATGTGCATGAATTCTGGCCCGGGGCGAATTGCGTAGGGACGAAGAATAAACCCGGTATCGGTGATGGCGCCTTCGATGGCACGGGGGGCTCCCAGGGCCTCAGGTTGGATCTGTCGGCCATGAGCGCGGTACCTTATATCGGTAACAAGATCTTCGGCCAATCCGTTCCCGAAGGTACGCGCATCCTCGTGAAGGATGAGGCCATGGCCGAGTTGATGGCTGCCATCGATCAGCCCGGACAGCTGGGGGCGCAGTTGTTGGAGGATTACGGCAAGCGGCTCGTTCGCGATGAGTCCATCACCGATGCGGTGGCGCTCATGTTGGTAGATGCGGCAACGGTAGCCACTGATGATGCAGAGTCCCAGGAAGCTGCGGATGCCGTCCTTGATGCAGATGCAGTCACTGGCGAAGGGACCTCAGAGCCCGGCAGCGCTGATGAGCCTGATAATGCTGGTGGTGACCTGCCGGATGCTGCCGAACCTGCCGAACCCGGAAGCGCGTCCGGTGCGCTCGGGGATAATGAAGACCAAGCAACTGCGCCGCCGGAAGCTGTAGCGGCGGAAGCGTACCCAGAGCTTACAGAAGAAGGACGTCCATGATAATCCGAAAGAGCGACCAGATCATCCAAGAGGTTGGCAAGGCCATCATCGGCAAGGATGAGATCATCCGCAAGGTGCTCATGGCCATGTACGCCAACGGCCATGTCCTGTTGGAGGATTCTCCAGGCGTAGGCAAGACCACCTTGGCCTTGGCGTTCTCTCGGGCACTTGGATTCGAATACCGGCGCATCCAGTTCACCCCTGACACCATGCCTGCAGATATCACCGGCTTCTCCATGTTCAACAAGCAGACGGGCAACTTCGAATACCGCCCGGGGGCGGTCAATTGCAACCTGTTGTTGGGGGATGAGATCAACCGCACCTCGGCTAAGACTCAGGCGGCCCTGCTGGAGGTCATGGAGGAGCGGTCTGTCACGGTGGATGGCGTCACCTATGATCTGCCCGAGCCGTTCATCGTCATAGCCACCCAGAACCCGCTGGGTTCAGTGGGCACCCAGCAGCTACCTGATTCTCAGCTGGACCGCTTCATCGTGCGGCTTTCCATCGGGTATCCCTCCCATGACCTGCAGGTGGCTATGATCCGGGAATCCCTGGAGGCGAAGCCGTTGGATAACGTCCAGGAAGTGGCCAGCCGGGAGGATATCATCACCATCCAGCGCTATCTGGCGAACATCCGTGTGTCTGAGGAGCTCATGGATTACGCCACTGCCCTTTGCGAAGCCACGCGTACGGCACCTCTGGTGCAGCTGGGCGTGAGCCCCCGCGGTGTGCTGGCACTGGTGCGCATGGCTCGGGCATCGGCCATCCTGGGGGAGCGAGACTACGTCATCCCTGAGGATATCCGTGATGTCTACAAAGATGTGTGCGCCCATCGTCTCATCCTGCGTTCCCAGGCCCGCATCGAAGGGGTCAGTGCCGAAGAGATCCTGGATGAGCTGCTGGAAACGGTTCCGGCTCCGGCTTTGGGCCAACAGGCTCAGCGCCGGTGATCCTCATGACCGGGAACGCCTGAGCAGCGCTCGGCAACGCTCATGAGGTCGAATCGGATCCTCTATATCCTGGCGCTGGGAGCAGCTGCGCTCGTCCTTGTTTGGACAGGTTCTCTCTATGCTTTGGCCGTGGTCCTCTTCTTTGTGTTGCTGGCCGTGCTCTTGGGGTTAGGCGTCCTCATCACCCGTTGGTGCACGGAGGTGAGCATTCACGTTCCTGCATCCTTCGCGGTAGGGGGAGATGCTGCCATCACGCTTTCCATCCGCAAGGGGCTGCCCTTCAGCGCGGCGCTCATCACCTTTGACATTGCCTGCGTGAGCGCTCCCTTTCGCTCTACCGAACAACGCCTTGCCTCAGTGGCTTTGAATACGCGGGGGCGCCGGGAGGTGCAGATCCCCCTGGATGCTGATCACTATGGCCGCACTGAGGTGCTGGTAGAGCGTTGTTGGTGTGAGGACCCCTTGGGGCTCTTTCGCTATCCTCTGCCTTGGTCGAAGTATCAAAGCTGCGTGGTGTATCCGGCAAGCTATGCTCTGGCTACCAATGTGAAGCATATCCCGCTTTCTCGGGCGTTCGGCACCACCTATGACGAATCGCGCAGTGGTTCAGATGTGGACGAGGTGTTCGATATCCGCGAATTCCAGGCGGGGGACCATCTGGCATCGGTCCATTGGAAGCTGACGTCGAAGTTCGATGTGATGATGTCAAGGCAGTTCTCGCTCCCGGTGGATTTCGAGCTCATCGTGGTCAGCTTGGGTGCTCTGAAGGATGACGAGGGGCAGGGCTTTTCGGTGGAGCTGATCAATGGGGTTGCCTCCGTGGGCGAGGCTATCTCAGCAGACCTCTTGCAGCAGGGGCTTTCCCATAACTATGCTCTGCCTGTCAAAGGAGAGCTCGTAAGCGTGATGGTGGATGGGCTAGAGGCGGTGAGCACCACGTCTGAGCTCCTGCTGGGCGCACCGCTTTCGGAACGCTACGGGGACGCGGTGGCGTGCTTGCTCTCTTCGGAGGTCTCTGCCCGGTTCACGAAATGCATCTTGGTGAGCGCTGTCTACGATGAGCGGCTTTGGACGCAACTGGCTCTGGAGATGGACCTGAGCGTGGTGCTGGTGGTCCGCGGAACGGGCGTGCAAGAAGTGAATGGCAACTATGATCTGGTAGTGGTGGATACGGAGGATGCGAATAGCCGTGAGCGCTGCATCACACTCTAAGGGCGGAGCCTTCAAGGCTTCCGGGAAGCCTGCGTCGGCAACGGTGGAACCTGCGCAGCTTGCAGGCTTCTCGCGCTTGCGCGTGCCCATCCTCTTTGCCGGTGCTCTGTTGTCTGGGGCCTTCGCATTCCAGCTAGCCCTCTTCGGGCTTCCCTTCGGTGCCCTTCTGGGTGCTACGGTGTTGGGCGCGCTGGGCGGGTTGCTTGCTGCCCTCTTCTGGCGGGAGTCCGTTGCAAGCCAACGGGTGCTCATCGGATTGCTCGTAAGCGTGGCCATCTCGTTCATCTTGGGAGCCCGCGCCGTATTGGGCGCCTGGGCTCAGGTGGCGAATGGCTTCATCGTGGCTTGGGATGTCATGGTGCAAGGATATGTGCTTCCTATCCGCACTGACACCGGTCTAGGGATCTTGGACATGGGCGCTGTTGCCCTCTGCTTTGCAGCAGCGGCATCGCTGGTGGTTTGGGTGTTCTTGCGTGTGCGGAAGAGCGCGTTGGTCCTGGGAGTGTGCACTCTCATAGCGTTGGCGGCTGTCTTTGCTGGCGTTGCTTCCTTTCTGTCATTAGGGCTCACCTTGGGAGGCGGGATGCTCCTGGCGTCCTTGCTGGCTATGGTGAAGAAGCAGACGAGCGCCGTGAGCCGCCTGTCCATCCGAGGGTTCCTTGCCATGGTGCCCCCGCTGGTGGTAGCCGTGCTCATAGCGCTGGGTGCCGGGTGCGCCATGGCTGGCGCGGTGGGGGATCAGCCTGCGGCGGCAGGGGTGCGCACGGGCATCCTGCAGGCTTGGGATGAGATGCGGTTCGGGTCTGATACGCTGCCGGAAGGGCGCTTCGCGAAGGCCTATCAGATGAATCATGTGGGAGAAGGTACGGCACCGCGCTTGGAAGCCACCTTCGCCTCTGCGGAGGCAGTGGAGCAGTCTTATTTCCGCGGGTACGTAGGGTCGGTCTATACAGGTGTTGCCTTCGACGAACCGTCGTTCACCGCCTACGACGGGCAATGGAACGGCCTGTTCAGCTGGATGGAAGAGGCGGGCTTCATTCCGCTGCTCCAAAGCGCACAGTACGCCCAAGCGAACTGTGCGGTGATGGGCCAGCAACTGCCCACGTCCTCACTCACCTTGACGGCCCATGAGGCGAACCGCCGCTATGGCTACGCTCCCTATCAGGCGCTCCAAGACCCTTCTGCCCAGCCTTTGTTGGACCTCTCCCTCAAACCGGATGGGTTCTTCGGGTTAGGGGAGAGCGCCTTGACCACGGTGCCAGACTCCCAGGCAACAGAGCTCTTCTCCCCGGCTGCTTGGGTATCTGCTTCTCCTGAAGGCGGCCAGGAAGCAGAGGGGCGGTTCCTGCAGGCTGAGCGCGCCTACCGTTCCTTCGTCTATGACACCTATCTTGAGGGGTCAGAGAGCAGCGGGAATGCTATCCAACGGTTCTTCTTCTCTGGTGAAGGCTGGGATCCGGCTACGAAGGATCTCTACAGCATCGCCACGCGCATTCGCAGCATGCTGGAATCTCACTGCGCCTATACCAGTGACCCTGCTCCGTTCCAGCCTTCCTCAAGCGGTGATTACGTGACTTGGTTCTTGGAGAAGGAGCAGCAGGGGAATGCGTCGGCCTTCGCTGCCACGGCAGTGCTCGCTTTTCGCCAGGCCGGAGTGCCTGCGCGCTATGTGGAGGGGTATCTCTTGAGCCAGGCGAATGTGGATGCGCTCAAGGAGGCAGGCCAGGCGGCAGCGCAGATGACCGCGCGGGACGCCCATGCATGGGTGGAGGTCTATATAGATGGCGTGGGCTGGACGCCCCTGGAGATGACCCCGGGCTTCTACGACAAGACCTATGCCGCTGAGCAGACCATCGAGATATCCAAGGAAGTGGCAGGAGACGGGAGCGATAGCGAGCTTTCAGGTAGCTTGGACCGCTCTTGGGATGATTGGATCCCTGAAGAGCTGCGGCCCTTCGCCTGGATCGGGCTGATCTTGTTGTTGGCCATCTTGGCGCTGGTGGGGTATGGGATCGTGGAGTTGCAGCGCCTGGTGCGCGTGCGGAGGCGTGATAGGCGTTTCGGGAAGGCAGTTGAGCGGGCAGCGGCTTCGGTTGGGGGTGCATCCTTGGGGCTCACAGAAGTGGGAGAGACCCAGGTATCAGCGTTGCTCTTCGCACGGCTCCAACAGGCGCTGCGCTTCGCGCCGATAGCCTTCGATGGCATGCGTCCGGGGAGCTATGAAGACGCTGTCAGTCAGGAAGATATAGGCGTGACCTTGGCAGAATACCGGCGCATGGTAGGGCTGATAGAGCGGGAGCGGTTCGGGGGCATTGCCCTGAACGCCCATGAGGCGGCGCTCGTCCAAGCTATCATCGTCCGTATAGAGGCAGCGCTCTGGCGTGCGGCGCCGCGAAGGCGGCACTTCAGCATGCGCTATCGCTACCTCTTCGAGCTGCCCTTGTAGGGCTGCGCATCTCCTGTTCCCCTACCACTCTTCGAGGGGATGATATCGGGTGAGGCTGATGTCCTTCGGTGTCATGGTGAAGTCAGCCTGCCACAGTTCCACGCCCGCATCATGGCAGGCTTGCACCGTTTCCATGACCTTCTCGTAGGTGGTGCCGTGGTAGTAGCGAAAGCCGAAGTTCTCGTAGTAGAGGCAATAGAGGATGACGGCCCGGTCATGGTCTTCAAGGGATGCAGCCAGCTCTCGCAGGTGGCGCAGCACACGGTCAGTGGAGCTGAAGGGCTTTTCGGGCAAGCGTGGCACGTAAGCGGGGATATCCGTTTGGATCTGCACCATAGGCGTCTTCACCTCGAGGTATAGCTGGTCGTTGATGAGGAAATCCAGGCGGGAATCCCCTAGCTTCACTTCGCGCTGAACCTGGCTCACGGGGCCGGTGATGGCGCTGAAAGTCCCCTGCTTGAGGAAGTGCTCCACGTAGCGGTTCGAAGCGGTCTGGTTCATGCCGATCCAATGCTTCTGTGGTGCATCCGGCCGGTCTAAGGAGAAGGCTTCCACCGTGCATGGCAGCTTGCGCTGGGGGTTGTGGCTGTCTGACACCAAGCAAGGGCGGCCTGTCAGGTCAAGGTTGCCGATGCGGGTGACCACAGGGCAGTGGCAGCGCACGGTCTTCCCATCTAGAGCAACATCCATGATGAACCGGTTCGGCCGCGCCAAGATGACCCCTTCGCGCAAAGGCTCAGGGAACACGTAGGACGTGGTTTTCGGTGAAGGCTGTTCTGGGTGAGCATTCATCTTGGGAGATGTTCCAATGATGCCTGATAGAGCGGGTCATAGGTGGCTCCCTCTTTGGAGAGCGTGCTCTTGAACAGCGTGACCACGTCAGCTGTGGCCGGGTAGGGAAACGAAAGCGCTGGCAATTCGCCTTTGGGGATGCGTGCCCTTCGCGCCAGGGTGAGGTGGGGTTTGAAGGGTTTGTCGTCAAAGGGGATGCCACGGTCTTCCAAGCACGAGCGGAGCTCCTCCGCCAGCCTCATGAGCTCAGGGGTGGGCGCGAAGCCCAGCCAGAGCGTGCCATCTTCGCCACGGCCGAACTTACCCAGGCCATCCGGTTGCAGGGTGATGGCTTCGCAGCTGGAGGCGGTCTGCTCCAAGACGCTTTCGATAGAAGGGATCACGGCCTCGGGCATATCCCCTAGGAATGCGAGGGTCAGGTGGTAGGTGGGGGGAGGAAGGAAGCGGCCTTGGACGCTAGCCTTGAGCTGCCGAGCCAGCGCGGCCACGTCATCTTGGAGGTCCTGTGGTATCTCAAGGGCGATGAACAGGCGCATGAGACCCCTTTCGCTCAGCCGTGGAGAAGAGCGGTCAGAAAAGCGGTGGCTGCCAGGAAGACACCAGGTACGTTCGCTATGACGATAGGCCAATCCTTCTTCGCGGGCAAGAGCCCATAGGCTGACCACATGATGCAATTGAGCATGGCGGCGAAGGGCTGGATGGGATTGCAAGGGTGTCCGGCCAGGTTATCAGAGATCTGGGGAAGGTAGGACACGTACATGATCACAGCCAGGATAGAGGCGATGTATCCGATGATGCGGATAGCCGCGTTGCGCAGGTGTGGATGCTCTTTCGCTGTTGCGTTCTTCTCAGCCATCCCGAACCTCCTGCCCTTGCTTGCTGTGTTCGGCCTATCCTAGAACAGCTTCCAGCGTGCTCATTCGGGGCTTTTGAACTGAAACCCCGCCGTAGGGGAGAGTTTCAGTCCGTATGCGAAGTAATGTATGCTGCTAGAAATTCTTGTGGAGCAAGGACAGGTAATGGGGAACCGGAAAAGTCTTTTATGTTGCGGGTTAGGATGAGATCCGCGTCAGATCGAATGGCTACAGCGCAGATGAATGCGTCTTCGATATCAGTGAAATCAAGCGCCATGCCTCGGATCACCGCATGTTCATCAAGGTGACAAAGGGTCACATAATCTAATAGCTTCGAGATAGCCTCTCGAGCTGTTCCGACATCCTTGTTCTTTTTGATGATATAAAAGATGGTGCTTAGAGAATCCGTTGAGAGGTAGAGCTCTAGTTGGTGCTGTTCTGCTAGCGCGAATAGATGTAGCGCATCAGATACAAAGGGTTCTCGGGCAAGGAGAAGGTCAAGAGCTATATTCGTATCTATAAGGATACGTTTCATGTCAAGCATCATTCTTTGCAATGAGATGGGCCCGGTAGTCTGCTTCGCTTGCCGTTCCGCTTCCGATGCCCACAAGAGAACTGAGTTTGCTGCTTATTGGGATATCGGTTTCTTTTCCTTCGGAAAGATCCAGGAATACGAAGAAGTCTTCTACCATTGAAGAGAGACTGCGACCCTGCTGCTTCGCGTACCGCTTGCCGCGCTCAATAGCGCTTTGCTCAATGCTGAGGGTTAGTTTCTGGTTCATGGTCTCTCCTCTCAGAATATACGTATATTTTAGCATGAAATATACGTATATAGCTTGCTCTAGAAAAAGGAATACGTGAGTGGTAAAGGAAATCATCTCTGTTATGCGAAATACTAGAGAATGCGAATACATGAATGTGTCGTTTCTGGACCCATTTGAATGAAGTAAGAGGCGAGGAAGGAGATGCATATAGTTAGTGCCGTTTGCAAGGATATGCTTATTCGGCGGCAGTGATGACCTTGCGTGCTGTCAGCCAGATGAGCCTGCTACACTGTCGTTGTCGTCGAAAAGACGTGGGTTGAAACAGTAACAGTTAATTAGTGGCGATTTGCGCAGGGGCTGAAGCATCAGCCCCTGCGCATTTTTTCGTCCATTGAACAGTGTAAGACTAATTTACTGTTACTAAATACTAATTAACTTTACTGAAAATTTATATTACCTTCCAACAAAAAGTATGGTACCTTGCTCGTAGAAGATGATTCGTTAGCACTAAAGTGAGGAGAAGATTCAATGCCGCTCTACGCTCATACGAATCACGATCCATCAGGTCAGCTGATGCATCAAACGCTGCAAGAGCATCTGAGCGAAACAGCGCATCTCGCTTCTGGGTTCGCGGCCAAGTTCGGCATGGGATCCTGGGGTACGGCGCTTGGCATCTTGCACGACAGCGGCAAAGCCAGTCAGCGGTTTCAGGAACGCCTGATGGGAGCATCTCATTTGGTGGACCATGCAACGGCGGGAGCTAAGGAAGCGGTCTCTCGCTATGAGGCTAACGGGATGCTGATGGCTTATGCCTTGGCAGGGCATCACGGAGGGCAGCCCGACGGATCGGGGTCCTCTGCGCGGGACAGTCGTTTCGTACGAACGCCACTCGATGAGCGTCTCAAGCGGGAGGTGGATCCCTATAACGGATTCCTTGAACTCGTTGAGACGGGGCAACTGGCACTGCCCGCAGCGGAAGATCTTTCGCTGCCTATCGTTCCTGGGCGTGTACATGGTTTTAATGATCCGGATACCCCCAACTTCTTTTCCTTCTATGTTCTTGGTCGAATGCTGCATAGCTGTTTGGTAGACGCTGATAGCCTGGATACCGAACGCGTTATGAATCCCGCAGCAGCGCAAGCTCGTAGCGGTCGAACTCATGCATCGTTAAGTGAGCTCCTTCAGAAGCTGATGGTGCATATCGAAGGGCTGAACACTGAGGACACGCCCGTAAATCGTGCTCGTGCTGCCGTGCTTGAAGACTGCTTGGAGGCAGCGTCGTTTCCTCAAGGCATGTTCACACTTACGGTGCCTACGGGTGGTGGCAAGACGCTCAGCGGGCTCGCTTTCGCGCTTGCGCATGCAATAGAGCATGGTCAGGAAAGGGTCATCATCACCGCTCCTTTCACAACGATCATCAGCCAGACAGCATCCCGCCTCAAGGCCATCTTTGGGGATTCAAACGTGCTCGAGCATCATTCCAATTATGACTTTTCCGATATGAGCGAAGACGAAGGATACGCTGCTCGATTGGCTGCACAGAATTGGGATGCTCCCATCATCGTAACCACCAACGTTCAACTGTTCGAATCCCTGTTTGCCAATAAACCAGCTAAAAGTCGCAAGATTCATAACATTGCGAATAGCGTTGTGATCCTCGATGAGGCGCAAACACTGCCCGATTCGCTTTTGATTCCCTCTCTGGCCATGCTGGAGGAGCTTACATTCGCTTACAGCACGAGCATCGTTTTGTGTTCCGCTACCCAACCAGCGTTAGGTATGCAATGGCCTTATGGGTCACAGCCCCAGGAGATCGTGAGCCACAGGGCTCAGTTTTCGCAGACCTTTGGCTCCCGCGTTCGCTATGACCTATGGGAGGGTGTGGAGCTGAACAACCTGGCGCATGTTCTTGCTGAGAAGCATCAGGTGCTATGCGTGGTGGGTACGAAGGGGAATGCCCTAGCGATGTATCTCGCTGTGGTTGATCAAGCGGTCCAGGCGGGCCTCTTGGATAGTCGGGAACGTGCTGCCACTGAGGGTTTCTTCCATCTGAGCGCGTTCATGACGCCTGCTCACCGGGAGAAGATCATCGAAGAGATTCGGTGCCGATTGGTCCAGAAAGAACGATGCGTCGTAGTCTCCACGCAGCTTGTAGAAGCAGGCGTCGATGTGGATTTTCCTGAAGTCTTTCGGGAAGTGGCTGGCATGGATTCTATTGTGCAGGCAGCTGGCCGCTGTAACCGAGAAGGTGCTTCAGAACCCGGTAGCGTCCATGTGTTCGACCTGCTTATAGGTGGTGAGCGGGGCACTACAAGCTCCTGGCTTGAGAAAATGCGCTCCATCACGCTCAGTCTCATTGATGAGCATCGAGGGGTCATTGATGAATCCATGGTTCAACCCTTCTTCGAACGTCGCTACAGAAGTGAAGAGACTGATGCTAAAGAAATATTCAAGACATTGAATCGTATGGATATCCTGCACCAGGGCTTCGCGACTATTCCCTTTGAACGTGTCTCCTTGGATTACCGCATCATCGAAGAGGATACGGTGCCGCTTTTCGTTTCCTATGAAGACAGCGCACGTTCGCTGTTGAAGGAGATGCGCGGAGCAGAGCATCCAGAGCTCCTCACCATGAAAGCACAGCGTCACAGCGTAAGCATTCCTCGTTGGCTAGCTACTCAGTATGAGGCTGCAAAGGTAGTCGAGGAACTGGGACCGTTCCTGGTCATCAAGGAGGATCTCGTCCCTTCTTATTACAAGGCGGATGTCGGCTTGCTCAAGCCAGGAGAGGAGGAGCCAGAATTCTTGTGGCTATGAGGATCGGCGAATACGACGAAAGGAGGTTGCATGGGTTATGGGATAAAAGTCCTCATCCGGGGACCGCGTGCCTGTTTCACGCGGCCAGAGATGAAGGCGGAGCGCGTCAGTTACGACTGCATCACGCCATCTGCTGCGCGGGGCCTTATAGAGGCAGTGTATTGGAAGCCCGCCATCCGATGGCATATCGACAGTATTGAAGTTCTAAATGAGATTCGCTTCAGCACGTTCCGTCGGAACGAGTTGGGGGGCAAGCTTCCCTATCGCAATGCGAAGGCGGCTATGGAGCGCGATGAAGAGGTGCATGCCTGGGCTACGGACGACAGGCAACAGCGTTCAACAATGTACTTGCGGGATGTGGCCTATGTGGTGAGCGCTCATTTCGAGCTTACGGACGATGCAGGGGACGAGGATACCGTAGAGAAGCACTACAATATCGTTCTCCGCCGCCTCCGGAAGGGGCAGCATTTCAACCAACCAGTGCTCGGTTGCCGGGAGTTCCCGGCTCAGGTAAAGCTTTTGGAAGATGACGAGGTGGCCCCTGCATCCTTCTATGCAGGTACCGGAGAGCGCGATCTAGGCTTCATGCTCTATGACATCGATTTCGATCATGAGATGCAACCGATGTTCTTCCGGGCCGTCATGGAGGATGGGCGCATTGATGTGGCTCAAGCTCGTGAGGCGGTGGTCTCATGATCTTGCGAGAGCTCCATGAGTATTATCAGCGGCTGATCGCTGACCCAGAGGTGGATGTGCCTCAAGAATATTGGAGCACTGAGAAGGCTGCTTGGGAATTGGTGCTCAACGTAGATGGGACTCTGGCTTATGCTGATCCTCTTACCACCGGTGAAGGCAAGGAAATGCGCCAGTTCTTGCAATTGCAAGTTCCCGAGCATCCTACTCGTGCGGGCAGCGGTCTCAATCCGTTCTTCTTGTGCGATAACGTGGCATATCTGCTGGGTTTAGATGAGAAGCGGGGAGAAGAGAAACGCGCTGCTTCAGCGGCTTTTCATCGGGAGGTCCTGGAAGGCAGCGAGGATGCAGGAGCAAAGGCTGTGCTTCATTTCTTCGATCAGACTGATCCTGCATCTGGCTTACGGGATGAGGTTCGGGATGCCTTGGCAGCTGGTAGCGGATTCGCCGTATTCCGCTTGAAGGGAGATCATCAGAGGCTTCATGAGCGTTCTGCTGTCATGAAAGCTTGGACCGCCTATCGTAGCAGACCGTCGGAGAACGCTATGGTTGGCCAGTGTTCTGTCACGGGAGAGCGTGGAGTTCTTGCGCGCCTATTTCCTCAAGTCACTGGTATCCCGGGAGCGCAGTCCGCAGGAGCGTCGCTGGTATCTTTCAATCAGAAGTCTTTTGATTCTTATGGGAAGAACCAGGCGTTCAATGCGGCTGTTTCTGAAGGAGTTGCTTTCAATGCTGGTGCAGCGCTCAAGCATCTGTTCGCTGATCCGAAGCATCGCACCCGCTGCGGCAAGACCACGGTGGTGTTCTGGGCTGACCGTCCAGCGCCAACTGAGGATTCTATCGTGAAGGCCATGCTCGATATGATGCCTGGACCGCGTTTCGCTGATCAGCGAGCAGAGGACGAAAAGACGATCGATGATGTCGGGTACGCTTTGAAGAGAATGCAGCAAGGACAGTCGCTCTCGGAATGTGACCCAGATGTGCGGTACTTCATCTTAGGTGTCACGCCTAATGCGGCACGCTTGGCGGTGCAATTCTATGAGGAGAGCTCTTTCGGGCAGCTCGAAGAGAGCTACAGGGCTTATTTGAACGATATAGCCATGGATAGAGTCGGTACGCCTCCGCTCTTCGTATTGCTTCGGCAGACTGCCGTGCGCGGGAACTCTGAGGATATCCCTACATCGCTCGTGAGCGGGTGCATGAAGGCAATGCTCACAGGTTGTCGGTTTCCTCGCGCACTGTTGGGTACGCTCCTTACGCGTATGCGCGCTGATCACGGGAGCGTCAATCCGGGGGACATGGGTCAAAGGGCCGCGCTCATCAAAGCGTGCTTAGTGCGGGATAGGCGGCTGAAGGACAAAGGAAATGAAGGGGAAGGAAGGAGCCTGCAGATGGCGCTGGATCGAGAAAAGGACGAGCGCGGTTATGTGCTTGGACGGCTGTTCGCTGTCATGGAGCGTGCTCAGACAGCAGCGATCGGGGACGTGAATACGACGATCAAGGATCGGTACATGAGCTCTGCTGCGTCTACGCCAGGCCGTGTCTTCCCTGCGCTGCTCAAGAATCATCAGAACCATATCGCAAAGTTGAGGAAGGCGGGTTCGGGGCTTTGCATCATGTTGGAGAAGGAAATGGATGAAGTGATGGGCCATATCTCTGGCGATCCTTTCCCACCTTCGTTAGATACTCAAAGCCAAGGGGAGTTCTTTGTGGGCTACTACCAAGAGCGCTGCTACCTTTGGAAAAGCAAAGAGGAGCGCGAAGCGGAATCCTCTTCGAGGATGAAGACCGAAGCATAGAACAGCGATCTGACTTATAAGAGCGAATAGGAGACTGACATGAGCGAAGCTATTTCCAATCGGTATGATTTCACCCTCTTCTTCGATGTTGTCAATGGCAATCCCAATGGGGACCCAGATGCAGGGAACATGCCCCGTATCGATCCGGACACGAACAAAGGCATCGTTTCTGATGTGTGCATCAAGCGCAAAGTGCGCAACTACGTTGACTTGGTAAAAGGAGAGAGCATCGATGATCCTGACGTGGCTGAGGGCGAGCTCGGCTACAAGATCTACGTGCAAGAGGGTGCTGTCCTCAATGATCGCAATAAGAAGGCTTACGTGCATTATGACCTCAAGCCAAAAGAGAAGACGCTCCCGAAAGATGAGGAAGAGCGCAGGGCTGTTACGCAGTTCATGTGCGACAACTTCTTCGATATCCGTGCTTTCGGTGCCGTGATGACCACCGGTGTGAACTGTGGACAGGTCCGCGGGCCCATTCAGCTGTGCTTCGCGGAGTCCGTAGATCCCGTTCTCCCACTGGAGATGAGCATCACCCGCATGGCGGTTACCAATGAGAAAGATGCAGATAAAGAACGCACCATGGGGCGCAAGCAGTACATTCCTTACGGGCTCTATCGCATGGATGGTTTCATCTCAGCTCCGTTGGCGGAGAAGACAGGATTCTGTCAAGAAGACCTCGATCTGTTCTTCAAGGCGCTCGCGGAGATGTTCGAAAGCGATCGCAGCGCTGCACGCGGTCTGATGTCCACGCGGAAGCTGCTCGCATTCAAGCATGATAGCAAGCTGGGCAATGCTCCAGCCCATCAGCTCTTCGAAGCCGTTAAAGTCAAGCGCCTTATCCCAGATGCTCAGGAGGCCCGCTCTTTCGAAGATTATGCCATCGAAGTGGGCGAGATGCCTGAAGGCGTAGAGCTGATCGAGTTGCTCTAAGCAGGCGTATGGCCATGTACTCTGAGGATGAGCTGCTCGCTCTTTCAGGCATACAGCATTATTCATTCTGTCCTAGGCAGTGGGCACTCATCCACATAGAGCAACAGTGGGCTGAAAACGTCCTCACTGTGCAAGGTGATCTTGTCCATAAGCGCGCCCATGACCGTGCGATTCGAGAGAAAAGAGGCAACACGATCACTGTTCGTAGCCTGGATGTGCATTCGTATGTTCTCGGATTTGCAGGCCAGTGTGATGTAATTGAATTTGTGGCCTCCGATAGCGGTATTCCACTAGCGGGAGAGAGCGGCTTATGGCAGCCTGCTCCCGTGGAGTACAAGCGAGGCAAAAGCAAGCGCGTAGCGGCGGATCGGTTGCAGCTATGCGCTCAGGCCATTTGTTTGGAAGAGATGCTCTGCTGTGAGATAGAGGAAGCGTTTCTGTATTACAACCAAACGCATTCTCGTGAATCGGTGGAGCTCACTTCTGACCTAAGAGCAGAGGTAACGGCATCTGCTGCTGAGATGCATCGCCTCTTTGAACGACGGCATACGCCTGTTCCTAAGAAGCAGGCTGCATGTCGGTCGTGCTCTATCAAAGATGCCTGCCTACCTGAGTTGAGCAAACGGGAAACAGTGAGCGAATACTATGCTCGAAGGATAGGAGAACTGGTGTGAGGCACCTTCGCAATACGCTTTATATATTCACTGAGAATGCATATCTCTCACTTGATGGCGAAAACGTTGTTGCGAAAGCTGAAGGCGCTGAAATAGGACGCGTACCACTGCATACGCTAGAGAGCATCTTCTGCTTCACCTATCCCGGCGCAAGTCCGAAGTTGATGAGTGCGTGCTCTGAACGGGGGATCGCTCTTTCTTTCTTCGATCCACGAGGCCGATTCCTTGCACGTTCATGCGGAGAGAACCAAGGGAATATCCTTCTTAGAAGGCAACAATATAGACTTGCTGACGATGACGTCTGGAGCCTTGAGGCGGCAAAGCGATTCATTGCTGGGAAGGTGTTCAATGCTCGTTGGGTCGTTGAGCGCACACTGCGAGATCACGGGTTGCGTGTGGATGAAGAGGCAATGAGAGGGGTTTCGCGGCATCTTGCAGAAAGCATCAACGCTGTTGAGTTGTGTGCTGACATAGATTCCCTTCGTGGAGTCGAAGGAGATGCAGCTGCTGCTTACTATTCGGTGTTCGATGAGATGATCTTAAGAGAGAAGGATGCATTCCATTTTTGCGAACGCGTTCGCAGGCCTCCCACTGATCGGGTGAACGCTATGCTTTCGTTGTTCTACAGCGTGCTGGCTGTAGATTGCGCTTCTGCTTTGGAGGGAGTCGGACTTGATCCTTACTGTGGGATTATGCATGTAGATAGGCCGGGAAGGCGCTCTTTGGCCCTGGATCTCATGGAAGAACTTCGGCCTGTTTTCGTAGATCGATTCATTCTTACTGCGATCAATAATCGAGTTATCGGGGTTAATGATTTTGAGGCACTAGAGTCTGGAGAGGTCCGCCTCTCTGATCAAGGACGAAAAGTGCTGTTCAATGCTTGGCAGGAGCGAAAACGCGAGCAGATCACGCATCCCTATCTAAAGGAGAAAGTTGACTGGGGGTTGGTACCTCATATCCAGGCATTATTGCTCGCACGTTTTATTCGCGGTGACTTGGATGACTACCCGGCGTTCTTGTGGAAGTGATCATCATGCTTACAGTAATAACCTATGATGTTAATACCGAAAGCCCAGAGGGACGGAAGCGTTTGCGGCGGGTGGCAAAGCACTGCGTTAATTATGGGCAGCGGGTGCAGAATTCGGTGTTCGAGTGTGTTGCGGATGCAGCGACGATGGTTAAAGTCAAGGCAGAACTGCTTGAGCTGATCGATCCTGAGAAAGACAGCTTGAGGTTCTATAGCCTGGGCAGCAATTATGATCGGAAAATAGAGCACTACGGATGCAAGGCGTCCTACGAAGCTGAAGGATTTCTAACATTGTAGGACGCGCTTGATAATATGGCGTGTCAAGCTTGATCGAGGCCTCACGAACGAGCGGTGCGAACATAAGGTGATCATCATTTCCCTGGAAGGTTCGCACTGGGTTCTATTGATGAATCCAGTGCGAAATAGCAGTTTGGGTTTGATGAGAGCGAATGAAAGAGCATATCTGCACAAGGTGCACCTTGATAATACAATATGTAGCGGTCGCTCCCCGTATGGGGAGCGTGGGTTGAAACAGGAATGAATAGACAGTCGGTTTTGCAGCCGAGTCGCTCCCCGTATGGGGAGCGTGGGTTGAAACAACTTCTGCAATCTTATCGTTTACAACCTTAGCATTGTCGCTCCCCGTATGGGGAGCGTGGGTTGAAACTTGTTCCCCAGTTCTTGATAGACCAAGACCCTGGTCGCTCCCCGTATGGGGAGCGTGGGTTGAAACTTAGAAAAAGAGCAAGAGATAAGAGCAAGAGCGTTGTCGCTCCCCGTATGGGGAGCGTGGGTTGAAACCCCTTCCCCACAGAGGTCATCCCTTCTTCGGCAGGTCGCTCCCCGTATGGGGAGCGTGGGTTGAAACCAGTACCCGCCTGCGACGAAGCACCCGAAGAACGAGGTCGCTCCCCGTATGGGGAGCGTGGGTTGAAACTATTCCAGCCAAGTTAATCACCTCTTTCTAATAAGTCGCTCCCCGTATGGGGAGCGTGGGTTGAAACAAGTGGAACCTGAAGGAGATCGTCAACAGGACCAGTCGCTCCCCGTATGGGGAGCGTGGGTTGAAACTACATCTGGCACGCATCGAATACGGCAGCCAACTGTCGCTCCCCGTATGGGGAGCGTGGGTTGAAACGAGAAGAGTACGTTGACGAAGGGCTATTCGATCAGTCGCTCCCCGTATGGGGAGCGTGGGTTGAAACTAGTTCTTCGAGGGCAACAATGCGCCAGGCCATCGTCGCTCCCCGTATGGGGAGCGTGGGTTGAAACACGCTCTCCAAGAGCCGATTCGAGGAGATCATGGCCGTCGCTCCCCGTATGGGGAGCGTGGGTTGAAACAAGATATCTTGACGTTGCTAGGCATACGATGATAGTCGCTCCCCGTATGGGGAGCGTGGGTTGAAACTCGTCCACCGTGACCGCTTCGGGCGCATCCTGGGCGTCGCTCCCCGTATGGGGAGCGTGGGTTGAAACTCTTCCCAGCGCCTTGCATCGTGTATATCGTCAGTCGCTCCCCGTATGGGGAGCGTGGGTTGAAACTAGGAGGGCTGAGTCCTTAGGGATGGTGAGCGTAGTCGCTCCCCGTATGGGGAGCGTGGGTTGAAACAGTCCTATCACGTGGGTGGTGGCAGCGATAGTGGGTCGCTCCCCGTATGGGGAGCGTGGGTTGAAACTCCAGCAGGTCCTCCGGGCTTGCGTTGCTATAGTCAGTCGCTCCCCGTATGGGGAGCGTGGGTTGAAACGCTGAGCTGGAGCGACTCGGGGACGAGAACCTCGTCGCTCCCCGTATGGGGAGCGTGGGTTGAAACACTAGATTATCAAAGTATGAAGCAACGCAAACATAGTCGCTCCCCGTATGGGGAGCGTGGGTTGAAACAAGGCAGTTGGTCCACCGCTTCCAGGGCGCGCAGGTCGCTCCCCGTATAGGGAGCGTGGGTTGAAACAACGTGTTTCGGTGGTTGCACTCTTCTTAGATATGGTCGCTCCCCGTATGGGGAGCGTGGGTTGAAACGGCAATCTGCGCAACGCCTACTCCACCATGATGTCGCTCCCCGTATGGGGAGCGTGGGTTGAAACCAGCGCCATGATGGGTATATCTGGGGTCGGTATACGTCGCACCCCGTATGGGGAGCGTGGGTGAAGCAGCTCTTGCATTTTATCGGCGTTCAGATCCGTCAAGAAACCATGCTAAGATGACTCAAGCCCGGCGGCGCGGCTGACTCCCGGATGATCGGGGGTGATGACCATGACAGAGGCTATCCTGTTCCTGGAACTGCTCCTGCTCGCCGCTATGCTGCTGATGGCCAAACGGCCTAGGTAGCAGAAAGCCGCCCCGCGGCGGCGGGACGGCTAACGCCTAACATATGTTGACAGCAGCTGTTCCCGTCTGCTCCACGGGATGCCGCCGGGTGCATTCTAGCAGGTCTCTAACTGTGTATCAAATGCCCAGGATAGCTTTGTGTCGTCACATTTATACTGCCAATTGGCAGTATAAAAATGGCATGATAAAATAGCTTATCGTTGATAAAGGAAATCCCCATGTCCTACGAACCACCATTCAAAAAGACGTCGCGTATCGATGACCTTGTCTTTGAGATCATCGAGCTCGTCGGCGAATTCAATGCTTCATCAGTGAGCGATCCAAAGCCGTGGCTTCATAGGCGAATGAGGATCAAGACGATCCATTCTTCCTTGGCGATCGAAGGGAATAAGCTTGCTGAGGGAGATGTGCAAGGGATCATAGATGGGCAAAGGGTTCTCGGTAACAAAAAGGATATTCTTGAAGTTCAAAATGCCATCGTAGCCTACGGTGCCCTTGATGAGCTTGATCCCTATTCGATAGAAGACCTTTTAAGAGCGCATTCTTTGCTCATGGACGGCCTTGTCAAGGAGGTCGGCACATTCCGCTCTGGCAACGTGGGCGTCTACGATGGAGAAGTGCTCATTCATGCAGGCACGCCAGCAAATTATGTACCCGAAGTGGTAGCTGCTCTTTTTTCTTGGTTGAGTAAGACGGGCTATCATCCACTGATATCTTCTAGTATCTTCCACTATGAATTCGAGTTCATTCATCCGTTTGCTGATGGAAATGGGCGTTGTGGGCGTCTTTGGCATACATTATTGCTATCACACTGGCGCGATGCGTTTGCTTGGCTGCCAATCGAATCCACGATCTTGGCACGGCAGAAAGAGTATTACGACGCATTAGCGTTATCGAACAGCCAAGGATCAAGCGAGTCCTTTGTAGAATTGATGCTGGAGATCGTTCGGGATAGCCTGAAATACTGGATCCATTCTGATGACAAGCGAACGCAACGGGAGCAAGATGCTTTGAGCCTGTTCAAGGATGATCCTAAGGCAACCGTTGACGAGCTCGCTATGTTTCTGGGCGTATCTCCTCGCACTGCTGCTCGGGTGGTCAAAGATCTGCAGGATGCGGGTCATTTGAAGAGGGTAGGATCCAATAAGTGCGGATATTGGGAGTGTAGATAAAGCGTGTCGAGGAGCTTGTTTTTTAGGCGTATTCCGTAGTCTGCTTCAGCGAGTTCTTTTGGTAATGTTAGATATGTCCTAATGATCTTCACGTGTGTGGCGAATAGTGCGAGCATAAGGTATTCATCGTTCTTCTAGGAGGTTCGCACCAGATTCTATGAGTAAATGACGCCGTAATGTCTTCTTGCTGATTAATTCAGATTCATCAGTTCGTCTATATACGGAACAGGTACTTTGACAATGCAATATGTAGCGGTCGCTCCCCGTATGGGGAGCGTGGATTGAAACCTGGATGTCCCCAACCTTGGGGACATCACGGAGAGTCGCTCCCCGTATGGGGAGCGTGGATTGAAACTCGGGCAGGTAGTGGTCATTGCAGATCTCTTGGAGTCGCTCCCCGTATGGGGAGCGTGGGTTGAAACCATATCCCAGGTTGAGGTCAGCCCTACTGGTCTAGTCGCTCCCCGTATGGGGAGCGTGGATTGAAACGAGGATGGCTCTGGTTCCTTCGTTTTCGAGCGAGTCGCTCCCCGTATGGGGAGCGTGGGTTGAAACTACGGCAGCAGAACAAGCCATAGCATCTGCGAAGTCGCTCCCCGTATGGGGAGCGTGGGTTGAAACTACGAAGCGGTGCTGACACCCTATGAGGATGGCAGTCGCTCCCCGTATGGGGAGTGTGAGTTGAAACGCAGCTCGAGTCTGCCTCCTTCGGGGCGTTGAAGTCGCTCCCCATACGGGGAGCGTGAGTTGAAATGCGTTACCGTTAGTGTTGACATTACACGCATTGGTTGTTCAAAGGTATGCTAGAGAGCATTCATTACGGCACATCCAGCTGCCCCTTTAGAGAGGACGAAGTCATGACAGAGCCAATGGCATCGCAGGCTACGGGGCTGCTCCTGGTGGGAGGCCATGCCCTCATGGCGGTTTGCGCTGCCTGCTATCTTGCTTGGTGGGTCATCTTCTTCCGGCCGGGAATCCCCAAGGTAACAGGGGCGCTCTACTCCGCTGGCGTCGTTTGCATCATCTTGACGGCTATCGCGGGCCTTGCGGGGGCTGCCATGATCGGCGTGGGTACTGCGCGAACGTCGGTTCCAGGTGTCTCACCCTCTGGCTGGTGGTTCGCTCTGGGTGCCGTTGCCCTTTATGCCCTTCTGGCTTTCGTGACATCCCGCCTGTTTGGGCGTCCCATCACCACGGAACTCCTGCTCTTCGTAGCGTGGGCAGCCGTCGAGCTTGCGTGCATCATCACCCTGGGAAGCGCGGGCGGTCTTTCCCAAGCAGCTACCATCATACTGACCATTCTCGTGATCCTCGCATTCGCCGGGATGCTCATCACCTACCTGCTCTACTACCAGCTTGCGCCCTTGCCGTCGTTCATCGACGGGGCTATCCCGCTGGCTGCAGTGGGTGTACTCTCGGTGGTCTTGGCTGCCTGCTTCGGCAAGTTCCTCTAATGGGCAGTTGCGTTCTCCTATCACGGAAGCAAAAGCCTAGAATAGGATCATCAATAGGCTAGGAGCAGCCAGAGCGAAAGAGGGGGGGGGACGCCTGTGAGATTGCCATCACCGTTGATTATCCTCTTCTGGATCTGCATGATCGCGGCTCCGTTCGCAGTCACTGCTGTTGCGCTCGCGTGTCTTCCGCCGGGCATCTCTGAGATACCCATGCAAGTTGGGTTCGATGGCCAGGTGAACCGCACGGCCCCTCCCAGTGACTTGTGGGTGCTCTCGTTCGTCATGGGTGGCTGTAATGGGCTCATGGCCCTGTGCTATTGCGCGAATGACTTCCTCTGGGCGCATGGTCTGGTGAATGGCGTGCGAAGGCGATCCACCGCCCTCAAGATCTATGCAGTCCTAGCTATCTTCCTCATTACGCTGCAGGCAGCCTGCACAGCGTTCCTTATCTCGTTAGCCTAGACAGCTGATCCTCATGACCTCTCCTTCTGTCAAACCGCCTCGAAGCCCTTGGCTAACAGCAGCATTTGGGTTGTCCATTGCAACCCTTGTCTTATGTGCACTGAGCGCGCTCGGGGCATTCGGGGTGTTCTTGATCCTTCATGGGCAGGTTTCCGAAGCCATCGACATGGGCCCCGACTATTGGGTCATGCTCTCCGACGGGATGGGTACAGGCATAGATGTGGCTATCATCGAAGGACTCTTCGGCGAACATCCAGGGATCCCAACGGGCCTGCTCATCACGTTTGTCAATGCAACTATATCGTTTCTTTGGTTCGCATTGACGGCCGCTCCTCTTGCCGTTGCGGCCCTGCTCTTGAGAAGGCTGAATCGTGATCGTGGCGCCCTCCTCCCTAAGCGCTTGTGGGTAACAGGCGCCCTATCAGCACTTCTCACTCTACAGCCCCTTGCGGCCATCCTCTTCCTTCTTGTGGCGTTCGCCTCCGCGAAGGGAAGGTGTATGGTGAACTGGAGAATAGCGAAAGGGTGCATTGCTACAGGGATCGCAGCGCTGGGCTGCTGTGGTGCATGTGTGGTCTATGTTGCCTATGCTGATAGCGAAGTGCAAGGGCTCATGGAGGATATCAAGCAGATAACGGAGCGGCAGACGCCCGTTGATATCATGGAGGAAATGGGGCCAGACATCCATTTCGCGCCTGATTTCAACCAGACGGGGGAGCGGATCAGTACGGTTACGGTGACCCATGGACTGCCAGTTCTCTTGGGGAATAGCGGAACGATGATGGTATACATCGAGGAAACCTATGATAAGACCAAGACAGACTTGACCGACCAACATGATTCCCTTCGCCTCTGGCTTGAAAAGGTGAATGGGGAATGGAGGATCGTTGACTACTACTGGCATTTATAGAGCTGACGGAATCCTAGGATCAAAGCAGTTTCATAGCCTCTTCGGCGGTCAGCTTGGGGATGAATGAGCTTGAGAACGCCTTCTTGTCGTAGCTGATGATGGCATCAACCTGCAGGGCCTCGGCTGCAGCGCGGATGAGGCCATCTTCGTAATCAGGCTCGTTCGAATCAAGAGCGTCGAAGACAAGAGGCCCCGTCAGGTCTACAAGATCGAATACTTCGGCAATATTGCGAATGGATCCTCGTGCATCGGTTTCAGTCATATAGTGCCTGTGGAGCGCGTAATAGATCTCATTGAGCGAAGAGGAGAGAGCATAGATGGATCCTTTGGCAGAGAGCGCCTTGCGGAGCAACTCGTTCACGCTGTCATGGTGAGGAGATTGCGGATATACCCAATAGATGAGCGCGTTCGCATCAAAGAGAAAAGAGCTCATCCGCGGCCGCATCCTTTCCCTCATCCAAGATGTCCTCTGCGGTCTTGCCTGCAGGCCACGGCTTGGCGGTTCGCGCCCGGTCACGGATCTGCTCGTTCGCCGTTTGCAGTCGACTAAGCCTGTCCTCTTCGTCATCTAGCAACGATGAGATTACAACGACGCCCTTACGCGGAGATTCAACACGCAAGGGTTGTTGCGGGCTGATGCAGGCATCTTGCCGAATGCTCTTCGGGAGCAAGACAGCCATGCTATTGCCCACCTTCGACAGCGTTGTTTCTATCATGAGCGCCTCCCTTGCTAAAGAAAGTATAACACGTTATAACATCTCTGGCCCTTCTGAAGCCGCAGGTATGTTCTAATGTCACCGGACACAACAAAAGGAGGCGAGCATGACCTACGGAACGCCCGAGATACACCCTTCTGCCAAGATAGCTGCCAATGCCACCGTTGTGGGGGATGTGCACATTGGCGAAGATGTCACGGTCCTCTATGGTGCAACGCTGCGAGGAGACATGGGCGGTCATGTTTACGTGGGCGCGCGCACCAACATCCAGGAGCTCGTCTGCCTGCACGTGCCCATAAACGGTGATGTGGTGGTGGGCGAA
Organism: uncultured Eggerthellaceae bacterium; assembly: GCA_947566075.1. Lineage (GTDB taxonomy): Bacteria > Actinomycetota > Coriobacteriia > Coriobacteriales > Eggerthellaceae > MGBC163016. The sequence continues at coordinate 71,960 of CANOIM010000005.1, read as the reverse complement.
GATGTCTCCGTGGGTCACGGCGCCATCCTCCATGGGTGCACCATCGGGGACGGGTCTTTGGTGGGCATGGGCGCTATCGTGTTGGACGGCGCGAAGATCGGGCGTCAGTGCCTCATCGGGGCTGGAGCGCTGGTAACGGGGAAGACGGATGCACCGGATGGCGTCCTGATCATGGGCTCACCGGCGAAAGTGGTGCGAGAGCTCACGGAAGAGGAGCTTCTGAGCCTGCGCGTGAATGGCGAAGAGTACGTGGGCATCGGCCGCGCCCTCGCCGAAGAAGGGCTGCTCTAGCCGTTTGGCGTGGAGCAGCGACACAGGACGCGCCTCACAGAAAGGGAGTTGTCATGTACGCAGACCATGAAAAAGCCATATGGGGCTTGAGCATCGCGAACATCGTCATCAGCGGCTTGGGGTTGCTGCTGGGGCTCTTGGGATTCCTGGTGGTGGGGTTAGGCGCTGCCATCGTTGCTGACAGCAGCGATCCCTTTGACTTGGTCACGGGTATGGCCTGGTGGGGGTCCTTTTTGACCATAGCCATGATCGCTGTCATCCCTGCTCTGGTGGCGGGCATCCTTGGCGTGCGCAACGCCCGCAAGCCTGCGAAGCTCACCGTGGTCATGGTGTGGAATATCGTAGGAGCTGCGGTCTATGTCATTGGCGTGGGCGTGCTGGGAGCCCTGGTGGCCATACCCTGCATCCTCGTGGCGGTCTTCTCCTACCAAGACAAGAAGGCCTACACCTCAGGGCTCTATTCTGGTACTGACGGCCTTCATTAAGCGGCTGACAGTACGAAGCCTTGTAGATCACGTCCGCCCTGAGCCCCTTCGTCATCTGCTGGTCTTGATGCTATGGAAGAGGCCCAGGCATCCGTCCAACACATCATCATAGGTCGTTCGGAAATTGCGCGTATACCAGGGGTCAGCCACATCGCGGTTACTGCCCGCATATTCCAATAGCTTGTGGATCTTGCCTGCTGGATCGGGGCTGAACGTGCGCTCCAAAGAGCGGATATTAGCTTCATCCATCCCTATGATCAGATCGAAAGCCTCATAATCAGCGCGCTTGATCTGCCGAGCCCGTTTGTCTTCGAAGCCGCCTATGCCCTCTTCGCGAAGCACCTTTGCCGTGCCTGGATATACAGGGTTCCCTAATTCCTCGGCGCTCGTGGCAGCTGATTCGATATGGAACCGATCCGCCAGCCCCTCTTTGGATACCAGATCCTTCATGACGAATTCAGCCATGGTAGAACGGCAGATGTTCCCATGACAGACGAATAGTATGCGGATCAAGCAGGTTCCTCCTTGGTGCCTGGGTGGACTATAGTACACTTCGCCCTGAGGTCATTTCGCAAGCTGCACAGTACCATACTGTGCGGAGGGCTGCAGCGAAGGGCCGCAGATGCGCCGCACCCTGCATGGCCGTTCTGATAGGGGATCGAGGCAAGGAGCCATCATGCTGCATGAGATAACCGATGCCACCTTCGAACAAGAGGTGGCTGCCTCAGATATGCCCTGCGTCATCCTGTTCACCGCGGGATGGTGCACCTTCTGCGACGAGATGGCTCCCGTGTTGGAGGAGCTCTCTGAGCAGCTGGATGGGCAGGTGAAGTGCTGCATCGTGAACATAGATGAGCAGAAGGCCCTGCGCATCGAGTTCGCCGTGGCGGCGCTTCCCTATATCGTTTGGGTGCAGAACGGGATGAAGTCGCCCTTGTTCGACTGCATCGTCCCGGCGGCGAAGCTGGAAGAGCGCATTCGCTTCATGCTGGAAGGCGGTGAAGCGCCCAACAGTCGGCCGCTCTAGCAATCTCTTTCGCTATCGGTCTGATTTGACACGTTCGCGCGCCCCTGTCATGCTGAGCCCATGGCGAAAGGGAGAAGCAGGCATAGCAAGCTAGCCGCGCTGGTCAGCGCATTGGTGCTGGCGTTCGTGCTCGGGGGCTGTTCAGCGGAAGCCCCTGTCTCTGTTGCTCCCCAGCAAAGCCCTGCAACCCAAAGCGCGCCTTCCGCTGATGCGTCAGCGCTCTCCATCCCGCTCTCTATCCAAGACTATGACGGGGAGCCCTCCCTTGAGATCAACGGGGGCATCCCAGGCTTCACGGCAGAAGAGCTGACGCTCACCCCACGGGAAGAGTACGCGCCTCTTGATGGGCTCGGGCGCGCCACCCAGGCATTCGTTCTGGTGAGCGATGAGACCCGGCCCGGCAGCCAAGAGAAGCGCACGTCATTGCGTGATGTGCACCCTTCGGGCTGGCATCAGAAGCAGTATGACTGCGTGAACGGCGGCAGCCTCTATAACCGCAGCCATCTCATCGCCTGGGCTCTGAGCGGGCAGAATGATGATCCGCGCAATCTCATCACCGGCACCACCTTCATGAATCAGTCAACGATGCACGGCTATGAGGAGCAGATCCTTGCCCATATCCGCAACACGGGTCAGCATGTGCTCCTGCGGGTCACGCCCGTCTATGAAGGCAGCAACGCTTTGGCCACGGGCGTGCAGTATGAGGCCCAATCCATTGAGGATGGAGGCAAGGCCATTTGCTTCAACCTATTCTTCTGGAATGTGCAACCGGGTGTGGTCATTGATTATGCAAGCGGGGATAGCTGGCCAGAGGCGGCTGCCTCGGCACCTGATGCGCCTGCCTTGCCGGACACGGCGGGCGAGTACGTGTTGAACACCCATACCAAGAAGTTCCATAGCCCGCAGTGCAGCGCGGTGCAAAAGATGAAAGACCAGAACAAAGAGACGTTCGCGGGGTCTCGCGAAGAGCTCATCCAGCGCGGCTACGCCCCCTGCGGGACGTGCAAGCCCTGACCCTGGTATCATGGGTTCCATGACTACGGGCAAGCATAGCGCGAAGCGGCCAACGCTGTGGCGGCGAAGCAAGGTCTTGCGCGGCGTGACGTTCGGGTTGGTGGGATGCATCCTGTTCATGGGCGCATTCTTGGGCATCACGAATGCCATCGTCATCGGTACCACCTCTGATCGCATCATCACGGCGGAAGAAGCTGCTGGCCAGGATGCCGACGCCATCCTGGTGCTGGGTGCCTTGGTTCACCCTGATGGCACACCTTCAGATATCCTGAAGGACCGGCTTGACAACGCCATCGCCCTGTACAAGGCCGGAGCGGCTCCTAAGATCATCATGAGCGGAGACCATGGCACCACCACCTATGATGAGGTCAACGGGATGAAGCGCTACGCCATGAACCAGGGCGTGCCCGAAGAGGACATCTTCTGTGACCACGCGGGATTCTCCACCTATGAGAGCATGCATCGGGCGAAGAACGTCTTCGAGGCTGAGCGCATCATCGTGTCCACCCAAACCTATCACCTGTACCGGGCGCTCTATGATGCCGTGGGTTTGGGGCTTGATGCGGTGGGCGTGCCGGCAAACTTCCATACCTTCAAGGAACAGCTGCTCTGGGATGTGCGGGAGATGCCTGCCCGTTCGAAGGATGTCATCATGGTGCTCATCCAAGCGCCTCCCACCTTCGGTGGCGAACCCATCAGCTTGGATGGCCCCGCCAGCGCAACTGACGGATAAGGCGTACTCCAGCTAACCTGCAGCTTTGACGATGCGCCTCTCAAGGAAGGACGGCCATGCATATCCTCTTGGTTGAAGATGACGCCTCTATTGTGAGCGCGCTCACTGACCTGCTTGAAGGCGAGGGTTTCACCGTTCGCTCATGCGCTACCCAGGATGCGGCCTGCGCGGCTCTGACAGAGCAGACCTTCGCCATCGCGCTCTTGGATATCACTCTCTCTCAAGGGAACGGCTTCGCCGTGTGCGCCGCCGCCCGTGAGGTGGCGCCTGACATGCCCGTGATCTTCCTCACCGCCTCAGATGACGAATATTCCACCGTAGCAGGGCTTGATATGGGTGCTGTTGATTACATTGCCAAGCCGTTTCGCGCCCGGGAGCTGGTCTCGCGCATCCGAAGCGCCTTGCGTCGGAATGGGCCTGTGGAAAGCGCCTTGATGGTAGGGGATGTGAAGGTGGATCCGTCTTCAGGGTTGGTGACGAAGGCGGGCAAGGAACTGTATCTATCAGCCCTGGAGTACCGGTTGCTCCTCTATTTCTTGCAGCATAAGGGCAAGCTGGTCACGCGGGAGCTCCTTCGGGATGCCATCTGGGACACAGCGGGCGAATACGTGTCTGACAACGCGCTCAACGTATACGTCAAGCGGCTGCGCGAGAAGGTGGAGGATGATCCTTCTGACCCGCAGCTCATCGTCACGGTGCGCGGGCTTGGGTATAAGGTGGGCGAATAGCATGGGATCCCTTACCACGCTCATCCGGCAGTCCCTGCTCTTCGCTGCTCTGGCCGTCTTCTTGGTATGGGTGGCTCCTTGGGAAGCGAAGGGGTGGGTTGCTGCAACAGGCGCCTTTTCCTACGGCTTCTTTCTGATCATCCTGCTCTGTCGGCACAGTCAGATCAAACGTCTGAGCTTTGAGATCGACGAGGTGTTGCACAACGGGCGCCGGGTGGATTTCTCCACCAGCCGTGAGGGGGATATCGCTATCCTCTCCAATGAGCTGGCGAAGATGGTGGCGCGTCTTTCCCGTACCAGCGAACAGCTTGCCATCGAACGCAATGCGCTCTCTGATTCACTGGCGGACATCTCCCATCAGATCCGCACCCCCCTGACGGCCATCACGTTGATGCTCCCCACCATCGAACGCACCCAGGATGCAGCCGAGCGCAAGATGGCGCTTCGCAAGCTTGAATCCATGATCGAACGCGTCTCTTGGCTTGTCACGGCGCTGCTCAAGATAGCGAAGATAGACGCAGGGGCGATGCGCGTCGATCGAAAGGACGCCTCCTGCACAGACGTAGTCCGGCGCGCACTTGCACCGCTTGAAACCTCCCTCGATCTGCACGATATACGTCTTGTGACCCAGCTGGATGAGAGCGCGCATTTCTTAGGTGATGCCCTTTGGACGGCTGAAGCGGTTGAGAACATCGTGAAGAACTGCATGGAGCACACGCCCGCAGGTGGCACGATCACCGTGAAGACCCAAGAGGATGTCCTGTCCACGGTGATCGAAGTGCGTGATACCGGACCAGGGGTCTCTCCTGAGGATCTTCCCCACATCTTCGACCGCTTCTACCGCGGCCACGAAGAGGGGAGAGCGGCTGAAACGGCTGGCTTCGGGATAGGGCTCTCTTTGGCGCAAGCGCTCATCTCCGCCCAAGGCGGCACGATCCGCGTGGCGAATGACCCGGAGGGAGGAGCGCGGTTCATCATCGCGTTTCCGAAGACCGTGGTCTAAGAGCACCGTTGAGCCTGGCTGCCCTTCCAACCTTACGATACTGTAATCCCTGTGTTAGGGGTGGGTGAGATGGATATCCCATTCTGGTATCCAGTGATGGACTGAATGGGGAAAGGGTAGGTCATGGAGATCTTGAGCGTAAGCCATCTGACGAAGATATACGGGGAAGGGGAAACAGCCACCCGTGCGCTGGATGACGTGTCGTTCAGCATAGAAGAAGGCGAATTCGTGGCCATCATCGGGTCATCGGGTTCGGGCAAGTCAACGTTGCTGCATCTGATCGGCGGGGTTGACCGGCCTACGTCAGGCAACGTGTTCTTGAACGGTGTGGACGTGTATTCGCGCTCAGACGAAGAGCTTGCGGTATTCCGCCGCCGCGAGGTGGGGCTGGTCTATCAGTTCTACAATCTGGTACCCGTGCTCAACGTGGTGGAGAACATGACGCTTCCCGTTGCGTTGGATGGCCGTAAGGTCAACACTGATCGGCTGGATACGCTGCTTACGCGTCTTTCCCTCCACGGGCGTGAGGGGCACCTGCCCCGCCAGCTTTCCGGTGGCCAGCAACAACGGGTTGCCATCGGGCGCGCGCTCATGAATGCGCCTGCGGTGGTGCTGGCCGATGAGCCTACGGGCAATCTGGACACACGCAACAGCTGCGAGATCATGCAGCTGCTCCGCGATTCCAACAGGGAGTTCGGGCAGACGATGATCGTGATCACCCATGATGAGGAGATCGCTCTTGCAGCCGATAGGATCATCGCCATCGAAGACGGCAAGATCGTGCGGGATGAGAGGATCCGCCGATGAATGCTATGACGAACTTCACGGTCAAATCGCTGCGCGCGAATCGAGTGCGCACGTTCGTGACCATCATCGGCGTTGCCCTTGCGGCGGCGCTGCTCATGGCGGTGATGACAACCTATACTTCGCTCACGGATTTCCTCTATCGCACGGAGGCGGCCACCAGCGGCACTTGGATGGCGAAGGTGGGTGCCGAAGATGATGACACGCTTGCAGCCGACCTAGCGGTTGCCCAAGATGATCCCAGTATCACGGGTATCTCCCTTCTGCATGATGTGGGATTCGCTGAGCTTACCCCTGAACAGCAGGAGCGTCTCGGCCACTATCAGACCATCCTCTCAGGCGAAGGTAACATGGACGAGGTGCTTGGCATCCATGCCAGTGAGGGCAGGCTTCCCGAGAACGATCACGAGATACTCCTCTATAGGGGATGGAAGACGAGGGATAAGTTTAGTCTTGGGGATGAAGTCACCTTCAACGTGGGACAGCGGGTTGCTGTGCCGGTGGAAGGGGAGGAAGCCTCGGTCATGACCCACGGCGAGATGAGGTTGGGGATGGAATCCGTGGGGAATCCCGAAGTCGAGATCGTAGCAGGTACTTCCCTTGATTCCTCTATCGGATACTTGGATGCAGAAGTCGATGATTCAACCTTCAATGAGAAGCTCGTCGATACGTGCGAACAGACTTACACCATAGTCGGCTTCTACGACCGTGTGAATTATGTGCTGTATACAGGCGCGGGAACCGTGGCGCTCACCTACAACGCTCCCGCAGCCCCTAGCACCTACACTGATGTCTTCCTCGTGATGGACGGCGTGCAGAGCTCCGATGAGGTTGCGGAGAAAACCCAAACACTCTTCCCGAATGACCATATCGAATTGCATTCTGCTCTGCTGCGCTTCATGGGCATCAGCAGCGACACGTCGCTTTGGACCACCTTCTACGGGCTCATCATCGTGCTCTCAGTGGTGATCATCCTGGCGTGCGTCTCGCTCATCTTCAACGCGTTCGCCATTTCGGTGGCCGAGCGCGCGAGCCAGTTCGGTTTGCTCTCGTCGGTGGGTGCTACCCGTAGGCAGCTGCGTCGTGCAGTCATCTTAGAAGCGCTTTGTGTGGCGGTCATCGGCATCCCGCTTGGCATCCTCATCGGCATTGGCGGGTGCGCGGCAACGTTCGCCATCTTAGGTCCAGCTATCTCAGAGATCGCAGGGAATGGGGCCGTGCCGTTCGAGCTTGCCGTCAACTTCTATGTGGTGATCATCGCGGTGGTGCTCACGCTGATGACGGTGTTCTTGTCGGTGTGGATCCCCGCTCGGCGCGCCAGTGCGACGACCATCATCGATTCGCTCAAGAATGCCCATGGGTCACGCGTATCGAAGCGCGGAGAGAAGCGGGCGGCCAAGGCAGTGAACGGACGCAAGCTCTGGCGCTCAGGCGGCATTGCCGGACGTGTCTTCGGTGTGGGCGGCACGCTGGCGAAGATCAACCGCAAGCGCGGCGCGGTGAAGGGCAAGACAGCTGCGGTGTCCCTCGCTTTAGCCATCGTGTTGCTCATGACGGCCGGTTCGCTCAATACGTTCCTGGGCTCGCTCGTTAGCGCCGTTACGGGAGGCTATATGGTTGCAGGGGATGTGACCGTCTCAGGGCAGTTCATGCCCCATCAGGCAATGTCTTCCGAGAAGTCCTCCGATACACCCATCACGGCTGAAGAGCTTTTGCAGATGTACAACGAGCAGTTCGCTTCCGAAGCCCAGGCATTCAAGGGGGCCTATGACTATCTCAGTGAAATGCCGGATGCCGAACCGAAAGGGTGGACGCTCTCAAGCGCTCTTCCGGTGATCCTGCCCCACGAGATGGCAGGAAGCGCATTCTCTGTTGCAGATACTCGGCTGGGTGGCCCCATGCAGGACGGCAAATATGCGACTCTTGCCCATGTGGAATACGTGGATGACGCCGCCTTCGATGCCTACGTGCGCGATATCGGAGGCGACCCAACCATCTATCACGATGCGGCTCACCCCCGTGCGGTGGGTGTTTCGAAGGCCTACGGAAACGACGGCTCAACCTATCAACTGCTCACGACCTTGCAGGGAACGGGCACGGTTGAAGCGCTCGGTGGCGCGGTGTACATGGATCGCTATCCTGCCCTGCTCGGGGTCTCTAAGGATGGAGCGGCAACCGGGGAAGATGCAGCGGAGGGAGGAGCGTGGGATTTCGTTCCCTCATTCCCGCGGGCGGATGATGAGGTCTATCAAAAGAAGCTCACCATGGAGGATATCGAATATGCGGGCATCAGCCTTGAAGTAGCCGCTCTTGCCGATGAGCCTCCTGCTGTAGTGGGCAGTTCGGGAGAATCAGTGATGTTCGTGGTACCCATGTCATTGGCCTCAGTCCAGGGATTCGGGATGGAGGCACCGTATTTTGAAGGCCAGTTCGATACGATCAGCGGTGACCATGAGCAGCTGGCCGAAGACCTTTCCACGCGCGGCGCGGCCTACTTCCACGATGAGGTGCCCTACGAGATGGCGTTCTACTCCTACAACGACCGCATTGCTGAGATGAACACCACGCAGATGCTCGCCACTATCGTGAATGTGTTCTGCCTCTTGTTCACGGTCATCCTGGCGCTCATCGCTTTGGCGAACGTGTTCAACACGGTGACGAATTCGCTCATTCTACGCCGCCGTGAATTCGCCGTCATGCGCTCCATCGGGCTTTCGAACCGCCAGTTCCGCCGCATGATCATGGACGAGTGCATGAGCTTCGGCATAGCGGGCTTGATCCCGGGGTTGGTGATATCAGCGGGGATATCCTATCTGCTCTATGCGGTGATCGGCCAGTCCATGCAAGGGCTCGGGTTCAACTTGCCCTGGGGTTACGTGGGCCTGGCCGTGGTCATGACGGTTGTGGCCATGGGGGTGTCCGTGACCTACGGGATGCATCGCTGTAAGGCAGACAATGTGGTGGAGGCGCTGCGCTCAGATAGCATCTGAGCGCAGGAGCGCCCTTAAGCCAGTTCAGCCAGCTTTGCCAGAACGGCGTCGTTCCCTTCGATCAGCTGACCATCAATGTAGAGGAAGGGGATGTTGTCAGCGTTGCCGCCCAAGGCCGTCAGCTCTTCGAAGGGCTGCACTTCCTCAACATCGCGCAGGTCAAGCTCTATGCCGTGTTCCTGGGCATAGCTGACGGCAACGGAACAAGTGGCGCAAGGGGCCCAGTAGTAGAGGATCGGCTTTTCCATGGGACATCCTTTCTCTTCGAATGTTGCCCATGATACTTCAGCCCACTGGCTTCTCACCGTTCAAGAATGAGAGTGGGGGCAATGGGAATGCGAGGACAAGATCCTACGTCCCCGTTGTCCAATCTCTCTTATTCGCTCAACGAGTTCCATAGGCACAGGTTCGCATAGCTACGCCAAGGGCGCCATTGCTCGGCCAGGGCCAGGCGCTCCTGGGGGCTGAGGTCAGGCAGCGCGTGCTTGATGCCAGCGTCTCCTTCTAAGAACACGTCAGGGTGTCCGAAGATGCGCATGGCCATGTAGTTAGCAGTCCAGGGGCCTATCCCTTTGCATGAGAGCAACCGATCCACCTGCTCAGCTACCACCGCGCTCACGCTCAAGTCCAGCTCACCTTCGGCCAGCTTGCGGGCGATCTCAGCGATCACGCGTGAGCGATTGCGGATGACGCCCAGCTCGCCGAACGCGTCTTCCACAGAGGGGATGGCCAGGATGTCGCGGAAGGTAGGGAAGGCGAACACGAGGCCTTCGCGGCCTACCTCCACGCGCACCCAGCCTAGGTGCTCTCCCTCGGCAGCTTCGATGCGCACCACGCGCTCATAGGAACTGCCGTCCACGCGTTCAACACCCTCGATCTGACGGCTACGGAAGAAGCCCAGCAGATCGTCGAAGCGATAGGGCGCGCGGTAGCCCAGCCGGAACGGCACGCCGCCGTTGGTGGCTGCCTGGCCACCTTTCCTCTTGCGCAGTGAGCTTGGCGTGAGCGCGTAGCGCTTCTTGAATACGTCGTTGAAGCGCCGCACGCTGCCGAATCCCGAAGCGGCTGCCACGGCCGAGACGGGAAGGCCTGAGTCCGTCAGCAGGGCCTTGGCCAGATGCAGACGGCATGTCTGCAGGTACTGGCTGGGCGAGACCGCGTACTCCGCCTCGAAGACGCGGCGCAGATGCCGGTCTGTGTAGCCGAGGCGCGCAGCCAGGCGCTCGACGCTCTGCGGGTCGGTGCATGTCTCGTGGATGAGGGCTGCGGCACGGCGGGCGAGATTGGCTGAGGCATCAACGACGGCAGTGCCCGGGGCTGTTTCCGGGCGGCACGTCAGGCAGGGGCGGTATCCGGCCGCTTCGGCTTCAGCGGCTGTGGCGAAGAAGGTGCAGTTCTCGCGCTTCGGCGTCTTCGCGCGGCAGACGAAGCGGCAGTAGATGCCGGTGGACGACACGCCAACGAACACCTGGCCGTCGAAGCGGGCGTCGTGCGATTTCAGCGCCGTGTAGAGCGCCTGCTTCCGGCCAGGCGCGTTCAGATCGTCGCGCGCGCCTGGCCGTCCGCGCCGCTTTCGGGCAGGTCTTTGGCTGCAGTGTTCGCTCCCATGGGCTGCCTCCTTGGATCATGGCAGCAGTGTAGCCCACCGGCCGAAGCAAAGTAGCTGCTTTCGGACATGGAACCTATGTGCGCATCATGGGCATGTCATTCGGGGTGATCTCTCGGGCGTGTCGTTAATGGAATGCTGTCGAGTGTGGAACGCAGAACCATCCCTGTTTCACCTGTCTGCACTGTCAATCCCGTGATATGACGCGATACTTCTGGAACCTGCTCTTCGGCTTATCGGGTACCGTGCGTTCTATGAGCCCCAGTTCAAGGGCAGGCCTCACGTAGTTCTTCATCACATTCTTCCGGTCGGATAGCCCAAGCCCCTTGCCTATCTCGGAGAGGCTTAGTTCGTCTTCAGAGAGCAGGGAGAGCAGCTGACTGACTTGGGGGGTGACTTGGGGGGTAACTTGGGGGGTCAAGGACCGTGCAGCAGGTCCTTGCCAGTCGATATGCAGATAGCGGTTCCGCAACTCATTGTCCTCGCCCAGGAGCAGGTTGCGCAGGAACAGCTCCAGGTATTCTTGGGTTGCATAGACGCCCCGAGGGTGATCGTTGTAGTTCGCTCGCACAAGAGCGTTGCGAAAATACCAGGAATGGTCCTCAAAGGGAGCATTCTCAGCTGCAAAGCCCAGGGAGCGAAGATATTTGATGAAGAATACGGCTGTAGTGCGCGTGTTGCCTTCGGTGAAAGGATGGATCTGCCAAAGATGCGAGATGAACCGTGCAAGATGGCGAACGGTCTCATCAGAAGAAGCCGACGGATAGTCGAACTCTTCTTCCTGGGCGAAGTCGTACTTCAAGCTTTCCCAGAGGGAATCCGCTGAGGCGTAGAAGACGGTCTCACCCTTCAGCACCCATTCCTTCTTCGTGATGTTATAGGGCCTCATCCTGCCCGCTCCTTTGAATATCCCCCTGAACAGACGCTCATGGATCTTCATGAAGAAGGTCGGTGAGAACTGGAAGGCGTTTTCATTGAGGAGTTCCGATATCCTGCCGGACACTTTGTCAGCCTCTTCGGTCCGCTCTTCTTTGATTCCGCGGTCTTTGCGTTTTTCATAGTAGGAATCGATCCGCTCTTGAACGGTCTTGGAGTCTATCTCTCCTTCGATGTGCTGCTTTGCGGTATTGATCAGATACTCAGAGACCTCAAGGCCGTCCACATCCTGAAGCCCGATGGCCACCTGCCAGGCTTGGGCCTTGCTCGTTTTGTCTGGCTCTCCCTCGCGGATGTATTCCTCTAGCTCGGATCGCCAGGGTTTGGGGGGCTCTTCCATGAGGCGGCTCCAGGTCGTAAGGCCATTCACCGCACCTTATGCTACTGGTGCAGCCGGTATGTCAAGAGAAGAGCCTCACCTTGCGGTGAGGCTCTTTGAAGATACTGGTGGAGATGATGGGACTTGAACCCACGACTTCCACGTTGCGAACGTGGCGCTCTCCCAGCTGAGCTACATCCCCAGAGGCTGCAGCAGCATAAGCTGCGAAGCACAGATTTTCGCGAAAACGGCCGTGGTTGTCAAACCGCTTTTCGCGAAGCGCACCGTGCGCGCTTAGGAGAGCATCTGCTCCTTGTCATGGAACAGCTTGATGTTCTCAGGGGCGGGCTCAGGGGGAGTGTCATCGATGAATTCGCCGAAGAGGGGTTCGCCGTCTTGGGAGAGCTCTACCATGCCGGTGAGCACGTCAGCGAACTGATAGGAGTGGCGGGCGGTGCGGCCGCGCTTGCGCTCAACCTCCATAATGAACAGCCGCGGGTGCACCTGGGTGAGCACGCCCACGTTCTCTACGATCTTCGAGCGGCCCATGTTCGCGCGCACCTTGATCTTCTGGCCGACGAAGTCATTCAGGGTGTCGTGGATGCTATCTACGATCTTTGCCTGCTTAGCGAGATCCATACGTCTCCCTTGTCGATTCCCGATATTGCCGCGGTATAGTAGCACCTCGAAGGGTGAACGGTCCATTCGGAGGGGTGAACGGCAATCCATCTGGCACGGCCACCGACAATAGGGCCATTGCCTATTTCCAAGGAGGAATCATGTTCGAGGAAGCCAGCTTCGCAGACCTGCCCCGCTTTCGGGCAGCCCATTTCACCGATGAAGAGGGGGGAACTGGCTGCACGGTGTTCATCGCGCCTGAGGGGGCGGTGGGCGGCGTGGATGTCCGTGGTGGAGCGCCTGCTACGCGGGAAACGGACTTGCTGCGCCCCGAGAACATGGTGGAGCAGATCCATGCCGTAATGCTCTCGGGCGGATCGGCCTTCGGGTTGGAGGCCGCCTGTGGGGCCATGGAAGTGCTGGCTCAGCGTGACGTGGGATTCCATCTGGCAGGGGCCTGCGTGCCCATCGTCTGTGGCGCGTCGCTGTTCGATCTGCCCGTAGGGCGCCCGGTATGGCCGGGCAAGGCGGCAGGAGCGAAGGCGAGCGAAGCGGCTCTGGGCTCCGGTGCCCCTGAGCTTTCCCAGGGATGCGTAGGAGCAGGCACCGGGGCCACAGTGGGTAAGATGGGTCTTCCCACCCAAGCCATGAAGTCTGGTTTCGGCTGGGCTGGCCTCAAGCAGGGAAGCCTAGTGGTCATCGCGAATGTGGCCGTGAATGCGCTCGGCAATGTGATGGCATCCGATGGGAGTTGGGTGGCGGGCACCCTTGGCGCTGATGGTCAGGTGGAGGACCCCTTCGCTGCAGCGGCGAAGGCGCTGGCGCTCCAGGCATCTGCATCGGCTCAAGCACCAGAGGGGCAGCCGGTCTCCAATACCACGTTGGGCTGCATCCTGACCAATGCCCGGCTCACCAAGGCTCAGGCCACGAAGGTGGCTCAAGTTGCTCAGGATGCCTACGCTCGGCATATCAAGCCCGCCCACACCTTGAATGATGGGGACACCATCTTCACGATGGCATCGGGAGAGGTGCAGGCCATGGTGGACCAGGTGGGCATCTTGGCTACGGAAGCCATGGGCCGCGCTATCCTCTCCGCTGTTCGCCATGCTGCCTCCACCTACGGGCTGAAAGCCGCTTGTGATGTCCATTGACGGTCTCAAGGACCTGCTGGTGAGCAGCAGGCCGATGAACGCTACTCGCTGGCTGGTGGATGGGGTGATAGCCGCGGGTGCCTTCGGCTTCGGCATGCTGCAGATGACCATTGCGGTGAATCTGCTGCTGCCCGATGAGTTCACGCGCTTGATGCTGGGCATCCGCGCCCTTGCTCCCTCTGCGCTGGCTATCACGGGCATCCTGCTCACGTGCCTGCCGCTCATCGGGCGGGAGCGCCTTCCTTGGCCTGCCTTCGCCCTCTGCACGGGGTTCTGGTTCCTGTTCACCCATCTGCTGGGGATAGGGACGCTCTCTTTGGTGGGACCGCTGATCGCATTGTTCACGGTGGCTTACGATCGCAGCCGTACGGAATGTCTCACGGCAGGCATCCTCTTGCTGGGCTGCGTGCTAGTGGTCCCTTTCTTGACCCCTGGGCCCGCTTCCCCTTTCAATAATCTCATCCTGCTCCAGAATGCCACGCTCGTGGTGGCGGTGTCATTGGCGGGATACGCCTTTCATGTGCGAGAAGATTTCCTGGAAGCAGCTGAGACCCGTGCCCTCCAGGCCGAACAGCTTCAAGAGGCCGAGCGCTTGCGTGCCGAAGAGGCCTTCCGCACGGCCGAGGCAGAGGCTTCTCAGCGGGTCGAGGCCGAACGCGTTCGCATCGCCCGAGAGCTCCATGATGTCACCGCTCATTCGCTGTCAGCGGTGAGCATCCAAGCGGCGGTAGCTGAACGGCTGTTGGAGAGCGATCCTGAGGCAGCCAAGCAGGCCATTGTGAAGGTGCGGAAGGTGGCGAAGGAGGCTTTGGGAGATATGCGGGCGATGGTGGGGGTCTTGCGCGGGGATGAGGATGCCCAGATGGAGCCTACGGAGGGAACGGATCGCATGGGATCGCTCGTGGAGTACTTGGAAGGTGCTGGCGTGGAATGCGATCTGTTCATGTACGGCTATGATCGCGCGGTCGTCCCGGCCCACGTGGATGTGGCGTTGTTCGGCATCGTGCGCGAAGCCTGTACTAATATCGTGCGCCATGCTCAGGCAACCAAAGCCACCATCGATCTGCGCGATCTGGGCGAGAGCATCGTGCTCTACGTCTGCGACGATGGGTGTGGCATGCCTGATGGCCTGACCGCTTCCGGTCACGGTATCGAGGGCATGGCTGAGCGCATACGGCTTCTGGATGGTGCCTTCGCTGTGACAGAACGCTCCGAAGGCGGTACCTGCGTGCAGGCGTCCATCCCCGCAACGTGGAAGGGAAGAGCCCATGACCAGCGATAGGATCTCTGTTCTGGTTGCCGATGATCAGGAGCTCGTGCGCTCTGGCTATAAGGCCATCCTGAATACGTTCCCGGATATCCAAGTCATCGGCATCGCCAAAGATGGCAAGCAAGCGGTGGATGAGGCTCTGCGCCTGAAGCCGGACGTCATCCTCATGGACATCCGCATGCCTGAGTTGAACGGCATCGATGCCACGCGTCAGATAGCTCGCAGCCCGCTTCTGGGCAACACCCATGTGCTGGTGCTGACCACTTTCGACATAGACGAATACGTCTACGACGCCCTGGAGGCCGGGGCCAGCGGGTTCCTCTTGAAGGATGCTGATCCGGAAGAGATCGCTCGGGCTATCCAGATCGTGGCGAAGGGGGAGGCGCTCATCCAGCCCTCGGTGATGAAGCGGCTTGTGGAGACGTTCACCAGCGCAAGGCGGGTTTCTGCATCCGGGGCCATGGCTCAAAGGGGGCAAGGGCTGGAGAACCTCACTGATCGCGAACGGGAGATCCTACAGCTGGTGGCCACGGGTGCTGACAACGAGCGCATCGGGGAGCTGCTGTTCATATCCCCTGCCACCGTGAAGACCCACCTGGCTCGCATCATGGCGAAGACGGGTTCCCATGACCGGGCTCAGCTGGTAGTGCTGGCCTATGAGAGCGGCCTTGTTTCACCTTCGTTCTCTGACCGATGATGCTTCGGCAACATAAGCGTGACACTGTCAGATTTCTTGTGGATAACTCTTGCAATGAGCACTCAGGCTGTTAATATATCCACCGAAACTTTAGCACTCGCACCCTTTGAGTGCTAAAGCAGCGAACGAAGCTGATAACTCGGAGCTTCCGTGCGCTGCGCAGTGCGGGTGCGAGCAGGACACGAAGAGGAAAGGAAGGCTACGTCATGAATCTTAAGCCCCTGGGCGACCGCGTCATCATCAAGCAGGATGAAGCGGAGGAGAAGACGTCGTCAGGTCTCTACATCGCGGGTGACGCGAAGGAGAAGCCTCAGACCGGTACCGTTCTGGCTGTGGGCCCTGGCAAGCTGGACAAGGATGGCAAGAATCTGCCCATGCCCGTCAAGAAGGGTGACCGGGTGGTCTACAGCAAGTATGGCGGGAATGAGATCCTCACTGACAACGAAGAGGTGCTGATCGTTCGCGCTGATGATATCTACGCAGTATTCGCTTAACCCCTTGCGCAGAGAAAGGAAGCAGATCCTATGGCTAAAGAGATAAAGTTCGACGCTGATGCCCGCTCTGGACTTGCAGCAGGCGTCAGCAAGCTGTCTGACGCTGTCAAGGTCACCCTGGGGCCCAAGGGCCGCTATGTTGCCCTTGAGAAATCCTATGGCGCTCCCACCATCACCAATGATGGCGTGACCGTTGCCAAGGAAGTGGAACTGGAAGACAAGATCGAGAACATGGGCGCTCAGCTCGTGCGCGAAGTGGCCGTGAAGACCAACGATGTTGCCGGTGATGGCACCACCACCGCAACCCTGCTGGCTGACGTCATCGTGCAGGACGGCCTCAAGAACGTGACTGCTGGTGCTGATGCCCTGGCTATCCGTCGCGGCATCGAACAGGCCACGGAAACCGTGGTAGAGGCCATCAAGAAGGCCGCCAAGAACGTCTCCACCAAGGAGCAGATCGCCAATGTGGGCACCATCTCCGCGGGCGATGCCACCATCGGCGAGAAGATCGCTGAGGCCATGGCGAAGGTGGGCAAGGATGGTGCCATCAGCGTTGAGGAGAGCCAGACCTTCGGCATTGAGATGGACGTGGTGGAAGGCATGCAGTATGACCGCGGCTACATCTCTCCCTACATGGCCACTGACATGGAGAAGATGGAAGCGGTCCTGAAAGACCCTTACATCCTGCTGACTGACCAGAAAGTCTCCAACGTACAGGATTTCATCCCGCTGCTGGAAGAGGTCATGCGCAGCGGCCGTCCGCTGTTTCTGGTGGCAGAAGACGTTGATGGCGAAGCCCTGGCAACCCTGCTGCTGAACAAGCTGCGTGGCACGCTGAACGTGGTGGCCATCAAGGCTCCCGGCTTCGGTGATCGCCGTAAGCGCATCCTGGAGGATATCGCTGCTGTCACCGGCGCTCAGGTGATCGACAAGGACTTCGGCATGACCCTGGCTGATGCCACCATTGATATGATGGGCACCGCCAAGACGGTCAAGGTCACCAAGGACAATTCGCTGATCGTGGATGGTGCTGGCAAGAAGAAGGATATCGAAGCTCGCATCGGCCAGATCAAGGCAGAGCTCGAGCGCACGGAATCTGACTTCGACCGCGAGAAGCTCCAGGAGCGCCTCTCCAAGCTCTCCGGCGGCGTTGCCGTGCTCAAGGTGGGTGCTGCCACTGAGTCTGAGCTCAAGGAGAAGAAGTCCCGCATCGAAGACGCGCTGCAGGCAACCCGTGCTGCCGTGGAAGAGGGCATCGTGGCTGGCGGCGGCGTGGCCCTGGTGAACGCCATCCCGGCTGTTGACAAGATGAAGGTTGATGCCGATGAGCAGGTGGGCGTGAACATCATCCGCCGTGCTCTGGAGGCTCCGCTGCGCGCCATCGCTGAGAACGCAGGCTATGAGGGCAGCGTGGAAGTGGCTGAGGTCAAGAAGGCCAAGGCTGGCACGGGCCGCAACTACAAGACGGGCGAATGGGGCGATATGATCAAGATGGGTGTGAATGACCCGGTCAAGGTCACTCGTACCGCCCTTCAGTCTGCCGCCTCTGTGGCAAGCCTCATCCTCATCACGGAAGCCACCATCTCTGATATCCCGGAGGAAGGTCCGGATCTGTCTGCCCTGGCGGGAGCTATGGGCGGTGGCGGCGGCATGTACTAGTCGGGAAGATGGATGCACGCCTCTAAGCGCCTTGTTTTGGGCTCGGCGTTGGACGAAGCCAACTTGGCCCAAAGGCGGCGCTTTTAGGCGCACCCCATCATCCCTTAGCCGTTGGCGTATATACGCCTCTGAACATCAAAAGGCCCCTGCAATGCAGGGGCCTTTTTTCGTAGCGCAGAACTTTAGTTCTGCCTTGACTACCTTACTTCCATGAGCTTCTGCTTGAGCTCAGCTTCCATCTTGCGGATCTCAGCTTCGGCTTCGGCTCGCTTCTGACGGCCCTCGGCTTGGATCTGCATGACCTCATCGAAGGTCTGGATGAGATTGTCATTGGTTGCCCTGAGCGTTTCGATGTCAACGATGCCGCGTTCGCTGGCTCGGGCCACTTCCGTGGTGGACTGCTTGAGCTTCTCAGCGTTCTTCTTCAACAGCTCATTGGTCATATCTGTCACGGCGTTCTGGGCCTTGAGGGCCGCTTCGTTGTTGGCCATGCCCAGTGCCAGCACCATCTGGCTCTTCCAAAGCGGAATGGTGTTCACTAGGGTGGTCTGGATCTTCTCCACCATGAGCATCTCGTTGTTCTGCACCAGGCGGATCTGAGGAGCCGTTTGCATGGCTATCATGCGAGTGAGGTCAAGGTCAGAGAGCTTCTTCTCGAAGCGGACCAGGGAGGCTTCTAGCTTCTGCACTGCTTCGGCATCTTCCGTCCTCCCGCTAGCCTTCGCCTTGGCGCGCAGCTCTTGCAGCTCGCCGTTCTGAACCTCTTCCAGGCGCTTCTTGCCTGCCAATAGGTACATGGTCAGCTCTTTGAAGTAGGTGAGGTTCAGCTCGTAGAGCTTATCCAGCATGGCGGCGTCTTTCATGAGCGCCATCTGATGCTTCTCCAAAGCGCCTACGATCTTGTTGACGTTGGCCTCAGCCTTGTCATAGCGGGCCTTCATGGCCTGCACCTTGTTCGCTTGCTTCTTGAAGAAGCCGAAGAGCCCCTTCTCCTCTTCGGTGTCAAAGCCCTTGAGCTCCATCACCACGCCGGAGATGAGATCCCCCGCTTCTCCCAGGTCCTGGGTGCGCACGCGGTCCAAGGCGGTCTCGGAGAAATCAGCCATCTTCTTCTGGGCTCCGGCACCGTATTGCAAGACCGTGTTCGCATCGGTCACGTTGATCTGCTGAGAGAATGCCTCAACCTGGGCTAGCTCTTCCGCTGAGAGCGAATCCTCTAGGGTGGGCGCTTCCTTCGCTGGGCCTGGGATGACCTCTGCCTCCGTGACGATGACCGCCTCTTCAGCCATGTTCGGCGTCAAGGTGAGCTCAGGTGCGGGGGCGTTGGGGATGGGGGGCTGTTCCTCTGTCATGATCATTCCTTCCGGTTGTTGATCGTGCCTTCGGGTTTGCTGTCGAACGGGCTCTCAGTGAGCCCTTCTTGGGCCAGTATGACGTTGAGAACGGATATCTCAGAGGATACGTCCATGGAAAGGTCTGCAAAGGTGTCATCCAAGAGCTTCTCATAGGCTTGGATGAGCACGTCCAAGGTGGATTCTATCTCGCGCCGAGAGCTCTTGATGTTCTCCCCTTGGACCTGCTGCTCTTCGAGGGCATCATAGGCGGTGAGCAGCTTCACCGTGGTGGGGAGGTAGTAATCCGTGAGGCGCCCCAGCTGGCTCAGCACCTGCGGCTCATCCTTGACCCGCTCCAGGATGCGCCCCACCACCCCTTCGATGTGCACGATGCGTTGGCTGACCCCTTCGTCGGCTATGTCCACATCAAGCTGGTGGATCTGCTTGAGGAAGCCTGCCCCTGTGGTGACGAAGCTGCGCACCTCAGGGCTCAGGTCATCAGCAGAGAGGGGAGCAGGTTGGGTAGCGGCTTGGGCCTGGCGGCGCTTTTGCTCCTCCATGGCCTTTTGCTGTTGCGCAGACTTGAGCTGGAGGTAGTGCTGGTAGGCCCCTTCGGTCACGATGAGCGTGCGCTGCTCCGCATCCAGGTGCCCTTGGGGCAGCATTCCGCGGCGCAGGAGCTCTTGGATGGCAGAGAGGATCTTCGCGGGCTTCTGCCCCGTGGCGTGGGCTATCTCTGCGATGGGCACGGCTTCACGATTCCCGAAGATGCGCTGGAGGGTATCAAGCTGGCGGCTCATCTTCAGGCGTTTGGTGCCGCTTAAGAGCAGCGCCAGAGAGGGAGCGAAGAAGGCTGCCATCACAGCGGTGCCTACGATGGCTTCAGGGATGCTGACGAGCCACGGGCCGATCAGGATGGTGCTCAAGAGCGGAATGCCGAAGCTGAAGGTGAGGATGGCGCCGAAGACGGTGCGCAGAACGCCGCCCCGCTTCACCTTCCCTATGTTCCCGAAACGGGTTTCCATGAGGGCTTGCTGTTGAGCCAGGATGGCCCGCTGTTGGGCCTGGGCTTGGTTCGCCCGGTACCCCTCTACGGCCTGGCCGATGGCATCCCCTAAAGCGTTGCCAGCGGTGGTCAGCCCTTTCGCCACGTTCCCTGCTATCTCACGGCAAAGCCGCTCGAAATCCTCTTGGTTGTTCTGAGAAGGCATTCATATCCTGTTCGATATCCGGTGCTGGTGGGCCTGATATTACCACGGAATGGGCTGGCTGCACCCTGCTCAAGCGAAGATGAGAACGAGCCCTAAGACCATGCCTGCCATGACGGCGAAGGCAGGCGCTTTGGATTTGTAGATGAGATAGGCCTCGGGCAATATCTCACCATAGACCACATAGGCCATGGCCCCTGAGGCGAATCCCAGGCTCAGAGCCAACCCGAGCGGCCCCACATCTCCTAGCCAGAGCCCTAGCCACGCTCCCAATAGGGTAGGGATGCCGCAGGTGGCCGTGAGCAGCACAGCCCGCAGCTTGCCCATGCCTCCGCTCATGAGCGGCACGGCCACGGCCATGCCCTCGGGGATGTTATGCAGCCCGATGAGCACGGCCATGATCATGCCCGATCCCACCAACAGGTCATCGGAGGCCGCGAAGCTGGCGCCGATGGTCATGCCTTCGGGTATGTTGTGTAAAGCGATGGCAGCCGCCATGACGATGCCTGCCACTATCAGGGAGGCCCGTGAGTCCTTGCGCCGGATATGCTCGTTCAGGTGATCCGCATGGATCAGCTCATCCAGGTCATCGTGGGTCTTCGGGTGGTTGGCGTCTTCGGTATGGGGCACCTCTTTGCTGGTCTTGCGGTCTATGGCCACGTTCAGGCCATAGACCACCCCGATGCCCACCGCAAAGGCGATGACGACGATCCATACCCCCAGGCCGCTGGCCTCCTGGGCGGATTCGGTGGCTTCTATCAGCAGATCGAAGCAGACGATGGATGACATGACGCCGCCCGCGAAAGCCAAGAGCAGGCTGACCACCTTGTTGGATTCGCTGTTGAACAGCGCTCCTATGACGCCTCCCAGCCCCGTGCCCCCGGCACCGGATATCAGCGTCACGATGGTGACGAATGCGAACGGGCTGATGGCATCCATGGGTCTCTCCTGTTAGCGGCGTTTAACTTTCCTCAAGGATAGCACCAAATGGCATCCGGCAAGGTTCCTTTGGTGCGCCATTCGGCTTACGCCTTCGCAACGGTGGCTGGGAGCGTGAGGGGTTGCCGCTAGAATGCAGTCATGGATGGATTCCTTCACATAGCAGAGCATGTGCTGAGCCACGCTGTGGCGGACACCCTCTACCTCATCCCGTTCCTCTACGTCACCTATCTGCTCATGGAGTGGCTTGAGCACAAGACCGGCTCGAAGACCCAAGAGGCCATCAAGCGGGCGGGGGCGGCAGGTCCGGTGATCGGCGCTCTCTTGGGGGTAGTGCCCCAATGCGGTTTCTCTGCGGTGTCCGCCACCCTCTATGCTGGTCGCGTCATCACCCTAGGCACCCTGTTCGCCGTCTTCCTCTCCACCTCCGATGAGGTGCTCCCCATCTTCCTAGCGGAACAGGTCCCGCTTTCCACCATCGCATCCATCATGGGGGCGAAGGTGATCGTGGGCATGCTCATGGGCTTTCTGGTGGATGCGGTCATGCGCTTGGCCCGGCGCTATCATCAAAGCTACAAGATCCATGAGCTGTGCGAACATGACCAGTGCGGTTGCGGCCCTGAATGCGATACCTGCGAAGAGCATCCTGAGCTGGTGTATCAGCATGCGGAAGACTGCTGTGCGGGGTGCTCCCATGATCATCATGCCCATCAGCACAGCCACGATGACCACGGCTGGAAGGGCATCCTGCTCTCAGCCTTGAAGCACACCGTCCAGGTGATGGTGTTCATCTTCCTGATCACCTTGGCCTTGGATGCGGTGGTCGAGGTCATCGGCGAGGATGTGCTGGCTGCATTCTTGGAGAGCAACTCCATCCTAGCCATCTTCGCCTCTGCTCTGGTGGGGCTCATCCCGAACTGCGCGGCTTCCATCGTGATCGCTGACCTCTATATAGAGGGGGTCTTGGCGGCTCCGGCCATGTTCGCGGGGCTTCTGGTATCGGCGGGGGTGGGATTACTGGTGCTCATCCGCACGAATCGCCACTGGAAGCAGAACCTGGGGATCATCGCTGGGCTCTACGCCATGGGCGTGGCCTGGGGCTTCATCTGCTTGGCCTTCGGCGTGACGTTCTGATAGAAGATGCTGAAGAGGGGTCAGGAACCCTTCGCTTCGCAAAAGGTTCTGGTGGGCCGTGAGGGAATCGAACCCGCGACCTTGGGATTAAAAGTCCCCTGCTCTACCAACTGAGCTAACGGCCCACGAAACGATAGCGAATGAATTCTATCCTTCGCAGGTAACGAGGTCAAATCACATCAAGGCCTTTCTGGCCGCTTGCGGGAAGAGATGATTAGAATCGAATCGGTGATCTGAAGGAGGAGCGAACATGGGAACGAAGAAGATCCTTGTGGCCTACGATGGCTCTCAGCCAGCCCAGAAGGCATTGAGCATCATGGGTGAGCTGGCCAAGATCGATGATGACCTTGAGGTAGTGCTAGTCCATGTGATGCGCCTGTTCTCATCAGGGGCTGCGGCTGCCGGGATAGACACGGTGGTCATGGATGAAGCCGCCCCCATCAAAGCGGAACTGGATCAGATAGCCCAAAGCCTGCCGAACAAGACAAAGGTCAAGATCTTGAAGGGCTCCTCTCCAGCTGACCTCATCCTGAATTGCGCCCAGGATGAAGGGGTTGACATGATCATCATGGGCAGTCGCGGGAAGGGCGGGGTGAAGGGCTATCTTGGCTCGGTCAGCTATGCCGTTGTGAAGGATTCTCCGGTCACGGTGATGATCGCAAAGGACGCGGGCGAATAGCCCATGGGTACTGCCATTGAGAGAAAGCTGCAAGCATCCCCCGATGTAGGCAGGTTGAGCCGGTCTGACCCGAAGAAGGGATTCGCACCCCTTTGGACGCGGGATTTCATCTTGGGGACGCTCGTGAACTTCGTGCTGTCCTGCAATTACTTCATGCTCACGGTGGTGATGACCGCCTATGCCATGGATGTCTACCATGCACCTGCTGCTCTTGCTGCTTTCTGTGCCAGCATCTTCATCATCGGCACGTTGATCGCTCGGGTGGCATCCCCTTCGCTCATGGAGAGGCTCGGGCGCAAGCGCTTGCTCTTCTTGGGCACGGCCTTCGGTTGCGGGATGTCTGCCCTGTACCTGTTAGACACCCCCTTAGGGGCGCTCATGGGCATCCGGTTGCTCCACGGCATGGCCTATGGCATTTGCTCTACCACCATCGCCACCATCGTGACTGCCCTTGTTCCTGCATCTCGCAAGGGTGAGGGCATCGGCTATTACATGCTCTCGGTCACTTTGGGTGCTGCCATCGGTCCTTTCGCAGGGATCCTCATCTCCCGTCATGTCAGCTATGACGTCCTCTTCATCAGCGCCGCGCTGGTCCTGGTGGTAGCGCTGCTCTTGGTCCTTCCTTTGCGCGTGAAGGGGCCACAGCGGTCCTCGGCGGCTGCCCAGGAAGAGCTAGCAGGGGAGGAGCTGGCAGGGTCAGTGGAAGGGCAGCGGGAGGAAGCCGCCGCGGCAAGGCCTGTGAAACCTGAGGCTGAGGCTTCCGGCCAAGGTGGCCACAAAGGCGAAAAGGTGATCGAATGGGGTGCCATACCTATCTCCTTGGTGAGCTTCCTCATCTTCTTCGGGTATTCATCTCTGCTCACCTTCCTTACCCCGTTCGCGGAATCGGTGGGGCTCACGCGGGCTGCCAGCGTGTTCTTCATCGTCTATGCTCTGAGCATGTTCTTGACGCGGCCCTTCACGGGGCGCGCTTTCGATAGGCGCGGGCCCCTGCTGGTCATGACCCCGGCGTTCTTCTCCTTCGCTGCGGGCATGGTCCTGCTGGCCTTCGCGTCGAACGATTGGATGATCTTGGGCAGCGCGCTCCTTTGCGGCTATGGCGTGGGCACCGTGCAATCCTGCGGTTTGGCCATGGCGGTGAAGAAGGCGCCGGATGACCGCCTGAGCATTGCGAATGCCACCTTCTATATGTTCCTGGATCTGGGGGTGGGCGTTGGCCCTCTGCTCCTTGGCCTGGTGGTGCCTATCGTGGGCTACCCGCTGATGTATGTGGCCATGGCCGGAGTGGGGCTTTTGGCCTTGGTGGTCTTCCTCATCGTGCGCAAGCAATACTGGGGTGGGACAACGGGGACGTAGGCTATTGTCCTGTTTCCCGATAGCAGTAACTGAGCTGACAAGCCTCTTTGGGAAAACAGGACAATAGCCTACGTCCCCGTTGTCCCACCCTTCCGTCCTCTTTCTTCATTCCAGGAACGCGCCGGTCTGACGGTTCCACAGGTGTGCGTATTCCCCCTCCTGCTGGAGCAGCTCCTCGTGAGCACCATCTTCAACGATGGTTCCGTCTCGCAGCACCACGATGCGGTCTAGGCTTGCCACCGTGGACAGCCGGTGCGCCACCACGATGGTGGTGCGGTCAGCCATCAGCTTGCGCAGCGCATCCTGCACCAGGGCCTCGCTTTCCGAATCCAGGGCGGACGTGGCCTCGTCCAGCACCAGGATGGGCGCATCGGTCAGCATGGCCCGCGCGATGGCGATGCGCTGGCGCTGACCTCCGGAGAGCTTCACGCCGCGCTCGCCGGTCAGCGTGTCGAAGCCCTGGGGCAGCCGCTCGATGAATTCCAGCGCGTTGGCCCGCTCGGCCGCCGCCCGGATCTCTTCCGGCGTGGCGTCGGGGCGCCCGTAGGCGATGTTCTCGGCGATGGTGCGGTGGAACAGCATGGCTTCCTGGGGCACGTAGGCGATGTTCCGCCGTAGGCTCTGCTGGGTAACCTTCGCCACGCTCTGACCATCCACCAGGATGCGCCCCTGCTGGATGTCAGCCAGGCGCAGCAGCAGCTTGGTCAGAGTGGTCTTTCCAGCACCGCTCATGCCCACCAGCCCTACCCGCTGACCGGCTGGGATGCGCAGGTTGAAGTCACTGAATACCACCGTTTCCACGCCGCCATCGGTGTAACTGAACCCGATATCCTGGAAGTCTATGTCTCCCAGCTCCACTACCAGCGGTTGGGCGTCGGGCGCATCGGCCACCAGCCGTGGCTCATCCAGCACGGCCGTCATGCCGCTGGCGTCTCCGAACACTTGGTTCAGCCTCTGGAGCCCCGTGTTGATGAAGTTGAACTGATTCGTCAACGTGTAGGTGTAGGTGAACATCATCACCAGCGTGCCAGCCGATATGCCGAACCAGGCGTTGCCGCCCGCGATGAACACGGTGACCACGCTCATGATGACCACGGTGATGCAGGCTGTGATGACGCCACGGGCGATGGAGGACATCATGCGCTTGGAATCACGCGCCACCACGTCACGGTTGGCGGTGTCGAAGAGCTCACGCTCGTAGTCTTCTCGGCCGCAGGTCTTCACCGCCAAGATGTTGGTCACCGCATCAGACAGCTCACCCGATAGCCGGTTCTGGGCGGCCGCTGCCTGCTCATTCAGATGCAGGATGCGCTTGTACATGAGGTAAGACACGCTGGCGTAGATCACTAGCAGCGCCATGAGCACGGCAACGTAAGCAGGCACCAGAGGCAACAGCAGCGTGCAGGTGAATACCACTGAGCAGATGACGGGCAGGAACGGGAACGTGATGGTGTTCATCAGCAGCGTGTAGGCGCTCATGAACTTCGATGTCTGGCTGACCAGGGTGCCCCCGAAGCGGCTGGAATGGAACGACATGGACTGGTTGGAAAGCGCGTCGAAGGCCATGGTAGCCAGGTCGTAGTTCGCTGCTATCTGCAGCTTCCAGGCGGTCAGGTCCTGCAGCTTGCTGCAGGCCTGGCCGAATACGTTGATGAGGATGAGCGCGGCGATATACGGGCCGAACACGGGCAGCACCTGATCGGCGGTCACGGGACCGGCGCTGACGCGGTCTACGATGAGGCTCATCACATAGGGGTTGCCGTAGGTGAGCAGGCCCACGAAGCCGATGGTGGATGCCAGAAGCCCTAGGAACAGGCCCAGGTGCTTGCGCGTTGCCACCCAGAAGTAATGCAGGGTGCGCCGCGTCAGGCTGTGCCCACCATGCTTGGTTTCCTTTGCCGTGTTCGCCATCCGCTTCCTCATTCGCCCGTTCCATCTACCTGTAAGGATTGTAGCGGTCTTGCTCCTTTCGCGTACAATGATGCCGTTTCGACAGATGCGCCTCACGGCAGCCTTCGTGAAGGCGGGAGAGAACGGACAGGCATGGCACGAGAGCAGTTCAAATCCCGCTTGGGATTCATCTTGATATCAGCGGGGTGCGCTGTGGGCTTGGGGAATGTCTGGCGCTTTCCCTATATCGTGGGCGAATACGGAGGAGCCGCCTTCGTCATCCTGTACCTGATCTTCCTGGTGGCCCTGGGCATCCCCATCATGGTCATGGAATTCTCGGTGGGGCGCGCTTCCCAGCGGGGCATAGCCCGGGCCTTCGACATCCTAGAGCCGAAAGGGTCCAACTGGCACCGGTTCAAATGGATAGGCATCCTGGGGCTTTACCTGCTCATGATGTTCTACACCACCGTGGCGGGGTGGATGCTGGCCTATATCCCGAAGATGGCAACGGCGCCCTTTGACGGCGCGGGCGCGCTGGAGGGCACATCGGCCATGACGGGGATATTCGATGCCATGCTGGCGAACCCTGTTGAGCTGGTGGGGTGGATGATCGCCGCCTGCGTGATATCCCTGCTCGTGTGCTCGATGGGCCTGCAAAGGGGCGTAGAGCGCATCACGAAGGTGATGATGGTGTGTCTGTTGGCGCTCATCTTCATCCTGGCGTTCCGCGCCTGCACGCTTGATGGGGCCGAAGCGGGCATCGCATTCTACCTGCATCCTGATTTTGGGAAGCTCTTCGGGAGCTGGGAGGTCTTCGGAGATGCGGTCTTCGCTGCTCTGGGCCAGGCGTTCTTCACGCTTTCCATCGGCATCGGCTCCATGGAGATCTTCGGCAGCTACATCAACAAGCGCTATTCGCTCATGGGCGAGGCTGTGCGCATCGCAGGGTTGGATACCTTCGTTGCCTTCGCCACCGGTCTCATCATCTTCCCAGCCTGCTTTGCGTTCGGCGTCTCTCCTGACTCAGGGCCCGGCCTCGTGTTCATCACGCTGCCATCGGTGTTCGAGCAGATGTGGATGGGCAACCTCTGGGCAACGTTGTTCTTCGTGTTCATGGGGTTCGCCGCCATATCCACGGTCATCGCCGTGTTCGAGGGCATCCTGAGCTTCTGGATGGATCAGTGGGAGATGAGCCGCAAGAAAGCCGTGGCCATCAACATCGTGCTGATCCCGCTGCTCTCGCTGCCCTGCGCGCTCGGGTTCAACCTGTGGGCCGGGGTGGAGCTTCCGGGTATCGGCAACATCCAAGCCATCGAGGATTTCCTGGTGTCGAACAACATCCTCGTCATCGGTTCGCTCGTCTTCGTGCTGTTCTGCGTGACGAAGCGCGGTTGGGGTTGGAAGAGGTTCTTGGCGGAGGCGAACGAGGGCGAAGGGTTGCGTTTCCCCGCCTGGCTGCATAACTGGATGCGCTTCGGGGTACCCGCGCTCATCGTCATTATCCTCATCATGGGCTGGGTGCCCCTCATCCAAACCTGGCTGGGCTTCGCCTAGGGCCCCGCTTACCCTAAGGCCACATCCAGCACCATCATCAAGGCGAACCCGATGGCCACGCCGATGGTGCCGATGTTCGTGTGATGACCCTGCTGGGTTTCAGGGATCAGCTCTTCGGTGACCACATACATCATGGCCCCTGCGGCGAAGGCGAGGATGTAGGGGAGCACGGGTGTGGCAAGGCCGGTGACGGCCAGCATGAGCAACGCGCCCAAGGGTTCCACGGCACCGCATGCCGTACCGGTTGCGAACGCCTTCAAGCGCGAGAATCCGTTCGATGCCAGCGGGAGCGAGACCACGGCTCCTTCGGGTATGTTCTGGATGGCTATGCCTAGGGAGAGCGCGGCCACCGCCGGAAGCGCGATATTCGCATCCCCCGCTAGGAAGCCCGCCAGCACCGCTCCCACCGCCATGCCCTCCGGCAGATTGTGGATGGCTAGGGCGAAGAGCATCATGGTGGGCTTCTTGAGGCCGGTGCGCACCCCTTCGGGCTCCTCTGAGCCCACATGCATATGGGGCGTGAAGTGATCTATGAGCAACAGGGCGAACATGCCTAAGAGGAATCCGGCGGTAGCAGGGAACCATGCAGGGAGCGCGCCGCTTTCTGAGGCTTCTAAGGCCGGGATGATCAGGCTCCAAACACTAGCGGCTATCATCACGCCCGCAGCGAAGCCCAAAAGCGCCTTCTGGAAGCGCTCACCCATCCCGTTCCTTAAAAGGAAGACGAGGGATGCGCCCAGGGTGTTCCCGGCGAAGGGAACGATGAGGGCGATGCAGAGGGCGAGTGTCGTAGGGGTATCCATGGCCTTCAGTATGCACCTTCTTCTGCAGGCTTGAGACGCGAACGCCCCTTTGCTCCGCAATTGAAACCAAGCCTGTTGCGCGCCGTCTGCCGTTCCGTTGCCCGCTATCCCGCTTCGCGGAAAAGTGTGCATCTATGCCTGGCATATCCTCTTGTTCGCTGCCGTGCCTGTATGCATGGATGCATTTTAATTCCGGCCTTCAACCCGGATGCTCATTCCATTCGCATTCGGGTAGGTCGGCCTTGGAGGATCGCGCGGTTTATCCGTGCCTGCATCCGGCCTTGATGTTCCCATGATATGGTCGTTTGCATTACAGTGATATAAACGCTTTCATACTGGTGTGGAAAGGGACATTGTGCAAGCAACCGTAAGTGTGCGCCTAGATGGAACACTGAAGAAGCGCGGAGATGCCGTGCTCAAGCGCCACGATATCAGCGCGACCGAAGCAGTGCGGATGCTCTGGCAAGAGCTCGCTCAAACGCGTCGGCTTCCTTCATTCATAGAGAAGGCTCAAGGCCAAAGTGAGGGCAAGAAGGCGAAGCTCGCAGCGTTGGATCGGTTGTCCTCTTTCCCTTCTACGAGTTGGTCTGCACATGATGATGAGGCACTGCGAGCGTGCGTATATGAGAGCCTTCTGAAAGACTACGAAGCGCTCTCATAACGTCGGTGCCACTGTCATCCTGAGCGAAGGGCGAAGCCCGGAGTCGAAGGATCTTTTTGGCAGCCATGATCGGTGAATCTCACACCTCTTGACCTTAGGGCAGGCCCAAGGTCTACACTGCCCGTGAAGGAGGTGGGATCATGAAGCTCTACAGCGTCAAAGAGGTCATGACTCTAACAGGCGTCAGCCGGGATATGCTCATCGCCTACGAGAAGCGCGGGCTACTGCATCCCGTTCGCACGGGAGATGTGGCGAACAACCGCAGGATGTACCGGGAAGAGGATATAGATGATCTGGGCCGCGTGGTGGCCCTGCGCGCCTATGAGTTCAGCCTAGATGATATCGAGCGCATCCTAGGGGATGAGGAAGCGGATATCTACAGCATCTTGGAAGAGAAGCTGGAAGACCTTCGCCGTCAAGAGAATCATCTGCGCAACCTGATCCTCTTCGCGAAGTTCGTGGATATCACCGATACGGATCTGTTCACAGGCCTTCTGGAAGGGCCTGAGGATATCGATGCCTACGCCGATGCCATCCGGGGGACCGAGGTCTATCAGCAGGCGATGGAGCACTTGCAGAGCCGTACGGATGAAGAGGCTGAGCAGATGCTCGAAGAGCTCTCTGCCATCATCGATGACTTCGTCACGCTTGGTGAGGAAGAAGGCTTTCATGGGGTGGAACGGTGTGTGGATGCGTACGTTGCCTGGTGGGATCAGAACGTCGCTCCCATGGAGGACCTGGGTTACCTTGGCTTTTGGGCCATCTTCGAAGATGATGAGCTGCTTCCGGCGCTTGCGGAAGAAATTGGTGAAGAGCTCACGTCGGCCGCGCTGCAGATGTCCGCTTTCTATGTGTCCATGAAGCGCTTGATGCTGGAGGTCCAAGAGCGCATCGGGTCGATCGCGAAGGCGGCGGATGAGGATGTGGTGGCTGCCCGGGAGGAAGCACCTGCGCTTGTGAGCGCTATCCTCAAGGCCATGGTGGGCAAGGAAGGGGAAGCCGTCACCAAAGAGGCTCAGGTGCTCTGCTGCTCCGTCCTGGGATACATGGAGGGTGTCCTGACCGATGAGGAACTCAAAGCCTATCTTGACCCGCGCGGTGACATCACCCTCGATGCTAGCAGCTTGGCGAAGGCTTCAGACGTCCTTGGTCTGTTGCCAACATCGCCAAGCGCGTAGATGGGCATCCGCTCTTGATGCCCATTCAGGATGATCGCCAGTGAGGAGGGTTCTCAGAACGTGAACAGGCTGCGAACCTCAACATCCAAGGCATCGGCGATGCGGGCAAGGTCATCCATGCCCACGCCCACGCGCCCCGTTTCGATGCGCCAGATGTGGGATTTGCTGCTGCCAACCATAAGGGCCAGCTTCTCTTGGGAAAGGCTCTGCTCTTCGCGCCGCGCACGGATGGCCGCCCCCAACGCAGCTCGTTTTTGAGTGATGTCCATGCCTCAAGCCTATGGGTTATACTGCATCAAAAGGCTTCACAACTGAAGCCATACAGATCTTTTTAGGGGAGGTCAAGCGTGGAAAAGAAAAGTACGGGACCTTTGATCGTGGGAGTCATCATCGGGGTGATCGTCATCATTGCGATCTTCACGCTGATGAATGGATGAGGCAAGGACGACCTATGCAAGAGACGCTGGAACAAGAAGATAAGAACGAGAAACCGCAAAAGAGCCTGGTGCCATCAGATGAGTCTCGAAATGAGGGCGGATTCTTAAATGATCTGTCTGAGAATAAGAAGAAGATATCTAGGAAGGTCAAAAAGAAGACCGCTAATACAGTTCGCATGCTAAAACATGGTCTCGTCGGTTTTGTTATCGGTTCTATTGCAACTGTCATAGTTTGCGGTTTGGTTTTTGATATCGGAAGGAATTACAAGCCCTCAGAAGGTGAATATGATCTGACAGTGCTTCAGGAGAAGATCGAGCAGTGCAATGAATTGGCAACTGCTACATATCTTTATACGGATGCAGAATCCTATGAAGCTGACGGAGCGATTTTCGGGTTGTTCGATATTCCTTATCTGACGGGCAAGGATTTCATCCTTAAGTTCGATGGCAAGATAAAAGCCGGGGTCAACCTAGACGATACGAGGATCGAGCGCGGAGGGGATGGGTCTGTTCTCGTTACCCTGTCTGCTCCCTATATCATCTCGCATGAACTGGATGAGGAAAGCTTCAAGGTGCTCCGTGAACATGAGACCGTTTTCAGTTCTATCAAGATAGATGACATTCAGAATTTCCGCTCTGCTCAAAAAGATCTCATGGAGCAGCGGGCTTATGACGTTGGTGTGATGGAGCAAGCTGCTGAGAATGCTCAAGAGAGCATCAGATCCATCTTAGAAGTAGCGCTCCCCGAAGGGACGAAGATCGAATTCTTGCAGCAATGATATGTGTTGGCCAACTAGTGAATGACGATGATGAAAAATGAGGAGTTGAGATGGGTCTTGAAGTGGATATCGCGAAAGCTGTTGGCGATGCGGCGAAAGGGATTGGCGATATCGCAAATGCTGCGGGAAAAGGAATAGCGGATACAGCCAATGCCATCGGCGGCGCGGTTTCCGGCGCGGCAAGTGCGGCGGGGGCGGCGGTTAAGGCAGTTATGCCTGGAGGGGAGAGCTCTCCTATTACTGGAGAGCAGGTCAATGAACTGCTCGATATCTGCTATGAAGGTGCAATCAATGGCATTCCCAATGTGTCTAAGCCGGTAGAGGAGCTGGTGGACGATTACAAGTCCAAATACAGCACTATCGAGGACGCAGCAAGGGCCATGGTCAATATGCAGCTTGTTAAGAACACCACATCCGGTTTCCTCTCGGGAGTAGCAGGCTTTCTTGCGCTGCCGGTACAGCTCGCTGCCATCCCAGCTAATATCTCTAATGTTCTTTATGTCCAGGTGAGGATGGCGGCTGCGCTCGCCAAAATGGGCGGTTATGATGTGAGGTCTGACCAGGTACAGACGATGGTATATGTCTGCATGGTAGGGGGTGCTGCAAGCAATCTCCTCAAAGAGACAGGCATAAAGGTGGCGGGGAAAGTCACCGAAGGCGCCATCAAAAAGATCCCTGTAGCGGTGCTTACTAAAATCAATCAGGCTGTAGGATTTAGGCTTGCTACCAAATTCGGCGAAACGAGCATCGTGACTCTTGGCAAGATGATTCCTGTGGCTGGAGGAGTGGTGGGTGGTGCGTTCGATTTCACCACAACACGCGTAATCGCGAATGTGGCATTCGATTATTTCATCGGCACTGCGAATGGCGACGTCATTGATGATGAAACTATCGAGGTCATCGAAAATGAAAATGTTGACATATCCGTGGATGATCAACGAGAGGCAGAATAATGAAGAAAATCAAACAGTGTTCAATAGTGCTCAGCCTGCTTGTTCTTACAAGTCTTATGGCGCTCCTCCTCACTGGATGCGATTCGGAAGAGACGAAGCAGGCCAAAGAGGAATTCAATAATGAAGTGGCAAGGGTTCAAACAGATTACGAGAGCCTGAACGCCGAGATCGCTATAGCGGAAGAATTGGTTATGACCGAAGAGGCTGCTCTCGATGAATCCTTGAAACCAGCTTTAGAGAATGTGATATCTGACGCGAAAACTGTCGAATTCAATGCGCCGAATATGCCTTCTAAGACTGAGGACATAAATGCTGCAACAGACGAGTTAAAGGATGTTAGCTTCAGCGAAAAGGTACAGTCACTTCAAGACGCTGAGAAGGCATTGAGCGACAGTATCGAGCAATTGAAGCTGGTCACCAATCCTTCCGAGGCATTTGTGATCGAGAGACTTCAAGGCATTGAGGGCGTGGGAGAAATCGGTGCAATCACCGAAGATACCGATCGGAACGGCCTTCTGGGAAAAGACGGAAGCTATGTCGTCAAGGTTAATTTCATTAGCCCATGGATCGATCAATCTGAGGTTAGTGGAGCCACTGCAGCCGAGAAGGGGGTAAGTGGTGGAGGAGGCGTTGAGGTATTCCTTACACCCGAAGATGTTGAGAAACGTGATACATACCTTGGTGCATTTGACGGAAGCCTTCTTTCTTCTGGGTCTCATAAGGTAGTCGGTACAGTTCTAGTTCGTACTTCTGACAAATTGACCGCAAGTCAGCAAGATGCATTAGAAGCTGCAATTATCGAGTCGCTCACACGTCTTTCTTGAGAGATATAAGGATGGCATGCTAATGCCCATTTTGTATCCTCTGTAGATAACTTAATTGTAGGCGGCCCTCTGTGTTTGATGCACGCATCGCGCAGGCTGATTGGCCATGAAGATCGCATGGCCATCTACGATGCGCCTTCATGCATGAAAAGTGCGTGCCAGGGTGTTTTCCAGGGCAGGTTGTCCGTAGTGCAGCACTTTAGTGCTGCTTGTAGCAACTCTCATCA
The DNA here is from genome assembly GCA_947566075.1 of uncultured Eggerthellaceae bacterium. Taxonomy (GTDB): domain Bacteria; phylum Actinomycetota; class Coriobacteriia; order Coriobacteriales; family Eggerthellaceae; genus MGBC163016. The sequence continues at coordinate 38,179 of CANOIM010000005.1, read as the reverse complement.
TGCATTGGGCAGAACTGAAGTTCTGCACTACGGTACAGCCGGGCTGGAAGTAGCCCTGCGAAGACGTTCGTAGTGCTGGTTCAGCCTCATGCCCGTCAAGGGCTGAGGTTAACCAGCCTCGCCCGGGAAAGTCGGTTAAGCCACGGCGCGAAGCACCTGGCTTGAACCGACACTACGAACAGCTTGATGGATGGGTAGAGGAATGTATCGGATCTTCACAGGTGGACATCCGACCTAGATGTTGGCTTTGCCTTATATGGTGGTATCATATTCGATACCACATTTGATGGGAGATCTCTGGTGCCGGATATTGAGAAGATCGTAGGATCTATGCGACGCAATCCTAACGGATGCAAGTCAGCGATGCGAAGAAAGTCTGCGATCACTACTTCGGCTACCCGCGGATTCGCGGCTCGCATCATGTGTATCGAATGCCCTGGGAGGGCGAGCCTCGCATTAATATCCAGGATCGCAATGGACGCGTTGCTGGATATCAAGTCAGGCAGATCCTGAAAGCGATCGATCGGTTGGAGGCGAATGATGGATAAGGAAAAGTACTCCTATCGGGTTTGGTGGTCCGAAGATGAAGGGGCCTATATCGGCACCGTTGCGGAGTTCCCGTCCCTTTCCCATATCGACGATACCCAGGGAGGGGCATTTTACGGCATAGTGGATCTGGTGGGAGATGTTTTGACGGAGATGGAAGAGCTGGGAGAACCTACGCCCCGCCCCCTTGGAGAGACCAGCTTCAGTGGCACGCTCTCTCTTCGAATGACCCCAGAACAGCATAGGCGCGTGGCTTTGGAAGCTGCAGAGCAGGGCGTTTCCATCAATAAGCTTTTAGTGGGCAGGATCTGATCCTCTAGCCATCTACGAGGTGTGCCATTCGCCTCGTTCAAATCATGGTGCCTACCCAGCTACGGGTGAACTTTTCGGATGATGGATGATCTCGTATATACTATAGTATATCCGTTATGAGGAGTGGCTATGGTTCATGCGACGACAGTTTCCAAGTGGGGCAATTCTGAGGCCGTAAGGATACCTCGGGATATTCTTCGGGCGATCGGCCTGCGCGCTGGGGACAAGGTCAAGATGAGCACCACTCCCCAAGGCGGCATACATATCATGCCAGAGTGCAAAGAGCACAGAAGGGTGAAGCCTGATCCAACCATCACCTATGAGGTGCTTTTCGGTGGTTACGAACCTCCCACATCGTTGCAAGGGGATCCTTGGGCTAGTGATGACATGGTGTGTGCCGAATGGGAGGCATGGTCCTAGATGATCCTTGAGCAAGGCGATCTTATCAGCATCAATTTCGATCCCTCTAAGCGCCATGAGCCCGCGGGGCGTCACTATGCGGTGGTGCTCAGTCCCTGGGAGATAAACCGGATGTCAGCATTGACGCTCTTGGCTCCCATCACATCGAAAGACAACGGCTATCCGCTCCATATCCCTATCGCGGAGGGCAATGAGGTCTTCGGTTTCGTGCAGTGCGAAGCCATGCGCGCTATGGACTTGAATGCCCGAGAGCGCGAAGGGGCGGTTGAGGCCGTGGGAGCTTTGGATGACCAGACCCTGGCAAAGGTGCTGGCTACGGCCCTTGTGGTGTTGGGCATCGAAACGATCTGACCCTACCGTTCTTCTTGGATCCTATGATGAAAGGCACATTCCCTTGTCGTCATCTTGACAGTTGGGCTGTCTCCATCTTCCGTTCATAGAGGTTGGCTATCATGGCGCAAGCTTCAAGCGAGCAACGGAAGGAGCATCCATGGCACGGGCCCCTATCAAGCGAGCACAGTTCCTCCTAGCCGGAGCCCTCATCGGGCTAGTAGTGGGCATCTTGGGGGTGCTGGCCATCCAGAATCTCGGCTCTTCGGACAAGGACGCTCATGTAGAGCCTTCGGTGGTGTTCGATCGCATCGTGGCGAAGAATGAGCTGGTCAGTGCTGCCCAGCAGTACAACATCACTGATAAATCCACGCAGCCTGCCGCCACGTTCTTCGATCTGTTCGACATCCCCTTCACTGACACCAGCTTCTGGTACCGTTATGTGGGCACCATCAAAGCCGGGGTGGACCTGGGTCCGGCGGAATTCTCTCAGGAGGGTGATGTCATCCACATCACCTTGGATCAACCCTACATCATCTCCAACACGCCCAATATGGATGAATCCGGCGTGATAGAAGAGAACAACAATCTCTTCGCGAAGATCCCCCTTGAAGAGGTGGACAAGTTCCAGCGCCAATGCATCGAGACCAGCGAAACGGGGGCCCTAGAAGGGGGTCTCATGGAAGAGGCGCGCACCAATGCCGAACAGGACATCCGGGATATGTTCAATGCCGCCCTGGGGAGCACCTACACCGTTCAGTTCCAGTGGCGCGAAGCGCCTGAGCAGCAAGAAGCCGCCTAGTTCTTCAGCGAATTCAAGGGAGCGGGCATGTGGCCGCCGCGGTGAGCCAGCACCTCTCCCGCGTAGGGGTTCACGGCCATGACCGGGGCGCGGCCCAAGAGTCCCCCGAAATCCAGAGTGTCTCCCACGCTCTTGCCTATGGCGGGGATGATGCGCACGGCTGTGGTCTTGTTGTTGATCATGCCGATGGCTGCCTCGTCAGCGATGATGCCGAAGAGGGCTTCCACGCTGGTGTCTCCGGGTACGGCTATCATGTCCAATCCTACCGAGCACACGCTGGTCATGGCTTCCAGCTTGGAAAGGCTCAAAGCCCCCATCTCTGCCGCGCGGATCATCCCGGCATCCTCAGATACGGGGATGAAGGCGCCAGACAGGCCGCCTACAGAAGATGACGCCATGGCGCCGCCCTTCTTGACGGCGTCATTCAGCATAGCCAGGGCCGCTGTGGTGCCAGGGCCGCCGCACACTCCCACGCCGATGGCTTCCAGGATCTCTGCCACGGAATCATGCTCAGCCGGGGTGGGGGCCAAAGACAAGTCCAAGATCCCCTTCTGATAGCCCAGGCGCGCTGCCGCCTCCCGAGCCATCAGCTCTCCGGCGCGGGTGATCTTGAAGGCCGTGGCCTTGATGGCTTCAGCCACGGAGGTGATGTCAGCGTCCTTGGGCATGCCTGCCAGCACCGCCCGCACCACGCCGGGGCCGGATACGCCCACGTTGATGACCTCATCAGCCTCGCCCGAGCCATGGAAGGCCCCCGCCATGAAAGGGTTGTCTTCAACCGCGTTGCAGAACACCACCAGCTTGCCTGCGCCGATGCAATCCCTCTCTGCCGTGGCTTCGGCCGTGCGGCGGATGATATGCGCCATGCGCAGGATGGCATCCATGTTGAGCCCCGCCCGGGTGGATCCGATGTTCACAGAAGAGCACACGCAGTTGGTCTCAGCCAGGGCCGTGGGGATGGATTCCATGAGCTTGATATCCCCTCGGGAGGCACCCTTCTGCACCAGGGCCGTGAAGCCACCTACGAAGTCAACGCCCACCTCTGCAGCGGCCTTATCCATGGCTACGGCCACCGGCGTCAGGTCTTCCGCTGATACAGCGGCACAGATCTCAGCGATGGGCGTCACGGATATGCGCTTGTTCACGATGGGGATCCCGTATTCGCGTTCCAGCTGATCCGCTACGGGTACGAGCCGCTCTGCTGCCGTGCGCATACGCTCATAGACCTTTGCGGCCACGCGATGGATGTCTGTATCCACGCAGCCGCGCAGGTTGAGCCCTAGCGTGATGGTGCGGATGTCCAGGTGCTGCTTTGACACCATGGAAAGCGTCTCGGTGATCTCAGCCGGTGTGAGCTGCATGTCCACTCCTTGGGTCTTCGGGCCGTCTGAAAAGGGTCTTCGAAAGGATAGCAAATATAATGGAGCCCTCAGGGCTGCAGGATGGATCAGCCTTGAGCGTTCAACCTGTACGGCTGGGAGGGCCTTTGCTTCAGCTTCATGTGATCGCCAGTGGATCGAAAGGCAATGCAGCCATCATCAAGGATAGCGCGGCCGAGGCTGCCCTCCTGATCGATTGCGGCATCTGCAAGCGGGACCTCATCGCGGGGTGCGTGGGCGCAGGCGTGGACCCAGCCAGCCTTACCGACATCCTCATCACCCACGATCATTCCGATCATACGAAGGGCCTCGGCGTGGCGGTGCGTGGTCTGACCAAGTTGGGGGCGCAGGTGACCATCCATGCCAGCCCCGCCGTGCGTGCGGTCAGCGGGCCTGTGGAGGAAGCCCTGGGCACGGAAGGTGTGTCCTTCCATCCATTCCGGGCGGGGGATGCGCTCTCAGCGGGCGGTATGCAGGTCCATGTGTTCCGCACCTCTCATGATGCGGTGGAGTCCTTCGGGTTCCGCGTGGAAGGCGAAGGGGAGGGATGGGCCAAGGATACCCTGGGTTATCTGACGGACACGGGATGCGTGACGCCGGAAGCCCATGATGCCCTGCAAGGCGTGCGTCTGCTGGCTTTGGAAGCGAATCATGATGTGCAGATGCTTCGCGAAGGTTCCTATCCGTACCTCCTCAAGCAGCGCATCCTCTCAGATAGGGGTCACCTCTCCAACGATCAGGCAGCGGCGGAGCTGGATCAGCTGCTGAGCTGCCTTGGTGGCACGATGCTGGAACAGGTGGTTGCCATGCATGTTTCCCAGGAGAACAACCTGTACCTACAGGCGCAAGAGGCCCTGGCCCAGGTGCTTGCACTGCACCAGCATCCCGCCTCCGCTTCCGTGGCGAAGCAGAAGACGCCCATAAGCCTTATCTGAGGCGCGTCCAGAGCGAAACGCCAGAGGGCCTTTCGCGGAAAATTCCCTTGAACCGCCACATTTCGCTCATCTCGTGGGCGGGGGATATCGCCCTACAACATCTTGTGATTCTTGCTCTAAAACAAGCGAACAAACGTTCTCTACCTGGGCATTCTTTAGTATCCTTCTGGAGCTGTGGTGTTGCAAAGTGGGGCAAAGTGGCATAAGATGCACCGCACGGATGGAACTTTGTGGGTTTCGAAACGCACTACTCAACGAATGATCGAAACACCACAGAACGCAGATCGGGGATAGGCCTTGGCCAAGGAAAAGGAAGCGGAGGAGCAGAGAGAGGGCGCTCAGGCGTTCGACCTGTTCGGTGAGTTCCGCTTCAAGGTAGATTCCAAGGGCCGCGTGGCTGTTCCCGCGGAATTCCGCAAAGTTCTGGCCGCAGACCTCGTCGTGTCCAGGGAGCTCACAGACAAGTGCTTGTACGTCTTCCGGCCGGACACCTTCAACGAATGGGTTGAGGGGCTGTTCGAAGACAAGTTCGGGGGTTTCAAGTCCTCCGATCGCCGTCAGGTGAAGATGCGCACGCTGCTGAAGTCTCGTGCCAAGCGCGAGGAAGTGGATTCCTCTGGTCGCGTCATGCTGAACCAGCAAGCTCGTGAGGCTGTGGGCATCACGAAGGAAGTGGTGCTGGTGGGCAACGTGGGGTACTTCGAGGTTTGGGATGCAGAAGCCTACGATAAGGAGTTCGGAGACATAGACCTCGGCCTCTTTTATGACGAAGAGCCGGAAGGCTAAAGGGCTCCCGCCTCCTTGGATGGTTTCAGCAGCCCGCGCACTATGACAAGCGAATATCGGCATATCCCAGTCCTGCTCGATGAGTGCATGGATGGAGCAGCTCTCCGCGAAGGGGAGGTATTCGTCGATGCGACTCTCGGTGGAGCAGGGCATTCGGTGGCAGCAGCCAAGAGGTTGGGCAGAACGGGTCTGCTCATCGGCATCGACCAAGATGCCATGGCCCAAGCGGAGGCGCGCAAGCGCTTGGAAGCCCTCCCTGAAGGGGAGCGGCCTGAGCTTCTGCTCTTGAAGGGCAACTTCGGCGATCTTGACGAATTGCTCCTCAAGGCTGAGATCCCAGGCGTGAACGCTGTGCTCTTCGACCTTGGCGTATCGTCACCCCAGATAGACCTCCCCGCTCGTGGCTTCTCCTTCAAGGAGGATGCCCCCCTCGACATGCGTATGGATCCGGGTCAACAGACCATAACCGCAGCAGAGATCATCAACACCGCAAACGAAGCCGATCTCACTCGGATCCTACGCTCTAACTCGGATGAGAGGTGGGCAAGCCGCATCGCGTCATTCATCGTGGCCGCCAGGGATGGCTCGCCGATCACCACCTCAAGCCAATTGGTGGATATCATCAAGGCAGCCATTCCGGCATCGGCCCGAAGATCCGGCGGTCATCCCGCCAAACGCACGTTCCAAGCGTTGCGCATGGAGGTCAATCAGGAGCGCCAGATGCTCCAGCGCGGTCTTGAGGCGGCCATTCGATGGCTCTTGCCCGGCGGCCGCATCTGCGTGATCAGCTATCACTCCATAGAGGATCGCATCGTCAAGGAGACCTTCGGTGCTTTCGCGAACCGCTGCACCTGTCCGCCAGACCTACCTGTTTGCGCCTGTGGGAGATGCCCGATGCTCGAGGTGATGACGCGCAAGCCCATCCTGCCCACCCAGGCGGAGGTGGAGCGCAATCCCCGAGCGCGCAGCGCGAAGCTGCGCATCGCTCGTAGGCTCTCTGATGAGCCTGCGCATTGAGAAGAGACCACTGCATTTAAGGATAGACGGTTTGAGTCAGCGCCCTGCATACAACTACGGCTCCACCGCTCGCAAGCTGGACCGCACCCCTGAGGCACCGCGTCATGGCATCGAGGTGATGCCGGGCGGGGCTCGTCAGGAGCGGGCGGCTTCAAGCGGCGCCATCCTCTTCGCCAAGCTCTTGATCGCCTTCATCGTGGCCTTCGCGGCCATCGGATGCGTGCGCATCACCCTTTCCTCTGCCACGGTGGCCACGGCCATGGAGGCCCGCCAGATAGACAGCCAGATCAGCGATGCCCGTGAGGTGGGCAGTGAGCTGGAGGTGGTCCAGGCATCTCTGGCGAATCCGACGCGGGTGAAGCGCGATGCCATCGCAGGGGGCATGCGCAGCCCGGCGAAGGCGGCGTTCATCGACATATCCGGGGATATCGTCGTTCGCGATGATGCGGGGCGCCTCTCCCTTTCAGGGACGATGGAGGCCGTTGCCGAACAGGCAGCTGCCACAGCGGCTGAGAGCACTGATGCAGCTGGCGAAAGCCAAGCTCCTAGCAGCGGCAAGGCGGCGGAGTAGCCTGTGGCGGAAAACGGACGCTGGGGCAAGGAACCGGCTAGCAGGGGAGCGCAGGCGGCTTCCAGCATAGGTTCGGCCCTGACGGGGCTCATGGAAAGCGAATCGAGGCGCAAGGCCTCGGCCACCTCACGGCCCATGCGCTATGTGCGCATCCTCTTCCTCGTCATTGCCGCCATCTTCCTCTTGCGCCTGGTGTATCTCCAGGTGATCGTGGCCCCTCACTACACCGCCATGGCGGAGGAGAGTCGTACCATCAACTTCCCGGTCACGCCGAAGCGTGGGACCATCTATGACCGCAACGGCCAAGTGCTGGCCGTCAGCGTGGATTGCACCACCATCTACTGCAACCCCTCTGAGATAACGAACCCGCGCCATGAGGCGGAGATGCTGGCCATGGTCTTGGAAGAGGATGCGCCCTATTATGAGACGCTCCTCTCGCGGGAGCCCAGCACGTTCGTCTACATAGAGCGCCAGGCTGATCTGGAGAAGGCCCAGCGCATCAAGGAGATGGAGCTGCCCGGCATCTACTTCATCGCTGATTCTCGGCGCGAATACCCCAACGGCGGCGTGGGTGGTCAGGTCATCGGCGTGTGCGATGTTGACGGCAACGGCATCACCGGGCTTGAGCTGCAATACGAGGAGATCTTGCGGGGCACACCCGGCAAGTATTCTGCCGAACGGGGCGAGAAGGGGGCACCCATTCCGGGCGGCGTTCATGAGGACACCCCCGCCAAAGATGGCGAGGATATCATGGTCTCCTTGGATATCCGCCTTCAGACCAAGATGGAAGAGGCTCTGGAAGAGGGCGTGCTCTCCTATGAGGGCAAGCAAGGCTCTTCGGTGGTGATCGATGGGGACACCGGTGAGATCTACGCCATCTGCTCATACCCCTACCTGGATCCCACCGACCGAGAGCACTCCATGATCGGATCGGATAACCTGACGGCCATCACCCAGGCTTTCGAGCCGGGGTCCATCTTCAAGACGGTGTCTGCGCTCACCGTGCTCCATGAGCGCGCCTTGGAGCCGGAGGACGTCCTGTTCTGCCCTGCGGGCCTGGAAGCTGACGAATACGTCATCACTGATGCCCATGAGCGTCCTGATGTGGATATGACCTTCGCAGAGATCTTGAATCAGTCCTCTAACGTGGGCATCTCCCTGGCTACGGAAAAAGCCGGTTTCGACAAGCTCAATGCCATGATCGAACGGCTCAAGATCACCGAGAAGACCGGCGTGGATTATCCTGGCGAGGCCCAAGAGACCATGCCGGATTTCAACGAATGGGCCTACGTGACCGGGTGTAACATCTCCTTCGGACAGGGGCTCACGGCCACTCCGCTCACCATGGCCCGCTTCTACGGCATGGTGGCTGCTGATGGTCTGCTGTGCACCCCGCACTTCCTCATCTCCAAGCCCCAGACGGGCGAATGGGAGGAATACGCCAGCGAACAGGTGATAGATGACCAAGAGGCCCTGGATAAGCTCAAGGGCATGCTCAAGGGCGTGGTCCAAAGCGGCACGGGTACCGATGCGGCCATCGAGAACTACGAGGTGGCTGGCAAGACCTCTACCGCGGAGATAGCAGAGAACGGCGGTTATGCTGAGAGCTGCTACAACCTCTGCTTCGCGGGCTTCATTGATAACTCCAACTCCAACCTGGCCTGCTTCGTTTCGGCCAACAACATCAACTACGAAGGCAGGATGGCCTCGGTCTTTCACGATATAATGCTGGAAGCCATTGACTTGTACAACATCGTCCCCGTCAAATAGGGGCCATGCCATGCCCAGCACTTGCGCCGACATATTCGCCAACATCGAACATGAGGTCATCGGGGACCCTCTTGCATCCATAAGCGGCATCGCCTTCGATAGCCGGGCCGTGCGGCCCGGAGATGCCTTCTTCTGCGTGGTGGGCACCGAATCCGATGGTCATGGCTTCGCCCAAGCGGCTGTGGATGCCGGAGCTTCGGTCATCGTCTGCCAGCGTCAGCCTGAGCTGGTTGATCCCCAGCAGGTGACCCAGGTGCGCGTGGCGGATGCCCGGCGGGCCTTGGCCGAAGCGGCTGCCGCCTTCTACGGGAACCCCTCCCAGGAGATGGGCGTCATCGGGGTGACGGGCACCAACGGCAAGACCACGGTCACCTACCTCATAGAGGCCATGCTCCAGGCTGTTCATCGCCCCTGTGGCGTGATCGGCACCTGTGGCTCTCGGGCCTGCGGGCAGCCCATCCCCAGCCTGCATACCACGCCGGAGTCAGCGGACCTTCAGCGCATCCTTGCCCTCATGCGCGATGAGGGTTGTCAGGCGGTAGCCATGGAAGTGTCCTCCCATGCTCTGAGCCTGGGGCGCCCCTGGGCCACCCGCTTCGCGGTCACGGCGTTCACGAACATCACCCATGATCACCTGGATTATCACCACACCCTCGAGGAGTACTTCGAAGCGAAGAAGCTCCTGTTCTCAGCGGACTACCCTGCCATCCGCGTCATATCCACTCTGACCGAAGGCGGCCAAGCGCTGGTAGCGGCTTGCCGTGAGGCAGGGGATGAGGTCATCGCGGTGGGGAAACGGCTCGAGGATGATATCCAGCTCACCGCTTCCTGCCGTGTGAAGGGCACCACTCAGCTTACCCTTCGGCTCTCCGAACGCCTTGCACCAGAAGGCCAGCTCGTCATCACCCACGGCCTCTTGGGTAGCTTCAATACCGAGAACATCCTCGTGGCGCTGGGATGCGTGCTGGCTTTAGGGGTGGATGCGCACCAGGCCGCAGCAGCCCTGGCAACGGCCTCAGCGCCTCCGGGGCGCATGCAACAAGCAACCGTCAAGCCCGATCTGGGTTTTGCGGTCTATGTTGACTACGCTCACACTCCCGATGCCTTGGAGAAGGTCATCCGCTCCGCCAAGGAGGCCGCAGAGGGGCACGTGGCTTTGGTCTTCGGTTGCGAAGGGGACCGGGACCGCCTGAAGCGCTCAGAGATGGCCCAGGCCTCCCTCTTGGCCGACGATATCTTCCTCACCAATGACAACGCCCATGGGGAACGGGTGCTTGACATCCTCGAAGAGGTTCGCGCTGCCCTGTCCCCTGATGAGGCGCGCATCCACGCCATCCCTGATAGGAAAGCGGCCATCCAGGTTGCTATCAACCAAGCCGCGCCAGGAGATATCGTCCTCATCTGCGGTCGTGGCCATGAGGATAAGATGATGTTCGGAGCAGATACGGTGCATTTCGATGATAGGGAAGAGGCGCGCTACGCCCTGCTCATGCGCGCGGTCATGGATGGAGTTGAGGCGCGATGAGGTTGAACGCCAAGCAGATAGCCCTGGCAACAGGGGGCGACTTCGTCGTAGAGCCCATCGACGCCTCAGAAGTGCTCACCTCCGTCTCGCTGGATTCCCGAGAAGTGGATCAAGGCGGCCTCTATGTGGCCATCCAGGGCGCACGGGTTGACGGCCATGACTTCATAGAGGCCGCGCTCATGGCGGGCGCTGGGGCGGTATTGGTCAGCGAACCGGTGTCTGAGCCCTGCAAGCTTCTCGCCCGGGAGCTGGGAGCAGCCATCATCGCCGTTCCCAACACGCCTCATGCGGTGGCGGACATCGCCTCTGCCTGGCGCGATCATCTGAGCGCCAAGGTCATTGCCATCACCGGTTCGGTGGGGAAGACCACCACCAAGAACCTCATCCGCGATGTCGTTGCTTCTCGGTTCAAGACCTGTGCCACGCGCGGCAACCAGAACAACGAATTGGGCGGTCCTCTCACGTTGCTGTCCGCTGATCCCACTGATGAGGTCATCGTCATGGAGATGGGCATGGATGGCTCCGGCCAGATCCAGGCTCTCTGCCGTATGGCTCGGCCAGATCAAGGGGTCATCACCAATGTGGGCGAATCCCACATCGAGATGCTGGGCAGCCAAGAGAACATCGCTCGCGCCAAGGCGGAGCTTCTTGCAGAGCTGCCCGAAGGGGTGGGTTGCGCCGTTCTGAATGCCCAAGACCCCTTCACGCCCTTCTTGGAGGAGGTCTCCCATCTGCACGTTCGCAAGGTGCGCACCTGCCTCTATGACCAGGGGGATGCCCAAGGGCGGCTTTCAACCCTCTCTCAGGAGGCTGAACAGCTGGTCTGGGCGGAGGATATCCAGCTTGATGGCGAAGGGCGCCCTCGGTTCACTCTCTGTTTCAAGGGCTTTCAGGATGAGGCGAATGCCGGTCCCACCCTCTTCAACCTGGAACCGGATGTGGAGCGCGCCAGCGTGCATCTGGCCCTGCGGGGCGAGCACAACGTGGGCAATGCTCTGGCCGCTGCTGCTGTGGGCCGCGGGCTGGGCATCGAACCGGCCCAGATCGCTGAGGCCCTGGGAAGCTCGGTGCCTGAGGCGGGCCGCCAGGAGATGCTCCGCTCCCGAGAGGGTTACCTGGTCATCAATGATGCCTACAACGCCAGCCCTGATTCCATGCGTGCCTCCCTGGCCATGCTGGCATCCATGGATGTGGTGGGAGACCGCGTTGCCGTGCTGGGAGACATGGGAGAGCTGGGGGACCACTCCGATGCTTGCCACAGCGGTGTGGGTACCGCCGTGGCCGAAGCGGGGATGGATCGCCTTGTCTGCGTGGGCCAGCAGAGCCGTCTCATTGGCGAAGGGGCTCAGACGGCAGGCATGGATCCAGCGCGGATCGTCTGCGTGGATACCATCGGCGCTGCGCTGGAAGAACTGGAAGGCTCGCTTTCCTCAGCCGATGTCGTGTTGGTCAAAGCATCCAACTTCATGGGACTCACCCGTTTGGCGGAGGGGTTGATCAGCTAGATGTTCTCCTACTTCCAACATTACCCCACCTTCCTCGTCTTCATGGCGGTGGTGATCGCCCTTTTGGTGGTCATCGTCCTCACGCCCCTTCTCATCAAGTTGCTGAAGGCCGAACACATTGGTCAACAGGTACGCGATGACGGCCCCCAGACCCACCTGGTGAAGAGCGGCACGCCCACCATGGGCGGCATCGTGATGCTCATCGCCGTGGCGCTGGCCACCTTCATCATGGGCGTTCCTGACCCTGAGACCTACTTGCTCTTAGGAGCCGTGCTCCTCACGGGGCTCTTGGGGCTTGTGGATGACATCTCCTCCATCGCCCATGCGCGTTCCTTGGGGCTCACTCCCGCCGCCAAGCTCATCTTCCAGTTCCTCATATCCCTCGGGTTCATCCTGTGTGCGGTGAACATGCTGGGGGTCTCCCCGGTGGTGGAAATCCCCTTCATCTGCACCCTTGATCTGGGGGTATGGACCACGGTCATCCCGGTGGGAGATGCGTCTATCTCCATCCCCTGGCTCTATGTCCTCTTCGACCTCATCCTGCTCATGGGGCTCTCCAATGCCGTGAACCTGACTGACGGTCTGGACGGCCTGGCATCGGGTACGGTGATGATGGTCATGATCGTCATGGCGGCCATCGCCTTCCGGGAGAACCTGTTGGAACCCGCCATCTTCTCGGCGGCCATCGCGGGGGCCTGCGTGGGCTTTCTCTGGTACAACTCCCATCCTGCAGACATCTTCATGGGGGATACGGGCTCTCTGGCTTTGGGGCAGGCGCTCGGTTGCCTGGCTGTGGTCACCAAGACGGAGTTCATCGTCATCATCATCGGCGGCCTGTTCGTGGCTGAGGCTCTCTCGGTCATCATCCAGGTGTCCCATTTCCGCCGCACTGGCGAGCGGGTCTTCCTGATGGCCCCGCTCCATCATCATTTCGAGAAGAAGGGCTGGAGCGAGACGAAGGTCGTGGTGCGTTTCTGGATCATCTCTGGTCTGCTGGCAGCCTGCGGGTTCGTCCTCTACTTCTCCAGTTCGCTCGTGATCTCCTAGGAGGTGCTCCTATGGGCGAAGCTAACCGTGATCTGGTCGAAGGCAGGAGGTGTGCCCCAGCCTGCCTTGGAGATGTGTGCGTGCTGGGGTTAGGGGTGTCTGGCACAGCCGTGTTGGATTACCTCCTGCGCCAGCCTGCTGGGCGCACATCTTCGCTCACCGTCTTCGCAGGCGAAGGAAGCGCCCCCACCCCTGAGACTGACCGCCTGGAAGCGGCAGGGGTCACGGTGGTCTTCTCTGATGAGGTGGCAGGCCAATTCAGCCTGTGCATCGCAAGCCCCGGCATCTCTGCATCCAGCGAGTTCTACCGAAGCGCCCAAGCTGCCAGCGCGGAGCTCATCAGCGAAGTTGAACTGGCTTGGCGGGAGAGCCCCCAAGACGCTCTTTGGGTGGGCATCACTGGTACCAATGGCAAGACCACTACCACAGCCCTGCTGGCCCATCTGCTCACGGACGCGGGGTTCGCGGCGGCAGCCTGCGGGAACATAGGGGATGCTTGCATCCATGTGGTGGCCCAGGATGTGCTAGAAGATGACGCCTGCCTTTGCGGCAAACGGCGCATCTATGTGGCTGAGGTCTCCTCCTATCAGCTGGCCAGCATCCGCGCCTTCGCCCCTGAGGCTGGCATCTTCCTGGGAATAACGCCGGATCACCTGGTCTGGCACGGCAGCTTCGAGGCCTATGCCCAAGCTAAAGGGAACATGCTGGCGAACATGGAAGCTGCGGGGGGTTGCGCCATCCTGGATGCCACCAATGACCGCGTGTGCGAAGAGGTCAAGCGCCTGCGCAAGGCGGAGGCGCGCCAGGGGTTCACCTATATCCCCCTGGGCACGAAAGCGGGCATCACAGGGGACATGCGCATCGCCTGCGGTGCTGCCAACGCAGCTTTCTTGGACGATGCCCATCACCTCCACGTGGCTTATGAAGAGGGCGAATATGCGCTCTTGGATGCAGACAGCCTTCAGATCCGGGGTGTCCATAACGTGGTCAACGCTCTGGCCGCCTCTGCTGCAGCCATCGCTCTGGGAGCAGATGCAGGGAAGGTCACCCAGGCCTTGGCCAGCTTCAAGCCCCTTGAGCACCGCATAGAGCCTGCGGGTGAGGTGCGAGGCGTGAGCTTCTACAATGATTCCAAAGCCACCAATGTTGACGCAACGCTGGTGGCGCTCACCGCTTTCCCCGGGCGTCCATTGATCGTGATGTTGGGTGGGCGCGATAAGCTGGGTCCGTTGGATGAGCTGGTGGATGCTTGCGAAGAGCACGGGAAGGCCGTGGTGGTCTTCGGTGAGGCCAAGGAGCGCTTCGAGGCAGCCTTCCAAGAGAAGCTTGCTCGTTCTGACAGCTTCCTGCGCCTTCTCTGCGCAGACACCTTCAATGAGGCCTTCGCCCAAGCGGTGGGCATCGCCGAAGCGGGAGATGTGGTGCTCCTCTCACCGGCGTGCGCCTCCTTCGATGAATTCACCTGCTTCGAAGAGCGCGGCCAACATTTCAAGGACCTCGTGCGCGCTCTGGGCCGCAGGGATGCCTAGGATGCTTGGGATAGGCTGATGGCACGGGAGGCACGCAGCAGGCGAGGGGGCGGAGAGGTGCGTCCTGCTTCTGAGACGAAGGTGGCCAGCATCATCCTCTTGGCTGCCGTGTTCGCATTGGTGGTCGTGGGACTCCTGATGGTGTTCTCTGCCTCCTCTGCGGATCTGTCGGCTCAAGGGAAGAGCCCTTACAAGGATGTATTCGGCCAGGCGGTCTATGTGGCCGTCGGTATCGTGGCTTGCGTGATCACCTGGCAGTTCATCCCCTATCATGCTTGGGCAGGACGCCTGACCTGGGCGTTCTGGGGTTTCTGCATAGTGCTGCTGTTGCTCACGTTCATTGCGGGCACTGAAGTCAACGGCGCTAAGCGGTGGCTCTACATCGGACCCATCGGCATGCAGCCCTCGGAATTCATCAAGGTAGCGCTGCTGCTCATGACCATCCGCATCGCCCACCGCTTCCAGATAGGCGAGATAGATTTCCGCCTCTCCATCATCGAACTGGTCATACTCATCGCCGCACCCTTAGGGTTCATGTACCTGACCCAATCTGACCTAGGCACCACGCTCATCTGTGCCGTGGGCATCTTCGCGGTGCTCTGGATAGGGGGGTTCCCTGCCTGGTCTTTGGTGGCCATCGCAGCCCTAGGCGTGCTGGCGGTGGTGGGAGGTACCTTGGGCAGCGGGTACCGGTCCAACCGCTTCGTGTACCTTGATCCCTGGAATGATGGCGAAGGGGGCTTAGGGTCAGGCTACAACATCATCCGCTCTTACTTCGCCTTAGCCGAAGGGGGGCTCTTCGGCGTGGGCATCGGCAACTCCCACGAGAAGTACCAGTATCTCTTCGCCTCTGATTCTGACTTCATCTTCGCCGTGCTGGGGGAAGAGATGGGGCTTGTGGGGGCGCTTGCGGTCATCGGGCTGTTCCTGTTGTTCCTCTTCGCTTCCTTGAAGATCTCCAGTGGGGCTCCTGATAGCCTGGGTTCCATGATCGCGGGTGGCTGCGCCATCATGCTGGTGTTCCAGGCATTCCTGAACATCGGCTGCGCCATCGGCGTGTTCCCCACTACGGGCAAGCCGCTGCCGTTCATCTCCTCAGGGGGTACCTCGGTCATATCCTCGCTGCTCATCGTGGGGCTCATCCTGTCGGTTCAGCATGCCTCAGCCCCAGACCGCTCCTTCGACAAGGCCCGCGACGACCTCCGCGTCATCCGCAACCGATAGGGTTCTCTCTCCTTCACCTCGCTCACTTTTTCAATCTCGCCCGCATTCGCGGGCTCTAACGTCGCAACTATGATCATCGTAGGTGGGCACCCGATCTTGATGCCCACATTTGTCATCCTGAACGTAGCGATTCGGGGTATATCATTTGTGATACCCCGAACCATGAGAGTCAAGGCTTGCGAAGCAACCGCGAAGCGGTTTGGCCTTGACGCGAGTGAACGGATCCTTTTGTCTCACGTTCCTTGGAAGGCACCCGGGCATGCTCGCCTCGACGCGTCGTCGCCTCGAACTAACTTTTCCGAACCTCACGGAAAAGTGGATTTCTCGGCTCCTTTGGCTTGACCTCGGCTCCGCATGCCCGGGTGCCTTCTCTGCAACAACTAAAAAACCTCCCGCACTGCTGATGGGGCCCTGCGGGCCCGCATCACCACTGCGGGCATCCGCTATTCGCGGCCGCCAAGTGTACGGAAGGCCGAAAAGCATCGGCCTTCCGTCATATATCACGCCATTCGGCGTGAGATCACGCGCTCCGCGCGCCTGGGTTGCTGCCCCATCCGGGTGGATTATGGGCGCTCCTGCGCCCAAGAAAGTGCGCCGGTTGATCCATCAAGCCTGTTCGCCCTCTGCGGCGCCTAACCATAGGCCGCCGCTTCCGCTTCCTTGCTCGAATCCTTTGGTCGCGGCGGCAAAGGGCAAGGGCTTCGTGCTGGCAAGCCAGCACCTACGGATGAGGGTTGCAGGTCGGTCTCGTAGGGACAGGAACTCGTTCCTGTCCGGGGGTCGCAAGAAAGCATTCGTTGTCCGTGAGGTCGGACTGATCACAGCTTGCCCTGAGCTCTCGCACATCCTGATGCAGGTTCTAAGGACATCCGTGTCGAACCCATGAAGGATCCTTGATGGATCGGTGAAGGAATCTGGTTGATCCTGCACGGATGGGTGACACGCTCCTGTCAGATATCTGTCAGGTCCCATGGTTAAGGTCTTTCCTTGGAAAAGGTTTCAAGGAAAGGGGAAGATGCATGAGAGACCTCACCATCAGGGACTGGCCCATGTTCGACAGAGTGGTGCGTGACCCTAAAGTCTGCGCCATGATGCTGGAGACCATACTCGGCATAGAGGTAGGGCATATCGAATACATTGACGATGAGCACTCTGAGAAGCCCTATCTTACGGGCAGGGGTGTCAGGATGGACGTGTTCGCAAAGTCAGGGAACAAGGTCTATGACATCGAGATGCAATCCGTGAGAGAACCGCACATAGCACGCAGGATGCGCTACTACCAGGCTTGCATGGACACGGCATCCCTGCCCAAGGGAGCTGGCTTCGATGGGCTGCCCGAGAGCTACATCATCTTCCTTTGCGATTACGATCCATTCGACCAGGGCCTTCCCAGATACACCCTCGAGCATGCTTGCCGAGAGGCAACAGACCTTGACCTGAAGGATGGCATGCACTGGATAGCCCTCAATGCCCCTGCCTGGGACAAAGCTCATGATGAGAGCCTCTCGCGCTTGCTACAATATGTCCATACGGGACGCGTTGAAGGAGACCTTGCCATAACGCTCGATGAGCAGGTGAGGCTCGCCAATACCGAAGAGCCATGGAAGGAGCTCGCCTTGGGCTTCATGACGCCAGAGATGGACATGCAGGTCAGGTTGAATGCCGCTCGGGAAGAGGGCATAGCCGAAGGCCTTGCAGAGGGCGAAGCTAAAGGTAAAGCCAAAGGCCTCGCAGAAGGTGAAGCTAAAGGGAAAGCTGAAGGCAAGACCGAAGAGCGCGACCGCTTCCAGACCCTCATCGCCAAGCTCTCCTCAGAAGGTCGCCTCGCTGAACTCGAGTCCGTTGTGGAAAACTCTGATGCTCTCAACATCCTCATGGTGGAAAACGGACTGTAGGTTTTCCACTGATCGCTCCACAAGATGATCGATGCTTTTGAGTGATGAGGGCATCGAAGGAAGATGCTCGGCTACAGTGCTTATCATAAAAGAGCAGATGTCGCTGAGCGATCAGCCGCTCTATGGTGATAGCATCTTCTCATGGGTTTTGGCAGGCAGCTGACCGGGAAGAGGTTCTATGGCATATTACCCGTCTTTGATCTCTGATCTCACGCATCCTTTCTCGATCTTCATATCATCATCCAGACTATATTCGGGTGGCTCGGCCATCATCTTTATGACTTCGGATTAAAAGACGGGAAAAGCAGACCATCCTGACTATGAGCGCGCTGTTGAATATGGTGAAGAGATGGGATTCGAGTCCTTCAGGTATGAAGATATTTGCGAACAGCTCGCAGACTGGCGTGAAAGCAAGAAGCTGCATCTTGAGTTCGCTGAGATGCAAAGCGGCAAGGGATGGTAGCGGTTACGGTTCCTTTCGCTATGCACTCGGTAAGTGCATATGCAATGAAAAGCCCGGCTCTCTTCGCTTTTTACGTTTCTGCTATCTCAGCCTTCGGTATACATCTCGCCGGTGGCCGATGCGGAAGAGCTCGATGACGATCCGGTCATCGTCGATAATGCCCAGGATACGGTACGTCCCCACGCGCCAACGCCATCCATAAGCGATCCCTTGCAGCTTCTTCGTATTGGGAAGAGACCGTGGATCCTCGCAGCCATCCAGTTGATCGATGAATGCACCTACGAAGGCAAGCGTTTTCTCGTCAAGGGCAGCCAACTGTTTCTTGGCGCGGTTGGTCAGCTCAACGCGATAACCCATAGGCTATGCGATTCCTAGCTCTTGCTTGGTATCTGCCCAACTGGTGCGTGTGCCATCGTCTTCTTTCACCGCCAGCTTCAGGTCTCGCGCATCCATCTCATCTTCCAGGCGCTCCAGCGTCCATTGGCGAACCTGGGCGGAGAATGTGATGCCGTTCATCTCAGCGAAGGCCGTTATCCACTCCTTCTCTTCTGCGTCGAAGCGGATGGCGGATGCGGTCATGGCCATGATGGGATCCTCTCAAGAGAATACGATGTAAACTCATTATAGAAACAGAGTATACGTTGTCAACTTAGTAGAAAAATGGTTATTTCTGTCATCCATACCTGACAAAATAGTCTTATAGAGGTAAACTGTCAGGTATAACTGACAAGCAAAGGAGCGTTGCGATGATGGACCACAGCTCTTTGATCCCTCGGCCGTCCTACTTGAGCGTGCTTGAAGCCTACGAAGGCTCACAGCAGGTGAAGGTTCTCCAGGGTGTCCGTCGCTGTGGGAAATCCTCACTGCTGATGCTCTTCCAGCAGCAACTCTTGGATCGCGGGGTTGATCCAGGGAATGTCTTCTTCAAGCGCTTCGATCTTTTAGAAGAACCCCTGGACTATAGCGCACAACAGCTACTTGATGAGGTCGTGCTGGCTTGGAAGGCATCGGATCGTGACGTTCTATTCTATGTCTTCCTGGATGAGATCCAGGATGTGCCTGGTTGGGAGAAGGTCGTTCGACGGTTGCATACTGAACCGGGCATCGATGTCTACATCACCGGGTCCAATGCCCATCTGCTCTCAAGCGATCTTGCTACTTATCTTGCAGGGCGGGTGGCCAAGATAGAAGTCTACCCTTTGAGCTTCAAGGAATATCTCGCCTTCCGGAAGATTGGATCCGAAGGGACGGCTGTCCAAGAGAGCGCTTTTGCATCCTATCTGAGATACGGTGGCATGCCCAGTCTCTTCTCGCTCGCCCAAGGCAGCGATGACTTCATCATCCGTGAGCTTTCCGCTTTGACTGACACGGTGCTGCTCAATGACGTGGCCCTTCGCGTAGGCATTCGCGACATCGCGCTCCTTGAGCGCTTGAGCACCTATCTTTTCGCTACTTCGGGCAGCCTCTTCTCATCAAGGAAGATCCAAGGGGCGCTTAGAAGCGCTGGTTGGAAGACGTCGGTGGAAACACTCGAGAATTATATCACCGCTCTGGAGCAAGCCTACATCCTGTACCAGGCTCCGCAGATGGGTCTTGGTGGGAAGAATCTCCTCAACCCCCTGCGTAAATTCTATGGGGTTGATACTGGGCTGCGGAATCTGGCCATCGGGTTCGCTCAGCGGGATATGGGATTCAAGCTGGAGAACGTTATCTTCATGGAACTCAAGCGCCGTGGATTCCAGGTATTCGTGGGAGCAACTCCCCAGTCAGAGGTGGATTTCGTTGCTCACCGCCATGATGAGCGCATCTATATTCAAGTTTGCGAATCGATCCCTGACGAAAGGGTGCTTGCGCGGGAAACGGCTCCTTTCCACGAAGTGGCTGACAGCTTCGCGAAGTACCTCCTCACCCTTGACAGGCTCCATTGCGGTGTGACTCCTGATGGGATCAAGATCGTCAATGCGGTCGATTGGCTCTTAGGCCTTACGGGATAGCTGGCGACTGTTCGGAGCGCAAGAGACAGCTCCTTGGTACACTATCTGTCACTTGAGAACACCCACGGAAAGGGGAGAGCCTTGGCGAAGACCTGTGTGCTCACCGGCGGTGGAACGGCCGGGCACATCTATCCGGCCCTGGCCCTGGCGGAGCGTTTGGAAGGGCGCGGCTGGAACGTGCTCTACGCAGGCACGCCTCATGGTGTGGAGGCGCGGCTGGCACCGGAAGCGGGCATCCCTTTCCAACCCTTCGTGGCCTCCGGCTTCGATCGCTCCCATCCCCTTACGCTCATCACGGGCATCATCCGCATCCAGCGGAGCACGCGCGCTGCCAAGCGCTGGCTTCGGCAGGTGAAGCCTGACGTGGTGGTGGGCTTTGGTGGGTACGTTTCCATCCCGGTGGTGCGCGCGGCAGAGCAGCTCAAGATCCCCGTGGTGGTCCATGAGCAGAATTCCGTCATGGGCCTGGCGAACAAGATGGCGGCGAAGCACGCCAGCGCTGTCTGCGTCACCTATGGCCAGACCTGCTCTTGCGTGCCGGGAGGCACCCGGACCGAGGTCACGGGCAACCCGGTGCGGTCCCATGTCCTGAGCGCTACCCGCGAAGAGGCTCGCCATCTCTTCGGTATACCTGACAAGGCCACCATGCTTCTCGTCTTCGGGGGCAGCCTGGGGGCACGTCACATCAACCAGGCCATGGTAGCCCTGAAGGATGACCTGCTCGCCCGCAAGGACCTCTACGTCATGCACATCACGGGCCCCAAGGAGCTGGATGCCACCAAGGAGGCCCTCAACCTCACCCCCGAAGAGGCGAAGCGCTATGTCGTTCTAGGCTATCAGGACAAGATGCCCCAGGCCATGGCCGCCACAGACGCCATCGTCTCCCGGGCGGGGGCTACCTCTCTGGCAGAGATATCCGCCCGCAAGATCCCTGCCATCCTGGTGCCCTATCCCTATGCCACGGCGGATCATCAGACCACCAATGCGGAAGCCTGGGTGGCATCGGGCGCGGCGCTCATGATCTCGGATGCAGAAGTGGAAGGGGAGGGGTTCCGCGAAGCCGTGCTCCAGCTGGTGGATGACCCGGCCCTGCGCCAACGGATGCGCGATGCGGCCGGGGCTGCTGATTCCCTCAAAGCGGCTGATTGCCTGGCAGATACCGTCTGCAGTCTGAGCACTCCGTAGCCAGGCATCCCATCTTGATGCCTGGTTCCCTATGGCCATGAAGGGCGCATGGTCATCCATCCGCTTCTGATGCCCGCTTTGGTGCTCACCTTGCTACGGCCTGCGCCCTGCTAGAATAACCTCACCAACAAACGCAACCCAAAGGAGCCCCACCCATGGCCAAGCCCGTATCTGACAACGTGTACTTCATCGGCATCGGCGGCGTGGGCATGAGCGGCATCGCCCGGGTGGCCCATGACCAAGGGCTCCACGTGGAAGGCTCTGATCTCAAAGAGAGCCGCTTCACCAAGCCGCTCACGGACGCAGGCATCACCGTTCACATCGGTCATGAGGCTAGCAACATCCCTGACACCAATCCCACCATCGTCATATCCACGGCCATCCTGGAAGACAACGCGGAGCTCATCCGCGCCCAGGAACTGGGGCTCAACATCGTGCGCCGGGCTGAGATGCTGGCCCATCTCGGTCGCAGCCTTGACACGGTGGCCGTGGCGGGCACCCATGGGAAGACCACCACCTCTTCCATGCTGGCCTCCACCTTCGACAAGATGGGCCTCTCTCCCACGTTCCTCATCGGCGGCATGGTGCGCGAATATGGCGCTAACTCCCATTCGGGCACGGGCCGCTATTACGTGGTGGAGGCGGATGAATCTGACAAATCCTTCACCCATCTCTCTCCCAAAGCGGTGATCGTCACCAATATCGAACCGGACCATCTGGACCACTACGAGGGCCTGCAAGAGATCTACGACCAGTTCGGCCAGTTCATCTCCTTGGTGCCGGAAGGCGGCCCGGTCATCGTGTGGCGCGGGGATGAGAAGCTCGTGGATGTGGCCCATGCCCATGCGAAGAACGTCATCACCTATGGCTTCGAAGAGGACGCCGATGCCCGCGTCCTTGCCGTTGAGAAGGATGGCCTCACCCGGCGGTTCACCCTCCAGCTCCCTGACGGGCGTCAAGTCTCCAGCTCCATCCGTCAGAATCCGGGGCTGCACAATGTCTTGAACGGAGCGGCCACCTTGGTCATGGCTGATGCTCTGGGCGAAGATGTGGAAGCGGCTGCGGAGGCCTTGGCCGAATTCGCAGGCGTGCGCCGCCGGTTCGACTTGGTGGGCCGCGCGGCTCTTGTGGATGTGGTGGATGACTACGCCCACCATCCTACGGAGATAGCAGCCACCATCAAAGCGGCCCGGGGCCTGGGCTATAACCGCGTCCATGTGGTCTTCCAGCCCCATCGCTATTCCCGGGCGAAGCTCTTCACGGAGGTCCTCCATGACGAATTCGGTGCCGCCTTCGACGAAGCGGATACCGTCACCTTCATGGATGTCTATCCGGCGGGGGAGACGCCCATCCCCGGTGTTTCCGGCAAGACGTTCCTGAACGTGGTGCTTGACCACGAAGGCCACCCGGATGCCCGCTACGTTCCCCGGCGGTTGGAGGTCCCCGCAGCGGTGGCTGACCTAGCCCAGGCGGGAGATATCGTGCTCACGCTGGGGGCCGGAGATGTGACTGAGATAGGTCAGCTGGTGATCGATGAGCTGAACCGCCGTCAGGCACCCCAGGGTGAAGGCTGCTAGCTTGACTTCTTCGCACCCCAAGCATACCTCGCCGCTTCAGCGGCTTCTGCTGTCTGATTCCTTCGATGGGGAAGTGCTCGTCAAGGAACCCATGGCGCGCCACACCTCTTACCGCATCGGCGGCCCCGCTGACTTCTTCGTGCGGGCTGATTCCCCCTCGGCCATCCGCCAGGTCATGGCTGCGTGCGCTGAGGAGGACATCCCCTGGACGGTGGTGGGCCGCGGTACGAATCTGCTGGTGTCTGACGAAGGCTATCCGGGCGTCATCCTCACTCTGGGCCGTGATTTCAAGCACATGAGCTGTGACTGGGGTTGCGGGCGCATCACCACAGGGGCGGCCGTGATGCTCTCCACCGTGGTCCAAGAGGCCATGCGCCAAGAGCTCACGGGCCTGGAATTCGCCGTGGGCACACCGGGAAGCGTTGGGGGCGCGGTGCGCATGAACGCTGGGTCTCGGGATGAATGGATAGGATCGGTCATCTCATCGGTAGTGCTCATCAGCGCTGATGCGGGCATCCAGCGCATACCTGCCACAAACATCCAGTGGGGGTATCGAAGCTCCAGCCTTCCGGCTGATGCCATCGTGGCCGAATGCGAGATTTCCATGAAGGAATCCGATCCCTTCTTCATTCGCAACCGAATGGAGGCTAACCTATCCCGCAGGAAGAAGAGCCAGCCCTTGGGGCTCCCCAGTTGCGGCAGCGTCTTCAAGAATCCCGAAGGCGCTTCTGCGGCGAAGCTGATAGAAGATGCGGGGCTCAAGGGCAGGACGGTGGGCGGCGCCCAGGTCTCGCCGGTCCACGCGAACTTCATCGTGAACACCGGGGGAGCGAAGGCGCAGGATGTGTGCACGCTCATGCAGATCGTGAAGGCAGAGGTTGAGAGGGAATATGGCATCACGCTCAAGCCGGAAGTCCGGTTCCTCGGCTTCTAGCCGCCGCCCATCCCCGCGGCGTTCAACCCCTCGGCGCAGCGCTCCCCGGGCGGCCTCTGCGAAGGCGCCCATGCGCTCTGGCTCCCAGCGGGGTGCCAGTCCCTCCGTGCGAGTCCCTGCCCGCACCTCCGCAAGTGCAACCAGGCGCTCCCGCCCTGCAGGATCAGGTAACCAGTCGGCTCGGCAACCTAGACGCTCATCAGCGCGTTCGGATGCCTCCCAAGCCTCCTTCGCAGGCCATCCCTCCTCGCGCACCATCGGGCAGATCCGCTCTTCTGCGAAGCGGGAACAGCGGGCTTCCGCGGCTCAGCGCTTGACCGTTGCCAGTCGCGTCCCTCTCATCATCTTGGGGGTTGCGGCGGCGGTCATCCTAGCGGCTGTCATAGCCCTTGCCGTGCTCTCCAACACCGAGGCCTTTCGCATCCAGCATCTCCAGATAGAGGGAACGGATCACCTCACTGATGAGGAGGTATCGGCTCTGGTCACCATCCCTGAAGGCACCACCCTTCTGAACGTGGATGCCGATGGCATCGAAGCCAGCCTCATCCGCGATTCTTGGATAGAGGATGTGACGGTGAATCGCGTCTTTCCGGACACGCTCAAGATAGATGTGACGGAACGGAAGATGGCAGCGGTGGCGGAGGTGCCCATCGGAACCGCTCAGACCATCCAGAAGTGGGCTTTGGCTGAAGACGGCATGTGGCTCATGGCCATCCCTGAGAAGAGCTCGGAAGTGGGCAGCAAGATATCTGACCAGATCTACGCCGATGCGGATCAGGTGCTCCACATCAAGGGCATCGAATACGGGGTTGATCCCAAGATAGGCTCCTATTGCACTGATGACCCTATCCTGAATGCCCTTTCCATCATCTCGGGCC
The DNA here is from genome assembly GCA_947566075.1 of uncultured Eggerthellaceae bacterium. Classification (GTDB taxonomy): domain Bacteria; phylum Actinomycetota; class Coriobacteriia; order Coriobacteriales; family Eggerthellaceae; genus MGBC163016. The sequence continues at coordinate 13,555 of CANOIM010000005.1, read as the reverse complement.
TCACTACTGATCTGGCCTCTCGAGTCAAGTCGGTCACGGCCACTGACGCAGAATCAACCCTGCTCACGTTGGATAACAACATAGAGATAGCCTTCGGCACGGCCGATAATATCCGCGAAAAGGAGCGCATCTGCAATCAGATCATGGAGGAGAAGCCCAAGGTGGTCTACATCAACGTACGCACGCCGGATAGGCCCACGTGGCGCTCAGCCTGACCGTGAGGGCATAAAGGGTGGTGTTCGGCTCAGCCCTTCGCCCACCCGCTCGGCCGAACGTGGAAACATCGTGCCCGTCCTTGCATCCGGCCCTGCTTAATGTACAATTATGATACATATGCGCAGATGCGTTTCATCTGGTCTGCGCCCTGACCGAAACGAACGAGAAACGCAGCAGCACTGGAGGACAACATAATGCCTAACTTCTCAGGAGATCATCTGGCCGTCATCAAGGTCGTCGGCGTCGGCGGCGCCGGAACCAACGCGGTCAACCGCATGGTGGAAACGGGCGTGCGCGGTGTGGAATTCATCGCGGTCAACACTGACCACCAAGCGCTGCTCCTCTCTGATGCAGACAAGACCATCCATATCGGCGAAGAGCTCACCAAGGGCCTTGGCGCTGGCGCCAATCCGGAAGTGGGTTGCCAGGCGGCCGAAGAGAGCCGCGCTGAGATCCGGGAAGCCCTGGCTGAGGCTGACATGGTCTTCGTCACGGCGGGCGAAGGCGGCGGCACGGGCACTGGTGCTGCTCCCATCGTGGCTGAGATAGCCCGTGAAGAGATAGGCGCTCTCACGGTGGGCATCGTCACCAAGCCTTTCGGCTTCGAAGGCCGCGTGCGCTGCAACCAGGCCGAACAGGGCGTTGAGCTGCTCTCGGGCAAGGTTGACACCCTCATCGTCATCCCCAATGACCGCCTCCTTGAGATCGTAGACAAGAAGACCTCCATGATGGATGCCTTCCGTATCGCTGATGACACGCTGCGCCAGGGCATCCAGGGCGTGACTGACCTCATCACCGTTCCCGGTCTCATCAACCTTGACTTCGCTGACATCCGCACGGTCATGAAAGATGCAGGCACTGCCATGATGGGCATCGGCCTGGCATCCGGTGAGAACCGCGCCCTTGAGGCGGCTCAGCAGGCAACCAACTCCAACCTGCTGGAAGCCTCCATCCAAGGGGCATCCCGAGTGCTCTTCTCCATTGCGGGTGGGCCTGACCTCACGCTGACGGAAGTCTCTGATGCCGCGCGCACCATAGAGCTCTGCGCAGATGAGAACGCCAATATCATCTACGGCCAGATCATCGATGAGAACATGAAGGATGCCGTGCGCATCACGGTCATCGCCACTGGGTTCAACGGCACGCCTGCCCAACAGTCCATGACCTTCGGTAGCCGCATCCCTCAACCTGAGCCGGTCCTGGCCTCTGAGCAAACCTACAGCGCGGTCAGCTCCACGCAGATGACAGCGGCTCCCACCACGTTCTCCGTCCAATCCAGTGCAGGCTACGCTGACGAGGATTACATCCCTGATTTCCTGAAGCGCCAGTAAGGGCCCGCTGTTCGCGAAAGGGCTTCCATGGGTTTGGATCTTCCGCGCCTGAGCGTCCATGAGGACAGCTCAGGCGTTCGCTTTCTCACCGATGAGGCGCTCACGAATGCCTGCGGGGTGACCATCGGCTTCACGGAACGAGGGGGAGGCCTGAGCGGGGCACCCTATGCATCCTTGAATCTAGGCCGTTTCGCCGGGGAAGGGGAGCAAGCGGCGGTGAAGAATATGCGCCACCTCATGAAGGTGGCAGGGGCAGAGGGCATGATGCTCATCAATCCTGATCAGGTCCACGGCACGGATCTTTTTGAGATCCGTGCCTCAGCATCCGTAGCGCAGAACTTCAGTTCTGCCTCTTCCGATCTGGAGGCAGGTACGGAAGATACCCTCCTCACCCCCGAAGCTGACGCCGTGCTGGTAAACGCCCCGGACATCTTCGCCCTCCTCGGCTTCGCCGATTGCGTGCCCCTCATCTTCGTGGCCCCCACCGGCGCGTTCGTGGTGGCCCACTCCGGTTGGCGCGGGACCTACGGGCACATCGCCCCCAAGGCGCTCACGGCCCTGGCTCGGGTAGCAGCCCAAGCGGAAGGCAGTGCGCCAGAGTCTGTGGTCAGCCAGTGCAATGTCTACATCGGCCCTTACATCCACAAGGAATGCTTCCAGGTGGGTTCGGATGTCTACCAGCTCTTTGCGGACGAGTTCGGCTCAGAGGTGCTCTGGGGCGAAGATCACGTGGATCTGGGAGCTGCCATTCGCAAGGATCTCCTGGATGCGGGGGCAGATGAGGCCCGGGTGGTTGACGTTGGCCTCTGTACGGTCTGCCATGCTGATCGGTTCTATTCCTATCGGGCGGAAGGCGGCGTCTGTGGGCGTCATGGCGCCTTCGCGTTCAGAAAGTGAGTGCTATGGGTATCCAAGAACGTTATCGAAGGGAACGGGCACGGGTAGATGAAGCCCGCAAGGCTGCGGGACGAAACCCTGAGGATGTGCTGTTGCTGGCGGTCTCCAAGACCGTTGATGTGTCAGGGGCCCAAGAGGCCTTTGCGGCGGGTGCGCGGGCCTTCGGCGAGAACCGCCCCGATGAGCTCCTCCGCAAGGCTGCGGCCCTCCCGCAAGCCCAGTGGCACTTCATCGGGAACATCCAGTCTCGGCGCATCCCTGATATCGTCGCCCATGCGGATCTCATCCATTCGCTCTATCAGCTCAAGCATGCCCGTAAGATAGATGAGGCTGCCGCCCGGTTGGGCAAGGTCCAAGAAGTCCTCTTGGAAGTGAATGTCTCGGGAGAGGCTTCCAAGAGCGGTGTGGCACCTCAGGATGCTGCTGGCTTGGCGGCGGAAGTGGCAGCGTTGCCCCATCTTTCCCTGCGCGGGCTCATGACCATGGCGCCCCAGGGGGATGCAGCCTATGCTGGCCAGTGCTTCCAGGCCTTGGTGGCCTTGGCGGAGGAGCTGCGGTCCCAGCTGCCGCCGGATGATGCCCAAGCGTTTGACCAGATCTCTGCAGGAATGAGCGAGGACTGGGAAGAGGCCATTGCCGCGGGAAGCACCATCGTGCGAATCGGCCGGGCGATATTCAGCGAAGAGTTCGAATGATCCCGGCGCATTTCACCTGCAAATGAGGTTTAATGGATACACACTTACAATCCCTGAGAACAGGCAAAGCCGCTAGGCTGTGACGGATCCAGATCAGGAGAGGCGATATGGCAGATGCCAAGAGCATGTTCGGGTCTCTGAAAGAGAAGCTCGGGCAGTTGGGAACCGAACCCCGGAACCATTCCGCATCCTACGAGGATGACTACGACGAATACGAAGAGTATGACGAATATGATGAGCTAGAAGAAGAGGATCCGGGTTATAGCACCCGCTCTGTCCGCGGCTCTCGCTCCTCCTTCGATAGCATCGGGCTTCCGAATCTGGTCTCCCGCTCAGATGCCGAAGAGAGCACGCGCAACCGCTCCATCTCCCTTACGGGAAGTTCCCGCGGCACGCGCACCATGGTAGATTCCTCGCTTCCGCCGTCCATGACCCCTGAAGGCACTGCGGCTGAATCGGCTGCCCGTAACCGTCGCAGCGAAGGGCTTGACTCTCTCTTCTCCTCCACGGCTTCCACGCCGCGCACCAACGCCTCTTCCGTTTTCGGAAGTTCGGCTGCCTCCGGTGGGGCTGTCGGCCGTCGCACGCTGCAGATCATCCGTCCTAACACCTATGAAGATGCTGAAGGCGTCACCCGCGCCCTTAAGGCGGGCGATGTGGCCGTGCTCGTGCTCAAGGGTGTGCCAGAGGGGCTCATGCATCGCATGCTCGATTTCTCCTTCGGAGCGGCCAGCGCCTTGGATGCTTCGGTGGAATGCGTAGCTGACAAGACCTTTGTCCTGAACCGCGGGGACGGGCTCTCAGACGCTGAGCGCTTGAACCTTTCCACCCAGGGCATTCTCTAGTGACTGACCCTTTGGAGAGCGGCCGCATCGCCTTCGTCGGATGCGGCAAGATGGGAGAGGCCCTGCTCGCAGGCTGGCTCTCCTCATCTGACCCGGCAGCCCAGCGCCTGGCAAGCCGCGGCTTCTTGGCTGTGGTGCCCACTGCCTCCCATGGCCGCTGTCTGGAAGACCGCTACGGTATCACGGTCATCCCCTCAGCCACGCAGCTTCCCTCTGATGCATCCTTGGTCATCTTGGCGGTCAAGCCCCAGGTGCTTCCCTCGGTGTTGGAAGAGCTGGCTTCATCCCCAGCCTTCACTGAGGGGCGTCCCCTGGTCATCTCCATCGCGGCGGGCATCAGCACCGCCTCCCTTGAGGCGGCATTGCCCTCTGGGGCGCCCATCATCCGCGCCATGCCCAACATGCCGCTTCAGGTGGGGGAGGGGGCTTCTGTGGTGGCGAAGGGGAGCCGCGCTACAGATGCACAACTCGCCTTCGCGAACCAGCTCTTCGGCCTGCTCGGCTTCTCCCAGGTGGTACAGGAAGACCAGATAGATGCCGTCTGCGCTCTTTCGGGCAGCGGGCCAGCCTATTTCGCTTACCTGGCCGAATGCCTGGCTCAAGCTGGGTGCCAAGCAGGGCTTTCCTCGCAGCTCTCGGAGGCTCTTGCGCGCCAAACCTTGGCTGGTACGGGGGCGTGCTTGGTGGACCAAAGCCTCTCTTTGGAGGAGCTGCGCGCTTCGGTCTCATCTCCCGGCGGCACTACCTTGGCAGCCCTCGCTGCCTTTGAGCAGGCGGCCTTCGCCCCTGCCGTCACTGCCGGGTTCAATGCTGCCATCCAACGTGCTAAGGAGCTTTCCCAATGCTGATCCGTTTGATCGTGGAACTGGTGGATATCTACACCCTCGCCATCTTCGTCTACGTCCTGCTCTCATGGGTCCCCATCAAGCAGGGGGTCCTTGAGACCATCAATGACTTCCTTGCGAAGATCTGTGACCCATATCTGGATCTCTTCAAGAGATTCATCCCGCCAATTGGAGGAATGGTGGACATATCGCCCATCATCGCCATTATTGTTCTACAATTGGCCGTGCGTCTGCTATATATCATCTTTTAGGGGTTAAGGCGCAAGGGCGCTTGACTATAGGCAGCTGAAGGGACAAGCACATGGCTATTACCGCAGAGGACATCCACAATCAAAGCTTTGCCATTGACCGCAAGGGTTATGACGTTGACGAAGTCGACGTGTTCCTTGAGCACGTGGCCGATGAGATCGACTACCTGAATGATCGCATCGCCCAGCTGGAAGAAGAGCTGGAAGAGGCACGCAACGTTGAGCCTGAGACCATCATCGTGGAAGAGACCATCTCTGATGAGGCTCTCACTGGTGAGATAGGAGTGGGTGTCGAATCTGAGGTCTTGGCTGAGCGGGATGCCCGCATCGCTGACCTGGAGGCCCAGCTGGCAGAGAAGAGCGCGAATGACAGCGCCATCTCCCAGGCCCTCATCATCGCCCAGCGTTCTGCCGATGAGATCATCGTCAAAGCCAATGCCCAGGCCTCTGAGACCATGCAGGATGCCCGTGAAGAGGCTGATCGCATCATCAACCGCGCCAACTCTGACAGACAGGATGTCCTGGATGCCATCCGCAAGCTTGAAGATGACCGCGAAGATACCCGTGAGGAATACGCTGACCTGCTCCGTGACTTCATCGATGACGCTACGCGTAAGCTGAACGATCTGGGCTACGATGATGACATTGACAACATCCCCGGCATCGGTCGTGACGCTGGTGAGATAGACGTCATCTATGAGGAAGAGGTTGCTCCTGAGTTCAACGCTCAAGCCACAGGGGCTGCTGTGGTGGAAACGGCCACGCCTGTTGCCAGCGTCTTCGAGAAGGATCTCTCCGGCTTCGGAGACGTCGAGGATGACTTCGAGGATGTAGACTAGCTCTTCATCCTCGTTCCACGGCTCTTCACAGAGGCGGCAGGGGTTTCCCTGCCGCCTCTGCCTTCATCAGGGCTCTATCCCGAAATGCTCCTGAAGCGCCTCATCTTGGGCGGCTGCACCCGTCAGCTCGATGATGCGCTTTCGGCTGCCTTCACGGATCGTCAGCACGCCATCCTTGTAACCTTTGAATCCATCGCCCGTTCTCAGGTTCACCACCTCATGGTCACGGAACAAGGTGCCTGGCTGTGCGCAGAACAGGCTCAGGGCAGGGAAGTCGATATCCTCCACCGGTGCCGTGCACAGCTCAAGCTCTGTCTGGCGCCGTGTGGGAAGGCCGTCATCATGCAGATCGATGCTGCCCTTGGTGATGCGATCGATCTTCCACCAGCCCCCATCCACCTGCTTCGCAATGTAGGATTCTCCCTGGATGTCTTGCACCGTCTCATCTTCCAGCTTCAGCGCCCCTGCAGGCATCGGGCCGCCGAACCCCACATCGGCTGAATAGAGGCCGTCCTCTAGCTCTACCACCATGCCGCGGTGGTTGATGGGCATCCGCCCATCACGCCCACGGACCGCTCGGGCATAGACCGGTCGTGCGTCGTAGCCCAAAGAGGTCAGCAGTGCCTCGAACAGCTTATTCAGCTCGAAGCAATAGCCGCCTTTGCCTTGCACGACCACCTTTTCGAAGATGGCCTCCAGCCCCAGATCCGGTTCCCGTTGGCTGCGGTGGATATCCACGGTGCTAAAGGGGATACGGGTCTGGTGGGCATAGATGAGCCCGTCCAGGTTCTCCTTCGTCGGTGCCGGAGCCTCATGGGATCCGAGCTTTGCCAGATATGCGCTCACCCGAGCTTCATTCAACATGGCTTCTCTCCTTCGTTCCAGGCACGAAGCGCGTTCAGCAACGCGGTCCGCTCATTCGGGAGCTGCTCCTCTACGACTGCCTCCAGCAGCCCGTCCAGCGCGCGCCCCACCTTGGGTCCTTCGGGTATCCCCGCTTCCATCACATCGGCTCCGTTGATGGCCAACATCTTCACGCAGAAGGCGTCTTCGCTCTCAAGGACGCCATCCAGCACCCCTCTCACCTCATCCATGAGCGAGGCCTCAGCTGCATAGGCAGGGGCGTGGGCGCTCATGTCAGCCCGCTTGAGGTCCAAGAGCTGGCGCAGGAGCTCTGGCCGTCCGTCACACTTCATCAAGGCGCGACGGACGCTCTTGCGGGTAGGCAAGATGACATCGCTGTGAAGCAAGATCACCGCTCTCAGGTCAGCAGCGAAGGCAGGGCTCATGAGCAGGCGTCGGGCAATGCCCAAGGCTAGTTCTGCGCTCACCTTCGCATGGCCGTAGAAATGCTCAACGCCCTCGTCATCGAAGAAAGCGCTGGCGGGTTTGCCCATGTCGTGGCAGAGCGCCGCCCAGCGAACGAGCCGCGTCCGAGGGGCGTGCTGCACGGCTTGGGCGGTGTGCTCCAGCACGTCATAGCAGTGATACTTCGTTCGCTGTTCGCAATCTTTCATGGCCACCAGTTCTGGCAGCACGTAGGCCAGCACATCCACGCAGCCCATGAGAGTGTCTCGTACAGAAGCGCCCAAGAGCAGCTCATCCAGCTCATGGGTCAGCCTCTCTTGGGAGACGTTTCCCAGAAGGCTCTTCTGCTGGTACATCGCCTGATAGGTGGCAGGGTCTATCTGGAAGCCTAGCTGAGAGGCGAAGCGGCAGGCCCGCAGGATGCGCAGGGCGTCCTCTTTGAACCGCTTCGCTGGGTCTCCCACCACGCGGATGATGCCACGTCTGATATCCTCTTGGCCACCAAAAGGGTCGAAGAGGCCGAAGGCGGGCTGGTAGGCCAAGGCATTCATGGTGAAGTCACGCCGGGCCAGGTCTTCGCGGATATCGTTCACGAAGGTGACCTCATCGGGGTGACGGCCATCCGAATAGCCACCATCATGGCGGAAGGTGGTCACCTCCACGGGGTGCTCACCATCCGGTACCACGGTCAGCGTTCCGTGCTTCACGCCCGTCTCATAGGTGCTCATGCCAGCGGCTTCGCAGGCCTCCTGCACCTGCCGCCAGCGCGCGTTGGTGGCTATGTCCACGTCATGGGCAGCGCGTCCCAGGAGGGCATCGCGAATGTAGCCCCCCACGAACCAGGCATCGAAGCCTGCGCCCGTGAGCGCCTCATAGACAGCCATCCCATATGCCGGTATCCGTATCTCCATCCTTTCATTCTAAAGGATGAGAAGCACCTGTCCTCATCTCATCGCTTCCTGCCCCTTTTCGTCATCTGGAGTAGAATCACTCTAACCTGCAAAGGATCAAGATGGGGTATCGGGTGAACGAGGCAATGAAGGTCAAGCGCTTCTCCGCGTCCTATGTCTATGAGCGCAGCGCATTCGCCCTCTTGGGCATCCCGTGCGAATATCGCACGGGATGCCCGCTCTTCCCTTTGCTCTGCGTAGCGAAGAATCTGATCTGCCGGGGTGCCCCCACCAAGCCTTCGGATGCCTTGGAAGCTGCGCTGGGCCCCCTTCCTGCCAACGTCCAAGAACTGCCTCACTACGTAGATGTCTCCCACCAACCTGACTGGACGGGGAGGATCAAAGGTGCCGAAGACGGGTTCAATCCGGCGCTTCGGTTCTGGGAGGCGCTCTGCGCTGAGTTGCCGGATGACCTAGCGTACCTCAAGGTGCTCATCCTTCCGGAGGCATCCCTTGAACGCATCCTGAGCGCTGCTGGCATCCCCGCTGATGAGGTTCTCGGTCAGCAGGTGGATTTCTACTGCCCATTGGCCCATCTGGTCATAGAAGTAGACGGCGGCCAGCATGAAGAGGAAGCCCAGTGCCTTTTGGATGCGCGACGGGATGAGCTGCTACGGTTGGCTGGGGTGCGCACGCTGCGCATTCCCACTAGTCAGTTGGCTCATCCGGCGAAGGCGGCCGCTCAGGCCGTAGAGACGCTGCGCCATGGCTTGGCCTGGCAAGGGGAGCAATCCATTTGCAGCCTTCCGGAGGCAACGCCAGACATCCAGGCCATCTGCACCTATGAGCTGGCCATGCGTTTCCAGATGACCTTCCTTGAGCTGATGCAGACCGGCCTCCTGGATCCCCAGGCTGGGGAATGGCGCATCCAGCTGATGGGGGATGCTCCGAAAGAAGAGCTCCAGAGAACAGCCTCGGCGGCCCTTGAGGATGCCTTCGCGCTCTTGGAGAATCTGGCCATCCTAGCGAACGTGCCCTTCGCAGCGCCCGCGGTGATGTTCACCTCTGAGGAAGCCACCCTTACCCTGGATGTCTCAGCCTTCCGCACCTGGGACAGCGCTGATAGCCCCATTCCCGGCGAAGGGCCCGTCATTCGCATCCGCAGCGCCCATGACATCCTGCGGGATGAATTCCGCCTGGCCACAGCTCGTCCCATCACCTATGGCACCCCTGCCATCGGGCGCGAAGAGGCCACCGGAGCGCTCCGCTTCTTCCTCCGGCTCCTCTTCGGTCATGAGGATTTCAGGCCAGGCCAGCTCGGCATCATCCGTCGCGCCCTTGCCCACAAGCGCACTCTGGGCATCCTCCCAACCGGTTCGGGCAAATCGGTCTGCTATCAGATGGCCTGTCTGTTGCAACCTGCCGTCAGCTTCGTCGTGTGCCCCATCATCTCTCTCATGCAAGACCAGGACCGCAGCCTCAAAGCCCAAGGCGTCGCCCACGTCGTCCGGCTGGATTCCCAGATGTCCGCCACTGAGCGTGCCCGCGTTCGCCAAGGACTAGGGGAGGGGCGCTATCAGCTCATCTGGGTGTCGCCGGAGCGCTTCCAAGATGCAGCCTTCCGCCAAGAGCTCCTCCAGATATCCCGTACGTTGAGCTTCGGCTATGCGGTGGTCGACGAGGTCCATTGCCTTTCGGAATGGGGCCATGACTTCCGGGTGTCCTACCTGCTCCTGGATCGCACCTTCGCTCGTTACTGCCCCGGTGCCTGCCTCCTGGGGCTCACGGCCACGGCTTCTCGGGACGTGCTGGCTGACCTGAAGGCAGAGCTCGGCATCACCTCCCAGAACATCCAAGCGGCTTCCGTGCTCAGCCGTCCTGAGCTCCATTTCCATGTGCGTCGCACTACAGCAGAGGCGCGCCTCCATGATCTGGATGCCGTGTTGGATGAGGTGGCAGCCCGCCGCTCTCTCGGGCGAGATGCGGTGGAGGCCTTCCAGCCCCAGGGGGCGGCCACGCTTTGCGGTATCGTGTTCGCCAATACCCGTTCCGGTAACGTGGCAGCCAAGCTGATCGGTTGCGAAGAGATCAAAGACCATCTGCGGGCCCGTGGCATCCCCGCGGAGACCTACCATAGCGGCCGTGCCGAAGAGCGGGCGCAGATCCAACGTTGCTTCATGGAGAACGAATTCCCCATCATGGTGGCCACCAAGTCCTTCGGCATGGGGATAGACAAGTCGAACGTGCGATTCACCGTCCATGCGAACCTTCCCTGGTCCATCGAGGCGTTCTACCAGGAAGCGGGTCGAGCCGGGCGTTCGCAGGCGGCCAACGAATCTGATTGCTACATCCTCTATGTGCCGGATTCAAGCGAAGAGCGCACACGGCGCTTGTTCTCGCGCTCTACCACCGTCGAGGAGATCCACCAGCTGCAGCCGGAACTGGAGTGGGATCTGAGCACCATCTTCTTCCTCTGGACGCTGGGGTTCGCCAGCTTCTCTGATGAGCTGGAGCGTATCTTGGTCCTGCTTGCAAAGTTGGAGGAGGCTCGTACGGGCCAAGACCTCGCCGTCATCACCTCGGATGCGGTAGATGATGTGGATGTGCGTCCTGATCACCGGGGCACTCAAACGGAAAAGGCCCTCTACAAGCTTGCGGTGTGTGGTCTCGTCCAAGATTGGACGCGGGATTGGAATAGCAACACCTTGACGGTGCAGCTCGCTGCAGCTGACGGTACCCTCATGCAGCGGGCCGAAGAGGCTGTAGAGGCCTATATCGGCCGCCATAGCCCCGGCTTCTCGTTAGCTCATCCACGCCCTGCCCATCAGCGCTATGTTGACCTCTACCAGGCAGCCTGTGATGATGCCAGCGGGAATGGGGATGAGCGGATAGCAGCCCTCATCGGTCTGCTTCTGCTGTGGACCAATGACACCATCGTCTATAGCCGCCGCGCTGCCATCGGGAACATGCTGGCGCTTTGCCAGGCAGATCTCTCGGATGAGCAGATGGCAGCCTATATCAATGGCTACTTCAAGCTGGATGCCGAACTGTCCGATCGTTTGGAGAAGGTGGCGGAGAGCCCTGATGACCTACAGCCGTGGCTCGATGTCTTCTATGAATACGCTCCAACAGACGCGCTCTCCTATGGGCGATGCCTGCGTTCGGAGGCTTGGCTCTCAGATGCGGCGCCGTTGGCCGACCGCTTCCGGGAGAGCTATCCGGGAAGCATCGGGCTAGAATGGGTGTCGCTCATGGCGAAGCTCCTGATCGGTGCCTTCAGCCAAGAGGACGTGACCGATCAGCTCTCCTATGTGCTCAACGAAGCCGCCCAGGATGCTGGCCTTGATTTCGACCTCCTGCTGGATGAGACCGATGAGCTCGTGCAGCTTTGCGGCTCTGACGCTCATGCGGCCTTCGATCATGCCATAGCTGACTGGAGCCCTGATTTCCGGACGGCGGCTCCCTAGCCGCGCACCGCTCTCAGCGAACGGGAAAGGACACCCATGGAAGAGCTCGTGATGCAACCCCCATCAGCCTCCATCAGCGAAGGGGCCGATCGTCTGATGCATCTTGCTCGCACAGCAACGGCGTTGAGCGGCAACGACGCCATTGAGAGATCTGCATCGAAGGTGGCTTCGGAGGCGCGTGAAGACGAAGCGTTCTTCAAGGCTACGGCTGACCAGATCTCAGAGATGGTGAGGAATCTCCAAGCCCGTGCCGCTGCCATCTCCGCGGAGGATGATGCGGCATCGGGCGCAGAGGGATCGCCGTCAGATGAGGCGAACGCGCTCTTCCAGCAGCTCAGTCAGGCCAATGAAGACCTCACCCAGGCACAGGAGGCGGTCAGGGCCAAGCTCAACGCCGAAGAGCAACAGGTACGTCAGATCCTCTCTGAGCATGACCATATCCAGCGGTTGCTGCGGGGGTCGGGGAAAGCCACGGATAGGCAATTCGATGTCATGGCCTTCCCGCGCAACGTGAACGCCAAGACGAACGTGCTCCAAGTATCCGGTGGAGCGGGCACGGGCAAGACCCTCTGCTTGCTGGCGAAGCTGATCCAAGACACGCGGCCCTCCGCTCAGATGGGGCTGATGCCCGAAGAGCCGAAGCGAGGGCTCTTCGTGTGCTTCAACACGGCGCTCCGCTCCCATGTGCAGGCGCTCCTCTCGGCCATCCCCGATGCGGGCAGCGCCATCGAGGTAGTCAGCTATGACCAGTTCGTCAATCAGCTCGTGCGGGCGCAGCCTGTGGCTGAGTTCGCGCATCTGGCCCCTTTCGCCCAGCAGTCTCGCTACCCCTCCGCTTCGGAGGATGCCGAAGGGCGCTACTGGGATCTGGTCTATGACGCAGACATCAAGGCGGCTGTTGCCCAAGCCATGCAGGCCGTTTCCGCTTCCTATCCTGAGAAGGCAGGGGAATACTACCTGCAGGCCGCCGACGAAGAGAACGTTGCTTGGATGTCCGATGAGATAGCCTGGTTGGAGGCGCGCTACGATGACCCTGTCTCTGCCACCGGGCTCTATCCTGATGCACCTCGTGTGGGTCGTGGTGTCAGCCGCCGCCCCTCTGAGGATATCCGTCGCATCATTCTAGAGGTATGGGCTCAGTTCCAGAAGGCGATGGAGCGGGCGCATCAATACACCATCGAACAGGCTACCAAGCGCCTGCTGGCTGATCCGAACCTGCCCCGCTATGACGCCATCGCCATCGATGAGGTGCAAGACTTGACGGTGGCTTCGGTGAAGCTGCTCGTGCGCCTGCGGGCCAACGATCAGAGTCGGGCCTATATCTGCGGTGACGAGAACCAGAAGATCTACAAACGTGATTTCACCTGGAAGGAGTTGGGTGAAGACGTGTCCGGTCACACCATCGCCCTGGATGAGAACAAGCGCAATAGCCCCTCCATCGAGGCTTTCGCGAACCGTCTTCTGGGAGTGCCTTCTACTAAAGAACTGGCCTCGGATCACGTGTTCCTGGGCGCTTGGTCCGAAGGGGGCGTCCTGGATCTCATCACTCGGGCCCGGGCTGCCTGCCCCGAAGAGACCATCGCCATCATCAGCGGGGATCCTCAGCGTTGGCGGCAGCTAGCCCGAGAGCACAACCTGCCACCCGTTGATCCGCGGCTAAACGGCGTGACTGACCCAGGGCTTTACGTCATCGGTGCCCGAGCGGGGAAGGGGCTCGAATTCGACACGGTCATCTTGGATTGCGCGCGAATCTCTGATCCAGAGGAGGAAACCTTCAGGCACATCCTCTACGTCAACTGCACTCGCGCCTGCAAACGCTTGTATCTGCGCTATGCTGGCGAACCCCCTGAGCTCCTCCAACGGACCTACTCTGACTTCCTCCCCTAGATGATCGTCCCAGCTCCCAATCCGCTTCGCCAAACTTTTTCAAAAAACTTTCGAAATCTCGTTGACAAACGGTAACAAGGAGCGTAT
>CANOIM010000004.1 GCA_947566075.1 uncultured Eggerthellaceae bacterium | reverse complement strand
TGCCGGATGTGCGCAGCGTGGGTGTCATGGGGGATGAGCGCACCTACGGCTACCCCATCATCCTGCGTGCGGTGGAGTCTTCGGACGCCATGACCGCTGACTGGGCCAAGCTCCCCTACGAGCTGCTGGCCCGCATCTCCTCCCGCATCGTCGCCGAGGTCCCCGGCGTGAACCGGGTAGCGTACGACATAACCAGCAAACCGCCGGCAACGATAGAGTGGGAGTAGAGCAAGAGGCAATGTGCCTCGGAACAGTATGTGACAGAAAACAAAGCCAATCAACTCTGCCAGCATATTTACTTCTAGCGAACAAAGCACTTAAAAATGCTAGAAAGCGCTTCTGCTAGGATGATCCTTCAGTGGACTCGCCCTCCAAAATGGCCCAGTTTAAGTACCCTTTATACATTAAAGGTACTTCAGTCTCAAATACCCAAGAAGCACCTTAAATACGATTCAACTAAGAGCAGGACCAGCCCCACACCGAAGTGCAGAATTATGCTTATCGCTGCATGCTTTACACTGTCTGGCCTTGTATCTCGCTCATTGCGCCTATGCCTGTTATATTGCTGTTGCTGTCCTTTCTGTGTTTCGACTTTCTGAAGCTGGTTCTGCTGACATCGAATAGTTATGCTAAACCATTTTTGGTTGCGCATTTCTTCTGTTGACTGGCCATCTGGGTCAATGTTGTTATCGTTCATGTTGGCTTCCCATCACTCGAACGAAGCATCCTTTTTGCCAGGTAGATATGCCTGTTGGTAAAAATGTCTCCGCGTCCTTGAAAGCCTTTCTCTCGGATGAAAAGCTCTTTGCTTATCTGAATCCCCTGATCCGAAACCGGCTGCAGCGCCTCAGGCTCTTCAGCTCACGCACCCTTCGACTCTCGTTCTGGTCGTTGAAATACGTGATGGTTGCATAGTGATGGATTGTGTATCTTTGCGCCCAACTCTCCGAGTTGACATTTCTAAGCATTTGCTACGCAAGGCCAATCAGCATAGTTTTTTTACCAGTACGTTTCCTGTTTTACTCCCCTATCGAGTCGTCTCCAAGCGCGTTTAATCCCAACTTGCTGAGGTGAAAACTTTTTAGCGTCGTAAAGGCACAAAACCGACATCGCTTTAAGTGCAAGCCAACTGTGCTATAGCGCCATTCAGGAAACCTTGATAGTCGTAAAGCCTTATGCAGGTGTTTATGTCATCAAATATCACGAAATATAACGCACTGTTACTTATAATCACTTTTCGTAGCCTAAACTTCTGATCGCAAGCTAGAGAGAGACCAAGTATGGAAGAGCAAAAGACAGAAGAAGCCTACATAGGAATCGAGGACGCAGCTGAGTACCTAGGTATAAAGCCGGTCACTCTCAGAAGCTGGATAAAGAAGAATGAAGACCTCCCAGCCCATCGCGTGGGCAAGCTCTGGCGATTCAAGCGCAAAGAGCTTGACGACTGGATCGCCAGCGGGAAGAGCGCAATGGACTAGGTGCATGTTTTGTCAGTAAAGGACTATCAGCAAGGAGCGATCAAAGGATTATGGCCGTGAAGAAATCCGAACTCTATTCAATGCTCTTCGAGGCATGCAACAAACTAAGAGGCGGAGTCGAGCCAGCTCGCTACAAAGACTACGTGCTCATTTTGCTCTTCTTTAAATATGTTTCCGATAGATATAAAGGCCAGCCATTCGCTGAATATACGGTGCCGGATGATGCTTCCTTTGATGACCTCATCGCGCTTAAAGGAACTTCCAATATCGGTGAAGAGACCGATAAGATAATCCAAGCATTCTTAGAAGCCAACGGCCTTCAAGGCGCGCTTCCAGATGTTAGTTTCAACAATCACGACGAGCTCGGCAATGGCAAGGAGCTGGTTGATAAAGTTACCGGTCTCATCGGAGTGTTCCAAAACCCCGCCATCGACTTCAAATCCAATCGCGCAAGCGGGGACGACATCATCGGTGATGCCTACGAATACTTCATGATGCAGTTCGCCCAAGCATCAGGCAAGAGCAAAGGTCAGTTCTATACACCAAGCGAAGTCTCCCGCATCATTGCTCGCCTCATAAGAATCGACGACATCAAAAACGAGCCTGGAAAGAAATGGACACTCTACGATCCAGCCGCAGGCAGCGGCAGCCTTCTAATTCGCGCCGCCGATGAAGCCCCGCTGGATTCACGCGGTAATTCAATCGTGACAATCTATGGCCAGGAAAAGGACAATTCCACAGCCGGTCTCGCCCGGATGAACTTCGTGCTTCACCAGAAGGGTGAAGGCCAAATCAAGCGCGGCAGCACCTTATCCGATCCTTATTACAAAGATCACGAGCAATTGCAGAAATTCGATTTCATCGTCATGAACCCGCCATTTTCTGATAAGTCTTGGAGTGATGGCGTAAAGCCCGATGACGATATATACGGACGTTTCGAGGGTTACGGTATACCTCCGCTAAAGAACGGTGATTACGCCTGGTTCCTCCATGTTGTTAAATCTCTGAACTCGAAAGGTCGCGCTGGCATCATCCTGCCTCACGGCGTCCTTTTCCGTGGCAACACCGAAGAGACCATCCGTAATAAAATTATCGAGAAGCATTTCATCGAAGGCATCATAAGTCTTCCCCAGAATCTCTTCTACGGCACTGGCATTCCTGCGTGCATTCTCATAATCGCCAAAGAAGACGCCGAAAAGCGGGAAGGCGTATTTCTCATCGATGCCAGCCAGGGCTTCAAGAAGGATGGCGCAAAGAACCGTCTGCGCGAACAAGATATTGAAAAGATAGTTCGAACTTATCTTGCACAGGAAGAAATCCCGGGCTATTCCCGTTTTGTCACCTATAAGGATGTAGTGGATAACAACAACGGCAATCTCAACATTTCACGCTATATCCAACGCCCCTCGAATGACCTTCCGCAGAACATAGCAGCGCATCTGAACGGTGGTATCCCCGGTTCCGATATTGCAACCTTAGATACTCTTTGGTCTATATCTGCAGAGCTTAAAGATGAGGTTTTCGTTCCTCTAGATGTGCAGCACGACACTTACACGCTTGCCCTTCCATCCGATCAAATCGAAGAAACGATCAGACTTGATTCGAACGTGATCGATGAGACAGAGGTCGAATGCCACATGCTTTTCGATGCGTGGGAGCAATTTGCTCAACCATTGCTTCTCGATATAAACAGCTCGACCAATCCCAAAATTCTGATTCGATTGCTATCAGACTCGCTTCTCTCAACCTACAAAGACGCACTTCTGATAGATCCCTACGATGTTTATGACTGCCTTCTTAACTACTGGAACGAGAAGCTCCAAGACGACGTTTATCTTATAAAGGCTTCAGGTTATGAAGCTGGTCGCGATATCGACTATGTGTATGGCACCAAGAAGGAAAAGAACAAGAATGGCGAAACAATAACCATCGAAGATAAATCAAAGGTCAAATCCTTTGACGGCGCACTCGTTCCGCGCACTATTTTGGAAGAAGCATTTTTCTCTGATGAATTGAACGCGATTGAAGCCCTCACTGCTGAATCAGAACTCCTAGCTGCCGAACTCGATGTTCTACGTGAGGAAGAATCTGGCGACGACGGCTTGCTGAAAGAGGTTTTGAACGAAGAAGACGGCAGCATATCGAGGATTTCAGTCAACAAGCAGATAAAAGAGCTTGACGATAAGAGGACATCTCCAGAGATAGCCGTATTCCAAGACTTAATTCGTCTTTTTGACGAAGGCGCTTCCGCCTCCATAGAAGCCGTCCTAAAAGACAATCCTGGTATCGATGATGCCCCTCTGAGAAATAAGAACGGTAGCTTTGGCAAGAAGAAGTTGAAAGAGGCACTGTCGGAAGCCGTCAAGAATGCGTCTGTTCCTGAAAACTATCGTGACGAATATGATGCATTAGTTAGTTACAAAACAAAGCTAGACACGATAGAAGATATCAGTAAAGCCATAAAGGAAAAGGTTAAGGTGCTAGATGCGCTGGTCGTAGAAAAGTATGGCGAACTGACTGTCGAAGAGATCAAAGATTTCTTGTTCTTCAAGAAATGGATGCCTGCAATTCAAGAGCGTATCTGTGATGTAGTCAATTCTGGAGTGCATGCTTTATCTTCTCAACTGCTTCTCATTGCCAGGCGTTATGAGCACACCCTATCAGAGATTGAAACAAATGTTGCTGAAGCACGCAAGGCTTCCATGACCGCGCTCGAAAGGATGGGATACGCATGGTAGCGCATCCAATAGATTGGGATCATACTGAATTAGGGAATCTTGTAGATATTTACCAAGGCGGCACTCCTAGTACCACAAATCCAAGATTTTGGGATGGCGATATTGTTTGGCTTACGCCTTCCGAAATTACAAAGAATGTTGGATTATTCATCAAAGATTCTGAAAGAAAGATAACCGAAGAAGGGCTAGATAATTCTAATGCCTGCCTTCTTCCAGAAGGCACTATTCTTCTCTGTACTCGTGCGACGATTGGTGATTGCGCAATTGCTTCGTTGCCTTTAGCGACGAACCAAGGTTTTAAAAGCCTTGTGTGCCATGATGGTATGCATAATATTTTTCTTAGCTACCTGCTTTCCTTACTAAAAGAGGAAATGATATCTAAGGCTACAGGTACAACTTTTCTGGAAATATCTAAAAGTGAATTACAGAAGATAAAGATTACGATTCCAAGCGCAGAAGAGCAGGTGGCCATTGCGGACACTCTCACTCAATTCGACGCTCTCATCGCTTCATTAGACGAACTGCTAGATAAAAAGCGCAACATCCGCGAAGGTGCTATTAAAGATTTTACGCATGGGCATACACGCATTGATGGATTTAATGACAGTTGGAAAGTCGTTTCATTAAGTGAAATAACATCTTCGATTATAACCGGCGGCACACCATCAACATCTAATCCAGCTAATTATGGCGGTAATATCCCTTGGCTCTCTTCTGGTGAAATTCATCAAAGGATAATAAATTCTCCTACCACCTATATCACGCAACACGGCCTTGACAATTCATCCGCAAAAATCGCTCCGGCAAAGTCGGTGCTGGTTGCTCTTGCAGGACAAGGAAAGACGCGTGGAACTGCTGCAATGCTTATAAAGCCTATGGCATTAAACCAGTCTCTTGCGGCTCTCGTGCCCAATGAGAATTGCGATGCTGGATTTCTGTACTACTTACTTAGCGGTTTATATTCAGAGCTTCGTGAAATATCTTCAGGCGATGGTGGTCGTGGAGGATTAAATAAGAAACTGCTCTCTAGCTTCGCTGTCAATATGCCCTCTTCCGTTTCCGAACAGAAGGCGATTTCTGATGTTTTGATAAAGCTAGATAATGAAATATCCGCCCTCGAAACCGAACGCGACAAGTGGCAACAAATACGAGACGGCGCAATGGACGACCTTCTAACGGGCCGCGTACGCCTACAAGATTGGGAGGTCTAGCATGCCTTCTGTTGATAGTGAGATTAAAGCTCAAAAGCGCGTTATTGACTGGCTGGTCGATGACCTCCATTACACCTATCTCGGGAACCTTGAAGAAGAGAACAATGCTCCCATCAAGGAAGACCTCTTAAAGAAGAATCTGAAGAAGCGCGGCTATTCCGATGACGAGATAGCACAAGCTATAGCTAAGCTGCAACGTGTTGTATTGAATCAGGTCGATTCCCTATACGATGTCAATAAGGAAGTTTATTCGCTGCTCCACTATGGAACCGATGTGCGCGGCAAAGGTAACCGTCGCCCTAATGTCGATTTCATCGATTGGAACGACACAGAAACCAACGACTTTTATGTAGCTGAAGAGGTTACAGCTCTGCGCGAGGACGGCATCCACAAGAAGCGCCCTGATCTTGTCCTCTACATAAACGGCATTGCGCTTGGCATGTTCGAGCTCAAGCGTTCCAGCGTCGCCGCCGCCGAAGGAATGCGCCAACTGCTGACAAACCAGAAGAAGGAAAACATTCAACAGTTCTTCTCAACGGAGCAAATACTTTTTGCTGGCAACGAATCCGAAGGTCTCTTCTATGGCGTCATCGAGACCCCTCAAAAGTATTACCTGCAATGGCGTGAAGATTCCAAGGCTAAAGACGAGCTTTCGCAAAACATCAAAGAAATAATTGCACAGCAGAACAATCGTCTGCGGGAAGGCGTCATATCCCTTTGCCAGAAAGACCGCTTTCTATCTCTGGTGCATGACTTCATCATCTTCGATGCGGGCACAAAGAAAATTGCTCGCCACAACCAATACTTTGCCAACATAGCAGCACGCCAGCGCATCCTCGACCACGAAGGCGGAATAATCTGGAATACCCAAGGCTCTGGCAAATCGCTCATCATGGCGTGGCTTGCGAAATGGATCAACGAAAGCCCTCAGGTTCCTGATGGCCGTGTTGTCATAATCACTGACCGCGAAGAGCTGGACGACCAGATCGAAAGCCTCTTCTACGATGTGGACGAGAATGTTCGCAGAGCGAAGAGCTGCGCAGACCTTCGCAATATCCTGAACAACAATACCGATCAAATAATCTGCTCGCTCATTCATAAGTATGGCCATAATGCAGGCAGTCAATCCGACATCGACCTCTACCGCAAGCAACTGCTTGAAGACCTTGATCCCGACTTCGCAGCCAAAGGCAACATCGTGGCTTTCATCGATGAATGCCATCGAACCAATTCCGGCAAATTGCACGAAGCCGTGAAAACGCTCATGCCCAACGCCACGCTTATAGGTTTTACCGGAACCCCTCTTTTGAAGAAGGATAAGCAGACAAGCCTTGAAACCTTCGGCTCATACATCCATACATACAAGTTCGACGAAGGCGTCAAAGATGGCGTCATCCTCGACCTTCGCTACGAGGCTCGCGACGTTGACCAGGATATCTCCAACAAGGACAAGCTCGATAGCTGGTTCGAGGCAAAGACGCGCGGTCTTACCGAGAATGCCAAGCAGCAATTGAAGCAGAAATGGACAACGACGAATAAGGTTTACAGCGTAAAAGAAAGACTTGAGCGTATCGTCCAAGATATCGTATATGACATGGAAATCCTTCCACGTCTCAAGAACGACCGTGGAACCGCCATGCTCGTCGCAAACAGCATCTATGAAGCATGCCGCTATTGGGATATCTTCAACCGTATGGGATTCACTAAATGCGCTGTGGTCACATCCTACGAACCCACTCCTGATAGCGTTCGCACTGCCACGATTGATCTGTCACATGAATCTGAAGACGAATACAAGAAGAATATCTACGAGCGCATGCTGAATGGTCAAAGCGTGGGCGAATTTGAAACAGAGGCAAAGAGGCTCTTCAAGGACGAGTCTTCCAAGATGAAGCTCCTCATAGTGGTTGACAAGCTGCTTACCGGTTTTGATGCTCCGTCTGCAACTTACCTCTATATCGATAAGTCCATGCGCGATCACGACCTTTTCCAGGCCATCTGTCGTGTAAATCGCCCCAATGGCGAGGACAAGGATTACGGATATATCATCGATTACAAAGACCTATTTAAGAATGTCCAAGTGGCAGTTAACGACTATACATCGGGCGCATTCGATGATTATGACGATGAAGACATAGAAGGACTTGTCAAGAATCGCTACGATGAAGCCAAGGCCGAGATGGAAGGTTCGCTCGTCTCCCTCGGTGCTTTATTTGAGCAGATCGAGAATAAAAATGATGACAGTAGCCGCATCGCCTTCTTCTGCAGCAATAGCCTAGAAGAAAGCGAAGGGCGTGAATACCGCGCCAGACGCGACGCACTCTACGCGCTCGTTGCTTCCCTGGCACGATCGTTCGCCGCTTGCTGTGACAAGCTTGTCTCGGATTACGATTATTCCGAAGACGATGTCGAGCACGTTCGAAGCGAAGTTCACGGCTACAGCAAGATCAAAGATATGATTCGCCTCGCTAGTTGCGATTACATCGACCTAAAACCATACGAAGAAGACATGCGCTATATCTTGGATACCTACATCCATGCTGACGATTCCCAGACCATCAGCAAACTTGGCGATATGTCGATAGTCGAGCTCCTAGTAAATAGTCCATCCACCACGCCTGCTGAACTGATTGATGGCCTTGGTGGAAGCAAAGAGGCTAAAGCTGAAACGATTGAGAACAATCTTCGGTTTGAGATCGTTCGCAAGATGGACTCAAACCATGCCTATTATGGAAAGCTTTCTGAGCGGCTACAACAGATAATCCTACAACGTGAGATGGATGCTATTTCATATGAGGAATATCTGCGTCATGTAGTGGAAATGGCCGAATCGATCCTTAATCCGAACGATGATGAGGTTTATCCCGATGGCGTTAATGGAAATCGTGCCGCCATGGCGCTTTACGATTATTTTGAGGGACCTGATCGTGGTGTGTTTGTTTTGAGACTCCATGATGCAATAAGCGAAGCTATAAAGCCCGGGTGGAAGGGCAACAAGCCCATGCAGCAAAACATCAAGAGCGCCATATACCAAGAACTGCTCGCCGATGGATGGGATGAAGAGTCGGCCAAAAAGGAAACGGAGTTGGTCTTCATGATAGTTGAGAGACAGAGTGAGTATGACATCTAGCGAGGTGCTTACAATCGGCGGCGATGAGGTTCGGGTTTTCAGGCAATTGAATCTGAAGAACCTCTATATCCATATCGATCCACCTGAAGGTGTCGTATCAGTTAAAGCACCGCCCGATGTAACCACTTCTGAAATAGAGCTCTATCTTCTGAAGAGATTGCCGGAGATATCGAAAACAAAACAACGCTTTGCCTCTCAGCCACGCCAAACCAAGCGTCAGTACGTCTCGGGCGAATCCCATTATCTATGGGGGAAACCATACCGCCTCCAAGTCGTCTACGGTGCACCCAAAGCGTCCGTTTCTAAGTCCGTATCCAAAATAATCATGAACGTTCCCGACGGTACAACTGAAGAGCAGCGCAAGCACCTGCTCACTGAATGGTATCGTGTCGAGCTGAAACGCGCACTTGGTTCGGCAGTTGAGCGTTGTCTTCGCAAGGTGCCCGTTGCCGCCGATGACTTCCGCGTTAAGAACATGAAGACCAAATGGGGCACCTGTAATATCGATAAAAAGCGTATCTGGCTGAATCTCCAGTTGGTCAAAAAGCCGCCCGAGTGCCTCGACTACGTGATAATCCACGAGCTTGTTCATTTGCTGGAGCGGGATCATACCAACCGCTTTCAATCACTCATGGAACAGTATTGCCCAACATGGCGCGATGCTAAGGCGTTGCTGTGTTCATATCCTCTCGATGCATACGACGAGAATCTGGATGCATCCGATGTCGACTAAGCCTTCTCCGCAAGACATTTTCGATACGGACAAGAGAACCGGTGCGCTGGTTTTGGGAAGCAACCGACTCGATGATTATGCGAGAAAATATCTGAGCAGCCATTGTAAAGAAGCATTAACTTCTCCTATGGCGCTTCCTATCAATCGGATTATTGAACAAGAAGGCCTTCGGGTTATTCATGAAAAGTTGTCATTTAACGGTGATATATTTGGTTGTTGTGTTCTGCTAGATAGCGATGTCCCAGTGATAGACCAAGAGGCATACGAAGTGGTGCATAAGCATTTCAAAGCGGGAACCATTCTTATAGACCCAGATTCCGAGTTTCGTTTCAATGAGGGTACTCAGCGCAACACCCTTATGCATGAAGCCTTGCATTGGGAAAAGGATCGCGCCTTCTTTAAGATGAAGGCAATGCGCGATGCACAAAGCCAAACTCCCACCAATCCAATCCTTTGCAGAAGTTCAAAGACATTCTTCACGCCTTCAGGAAAGAAAACGCTGGACAACCAAATTAATTGGCTCGAATGGCAGGCGCATCGACTAACTCCTCGTATCCTTATGCCGGAAGATACTTTCAGGAAGAAAGGCATGGAGCTTCTAGAGGATTCCGAACGCTATCAGACATGCGATTCTATTGTGCAGGCCTTGAGTGATTTCTTCATCGTCTCGCGTATGTCTACGAAGTACAGAATTCAAGAAGTTGGATTAGACAAAAATCTCAGCGTATTCCCTGATTACGAAGATGTTTTCAGCGACTTGCTAAACGAGAATAATTACACCGAGCTGACCCCGATTGAAGCAGACCAGCTACTGTCCGATGACTCGACTCTAGCTGCCTGGGTGGATAGCAACAATTACATTTTCGCTGATGGCTATTTCGTCTTAGCCGATTCTGAATTCATAGAGCGCGATGGCGCAATACTACACCTTACCAAAAAGGCATGGCGTAACCTATCTAAATGCGCTTTGAACATCCGCTCTTTCGCTGTGCGCAAATATGCATCATATAAAAAGGATCTAGTTGGAGGTGCATTCTTATACCGCACAACCGATGTTGATAATCGGATTCTAGTCTTTCACCCTAGTTTCCAGCCCGAATGCCCTTGCGATCCAGATGAGGCTTATCAAGCATATACTTCTCAGTTATTTGACATAGAAGACGATATGGATTTTCAGGAGCTCTTGGCTAGCCCTTCTTCTTCGCTATGTAGATGCCTTTGGTACCTTATAGAGAAGCGAGGTCTTCAATACCCTGAAAAGTTCGCTGAAGCCACATTGCTTCATACCAATTACTGCGGCAATATCAGGAATGATAAATCCAACAATATGGCCAACGACACACTCATGGCCATTTGTGTAGGCTTGGGAATTGGATTACGTACTGTCCAGAAGCTGTATGGGAAATCGAAGAATAGACTTGATGAATTCAACGATCCCGACAAAACACGGCTGAAAATCATCGAGCGAACTCCTGGACTTCCTATAAGCGACTTTAACAGCATTTTGGTTTCTCGTGGCCTTGAAGAACTTGGAACCAAATTGCGTGATTAAACCTTTACCAGATACTTCCCGCGTTCGTCAGCTGTGCCCATGGTCACATTGCGTTTAGTTCCGCTATACGCCGCGTGATGTGCCCAAACGAGTATGACATCAGAACACGGAGGTGCGGACTCAAAGTTAGAGAAGAGGAGTCTGCATGAGCTACGCGATCGAATTAGATGTCAGGGGTCGGGTGCTTTGACATCATCCAGCGTCATGCCTTGAGTTTCTATAGGTAGAATCCCATCCCAGTGCCGGGGACGTCACAGAAGGACCCGTCATCTTCAGCTGCTTTGGATGTGTTATTGGTTGATGCTGTGGTCAGGAAGTGATCCTTGGCGTTCGCATTGCAATCTTGAGTTCTCTGCTCTTTCGATACCGGCAGAACGTTCTTGCTATGATGTTGCCAATGCACCCGACCCCTGACAGACCCCTTGTTAGCGGCCAAGCGCAGAGCAATGTTGTCGCTAGTTCTTGGTCGCCGCGAACGGCTAGGATTGACATCCATCATCGTCGGTTGCCCTTTCGCTACATAGAAAGTTACGAACCGACTCATTCTCCCGATCATTTCCAGCATTTAATCGATTTCGCAGAACACAGTGGCGCCTACAGATTAATTTTGGTTCATTTTAAAAAAAGGGGGGTACTCACGTCCTTTGTAAAAGCTTATCTTTTGAGGATGTCGGTGGATGTAGAGCGCTGCTACGAGAAGTCAGGTATCGCTCTTTGTCTTTCTGCTGGATATACAAGGGTGATAGTTTTGTGAGTCGAAAGGAGCACCGCTATGCGGGTGATGATGCCACAGACCGTGGTAGAGAGCTGACGCAGAGTAATCATCAGATGAAGTCATGAACTATAATTGCTCTCATACGAAACACGGATGCCTGCTGAGAAATGAGGTAAGAATGGAAACGATCAGAACAGCAGAACAGTGCGTGCACGCTGAAATGATCGCTTGGGTTTCGTATCCTGCCTACAAGAAGTTTTGTTTTGTTTATCCACGTTACCTTCTAGAGTCAAATGTATGGAAGGCTATCGAAGGAAGTGCTTTTCCGAATAACGGTTCTTTTTTCGCAGCCATTACTGGAGGTTCGGATTCATCTGAGATTCAAAGTAAATTTGGTATGCTCGTAATTGCCCGAGTAAATGCTGCGCAATTCGGCGAAAGTAATTCCTACGATCCATTAGGAAAGAGTTCCACTTTCTATCAACTGCAGCTCAATCCTACTTTCACCAAGGGTTCATCCGATCTCGAATTTGAATTGTTTTCGGAGCATTCGATATCAGCAGAGTTGGTTCAGGTCGTCGGAATTAAGGATAATGTTTCATTCATCAAGCCGTTTGATACGCCAATTACCATTTCCGATGGTGCTGATGATTTGGTATGCAAACTTATACTTGCGAAAAATGCATCAGGCTTATGTTTTGGTCCATTTGGATACTCTAGGAAAGACAACGGCGCCATAACGCTCATTGCCCCAAGTTCGAATGATTATCGGGTGGGTTGCCTAGGAACACTTGAACCTAATGCTATCTTGCCTATTTATGACGAATATGGTGTAAAGCGGTTCGAGTTTATAGAGAAGCGCACAGTTGATGCCATGTACAAGAAAGCTGAAAACAATGATGATGTGATTGATTGGATGCCGCAAGCGGAACTTGTTGATATTGTTACGCGCGCAATTAATGCATCAGATGAGTTTAGCGGGCTTGGCAAAAGTCAACTGCGCAATATCAAGAACGCAGTACGTAATTTTAATGATAATACTGGCAAGCTCAAGCTTGATGAAGCTAGAAAGCAGCGCGTAATTGACTGGTTGTCTCAGATTGACAACTGGACTCATCTTCCTGCACAAGTAATTAATCAGGTCATTGATTCGGTTGCTGATGAAAAGATTCTCGAACTCGTTCGGGATGAGAGGTATTTTCCCTTATTTAAGGACAAGATTATTGAAGACGCGGGCATTCAAGACAGTATTGCAGAAGAACGAAGAAAGCTCGAATCCGTTTTGTCTGATATCAAACATCAGTGTGGGGTGGCTCGGGAAACGCAAGCTATAGCTGAGCAGGAAGCAAGAGAGGCAAATGATAAGGTTGTCGAGGCCCGTAGGCAGCTTGAAAAGGTTCGAGATGAAGCGCTTGCTCAGAAACGTGAAGAGTTGAATGAGATTGAGAAAGACATTGAGAACCATAATGCAGAACTTAAACGCCTAGAAGAAGAGTACGAACGTGCAATTGTTAGTAAGAATAAAATAGAGAAAGATGTTGAAGGGATTATTGGTGGGATCAACGACGAGATTGCCACATCGACCAAGATTCTTGAAAGTGAAATCCTTCGGAAGGTCGTAGCGGCGGTTTCCGGTGTTGATTTTCACGAGACAGACCAAGAGCCGCTCACTGAGTATGCTGCTCTACGCATGGGTGAAGATGAGATGACAGACGATGAAATCGTCGAGTTCATCTATGATGCAATCAATCAGCGTGCAAACAGGCAGATTACCCGCAACGATACGGTAAATTTAATGGTCTGCCTTACTCAAGGTTATATAACCACATTTTCGGGTCTTCCAGGGACAGGCAAGACAAGTTTGTGTAATATTTTGGCAGGCGTTTTGGGTCTTACGAATGATGATGCAGGCAGACGCTTCACGGAAATCAATGTTGAGAATGGATGGACTTCATATAGGGACTACGTTGGATACTACAATCCACTTGCAAAGTCATACGAGAAGGCTAATCCGTCAGTTTACGATGCTATGCGTTTGCTTTCTAAAGAGCAGAGTAACGTCGGAGGTATTCCTCCGTATGTATTTCTGCTCGATGAGGCAAACCTGAGTCCTATTGAGCATTATTGGGCACCGTTTCTCAGGGCGTGTGATTCTTTTTGGGAGGATGGTGCGTCGTTCACTCTTGGTGGAGTAGAGAAATGGTGCCTTCCGAATCATGTTCGCTTTCTGGCAACCGTTAATTATGACCATACGACCGAGACGCTGTCACATCGGTTCCTCGATAGGAGTTGGGTTATAACTTTAGATCCAGATTTTATCGATTTCGATTTTGATCAGTCGAACATCAATAAGGTGTTTGCGTCTGAAGAGGCATTTTCGAGCAGTCGACTTTTTCGGGCATTTGACTGCAAAGAGACGGGCGCATCGGATCAGGATAATGTGCAATTACTTGATGATTTGGTTCGTATATGCAGAATGCATTCGTTTGCAATCTCCCCACGAAGCCAACTGATGATGAGGCGTTATATTGCGAGCGCATCGCGTCTTATGTCACTACGGTCAAAGGATAGCCAGTATGCACCACTTGATTATGCATTCTCTCAGAAAGTCCTTCCTCAAATTGTTGGTCCAGAGGAGAGGGTTGGCGAACTAATAGAGGATTTGTCGGATAAGTGCTCCCAGCTTAAAACGACCAAGAAACAGCTTGAGCGCATGAAAGAATTTGGTAAAGACAGTGGTTTCTACCAATACTTCATATAGTATTCATCCTCTCGGATATATTAGGATTAGAAATGATTTCACGGACGAATCGTGTGACTATCCGCTTTATGCGTCATCCGTAGTATCCAGCTCTATTGATATTGCGCCAGAGGCTCCAGTAATAGAGAATGCATCCTATAGTTTCTCTGTGCGTCTACTTAGCGACCTTCCCGTTTCCGAGTTGTGTATTAGTGTTAATGGATCAGACCCTATTGTTGCATCTGAAGTTCAGCGCTTATCTTCGGGGGCGGGGAGCGAGAAGTTTAGTGATATTCGTGTTCCGATGAAGCAGAGCGAAAAGCATCCTTTTTTGTTGACATATGGATTTGCTCGTATAGAAGTTGCATTAATGTTTCGGGACTCACCCGAAGATGAAGTCGTCCTCACAACAAAAGATATCCCTTGCCTTAGCAATGAGGATTATCAGACACCTTTGATTTCTCAAATGCTTAACGAATTACTTGATGCAGAAGAGCAGACCGTTGCGGGTTGGATGTTTACAGGATGCGAGGATGATGGGTCTGCTTACTCAATCATAGAGGCTGCTTTGCGTGGTAGCTCTCCAAAATCGCTCTCATCGGTTCTACAGCTCATGGAAGCCTCAATCTCAGAGTACGAGAGTGATTATGATTATTTTCACTCCCATGGATTTAATAAGATATTGCATACGACGAGGAGATTGCCCCCTAGGGAGATACGCCGTGCAGGTAGTCGCGAGTTGCTGTGGATGGCAAAGAATTCTCATGTGCTATTTGAGACGCCGTATGAGACCAGTGTCAATTATCTTGGAAGATATTATCTTCCTAGGGAGGTTGAGACAGACGTTCGCGCAAAAAGTTATGATAGTTATGAAAATAGGTTTGTTATGGGGTTTTTGGAGGAGCTCCTATCGAAAGCGAGAGACATTCGCTATAGCCTGAAAAGCGGTATCGCATCCATCAAAACCCTAGAGGGAAAATTGAATCCTATAGTAGGAAATGAGTACTCGCTACCCGCTCTCACTTTGTTACGTCAGTATGCGGATAGAGAAAATTACTATATTGCAAAGTTGCAGGATGTAATCGGACGCCTTTCGAGGCTGAAGCGAAAGTATGAATCAGCTTTGCCTGATGTAAAAGCTGAGTTTACTCGCCCTCCCAAAAGAACGAAAGTGTTTCAAGAAGTAAAATGCTACTCAAGGATTTTTGATCTTGCACTTCGGTGGCTCACATTTGGCGACTTTTCATTGGCTCGGGAAAACCTTGCTCTTCATTCGTTACGGCTTGATAGATTATATGAGTACTTCGTGCTCTTTCGCTTACTTTGTTGGTTTCATAATGCTGGATTCACTGAAGACAATGTAGAGGAAAAGCCGATCATGCAAGCTTCCTTTTCTCTCAGCTCCCGCTATTACAGCGCTGAGAAACGGGTTGCAACGCTCTATAAGTTGAAACACGATGAGACACGTGTTTGGCTCTATTATCAGCCCGTGGTTTACGGAGATAGGCGAGAAGAAAATGGCATTCCGTTCCATAGATTATCGTGTCGCTGTGCGGGTAAAGCAAGAGGATTTGATGGCTATTGGCAACCGGACTTCATGCTTATGGTGGACAGAGGCCGAGGTGAGCCAGAGTGGCATATTTTTGATGCCAAATACAGCAAAGCGACTGTTTTGTGGAGGGGCTATCCGAAAGAGGGCGCGTTTACAGAGGCGGTGTCAAAGTATAAAACCGATATAAGCAGCGTCGATCCCGTGAATAAAATATCTTCAGTCTGGCTTTTCAGCGGTAGAGAGGCGAGTCGAAATATTCAATTCGCCGAGCGTTCGTCTTGGGCAGCACAGAATTATGTGCACCATCATTCTGGGATTGGTGCCTTGACCCCTGCTTTTTCTTGTCTCGATGAAGTCCTATCCCCAATCCTAGGAATGCCTTCTAAAGTGTCACAGGAAGGGGATGCTGCCTTTTCCTATAGGAAGGGTCAGATCGCCGAAAAATCCTCCGACGATCTGTCGAGCGTATCAATTATCGATACATATCCCAAGGTCACTATGCATCGGATGCGTCATCGATCTGTTAATAGATGCCTGCCGCTTATTATCGAGTTATTTAATATCGTTGAAAATGGTGAATTGCTTTTCAAGTCACATTGGTCTGAAGTCAATCTCGGCCTCGCCCACCCATTGCTTAGAAAATCATCCCCCAAGGGGCGAGAATACAAACACTACACTAAGACGGAAATCAATGGTGTTACTTGTTATGCTTATAACAATTGGCTTCCCAACTACGAGAACAAGCTCCGCTCTTTTATTGAAAGACACAGACATTCGTTGTGAGCGAAGAGGATATATAGTGCAACAGATGATAAGAGACGTGGATAACGTCAGGTTTCTGGGCGGCATCCTTGGATTATTCCGTGACCTATTTTTGTGAGCCTTTCTATCTGTCTTACTGACAGATTAGCTACCCCCAGCTTCTTTATCGCTTTGTCCTTCTCTTCTTTTGATGACATTGCGATGGAGTTCGCGAAATCCTCTCCGTCAAAGCGACAAGCAACAGCCTGCACCTCGCTATCTGCTAGCATGTGCCGCTTAATCGCGAATCCACTATTGTAGGTTGTGAACCCAAGCAGTGCTTATTCGGTGCCATTTTTATGATGGATCTCCATGAAAGGCCGCTTCCCCCAGAGATGTTTGCTGTCATCTACACGTGAGATTCCAGCTGACATGTGGCGAGACTGGACGTCTTGAGCCTGGAGCTGGTCCAGCCGGACAACCCGTTACTCGGGCGTAGCCCTGACACATCGCGCCGACTCGTGACCTTGTCGTATGTCGGTGGCATCACCGAAGGCATGTTTTACCGCGCCCATCGGGCGATGCGGGAGAATATTGCGCGACTGGAGAAGGGCGACCCCTTGTTAATCGCATTAACTAGGGGTCGCTTGTCTGGATACTGGTCCATGATATTGGGCACTCAGGGCGTTTGTATCGCAACTCCCATAGCCAAGCTGCTTAAAACACTCTGTAAGCCCTCTCGCCAAGGATGCAGGAGCCGTCGTCGAAGGGCTCGAATGCTGCTATGCGACAGGCGATCTTCAGGAGATCGTACTCACGCCCGCTTATTTCAGGAACATTCGACCCCTCAATAGCTTCCTGACACGCTTCAAGAAAAGCTGATTCAGAGGAATAGAAGCACTCACGGGCGAATGTTCCGCTCCCGCTTGCGACCTTGCTCCCATTCGCATAGAGCGACCAAGATGTAGGGTTCATCCAGCCACCATCTTTGCGATCCATGTTCAGCTGCAGAACGCAATACTTTCCGTTGTCTGCCAGCCGCTCCTCGAGCACCTCGATGCTGTAGGCCATTTGGTACCCCAAATTTCCTTGGGCCATCCCTGAAGAGAACCCTTGAGGGTGGCTGAGATAGTGCATCTCCCTGCGTGGCACATCGAAGTACTTAGCTGTAACTGCATTTTTTGAGACAAAGGGCATAAGAGGCTCCTTTCATCGATGTTGGCATTACCACCTTGGGCTTTCGCCTAGGTTGGTGCGGGTATCATCGAGCCAACTCTCTACTCCCGCTCTGGATAAAATGGTTGCCACGGCCGTGACCCGCTCATTCTAAACGCGTTTCGGGCCGCACGCAACATCACACTTTCCGTATGATGCGTCGAATGCGTGCTTGTACTTGACGCATCCTCCTTGTTTGGTATGACGGCTCTTGCGTTGAATGTCAGGCTGCCCGTCGAGAAAGACCCGGACGCTAGCTTGCCTGTCGACTGCTCCTCGTGGGTGCTTTACGTAGTATGGAGCATGACATTAGATATGTTCTAATATCATGCTCCCAAAATGATCATCGGATTATCGCTAGCAGGCTCCATGCGCCATTGTCAGCAATTGTGCGTGAATGGGACAGCTGCTTTACGCCCCGGTTTTATAATACATACGTAAAGTATCTTTCGATTGGCATGGTATGAACGATTCACTTTCAAAGAACGCTGAAGCGCTCGAATGTACTTTCAGCATCGAGTTTCCCAAAACGAAACTTCTCCCGGCTCCAGGAGACCTTTCCGGCAACCCTGCCTTATTGAAGGAAGGGCTACTGGAGGACGAGACCCGCTGGGAGGCAAGGCTCGACCACGCCGACAAATTAGATTGCACTGTTGCGGTCGCGAGCGGAATCGTTGCCGGTCTGGTCGATTCCTTCTTCGTCGGGAAGTTCTCGCTGGAGAGAGCGAACGAATGGGGCGCCTCCAAGGTCAACGATTTCGTCGTATCCATGGCCAAACTGGCTGGCTACGAGGGAGATGACCTTGCAGGTGCGATCCGATACCTTGAGAATAACTTCAAGTCCGCAGCCGACGGCAGCATGCCTGACTTCGGAGGTGGCTATCAGCATCATCTGAGAGACTTCTCTCATCATTTCAGCTTAGGCGGCCTGGTGTGCTCGATCTTCACCCAGTTCACCGGAAAGGTGATCGGCACCGATACAGCAGGAAGGCTCCTAATCGTCGAGGTCCCCGAAACGCATCGCCAGTTCCTCGGTAAGAGCTTTGGCGAGAAGGTGATCTTGGGAACGGTTTCCTGGGTGATGCATATCGCTAGCGACATCGCGGGCTCTAGCGGCAATCTTGGCAAAGGCACGGGTGTGCCAGGACCAATCCTTTCGCTCATAAAACAGCTCTCAGCGCTTCCGGTTTTCGAAAACGCCCGTCCGGCAATGGAGCAAACAGATGGCTGCGTTTTCAGAGAGATCGTCTCGAAGATGTTCAACGGGACGTTCTTCGCGCGAAGGGACGAGGACGGAAAAATCGTCGAGGTCCTGCGCTTCGACTTCAGAACCGAGCTGGGCGTCCTCCATGAGGTTGGCAGACAGGCGAAGCCGATCA
The DNA here is from genome assembly GCA_947566075.1 of uncultured Eggerthellaceae bacterium. Lineage (GTDB taxonomy): Bacteria > Actinomycetota > Coriobacteriia > Coriobacteriales > Eggerthellaceae > MGBC163016. Next base: position 166,601 of record CANOIM010000004.1, on the reverse strand, counting down.
TCCTCAACCAATGCCTTATCAGGTCGTTCTTCTTCATTCGAAGACTGACGCACGAGGTGAAAACATTGAAGGTCGCAAGCCTCGAAGACTTGCGTCGAATAGACCCTCAAGACGTTCTTCCTTTCAGGAATAAGACCATCGCGAGGATGTCCACGGTCTCCTGTGGCGTCTTCTCTGCGGTGGATCTCTCAGATGCGGCCATCAGAGCCGCTATCGCATCAAAGGGCTCTAAGGAGAAGCTCCTCACAGAATTCGTCGTCAGGGTCAACTTCGTGGGACTCGGTACATTCGCCATCGCATGCGTACTTGATATCGGAGAGGTGTTGAAAGAGAGGGCCTCAGCAAACCAGTCCACGGCTGAAGAGGATTACGAGCGGTCTCTCGGTGGATTCGGATCTCTGGAGCTCGGGCCAAGTCAGATTAGATTGCTCCAGTCGCTTCAGAGAGCCATTGTGCTGGACGATATAGAAGCCACTAAGCATTCTCGGAAGCGGGACGGAAAGCTGCTGTGGCTGGAGGAATGGGAAGCGGCTCTTGAAATCGGCCTTAAAGAAAGGGGCCTAGTCCCTTCCGAATACCTCCTCGATCCAAGTGAGCTATATAAGCAATTCGAAGGTCTTGCGCAGAAAGACCCATCCAAGCCTTGGCCCTTCCTTGTCGCCCTTGAAGCCAGCCTATTCACGCCCTATGAACCTTTGGGCGGCGAAAACGACAAGGAATACAAGAAGTTGAAGCTCAACGGCGGGTATATGCAGAATGTGTTCGCAGCCTCTCAAAGCATCGTCACGAAAGACGACCTCGATAAGATGCACAAGGCTCTCAAACGGGCACAAGGCGACATCGACGCGAAGATGGCAAAACGAGTAGCTGGGTTCGTGGGGACAACGCTTCTCGCTGGTGCTGTCACTGTGGCGGCTTTCATATTTGCACCCTATATACTCCCTTCATTGCAGGGAAGGCCGTAGCGGGTCTATCCGGCGCAGCACTAACCAGCGCGAGCCTGGCATTCGTCGGCGGAGGCGCTCTGGCTGCGGGAGGTCTCGGCATGGTTGGCGGCACGGCGATCATCGCTGGGGGCGGCGCGCTGCTAGGAACCATAGGCGGGACAGGAGCCTCGAAGGTGATAGCTGCGATGACGAACGCGGATGGATTCGTGTTCGGCGAAGCCTCTAAGCTGCTTTGCTATTGTCGATACATCTTGCTGGATAAGCGCCCAGACATCGATTCGGTGAAACAGATCCACGCGTCACTGAACGAAAGAGTGCTGGAGATGGAGATAACCCTAGAGTCGTTGAAGCATGCAGATGGTTCTGTTGAGCTCATCGAGAGTGTTCAACAGGATTCAGATGGGGTGGCTTCAAGAGATTCCGTCTCTACAACGATAGATCCCAAAAAGCAGATGAAGGTGCTTTCCAAGTCCCTGAAGTACCTCAAAAGATGCAACCAGGCCCTTGCAAAAGCGGTTACCAATGCAGAGAGCGGGCAAAGCTAACAATGGACTTTTTAAGCGACATTGCGGAGATTGCAATCAAGGGTGCCCTAGGGTATGCAACCAGCGTATCCGATGTCAAGGTAGCTGCAGAGACCCTTGCCAAGGCAGAGGCTCAAGACGGATGGATAGCCGCTGAGGAGTTTCTTGACGCCTATGATGTTCGCATATACAACCTTGAGGACGATCAGTACGACATAATGATCATGAAGGAGCACGACTTTCCAGGCGGATATGTCCTCTGGAACAAATCGAGAGATCTCTATCATACCGGCATTGGCTCTGACGTCTACAAGAAAGTCGAGCGTCATTTCCGCGGCTATGGCAACGAAGCGGTATTCGCTGATAGCGAGAACGGAGACTCTTTCTCGGTTTCACTATTCAGGCTGGACAACACCGAATACGACGATTTGCAGGAGCTTGGCAATGCACTTCGCAAAGCATACGGTTCCTACCCGGATATCGTCGAAGCGCCAGTTGAAGAATTATCAGATATCCCAGGACGAACTGGCATCCTGGGGCTTTTAGGTCGTCTATTCAACTAATCCCTGAGTTCATCTCATTATGCATCGAATGCGCGCTTGTGTTCGATGCATCCTCCTTGCTTGGCTTGAGTATGACATCAGAACACATCTAATGTCATACTCTTCGCCCTAGAAATACGATGCCAAAAGGGAGGCTGTCAGGGGTCAGGTGTTTTGACATCATCCAGCATCAAATCATGAACTTCTCTAGGTGTGATCCTATCTCAACGCCGGAGATGTCACAGAAGGATCCGTTATCTCCAACTTCTTCAGAGGCGCTATCGTCTGATGCCGTGGACAAGAGATGACCCCTAGTGTTCTCGTTGCGATCTTGAGCTCTCCACTCCTTCGACATTGGCATAACGCTCTTGATGTAATGCTATCAATGCGTCCGACCCTATCCTGCGGACAATAACCTTATGCGTATTCTAATATCACCTTGAGACTGCGTAGCTTCATGTTACTCTCAAAGAAGAGAGAAAAAGATCGCAAAGCGAATAGCTACGGACATTAGAAGCCTTTGCAAATGATGAGGAGGCGCTACGCATGTCATCCCTAGATCGGATTTCTAGCTCCAAACCAGAGAGAAGTGAGAACGAGTCAGCAATAGAGCTCAGAGGAGAGCGGCTTATCTCGACAATCGATGGCAGGGATCTTGCACGTATGAAGAGTGGGTCTTCAAGGGCGGTCGCCATTCCAATGGTAAAGAAGGCATCACAGGTGGTGGACGCCCTCATTCCGCTTGCCTCCAAGGCCATGCAGGTAGCCCAGACCTACGATATGGCAGTTGTCAAATTCCCAGAGGGTGTAAGCTGGTCGGATCTTTGTGTCCGGAAGTCCGATGGCTGGAATCTGCTCTCGAACTTCAAGGACGGAAAGTTCAGCGACATGGCGGCAATAAAGCAGGCCGGTTTGCAGCCTTCGGCTGTGGCAAACCTGGCGCTCCAGGGTGCCGCCGTTGCCGTTGGCATGGCATACATGAATGAGATCAACGGCAAGCTTAACGGTATTCAATCAACCATAAACGATATTCAGCGTGACATGGAGCGGGAGCGAGATGCTGAGCTCATGGCTTCATATGATGCCCTTGCCCGTCTTGCTCTCAAATATGACGAATATGGAGCTCGTCCAGAGAAAAGGCTCATTGCACTTCAAGTTATTGAAGATGCTACGCGCGAGGCAACGAAAGCGTGGAATTATCAGATTCAATGCATCTGGGACACAGCCAACGAACTCCAATCTCGCAAACTCACCGAAGAGGAGGTGAAGAGCGAGGCAGGCAAGGTCTGCTCAATGGAGAACCGCGCTAGTGCTGCGTTGCGGCTTATTGCAGCTGCCCAGCAGATGGGTATGCGTATAGAGAACGACTATACCGTGCAGCGTATAGAGACCGACAAACAGATCGTCGACAAGCGTGCAGAGGAGTTCGCGAATGCCCACAATGCGGCGCAATCGAGGCTTTCGGAAAAGGCTAGCGAGATAAGCGGTCTTCCCTTTCTTGTCGCTGATTATGGTGAGGACGACTATCAGCAGGATAATCCTGTGTTCGATTTCCTGCATGATGTCGGAAGGGCTGCCGACCGCGTTAATCCTCTCCGTATGGCCGAAAAGGCCCAGCAAGATCTTGAGGAAAGACGCTCCAAGTTGAAAGACGATATTGCGAGGGAGGATATCGTCCGCGCGATTGTTGAATGCTATGAGAATGAGTTAGAGACGCTGCGGTTCGCATTCAACGAGGCTGATACTGTTGTATTCGATGGAGAGGAGATGCATCTTCTGAAGTCTTCCAATGACGAGATGTGTGAAGAGGGCTCCTTCGAAATCGAATAGCCTCTTTTGGGACGGGCAGACGCAAAACCCATCTTGATGCGCTTTATGACGGAGATACGCTCAGGGCACGACAGTGGAACCGGTTGCCCGTTGAGCAAGGAGAGCTTGTTGCACGATGCAGAGGCTATGGTCCTATAGTTTTGTTCTATTGGATAGGTGGATGCGGTGGCTGTTGCCATGTATGTTGCTGGGCAAGCATATAACCCTCAAGCACTCTTGGATCTTGGGAATATCCATAGGATTGCTGCGCAGGCTGGTACTCGGCTTGCGGCGAAAAGTTCTCTTGTATTTGAGCAGCTTCATGAGGTGAGGACTGTCGTTGCACTCTATCCACCAAAGAGTTTGCTTTAAGTTTTATGCCCCTGTCTGGCAGGGCGATGACATAGAGTCCGGCGACAATAGGGGTTGCAAATAGGGCTAAGGCGAAGATCTTCCCTCCGACCTTATGTCCCTTTCGATGCGCAGCATCTCCGAGTACATTAGCTACCAATGCGACGATTGCCAACCAAAACACTATCCAGACGACCACTAATATCCAGTGCGAGGTCATGTCGTTATTCATGAGCAGTTCCCATCCTTGTGGCTACATCTAATGCAAGACATGCATTTTCAATTGTGACGGGGGAGGGGTGCTCTGAGTCAAGCATATTATGTGCCAAAGAGGCGGAAAGCTGATATCCATGGAGTAGCTTTAAAAGCAATGCATTGCTCGGGCGAGATCGTTCCTTTCGCATTGATGCGAAAGGGTGGCAGAATGGTCATCTAGTGTAATTCGCAATGAAAAGTACTCCAAGTATATGTTCTTTGCTTTACATTCCTAGGGCAAGAGAGTAGTATCGCTCTACTTCATGCGTAGGCATGAAGGTGGTCGTTTGTTCTGTCAAGTGACAACGGAGACCAAATTTCACGCCTATCGACGATAAGCGAGAATTTCGTCCTCCTATACGGAGCTTGCAGGACACCTCGACTCCTCCTTCCATTATAGGTTGGAAACTTTAGAGGTAGTCTTTCTGCTGAAAGACATTGGCGAGGCAAGTTAAGCCCACTGCCCGGGTTGAAGAGATCTCGCCCTCGTTTTCTCCGGGCATGTGCCCATGAGGTTGTTATGGAAGATGCCAAATTAAAATGGGCAAGTTGCTGCAAAATCAATCTCGAATGTCGCGAATGTGAGAAATGTGTTGAATGTGAGAGATGGTACCGATACATCAAGGATCATGGAGACGCTAAGGGTTACGCGCATTTTGATAAGAGGACATCACTGAAGGATTATAGGACACGGCGAAATGTCTTGAACCCTAAATGGGTGGCAGAACATGCCTTTTGGCCTTTGATTCAGTTTGATAAGAGTAAAGACAAATTTGTAGGGAAGAAAAACGGCAAACCAGCCCATCGGATCAAGAAGAACCCGCGAACAATCCGATATTGCTCTCATATTGATCGCTGCATATATCAAAAATACTCCTTTTTGCTTGACCAGCAATACAATAGAGTGGCTGCTGAAAAAGGGATTGACAGCTCTGCGATTGCCTATAGGACAAATCAGTCCCTGAATAACCTCCATCACGCCAAGCGTGCAATTGATTTTATTGAGAGAACAGAACAATGCCTAATCCTGGTATCTGATTTTGCGAGCTATTTCGACCAGATTAATCATGCATTATTGAAGAAGGCGGTTTGCAGTTTAATGGGAGAGGATTCCCTTCCCGCTGATTTGTATGCTGTATTCAAGAGCATAACCATGTATTCAAGCTGGCCATGGACGTCTTTGATGTCATTCTGGAAGAAAGGCAATCCAAGAATAACGCGAAAGGAAATCAATTCTAAAGAGTTGGTATTGCCGCGCAAGGTTTTTCGTAGTCTTGTTGGAGACGAAGCGAAAAGAAACGATAGCGGCAAAGGAATACCACAAGGTTCACCAATAAGTGCAGTTTTATCAAATATATATTTGATTGATTTTGATGAGAGCGTGCACGCTCAGGTTGCAAAGCAGAGCGGTCTCTATATGAGATATTGCGATGACCTTCTGATAGTTTTGCCTGTTGATGGAAATGGGCAGAATCTTGGCCTGGTTAACGAACTATTAAGCGAAATAAAGTCATACCCAGGCATAACAATACAAGAGGAGAAGACATCGTTGCTCAAGTATGAGAAGAATGAGCACGGTGCTGGGAGTATCGTGTCCATTAATCGAGAAACAGGTGCAATCGAATCAAAAACAGTTTTGGACTATTTGGGCGTAATGTTTGATGGAGTGAATCGAAAGTTAAGGCCAAAGGCTATTTCAAAATACCATTATCGGATGCGACGCAAGGCAAAAACAATCGCACAACAAAAGAAGGGGCGTACGAATATCTATGGTGTGTACTCCGAACGGGCAAAACAGATTTCCGGGAAGAGATCCTTTGTTGATTATGCAAAGTCAGCGAACCGTATCTTGGGACTCAATGACCCCGAGGCGGATTCTATCGTAAAGCACAACATGGAAAAGATTGCAAAAGCTATCAATCAGGCTTCTATTAAGGAAGAACCCAATTAATGTCATAGGTGCTAATAAATGCGTCAAGGGATGCTTGCTTACGCTAAATAAAGGCAAAAGCATCGCTCCCAGAGTGCGTTGCTAAAACAATCGGGATACCATAAGAACCAAGATGCCGATCGCGAGTGCTGAGGCTATGCAGCCCACTCCGAAATAGCTGACTTCTTCTTCGGCATCATTCACATTGCTGGGTGGTTCGGGCTCTTCGCCATCCTTCTCTGACTGTTCCTGTAGAGAGTCATAAACGATGCTCGTGTTCAGATTCTGAGGATCAGGGGCTCCGTTATTGTTCCAGTCAATGAACCTCATGGCTGCCCTAGGCTTCATGCCGTTGGATCCAGCGCAGGAGATAGGGCCTATCATTATTGGAGGTTGTTTCGAACCACTGACTACAAAGCTTGTACTCAAAGCCGTGTATGGTGATCGGAGTGGCATAGTAGCGTCTACGGTCATGAGGAGCAGAAACGCGAACGAGCAGAGGATAATTCAGGTCGAAGGTGGTCTTGCTGAACGCGGTATCCTGCATCTGCTGGACCTCATCTTCCGAAGCAGCGCCGCTCTCTAGCATGGGCCCCAAGACGTTCTTGGCGATCTCACCTACTTTCATGGCACTGTAGGGCTCGTTGGTAGGGCTGACCTCAAGAGGCACGATGCGCGACGTTTTGGGTTCGCCTAAAGTCGCTTCTACATGAACCTTATCCAGCACATCATCCACAACCGTTGGCGGATACTTCTCACAGAAGAACTGGAAGAGCGCTTGCCTGAGCAGGTCAGAGCCTTGAGAAGAGCTGATCAGGTCAGTAAGCTCAGCTTTCTGGGCTTCAATGGAGCTACGGCGAAGCGCGGAGAGGCAATACTCTTCCATGCGTGAGAGGGAGAAGGAATCATGGGAGATGATGTTGCAAAGATCGATGCCGTCCTGGCTATTCGCCACGAAGGGGACCTCTATCACGGGTAGCGGGGCATCCGTGGTCTCAGGGTCATCGTAATAGAGCTGGATGACATCGCCGAACAGGAAGCCGAAGTCTACCTTGAGCAGGCGCATATACGAGAAGAGCTGGTCCACGTTACGCGAGGATATCCCTTTCACGGGCTTCTTCAGCTCTATGACCATCACGTTCTGCTTGCCATCCTGGATGACAAGGTCCGGTCGTACCGTTTGCGCTGACCCAACGGGGATGGAGAGCTGAGAGATGATCTCATCCTTATACCGTGACCATCCGAGCTTCTCGAAGATGTTTTCAGCTTCTATCTGGAAATCACGTTCCGTGGCTTCGGGGGAGCGATACCGATTCACCAAGAAGCAGATCTCATTCCACCGCTGGGCATCCTCATCCAGATTCGGGTCATCTTCGGGGACCACAGAGGCAACAACGGGGATCTGCTTGTCTTCGCCAACCAACCCATTGAGATCAACTCCCTGTTGGAGCATTTGCATGACACAGTAGGTTGAAATGGCCGCTGATGCCTTCGCGTAGCCCTGCTCTTTCACCCTATCGGCGATCTGCGCATAGGCGGGAAAGTTGAAGTAGATGCCTTGCCGGTAGAACGTCTCTTTCGCGAGGTCCTTCTCGGCGGCGAAATCCGCATGGGTTGACTGGGCTTGATGCGCTATACGGTTCATGATCTGCATGAAGCCAGGGTCTTGGGAGAGCGCGTAGAGCTGCGGCAAGAATTGCTCCAGGAAGAGCTCTTTGCCCAGCAAGCTGTTGAGGTATTCCTGAGAATCAGTCATTGGTGTCAGTCCTCCAGGATGGCGAATCGCCTGACGAAGGTTCCCTAGGAGTGCATCATAGCGTATCAGCTGCGTGAGAATGCAGAATGCAACAGTGTCTGCAGGGCGCGTGTGGTGAGGGTGTCAGCATGACCAAAATAGATCATCGTGGCGAATAGGATATTCCCGTCTGAAGGAATCCGTAGCATGGGACAAGGGGATGCGACGTCAGAATGCACTCGATGTCATCGTGCTTCTCTTGACGTACGTATAATGAAGAGATCGGAATCAGACCTGAGGAGCCGCCATGACAAGCGTAACTGCCACAGCTGCCCGTAAGGATATCTACAATCTCATCGCTCGCGTGAACGAGGACTGCAAGTCCGTTGCGATCACCAACTCCAAGGGAAAAGGTGCGGTTCTTGTTGGCGAAGATGATTGGGCTGCCATTGAGGAGACGCTCTACATCATGGGGGTTCCTGGCATGGCCGAGAAGCTCACCAAAGCGCATAACGAAAGCATCGATGACTGCATTCCTGCTGACGCTCTAGATTGGTGAGCCTGATGTACCGGATTGTCTTCGCGAAGCAGGTTGCCAAGGACGATTTGAGGATCCTCCAACGTAATCCTATTGAAAGGACGTGCTCTGTACGAGGAAGCTCGGCTACAAAGCGAATTAGTTACACTGGAGATCGTGCATGGGACTGCAAACCATGTCTGGCGTTCGCGATGTCCGGTTTAAGTGAGAATATATGGGCTTCTTAAAAACATATCCAGAGAGCTTGCTCCTTGTTGGTGCTGCAGAAAGCATTTGGGAGGGAAGTGACGCACGAATCAATATCGGTATTGATGTGAGCGAGAAACTCGTCGATGCGATGAGAATCCATTTTGACGAAAAGCTGGAGCTTGTATTCATTACCGATAGCGATATCCGCCACATCAAACGCAGGCATGGTATAGGGGAGGAAGAGCGTGGGCAACATACAATCGTTCCAGGAGATTTTGCTTGCATTCCCGAAGTGTTGAATGAGTTCGACAGCTGCGAATTGACCGGTACGGATAAGCTGGGCAATAAGAAGTTCCTTTTGCAGAAAGACGTCGGAGGTACTGTGTATGTGGTGACCATACAGCGTGGTAAAAGGAAGCTACAGATCAAAACGATGTGGAAGAGGGATCGGTCGGGTGCCTCGTGCTAGCCTTAGTGGCTCCCTTGGGCTTACGTCCGAAACGACCCCGACAGATGGATTGATTATAGCAAGCAGATGTGAAGATTTATATAGGTAGATCAAAGGTGGATGCAATCGGGACGTTCCAAATTGCGCATCAGATCAAGAGAGCGTGCAGGTCAAGAGAGTCGCTTGTCGATCGTGAGCATCCCACTTGAATATTGGCTAGCTGTTGTTCCTCTGGACGTAGCCATGCTTCACTTCATCAATGCACTTGCTTTAAATGTCGTATGTGTCCTCGGTATAGGACACGGTCGGCAAGGCGTTTAGCTATCCTTTCGGTGGTATGGATTTGCAACTGATCTTAGTCAGGAGGTGTGCGGGCCATGCCGCTGCATATCGTCAGAGATGACCTAGCGAATATGAGCACAGACGCTGTAGTGATACCAGCGAATCCTGCACTGCGCATTGATGGAGGCGCTGGTGCGGCGGTCGCTCGGATCGCCGGGCGGGAACGCTTGCAAGCGGCGTGCGATGAGCTTGGAGGGTGCGCTGTGGGCAAAGCGGTAACCACGCCAGCGTTCGGCTTCCCTGCGAAGGTCATCGTCCATGCTGTTGGTCCTGTCTGGACAGGTGGGCTGTCTGGTGAGCCGGACGCCCTTTCCTCGTGCGTGACCGAATCTCTTTTGATGGCTCATGCTGCAGGGGCCAGGAGCATCTCGCTCCCGCTTCTATCTGCTGGTTCGTTCCGATATCCCGTGGGAGAGGCTTTGGCCATTGAGACTCGTGCGATCAGAGATTTCCTTGAAGACCATGAATCGGACGTTTGGCTCGTGCTTTTCGATCGTGAATCCGTGCGTGAAGGGCGTGTACTCTTCGATGAGATCGAAGAGTACATCGATGACGTTTACATAGATGAGCATCTCCCGGCGCATCTGCGCTCAAATGACCTAGGCCTCTTTCTGGATCTTGAAGATCATTCTTGGGAATACCCCCAGGTTTTTTGCGGGTCAGCTCTTCCTCAAAATGCGTCTTATCCAATGGCTGAAAGGGAAGAACCATTAGCTCGGTTTGACCGCGCCGAGCAGACCCTTGAAGAGAAGCTCTCTTTGATAGATGAATCATTTTCCCAAACAGTATTGCGGCTCATAGATGAGCTTGGGCTTGATGATGTGGTGGTATACAAGCGTGCGAATATGAGCCGTCAGCTTTTCGCCAAGATCCGCAAGGATGACGGTTATCGTCCCACCAAGAAGACGGCATGTGCTTTGGCGTTCGCTCTGCACCTTAGCTACGAAGACGCCTTGACATTGCTATCCCGTGCTGGATTCATCTTGTCTCATAGCTCAAAATTCGACATCATCATCGAGTACTTCCTCATCCATGGTATCTTCGACATCTTTCAAGTGAATGAGGCGCTCTTCGCCTATGACCAGCCGATCCTTGGATAGCTAGCACCCCCGTGAGCATCCTTGTTTGAATGTCGCTTCGTGGTTTACCTTACTGCAGGCGCGGACTTGTAACGTGATAAGCGTCACGAACACCGAAGAGACAAGGACGCACCATGAAAGATTACACGGAGATCGTCTTCATCCTTGACCGGTCAGGGTCGATGCAGGGCCTCGAAGATGACACTATTGGCGGATACAATTCTGTGCTTGCCGAACACAAGGCCATGGAAGGCGATGGGGTCGTATCCACCATCTTGTTCGATGATCGAAGCGATGTCATCTGCGACCGTGAGAGCATCGATTACGTGAGGCCGCTGACTCGGAAGGAGTATAACGTGCGTGGCTGCACGGCGCTGCTTGATGCGGTTGGGGGAGCGGTCAAATACATCTCCAAGGTTCAGAGGATCCTTCCCGAAAGCCATCGGGCAAAGAATGTCATCTTCGTCATCACAACAGATGGGATGGAGAATGCAAGTCAGAAGTATTCCTATGGGAAAGTGAAGCAGCTGATAGAAGCGAAGAAGGAGCTGGGTTGGGAGTTCATATTCATGGGGGCCAATATAGATGCAGCGGCAGAAGCGTCTCGCATTGGCATTGACGAAGACCGAGCTGCAACCTACCTGGCTGATGAGGATGGGACTGAGGCAGTCTATGCGTCCATGAGGAAAGCGCTCTGCCAGATGAGGACCTATGGATCGGTTGATGCCTCCTGGGCATCTCCCATCGAAATGGATAAGAAGTCAAGGAGCAAGAAATCGCTTTTGCATCGTAAACGATGATCGAAAGGATGATGGGTATGCAATGGACTATTCTGAATTGCACACTCTGGGGAATGAGCCAAGCAGACATAAAGCTTGCCTCGCCCCGCATTCAGCTGCGCTACGTCTAGAGCTTCTTGTACAGCTCGTAGTACTGCGTCCCTAGGATGTTCTGGAACTCTGGGGACGCATTCAGGTAGGCCTGCAGCGGCGAGTTCGCCTCCGCGATGAGGTAGTCGAAATCATTTTCCGTGATGAACTGATCGAAACGGTCTGCGCTCCATTTGCCCAGCGTCATGTCGACGTACTCATTATGCAGGTTTCGTGGCTGCCCACTGATGGCCGAGTTCCACACCTCGACGCGCGAATCGTTGTAGACGGGGAATCCCTCCCACTCCATGTAGCCTCCGAGCACCGTTGGATTGAAGATCCGCAGGTCATCCCGCTTGGCCCTCGCATCCGTTTCCTCGGCGTCGCGGGCGATAGCGTTCAGCAGGCTTTTGGGGGTGTAGCGTTCGCTCGTGGCGTTATCGTCTAGGGCGGTGAAGTTCAGTGCGACCAGGAGAGCGAAGGCGCCCACGCCCACAGCGCAGATGACCGACGAGAGGAGGATCACCTGTTTGGGATAAGCGGACCGTCCGCTTGGTGCCACGTTGTCACGCGTTCGCGCCGCTTCCGCAATCCTTGGGATGTACCAACCGCGCATGGCAGCAGCCGCCAGCAGCACCACCGGAAGCCCGAGCATCCAAAGATTGCGCATGTTCGAGAACCCGAGCCATGTGCATCCAACGAAGATCAGCACGCTTGGCAGGTCAATGCGTCGCAGACCTGCTTTGCCGATGGCCGCTGCGGCGAGGAGCGTCGTTGCTAGCGCGCAAAGGCCGTTCATCCCGTAGGCGAACAGCGAAAGCGGCCGCAGTTCGGGAATCACATTGCCGTACATGGCCGCTCCATAGGAGTTGAGCAGGTAGAGCGAACCATCAATGCCGTAAGGGTTCATCAGCGTTGCCAGCGCGCAAGCGATCAGCAGCACCAAAAGGGGCAGCCGCCTGTAATCAGCATCAGCCAGCGCCACCACACTTGGCCTCTTCGCGCCTAGCTTGCGGCGCAGCGGTGTGATGACATCAGGGATAAGGTAGCAACCGATGATGGCCAGATCGAACACGATGAACGACATATGCAGCTGCATATGAAGGACGACCACCGCCACGATGCAGCCGAGCCAGGGCCAGCGGCTGTCGCGGCGGTATTTCTCCAACAGCAGCACGATGCTGGACAGGATCAGAATGGAGAAGGGCGTGGACACCATCTTGAACTGTGGCGCGAGAACCACCATGACCAGCAAAAGGAGCAGTAGCGCCCACTCGCCGCCGAAATCGTCGCGGCGTTTGATGCGGATGATCCGGTAGAGCACGAGGATCGTGGCGAAGAACGCAAGCGTGACCAGAAGGCTGATGCCGCCAAGGCCGAACAGCTCATAGACGGCGAAATAGATGACGCAAAGCAGCCACTGCTGCACGACGATGGCCAAACCATCCAGCATCGTGAAGACGTTCTCGTAAGGGATTCCATTCTCCACGATCTCACGACCGGTAGCGAGGATGTACCAGATATCGAAGTTATAGGTGCCGCAGAAGACCTGGTAACCCCATAGGCAGATGAGTGCCGTGCAGAGGGACATGATGAGGATGTTGTTGCGATGGGGTGGCGCGGCAGTTGCCTGCTGCTCAGTGGGGAAGGGGCGCACTGCCGTTTCCTGCACGGGCGGCCGTACGGTTCCCTGGGGTGGGAAACCCGTTGATGATGCCAGATGCTCATGGATGGGTTGCATCACCTGATTATACAGGGATGAGCAGTGCTCTGACCGAAGGAGGCGCGCAACAAAGCGAAGTCAAAGGACGTTCCTCCGCGTTCAACGTGAGAACGATCGGCGTCTGAGAATGCCACGGACAATGGCAGCCCTGTTGTACTATCGTGTAGCGGATTTGGGGCTCTTGTAGAGGCGGCAAAGGGTGGCGAAGGAGGGTCAGGGATGACGAATGATCGATACGTGATAGCGCTCGACCAGGGCACAACGTCTTCGCGTGCCATGCTCGTGCGCCATGATGGCAGCATAGCCGGGCGCATGCAGCGGCCTTTCAAGCAGATCTACCCGCATCCGGGCTGGGTGGAACATGACCCTGCAGACATCCTCTCATCTCAACTGGGGGCGTTGACTGAGCTCCTGTTGGCGCACAACGTGGATACCTCTCGGATCGATTCGATCGGCATCACCAATCAGCGGGAGACCACGCTCGTATGGGACCGGGAGACAGGGGAGCCCATCTACAACGCCATCGTTTGGCAGTGCAGGCGCACGGCACCTCTGATGGAGCGCATCGCGGCTGATGCGGAAAAGCGCGACGCCATCAAAGCGAAGACCGGTCTCGTCCCGGACCCCTATTTCTCTGCCAGCAAGATAGCGTGGATCTTGGATGAGGTTCCCGGCGCGCGGGATCTGGCAGAGCAAGGCCGCTTGGCATTCGGTACCGTGGACAGCTGGCTGATCTGGAAGCTCACCTACGGGTCTGTTCACGCCACGGACATGACCAATGCCAGCAGGACCATGCTCTACAACATCCACGAGCACCGCTGGGACCCATGGCTGCTGGAGCTGTTCGGCATACCGGAGAGCATGATGCCGAAGGTGCTTCCTTCCGCAAGCTTCTTCGGCGTTACGGCGAATCCGGGCGTGGTGCAGGGCATTCCTTTATGCGGCGTGGCGGGGGACCAGCAGGCTGCGCTCTTCGGTCAGCAATGCTGGGAAGCGGGAGATGCCAAGAACACCTACGGGACCGGCTGCTTCCTGCTCATGAACACGGGCCATGTGGCTTGCGAGAGCAGTCACGGGCTGCTCACCACCATTGCCGCCTCTTCGCCGCAGATGAAGGGCGTGGACTATGCTTTAGAGGGCAGCGTATTCATGGCCGGTGCGCTCATGCAGTGGCTTCGCGATGAGCTGGGCCTCTTAGATGACGTAGCTGAATCATCTTCGATAGCCTCTTCGGTCCCGAATACCGGGGGCGTGTATGTGGTGCCAGCGTTCACGGGCTTGGGCGCTCCTTGGTGGGACGCAGAAGCGCGCGGGGCCATCTATGGGCTCACGTGAGGAACGACCCGCGCCCACGTGGTTCGAGCGGCATTGGAGGCGTTGGCCTATCAGACCTATGATCTGGTGGGCGCCATGGAAGAGGATGCGGGCCATGGCCTGCGTTCGCTCAACGTGGATGGCGGAGCATCAGCGAATGATTTCCTCATGCAGTTCCAAGCGGACATCTTGGGTTTGCCCGTTCGCCGTCCTGCAGATGCAGAGGCCACTGCGCTTGGTGCAGCCTATCTTGCAGGGCTTACAAGCGGATTTTGGGATAGCCTTGATGCCATTCGAGAATTGTCAGCGTCAGATGAGATCTTCCTGCCCCATGGCACCGCTGCTTGGCGCCAAGACCTGCTGGCGGGATGGAGGGATGCGGTGTGCCGCACACGGTCTCAGGGGTGAGCGCCTGTTCGTTCGTCTTGAGGGCTTCGTCTGTCAGGTGTTCGGGATCAGTGAGAAGCGCATGAAGACGGGGTTGTGATCAGAATAGGCGAAATCCAAGTCAAGGGTCTCCTGCTGTAGGCATGTCACATTGTCTGAATAGATGAATGCATCCATGACCCAGCGGTCATTCGTGCCATCATAGGGCCGCCCCGCATCGCGGCAGGTGGCCGCCGAGGCGAAGGTTCCCGCATCGATCTGCGCCTTCGCGGCAATGGTGAATCCTGCCGGTACGCTTTCGAAGCTGAAGGGTTTCGCCCAGCTGGCATCCGTGTCAGTCTGATTCCCATACACCTCATTGGAGATGCCGATCATGTCATGGTTGAAATCGCCGCCCGCGATCACGTAGTTGCCCGCGGCCCGTTCTTGCTGCATATCCTGGAAGAGCATGGTGCGTTGGGCTTCCATGATGGCGGCATCGGCCCCATAAGCAGAGAGGTGAACGTTGAAGAGCACCAAGTCAGCTCCGGCGGAAGTGGGAATGCGGCTTATGCTGTAACACCGGTCAAGGTCGAGGAACTTGCTCAAGCTATCAGAGATGGGTAAGCTCCTGCGCAAAGCGTCATGCATCGCGAACTCTGAGAAGGTGACCATGCCTGCCTGATTCGCCCCGTGGGGAGAGGTGAGCGGCCATGCCAGGAAGGTAGAGTCGTAGTTCTGGGCGAACACTGAGGCGAATGCAGGAAAGCTCTCCCGCAGCAAGGCGTATTCATCCACGTGGTGGCTGCGGGTGCCGTCAACATCCACCTCTTGGAACAGGATGAAATCAGGGTGCATGCCTTCGATAGCCTGGGCGGAACCACGTATGTTCTGGGTGGCGTAACTGGCGTTTTCGGCCACTGAACCCGTGCCTCCATCCATGAAGAAGTCGAAATCCGGCCCATAGGCACCAAATCCCAAGTTCGCTGCCACTACGGTCAGCTCAGGAGATGCTTGCGCATCCAAAACGGGCGGTTCCTGTCCGTTCAAAGGCTGTTCAATCTCAAGAGGCAGGTTGTCTTCAAGGCGATAGTAGGAGAGCATGACGTAGGCCAGGTAGATAGCAACGGCCAGCGCAAGCGCCCCAATGATCGCGCCAAGGATAATGAGGGTCTTCTTGAGCGGGTTTTTCATGGACAGCCTTTGGTCTGGGACGCTATGGGCACCATGCTAGCACTAAAATGCACCGCTCGACGGCTGTGCCGCGTGACTAAGCTTGAGCTGAGGCGTAGGAGCATTCATGCATAATGTCACCATGCCTGAGGAAACCGATACGCCAAGCATTCCATTGACACGCCATGTGGCCATCTTCGTGCGTGAACATGCCGTGCTGCTCATTGCGGCCGCGGTTGCCGTCATCACCCTGTTCGTGGTGCCTCCCGATGAGGTATACCTTACCTATATTGACTGGGAAACGCTCGGTTGCCTGTTCAGCGTGTTGGCTGTGGCGAATGCCTTTCGTTACCTCGGGGTCTTCGATCGGCTTGGCCGCATTGCGATCGAGAAGTTCAATACGCCGCGCTCAGTGGTCATGGCCCTCGTTTTGACTACGGGCGCCCTTTCCATGGTGGCAACCAATGACCTAGCGCTCATCGTCATGCTGCCGTTATCCGCCACCACTTTGGTCAAGGCGGGGTGGGGAAGGTACGTTGCGCCTGCGTTCGTCATGCAGGGGTTGGCAGCGAATCTGTGCGGGATGGTGCTCCCCTTCGGCAACCCACAGAACCTCTATCTCTATTCCTGCTATTCGCTGGGATTGCTGGGATTCCTGCGCGTCATGTTCGTCCCGTTCGTTGTCTCAGTGGTGATGGTCGTTGCGGGCACGTGGTTCGTGACGAAGGGGTCTGACCATGAGACTGCCCATATGGAGCCAGCTTCGCGCCTGCCATTGGGACGGCGCAGGCTTGCTGCCTACGCTCTGCTCTTGCTGCTCACGATCCTGGCGGTATTCCGTGTGATCCCCTCTGTCATTGCGGTCGTAGTGGTTGCGCTTGTGTTGGCCTATGCTGACCGCCGCGCGTTGAAGGCGGTTGATTATTCGCTTCTGCTCACGTTCGTCTGCTTCTTCCTGTTCGCTGGCAATATGGCGCGCATGCCTTTCATCGCGGAGAGTCTGACGTCTCTGATGGCATCTGATGGGCTGCTCACCTCAGCCGCCTTGAGCCAGGTGATCAGCAACGTGCCCGCTGCTGTGCTGCTCTCTCACGTTACGGGCGATTGGGCACCGTTGCTGGCAGGGGTGAATATCGGCGGAGCCGGAACGCTGGTTGGATCACTGGCAAGCCTCATCACCCTGCAGCACTTCCTCAGCGTTCCGAAGGTGTTCCCTAAGCTGAAGGATGACCCCTGTGTTTCTGTGGGCCGCTTCTTGAGGTTATTCACGGTGCTGAACCTGGGTTTCCTAGTTGCTTTGTTCGCCACTTGCCGCCAGTGCGGCTTTTAACGCGGATGAGCAGGACTACGTTCCCTGTTCATCCGGTGAAAGGTTTTCTGAGCTAGAACCTCTCTTCATGGACTTTCACCCAGAGCTCTTCATCGAACGGGCGGGGCATAGCTACCTCTTCGGGCATGCCGAGGGAGAGGATGGCTTCAAGCTGATAGGGTTCGGGGATGTTCAGCAACCCCGCAACGAACTCCTGCGTGCTTCTGCCATCAACGGCTGTGCGCATGCGACCTTGGATCCAGCAGCTTCCCACGCCCGATGCGGATGCTTCTAAGTGCATGTTCGCCATGAGGATGGAGCAGTCTTCTATCCAGGTGTCAGATGCTTTGGGGTTAGCCACTACGACGATGGCTGCATCAGCCCCAGCGAGCATAGCGGCACCGGAATCACGGCAATCAGCAAGCTTGCCTAGCGTTTCCTGGTCACGTACGACGACGAGCTCCCACGGCCTCCGGTTGCGTCCCGATGCAGAGCGCAGGCCAGCCCGGAGAATGCGGTCTAGTAGTTCCTGGGGGATAGGCTCTCCCGAATAGCGACGCAGACTGCGTCGCTCATCCAGGGCGGCCAGCACGTCAACGCCCGCCTGAGGCGCGAACTCGCTCTTCTTCGGCAGGATCTCTATCCAGCAACCGTCAGGGTCTTCGATGAAGTACAGCCCCATGGCTTCGTTCTCATGGCAGATGCAGCCCATCTGCTCGTGAATGGTGCGGGCGGCATGGATGTCAGGTACCGTGAACGCGATATGCGAATCACGACCGCCATTGTCATAGGGCTCTATGCGTCCGCGGTTCCAGGTCAGCTCAAGCTGGAATCCGGAGGCGTTGTTCCCGATGAACGCGTTGACCCATGAACCGTCTTCGGGCCCCATGCGGCGCATTTCGGTCATCCCAAGCGCCTGTTCATAGAAAGCAAGTGACTTCTCCAGGTCAAGCACGTGCAAGCAGCGATGAATGGCTTTGCCTTCCATGGGTCCTCCTATCAAGCATTTTCTCAAGCCTAGCAGAACAGCATTTCTAATGTCTTGCTGCGAGCGTGAAAAGGGAAGGAGCCCCGAGAGGCTCCTTCTTGGCGTAGCTGCGCTTTCCACTGGCGCTTCGACTGATTGCGGTCATATTTCGTAGGACCGTGGGCCCCGTGCCCGCACGCGAAGCCGTTGTAGTGGGGCTTCCGAGCAAGCGTGGCCTCTTCAGCCGACTGCTTCCAAACAACGTTGCTCTTACCGTGGTTCGCCCGCTTCTTCTTCGCCATGAACCTCACCTCCTTCGGCAGCTCGAATGCGGTCACCAGAAGGCTACCATAGGTTGATGCGAGAGCGCAAAAGCTCACGGGAGCAGGTAGCCGTAGCCTTCTGCTTCCATTTGATCACGAGGAATGAAGCGCAGGGCGGCCCCATTGATGCAGTAGCGCTGTCCGCCCAGATTAGCGGGTCCGTCTTCGAAGACATGCCCCAGGTGGCTGTTGCCTGCTGCGCTGCGCACCTCTGTCCGGGGCATGCCGGGAAGCGTGGTGTCAGCCACTTCCACAAGGGAGCTTTCGGCTACAGGCTTGGCGAAAGCGGGCCATCCGCAGCCCGAATCGAACTTGTCTTCAGAGGAGAAGAGCGGCTCACCGCTTGCAGCGTCTACGTAGATGCCCTCATCGAACAGCTTGTCGTAGGGGTGCGAGAAAGGCTGTTCGGTAGCGCTTTCCTGGGTGACGGCGAACGCCTGAGGGTTCAGCTTTGACTGGATGGCCGTCTCGTCAGGGCGCGTATAGCCTTGAGAGGCAATGGCGAAGTCGGCCTGATGCTCTTCGACGAACCTCTTTGCATCTGCCAAGTTCACATGGCAATAGCCGGTGGGATTCGCGTCCAAGTAATCTTGATGATAGTCCTCGGCAGAGTAGAAGCTCTGAAGCGGTTGCGCTTCCACGCGTAAAGGCTTGCCTATGCGGCGCTCCAGCTTTGAGAGCTCTGAGGCGATGATGAGAGCATCCCTGTCATCAGTCCAGTAGATGCCCGTCCGGTATTGCGTGCCGCGGTCGTTCCCCTGACGATTCAGCGCTATTGGATCGATGGTGCGAAGATATGCTTCCAGCAAGAGCGGAAGGGGGAGGGTGTCAGCATCATAGGTGACCTGGACTGCTTCGGCGGCTTCAGTCCGCCCGGTGCAGACCTCTTCATAGGAGGGGTGGGGCATGGCAGAGTTCGCGTAGCCCGCTTCCGTTTCCAAGATGCCAGGCAGCCGCTTCAGATAGGCTTCCGTGCCCCAGAAGCATCCTCCAGCTAACGTGATCTCTCGCTTGTCCATGGCCGCCTCCTTCACATTCGAGTCACGGCTTAGGGTAGCGTGTCTCCCTCTGCTTTCGGGGAGCTCCAAATGAGCGTTGCCAGAAATATCCTTCGCTGAATGCCTGGCGTCATCAGATGCGTTTTGATGCTATGCGAAAAGATGCCGGGTCGTAGCCTTTGAGAGAGTTCTGCTATCCTGCTTTCCATGATGCACTATCTGGTAGAGGCTGATAGGACGCAGGTGGCTGGTGATCATTCCAAGCATGGTGCAAGGTGATTTCGATAGAACGACTCCATCCCGGGATGCCCTTGCTCCCAACATCCCCGATACGCTGACGGCGGGGACCCTGGGTGCGCTCACCGCTGATGGCGAAGTGGAGATCATGAGCCTTGCATGCGCGGGGGAAGAGGCGCTTCAGGGCACTTTCCTGGAGCTTGAAGTGGATGGTGCCCGGTTCAGCCATTGCCGCTATGGGCAAAGCAGCTTTACCCAATCTGTTTTCCGGGATGTCATCTTCGAAGATTGCGACCTGTCCAATGGGGTCATGGAGCAGGCGGGATTCACGCGCTGTTCTTTCGTGGACTGCAAGCTGACCGGCGTTTCTTTCGCTGAGAGCTCGTTCGAAGACGTGACCTTCGTCCGCTGTTCGTTGAGCTTCAGCGCCTTCACGCGCAGCCGTTGGAGGCATGTCAGCATCATAGGGTGTGACTTCACCGGTGCGGATATGGCCGAGGTGAACCAACGCTTCGTGCGCGTATCTGAATGCCGCTTCATCGAAACGAATTTCTTCCGCACGGCTTTGGCTGGCATGGACTTGACCACATCGGTGCTGGAGAACGTCTCATTCTCAGATTCCATGACCGAGTTCTACGGAACGAAGTTGAGCGTCTATCAAGCCGCCTCGCTTGCTCGGCTGCTGGGCGTGATCGTGGAGGAGTAGCTAGCCCTTCGGCTTCCAAGCGTGGGGAATGGGGGCGATGGAGCCCAAGGCAGCGGCCACCAACAGGACGAAGGCGCCATCCAGCGGAAAGACCAAGAAGAGCAGCAACACCGTCATGACCGGTTGGCGCATGACGGCACCCATGAGGGCACCGGTGACGGCGCAGAGGGTGAATCTGGGATCGGCACCCGTGAGCAGCGCTAGGCCGTAGCCCAGGGAAACGCCAGCGAAGATGAGCGGGAAGAAATGGCCGCCGCGCCAGCCCATATTCAGGCAGAGCTGAGTGGTGAGCACCTTCGCAATACCAGTGAGGATGAGGATCCCAGCCCCGTAAGCAGTCCAGGTTCCCGCAAGCTGCTCGGATTGGGCTTCACCGGCGAAGAGCGCAAAGGGCAACCCTATGCCTATGGCTCCCAGAATGGCTCCCGCAATGACCGGCTTGAGCACCAGGTGGCTGCTTAGTTTCTCTGAGACGAACCGTGCCGCAGCGCCGAACGGGAAGAAGAGCCAGCCAGTCAAGGTGCCGATGAGGATGAACGGGATGCCCCAGACAAGCTCCAGGGCTCCAAGGCTGAGATGATCGAACCGAGGCAAGCCGCCATGGGCGCCGAAGAGGTGCCCTAACAGCATCATGGCACCCAGCGCGCCCGCCACTGCCAGGAGATAAACAGCGATCTTAGCCGCCTTGGGTACGCTCAGATGCACTTCGCTCACGGGCCGCGGGCCGCCAGACTCATCAGCGGCCCCCACTAGAGGCACCGCCATTCCGAAGAGGGGTGCAGCGAAGATGGCAGAGATGACGGCCGCCGTGCCCGCTTCGGCAAGCTCCCGCATCTCAGACCCCACGAAACGCAACCGGTCTCCCACCCAGGTGCAGAGCCCAGCGATGACGCCAGTCAACCCTGCTTCGGGGCCGATAGAGCCTCCGAACAGCAATGGAAGCAGCGCACCGAAGAAGGATGCTCCCAGATGGTCGTAGCGGTAGCGCCCGGTTTCCTTCACCTCCGCCATGACAGCATTCATCTCAGCAGGATAAGGCCCGAACCGTTTCGCGAAGAGCCCGATGCAAAGGCCCCCAAGGGTACAGAAGACAAGGGGATACAGCACGGCTGGAAGGCCGCAGGCGGCTAAGGCTTCTGGAACTGTTTCCCAAAGGAAGCTGATCCCCGTATTCATCAGGAAGAAGAACGCCCAGGCGAATGCTCCGGCGAAAGCGCCGAAAGCGAAAGTCATGATGATGAAGAGCAGGCGCTTTCCCATTGGATCCCTCTTCCCGGGGCCGTCTGGCCGCTGGGCACATCCTACCATGGCCGAGGGCGATGATCGGGCAACGTGAAGAGGTCCAGGCTGCTCAGTTTCAGGAACAGGAGCTTGACCCGAGAGCGTCGTCAGGGTGCCTGTCTTGGCGGTTCCGTTCGATGGCTACGATGGTTTGAGCTGCCACTGAGGTGATGAGGGGCATGCTGGCTTTATCCAGATCACCGTGGGAACAGTCAATGGATATCACCCCAAGGATGCGCCCTTTCATACCAAGAGGCAGATGCTTCTCAGGATCATCGGTTGCTTCGGGGGTTCCATGTCCTGTGGGGCAGTGCTGCTCATAGCACTTCCAGGCTGCCGGAGACTGTTCGGCATTGGGTTGTCCCAGGCTGATGACTACGGTGCGCTTCAAGGTCTTTGTGAGGAAAGCCTGGGCAACTTCGCAAGCTTCTTGGGCAGTGCCGCTCTCAAGCAGCCCGATGCTCAGCTGATTCAGGCGGCCAAGAGCTGCCTCGGTGCGTTCGGCCGCTTGTACTTGACGGCTCATGCGATGGGTTATCACACCCATGATGAGCGCTACCACCAAGAAGAGGCCCAATGCCACAAGATCCGTGCGGCCGAGCACCTTCAACGCGAAGACGGGTTCTGTGAACAGGTAATCATAGGAGAGCAGATAGCCAATGCCCAGGGCGGCACCCCAGACCCCAGAATCAGTTTCCAGGCTTGCGATGAGCACTCCCAATACGAAGACGGGGAACACCACTAACGTGCTGACTCCTATCAGAGACAGCCCCCATACAGCCGCTAAGCCTGTTGCGTAGAGGATGACGAACACGATGATATCGCGTGCAATGAGCCGTGCCCTGAAGGAGGTCCACGCTCTGCGGATGGGGGCATTATCGGTCACGGTGCGCTCCTTTCCAGGCAAGGGACAGCAGGGTTCCTATCCCAAGGAACAGGGGGATGATCTCAAGACGCCCCAGCAGCATTCCAGCGGATCCGATGAGCAGCGGTGCTGGGGCGCTGTCAACGCCCAGGAAGCCCATGCCGATGCCCGTGCATCCAAGGCAGGAGGCGAAGTCGAAGAAGGCTTCCTGGATGGTGGCACCACAGAGGATGAAGAGGAAGGAGCCCAGGACGAGGATCAAGAGGTACAACATGACGAAGGTCTGGGCTTCGCTGATGTCCTTATCAGTGAGCACGGTGCGCTTACCGAATCGGTCTATCCTCATGCTGGTCACATGGCGTTTGTTGCCGTAATGCTTGCGCACGTTGTAGTTGAGCCCTAGGGATGAAACGGCAACGCGATAGATCTTGATGCCACCCGATGTGGATCCGGCTTCAGCGCCGCAGAGCATAAGCAGAATGAACAAGAACGGCAGCGCTGATCCTAGATCATCGAAGGAGGGGATGGTCTGGAATCCTGTAGAGGTCAAGACCGACACGGTTTGGAAGAGCCCTTGGCGCAGGGCTTCTTCTCCGTTTGAGGAAGTGCCCTGGATGAAGAAGAGCCCGGCGGTCATCAATGACATCACCACGACTATCCCGAAGTAAAGAGGGGTTTCGATGTGGGCTAGGAACGCCTTCAGCTTTCCGCGGAGAAGCAGGAACAAGAGGAGGAAATTGGTGCCACCCGCAAGCATCAGGACGATGGTTATGGCCTCTATGACAGGGCTGTTCCAATAGGCGATGCTCTGACTATGGGTTGCGAAGCCACCGGTGGGCACTGCGCACATGGATATATTGATGGCATCGAAAGGGGTCATGCCAGCCCAGCAGTAGGCAATGGCTCCTCCGATGATAAGGCCGTTGTAGATGAGCAGGATCATCCGGGCGGTCTTCGCTGCGCTGGGTAGGAGGTGATCCGTATGCCCTTCGGCGTTGTAAACGCCAAGGCCTCCTGTTTGAGTTACCACACAGGTGAGGATCAACACGAGCCCCACGCCGCCAAGATAGCAGGTCAAGCTACGATGGAAGAGGAAGATGGCGGGGCATTCGTCAACGTTGACAACGCTTAGGCCTGTGGTGGTAAGCCCGCTGGTGGATTCGAAGATAGCTTGGTCGGGAGTAAGAAGCCCAGCTGCAACGAAGGGAATAGCGTAGGTTACGATGGCGAAGAGCCAAACGACTACCGTGCAAATGGCAGCTTGGCCTCGTGAGAGCCGAGCGTCTGAGGGCGGCGCTGGCACCGCAAAGCAGATGAGATATCCCAGCATAGCTGCCCCTAGACCAGTGAAGATGAAGCACGGTGCCAGAGGCGTTTCTTCGGGATGGGCGATCAGCACGACAAGAGGGATCAGGGCTGCCAAGCCTACGAACATCGCCGCAACGCCCACATAGCGCGCCAGCAGGAAGAGAGGGCGCGAAGGCCTCCTGTTCGGCCCGCAAAGGCTGAAGCCAGATAGGGCGGTGAGGGTGCTTGGCCGTGCCATGGGGAAGCGCCTACCCTTTGCCCAACCGATGCCAAGAGCTCAAGACAGAAGCAAGGGAGGCGGGTGGGTCATCGGATCCTCCTGCGCCTTCCCTGGCGGAATCCAAAGGAGAGCAGCTCTTCGGAAGGGCCGTACCCATGGCATCGCGGATGGCTTGGGCCAAGGTAGCGGTAGCGCTGATGGCTGTCGTGATGCCTAGTTGACGGAAGATCTTGGTGTTCTCAGGATTGGATACGATGCACAACTGCAAGGGGATATTCAAGAACCTCTTGGCTATCTGGCAGATGGCCAGATTGTCAGCATCCAGGCCGGTGAGCGCTACGATGGCATCGAAGCCACTTATCCCCGCATCTTCAAGAACACGGCGCTTCATGCCGTTGCCCCAGATCACTGTAGCCTCATGGCGGCTGGAGAGGTATTCGCAAAAGGAGCGGTCATCGTTGATGACCACTACGGTATCAGCCGATTCGGCCAAGGCTCCAATGAGGTAATCAGCTCGCGACCGGCCACCCACGATGGCTACCTTCATAGGGCATCCCCCTTTCGTCCTATGCCCGTGAGCCGGAAGAACTCCTCTTCGCAGATGCGATGGGGGCAAATAGGAGTGATGCCCATGTCTTCGAGGATCTCAACCAGGGAGTCATCGTCAATGAGGGGGAGTACGTGATGGACGCCGAGTATCTCATTGGCTAGCTCAGCAATGAGGAGGTTGGAGGCGTCATCGCCCGTGGCGGCCACCAGGTGCGATAGGCGGTCAGCGCCGCATTCCTGCAACATGAGCGCACTCCGCCCATCGCCGGTAATGGTTTCCCCGTCGAAATCATCCCCAAGCTGGTCGAAGGCGTCTTCCTGCATATCCATCACGATGACATCATGGCCTGCCGCAGAGAGGGCCAGCGCCAAAGATGACCCGAACATACCGCAGCCTACGATCATGATCTGAGTCCTTCTTGCCATAGTCCCCCTCCCCATGGAATGCATGTATCTGCTCAGCAGTACGGTACTCATATCGGTTGACGAGAGGCGAAGGAGCCGACGACTGTTACTGATGCTTTTCCGAATCATTCTTGGATGGTTTTCCGGTTCCTGGTGGAGAGGTGATGGGCGCACCCCGCTTAGTATCAGGGGTAGCTTGAAGATGGCGCTCTTCGGGCTTCTAACGTGGTTCTGCTATCCTGCCTGGTAAAGCGTGCAGAACAGCAAGCAACGGATGAGGCGCAGGTGCGGGGGTTATTCCAGACGGTTACGGGATCATGTCTGGCCGTGGCCGATCAGGACGTTCTTCGGAGCCGCTTCGGAAGACCAAAGGACAGATGCATGGAAGAGCAAAGCCGGATAGCGAAGCCTGTCTATAAGAAAGTGGCCTTCGCTCGGTCTACCTGGCAGAAAGCCAAGGCTTTCAACGAAGGGGTAGAAGCTCTTGCCTCTAAGGTACCCCTTGTGCATATACGGGAATACCTGATCTGCGGTGCGAAGCTGCCAGGAGTAGAGGAAACGGTCTTTGAAGAGGCGGACCGGCTCCAAGAGGTGCGGAAGAGCGGGATAACGGCCGAGATGCATTATGCCGCCGCCCAAGCTCGGTTGAACTTCGCCCGCTTTCCCGAAGAGGCTGCGCGGGTGGTCGCAGGCTTTGGGCCTGACGGTCTTGCCCTGGAGGAGGCGCGCCTGGCAGTGGAAAGAGCGCTCGTCCGTGATTGCGAAGACGAGGACGGCCCAAGGGATGCTTCGCTCCGTTTATTGGTGGGCGAAGAGGGGATCACGGCAGAGGCCATCCGTCCCGGGTTCTCGGCGGAGGTCTACGCCTTTGCCCCTTCGCTCAAGATCTACGAGCAGTTCCTCTGGTTCGCGCTGGGCGAGTTCGACGAGCAAAGAGGAACGGCACCAGCGAATAAGGGATGATGCTCTTCTTCGGGTAGTTGGCTACACAGAAGAGAGCACTTCAGCAACGTTGCCGCGGATAACAAGGTCTGCTTTGCTATATCTGAGCTCATGATGCATCCACCCTGCTTTCTGGGGTTCAGATGGTCATAAGGATCGTAGCCCGCATCATACTGAGCATTCCAATGAGGAATGCTCAGTATGACATTCTGGAGCATCACCTCGGGTAATCATCGCTTTTGTTCTCGCCCTCTTCCCATCAGAATGAAGCCAGTTCATGAACTTCTATCTGCAATGGTAAAACGGGGGACTAAGAGAACGCGGCCTTTCCTATTCGGCATTCTGCTAACACGGTCGCACAGCCCTATGGTGGGGTATGAGGGTTGTTGGTGGTAAGACCTTTCTCGAAGCTCCTCCCTGACAAGAGGAGAGGTTCAGATGTGCTTTAGACCAGCTGATGCGAATATGTCGCTCACCTGTCCGTCCTGCGGCAAAGAGATCAATGCGGTGTTGGGGATCGTCCCCGAGGCGTGCCCATTCTGCGGCGTCAAGGCAGATGATCTTGACAGCACAGCAGCCGTGAAAGCCCCTGGGGCACCGGCGGCTCCTGGGGCACCTGCCGTGCCCGGCGCGCCTAAGCCGCCTTCGGCTCCCGGTACGAACTGATCATGGAGCGCCCGAAGAGCGTTCTCCTAGCCTATGGGTGGGTGGTCACGGCTGTCGTATGGCTGACCGGGATAAGCATGCCCCTCAATATGCTTAAGGTATCCATCCTGGCCCCTGTCATCATGGAGGCCTTCGGCATAGATACAGATGCCATGAGCTGGGTCATTGCCACGTTCTACATCATGGGCATGATACTGGCGCTCCCCGGAGCTGTGGTGGTGGAGAAGATTGGCAAGAAGGCCACATTCGTATTCTCGCTCATCTGTGCGCTTCTTGGCGGTGCCCTGGGGTATATAGCGCAGGACGTGGAGATCTTCATCGTCAGTCGAGTCATAGAGGGCATCGGTTTCGGGTTGGTGACCACCGCTGCCGTACCGGCGATATCAGCTTGGTTTGCCCCTGAGCACCGCGGCGTTCCCTTGGGCGTATGGGCCATCAATGTGACTGCCGCGTTCTTAATCGGGCCGAACCTGTTCTCGTGGATCTATGGCTCTACGGGAGATTATCACGTGGTTTGGGCGGTGTGCTTCGGGTTCGATGCTGTAGTTCTGGCCGCCGTATTGGCGCTGTACAAAGAGCCGCCGTTCGCCTTTGATGAGGACGGCCAGAAGGTGACGCTTGCGGAGGCTGACCGGAGTGCGGCACCGCGGAAGGGTGTGCTCGGGCGGGTCTTGAGGCAACCGGCTGTCTTGATCTTGGCGGTGATCTTCTTCTGCGAGGAAGTGCCGTTCTTGGGGATGTCGAACTTCTTGACCACCTATGCGGTTCAAGAAACAGATCTGACGCTTCCGGTCATGTCAACCATCATATCGGTCATGGCCATAGTGGGATGTGTAGTCAATCCCCTGAGCGGCATGGTCTCAGACAAGATCAAGTCGAACAAGAAGCTGATGGTGGTCAGCTGCATCGGGGGCACGGTGTATGCCTGGCTCGTGTTCCAGGCGACCACCATGCAGGCGTTCATCCCCGTGATCTTCTGCAATGCACTTGCTGGCGGCATCATCCCCACTATGGTGATGGCTTCTATCCCGAAGGCGGTGAAGGAGCCTTCAGATATAGCGGGGGCAACGGCAGTGGTCTTGTTCGCTCAGCAGCTGGCATCGTTCCTCGGTTCCCGAGTGCTTGGGCTGATCGTGGCCAGCTATGGGAGCTTCGCCGTTGCCGGGCAATGCTTCATGGCACCGATATTCGCGTTGGGGTTGGTGGTCCTGCTCATCGGCTGGAAGAAGCTCCCCTGATCACAGAAAGGAAATGCAATGGAAGGAACTGCGAAGTGGGTGGAAGACCTGGGCGATGGCGTCCATAAGGTCAGAACGTGCGTATGGTCACCGCCGGGGGATCATCCTGTTGGATGCGGCATCATCGTGACGGTGAAGGATAACAAGGTCATCGGGGTTGAGGGCGATCCCACCCATCCCATAACCCAGGGCAGGCTCTGTCCGCGGTGCATCGCAATGGATGAGGCGTTGTACCATCCTGACCGCATCATGCATCCCATGAAGCGTGACCGCGCTGACAGGGGAAAGGACGCCTGGGAGCAGATCACTTGGGATGAGGCCCTTGACCTCATCGAATCCAAGGTGCGGGAATTCTGGGAGACGGCAGGACCGGAGAGCATCCTCACATTCACGGGCACGGGCCGTGAGATCACCATGTATTCCGCTGCCTATTGCCATGCCATCTTCAATTCCCCTAATTACTGCATGGTGCTCTCTGGGGGCTCATGCTATGGGCCACGGTGCACCATCGCGAATTTTCAGTTGGGAGCAGGCTATCCTGAATTGGATTACGCCGCCTATTTCCCTGACCGCTATGATGATCCTCGCTGGGAGCTTCCCCAGTACATCCTGGTCTGGGGAAAGAATCCGGTGTATTCCAACCCGGATGGGTTCTTCGGTCATGCGCTCATCGATCTGATGAAGATGGGATCCAAGCTGATCGTGGTGGATCCGCAGCTCACGTGGATCGCTGCCCATGCCGAATATCACCTGCAGCTGCGTCCCGGTACAGACGCTGCTCTGGCCATGGCTATGTGCAACGTGATCATCCAGGAGGATCTCTATGATCACGATTTCGTCAGCACTTGGACCTACGGCTTCGATGATTTTGCTGCCTGTGTTGCAGAGTGGACCCCTGAGCGTGCTGCTGAGGTGTGCTGGGTTGACCCAGAAGAGCTATGCGGTGCAGCCCGGGCCTTTGCCACCCATCGGCCCTCGTCAGCGCTTTGGGGATTGGCTATCGATACGGAGACGAATGGCGTTCAAGCAGGTCATACCTTCCTGGCTTTGTGCGCGCTCACGGGCTATATGGATATCCCTGGTGGCATCACCTTGGCGCGCCCTTCCAGCTTCACGGGCAAATGGCGCTATGAGACGGTCAATTCAGTGCCCGATGAGATCCGTGCCAAGCGCATCAAGGATGAGCAGGGCCGTTACAGCTGCTGGGATGCTGCGGGCCCCGGTCCACTACCAGATGTGACCTTGGACTGGCTAGAGATGGATGACTGCCCCACTGATTTCAAGATGAGCTATTGGTTCGGCACTAACCCCCTTGCCTGCATGTCTGTGCAGCCCAAGCGCTGGGAGAAGGCGTTGGATAAGCTTGAGTTCAATGTGGTGCAAGACGTCTTCATGAATCCTTCCATCATGCGCTTGTGCGATCTAGTGCTGCCGCTGTCCATGTCTGTGGAACATGAGGGGATCGTGATGCCGCACTTCGGTCGGAACACCCATTTCCTGGGAGCCATGAACAAAGCGGTGGAGCCCATGGATAGCAAGAGCGATGTGGAGATCATGCTCGAGCTGGGCCGCCGTTTGCGCCCTGAGCTCTGGCCCTGGGAGACGCCGGAGGAGTTCTTCACCGACCAGCTGCATACTGCTTATGATTGGGGTTTCAAGGAGCTGCAGGATGACGTGGTGTTCCAGCAGCCCTTCGAATACCGCAAATACGAGACGGGGGCTCTGCGGGCTGACGGCAAGCCGGGCTTCGACACACCCACCGGGCTCATCGAGTTCAAAGCGAGCGTGTATTCGGTGTTCGGCGAGGACCCGCTGCCATACTTCAAAGAACCAGAGCTCAGCCCCTATAGCGATGCCATCTCAGATGAGGTCAAGGAGGAATTCCCCTTGGTGCTCACCACGGGTGGCCGTCATATCTCCATGTTCCATTCAGAGCATCGGCAGATCCCCTCCATGCGCGCATTGAACCCGTGGCCCTTGGTCACGATCCATCCTGATACTGCAGCAGCTCAGGGCATTGCAGACGGGGATTGGGTGGCCATAGAGAATCCACTGGGCCGGTGCATCCAGCGGGCATGTGTTCGTCCGGTGGTGGACCCGCGGGTCGTGCATGCCCAGCATGCGTGGTGGTATCCCGAGCAGTCAGGGGAAGCACCGAACCTGTTCGGCCTCTACAAGTCCAATGTCAACAGCCTGATCCCCCATGAGAGCGTTGGGGTCACAGGGTACGGGGCTCCGTATAAGAACATCATCTGCAAGATCTACAAGGTGGACGGCCTTGACGCATTCAATGCCTAGAAAGGAGGTGCATGAAATGGAGAAACGAGCCATGCTCATTGATTTCGGCTATTGCACAGGGTGCCATTCGTGCGAAGTCTCTTGTCGGAAGAAGAACGATCTGCGCCTGGATGAGTGGGGCATCAAGGTGAATGAGGTGGGTCCTCAGAGGTTCGCGAATGGAAAGTGGGAATGGGATTTCGTTCCGGTTCCCTCAAGCATTTGCAACCTTTGTGAGGACCGGATAGACGAAGGGAAGAAGCCCCTTTGCGAGCTCCATTGCCTTGCAGCGGTGATCAAGGTGGTTCCGGTGAGCGAGGTGTCTGCATGCCTAGAGCGTATGGATAAGGACAAAGTGGCGGTCTACCTCCCATGACGGCTGTAAAGAAGAGCGGGCACGGAAAGATCATAGGAACAGGATCAAGAGAGGGGAGTGGGAATGGAGAAGGAGTACCTGGATTGGCATGACAATCCGACCATGCGCAGCTGGCATCCTGAGCGGCTGAATGCCCGGAGCGCGTGCACTATCTCGGAGGTCAATGACCTCAACAAGCCCTGGCGTTTCGAGGAAGATGGCCTGACGGTCACACGCACGAGCCCTTGGTCGCCTCCAGGGTGCCATCCGGTGGGCTGTTCGCTGAAGCTCTACACTGATGATGAGGGCAAGCTCGTCAAGGTGGAAGGTGATGAGAACAACCCCGTGACCCAAGGGCGCCTGTGCGTGCGATGCCTCACGCTGAAAGACTATATCTACAACCCCAGCCGCATATTGCATCCCATGAAGCGCGATCCTGCTAAACGCGGAGATGCGGATGCCTGGGAAGAGATCAGCTGGGATGAGGCCTTTGCGCTCATCAAGGGCGAATATGACCGTATCACCAAGGAATACGGGCGCGAATCCATCGTCTGCTTTGCGGGGACAGGACGTGAGGGTGGCACCATGGCACCGTTCGGGAGCCGTATGCTCTGCACGCCCAATTACTGCTATTCCCAATCAGGCTATGCGTGCTATGTGCCTCGCATGGCGGCTTCTTCGTACCTGTTGGGAGCGGCCTACCCTGAGATCGACTATGCAGGCGGACTGCCCGGCCGCTATGATGATCCGGAATACGAGATCCCAGAGTGCATCGTCATCTGGGGCAAAGAGCCGTTGCCTTCCAACCCCGATGGCTTCTTCGGTCACTCCGTCATCGATCTCATGCGACGAGGAACCCGTCTGATCGTGGTGGACCCACGAGCGAACTGGCTTTCCACTCGGGCTGACTATCATCTGCAACTTCGCCCGGGCACGGATGCCGCCCTGTCTCTGGCCTGGATCAATGTGATCGCCAATGAGAAGCTCTACGATGCAGAGTTCGTCGAGTACTGGACCTACGGCTTTGATGAGCTGGTAGAACGGGCTCAAGAGATGCCGCCTTCCCGTGCTGCTGAGATCACTGGTGTGCCGGAAGAGCTCATCGTGGCATCGGCTCGCATGTATGCCAATGCGACCCCTGCGGCTATCGCCTGGGGCTTGGCCCTTGATCAGAAAGCCAACGGGATGCAGGTAGGCCACTGCCTGATCGCGCTCATGGCCATCACGGGCAATATCGATGTGCCCGGTGGCCAGCGCATCGGCGACAAGACCATGGGACTCAACGAAGCGGGCTTCGGTTTCGAAGAGGGATTGGGGCAAGAGCTGATCGCGAAGATGATCGGTGCCAAGGAATACCCTGCCTATTGCGGACTCATCCTGAACTCCCATGCTGATCTCACATTGCGTGCCATGGAGACCGAAGACCCCTATCCCATTCGCATGGGGTTCTACGCGGGCAACAACCTGCTCTCCTGCACCTCGGCAGAACCAGAGCGTTGGATGAAGGCCATCAACAGCTCCATGGAGTTCGTCATCGCCTTCGATACCTTCATGACTCCTTCGGCTCAGGCTACCTGTGATGTATTCCTGCCCCTGGCCACCATCGCAGAGCGCGAAGGCGTTGTTCAGACCCACTATGGATCATCGCCGGTGACCATGGGATTCATGAACAAGGCTATCACCCAAGGCGAAGGCATGTCCGACATGGAGCTTTGCTTCAATCTAGGGAAAGTGCTCAACCCCCAGCTCTGGGAGCAGTACGACGATGTCAGAGACTTCATCGAGCACCTTCGCCTTGGGAAGAAGTACTGCTATGAGGACATCCGCAAAGAGGTGGTGCTCCAGCGATACGTGGGTTACCGGAAGTATGAGTCAGGCCTGTTGCGCCGTGATGGGAAGCCCGGTTTCAACACGTCTACAGGCCGAGTGGAGCTTTGGTCCTATGCGTTCCATCGATTCGGAGATGATCCGCTGCCCTATTACATCGAACCGCAGTTCGGTCCGGAATCCTCTCCCGCGCTCATGGATGAGTACCCGTTCGTGCTCACCAGTGGTGCGCGTACCTATGCGTTCTTCCATTCGGAGAATAGGCAGATCCCCTATTGCCGAGAGCTGAATCCTGATCCGTTGCTGGAGATCAATCCCAACGACGCTCAGAAGAAGGGCATCATCGATGGCGGTTGGGTGAAGGTGAGCAACCAGTTCGGCGAATGCCTTATGAAAGCGAAGGTGTCCCCTATCGTCAAAGAGGGTGTGGTCCATGCCCAGCATGGCTGGTGGTTCCCTGAACAAGATGGCAATGACCATGGGGGAGGAGCCTATGACACCTTCCGTTCTAACATCAATAACCTGGTACCTAATTTCCATTTCGGGAAGCTCGGTTTCGGTGCGCCCTTCAAATGCATGATCTGCGACGTATCACCGGTGAGCGAGAGCTATGACACTGATATGGATGAGGTCTGGGAGCGATTCGGGAAGTTGGTGTAGCTATGACAGCCTATGGTCTACTGATAGATCACGAGTATTGCTCTGGGTGCCGATCCTGTGAGGTGTCCTGTAAGGAAGAGCATGGGTACCCGGTGGGGAAATGGGGGATCCGCGTCATGGATGATGGTCCCTGGGAGATAGAGCCAGGGCATATGAACTGGAACAAAGTGCCCATCCCTACGGATCTGTGCGATCTGTGCGCTGACCGCACCGCCAAGGGCCGCGAACCGGCTTGTGTGCATCATTGCCTTGCTGATGTGATGAAGTACGGCCCCGTGACAGAACTAGTGGCATTCCTGGAAGAGAAGCCCAAACAGGTGCTCTTCGTGCCGCAATACAAGCCCTATGAGGCTCGAGGCGCATTCGTCTCAGCGCGCAAGGATGATGCGAACCGACGCAGGGCGGCCGCCATGGAAGTGGATGCGAACGTCCAGGTGGAATTCGCAACCCATAGAGATGATTCAGACGTGAGGAACGTGGAAGAGCTCAACGAACAGTAAGGCGGCAAGGAAATGGTGCATGAGGATAGGACCGGGAAGACCGTCAGGGCCTATTACAAAGGCGGTCCTACGGGAGAGCAAGCTATTGACGACCATTCCAC
This sequence comes from uncultured Eggerthellaceae bacterium, assembly GCA_947566075.1. Taxonomy (GTDB): domain Bacteria; phylum Actinomycetota; class Coriobacteriia; order Coriobacteriales; family Eggerthellaceae; genus MGBC163016. The sequence continues at coordinate 132,733 of CANOIM010000004.1, read as the reverse complement.
CGGGAGGCCGGAAGAGCTCATCGTGGGTGTGGGCCAACTTCCCAAAGGGCTTGATGAAGCGCTCTTGGATATGGAGGTTGGAGAGGAGCGCACGGTGGTGATCCTGCCCGAGAAGGGTTTCGGTCCTCATGACCCCCACGGAGTTCAGATATATCCGCGCGCTTTCATAGACAACGGGGACAGGCTGAAGGCGGGAGATGCGTTCCCCTGGATCAATCCCGCTTCAGGTTGTCCCATTCCCGTTAGGGTCGTTGAAGCCGACGATCAGCTTGTGACCATCGACTTCAACCATCCTTTTGCGGGCAAGGAACTGACATATTGGGTGAAGCTGGTTTCGGTGGGTCAGGAAAGACCTAGGCCCTCCTAGCCAGGGATGAGGTTCAGTGGCATCGATGCTTCGAGGACGCTGAATTCAAAGAAGAGGAAAGGTCAGAGAAATGACTGAGAATAGAACAGGGAAGCTGCATTACGCATGGCTCATCTTCATCGGATGCTGCTTCGTCAATGCGGCCTCTATGGCAGCATCCATCAGCATCGTGGGTGTGTACCTGCTCCCCGTGTCCTCCTCTATCGGAGTGGGTCCGGGAGATTGGATGCTCTGGATGACGGTGTGCTCTATCGTATCGTGCATCGTGACCTCTATCTGGGGGCAGTTCCTCCAGACGAGGAACATCAATGTGGTGACATCGGTATCTGCGGCAGCGTTGGCCATCGCGGTCTTCGCCTTCTCATTCGGCAATAGCGTGCAGTGGTTCTGGATCTGGGGCGGCGTGCTTGGGTTCGCCATGCCCTGCATCGCTACCTTGACGGTACCTACGTTGATCGGCAATTGGTTCGGCAAGAGGTACAGCGGGAAGCTGCTGGGGATCGCTGCGGCATTCACGGGCGTGGGGACCTTCTGCTGGGCCCCGCTGTTCACCATGATCATCCAGAATCTTGGATGGCAGATGGCCTATCAGCTGAATGCAGCGCTCATCGCTGTGTGCTTGTTGCCGTGGACGCTGTTCGTCTTCAAGTTCAAGCCGGAAGACAAGGGCCTCGAACCCTATGGTTACGACGCGGCGCTTGAGGCTCAGAATGCTGATGCCATGAAGCTGGGCATGAGCCGGTCCCTGGCGCTCAAGACAGCGCCCTTCTGGATCATGGTGGTGGTCATCCTCTTCACCTCCATGGGCATGGGCTTCAACAGCAATCAGGTTGCCATCGCAACCGAGGCCATGACCGGATCCATGGATATGCAGGCAGCGGCCATGCTAGGTGCCTCTATGATCTCTGTGGCGGCAGTGGGTAACATCTGCGGGAAGATCATCTTCGGCTTCATGCAGACTCGGGCTGGCTTGAAAGCCACGTTCATCGTGTTCATCATTGCCTTCTTGGCTGGTTTCGGCCTGTGGGCGTTCATACACGTTCCGGCGGTGCTCTTGGTTGGCGCATTCCTGTTCGGCACTCATAATGCGCTGGTATCCGTGGGTTATCCGCTGCTCGTGCGTTCGCTCTACGGCAATAAGGATTACTCGAAGATATTCTCGAATCTCATGACCGTCAACGGATTGATGGGTGGCATCAGCGGCACGATCATCAGCTTCGTCTATCAAACGCTGGGGTCCTATCAGGCGGCCTTGGTAGCAGCGATGGTCATCGTGGTGCTCATTGGCCTGGGAGTTCTGGTGGCCTGCAAGTTCATCGGGAAGATGAAGTGGGACTCACCTGCGCCTGCTGAGAGCTGATGCTTCTTTCATAGCTAGAGAGTGCACAGCGCGGGCGGGTGGGGCCGAGGGCCTTATCCGCCCGCTTCTTCTATACTAGAGGCGCTTCGCCTCTCAAGGGTAGCTGCTCCTGGGATGTTTCCCTTTCAGGTGGTTGGTATGGGCCGCTGAGCCCAATGGCGCTGATCGAGAAGATCGGAGGAGTGCATGGATCTGGAATTATTGCGAGAGTTCCAAGTCTTCGCCGTGTCTCAGAATCTGAGCAAGGCGGCGAAGGTCTTGCATGTCACTCAATCATGCTTGAGCAAGCATATAGCTGAGATAGAGCGTACGACGGGTCTGAAGCTGCTCAATCATGGGCCCAAGAGCGTATCGCTCACCCCTGTGGGGGAATGCTTTCTCAGGGAGGTTTCTCCTATCGTCTCTTCCTATGACAACTGTTTGGTCAAGTGCCGTCAGCTCCAACGGCGCTATGAGAATCTGCTCAAGGTACAGTTGCTCTTGGACGGGAACATCGTCAATGGCCTGCTGTTCCAATTGCGCAATGAGTTCAAGGTCATCAGCCCTGAATGTGAGGTGATCTTCGAGAAGCTCATCGGCTATACGCCCGAAAGCGCTCTTCCCCTCCACGTGTTCGACGTGACCCTTGCTTGCCGATGCGGGGATCTGGATGAATACAAGGAGGAATGCGCCCATCTGGGGATCCGTGTGCTTCCCATCAAGCGTGACCCTATCATCGTCTGGTTGAGCAAGGATAACCCTCTTGCGCAGGCTGAAAGCCTGACCTTGGACATGCTTGATTGCGTTCCCATCATGACCAGCGTCACAGATGCGTTCGATTACATGCGTGAAGCCACAGAGACGCTGTTCGCCGCCCACGGGATGGTGGCGTTCATGAAGCCGGTCCATTTCGATATCGCTTCGCCTGCCGCATTCTTCCTCTCTGATTTCGATCGACGAGCCGTGATGCTCACCTCGTCGGGGATGCTGGGAAATGCGGGCTTGAGCGAACGGGATGATATCTGCTGGCGCTATCTTGAAGGGGCAGACACCTCGATGACGGTATGCATGTGCGCCCTTATGGAGAACCAGCGGGCGAATGAGTTTCTCGACTTCACCGAAGCGCGCTTGGGGGACTGACTTTCCCGCTTTCTTTGGCTTGCGTCTGTCTCCTCCTAGAGCGCTTGGGCAAGATAGCTGCCAGTGATGCTCTTAGGATGCGCTGCCACTTCTGCAGGCGTGCCTGCTGCCACGATGCGGCCACCTTGCTCTCCGCCGCCCGGTCCCATGTCTATCAGGTAGTCAGCATTGGCCATCATGTCCAGGTCATGTTCGATCACCACCACGGTGGCACCGTGCTCGATCAAACGCTGGAGCACATCTATCAGCGTGGCCACATCTAAGGGATGTAGCCCAATGGTGGGCTCGTCGAACACGAAGAGCGTGTCTTCCTGGTTGCGCCGCATCTCACTGGCCAGCTTCAAGCGCTGGGCCTCACCGCCTGAGAGCGCGGGTGTGGCTTCGCCTAGGGTGAGATAGCCAAGCCCGAGGCCATGCAGGGTTCGCAGCCTTCCTTGGATGCCCTTATGGGAAGTCAATGCTTCCAGTGCTTCATCTACGGTCAATGAGAGGATCTCAGGGAGGGAAAGCGTGCAGACTGCTGCATCGCCACATACCTCTCCTTCCACCATCATCTGCAGGGCATAGGCATCCTGGCTGTAGCGGCTGCCTCGGCAATCAGGGCAGGGGATGTCCACATCAGGGAGGAACTGCACATCCAGGGATATCTGACCCGTACCGTCGCAGGTGGGGCACCGAAGAGAACCAGTGTTGTAGGAGAAATCCCCTGCCTTCAGGCCGCGTTCCTTCGCTTCAGGCAGCTTCGCGAAAGCCTTGCGCAGGTCATCCAAGACCCCCGAATAGGTGCCTACGGTGGAACGGACGTTCACGCCGATGGGTGTGGCATCTACCAGGTCTACCCGTTGGATGCCCTGAGCATCCACGAAGCGCACTGGATCAGGCAGCTCCTTGCCCGCAAGCTTCGCCTGCAGTCCTATGACCAGGCTCTCCAGGACCAGCGTGGTCTTGCCCGAGCCGGAGACACCGGTGACCACCGTGAGACGCCCCTTCGGAATGCGCACATCCAGGGGGTGCACGGTGTGGATCCGTCCCGTCTTCAGATGGATGACCCCTTCATCGAAGACATGTTCGGCGGACACGGGTGTGCGTACCCGCACCTTCTTTGCCCCTGAGAGGAAGGGGCCGATGCGGGATGCTGGGTCCTGTTCGATATCCGCTACGCTGCCCTGGGCGATGATGCGCCCACCTTCAGCACCACTCCCGGGCCCTATCTCTATCAGGTGGTCAGCGTGGCGCAGCACATCAGCATCATGATCCACCATGACCACCGAATTGCCGTCTGACAGCAGGTCTTCCATGACGCCTAAGAGCCCCTCCACGTTGGAAGGATGCAGCCCGATGGAGGGCTCATCCAGCACGTAGAGCACGCCGGTGGTGCGGCTGCGCACGGCCCGGGTGAGGGCAACGCGCTGGCGCTCACCGTTGGAGAGGGTCTCACTGGCGCGGTCGAGGGAGAGATAGCCCAGCCCCAGCTGTTCCAGCCGCTGGATAGGTTCGGCCATCTCAGCGGTGATGGAATCAGCCATGGGGCGCATATCGGCGGGGAGCCACGGGGCTACGGTGGGGATCCAATCCCGCAGCTCATCTAAGGTGAGCGCTGTCACCTGGGCCAGGTTCTGCCCATCTATCGTGCTTGAGCGCACCTTCTCAGACAAGCGCGTGCCATGGCAGGCGGGACACACGGATTCGGTGAGATACTTCGCCACCCGTGCGAGCCCTTTCTCATCCTTCGCCTTCGCCAGCGCGTTCTTCACAGAGTTCTCAGCGCTATAGAAGGTGAAATCCAGCTCAGTGGCATGGTCTTTATTCTTGGGCACATAGAGGATGTGGCGCTTCTCCATGGGGCCGTGGAGCACGATCTGCTTCTCTTCGTCTGTGAGGTCTTTGTAGGGGACGGTGATGCGTACGCCCATGGCCTCAGCCACCTGGGGCATGAGCGACCACATGAGGTTGCGCCACGGGCCCACCGCGCCCTCTTCCAGCGTGAGGTTCGGGTCGGCGATGAGCGTGGATTCATCGATGGTGCGGATGACGCCCGTACCGCCGCATTCAGGGCAAGCGCCGCTGCTGTTGAAAGCCATATCCTCAGCGCCGGGGCCGAGGAATTCTACGCCGCACACGCAACAGGTGATAGGGCGTTCGATGGCAACGTTTAAGGTGGGCGGATTGGGATGACCGTTAGGGCAGCAATGGCTGGCAAGGCGCGAGAACATGAGGCGCAGGTGATTCAGCAGCTCCGTTGAGGTGCCGAAGGTGGAATGCACGCCAGGGATGCCTGGCCGTTGGCGCAGAGCCAGGGCGGCAGGCACGTGGAGCACTTCATCCACATCAGCACGGCCCGTTTGAGAGATGCGTCGGCGCGTATAGGTGGAAAGCGCTTCCAAGTAACGCCTGCTGCCTTCGGCATAGAGTACGCCCAGGGCCAGAGAGCTCTTCCCTGAACCGGAGACCCCGGCAATGCCCACCAGCTGATGGAGGGGGATGTTGACAGAGACATCCTTCAGGTTGTGCACCCGCGCGCCCCGTACTTGGATGACGGTAGGCTGGGTGTTCTTGAGCTGTTCAGGCTGCGTCATGATCCTTCCTTAACCCTCTTGGTGATTTCAGGATACCGCTACTCAGCACGCCCTCTAGGAGATGTTATTTGGCTGTTTTGAGGGTTGCTTTGCCGGAAGAAAGGAATCAAGACGTAACGCAATAAAAGAATCGGCCCTGTAGGGCCGATTAAAAGTTAAAACTATGGATAGAAGCAATCAGTAATTGCTCTTAATTCATACTGAAGAGATGCTTGAAGCCCTTGTGCTCGTGGAGCGGCTTCGCTTCGCGCTTACGATAGCAGCCTTCGCCATGGCCCACGGCCTCCATCACATAGGCAGGCTGGCCTGCGTCGATAGCTCTGCCAACATGCTGACCTATTTCCCAGGCATTCGCTTTGGCGGCAATCAGGTACGCATTCATGATGATCCTCTCTTTCGACATAGTGGTGCATTCCTTCATCAGAAATGGTGAGTGCGAAGCCTACCAAAACCACCTAGCTCCAGGTAACCACTCATGAGGGGCATTTAACAGAGATATAACAAACGGTGCCAGAGTATTGCGGCTATGTAGGTGGGTGCTGGGTGTGAATTCCCTGTATTTCGCGATGGTGATGAGGTCCGTTAGAATGGGCTGAGAAAGATATTTGATCGAATTAGTGGAGTTTGGTAGTGGGCAACGGGTCATATATAGAAGAGTGCCAGGTAAGCTTCTTGACCATGGCTCGCGCAAAAGACCTTGTTCCGCCGGAGTTTATTGCTGGGTGGAAGTGGTTCCAAGATAGGGCGAATACTGTCATATCAAACTTGCCTATGGGCACTTACGCACCAGCAAACCTTCCCTTAAGATTGACGCGTCAAGCAGGCATTCATAGCCCCCGTTATCCTGAATTGCAATCAAAAGGCGCCGGAAAACGCAAATATGTACTTTCTATCCATTCTGGTAGCGCTCGTTACGATGATAAAGAACTGTTCTGGCGTGAGGATGGGACGTGGATCTTAGATTATCGTTCCCAGAAGGCTGAAGCAGGGCGCCGCGGGTCACCTCATTTCAATGAGGAAATGATGAATAATCTTCGCGACGGAATTCCTGTTGGAGTGATGGTCAAACAGCCACAAGGTGGGTATCGAGTATGTGGATTAGGGTTTGTCGAACAGTATAACCACGCAACAGATAGCTTTATTGTTCATGGTCCCGTGAACGAACGTACTGAGGAGGAAGGTTTTTTCTCCATCATCGAACCAAATGAACTTTCAATGGCTGATATACAAGCCCTCAAGGATTGGGATCTCAAAGATGAAAGGTTAAAGGTACGAGTTGAGCAAATCCGACGCAAGGGCCAGGACAAATTCCGCAAGGAGGTAATGGCGGCCTACGGTGGGACTTGCGCTATTACCTGCGTTGATGTTCCAGAAGCGCTCCAAGCGGCTCATATTGATTCGTATAGAGGGCCGAAATCTCAAGTGGTGAACAACGGACTTCTTCTAAGATCCGATATGCATCTTCTGTATGATGCTCATCTTTTTACCGTGATGCCTGAAACACACAGGATTATTTTGAGTGATCGTCTTATAAGTTCTGATTACAGGAAATATGGTGGCGCGCATATTACTATGCCAAGCGAACGAAGACTTGCTCCATCGGATGACCTTTTGAATATGCATTACGAACAGTTTATGGTGGAAAACAGGAGAGCTTGATTCTAACAGTGGTTTACACGAGGATTGGTCACCTTATTCTAATGGGATGATTGGTTTCAGAAGCAGGCAGGAATCCGAAAATCTGAAATAACGGGAAAGTGTTCATCTTGTGGTACAGCTACCTGTTCTGTCTTTGGGATAATGGCGCAACTACGTAAACAATGAATGGCTGTACCTCTTAAGGAGTAGGCAGAAAACATACATGAGTAGGGGCGTTCTACATAGCTCTTTAGAAATATGCACGGGGGCAGGTGGCCAGGCATTGGGCCTTGAGCAGGCAGGCTTTCACCACCGGGCTCTTGTTGAGATAGAGCACCACTGCTGTCATACATTGAAGCAAAATCGGCCTCATTGGAATGTGGTTTGTGAAGATGTTGCTCACTTTGACGCTCGGCCCTACGAAGATATAGATCTTTTTGCTGCTGGTGTGCCCTGCCCTCCTTTTAGTAAGGCAGGAAAACAACTCGGCAAACATGATGAGCGTGATCTTTTCCCTCAAGCTTTACGGATTGTGGGAGAAATTACGCCAAAAGCTGTGATGATGGAGAATGTTCGCGGTTTTCTTGATGCTCAGTTTGATGATTACCGTAACGAAATACTGAGCACGCTTCATAATTTAGGCTATGCAACTCACATCAAACTTGTCGTGTCTTCAGATTATGGTGTGTCTCAGTTAAGACCGCGTACAATCATTGTGGGTATTCGTAAAGATATTCCTGATACGTTTGAATTTCCGGCTCCCTGGAAGAAGCGGCCAACATCGGTTGGCAAGCTTCTCGCTGATCTCATGGCCGTGAACGGCTGGGAGGGCGCAACGGACTGGACAAAGAGAGCGAAGGGTATTGCGCCTACACTGGTAGGTGGGTCTAAAAAGCACGGGGGTCCTGATCTGGGCCCATCCCGGGCGCGCGCGGCTTGGGCCAAGCTGGGAGTTGACGGCACGGGCGTTGCCGATGAGGCCCCCTATCCCGGGTTTGAAGGTGTGCCCAGATTGACTCCGCGCATGATGGCGCGCATTCAAGGATTTCCAGATGACTGGGTTTTTGGTGCAAGGAAGACAGCTGCCTGTCGCATGATAGGTAATGCGTTTCCGCCTCCGGTTGCTCGAGCCATTGGCCGCAAAATTAAGGAGTGCATTGATGGACGATGACAACAAAGCTCTCATAGCGAAACAGAGAGAAGTATTTCATCGTTCATTAGTTGAAAAAGGTGTGCTTGCAGTTAGCTCAAATGGCATACCTTCAAATGCAGATTCAAATAATGGGGCATCACGGCGTATTGCGGCTGGGATTGCCGAACAGCTTATGGCTGAGTTACATGAAAGGCATGCTGCCCAAACATCTGGAGCAAAGTTTGAAACCATTGTTGCAGATTACGTTGCTTGTACATTTCCCCTATTGCAGCACATTCGTCCAGGAGATTGGACGGTCATTAAGTTGGGTAACAGAAGCTCTTTGAAGGCATCGTCCTACGCTCAGTATGAACATCTTGCTTATTTAGATGAGCTGACACGAGAAAACAAAAGTCTCTCGGCCATGATTGGCAATGACTATATGGTGGCGCCTGATATTGTTGTTTACCGTCAGCCTTGTACCGATGAGGAGCTGAACAGCCCGTTTCGGGTTGTTGATGAACAAACGTGTTTAGAAGCAGATATTCGGGCGCGGGTTAATCGCAAACCTATTTTGCATGCATCTATTTCTGCAAAATGGACTATGAGATCTGATCGCGCTCAGAATAGCAGGACTGAGGCATTGAATTTGATCCGGAATCGAAAGGGCAGCTTGCCTCATATTGTGGTGGTGACCGGAGAACCACTTCCTTCGCGATTGGCTTCCATTGCCCTTGGTACGGGTGATATAGATTGCACGTACCATTTTGCTTTGTATGAGCTTATTGAATCAGTAAGAGAAAATGGCAGCGAAGACGCTATGGATATGCTTGAAACACTCATTGAAGGCAGGCGCTTAAAAGATATTTCTGATTTGCCCCTTGACCTTGCCGTATAGGTTTTCCTGCCAGGCTAGCGTTGTTCACGTTTCAGCGGCAGGTGCGCAGGTGGGCTTTCATCTCCGGAGAGATGCGGCGGCTTTCGATGGCCTTCTGAATGGCCTTGCGACGCGTCCACTCATCCAAAAGCGCTTCGTCACCTGTGTGCTCGAAATAGGGGAGCGCGGCTGCTTCCTGTTTCGCCAATGCCTCGGCGAAGAACCAGGCGCGCATCATGTTCACATAGTAGATATCCTCATCAGAGGCGGGGCGTTCCGGGCTGGTGGGCATGGGGGTCTGCGCTACCAGTTCCAAGAAGCGCTCTTCGAACAGCTCATCCAAGTACAGGCGCATCAGCACACCCATGGCGAAGCGGATGGTGTAGCAATGGTCAGACTGAAGCCACCGCTCTACCTGGGTCAAGGTCTCTTCGGACCGCTGGGCGAATACCTGAACGGGAAGCTGATCGCAGGTGGCCCAGTTGTCAACGAAGGGCAGGAAGCGCTCGTAGAGCTCAAGGGCCGTGGGGTAGTCTTTCTCAAGCCCTAGAGCGAAGGCGTGCACTTGGTTCTCATCGAAGAGCCGATGGGGAAGCGATCTCAGGAACGCGTTCGCATCCTCCCTCTTCGCCAATGCCTTGGCAATGTGCCTCAAAGCAGGCGTGCGCACCCCGGCGATGGTCCGTGGGTCTAGGTTGGGCACCAGCTTGGTATGGAATGCCCGGTAACCCTCATCAATATTCTCAGCCAAGCTGCGGCAGACGAACTCTCCTGCGGTGTCTTCGCCGAAGCCGGGCAGTTCCTGGCAGAGCACCTGTTCCAGCGGCACCTGCGACACCTGGTCAGCGGAAGCCTTCGCCAACAGCGCTTCCTTTTGATCCCGGTTCAGTCGCTTGAAGAGGGCTTCAGCGCTCATGGCGCGCTCTTTGCTGTAGAAGCGTGCCTGGGCGATCAGCCGCACGGGGGCATGGGACTTCGTGTACTTGGCGCCCATGCCTGCCTGATGGGCTGCCACGCGCGCGGGAACGTCCGTGGTATAGCCGGTGTAGAAGCTTCCATCTCCGCATTCCAGCACGTAGAGGAAATGCTCGAACGGCGTAGCGCCCATGGCCTTCGTCAGCCTTCCTGGCGGGGCGGGATGGGGATCGCCTCTCCCGTGGGCGCCCAGCTGTCATAGTCAAGGACATCACCGTTGATGGCGAACTGCGTCCATTCCGTGTCTTCGTGATAATCCGTGGTGGTGTGCCAGTAATGGCGCTCACGCGGCTCTTCGCCAACGTCGAAGACGGTCATGCCGTAGCGGGAGGCATCTGCCCCGGCAGCTTGGGCAATGGTGGCAGGTAGGTCAAGGTGGCCCGTGGGTACCGCAGAGAAGCGTGGCGGCTGCTGGGCCTCTTCCGGTGCCTCTGGCGGCTTCACCATCAGGATGACCGATGTGGGTTCCGTGAGACCCGTGGGCTCGTTCTGCCAATGGCCATGATCCGCCGTGATCACGATGAACGCATCATCATAGATCCCCAGCTGCTTCATCTGCTGCAGGTATTCGCTCACGATCTTGATATTGCCGCGGGCCTGCTGGGACCGGGTGGGCTCTCCGGGTGCGGGCATACCCTGCTCGTCCATGAGGAAGGGCCTATGGGGGCCCAGCATATGGATGAGCCGGAAGCTCTTATCCTCCTGATTGAAGGTGATCCCCTTCTCTCGTAGCCCCTTCGCCAGACGCAAGTCATCTACCGTGAAGGGCATGCTGGCAACATCTCCCTGTTCGGAATAGGCCTGGTTGAGGTCATCGGTGGTGAACCAGAAAGCGGGCTTCAGCACCCAGGGCAGGTCCCGGTAAAGGGCCACCCGCTCCAGTTCCGCGCTCATATGGAACGGGTTGAACGGCGGGGGAGCCACCTCGTGGACATTCATGGCGAAGGGGGCCACCTTCGTGATATCCGTACCCAGGCTGTCTGAGTAGATTCCCAAGGTGTAGCCCTGGTCATGGATGTCCTTGATGAGGGTGTCTCCGTCGAACCAGGTGCGGACGAATTCCTTGAAATCAGCGCCGGGCTGCGGTGCGCGCCCGGTGGTCAAGAAAGGCATGGCATAACGGGTGGGGATCATCTGGGCGGTGGAGTTCGTGAAGCAGGTGAATCCGGTGAGCTCATCCAGCAGAGCAGGGTCATCCTGGAGCGCCTCATCCAAGAAGCGTTGATCGTAGGTATCCAAGATGAAGACCACCATGTTCTGCTGGGGAGAGAGGGTGTAGAGCCCTTCGCGGGTGGCCACCACTTTCTCCGTGTGCAAACCGTCTAGCACGCGCTGGTCAGTGGCAATGCTCACCACGCTGGCTCCCTGGACCACCACAAGCGCAATGCTCACCACCAGGGCGAAAGTGCGGAAGATGCGCTCGCGCTTCAGCCCGAAGAAGAGCACGGCGAAGAGGATGATGATCCAGGCCAGAGAGCTGGCGGTCACCATCTCCATGTGGTCAGGCAGGTGCAACAGCGAGCCATCGGCGATGGGTAGATCCTTGTTCAGGAATAGCGCCTGAACATAGGCAGCCATGCCAATGCCCACCACAACCGCAAGGGCTACCGTGAATGCGCGTCCACGCAAAGCGGAGAGCGCCAGGGCTATCAAGACCATAGCGCCAACGCCGGTGATGAGCATCAGCGGGAGGATGTCGTAGAAGTTGAAGAGCAGTCCGAAGGTGGATTGCCCCACCACTTCCAGCGGAGGCACCATGAAGAGCGTCGCCACCAAGAAGAGGCTCACGATGAGCGCTTGGACGAACCTGCGCCTCCAGCTGAGCTGCTTGGCAGCCCCATCACCCATCAGCTCCTGCTTGGCCAACAATGCTGCATGGTCAGCATCCGCTAAGAGCCTGCCTGCATCGGGCTGGGCTGCATGGATAGGATGCACGGGCGGTTCTGTCTGCTTCTTCGCGTTCTCATCTATATGGAAGAGGCGCATGAGCGCCCGACGGCTGCGGCGAAAGGCCACCCCCAGCACCGCGCTCAGGGCAACGGCAGCACCAGCCAGCGCCTGAATGGTGTAGGTCATGACCGAGGGGTCAACGTAGGCGAAGGCCACCTCCGGTAGCCCAACGCTTAGGATCAGCGCCCCTGTGATGATGGCGAAGGCGTCATGGAGGCACAGGAGGCATCTAGGCAGCATGGCGGCTCTCCCCATCCCTATCCTCAGCTTCAGGGCTAGCCATCGAAGCCGAAGCAGCCGCTTCTCGTGCCTGCTGCTTCTCTAGCACGGCTTCTAGCAAATAGGCGCCAGCGGCCTGACCGCCCTTTCCTAAGTTGAACACGAAACCGCTGCGGATGGCTTCTATCTCATCTCGCCAACGCTCTCTTTCGCCAAGCATGGCTTCAATGGTGCTGCTGAACTGGTCAAGCTCATCCTTGTTGAGGGATTTCCCCACGCGGTCGCGCAGGGATATATCCGTGGAGTCTATGCCGAATTCGCGCCAGTTCGGATTCCTGACCTTCGGGTCAGTGTTGATGAAGACTGCGGGGCGCAGCGTGGTGAAGCAGAATTCGCAGAACACCGATGACCAATCAGTCACTAAGACATCAGCGGCCAGGATGGAATCGCTGGAGCTGAAATCCTGCTCGAAGACGAGTTCCTCTTCGCTGACGTTCGCGAAACGTGCTTGGAATGCCTCCCAGCGGGGCCTGTAGCGCTTCAGGTATTCAGGATGGGGGCGCACGATGATGCGGTAGCCCTTGCCCAACAGGGAAGAGACTAGCTCATCAGCGCAACTGTCCATCAGATTGTCTTCCTGCCAGCTGGGGGCCAGCAAGATCTGAGGCCGGTCTTTGGCAGCCTCTATGTCAGCCTGATGCACGGCCCATTCGCTGATATCCCTATCCAGCAGGTCATAGCCGCAGGCCACCAGGTTCTTAGGATCCAAACCGCGATGCACCTCTATCACGCGCATCTCATCCACCTGATGGGGTCCCGTGCAGAGCAGCGTGTCGTAATGATCGTATTCCCCCACGGTAGAGGTCATATCCATGGAGGTCATGTGGTGGAACATATAGACGTATTCTATGTCCTTGCGCACGTAGGAGCGCTTGATGTAGAAGTTGTCCAGGTCTCCCAGGGTGGTGACCACCACATCGGCATCCATCTTCATCATGAGCGTGATGGCCTTCTTCTCTCCCACGAAATAGGGGAAGATGCGCGGGTGCTGCTCCGTCAAGGCGAAGATCTGGTCATTCGGGTCATTGGTCACGTAATGGATGCGGATGTCAGAATTCTCCAGCAGCCATTCTATGGCTCCGCGGAAGTATTTGTAGAAGCCGCTCCCTTCGGAATAGAACACGATATGCTTGCCTGTGATGGCGAAGAAGCGCTTGAGATCAGCCTTCTCACGCTTAGCCAGGGGGTCATGCTGATACCACTTGGGGCGGTTCGCCGAAAGGGCGTTGAGCCCCTCCAATTCCTGGCGGCTCTCCTCCAGCTCAGCGTAGTCGATGGACTTGCGCGGGTCTATGAGCAGATTGCAGATCACCTGCACCAGGATGGAGAGCAGGTTCGAACAGATCCAGTAGAAGGCCATGCCGGCGGCTACGAAGATGCCCAAGGCGAAGGAGAGCGCGATGGAAAGGCCGTTGGTGGTGTTCTTCTCCAGGGAAGACTGTTCCCGCTGGAGCGGGTTGATATGGTTCTGGGCGCACCCCATGGCCACTGCCGAAAGCCCGGCCAAGACAGGCATGATCCAGGAGAGGCCGTCGTCTTCCACGGGCACCATCCCCAGGAATTCCGTACCGGGCGCCCCTCCATCCGTGATGCGGTGGATCACATCCACCAACCCGAAGAGGATGATGATCTGGATAGCCAAGGGGATCAGGCTGAGCATGGGGTGATAGTGCTGTTCCTTATAGAGAGCGCTCTGCTTTTCGCCAATGGTCTCCGCGTCACCGAAGTAGCGCACCTTGATGCGGTTGAGGGCGGGCATCAGCTGCACCATCACGATGGAATTCTTCTGCACCCAAAGGGATAGCGGCATCAGGATGACCTTGATGATGAGCGTGAAGAGGAGGATAGAGACCCACCAGTTGCCGGTCAGGGCATAGCAGGGCTGTACGATCAGAGATAAGAGGTCTGCAAGCGCTTCCATCTGAGAGGAGGGCTCCCGTTCGCCGTTCTCAAAATGATTCGCGAAGATTATAGGATCAAACGCTTTTCGAAGGAACTCATTTATCTCTGCGAATACGGGGGCGGTCAGGCATCTCTGCGAATACGGGGGCGGTCAGGCATCCATCTGATAGACTGCCCAGTGTATCTATGATCGTGCCCGTCAGGGTTGGTCACCTTGAGGGGTACCGAACAAGGAGGGGTAGGATGAAAGAAGCAACGAAGAAGCTCTATCAGGTGAAAAGGGTGCTTCTGGCAGTGGCCATGGGCACGCTTCTGGCAGTGTCGCTTTGCGCCGTTACCGGATGCCAAGACAACAGCGAAGAGCTGATCCGTCAGAGCTTGACGGAAGAGATCGATGAGATCAAAGCAATGGATGACGCCATGGTCAGCGAGATGGCCTCTTCCATCCCGGGTGCTTCCACCCTCTCCAGCGTGGGCATCTCCTCTGAGGAGCTGGTGCGGGCGCTGCTCCAAGGGTTCGATGGCACCATTGATTCCGTTACCGTGAACGGTGACACTGCTGATGCAGTGGTGACGTTCACCTCCAAGGATTTCTCCTCTATCACTGAAGCCATGAACACGCTGCAAAGCGAAGTGTCTGAGAACACTGAGCAGTTCGCGAATATGTCTCGTCAAGAGATCATGGACTGGATCGGGGATCGCACCATGCAGATGATCGATGAGCTGCCTGTGGTCACCCATGAGCCCGTGACTCTCACCTACGAGCGCGAGGGCAACACCTGGCAGCCAACGGCTGGTGCTGAATCGGCCATGATGTCAACGCTCTTCGGCTAAGCATTCCTTCTGAGAGGTTCTTACGCGAAGAAGGGAGGGCTCATGCCCTCCCTTCTTGTTGTGCTTGGGATGGGAGTTTGTCTGACCTAGAGCTCTCCCGGAGGCCGATAGGCGGGCATGGCATCTCCGTGGGCAGCCAGGTCATCATGGAACAGGTCCTCCATGATGGTATTGCGTGTGTTCCAGGTGGCCCCGCTGATGGCATCTACCACTTCTGCCACCTCTTCAGCCGATGCCACGAGGATCTTCTGGGCTTTCTTCCGGTCGGATGGCTCCTCAGGAGGCATGAGCCACCTCAGAGGACCCGGCCATGTCCTTATCAGGGCTCTTCGCAGCCTTGCCCTTTCTCTCGCCGGTGATGACGGCCGCTAGACCCCCTGCAGCCGGGTCACAGAGGAACGCTACGATGACGATCACGGGCCAGAACTGCATGCAAAGGGATACGAAGCGGTCGAAGAGATTGGTGACGATCATGCCGCCCGTCATGGTGGACATCATCTCAACGTCACCAACCCCTGTCATGAATCCGGTCATGACGAGGCCCAGCACCACCATGATCAGCGTGCTGAAGAAGACGTTCTGGATCAAGCGGAACGCCACGGTGCCAGGCTTCGCATCATAGTATCCGGCGCAGGCGGCCGAGATGCGTGCCAGTGGCAGCACTGCCGTGACCACGAAGGATGTGACGAAGGCCACGAGGAAGCTCATCAGGAAGAACACCGGATCTATGTGGGGCATGCCCTGGGCTATGGTCAAGCACAAGCACAGCACGGCAGCCACGAACAGGGAGAAGAACAAGCCGTAGATGATGTAGTACTTCTTGCTATGCATAGGAAACACTCCTTAGAAGCGCGCCCCGCTTCGGGCGGGGCGCTAGGGTCAGGTGGGTCTGCTAGGGATGAGGTGACGCTTGGCTCAGCCCACCACGAACAGGGTCTTCTGCTTCTCATCCATGCGCTCAGCCAGCTCATCCACCGGTCCGAATTCGATGCACTGGGATTGGCAATGCTGTACGCAGGTGGGCACCTTTCCCATGCCGCGGCGCATGGCGCATGTGTCGCATTGCTTGGTGGGGATGGGCAGGTAGGAGAACTGCCAATTCTCTTCCGCTTCGTCTCCGATGACCCAAGGGCCTATCTTGACCACCTTGACTCCCGTCTGTCCCACGGGATAGCCGTGTTCCATCTGGCAGGCCACCTCGCAGCTGTGGCATCCTGAGCACCATTGCGCGTCTATCAGAAGTCCGTACTTTGCCATGGCTAGTTATCCTCCTCAACCTTGTAGATCTTGCAGATGGAGCTCTTGTAGTTGGAGCCGAAGCCGCTCTTGCCAGGGATCCATGGCAGCGTGTTGTTGATGTTCAGGTCGAACACGTCGTAGAGGTTCTCAGGATCAGCCTCGGGGAACCACCAACCGTGATCACAGGACACCAGGCGGCGATCCATGATGGGCGTGAGCTTCGCCTTGCGCTTGGCGCGGCCCAGCGGGCCTTCCATCCATACCCAATCACCATCTTGGATGCCGTACTTCGCGGCTGTGTCCGGATGGATCTCCATGAGCGGCCAGGGGCGATAATGGCGCATGCGCTTGATCTGCCGGTGCTCTGAGTGGAACATGCCCCAGAAGCGCGCGCCCGAGGTCATGACCAGCGGATACTCATCCATGAGGTCCGGCGTGGAGCCGGGGCCGGGCTCGGGCTCTTCGAAGTAGGGCAGCGGGTCCAAGCCTGCGCGGCTGTAGAAGTTGCTCCAGAGCTCTATGCGGCCTGTGGGAGTGTTGAAGCCGGGTTGGCCATCCGGGCGCAGCATGCCCTTCTCGTAACGATAGTATTCGATGGGCTGATAGGCCGGTGCCACCTTCTGGAGCTCTTCGAAGGTCATCCCCGTGGGCTCTAGCATGTCAGTGAACATATCGTCCACGTTATCCCAGGGCCATGCCTCAGGGTTCCAACGCTTGCCCAGCTCCAGGTTGATCTCCATGTCGGATTTCGTATCGCCCACCTTCGTCACCTTGTTGATGGTGGACCCTCGCTGAGCGCCGGAGATGAAGGCCAGGCCGTTGCGCTCCGAGAAAGTTTGAGCAGGCAGTACCACGTCAGCCAGAGCTGCGATGGTGGGCGTCTTGAATAGATCCACCACCACGATGAAATCCAGCTTGTTGAGCGCTTTGTAGAGACGCTTCGGGTCAGCGCCCATGCAGGCCAAGGGGTTCGTGGTCTGAAGCCACGCACCATGGATCTCATAGGGATCCCCGGTCTCGATGGTCTTCACGGTCTCATCAGGTTGGGATACGGCAAAGCCGAAGTTATAGAGGGGGTAGTCATGGATGCCGATGCGCTTGTCCTCTTGGATGGGCCCGAGGATCTCACGGCCCCAGCCACCGGCAACGGAGAGGATCTCTGGCGCCACTACCATGCCGCCCGGGCGCTCCATGTTGCCCGTGATCTCCCAGAGGGCCAAGATGGCCTGGCCCGCAGGCATGGCTTC
This sequence comes from uncultured Eggerthellaceae bacterium, assembly GCA_947566075.1. Taxonomy (GTDB): domain Bacteria; phylum Actinomycetota; class Coriobacteriia; order Coriobacteriales; family Eggerthellaceae; genus MGBC163016. The sequence goes on along the minus strand of CANOIM010000004.1, from coordinate 115,238 downwards.
GCGGGTCATGTCCACGGCAACGCCCCATTGCAGGGTGGAGTTCTTCGCCTTGCCCAGCATGCGCGCGGCAGCCACGATCTTGTCGGCGGGAACCCAAGTGATCTCAGAGACCTTCTCCACGGGGAATTCCGCAGCCCGTTCCTTCAGCTCATCGAAGCCATAGCACCAGCGATCGACGAAATCATGGTCGTAGAGGTCTTCGTTGATGATGATATTGATCATGGCCAGGGCCAGAGCAGCATCGGTGCCGGGGCGCACGCGCAGGTGCAGGTCTGATTTCGTGGCGAGCCAGGTGACCTTCGGGTCAACGGTGACGATCTTCATGCCACGCTTCATCAGGTCTATCACCCAGTGGCCGTAGAAGCCTTCCAGGTTGGACTTCAGAGGATAGTTGCCCCAGATGAACATGACCTCGGGCACTTCGTAATCAGGATGATCATAGCGCTCGGGGAATTGCTGGGCGCAGTCGGGGATCCAGGGGGCTCCGGTGGTGGCTGCCATGCCAGCGATGCGCGGCAGGTAGCAGGCTTGACCGGAGAGGAAGCCGGTGTAGTTCGGGGAGCCGAACGACCAAGCCAGACGGGTGATGTAGGCGGCGATATCGCGCCCCGTGCCCTGGGCGAAGACCACAGATTCAGCCCCGTACTCCTCTTTGATGGCCATGAACTTCTCGGTGATCAGGTCATAGGCCTCGTCCCAGGTGATGCGCTCCCAGGTGTCCTTGCCCCTGTCCTTCGGGTCTCGCTTCATGGGGTAGAGCAGCCGTTCTTCATGGTTGGTCACCTCGGGGGCGTCCAGGCAACGCATGCACAGGCGTCCGTTGGTCCACGGGTCCTCAGGGTCACCTTCGCACTTGACGAAATTGCCCTCTTGGTCCGTATACATGACAACGCCGCATCCCATGTGGCAGCCGGGGCCTGTCCACGCGCACCCACGAGTGACGTTCAGGTCTCCCTCTTGGTACTTGAACGGCTTCTCATGGGGCACTGTCTGGTACTTCTCGCTCATCGGTTCCTCCTCTTCCTTTTCCTCTTTGCCAGAGCGGAAGGGCGATGAGGCTGCATCAAGGTTCGCTGTGCACGCTCATCACTGTTGCAAACCATCGTCCATATCCGCTACGCTTGAAGGCAAGCCTAAGGGGCATTGGTGGGTCTGCACCATCGGCCAAAGCACTGAAAAGGGGAATGCAGGCTAGTGATTTTCGGGGTATCGGGGGTGCCGAGAGCGCTATGGAAAACCGTATGAGTGGCGAAGATGAGCCCGTTCAGGGCTTCAAGAGCACGCTGATCTTCATGGTGGCTTGCGGTTTCGCGCTCTATTGGGGCTGCTTCTTCACCATGCTCATGCGCAACTCGTTCATGGATGCGGCCATCCAGGAACTCTGGTATCACTTGTTCCTCAGGATCGCTTTCTTGCTTGGATCTGCTGTCATCTGCATCGTGATCGCGCGCAAGGCTGACTGGTTCTCATCCGAGCGTGGTAGGCGCCTGCAGAAAGCGGGCATCCTCTTGTTCTCGGCGGTTGCGGCCATCTCGTCATTCACGGCCTACACGCTTGAGATGGCGCTCCCCCTCCTCTTCGATCTCTTCGCCTGGAGCTTGGCTGGCATGGGGCTTGCGTGCTTGCTCATGATCTGGATCGAGCTCATCGCGGCGCTTCCTGTGAGGTCTTGCGCAGCGGCGCTCGTGGCATCCATGGGGCTGGGCGCGCTCATCTATCTCATCATGAATCTGCTGCCATTCCCCTTCAACATAGGTATGCTCTGCCTCTGTCCCCTTGCAAGCTTAGGCATCTCTGAATTGCTGGAACGTGACCCGAGCATCACCATGCCGGGGTTCGTGCCGCTCAAGGAGTCAAGGGAGAGGGCACGCCTTGCGCCGCTCTTCAAGATGATCTGCGTATCCTATGGCATCGTCTTCGGTGTGGGCATCGGGGCCACCACCCAGTTCGGAGAGAGCGATATGCTGTTGGGCGGCATCGCGCTCGTCCTCATCGCCGGGGCGGGGGCCGCTTGGCTCGTCTTTCGTTCTGAGCCTGACCTGGCCCGTCGCATGAGCGGCTTCAGGCTCCTCTTCCCTGTGCTCATCGTTGCGCTCATCCCCATGTCGTTCCTGCAGGGGGTTGCTGCCGCTTCCTGCAATCTGCTCCTCCTTGGCTGCTATGTCTTCTTCGAGGCTTTGGGCATCGAGCTTGCCCTCGATATTAGTCGCGCGCGCAACACCTCGCGGTTGCACCTGGCGGGCTCTAGCCAAGCCTGCCTCTATATCGGGCTTCTGCTCGGTCACGCCATCGGCCTTGCCGTGACATTCTCGGGGGTTATGGATTATGCGATGCTCTCCATGGCAGCCCTGGCATTGGTGGTGCTCCTGGCTGTTATCATCACCTTCGCTCCGCTTTCACCGCTTGCAGGACCAGCTGCTGCGAAACGCGATGAGGAGACGCCTTCGAACGAGGATGCTGCTGGTGGAACCTGGCAGGCGCATTGTGAGCGCGTTGCCCAAGAGGCGGGGCTCTCGGCCCGTGAGACGGAGGTGTTCATGCTGTTGGCGAAGGGACGCGGCATAGAACATATCCAGAACAAGCTGTGCATATCGGGCCATACCGTGAAGACCCACGTGTACAACATCTATCGGAAGATGGATATCAACTCACGAGAAGAGCTGCTTGATGCCGTTGATCAGGAAAGATGATCTTCAAGGCGGTGCGGATCATCGCCAAGGCGCTCATTCGGCAACGAAGAGGGTGCAGCCGTTCAACTGCAGGAAGCCTTCGCGGGCCAAGTCAGCTATGAGGGAATCGAAGAGCTTGGGGCTCACCGCTTCGCGCCCGCGGTCAGCTTCAGCGCTGTCCAGGGCTTGCTTGGCATCCTCACAGGAGATGCCTTCCGGGGCACCCAAGACGATGCGCACCAGCTCAGCCCGCTTTTGTCGGCGAGAGCCTTCGAAGGCGGACTGGCGGCTATAGGAGGCGCTGGCGCGGCTGGGGTTGGCACCGCTGCGTTTGAGGGCGGCCCCGAAATCCAAGAGTGCGTAGTTCCAGCTCCGAGGGTCCGGGGTATCGGCCGTGTCAGCCACGTAGGGCAGCAGGTCTGCATCAGGGACGCTGGTCTCATCCGGGAAGAGCTCGTGGAGGAACACGGCGCGCACGTTCGTCTCCAGATAGACCGCAGGCTTCTGGTAGGCGAAGGCCAGAACACCAGCGGCGGTGGCAGGACCGATGCCCGGCAGCGCTATCAGCTCAGCGAAGGCATCCGGCAGTTGAGTGCGTCCTGAGGCGGCCACCTGCTCAGCCGCACGCTTCAAAGCCAAGGCTCGGCGGTTGTAGCCAAGCCCCTGCCAAAGCCCCAGCACCTCTTTGACTGGCGCTGCGGCCAAGGCTTCTAGGGTGGGAAAGGCCTTGAGGAAGCGCGGCCAGTACTGCTCAACCCGCACTACCTGGGTCTGCTGAAGCATCACCTCTGAGACCAGCACTCCATAGCCATCATCCAGGTTGCGCCAGGGCAGGTCCCGGTAGTTCGCGCCGCCCTCCTCCTGGACGCGCGCCACGAAGGCCTGGCGGCTGAGGTCATTCCGCGGCCAGAGGCTGTCATTGGGTTGCACCTTGTAAGCATCCTTCGCCATGGGTGCCACCTTACCATGAAGCGATCGGGCCCGTAGATGGGCATGCGGTCTTCATGCCCATTCATCCCAGGAGTTGCGGGCATCAAGATCGGATGCCCGGCTACGGATATACAGCAGGCCTGCGAGCATGGGGGCGTGGGCGCGCTCAGAAGGCTTCGATCAGATCCACCAGTTCCTGGCGTTTGTGGATGTCCAGCTTGGTGTAGATGCGCTTCGAATGGGTGCGCACCGTGTTCTCTGACACCACCAGCACCTCAGCGATGCGCGCTACGGAATTGCCCCGGGCCAGAAGCTCCATCACCTCGGCTTCGCGGGCAGACAGGCGGAACTGCTCTTGGATGCGCGCTGCCTGCACGGCGATGCGGTCAGGGGCATTCGCCATCCTGTCCTCAGAAAGCAGAGCTGCGGTCTCGCTTCCCTTCGCGCGCAATGAGACCAACTCAATGGCCTCAGGGCTGTCCTGCCGGGAAAGCGCAGAGGTGAATCCGCCCGATCCCACGAAGTGCATGAGCCCCAGCGCCCAGATGGCCGTGAGCGCTACCACCGCCAGCGGGTCTACGCCCATGACGCGCACGTCTTCGGCGAAGGTGCCTCCCAGGAACCCCACGCTATGCAGCGTGTAGACGATGGCACCGTAGAAGCCGTAGATGAGCACAGGATTGATGCCACGGTCCCGGGATATCTGGGCGCACTGCATCATCATCAGCATGATGTAGGCCGCGTAGACCGCATAGAGGATGGCCGCCAGCCACCGGGCGTATTCATCATTCAAAAGCGGGAGCAGCACCAGTGAGGTGATGAGGAACGGGAATACCACGCGGTAGGTGTCCGTGATGGAGAGCCGTACGTCCTTCAGGCTCCAGAGCCAGAGCACCACCAGGGCGGCTACCAGCATTCCCGCCATGGAAAGGGCGTTCACGTAGATGCCGATGGTGGGCTCTGCCACGGCGATAGAGCGCATGATGCCCGCGCAGAACCCCACCGCGCCTATGCACAGGGCACCGCGCCAGTGATCAGCCAGCACCTGCCGATAGACTTGGGGATGTTCGCGCGGCACGTCGGCGAACATGGATTGCTCTGCGTTGATGGTGCGGCTGCGCAGCGTGACGCAGAGGCCGAACAGGGGCAGGAACACCAACGGGATCAGGTAGGCCGTGACTGCCTGGGGTATGAGGTATAGCGCGAAGTAGAACAGAGCGCCCCAGGCGCTTCCCACCAAGAGGTCCCGGTTGCCCGCATCAGCGTCTTGGCTGGCGAACAGCCGCTGCCAGAGCATGTAGAACCCGGTGGACCCTAACCCCAAAAGGCCGCCGCCCACACAGACCAGGGCCAACGCCGCTGCGTCCACGTAGATGGCGGCTATCAGGCAGCACCATCCGAGGAAGTAGATGGCGCTGGTCAGCTTCACGAAGAAGGCGCGGGTGGCCCCCGGCAGGAAGTAGGACCCTACGCAGCTAGCCACATAGCTCAAGGAGAAGACGACGGATTGAGCGAAGAAGAACCAGAAGACGATGGTAGGGGTCTGGAATTCCAGGGGCAGGAAGGGGAAGACGCCTCCCCACACGCCTGCCGCGTTGATGGCTAAGAATAGCGCATAGCCTAAAGACGCTACATTGGGCACCAGCAGCTGAAGAGGGTTCTGTGGATCCTTGGTTCGCATGGGTTCAGTATAGCTGGCCCTGCTGAGATGCGTGGCGTACCAATACGGGTCTGAACGGGCATTTCTCAAAAATCACCCGCTTTATGTGACCCTCTTTGAAGCCCTTCGGTTTAGAGTTCTTCCAAGACTTCGGCCCGGAGGGGATGCGCAGGGGCGCACAAGGGCCGGACCTGAGGGAAAGGGAGAGGAGATAAGTATGGTTGACACTAAGCTCACCCGTCGCACCTTCCTCAAGACGAGTGGGGCGCTGGGGGCGTTGGCCGCAGCCGGAGGATGCGCTGCGGCGGCCGATTCGCTGTTCGGCACCGGCGCATCGCCGGCCTTCGCGGAAGCTGAGGAGACGACCACCTGGGGGCATTGCGCCATCAACTGTCCGGGTCGTTGTGCCCTCAAGATGCACGTGAAGGATGATGAAGTGGTATGGGTGGACACCCATACGAGCGCCGATGGTTCTTTCGACACGCCGGAGGCTCGCGCCTGCTTGCGGGGTCGTTCCTATCGTCGTTGGATGAACAGCCCTGACCGCATCAACTACCCCATGAAGCGCGTGGAAGGCACCAAGCGCGGCGAAGGGAAGTATGAGCGCATCAGCTGGGATGAGGCCATTGACACCGCTGCTAGCAAGCTCAAGGAGGTCATTGAGAAGCATGGCAATGAAGCGGTGTATGTGCCCTATGCCACGGGCGTTTCCGCCACCACGTCGCGTCCGTTCAACCGGTTTCTGAACTTGGTGGGCGGATACCTGAACCGGTACGGCGATTACTCCACCGCTCAGATCACCGCGATCACACCCTATATGTATGGCGAAAAGAACAACGGGGGAAGTTCCCTCTCTTCCGGGGAGGATGCGAAGCTGATCCTGTGCTTCGGGTCCAGCCCTACCGAAACGCGCCAGGGCGGTCTTACCACCCACTACGACTGGGTTCACATGCGGGAGCGCACCCCTGCGAAGATCTACATCATCGACCCGCGTATGAACGATTCGGCCATGGGTCATTCCGAGGAATGGTTGCCCATCAACCCGGGCACTGATGCCGCGTTGGTGGCCGCTCTTGGTCACGAGCTCATCGTCAACGGGCAGACCGATGAGGATTTCCTGCACACCTACTGCGTGGGCTATGACGAAGAGACCATGCCTGAGGCCTACAAGGGCCAGAATCTGTCCTACAAGGATTACATCCTGGGCACCGGCTATGACAAGGTGGAGAAGACTCCCGAATGGGCCGCTCCTATCACGGGCATATCCGCGGAAAAGATCCGCAGCTTGGCCCAGGAGATCGCCACCACTAAACCGGTCTATGTGGTGCAGGGATGGGGGCCGCAGCGCCGCTCGAACGGCGAGTGGACCGCATGGTCCATCATGGCTCTGCCTTGCCTGGTGGGCCAGGTGGGGCTGCCGGGCACGAACAACGGTTGCCGCGAAGCACGCAACAGTCCGAAACTGGAGTCCTTCCCCCAAGGCAAGAACCCCGTTCAGGATTCCATCTCTTGCTTCGTGTGGACCGATGCCATCGAGCACGGCGAGGACATGGGCGCAAAAGACTGGGGCGTTCGCAAGACCGACAAGCTCAAGAGCAACATCAAGTACATGATCAACTACGCCGGGAATTGCCTGACCAATCAGCACTCAGACATCAACAAGGCTCACGAGATCCTGGCCGATGAGGACAAGTGCGAATTCATCCTGGGGATCGACACGGTCATGTGCGATTCCATGAACTACTCAGACATCGTGCTTCCCGATTTGTTCCGATTCGAGCAGCATTCCCAGATCGCGACGGGTTCTGACTGGGGTTACATCATCACGGGCACGCCTGCCACCTCTCCGAAATTCGAACGCAAGACCGCCTATGAGATGGCGGCCATGATGGCGGATCGTTTCGGTGTGAAAGACAAGTTCACAGAAGGCAAGACCGAGGAAGAATGGATCCGCGAACTGTATGAGAAGTCTCGCGCGAACGACCCCGAATTGCCCCCCTACGATGAGATGCAGAAGATGGGCGTATACACCCGTGCTTACCCGCACACCGTGTCCATGAAGAAATTCCGTGACGATCCCGTTGGCAATGCCCTCACCACTCCTTCGGGCAAGATAGAGATCTTCTCTGAGAAGCTGCTGAAGGACACGGATGGTTGGAAGCTGAACGAGGGCGATACGCTCAAGGGAATGGATCATCTTCCCGGAATTCCTGCCTACATCCCCGAATGGGAGGGTGTGGAGACCACCACCGAGAAACACCCGCTCATCCTCACGGGCTTCCATTACCGCGGGCGCATCCACTCATCGTGGGGCTTCATTCCCGAACTCAAGGAAGTCAACCCGCAAGAAGCGTGGATCAACCCCGCCGACGCAGAACCGCGAGGCATCAAGCACGGCGATACGGTCCATGTGGAGAACGACCGCGGCAAGATAGAACTGCTGGCGAAGGTCACCCCTCGCGTGGTCCCCGGCACCGTGGCCGTTTCCCAAGGCGCTTGGTGGGATGGAGACATCAAGAGCGGCAAAGATGGTGTGGATAAGGGCGGCTCCATCAACACGCTGACGACCCAGCGGCCCTCTCCTTTGGCGAAGGGCAACCCCCAGCACACCAACATCTGCGATGTCAAAAAGGCTTAGCAGCGAGAGGAGGAGAGATAGATGACTCAATACGCATTCCATTTCGACGGCACTCGCTGCACTGGTTGCAAGACTTGCGAGATGGCCTGCAAGGATTACAAGGACCTCTCCGTGGGCGTCGCTTTCCGCAAGGTGTATGAGGTGACGCTGGGCGAGACGAAGAAGGCCGAGGATGGTACGTTCACCACGGATTGCGTGAGCTACCCGTTGTCCATGGCGTGCAACCATTGCGATGATCCGGCTTGCACGAAGGTCTGCCCCACCGGTGCCATGCACAAAGACGCCGAGACAGGCCTTGTCTCTGTGGATGCTGATAAGTGCATCGGTTGCGGCTACTGCCATATGGCGTGCCCTTATAACGCGCCGAAGGTGGACCGTGAGAAAGGCCATTCCGTGAAGTGTGACGGGTGTGCTGAGCGCCTGGCCGCGGGCGAAAAACCCGTGTGCGTGGAAGCCTGTCCCGCGCGCGCCCTTGATTTCGGCACCGTGGAGGAGATGGCCCAGAAGGGCGAACAGGCGAATATAGCGCCACTGCCTGAAAAGCACTATACCGAGCCGAATCTGTACATCAAGGCCTCTGCTGATGCCAAACCAGCCGGTGACGCATCAGCCAAGGTCGTGAATCCTTTGGAGGTGAAGTAGCATGGCATCCGCATTGGCAGAGCTGCCCTTGGCGCTCTTCTCTACCTTGGCTCCCATGGGAGCGGGCGCATTCCTCATCCTGGCCATCCTGTTCAACACGGTGAAGCTAGACGGAGACGCCCTGAAGCGCGTGGACAAGATGACCGCCATCCCGGTGGCCCTTGTGATCGTGGGATTCATCGCCGCGTTCTTCCATCTGGCGAATCCGCTCAATGCCTTTGGCGTCTTCGCGGGCCTAGGTTCCTCTCCGCTCTCCAATGAGCTAGCGGCCGGGTGCCTCTTCGCCGCTGTCATGCTGATCTACTGGATCTGGGCGATGACCGGCAAGATGTCCGCAGGCGCGCGCAAGGGGTTCATCTGGGCCGTGGCAGTGCTGGGCCTTGTGTTCGCCTGGTTCACCGGCATGGCCTACATGATAGACACCATCCCCTCCTGGAACACCCTGGCCGGACCGGTGCAGATGGTAGGGTTCTCCCTGGTAGGCGGTGCCGCGGTGAGCGTGCTCGTACTCACGCTGGCGAAGTGCGCTGATGATCTGCGCACAGGTACCTTGAAGACGGCCCTCATCGTGGTGTTGGCTGCGGGGGTGGTGCTGGGCTTGGGCGGCCTGGCCGTTCAAGCGGCAGCCACCAGCAGCATGGCGAACGGCCTGGTTGATGGCGCAAGCCTGGTGAGCGGTGCTCTGATGGTCATCGTCTGCGGCGCCATCTGCCTGGTAGGCACAGGTGTATGCGATGTGTTCGCGGTACGGGGCGCGCAGGCCGGGGCGCTTGTGGGCATGAGCTGGGGAGCAGCCCTGCTGGCCCTTGTGGGCATCCTCCTGCTTCGCCTGGCGTTCTATGCCATGCAGCTCTCTGTGGGCTTGAGTATCATGTGACCATGAGCCAGCAAAGCGAACAGATCTTGGAACCGGTGGCCTTTTTAGGGGAGGCCACCGGTTCCCTTTTCCTCTACGAACCGGGCTCGATCGAAGCGGCCCCATTCTATGAGGCGCTCGGCGCCCTGGAGGCTGAGCAGGCGGCCGCCGAATGGCCCTTCGTCACCCCGGGCCAGGCCAGAGAGGCCTTCGCTTTGATCTGCGAAGGCATTGTCTCGGGAGTGGATGATGGCCTCACAGATGAATACCGGCGGCTCTTCGTGGGCCCCGCTCCCAAAGCCGCCCCTCCCTGGGGCTCTGTCTACACTGACCGCGAATGCGTCATCTTCGGCGCCACTACGCTGGCGTTGCGCGCGTGGCTGCGTGAGGTGGGCATCCAGGGGCCGGGCAACGGGAAGGAACCGGAAGACCATATCGGCCTCATGCTCTTGCTCATGAGCTGGATAGCCCGACACCGGCCAGAACTCTTGGATGGGTATCTGGCAGATCATCTCTTGCCCTGGGCTCCGCATTTCCTGGGCGTGGTGCAACGGGAAACGCAGCACCCCTTCTTCCAGGGCCTGGCTCTCTTGACCGCATCATCTCTGGAAGGCATCCAAGATGCCCTTTCCTTGGATGTGACCGTTCCCCGGTTCTACCGCTGAAGCCATGGAAACCGCCCTCTCTGAGATAACCCTGGTCCTCTTCACCACGCTCGGTCCCGCCGGGGCGGTGGCCTATGGGCTGATGACGCTTCCGCTCATCGTGAAAGGCCAGGAGATGGAGACGGCGTCTCGCGTGCGCCTAGACCGGTTCCTCTGCATTCCCATCGTGGTGGCCATGGTGGGGTTGGTGGCCTCGGCTACGCATTTGGGCAACCCGGCGAATGCGCTCTACGTCATCACCGGTTTCGGCCGCAGCCCGCTTTCCAATGAGGTGGTCTGGGGTGTGGTCTTCTTGGGGGCTGCGGGTGTCTTCTGGTTGTCCGCTTTCTCTGAGGGCAAGCCCCGCGTGATGCTGCGGCGCATTATAGCGGCCATCATCTCGGTCTTCGGTTTGGTGTTCACAGGTGCCATCGCCCTGGCCTACGATGCGGGGACCATCCTCACGTGGAATTCCCTCTTCACTCCGGTGACCATCTGGTTAGGTGCGTTCGCGGGAGGCGCGCTCCTGGCCCTCTGCGGCTTTCGGTTCGCAGGGTTCTTCACCGAAGGGCACCGACTCGGGTTCGGTTATCTCATCCTTGCTGCCCTGGCTTTCCTGGGAGCTCTCACTGCTTACCTGCTCTGGAACGCAGCGCTGCCGGAGCTGCAGAATGCGCTCACCTCTGCCGCTGATCTGGCTCCCGCCTTTGGCTTGATGACGGGCCTCTTCGGCATCTTGGGAGCGGCAGGATGGCTTCTGGCTCTCAAGGCAGTGGCTTGGAAGGGCGAAGCGCCCCTTTGGATACCCGTGACCTCTGCGGGGCTCATGCTGGCGGGCATCTTCCTCATGCGCTTCCAGTTCTATCTGATCCACATGACCGTGGGATTGTGACGCCTGTTCGGGCCCGTTCAGAGAGCCGAGGAGCAGCCTTAAGCCACCTTCGCGCGTTCGTCAGAACGTGGCTGCTGTTGAGGACGTTCGGCTCCTAAGAGGGCATACTTATCCAGCGGACGCTCTGGGTCGAAGGCCCCATGGACGGTGCGCCCTTGCTGGTCAAGCTTATTCAGATCGCTTTCGGCCAACCCTGAGCAGGTGCGGTTGCGCAATGCTGCCCGCGGGTCTGAGACATCAGTCCATAGGCGCTCTGCCACCGGGGCCCATGCCCGGGCAGCAGGGCGACACTTCTCGGCTAGCTCATGGGCGCTTTCCTGGGCCTGGAGGTCTGTGCAGTGGGCACCGGTCCGTTCTACCATGGCTTCCAAACAGTCCGGATTCTCCAGCATGGGGCAGGGGCGCAACAGGTTGTCATTGAAGGGCTGCTCCTCATAGTAGGCCATGAAAATGGGGGAGCGCAGGCAATCCAAGAGCGACATATCCCGGATGTTCGCATTGGAATAATGGATGAAGACGCAGGGCTCCACATCCCCGGCTGCATTGATGTGCAGGTAGCGCCTCCCACCTGCGATGCACCCTCCCACGAATTCGCCATCGTGCTGGAAATCCAGGGTGAGGATGGGTTTCGTGGCACGGACATGACGATTGAACCGATAGAGGCGCTCACGGTCATCCGGGGTTGGCATGAGGCTGGTGGGCGCATCCACACCCACGGGCATATAGGAGAAGATCCAGGCGAACAGAGCACCTTTGCTGATGAGCCAGTCGAAGTAAGCGTCACTGGCAACGGAGGGAGCGTTGTCATGGGTGTAGCAGATGGATACGCCGAAGGGTAGCCCATGGCTTTGCAGCAGATCCATGGCGGCATCCACTTTCTGGTAGACGCCCTCACCGCGGCGGCCATCCGTGGCGGCTTCATCCCCCTCGGCCGAGATGGCGGGAATGAAGTTCTTCACGCGGATCATGGCCTGACAGAACTCTTCATCTATAAGGGTGGAATTGGTGAAGCAGAGGAAGGCGCAATCAGGGTGGGCTTCGCAGAGGCGGATGAGGTCATGCTTGCGCACCAGGGGCTCACCCCCGGTATAGATATAGATATGCACGCCCAAGGCCTTGCCTTGGCAGATGATGGAATCTATCTCCTTGTAGGTGAGGTTGAGCTTATGACCGTATTCTGCTGCCCAGCAGCCCGTGCAGTGCAGGTTGCAGGCACTGGTAGGATCTAGCAGGATGGCCCAGGGGATGTTGCATTGGTACTTGGCCCGCATCTTCTCCTGAACGCCCCAGGCCATGAGGTTAGCATCTACCAAGAACGTCTTGATCAGATCATTGCGAACAGCAGGATTCAGTTTCATGGTGCGCATGATCAGCTGGTACATATTGTTGGTAGGATCATTGACGATGCGGCTGAATGCCTGGCGTTGGGCAGGGAAGAGGGAGCTTGGGCAAAGCCGGTTGATCCTTGTCATGGTCTTGGACATATTGCGCTTGGGATCAGCGCAAAGGAAATCTACGAGCCTGTTAGCTGCAGCGCGCTTGGCAAGATCCATGGCTTTCATTGGTATCCCCTTACCCCTGTTCCTCTCTGAGGGTCTGCTGCCCTCCTGTGAGCTTTTAGGGGATTCTTCCACAGTAAAGACGACCGATCAGGTCATCTTTGATCTGTCAGAGAATCGTTGAAGGGTTGGGGGTGAAATGCTCCGCGAACGGTAGGCTGCGCTCGAAAGATGCTGTAGAAAAGCGAACGGCTGCAACCGAAGCTGCAGCCGTGAGAAGCAAAGCGGGTTGGTATCAAGACGGGAGGTTAGAACCCGAAGAAGTATTCCAGTTCCTCGTCCCAGCTCTCAGGATCAACCACCCAAGCAGTGCCATCATAGGTGAGATCAAGGCTCAGGTATTCGTCATCTACCACAGGTGCATCTTCCACACTGCTCATGATGATGGCACCCAGCGCGAGCTTCTGCTCATCCAAGGGGAGCTTATAGAAGGTGTCATCTTCGGCAAGGGTGTCAAGGGCAGCATCCATGGCATCAGAGAGCGACTTGCAGGTGATGTCATAGCTGGCCCTGCCTTCGGCGCCAGTCTCTTCGGCATCAGCGAAGAGGCTGTTGAGGGCTCATAATCAAAGCCGGTCAGCAGCATGTCCACATAGACGCTGGGCACGATGCCGCAGTCTTCCATGGTGATGCCCTCTTCTAGGCTGTCGAAGCTCTCAGAGAAGGTGGCCTCGGCCATGGCCTGGATGGCTTGAACCGTGGCAGGGTCTTTCTGCTTGAGAAGGTCAAGCTTGGCGTTGGCTGCAGATACCATAGCCTCCTCTATCTCATCGGTGGCTATGGCAGAGGGGGTGGAGCGCTGGGTTTGCTCGGTGGTGGTGCTGGTATAACGGCTAGAGGTGTCATAGTCATCAAGCACGGTGAGCGCCGTGAAGACCAAGATGAAGTTGACGATGATCATGATGACGGACAGCACGATGCCCACGATGCCGCAGATGCGTCCGGCTTTACCCTGGCCCAGCGTGCCGCCTGCCTTGAAGTACTTCCCGGCAAGCACGATAGCAACGATGCCCAGCACGATGCCCACGATGGGGATGAAGCAGAAGACGATGGCCAAGATGCCGCAGACCAGCGCGCTGGTGGGACTGGGCTGGGGTGCGGGTACCTGCATGGGCTGGCCCATGGGCTGCTGGCCAGGTACGGCCGCGGGAGCCGCTACGGGTGCAGCTGCAGGTTGAGCGGCTTGACCTGGTGCCGCTTCGGGTGCCACGGGCTGCGGGACCGGCTGTGCCTGGGGCGCAGCTTCAGGTTGAGGAGCTGCCGCAGGTTGGGGTTCCGGCGTGGGAGCCGGTTGGACTGAGGCTGACTGAGCCGGTTGAGCAGCAGCGGTTTGGGGCTGCTGAGATTGGGGCGCACCCTGGGCTTCTGGTTGGTTCTGGGGCTCAGGGTTCGTGTTCTCGACCATCTTGGTCTCCTTATCGCTATTAGAAGGACGATGGTCACATTTTACCCCCATTACCCAGGATATAATCAGTGAATATACCGCCTCTTGCAGATGAGGAGACCTCCCATGGAGAAGATAGCAAGCTTCACCGTAGACCATCGGCTGTTAGAGCCCGGCGTCTATCTGTCCCGTCAGGATGCAGATCCCGTTTCTGGCTGCGTGACCACCACCTTTGATCTGCGCATGACGGCTCCTAATCGGGAGCCTGTGATGGACACCGCCGCCGTCCACGCCTTGGAGCATTTGGGGGCAACATTCCTGCGCAACGATGCGGAATGGAAGGACCGGGTGATCTACTTCGGACCTATGGGCTGCAGGACCGGCTTCTATCTGGTGGTCTTCGGGGATGTGTCCGTGGAAGAGATCGCCCCGCTCATCGCGCGCTTCTTCGCCTTCGCCCAGGGTTTCGAAGGGGAGGTGCCGGGAGCTACTCCAGAGGAGTGCGGCAACTATCATGACTCTGACCTCGCCCAGGCGCAGTGGTGGGCGAACCGCTATCTGAGCCAAACGCTCACATGCTTGGATGACGCTCACAGCCACTATCCCGCTTCGGCGGGGCAAGGGGTTTAGGCCCTATGGCTTCGTTCAAGCGTGTTGGCATCATCGGTGCCATGGAAGTGGAGGTAGGTCTGCTTCACCAGGCCATGGCCAATGAAATGGTTCCTCAAAAGCCCGCTGTCACCTCTTGGGCGGGGAGGGAGTTCTGGGAAGGGGCCATAGGCGGCGAAGAGTGCGTCATCGTCCAATGCGGCGTGGGGATGGTGAACGCAGCGGCCTGCACTCAGGCGCTGATCAGCCGGTTCAGGGTTGATGCCATCGTGAACACCGGGGTAGCTGGTTCTTTGGATGCTGCCCTGAACATAGGGGATCTGGTGGTGGCCACGGATACGGTCAATTGGGCCATGGATGTATGCAATCTGGGCTATGAGCCGGGACAGACACCTGGCATGCCCGTGGCGTTCCCTACGGATCCTGCTCTGGGGGATGAATTGATCCAGGCAGCACGCTTGTCCACGAAAGCGGCGGTGCACCGGGGCCGCATCGCCTCGGCGGACCGCTTCGTGCGGGACGCTTCAGAGAAGGAGCGCATCGCGTGCCTCTTCGGAGCTGTGGGCTGTGAGATGGAGGGAGCGGCCATCGCTCAAGTCTGTGCGGTGAACGGCGTTCCCTGTGCCATCATCCGTGCCATCTCTGATAAGGCCGACGGCTCGGATGCCGTAGACTATCCCGTCTTCGAAGAGCAGGCTGCCCACGATTGCGCAGCCGTTGTCTGTCAGCTGCTCAAGGGCTGACCCACCTTCTTCCGGGGGTCTGATATGCGAAGAGCCAGCCTAGTGGCTGGCTCTTCAGGAGAAAGGGGGTACCTGGATATGGTTGGATCAGTGGTGCTCAGGGCTTAGCCCTGGATCTCAATGAGCTTCTTCTGCTCAGGGGCTTCCTCTACGATCAGCTTCGGAACAGTGACGTTCAAAAGGCCATTCTCGAACTTAGCGGAGATGTGCTCTTCGTCAATGTCCTCGCCCATGTAGAAGGAACGCTGGCAGCTGCCGAAGAAACGCTCACGACGGACCCAGGTCTGCGCGGGCTCAGCGGCCTCTTCCTTCTGGTCAGAGCTCTCAACCTGGCTCTCAGCGGAAGCGGTCTCTTCGGCTTGCGCCTGGGGGGCCTCTTCGGTCTGGCTGCTCATCTCAGCGGACACGATCAGGTAGCCATCCTTGAGCTCAAGCTGAACATCCTCTTTAGAGAAACCGGGGAGTTCCATGGAAAGCTGGTAACCCTCTTCGTTCTGGCTGATGTCCGTCTTCATGATGGAAGCGGCATCGAACTTGTGCATCCCTTGGGCCATCATAGGACCTGCGGGAAAGCCAAGGGAAGAGGGGCGGCGCCTGCGCCGGTACGGCATGATCATCTGCATGTTGTTCTCCTTTTCGCGGGCATCCTTCGCTTAAGGTCATCTCTCACGGTTTCGCATCTGAACGTATCGAACAAGGCGGTCAGCGAAGGTGCTGTTTTCTTTCGGGAGCTAGTATGCACGGATGCATTAGCACTCTCAAGTCTTGAGTGCTAATCTTCACAGAACATACAAATGTTCGTAGAGAGTTAGGTTCAGTGGGTGAGCTTCTTCAGCAATGACCAGGCCTTTTGCTTCTCGTCTGCACGGGAGAGCATGGCTTCGAAGCTGGTGAAGGCAACGGTGGTCCGGCCGAAGACCTGGTTCACCGCATCTGGCATGCAAGGGGTTGCGAAGGCCTCCTCTAGCAGGTGGCCGCTTTCAACGCTGGTGACCACCAGGGCAACGGGATCACAGCCGATGAGCAGCTTGCGCAGATCTGTTGCCCCCAAGGCGCCTTCGCCATCAGCTGTGATGGTGATCCAGAGGATATCGGTGCCGAAGCCCAGCCGCTTCGCCGAGTTCGCAAGAGCGGTGGTTGCAGCATCGGAGAGATTCTGGGCAGAGAGCACCGCTAGGGTGCTGTTCGGCGTGCCCTTCGCGAAGGATCCATAGGCCTTCAGTGCGCTTGCGGCATTGAAGCCGTAGATGTTACCATTCTGCTTACTGTTCACACTGCTTCCTAGCTGCCTGAAGAGGGATAGCTGAGAGCATGATAGCAAGAATGCAAAGAGCAACGGGAGGAGAAGCCCATGTGCACGAACGGGGTCAACACCGGCCAGCTTGAGACGATGATCGAGATGATAGACGACCTGTGCAAGGTGAGCCGTCGTCAGATGCACAACCTTGCCCACACGGCGGAGGATGCAGGCTATGAGACGGTGGGGCGCAAGCTCCATGCTGCTCAGTCCATGATGGATGATGTGCGCGCCCTGCTGGATGAGGCGAAGGATGCCATAGAAGATGATGCTGAAGCCGCGGGTGGCGTTGAAGTGAACCTGGTCTAGCCTGTGCCCCACCCGAAGACAGATCAAGCCCAGCAGCGGTTCCAGGTCACCGGCTCCTCAGACCAGGGCCAGGGGTCTAACGGCGGTCGTCCTGTGTTGTCAGACAAGACCGCTGACCACCTCAAGAAGCGCCCTAAGACCAACGATCTCATGCGGTTCTCTGTGGCCATGCCCGAAGACCTGCTGATGGATTTCGACCAACTGGTGGCTCGGCGCGGATTAGCCAAGAATCGCAGCGAGGTCATCCGTGATCTGGTTCGCGAAGCGCTGGTAGAGGAGCGCTCTGCCATACCGGGGACCATCGTGATGGGCACGCTCACCATCGTCTATGATCACCATTCCTCAGACCTGAATGACAAGCTCCATACCATCCAGCATGATTACTTCGACAACGTGGTCTCCACCATGCATGTTCATGTGGACCACCATACCTGCCTTGAGGTCATCGTGCTGCGTGGGGAAACGGAGCTCATCCAAACGGTGGCGAACATGATCCTGGGCACCAAGGGCGTGCGCAACGGCAAGCTGGTGCTGGCTTCCGTCGGCTGAGTCCGACAGGAGCCCAGCCTATTCCTAGCAGCGAAGAAGAGGAGCGGATATGGCAGATGAGACGGTGATGCTGGGCCACGGCAGCGGTGGCTCTATGATGAAGCGCATCATCGATGAAGTGTTCTTCGAAGCCTACGGGACCGATGAGCTCCTTGAGGGCAATGATGCCGCCGTGCTTCCCACGCCGAAGCCGGGAGAGCGCATCGCCTGTTCCACGGATTCCTTCGTCGTGTCACCCCTGTTCTTCCCGGGTGGAGATATCGGGCACCTGGCTGTTTGCGGCACCGTGAACGATGTGGCCACGTCCGGGGCTGTGCCTGCCTACCTCACCTGCGGGTTCATCCTTGAGGAAGGCCTTCCCATGGAGGACTTGCGCCGGATCTGCGCGTCCATGGCGAAGGTGGCGAAAGAGGCGGGGGTGCGCATCGTGACCGGGGACACGAAGGTGGTGAACCGAGGCCATGGTGATGGTGTCTTCATCAACACGAGCGGCATCGGCTTCGTGCCTGAAGGCGTGAACCTGTCGGGGGCGAACATCCGCCCGGGAGACGCCATCCTCGTGAGCGGCACGCTGGGCGATCACGGCATCACCATCATGAGCTGCAGGGAGGGTCTCGGCTTCTCGGCGGATATCGAATCGGACGCAGCCCCCTTGAATGGGATGATAGCGGCCGTGTTGGCTGCGGCCCCTGGGGTGCGTTGCTTCCGTGACCCTACCCGAGGTGGCCTAGCATCCACCCTGAATGAGCTGGCTGACCAATCCGGCGTGGAGATCCTCATAGAAGAGGATAAGGTTCCCGTGAAGAGCGCCGTTGCCGGGGCCTGCGAGATGCTCGGGTACGATGTGCTCCAGGTGGCGAATGAGGGAAAGATGGTCTGCGCAGTGCCCCAAGACCAGGCCGAAGCAGCCTTGGCAGCCATGCGCACCTCTCCCTATGGCCAGGATGCATGCATGATCGGCCAGGCTCAAGCGGTGCAGCCTGATGGCCATCCGCGGGTGCTCCTCCGTACCGCTTTCGGAGGCACGCGCATCTTAGATATGCTGGTGGGAGAGCAGCTGCCGCGCATCTGCTAAAGGGATGCGTCTGTGGTGAACGTAACCGCTCCCTTGATTTTGCCGGTTCTCGGTTGACAGGCTTTCTGGTCATGGTATCTTTCGCCTGACCGCAAGGGAGCGCATGAAGTGATCAACCGAAAGAGGGGAGATGCGCTCTTGTCCATGACCAAAGAGAAGGAGACGATATGTCACATCCAGTAATCGAAGCTGACGAGTGCATCGGCTGCGGCATCTGTGTTGATGCATGCCCCCAGGAGGTTCTCGAGGTCGTGGACGGGACGGCGGAAGCGGTGAACGAGGATGCCTGCATCGCTTGCGGTGACTGCGTCGAAGAGTGCCCCATGGGAGCTATCCCTGAGATCGTCGAAGACTAGCGGCACCCATACATACATATATAGGTAAGGCGCACCTTCGGGTGCGCCTTTTTCGTTGTCCTATCCGATCAGCTTCAGTCCAGCAATACAGCCTACGAGCCCGGTCAGCAACGCAATGCGAGCGAAGCTCACGGGTTCTGACCCGGTGACCATCCCATAGATGACGGTGAGGGCTGCGCCAATGCCCACCCAGACCGCATAGGCAGTGCCCACGGGCAACGTGCGCAGGGCGAAGGAGAGCCCTGCCATGCTCAGGGCCAATGCGGCGAAGAAGATGATGGTGGGAAGAGGGGCGGTGAACCCTTCTGATCGGTCAAGCGCGATGGCCCACACGGATTCCATCGCACCTGAAGCTATGAGCACAAGCCACGCCATGACGCTTGATCCTTTGCTATTCGTCGATGACCATGACAGGGTTCTCATGGGTGATTATCTCCTTGGCGAAGATGGTGGCGCCCAAGCGTTCTTCAGCCAGTTGCGCCAATGCGTTGATGGCGGCTTCAAGGTCATCCGCCCGAGCTGGGTCTACGCATTCGATGATGAGGAATGCCTTCCGGGAATCATCGGTGAGGGCTGTTCGCACGCCATCGCGCCAGTTCCAGCAGCGGCAGATCGCACCAGCGTCGTCTCTATAGCAGAGCTCACCCTCCAGAGTGGGTTCATCCTTGTCTTCACCCAGGCCGCGGAATGCATCGCCGCCTTCGGTGATCCCTAAACGGATGTCACCTTCCATAGCATCGATATCTTCGCCACCTACCGGAAGCCCGTAGGTAAGAGAGATGGCATTGTAGGCATCTACAGAGGGTGAGATCGATCCTACGGGATTACCCTTCAGCACGCGTTTGAGCAGGTTCTCTACAGACGACCGCGCGCCCTTCTTGGTCTTGAAGCGCTTGTAAGCATCGCGCCAAACAGCCACTACCTGGTTCTCTGAGATGGTGTTGGAGTTCAAATGGTGATCTGCGGCGTTGTTCGCCTCTGCAAGAAGCTGCCGAATCGCCTTCGCATCCTCTTCGCTGATGTCCGCCTCCGGCATCATCCCATGGGCCACCACCACACCGATGCGGGCATCCGGAAAGAGCTCCCAAAATGAATCCTCCGTTACGAACTGCTTCATGCCATCCTCCTTTGGTTCGGCCTTGCGCCCGCGGGTGCAGGAGAACAAAAAAGCACCCGTCCGATGGGCATCTTCAAAGGCCTAACGATGCGCATCAAGCGAGTGCTTCATTGCCTACCCGGCGGCAGGCGATATGTCACGGGGGAGTGTAGCACACCCTGGGCGCTCTTTGGCGCGATAGCTGTTGTCCCCCTGATGGGATTGCAGAAACGGCAACAGTGGAACGTTCTTTGCACCAGATGTTCGGGTGTTGCAGCCGTATCCTTCGATCGGGGTAAAGGACGAGATGAGAAGGAGGCCAATGATGGATGGCAATCTCGCGGTGCTCATAACGATGATCGTGCTGATGATCGGAGGCGGCATCATGCTGAACTTCCAGATCAAGAGCGATGCAAAGAAAGAGCGGCAAGACAAGCGATAGGCATCTTGCGAAGATGGGGCTCGCTTGCAGTGAGTCCCATCTTCGTGTGCATCCTTGAGCTTCGGGGCACCTACATCTTGGGAGGTTCGCTTCGAACCTGCGCCCCTTCCCGGGTCCTATCACCCCAGCTGTTGCTTCCCGCACCGCTACAATAGCGCGCGAAGACCATGAGCAATGAAGGCGGCAGCATGAATCTCGAATACCTTGACGAATTCATCCATCTAGCGCATAGCCTCAGCTTCCGGAATACCGCGGAGCACTTCTATGTCAGCCGATCGGTCATCAGCCGACATCTCGCCGCCTTAGAGGAATCCCTTGGAGCCATATTGCTCGAGCGTGGCGCACGGGGCGTGCAGCTGACCGAGGCAGGCGCCGTCTTCCTGCAAGAGGCGCAGGCCATGCTGCGCAGTTGGGATCTTGCTCAGGCGCACGTACGAGCTGCAGCCAACGCCAGCGATGAGCTCGTGCGCATCGGCTATCTGCGCAATGGAGCGCGCCCATTCCTGGTCAGGTTCGTGAAGCGGATGACGCACGATCACCCGGAAGTGCACCTCTCACTGCTGTGCATGGGCTATCACGAAGCGCGGCAGGCGATGGAGGAGCACAGCATCGATATCATGTTGGGCATCAACGTGGAGCGCTCCCTTTCGCGCAATTACCGATCAACCCCCATCTATGAGGACCGCTTTGTCGTGGCATGTAGCCGCACTAATCCGCTCGCTCGGCTCGACGAGGTGATGTTCGATGATCTGCGTGACCAGAAGGTGCTCGTTCCTGACAGTTACATAGCCGCTGGCCTTGGTCCGCAGGCGAGGGAGTTGATCGATGACGAGACGCTCGCCGAATGCGAGGGTCTCTACGAGAACATGGATCAGCTGTACTTGACCATTCAGACGGAGGAATGTGCAGCTTTCGTCTCCAACCTGAACGCTTCCATGTTCGCCAGTTCATTGAAGATCCTCCCCATCAAGGACATGGACACCACCTTCACCATCAGCGCCTACTATCACGACAGCTTCACCGGCATCGCTTGCGAACTCTGCCGCCAGAGCCTGGAGGAGTGCAAGCTGGCATTGGCCCAGGAAGCCCCAGAGACCTTCTGCTGGTAAGAGGCGAATGCATGGGCGAGGCTTGCAGTGCTTTTGCCCCTGGTGCGAGATGCTGGTCGCGCTACATTCAGATATGATCAATTTAACTGTATGTTATATAATACATACACTTAAGGCCAATCGAAAGGGCCATCATGTCGAATCGTGATGTCGTAAAGAAGCTTCAAGATTACACCCATCTTGCTTGGGATGAGAAAGCCACCACAAGCGGAACGGGCGGCACCTTTCTCAAGTCGCGGACAAGATCGAGCAGAGGGAATGTTTACTACAAGCTCTCCTGCTATGACCGACACCGTGGCATCTATGGACACGAATCCGTTAACGAGCTCATTGCAAGCAGGCTTCTCGATCGCCTGGATATTCCTCATATTCCGTACAAACTGGTTCATGCTCTCGTTACGGTCAACGGCAAAACCCACGAGACGTGGCTGAGCGAATCCCGTGACTATCGCCGATTGAATGAGCGGCGGCAGGCATTGGACACATACGTCGATCTCAATGCGCAGGGCGATGAATCGCCGCTGGAGTTTTGTGAAAGGCGGGGGTGGTCCAATGCTATCAGCACGATGATGGCGTTCGACTATCTCATCATCAATCGTGACCGCCATGGTGCTAATGTTGAGGTCATCCTGCGCGATGATGCGGTTGAGCTTGCGCCATTATTCGATCATGGCGTGTCTTTTGCGTTCTCTTGCTATAACGATGAGGAGCGCATAGATTCATTCGATCCTATGGTCGATAAGAATGTCAACAACTATATCGGCAGCCGTTCACTTGAAGAGAATCTCGATCTTGTATCGCAGGGAGCTCTACACGGTCACCTCCTCTCAGAGGATGATACCTGGCTATTCCGGGGGCTTGAGGAAGCGATCCCTGCTTGCTTGAAGGAGAAGATCGCAGAGATCGTCACCATGCGGTGGCAACGTTTGATCCGCCTTGGCATTGCCGAGGAGCTCTGATCGTCATGGCGAGGGCATATTTTTCCATACGCGATGGTGCGCGACGCAAGGCAGCCCCTTGCGCATTCATGCTCGTTGATAAGGGACGCGAATTTGAGATCGATATCAACCCCGGTGTATCTGCCGATGAGGTTCCAGCATTCTTCGCCCCATTTATTGAGAAGGGGGAGCGTCATATCGATGGCGCTCTAGCTCTTCGCTGGGTTCATGAACGTGTGCCTCCTCCTGGGAGACAGAATCTCGGTGAGGTGCTGGCTGCCCATGGTTTGAACGAATACAGCGAGCTTGCGTTGCTTCGTTCGGGCCACGGCATGAGTTCCCAGGACAGCTTCATCTTAGAGGAGATCGACGAGGCAAGTTACAACGCGCGAAGCCTTGATCGGATGATCAAACGCAGGCAGGCGCTTGGCGCGAGCATCAAGGCGCGCCGTATGGGCTTAGGGATGTCCCAGCGGGAGCTTGCAGATGCGGTCGGCATCGACCAACCAGCTCTCAGTAAGATAGAGGCGGGCAAGGCGAACATCACCTTCGATCTGCTTGCTGATATTGATGAGGCGCTTACTGAAGGCAGTCAGCCTATGCTGAATCTCGCAAGGCAGATATTGTGGAATGCTGAGCGCAAAGAGCTTCATGAGCTCATTGCGCGGTATGCCTCGCCTCTCGCGCAGATATATGAACGCTTGATTGACGAACTCGAGGCGTATTCGGATGTTGCTCCTTCAGCTCTTGCTGACTCACGGATCATCTCGCATTGCTTTCGTGAATTCATGAATGCGTTTCCAAGCTATAGTGACGAATCTATGCTTCAGAAGAGCATGCAAGGGCGAGAATATGCGGCTTTGCATGAGCTATACCCGCTTCTTGATGAACTTCCCTCTGATGAGATGAAAGATGAGGGTTTCATCCCGATCCCCCTCCCATTGCATCACGCGCTGATGAACCTTCGTATGGCGCATAGCGCCGGTTCATCCAACAAAGCCCAAAGGATGCGTGTGGCTGTAAGCGGGACGAAGAATGATCCGGTTGCCCCGATCTCCGCCTGGAAAGACGCGAAGACGCTTGCAGAGAAGACGGCTCATTTCCTCCGTGGCGAGGATGAGGAGATTCCGACGCTTCAGGATTATCAAAGCAGTCTTGCCGTGCTGGAAAAGGTAATAAAAGTGCGTCTCGGCGATATATATGATGCAAAGGACGATCTATTTAAGCTGATCGAAAGGGCTAATCGCATTGATTCTGAGGGGGCTTATGATCCTCCCTCAAAAGAGGAGGTCGCCTTCTTCATTTCGATGATCGGAGACGTCAATCTGCGTATGGCTGCGTTCCAGGAACTGAAAAATCCCTATTGGCTAGAAGCATTGGATGCCATGGGGTTCTTCGATGACTACTATAGCTTGAACGAAGCCGACTCTACGCCGTTTCCGCCTGCACCTTTTCTTCTGCACTGCCTTGCATTCGATGCCGACGCGTATGATCGCGTGGTCGGTTGAAGAGGAAGCGCTTGGAGGGATCCCCCTGGGAAGAAAGCATCTTGCCCCCTGGATCCGGGCCTATAAAAGCGCGGTTCTCGAAATGCTTGCTATTGAGCCGGAAACGATAATGAAGATGATCAGTAAACAAACGCCACTCGTTCTACGGGTTTTGATGTGCGGTATGCATGAATATCTTGCAAAGACAGAGGATGCCGATCCTGATCCTTTCGTTAAAGAAGCTTTCGCGCAGATATGCCTGAATGATGGGATCCTGTTGGGGGGCATAAGGGCAAGGGCGATGAGGCTCACCTGATACAAAAGAACATGGCCTGGCTTTTGGAGACGTTGCTTGAGTCTTCGGCATTGAAGCTTTCCGCTGCAATGCTTCATGACATTTTGATCTTGCTCCTAGACCTACGAAGCCAGGTCTTCCGGATACGGACGCTTCGAAAGCAGACACCGCTGCCTTTGCTCTGAAGATGCGCGGGCTCTTAGCGCATGATCGCAGCTGGGTGGAGGAAAGATATAATAGGATATTTGGTCAGGATGCTCCTACGGAAAACCAGAAGCTCTTCCTTGCCCTTCAACTCTCGGTCTTCAATGCTCATGAAGTGGCATATGGATTCATAAAGCCTGCGCTTGAGCGTGCATTGGAGAATGGGATTGACAGATATCCTGCAACCTGGGGTCATTCACGGCTGGAATGCTTTGCCGAATACTTTGGTCTCTGGCTCTACCAGTTGTATGCGATGGGGGCTATCGGTCTAGATGACGAGATGCTGAAAGAATGGGAATCAAAAGCAAGCTCTGTAACAGTAGGGAATGTTCTAGGGGAAGTGTGCGAATCGATTCGGTGGGGGTCTGGTGTGACAGAAGAGGTTGTGCATAGGGTGCAGCTTCTCTGGGATGATCTTGCCAAAAGAGCAGATGCATGTTCTGAGACTCTCTGCGGATCCTTCAGCCTTGCGGCATCGCATCTTTTCCCATCTGATTGGTTGCGCAAAGCCCTATTGGAAGAAGCGCGCTCGCGTAATGCTGTGCTGGAATTCACGACGTTCTTCGATGACGTGCTCAGCCTTGCAAAAGAAGACCCAGAGTGGGGAATCATTCTTCTACGGACGATCCTTGAGCATGATGAAGAAAGAGAATTCTACAACTACAGTGATACCTCGCGATCCCTGATTGATCTTCACCGTGATATGGGTGGCTCAGAGCGCGACGATGATCTGCGCTTTTGCATGGATGCGCTCGGTCGCTTAGGTATCCTTGATCTTGAATGACGTAGGACAGCGCCCTCCTTCAGATTGGGTCAAAGCGCGGCGATAAGCTGTGCCTCTCATTGTCTCTGCGCAGAGCTCTTGGAGAACGACCGATCCAGGATCTCAAGGGACGCTTCGGGGTTCTCATGGCGGTTTGGCAACGATTGCGTTCAGGGGCAGAAACAGGCCCCCATTGCGGGGAACTCCTTCCTCCCCAGGCTATAGAGTTCACAAGGTGCACATATTTCAAGTAATTCTCGCTAATATAACTTGACACATGCGCACTTAGATTTTATAGTGGCAACACGATAAAACGAACAGAAGTACGAAGGAGAGGTAACTGATATGGGCAAGATACTTGGAATCGACCTGGGAACCACCAACTCTGCCATGGCAGTCATGGAAGGTTCAGAGCCAGAGATCCTCGTCAACGCCGAAGGTGATCGCACCACCCCCTCCGTGGAGGGTTTCCGCAAGGACGGAGAGCGTGTCGTGGGCAAGGCGGCAAAGAACCAGGCCGTCACCAACCCTGAGAACACCGTCTCTTCCGTGAAGCGCTTCATCGGCCGTTCTTATGATGAGACGCCCGAAGAGCAGAAGACCGTGGCGTACAAGGTTGAGAAGGGCAAGGATGGCCGTGCGGTCATTGACATTGACGGTAAGTCCTACACCCCTGAAGAGATATCCGCCATGGTGCTCCAGAAGCTGAAGGCAGACGCTGAGAAGCAGACGGGTGACACCATCACCCAGGCTGTCATCACCGTCCCGGCCTACTTCAATGACGCTCAGCGTCAGGCCACCAAGGACGCCGGCAAGATCGCCGGTTTGAACGTAGAGCGCATCATCAATGAGCCTACGGCAGCGGCTCTGGCCTACGGTCTTGACAAGGCTGACAAGGATGAGAAGATCCTCGTCTTCGACCTGGGCGGCGGCACCTTTGACGTCTCTGTGCTGGAACTGGGTGACGGCGTGTTCGAGGTGGCCTCCACCGCAGGAGATAACCACCTGGGCGGTGATGACTGGGATCAGCGCATCATAGACTGGCTGGCTGACAAGTTCCAGGCAGACACGGGCATTGATCTGCGCCAAGACAAGATGGCCATGCAGCGTTTGAAGGAAGCGGCGGAGAAGGCGAAGATGGAGCTTTCCTCCACCACCCAGACCAACATCAACCTGCCGTTCATCACGGCTGGCGCTGATGGCCCGAAGCACCTGGATTACACGCTCACTCGCGTTGAGTTCCAGCAGATCACGAAGGACTTGCTGGAGCGCTGCAAGAAGCCGGTGGAGCAGGCACTGAAAGACGCAGGCCTCAAGACCGGTGAGCTGGACGAGGTCATCCTGGTGGGCGGCTCTACCCGTATGCCTGCCGTGCAAGAGCTGGTAGAGCAGCTCACGGGCAAGAAGCCGAACATGACGGTGAATCCGGACGAGGTAGTGGCCATGGGTGCAGCCATCCAGGGCGGCGTGCTCTCTGGCGATGTCACGGGCATCCTGCTGCTGGACGTCACTCCGCTTTCCCTGGGCGTTGAGACCATGGGCGGCGTGATGACGAAGATGATCGAGCGCAACACCACCATCCCCACGCGCAAGACTGAGATCTACTCTACCGCTGCAGACAACCAGACCTCCGTTGAGGTCCATGTCCTCCAGGGTGAGCGTGAGATGGCCGCGGGCAACAAGACGCTCGGCCGCTTCCAGCTAAACGGCATCCCGGCTGCCCGTCGTGGCGTTCCGCAGATCGAAGTCACCTTCGATATTGACGCGAACGGCATCGTGAACGTGTCCGCGAAGGACCTGGGCACCGGCAAGCAGCAGCAGATCACCATCAGCGGCTCCACGGCGCTCTCTGATGACGAAGTGGATCGCATGGTCAAGGATGCAGAGCAGCATGCCGAAGAGGATGCTAAGCACAAGGAAGAGGTTGAGGTGCGCAACAACGCCGAGGCTCTGGTTGGCGCCACGCAGCAGACGTTGTCTGAGCTGGGTGACAAGGTTCCGGCAGATGCGAAGTCTGAAGCGGAATCCGCTATCGCTGAGGCCCAGTCCGCACTCCAGGGCACTGACTTGGATGCCATCAAGGCTGCCACCGAGAAGATGCAGCAGGCTGGCTACAAGCTGGCAGAGGTCGTCTACTCCACCGAAGGGGCTGCCGCAGGTGCAGGGGCGGCAGCGGCAGAGACCGCTCCGGCCGATGACACGCTGGAAGCTGACTACGAGGTGGTTGACGACGAGGACGAAGGGAAATAGCGAACCATGGCTGAGCAGAAGACATCATCAGCCGCACCTTCTGTCAACGCTCACGCGGATGCGCCGAAAGGCGCATCCGTTGCGAATGAGGCAACGGCTGAGAAGAGCGCCCCGGAAGCCGCTGTGGAATCCGGAGCCGTAGAAGCAGAAGAGCTGGAAGAGGCAGTGCTGGAGGCAGAGGCTGCCGCCATCGTGGATGATGCCCTGGATGAGGTGGAAGCCGAAGCCCAGGCGGCAGATTCCCAGCGCGAAGCAGCAGAATGGAAGGACAAGTACCTTCGCCTCCATGCCGAATGGGACACCTATCGCAGGCGCACCAAAGAGCAACAAGAGGTCCAAAAGGCCCTGGCTGCCGAGAAGCTGGTCACCAGCTTGATCCCGGTGATAGATGATTTGGAGCGTTCCATTGACTACGCCGAGAAGAATGGCGAAACAGGGCTGTTGGATGGTGTGCGCGCTGTGCTCACCAAGTTCGTGGACACGCTCAAGAAAGATGGCGTGGACGTGATCGATCCGAAGGGCGAAGCTTTCGAGGCTCTGGAAGCCCAGGCAGTGGGTACCGTGGAAGACCCTGACCAGCCTGATGAGACGGTGAATGACGTATACCAGAAGGGCTACAAGATAGGTACCAAGGTACTGCGCCCGGCTATGGTGACGGTCACTACTGGTGGCCCTAAGCGGGAGAAACCCGAAGAGTAAGGAAGAAGGAGGTGGAGCGTTATGGCGTCTGCACCGGATTACTACAAAACGCTGGGCGTTCCGCGCACAGCTTCCCAAGATGAGATAAAGAAGGCATTCCGTAAGCTAGCCCGCACCCATCATCCGGACGCGGGCGGCGATGAGGCCAAGTTCAAAGAGATAAACGAGGCCTACGAGGTGCTCTCGGATGAGAAGAAGAAAGCCCTCTATGACCAGTATGGCACCGCGAACGAGAACCAGATCCCCTGGGGCGGTCAAGGGGGCGGTGGTGCTGGCTTCAGCTACGAGGACATCTTCGGAGGAGCGGGTGGTAACACCTATACCTATACCTCCGGAGGCGGCGGTGGCTTCGGCGGCATAGATTGGTCTGACATCCTGGAGAGCATCCGTCATGGCGAAGGGGCATTTGGCTCTGACTGGGATTTCGGCGGCAGCCGGTCTCAGAAGGGCCAAGATATGTCCGTCACCCTGGATGTAACCTTCGACGAAGCCTTCAATGGCACCACGAAGATGGTAACGGTGCGCATCCCGGGCAAGCCCGAACCGGACACCATAGAGGTCAAGGTTCCCGCCGGAGCCCGCGAAGGCGGCCGGCTGCGCTATAAGGGCAAGGGTGGCCTCGGCCAGAACGGCGGTGCGGCGGGAGACCTGCTGATCACCACGCACATCACAGAGCACCCCTACTTCAAGCGTGACAAAGCCGACGTCATCTTGGATCTGCCCATCAACGTGGCTGAGGCGGCGCTGGGGTGCAGCATCGTGGTCCCCTCGCCGGACGGCAAGAAGGTCCGCGTCAAGGTGCCTGCGGGCACTCAAGACGGCAAGGTGCTCACCATCAAGGGCAAGGGTGCGAAGGATATCAAGGCGAAGGGTGAAGAAGCCTTCGGCAATCTTAAGATCCGCGTGCGCGTCAAGGTGCCCACTGAGATGAATGAAGACCAGAAGCAGGCCATGGGGGACTTCCTGGCTGCAACTCCCGAAGCGGTGCGGCCATGGTAGCTGCATCGGACCGCAACCGCCCGCTCTACATGATCAGCGTTGCGGCGGAACTGGCCGGAGTGCATCCGCAGACCTTGCGCGCCTATGAGCAGAAGGGCCTGGTCACGCCCCAGCGTACCAGCGGCAATACGCGGATGTATTCTCAGGCGGATATCGACCGGCTGGAACTGATCAATGAGCTGACAGCCGAAGGGATCAACCTGGCCGGGGTCATGCGCATCCTTGACCTACAGAATCAACTGGATGAGGCATCGGCAGAGCTGGACAGCATGCACAAGCGCTATCACCGTCTGGCCCGGCGCGTGGCTGAGCTGGACCCGAATACCCCGGTGAATGCCCTTGTGCGCATGTCTGACTTGCCCCCCGTGTTCCATTGGTTGACCAACACCGCACAAACTGTGAGGTTCTTCGCCAAGGGCTAAGGCCCTTCGCGAAGACTATGAAAGGAAACGATATGAGGCTTGATAAGCTGGCCGTCACGGCGCAAGAGGCGGTGCAGAGCGCGATGAGCGTCGCTGCCGATGCCGATGCCGCCATGATCGAGCCGATACATCTCTTGAAGGCGCTGATGGACGCGGATGAGAACAACATCGCTGCCATCATGAAGCGCATCGGCGCTGATCCGGTATGGATATCCCAGAACATCGAAGACGCCATTGCGAAGATGCCCAAGGCATCCAGCTCCGCCATGCCCATGGCGGCTCCGTCCCAGGCGTTCATCAAGGTCATTGATAATTCCGTGAAGATAGCGGAGAAGCTGGGAGATTCCTACGCCACCTCTGAGCACATGCTCATCGCCCTGTCTGAGGGCAATGACGAAGCAGGGAAGCTGCTCTCCACGGCCGGGGTCACGCGCAAGAACATCGAAGCGGCCTATGGGGCCCTTCGCGGGGACACCCGGGTCACCTCCCAGACGGACAAGACCCAGTTCGAGGCTTTGGAGCAATACGGCCAGAATCTCACCCAGCAGGCCCGAGAAGGGAAGATGGACCCGGTCATCGGCCGCTCTGAGGAGATCCGTCGCACCATCCAGGTGCTGTCTCGCCGCACCAAGAACAACCCGGTGCTCATCGGAGAGCCGGGCACGGGCAAGACGGCCATCGTAGAGGGGCTGGCTCAGCGCATCGTGGCGGGAGACGTTCCCTCCAGCCTGAAAGACCGGGAGATCATCTCTCTGGATCTGGGGGCCATGATGGCTGGGGCCAAGTACCGCGGTGAATTCGAAGACCGCTTGAAGTCAGTGCTGCGGGAAGTGAAGGAAGCCGGTGGCAACATCATCCTGTTCATCGATGAGCTGCACACCATTGTGGGTGCGGGCGCCGGTGGGGATTCCTCACTGGATGCAGGCAACATGCTGAAACCCGCTCTGGCCCGCGGAGAGCTCCACGCTATCGGTGCCACCACGCTGGATGAATACCGCAAGTATGTGGAAAAGGATGCAGCCCTTGAGCGGCGGTTCCAGCCCGTCATGGTGAACGAGCCCACGGTGGAAGACACCATCGCCATCCTGCGTGGCCTCAAGGAGAAGTATGAGATCCACCATGGTGTGCGCATCACTGACGGCGCCATCGTGGCTTCGGCAGAGCTCTCTGACCGTTACATCTCTGACCGCTTCCTGCCAGACAAGGCCATCGACCTGATGGATGAGGCTGCAAGCCGCTTGCGCATAGAGATAGACTCCATGCCGGAAGACGTGGATGTGGCCGAGCGGCGGCTCACTCAGATGCAGATAGAAGAGCAGGCGCTCATGAAGGAATCAGATGATGCCTCTGCAGAGCGCTTGGAGAAGCTGCGCCAAGACATAGCCACGGCCCGCGAGGCGCTGGATGCTCAGAAGGCCGCTTGGCAGAACGAGAAGGATGTCATCGTTGGCGTGCAGAACCTGAAGGCCGAACTGGATTCCGCGAAGCTGGACGAAGAGCGTGCCACGCGCGAAGGCAACCTTCAGCTGGCTTCGGAGATCCGCTACTCCCGCATCCCGCAGTTGCAGCAGCAGCTCCATGAAGCTGAAGAGCAGCTCAAGGCCAGCCAAGAGGCCGGGGCCATCCTCAAGGAAGAGGTCTCTGAGGAAGAGATCGCCAGCGTGGTATCCACCTGGACTGGCATCCCCGTCACCAAGATGATGCAAGGTGAGATGGAGAAGCTGGTAGACCTGGAGGAAGAGCTCAAGAAGCGCGTCATCGGCCAAGACAAGGCCGTGAACGTGGTGGCCGGGGCCATCCGCCGCAATCGTGCGGGCCTCTCTGACCCAGACAAGCCCATCGGGTCATTCCTGTTCCTGGGCCCCACGGGCGTGGGCAAGACGGAATTAGCGAAGGCGCTTGCGGAGTACCTGTTCGATTCTGAGAAGTCCATGATCCGGATAGATATGTCCGAATACATGGAGAAGTTCTCCGTGCAGCGGCTGATCGGCGCTCCTCCGGGATACGTGGGCTATGACGAGGGCGGTCAGCTGACCGAAGCCGTGCGCCGTCATCCTTACTCCGTCATCCTGCTGGATGAGGTGGAAAAGGCCCATCCGGATGTGTTCAACATCCTCTTGCAGGTGCTGGATGATGGACGCTTGACGGACGGTCAGGGCCGCGTGGTGAATTTCAAGAACTCCATCATCATCATGACCAGCAACATCGGCAGCCAGATCATCCGCGATCATGCAGCGGAGAGCGCCGAGCTGGACGCGAATGAGGCCACGGGCGAGACCATGGGCGAGATGATGGAAGGCATCGCGAACATGACGGTGGATGCTGCCGCTCAACGGCTGAAGGATTTCACCAATAAGATCAATGATGCCCTACGCAACACCTTCCGGCCGGAGTTCCTGAACCGCATCGATGACATCGTCACCTTCAACGAACTGTCTATCTCCACCATAGAGCCCATCGTGGACTTGCAACTGGAGGAGGTGCGCGATCGTCTGGCGAAACGGCGCGTCACGCTGGACGTGACCCCTGCCGCTATGGAGCACTTGGCCATCGACGGCTTCGACCCGGTCTTCGGCGCCCGTCCGCTGAAGCGACTCATCCAGCGTGAGATCGTGGATCGCATCGCGCAAACGGTCATCACCGGTGAGCTGCATGATGGCAGCCACGTGCTGATAGACATCAACGCCGAAGGGGATTACAGCTGCCGGGTGGAAGGGCCACTCTCC
Organism: uncultured Eggerthellaceae bacterium; assembly: GCA_947566075.1. Taxonomy (GTDB): domain Bacteria; phylum Actinomycetota; class Coriobacteriia; order Coriobacteriales; family Eggerthellaceae; genus MGBC163016. Next base: position 82,996 of record CANOIM010000004.1, on the reverse strand, counting down.
TTCGATATGGAAGAGCTCTAAGCACCAAGCGGCCTGCGTCATGGCAACGGGTTAGGGCGGGGTAGGAATACTCCGCCCTGTTCTGTATCGGGCCCATCGGTGTTACCATGGGCGAAACAAGGAACCAAGAGCAAAGGGGCCTCTCATGGAACTATTCGGAATCCAGGTGGAACCGTGGATGATCGGCGTCATCATCGCCATCATTGTGATCTTGATCGTGGCGTTCATCGCCAAGGGCTTCATCGACGAGATGAAGAAGAAATAGGAACGGCAGGCATCCATGGCGTACCCTCCCTATGATCCCCGCTCCCAGGGGCAACCGCTACCGCCCAAGCCGCAGCAGCCACAGCCCTTTCCCCAGCAGGCCTATCAGCAGCCATACCAGCAGCAACCCGTAGCCGGAGGGGTGAACCCCGTCCAGACCACGTCTGCGGAACAGCATGCCGATAGGCGCTACTCGAAGGGGGCGCGGCGGGGAGGCATCTGGCGTGTCTTCTTCATCCTGTCTTTGGTCGTCCTCCTAGCGGCTGTGAGCGGCATCGGCTACATCTTCTATACCTATTGGGCCGGTCAGAGCGAATACGACCAGCTGGCTGAGGATCATATGCAGATCCAAGACGAAGGGGATGGGGGCATCGTCTCTCTGGGCAGCTTCCAGATAGACTGGGATGGGCTCCGCGCCATCAACCCTGATGTGGTGGGTTGGATCTACGTGCCGAACAGCGTCATCAACTACCCCATCGTCTGGCGTGAGAATGATGACAACTATTACCTCAAGCGCACCTTCGGAGACAATTCCGTAGGCACCTTCGGTGCCGAATACGGCACTGTCATGTTGTCAGGATCGAACTCACCCCTTTGGAATGATCAGGTGAACGTCATCTACGGTCATCATCTGAACAACGGCTCCATGTTCGCCCACTTCGCAACCTATGAGGATGAGGCCACCTTCAACGCCAATCGGACGGTCTATGTGCTCACGCCTGTGGGGAACTTCCGGGTGACCACCTTCGCTCTGGATAAAGTCCCCGGGGCTTCAACGGATATCGCCATCCCGAACTTCCCCACCCAGGAGGAGTTCCAAGCCTATGTGAGCCAGCGGTTGGCTGATTCCCTGGTCACGGCGAACCCGCCCGCTCCGCCGGTGAACCAGATCAAGCAGGTGTTCGCCTTCTCCACTTGCAGCCAGCCTGACCATGAGAACCGGCTCATCACCTTCGGCACGGTGGAGGAGTTCTTGCCCGCCGGGTCTGACATCACCAAGGGCAATGCTCTGGTAGACGAGGAAGACGTGGCCAACGTCCAGGGCATGGTGGACGAGCGTTTGCTCTAGCAAGCGAAAGGGTGAGCCCTTTCGCTCATATTGGTTCCCTTGAAGGGAAGATTGTCCTATGATATTCCCATGCTCAGTGAGCTCATCATCACATATCTGTTCCTGGGAGGCATGGGGGCCGGATGCAGCTTGGTCACAGCCCTGCTCAGCTTAGCGGCAGATCCAGCTGCCCTTGATGCTGCACTCAGGAGCCGTATGGCTTCGGCAGGAGCTGGCCTTTGGAAGCGCTTCTTCGGGGCCTTGAACGCAGCGGCTCTCGCCGCGCTTCTGTTGGGCGCTATCTGCTTGTTGGCGGATCTGGGGCGCCCTGACCGCCTGCTGCTGTTGCTCTTCGAGCCCCATCCTACCTACGTGGCGTTCGGGGCTTGGTCTATCGTCATCTTGATGGCAACCCAAATTGCTACGTTGCTTCTGTGGGGAGGTGTTCTCAAGGCTACCCGAACGGTAGCGGTGAGCATCTTCGTCATCACGGCAGGAGCCAGCGCTTGTGTCGTGCTGTATACCGGGCTCATGCTCTCAGGGGTTTCCGCTGTCCCCCTCTGGGGCACCCCGTGGCTTGTTGTGCTCTTCGCCCTTTCGGCTCTTTCCTGCGGCATCGCCTTGGCGATGGTCGCCGCTTTCGCCTCCCGTACTTTGAAGCCGTTCCGAAGCTCTATCTTGCGCTTGGCCCAAATGGATGCAGTGCTCATCGTTGGAGAAGTCCTCGTGGGAGCGTTTTGCTTGTTGAGCATCTGGCTCTCTGCGGGTGGAAGCATGGGCCCAGCAACGGGCACCGATGCTGCTGCGTTCAGTTCTATGGAAGAGCTCTTAGTGGGAAGCTGGGCGGTCCTGTTCTGGGTGGGGTTCGCCATCATCGGCCTGCTGGTCCCCTTCATCCAAGAGATCGTCTTCAGTCGTCGGCTTGCGCAGGGCGGTACCTTGGCCGATCCGGTCATTCTCTTTTTGCTGGGTACCGCTGCTTGCGTGCTTCTGGGGGGCTTCCTCCTGAGGCTTTTGGTGGTAGAAGCAGCTATCCAGCCTGTTCTCTCATTCGTTTCTTGAATGCCAGGAGAAAGGACGAGTCATGATCTCCTTCAAAGTGGATGAAGCCAGCGATGTGCCTCTGTGGATACAGCTGCGTCAGCGCATCGCCTATCTCATCAATGCCGGTGAGCTGAAGCCGGGTGACAAGCTGCCTACCGTGCGGGGCCTGGCGGCGGATATCTCCATCAATTACAACACCGTGAACAAGGCATACTTGAGCTTGGTTTCGGATGGGTATCTGGAATCCACCCGGGGGCGCGGGGTCTTCGTCACTGATATGGCATCAAAGCTGGCTGATGAAGAGCGGGATCAGGTGGCGAACATCATGGATGATGCTATCGCTGCTTGCAGGGAGCTGGGCATGACCTATGGAGATATCGAACAGGCCTTCGCCCGGCATATCAAGCGCCTTCGCTATAACGAAGAGCATGATGGGACGGTGCCCGGTGGCCGCATCCTGGATTTCCGGGAAGAGAAGAGCAAGCAGCAACGGAACCAGAGCGTTTCCTAGCGCACGCTTTTGGGTGCTATGGCGTGAAGACAGCCAGGGGATGCGGTAGCTGACAAAGGGGAGAGATGATGGCGAAGGGCGCAGTGAAGGAAAAAGGTCGTTTCAAGGTCAGGCCTGAGGCAGATACAGAGGTGATGGGAGAGACCGCATCCAGCAGTGGCGTGATCATCTTCACGGTGGCTGTGCTCGTGGTGGTGTTCTTGATCGGTCTTGGGGTGGGTTTTGTGCTCCAGGACCGGGTGAGTTTGGTTTCCATAGCTTCTTCTGCTGTGTTGGCAGCTCTTCTGGCCTCTTCCTGCCACATAGCCCAGCAGTGGGAGCGCGTCGTGGTGCTCAGGTTCGGAAAGCTGAACCGCATCTCGGGCCCTGGTCTTTTCTGGACATGGCCCATCATCGAGAGCAACGCTCTTCGGGTGGATACGCGCACGCGGGTGACCACTTTCGGTGCCGAGGAAACGCTTACCGCTGATCTGGTGCCTCTGGATGTGAATGCGGTGCTCTTCTGGCATGTGTGGGATGCTCAGGCGGCTTGCACGGAAGTGGGAGATTTCACAGCGGCTGTGCAGCTTTCCGCTCAGACGGCGCTCAGGGATGCTATCGGGCGTGCTACGGCGGCCGAGGTGGCCATCAGGCGTGATCAGCTTGACCGTGAGCTCAAGAGGGTGCTGGAAGAGAAGGTGGCACCTTGGGGCGTGACCATCCTCTCGGTGGAGGTGCGGGATATCCTGTTGCCAAAGGAGCTGCAAGAGGCCATGGCGAAGGAGGCAGAAGCGGAGCAGCGGAAGAAGGCGCGCATCATCCTGATAGAGGCGGAACAGGATATCTTCGAGATGCTGACGGAGATGGAGAACCTCTATGAGGGGAACGAAGCCGCCTTGCACCTGCGTTCCATGCACCTGCTGAATGAATCCTTGCGGGAAGGAAAGGGCACGGTGGTCATTCCTAGTGCCTTTGCGGATGCGTTCAACGAAAGCGGCTTGCTAGACGGCTTGAAGGGACATCTGTAGAACTACCGAGCCGTGCGTTGGTGCACGAGGCCGAGGATGAGAAAATCACCACTGTCTAATATCTCATAGATCACATCGAAGGGGCCGACAGGAATCTTGCGCACATGATCGCCATAGAGCTGCTTTATCGAAGCTGGCAAATCGGTAGAGCCAAGTACTGGAACCGTAGGCAAAAGCTCGATGTCGTGGATTATCTGCTCTTCGATCCGTTTGGAAGTGACCTGCATCAACTCTGCAGCGAAATCCTCGTCATAATATATCTGCGTCATTGTGCTGCACGCATTTCAGCAAGCTTCTTCTTCAGGTTCTCGGTTCCTGTGATATATCGCCCTTCGGCGAAGTCCCGTCTGCCACGTTCGATAACCCATGCAAGCTGAGCCTCGTAGACGGCATCATCGACGGCATCCTTGATCTTCTGCTCCAAGGCTTCTTCGGAAGTGAAGATCCAGGCAGCAGCACCGCGTTCGGTGATGCGCACGATATTGTCTCGGGCAGCTTCTTTGACCGCGGCTTGATCTTTGCTCAAGGCTGTGATGGGGAAGATGGGTTCCATGAGCGCTCCTTTCAAACCAGATGATAAGCAGATTATATCCCAGAATAAAAGAGGACATAAAGCGAATAATACTCCGAAACCGAACTGCCGAAGATTGTCCTATGATTATCCTTGATTGTCATAGGACAATCATGTATAGTGGCCCCAACAGAGTCGGCCAACTCTCAATCTATCTTTCGATGCGTGCGCGCTGGGGTGCGTGCATGCATCATGGCAAGAGGAGGAGAGATGACGGGAATGGACAGTCCGAGCAAAGGGCTCACCCGTAGGAGCTTTCTCAAGGGGGCAGCGGTCGCCGCAGGGGCAGTAGGCCTCACCGGGGTAGCATCCATGACCAGCACGGACGGCTGGTTGGCACCTACCACGGCTGAAGCTGCTCCTGAAGAGAAGACGGTGTACACGCTGCACCAGTTCATGTGCCAAGGGAACTGTTCACTGAAGTGCACAGTACGCGATGGCCGTCTGGTCAAGATCGAACCCAATGACACTGTGGATGACTACTATCAGCACTGCTGTCTCAAGGGCCTGTCTGAGGTGCAGCATGTCTACAGCAGCGAACGCCTTCAGCATCCCATGCGCCGCGTAGGGGAGCGCGGGGAAGGGAAGTTCGAGGTCATATCCTGGGACGAGGCCATCAAGACCGTGGGGGACGAGCTCAAGAAAGCCTGGGACAAGTACGGGCACGAGTCCGTCTACGTGTCGGCATCCAATGAGCCTCAGTTCTCTATGCTCGCACCGCTTCTCAAGGCGGGGACCGGCGTGGAGCCCGGCATCGACCGCGGCGTCGGCCAAGGCATCGACGTGGCCGTGGGCGGCAGCGGCTTCGGGGACGCGTTCAACGACTCCCGGGATTGGGTGAACAGCAAGACGCTCATCATCGACGGCTACAACTACCTGGAATCGTGCATGATGCAAGCCAACACATTCCTGGATGCCAAGGAGGCCGGTTGCGAGGTCATCGTCATCGACCCCCATTTCTCCACCACGGCGGGCAAGGCCGACCAATGGGTGCCTATCAAGCCCGGTACCGACCCCGCGCTGTTCCTTGGGATGACGTCCTACGTGTTGGACAACAAGCTCTACGACGAGGACTACATGCGCAAGCACACCACGTTCCCCGTGCTCGTGGATGCCAAGAGCGGCAAGCTGCTCCGCTCCGACGATGCCGACGAGTCTTCCTGCCTTGTGTGGGATGCGGCGCGGCAAGCGGCGGTGCCCCACGGCGAAGCCGACGATAGTACGGCCCTGGAAGGCGAGTTCGTGGTGAACGGCGTTCCCTATACCACCACCTTCGAGCTTTTGAAGAAGAGCCAGAAGGAATACACCACCGCCTGGGCCTCCGAGAAGACGGGCGTCCCGCAAGATGTGATAGAGGACCTTGCTCGGAAGTATGCGTGCAATGGACCAGCCGCCATTGCCTACGGTATGGGCGGATGCGACAAGTTCTCCAATCCCGATATCGCCGGCCATGCCATGGTGGTGCTAACGGGCCTTACCGGGAACGTGGGCAAACCGGGGGGAAGCCTGGGATGCTACAACGGCGGAGGCGGCTACAGTGCCAAGCTGGAGGACTGGCCGCTTCCCGAAGACGCGGTGTCTCCCACGCTCCCCGTGCGTGCCGATCGCTTCCCCACCCGCGATAACGACGTCCATGTGATCATCTCGTTGGGCAATACGTTCCAGCAGTATTTCGCCAACTACGACAAGACGCGGGAATGGCTGAAGTCCCTCGATTTCATCGTCCATGCAGGCATGCATGACGAGGACAGCGTCGCCTATGCCGACATCGTATTGCCGGTGTGCTCCAAGTTCGAGGATACCGTGGACCATGGCATCGTGCGCAGCGGCTACAACCACGTCATCTTGCAAGAGAAGTGCATCGACCCCCTGTTCGAGAGCAAGCCCGACTTCGAGGTGATGAAGCTGATCTTGGGTTCCGTCGGTCTGGACCATCATCTTCCCAAGGACGCTGAGGAGCTCGTTCGCCATAAGGTGGACAAGTCCGAGGACCTGCAGAAGATGGGCATCACGTTCGACAAACTCGTCGAGAACCACGGCAGCATGCCCATCAAGGGCATCGAGAAGCCTCGCGTGGGATATGCCGACCAGAAGTTCAAGACGCCTACGGGGAAGCTCGAGCTCTATTACGAGAAGCAAGCGCCCGTGAAGCAGGCATGGCCCAGTTGGGAGGAGAACAACGAGGTCTACGACGGGAATCCGAAGGCCGAGAAGTATCCGCTGCAGCTCACGCAGACGCGTACGCGCTTCTCGAACCACTCCTACTTCAAGGCAGGCAGCTGGTTGCGGCAGCTCCATGGCACCTACGTCGAGCTGAACCCCAAGGAGATGGATAAGAGGTCGTTGAAGGATGGAGATACCATCGAGGCTTATAACGACCGTGGGTCCTTCAAATGCCCTGTTTACGGTAATGAAGCAGTACGCCCCGGAAGCGCGCGTACGTTCGAGGCCGGATGGAGCAAGTACATGACCGAGGGCAACACGCAGAACGTGACCAACGATCACGTGAATGAGCGCGACCCGTATTTGCTGACAGGCGCCCCCATCCCCTTCCATGACACCCTGATAGAGATCAAGAAAGCGTAGGTGAGAGGCTATGACCAAGCTTGGAATGGCTATCAACCTCGAGCGTTGCATCGGGTGTCACACCTGCGCCAACGCTTGCAAATTGCAGAACAACGTACCGATGGGCATGATGTGGAACCGTGTATTGACCGAAGGAAGCGATGTCATCGATAGCGCTGAAGGGACCTATCCAGACCTGTCGCGCAACTATCTTCCCATCGCGTGCCAGCATTGTGAGAACCCCGCATGCCTGCGCGTATGCCCCACCGGCGCCACTTACAAGGACGACAAAGGGCGCGTGGAGATCGACTACGATAAGTGTATCGGCTGCCGGATGTGCATGGCAGCCTGCCCCTACAACGCGCGCTCCTTCAACTGGGAAGAGCCCAAGCGCGATCCTGATTTCAACTACGGGGATGCCCGCGTGGCCGTGCGCCCGAAAGGCGTGGCGGAGAAGTGCACGTTGTGCAAGGAGCGCACGGATGATGGCGACAAGCCCATGTGCGTTGTGTGTTGCCCCACCAACGCCCGTATCTATGGCGATCTGGATGATCCGAACTCTGAGGTCTCCCGCACCATCAAGCAGAAGAATGCCCATGTGCTTCTGCCCGAACAGGGAACCCATCCTCAAGTCCATTACTTCAACTAGGAAGGTCAGGTATAGGAAATGACTGCATTATTCAAGAAACCGGCCTTCATCGTGCTTGCGGTGCTCGCCGTTATCGGAATCGGTTGCTGGATCTACCAGCTGGCCACCGGCCTTGCCATCACCGGTATGTCGAATGCGAACTCTTGGGGCCTGTACATCATCATGTTCATGTTCTTCGTGGGGCTCTCTGCAGGCGGCCTCATCGTGGCCAGCTCGGCCAGCGTGTTCCACATCCAGAAGTTCAAAGCAGTAGCCAAGCCCGCTGTCATCCTGTCCACGGCCTGCATCTGCGTGGCTGGCATGTTCGTGCTGGTGGACTTGGGCTCTATCCAGAATATCTGGCGGCTCCTAGTCGGCCCCAACTTCACCAGCCCCCTGCTCTGGGATGTGTGCGTGATCACCATCTACCTGGTCATCAACATCCTGTATCTGGTGTTCATGTCCTCCAAGAAGCCCGGAGCTGAGCGCAAGGTCGCCATTGTAAGCCGCTTCGCCCTCCCTGTAGCCATCCTCGTGCATTCGGTGACCGCTTGGATCTTCGGGCTTCAGATAGCGAAAGAGGGCTGGTATTCAGCCATCATGGCACCTATCTTCGTGGCTTCCGCTATGGATTCAGGCTTGGCGCTTCTGCTCTGCGTGTTGGCGGGACTGCGCAAGGCGGGCAAGTTCAACGTGGATCAAAAGCTCTTCTCCCTGCTGGCAGGGCTTCTGGCCACCTGCATTGCCGTAGACGCGTTCTTCATCGGATGCGAGCTTCTGACCATGGCCTATCCCGGGGCGGCTGGGGCTGAGACCCTTTCCCTCATGGCCTTCGGCCCCACAGCGCCCTTCTTCTGGTTCGAAGTGATCGGGGGCCTCATCGTTCCCTTCTGCATCCTGGTATTCGCGAAGAACCGTGAGAAGACCGGACTTGTGGTGGGCGCCAGCGTGCTGGTGGTAGCGGGGGTCTTCTGCAAGCGCGTGTGGCTGCTGCTCACCTCCTTCATCGTGCCGAACGTAGAGGGAGCGCCGGGCATAGCCCTGGGCACCTTCGCAGCCCAAGCGGGCGGTGTGGATATGTGGAGCGTTTACGGTTCCTATGCCCCCACCTTCCCTGAGATCTTGATCGCCTTAGGCGTCATCAGCGTGGGAGCCATCATCTTCTGGGCCATTGCACAGAAGGTGCTCTTCACTCCCGAAGAGCCTTCCTCGGCTAACGCTCCGGCACCGGCGGTTGCCTGATGGACCGTTTGCTCTTGGCCGATGCGCTCGCCTTCTTGGGCAATTCGCTGTTGGCACCCATGAGCCAGACTGAGAAGGCAGGGCTTGACCCTGCCTTCTGGGCAACATTCCCCGCCTTCAAGGATGAAGGGGTGGCGAAGGCGGTAGAGGGCCTTCAGGCTTGGGCTATTTCCCAGGAAGAGGATGAGGCTCAGGCCATCCAAGGCGTTTCTGTGGAATATACGCACCTGTTCGTAGGGCCGCCTGCTCCGGCGGCTCCTCCTTGGGAGACCATGAACCGTGCAGAAGGGGTGAGCGTAGGGTTCGGACAGCCCACCTTCGCCATGCAGGATATCTTGCGGAAGATGGGCTTGGGTGTGAGCAATGAGAACAACCAATACGCTGACCATATGGGCCTTGAGCTGCTCACGCTCTCAGAGATGCTCCGCCGCGTTGAGCAGGGCCAGATGCAGGAAGAGGAGATGCGTTCGTTCGCTGCCGAGCATCCTACTGACTGGATAGGCACGCTTTACACCAAGGTGCAGGATGCCGCCCCGGGTGGCTACTTCGACCATCTGCTCACCTTGTCAAAAGCTCTCCTTGAGCTGATCTGCTGATAGGGGTGGCCATCTGCCCTTGATGTCCGCCTACGGTCTCTTCACCTGCTGGAAATAAAGGGTTCCTATAGTCCTTTCTGGAGCGTTGATAGGGAGGGCTATATGCACGAGGAATGCGGGGTCTTCGGGGTGTGGGCACCGGGCCAAGATGTGGCCCGCATGACCTGCTTCGGATTGCAGGCATTGCAGCACCGGGGCCAGGAGAGCGCGGGCATCGCCGTGGGCGACGGGCGCACGGTCCGTGTGAAGAAGGACCTGGGGCTTGTGACCCAGGTGTTCGATGAGCCATCCCTGGCGGCTCTGGAGGGTTCCGCAGCTATCGGTCATGTTCGCTATTCCACCAGCGGCTCCAAAGAAGACGGCCGGATGGCGTCGCAACCCCATAGGGCTGCTATAGATGATGTCCCCTTCGCCTTGGCCCACAACGGAACGCTCACGAACACCGAAGCCCTGCGTCAGCGCTTGGATGAGCAGGGGGCTTCGCTTTTGGCGGGAACGGATTCAGAGATAGCCACCCAGATCATCGCACGGACCACCTTGCAGACCCATCATCTGAGGGAGGGCATCGCAGCGGCCATGGACCAGATGCAAGGGGCCTACGCCATGGTGGTGTGCACGGCCGAGGCGCTCTACGCCTTTCGTGACCCGTTCGGCCTGAGGCCCTTATGCTTGGGGAAGCTGCCTGATGGTCAAGGCTGGGTGGTGTCCTCGGAGACCTGCGGGTTGGATATCGTGGGCGCAGCGTTCGCCCGCGAAGTGGCCCCCGGGGAGATCCTCCGCATCAGCGCTGAGGGCTTGGCCTCCTGTCAGGGCACACCGGCTGCACCGCGTGCTTCTTGCATCTTCGAATACGTCTATTTCGCCCGGCCGGATTCCACCATAGATGGTCAGAACGTCTATGGGGCCCGGCAGTCCTGCGGGCGCTTGCTGGCCCAAGAGGCACCTGTTGAGGCTGATCTGGTCTTGGGGGTCCCAGATTCCGGCGTACCGGCAGCCCTTGGCTTCGCCCAAGAGAGCGGCATCCCCTATGCGGACGGCATCGTGAAGAACCGCTATGTGGGGCGCACGTTCATCCAACCCACCCAGGAGATGCGCCAGCTGGGCATCCGGCTCAAGCTGAACCCGCTGCCGGATGTCATCAGCGGTCAGCGCCTGGTGGTGATCGATGATTCGGTGGTGCGGGGGAATACCTCGCGCAAGCTGGTGGCCATGCTGCGGGCGGCAGGGGCGAAAGAGGTGCACCTGCGCATCACCAGCCCGGAGATCCTATGGCCCTGCTATTACGGCATAGACACGGACACCCGGGAGCAGCTGATCGCAGCGAACAAGACCGTGGAGGAGATGCGCCAGTGGATGGGGGCGGATTCCCTGGCGTTCCTGTCCTTGGAAGGCTTGCGCAAGGCCGTGAGCGGCGTTGAGCATCCCGGGTTCTGCGATGCCTGCTTCACGGGACGCTATCCCGTTTGAGGGGTTGCGCTCCCTTACCTGACCTTCGCCAATTTCTGGGGGCTTCCAGGCGTTCGCAAAAATAGTCCCTGCTAGAATGGCTTCATCCTCAGTAACCCTGATCAAGGAGCGTCCATGGCCGAAGAAGTCACCTATGCAAGCGCAGGAGTGGATACGGCGGAGGGTGCGCGGGCGGTAGATGCCATCAAGACCACCGTGCAACGAACCTATCGTCCTGAGGTCATCGGGGATATCGGCGGTTTCGGAGGGCTGTTCAGCATCGCTGCGGCCAAGGCCATGGAAGACCCTATCCTGGTCAGCGGGACCGATGGCGTGGGCACGAAGCTGAAGCTGGCCCAAATGGTGGGGGTTCACAACACTGTTGGGATAGACCTGGTGGCCATGTGCGTGAATGACATCCTGGCCACGGGGGCGAAACCCCTCTTCTTCCTGGATTACATGGCCGTGGGCAAGCTGACCGCTGAAGCTGCTTCCGCCATCGTGGAAGGGGTGGCCGAAGGCTGTAAGCTGGCGGGCTGCGCGCTCATCGGCGGCGAGATGGCTGAACATCCCGGCGTCATGGCCCCAGATGATTATGACCTCTCCGGTTTCTGCGTAGGCGTGGTAGACCGGCCACAGATGCTGGATCCGGCCCGGGTGCGCGAAGGGGATGTGCTGATCGGCTTGCCCTCCTCGGGCATCCATTCCAACGGCTATTCCCTGGTACGCAAGGTGGCCATCGAAGGCAAGGAGCGCGAAGAGCTGATGGCTCCTCGGGATTGGTTAGAAGGGGCCTCCATCCTGGAGGCGCTCTTGCAGCCTACGCGCATCTACGTGCGTCCGGTGCTGGACGCATTGCGCGCGCTTCCCGGCGCTATCCATGCGCTGGCTCACATCACCGGAGGCGGCATCTCGGAGAATCTGAACCGGGCCCTGCCTGCCACCGTGAACGCTCAGGTCACCTTGGGTTCCTGGCCCGAACCTCCCATCATCCGCTTCATCTGCGATGCAGCGAACCTCTCTCAAGCGGAGGCTCTGAAGACCTTCAACATGGGAGTGGGCATGGTCCTCATCGTAGACGCCGCTCAGGCTGATGGGCTGATGGCCCATTTCGAAGCGGCGGGAGAAGCGGCTTTCGTCATCGGCTCTGTTATCCCCGGCACGGGCGTGGTGGTCTACCAATGAGCACGCTGAAGATAGGCGTCTTGCTCTCCGGCAGTGGCACCAACCTCCAGGCCATCTTGGATGCCATCCAAGGCGGCCTACCAGTGGAAGTGGTGCGGGTGATATCCTCCCGCCCTGATGCCTTCGGCCTGCAACGGGCGGAGAAGGCAGGCATTCCTGCCTGCACCTTTGACCGTAGCGTCTACGCTGATCCTCAGGCAGCTGATGAGCGCATCGTGGATGAGATGCGCTCAGCGGGGGCGGAATATCTGGTGATGGCGGGATATATGCGCAAGCTCACGCCGGTGGTGCTGGATGCGTTCCCTGATAAGGTGCTCAATCTGCATCCGGCGCTGCTACCCTCGTTCAAGGGCGCCCATGCCATCCAGGATGCCTGGGAAGCCGGAGTGAAGGTCACCGGCGTCACGGTGCATTTCGCCAATGAAGACTACGACAAGGGCCCCATCGTGGCCCAGCGCGCCGTCCCCGTGCTGGAGACGGACACCATGGATTCCCTAGAAGATCGCATCCACGCAACCGAACACGTGCTCTATCCGGAGGTGCTGCGCTTGCTAGCAGAGGGGCGCGTGAGCATCAACCAGGAAAGGAAGGTCTGCATCGCATGAGACGCGAAGCCTTGACAAAGGCCATCGAAGAGCTGGAAGCGGGGCGCACTCCCCAGCTTTCGGCGGAGGATATCCCCGCCTTCAGCGTGCAAGCTACGGCGGGTAATGACCACCTGAGCCCAGATTCTCTGGAGCAGATAACCCGGGGGCTCACCGCGGCTGACATTCCCGTATTGAAGCGGGCGCTTGAGGCTATGGATACGGGAGAGCTGGCCTGGCTGGGGTTCAAGGTGGTCTATGATGCTGACGCCGCTCAGTCCAACACTGACAACGAGGTCACGAAGAAGTATGGAGAAGAGGGCTCTGCCAATGGGGAGTCCTTCTTGTTCTTCTGCAACGATGCGAAGGATATCCTGGCCGCTCACTCCTACAGTCCTCGGGATGCCTTCCAGATGAAGGACGTGACTCGGGGGCCATCCATGCACAATCAACAGTTCGAAGGGCTCATCTGGACCAGCGTCCCTCTGTTCAGTTCTGTGCGCGTCTGGCTGCTGGGAGCATCAGACGTGGCTGTTGAGCTAGCGAAGCTGGCTCAGCATGTGGGCTTTGAGGTGAAGGTGGCTGACTATGACCCCGCGTACCTCAACGAAGAGCGCTTTCCTGAGGTTGAGCGGGTGATGCTCCATGGCGGGGACTTTCATGAGCTGGCGAATCTGACGGCCTCCCCGGATGACTACGTCTGCGTCCTCACCCGTGGCCATATGTTCGACCCAGAAAGCTGCATCTGGGCGTTGGAGAATCACGTGGCCTATGTGGGCATGATGGGCTGCGCGGGGAAGAATTCCACGGTCCATGACCTGGTATTGGCGGCAGGCATCACTGAGGCGGATTGGGAGCGCGTGAAGCGGCCCATCGGCCTCAAGTTCGGGGCGAAGACCCCGGCAGAGCTGGCCATCGCCATCGTGGCGGAGCTGATAGACGTGCGCTATCGCGCGCGTTATAGCGCTGAAGCGCAGGAAAAGCACGAGAAGTCATTGGGAAGATAGGGGATGACCATGGAAAGCCCGAAGATCAAGCGCGTTCTGATGTCCGTGACAGACAAGGCTGGCATCGTTGACTTTGCGAAAGCCCTGGTGGAGGAGTTCGATTGCCAGATCATCTCCACGGGCGGCACAGCTCGGGTCATAGCCGATGCTGGCGTGCCCGTGACCCCTATCGATGAGGTCACCCAGTTCCCCGAGATGATGGATGGCCGCGTGAAGACGCTACATCCTCGGGTGCACGGCGGTCTTCTGGCCAAGCGGGATGATGACAGCCACATGGCTCAGGCAGCTGAGCATGGCATCCAGATGATAGACATGGTGGTAGTGAACCTCTACGCTTTCGAGAAGACGGTGGAATCCGGGGCTGACTTCGGTACCTGCATCGAGAACATAGACATTGGCGGCCCCTCCATGCTGCGCTCTGCGGCGAAGAACTTCGCCAGCGTGGCCGTGGTTACCCGTCCTAGCACCTATGAGGGCATCCTTGAAGAGATGCGCGCGAACGAGGGCCGCACCACCTATGAGACCCGCCAGAAGCTGGCGCTGGATGTGTTCACCACTACAGCGGCCTACGATGGGGCCATCTCTCGCTGGATGGGAGCTCAGTTGGCCGAAGACACCGAAGATGCGTTCGCTCCTTCGGTAGAACTGGGACTTCAGAAGAAGCAATCCCTGCGCTACGGCGAGAACCCCCACCAGGCAGCCGCCTTCTACACCCGGGATGACTACCCGAACGCTGCCACCACCCTGGCTCAGGCGCTGCAGCTCCAGGGCAAGGAGCTCTCTTACAACAACTACCTTGACTTGGATGCTGCTTGGGCTGCTGTGCGCGAATTTGATGAGCCTGCCTGTGTCATCGTGAAGCACCTCACCCCCTGCGGCGTGTGCGTTGATGAGAATGTGACCGTGGCCTACAAGCGGGCCCATGAGTGTGACCCGGTCTCTGCCTATGGTGGCGTCATGGCGTTCAACCGTCCCGTGACAGGCGATACCGTTGCTGCCATCTTTGACAATAAACAGTTCGTGGAGGCCATCGTAGCTCCGGAGTTCTCCGGGGATGCTTGCGAGATGTACGCTAGCAAGCCCAACTGCCGCCTGCTCTCCACCGGAGGCGTGAATGCACCGGGTCAGGCCGTGGAGTATCGCAGCGTGGAAGGTGGCCTGCTGGCTCAAGTCTCTGATTCGGTGACCGAAGGGGTTGACACCTTCGAGGTGGCCGGTGAGGTGCAGCCCACGGCTCAGCAGATGGAAGAGCTCCTTTTCGCTTGGAAGGCTGTGAAGTCCGTGAAGTCCAACGCCATCCTGATCGCCAAGGACAATGCCAGCGTAGGGGCGGGCGGCGGCCAGCCCAATCGCGTGAATTCAGCCCGCATCGCTGTGGAGCAAGCGGGAGACAAGGCGAAGGGCGCCGTGGCAGCCTCCGATGCGTTCTTCCCCTTCCGGGACGGATTCGATGTGCTGGCAGATGCGGGCGTGATAGCCGTGATCGAACCAGGCGGATCCATCCGGGATGAAGAGGTCATCCAGGCGGCCAATGAGAAGGGAGTGGCCCTGGTCTTCACGGGGCACCGGCACTTCCGCCACTAGCCACCCGTTGTCCGTCATCCGCCCCCTTAAGGGCAGGCGTGGTATCATGTCCTGCACGCATTGAAACGCAGCGTAAACGAACAAGATGATGTGTACCTAAGGAGTCAATGTGACTGGAAAAGGCCCCATGACCGGCCGTACCTTCGCCGGGCGCTATGAAGTGGGCGAGCGCATCGGCATCGGCGGGATGGCCGAGGTCTACACAGCAACCGATACCACTCTCGGCCGTGTGGTAGCCGTCAAGGTGATGCTTCCGCAGTATGCGGATGATCCTGATTTCGCTCGCCGCTTCCGTCAGGAAGCCGCTGCCGCAGCGAATCTCCAGAGCCCCTATATCGTGAACGTCTACGATTGGGGCCATGACGAAGACACCTATTACATCGTCATGGAATACATCCGTGGCTCTGACCTGAAGACCGCCATCCAGCAGCGCGGTGCCCTCAATCAGCGCACCGTAGCCAAGATAGGCGCTCAGGTCTGCCAGGCTCTCACGGCTGCCCATCAGCAGGACATCATTCATCGGGATGTGAAGCCTCAGAACATCATGGTCCAGCCTGACGGCAACGTGAAGGTGATGGATTTCGGCATCGCCCGGGCGAAGAACTCCACGGCCGATAAGACCCAGGTGGTGCTAGGCACTGCCCATTACGCTTCTCCCGAGCAGGCCCAGGGCAAGGATCTCTCGGCGGCCTCTGACATCTATTCGCTGGGCGTGGTGCTCTATGAGGCTACCACGGGCACGCTTCCCTTCGACGGCCCTGATGCCGTAAGCGTGGCCCTCATGCAGGTGCAGGATGAACCGAAGCCGCCCCGGGACATCAACCCGGATATCTCTCCTGAGCTGGAAACCATCATCTTGTGCGCCATGCAGAAAGATCCAACCCGTCGGTTCGCCACCGCCAACGATATGCGCCAGGCTCTGAATGATTTCCTGGCGGGGCGTCCCCTGAGTGCTGCGGCTACGGTTCCCATCATGGATGCGGATGGCTTGAGCAGCGCTCAGACGCGGGTGATGCCTGCGGTGGGAGCGGGGGCTGACCCTACGAAGACCATGCCCATCGCTGCGGTGGGCGGCACTCATGCGGCCGGGGGCACCGGCGCTGCGCGCAGCTACCGGGGGGGCACTGACAAAGAAGGCATGTCCGGCAAGAAGAAGGCAGGCATCGCCGTTGCCATCATCGCCGCTATCCTGCTCATTGCAGGGGGCATCTTCGCCTTCGGTCTGGGCGGGGGAGACAAGCTGGATGTTCCTGACGTCACAGGCCTGACCGCTGATCAGGCCCAGGTGCAGATAGAGCAAGCGGGCTTCAAGGTGGGCGAAGTGAAGAACGTCTACGATGACAGCGCAGAGCCCGGTACCGTGGTGGGCCAAAGTCCCAAGGGCGGCGAAAAGGCCGAGAAGGGCTCCAAGATCAACATAGATGTGTCCCAGGGTAGTGAAGAGATAGACGTGCCCGAAGTGGTGGGCATGACGCTGGATGAAGCGCGCAAGGCCATCACCGTGGCCGGGTTCTCGGTGGGCGAGACCACCAAGGAATACTCTGACACGGTGGAAGAGGGCAAGGTCATGAAGCAGACCCCCTCAGGCAAGACCAAGGCCGCCCAGGGTTCCAAGATAGACCTGGTCATCTCCCAGGGAACAGACCAAGTGGAAGTGCCTGACATCACCGGCATGTCCTTGGATGCAGCTCGTGCTCGGCTTGAGAAGGAGGGCTTGAAGCTCTCTCAGGCCGGGAGCGAATACAGCAATTCCGTGGCCGAAGGCTGCGTCATCAGCCAGTCTCCCAATAGCGGCAAGGTGCCGAAAGACACGACCGTGAGCGTGGTGGTATCTAAGGGCAAGGAAGACACCACCGTGAGCGTGCCGAACGTGGTGGGCAGTTCTCAGCAATATGCCGAAAGCGCCATGCGAGATGCGGGACTCAACGTGAACGTGATATCCAACTATTCTGAGAACACGCCAGCAGGTCAGGTGATGCAGCAGAGTATCAGCGGAGGCCAGCGGGTGGAGAAGGGGACTACCGTGACCATTGAGGTATCCAAAGGTCCGGCTCCCTCTTCCGGGGGAGATACCCCGGGCCCCTCAGAAGGGTAGTTGGGAGAGGTTTACGAAGATAACGCCCTGCCCGCACCAACAGGATGAACCCACCTTGATAGGTGGGTGCTCGCAGCGGGCTTCCTGGCTTTCGTACCAACGGGCACGAATCCCCATTCCGTCCGCGATCTAGAGCTCCCCTGGGAAATGCATCGGTCCATCGCAGAAAAATGGCGGGGCAGGGCTCGTTTTCGAGTATACCGGTGGCCTTTCCGAAAAAAAGACTTGAATTTCAGGCCGTCATCGTGCAGACACGGAACAGGTGAGGATGGCCTACCAAGAGGGAGGGCGTTCTAGGGTGTAGGTGGGAGGCGTCCAAAGGACGATGCCGCCTTGGGCCAAGGTCTTGGGGATATCTATCAGGCGCTGGTTGGATGACCCGCGCCACTCTAGATCCAGGGATTTGAGAGCCTCTACGAAGGGGCCGTCTACGATCACATCCGATGCCTTGATGAGCTTTTGTATGTCAGGGTCTTCCTGGGCCATGAGGTCTTCAAGGCGGTAGCCTGTGTACGTCCAGATGCCATAGCCCTCTGCTTTGAGCTGCTGGGCCAATTCTGCACAGGCGGCAGCCTGCTGGAACGGCTCTCCTCCGGTGAGGGTGACATCATGGATCAAAGGGTTCGCGCGGATATCCTGGAGCACATCCAGAACGGGTTTCACGGTGCCTCCCTCAGCAGGTTGGCTCTCAGGATTGTGGCACCCGGGGCACCCATGGGTGCAACCCTGCACGAAGACTGCATAGCGCAGACCGGGGCCATCTACGATGGTGTCTTCTACGGTGCCATAGAGGCGCAGCTCATGAGCCATGGGTGACCACCGCTTCCTTGGCCGGTTCAGGGGAAGCAGATAGCTTCACCAAAGCGCTGGTATTGATGACGGAGTTGGGAACGATGACCTTGTCCCCTTGGGTTGTTACAAGGGTGGTATTCCACCAGGTCATGTCTGTGACCGTACCTTCGTGGCCACTGATCTTGACGTGGTCTCCGGGGACGATCAGCTTCGATATGGCTATCTGCAGCCCGCTGATGAGGTTGGAAAGAGTGCTCTGGAAGCCCAGGGACACAGCGATGCCGCCCACGCCCAGGGCGGTTACCGCAGCTCCTACATTGACATTGAAGCAGCTGGAGAGGATGACGCAGATGCCGATGATCCAAACTGCCACCCGTCCGATGTTCACGAAGATGCTATAGGCGGGAAGCAAGTCCTTCTCGGCGTGGAGGAGCTTCTTGATGAACCGGCTTGTGCCATGGGCAACGAGGGCGGTCACTCCTAGGACGACGATAATGGTGATGACGGTGCTGAGCCAATCCACATGAAGGATGGTATTCAGCCATCCTTCAAGAGCATCTGCGAGCTTTGAGAGGTCCATGTATCTACAAGAGGGGCGCAGCTTGGAACCGCGCCCCTTGCCTTTTTCCTTCTATCCGGGATGGTTAGAGCTGATGCTTGACGCGTTCGCTCTCTTCGGCGCGCTTGGCATCATTGAAGCGGTCCAATGTGCCCACCAGGTAACCGGTGATGCGACGGATGCGCTCAAAACCAAGGTCACCTTCAGATTCAGAGCGGCCGCACTTCGGGCAGGTGTCCCCGATGATGCCGTTGTAGCCGCAGACCGGGTCACGATCAACAGGGTGGTTGATGGAGCCATAGCCCATGCCGCTTTCCTTCATGTGGCGGATAACGGATTCGAAGGCCTCCAGGTTCTCCGTTGGGTCACCATCAAGTTCGATGTAGCTGATGTGGCCGCCATTGGTAAGGGCGTGGTAGGGGGCTTCTATCTCGATCTTGTCAAAGGCAGAGATGTTGTAGTACACCGGCACATGGAAGCCGTTGGTGTAGAAGTCATGGTCAGTCACGCCAGGGATGGAGCCGAAGCGCTCACGGTCCATGCGGACGAAGCGGCCGGACAGGCCTTCGGCCGGAGTGGCGATGAGCGTGTAGTTCATCTTGCGCGCCTGGGAGATGCGGTCACAGTAGCTGCGCATGTGACCCACGATCTCAAGGCCCAGGCGCTGAGCCTCTTCCGATTCACCCTGATGCTTGCCCGTGAGGGCCACAAGGCATTCTGCCAGGCCGATGAAGCCGGTGGTCAGCGTGCCGTGCTTGAGCACTTCGCGCTGCTCATCCTGGGGCTTCAGGTTCTCAGAGTCAATCCAGACACCCTGGCCCATGAGGAACGGAGCGTTGTAAACGCGCTTGCGAGCCTGGATCTCAAAGCGCTCATCCAGCTGGCCCGTGACCAATTGCAGCTTGGCATCAAGCAGATCAAAGAAGAGGTCTATGTCTCCCTTGGCGCGCAGAGCCAAACGCGGCAGATTGATGGAGGTGAATGAGAGGTTGCCGCGGCCGGGGGTTACTTCGCGGTTCGGGTCATGGACGTTGCCCATGACGCGGGTGCGGCAGCCCATGTAAGCGATCTCAGTTTCCGGGGTGCCCTTGTAGTACTGGGCGTTGAAGGGGGCATCCAGGAAGCTGAAGTTCGGGAACAGGCGCTTGGCAGAGCAGTGCATGGCCATCTTGAAGAGGTCATAGTTCGGGTCTTCGGGGTTGTAGTTCACGCCTTCCTTCACACGGAAGATCTGCACGGGGAAGATGGGGGTCTCACCGTTGCCCAGGCCCTCTTCGGTGGCCAGCAGCATGTTCTTGATGACCATGCGGCCTTCGGGAGAGGTATCCATGCCATAGTTCACGGAGCTGAACGGGGTTTGGGCCCCAGCGCGAGAATGCATGGTGTTCAGGTTGTGCACGAGAGCTTCCATGGCCTGGAAGGTGGTGCGATCGGTGTCACGGGTGGCGTTCTTCTGGGTGTAGGCCAGGATGGTGGAGATATCCGCCTCAGAGATGCCCGCCTCAGCCAGCTTGGCTATGAGGTTCTTCTCATAGGCCTCATCCAGGTCAAGGGAGGCCACAACGCCCGTTTCGCTTTCCACTGCAGCCAGCATGTCTTGGGTGAAGGTGCGCTCATCTTCGATGGAGGTCAGCAGATCCAGCGCTTCAGCCAAGTGCTTCTTGAACAGGCGCCGGTAGGTCTTGCGAACGCCGTCAGCCAGGCCGTAGTCAAAGTCACAGACGGATTGGCCACCGTGCTGGTCATTCTGGTTGGACTGGATGGCGATGCAGGCCAGAGCTGTGTAGCTGGCTATGTCATTGGGCTCGCGCAGAACACCGTGGCCCGTGGAGAAGCCGTTCTTGAAGAGCTTCTTGAGTTCGATCTGGCAGCAGGTGGTGGTGAGCGTGTAGAAATCCATATCATGGATGTGGATGTCACCCTCACGGTGAGCCTTGGCGAACTTCGGTTCGATCACGCACATCTCATAGAACTGCTTCGCTGATTCAGAGCCGTACTTGAGCATGGTGCCCATGGCAGTATCAGCGTTGATGTTAGCGTTCTCGCGCTTGAGGTCAGAGTCAGCCGCCTTGCTGAAGGTGATGTCTTTCAGGGTTTGGATCAGGCGGGAGTTGACATCGCGGACGCGATTGCGTTCTGCCCTATAGAGTATGTAGGCCTTCGCCGTTTGGACGAAGCCGCTTTCGATCAGCGTTTCTTCCACCAGGTCCTGCACGCCTTCTACGGTGGGCGTGCCTTCGATGGCTCCTTCATCAAGCTTCTTGGCCACCTTGGCGGCGATCATGTCAGCCGTGCTGCGATCTTGCATGGCGGCACAGGCTTGGAAGGCCTTTTCGATGGCTGAAGCGATCTTCTCGACATGGAATTCAGTGGTGCGGCCGTCGCGCTTGATGATGGCTTGTGGCATGTTCGTGCTTCCTTTTCTACTGGTTTTGCGCATATTCCAACCGGCGCTGCTTTACTTGCCCTACGCTGCACAACCTTGATGACGTCCACAGGGTTTCCACAGCGTATTCACTGAGTTCTGAACACTTGGCACAATATGTTGTGGTGGGTGTTCGGCTCAGCGGGTATATATAGTATCCGTAAGTCCGAGGGAAAACAAGCGAACAAAGGAAGTTTTTCGAGATATTTTCTTATCGTAAGGAAGATGAAAGCCTGTGGCGAAGGGGTGCAGGCCCCACGTCCTTTTAAGAGACGGTGCCGTAGACCTGGCCCCAGGCGTGACCGGTGATGGCGGAGTTCAACTGAGTGGTCAGGCGCAGGCGCGTGTAGTCTCCCGGAGGCAAGAGCCCCACCACTCGCAGGAGGTCTTCGGGGAGGTCTGCCGCTTCAGCGGCCAGCACCACCTGCAGGCGGGACACCTTGAAGGCCGCCTCAGGGTCAGCCACTTCCAGATAAGGAGCATCGTCCTCTTCGAAGAGGCTATCCACCACCCGTTGCAGTGCACCGTAATGGGATGAGCGCTTGACGTTCGAACCGGTCATGGGCGCTCCTCTCCGCTGATGCCCAAGGCGTTGTTCACGATCCTCCGCAGACGGTCAGCATCAACGGCCGGGGAAGAGCTTGCAGGAGCGGCACCCTGCCCTTGAGGGGTGGGGTGCTGGACGTCATGGCCAGCCACGGCGGCCGCCAGAGCGCCGGTGAAGACGGGGGTGGCAGCCCCTGTGGCCTGCAGGAGCTGGGCACCAGCATCAGCGAAGGCGCAGGCGGCATCGAAGGTGTCATCAGGGGTGCGGTAAGGGCCCTGGGGGCGGATGAAGAGCTGCACCATCTGGGGAAGATAGACGCTTTGGGATGTGCGCTGGATCAGCTGGACCACGGTTTCTGGGCCAGCATCAGTGCAGAAGCCTACGGCGTTCGCCCCGTATTCGGCCATGACAGCCAGGGCTTCTTCCAGTGTTTCGCGCATGAGGAAGGGCCGATGGCCTTGGGCTTGCTCAAGGGGGGCTAGCATCCCTTGAGCGTTGACGTCAACGCAGCAGATGATGGGGGCGTCGCTCACCTTTCGGATGCCCATGAGCGCACACTTCAGGTCAGCGGTGCGTACGAATCCGCTGAGGAGGAACGCATCAAAGGACAGGTCAGCGAAGAGGCGGGCAGCCCGCTCATATTGGGAGCGGTTCTCCAGGAGGGAGGGCTTGGAGGCAACGTCCAAGGGAAGCCCGCAAGGGACTAGTTCCACCAGCACATGCTCAGGGCCATGGGCTTGGGTCACCTGGATGGCCGTGCGAGCCAAGTCAGCGGCGGCATCTTGCAGGCGCACCTGAGCCAGACGCGCGGGGGTGAGGTGGGCCGTAGGGGCCACCAGGCAATGAGCGCCTACGGCCCTTTCCAGCCGGTAGACATCTTCGAAGACCTCCGGTTCGATGAGCAGCGAGAGCTCTACCGTACCGCTCTCAACGGCTTCAAGGGAGGGTTGCACTGCTGTGGCTTGGACAAAGGGCGGTTCGGCTGCGGTCAGATCGGCCAGGTCCTCTTCGCCATCCTCGTCCCAGGGGAGCGCCTCTGCCTGGTTCAAGAGCGCCTCTTCCACAGGAGAGCCGACCACCAGCATATCCTTGCCGAATCTCAGTTGGATGTCTGCCACATGAGCTCCTTGGAGCGCGAAAGGGATGGGAATGGTGCCCCCGATAGGAATCGAACCTACACACCCGGTTTAGGAGACCAGTGCTCTATCCATTGAGCTACGGGGGCCCGTGGTGGGTATTCTAGCATGGATGAATAGGACGGGCGGCCACGAGTGCCGCCCGCAAGAACCGCTGGATGGAAGCGCTAGCCGCCGCTAGATGCCGTTGATATGCGCGGTGGACATGACCGCCTGTTCGGTCTTCCAATCCTGGGCATAGCGGGCCACGTAATGGCCCGTGGCGCGCGTGGTGAGCAGCGTCAGGAAGGCATCCAGGAAGCTTCCCAGGATATAGCAGATGATGAAGACGGGGATCAGGGCTCCTAGCAGGCTGAGCAGAGCGGCCGCGTAGCTTGAGGACCCATAGACCCCGATCTCTGCGATGGTCCCTATCAGGGGCAGCCCTACGATCACCATGAGGGCTAAGACGATGACGAAGATCACTGCGGTGTAGATGAGGAGGGGAACGATGGTAGCGCACAAGAGCGCTCCCAGGTTCTTCCAGCAGGTGCGCCAGATCTGGGCTATGTCGAAGGCTGCTCCCAGGCGGTCAGCGATGGCCGTGCGCAGGATGGCGACGTATTGGAATAGGGCGATGACCAGATAGATGGCTACGGAGCAGATGGCTCCCACGATGGGCACTGCCCCCAGCAGCGCACTGCATAAGCCGCCAACGATGCTCAGCAGCAACCCTATGATGAAGGCGAAGAAACCGTTGACGAACATGCGGTTCCCGAAGATGCGCTCTGGCATGGGGGCCACCTTGCCCAAGAACAGCTCTCGGGACCAGCGCATGGCATAGCCATTGACGTAGAAATTCAAGATGGGAACGCAGCCCACCAGGCCCAAGAGCAGCACCTTCCCGAACCAGCCCTTGGTCTGCATGATGTCTCCCCAGGCAGCGGCCAGGCAACCCTTCTGGTATTGGGCTTCGGGGCCGGAATGCATGGGAGTGGGGTGTACCCGCGCCGGGTTCGGCGGGATGATGGGTTGCTCTGGGATGGTTGCGCCTTGGGGTGCGGCTTCGGGGGCAGGTTCAGGTGTGGGTTGAGCCGTGCTTGCTTCAGGGGCTGCCGCAGGTACCGGGCTTGGAGCGGCTTCAGGCTGGGGTGCGGTCGCAGGCTGAGGTGTAGGTGCGTCTTCGGCGGCCGCTACCGGTTCCGGTTGGGCAGCCGCCACTGGTTCTGGCTGGGCTACGGGTTGCTGCGGCTCAGCAGAGGCTTCCGCGCTTGCTTCAGGGGCTTCAGCCGATACGAGCTTCCATGGGGAAGCTGGATCCAGCAGAGGGTCTGTTCCCTGGTCAGGGCTTGACGGAAGGTCAGCCTCTTGATCAGGGAAGGCGGCAACGGGAGCCGGTTCCACCGTAGTGAGCACTTCATCGCCATCTTCATCGGAGGTTGACTCCAACCGGATGGAACCGGCCGTGATGGCAGAGAGGAGCGCATCTGTTTCCGGGTCATCCAGGAGGGGTTCAGGGCTTGCCTCTTCGGCCATGGTTAGGATGAACCCATCATCTTGACCATCAGCCAAAGGCTCTGCTGCAGGTTCTCCCGGAGCGGCTGCTCCTGTTGGAAGCGGCTCCGGGGCAGGGGAGGAGGCAGCCTCTGGGGCCTCATCCGAAGGGAATAGGGATTTCCCGCAGTCTGCGCAGAAGGGCGCGCCTGGGGTGTTCTCACGGCCGCACTTTGGGCACTTCATGCCACCAACTCCTCTATAGCGTATCAATCGGCACAGTATAGCAGGCCTGACCCTGGGCCTAGGCTAGCAAGAAGCCCTCTGCCCAATCCAGGAGCGCCTCTACCACCTCATTCGAAGGGGCTTCCGCATAGATGCGCACCAAAGGCTCTGTGCCTGATTTGCGCATCATCACCCATGAGCCATCTTCCAAGATGAGCTTCAAGCCATCCCGCTGGTCGGTTCGGGCGATGGCCTTGCCGAGCACTTCTTCAGCCGTCCGCTCCCCCGTAAGGGCTTCATCAGCCTTCGCCTCTTGGGCGGGGTCAAGGCGCAAGCCGCGGCGGTTGAAGGCGAAGCGGCCGAAGCGCTCATTTGCGTCTTCCACGAGCTGACCCAGGTCTTTGCCCTCTTTCGCCATCATCTCAGTGAGGAGCAGGGCCATGAGCAGGCCGTCACGTTCCTTCACGTGGCCGGGCAGCCCGATGCCGCCGGATTCCTCGCCTCCAACTAGCACGCCGCCCTTCTCCATCTCAGAGTAGATCCATTTGAATCCTACCGGGGTGGTGACGAATTCCAACCCCAGGGCTTCGCAGGCGTTCGCCAACTGCTGAGAAGCGGTGACCGTGGAGACAACGCGGCCAGTGCCTCCGCGGCTGGCGAGGTTCTGGGTGACCAAGGTGATGATGCGGTGCGGATTCACGAAATTGCCCTGGGAATCTCCCGCGCTGATGCGGTCGGCGTCTCCGTCATTGGTGAACAACGCGTCATAGCCCAGTTCGGCCACCTTCGCCAATCCTTCGTCCACCCAGGGCTGGATGGGTTCGGGGTGGAGCCCGGCGAAGGTGGGGTCTTCGGTGTTGTGGATCTCTTCCACCGTGACGCCCATTTCCCGCATCAGATCGGCTAGGTAGTGGCGCCCAGCGCCGAAGAGCGGATCGATCACCACGCGCAGGCCTGCCTTGCGGATAGCCTCAACGTCCACTTGCTGGCGCAGGGAATCCAGGTAAGGGGCCATGAGGTCACGCACTTGGACAGGCTTCGTTTCCGCAGGTACTTCGCTGACCAGATGCCCCAGGTTATCCCCTTCGCTCAAGGCTTGCTGGATATCCACTACGGAGAGCTGGGCCAGCAGGGCGATAGCCGGGTCATCGAAGCCCTGGGCATCAGTGTTGGCGATAGCCTCTTCCACTATATCCGTGAAGCTCTTCGGGCTGGCACCGCCATCGGCCATGCGCAGCTTCACGCCAAGGTACTCAGCGGGATTATGGCTGCTGGTGAGCATGATGCCTCCCACAGCATCCGGGTCATGGGCCACTGACCAGCAGAGGGTGGGCGTGGGGCAGTAGTCCTTCGTCAGTATCACGTGGAACCCGTGCTCTGCGGCCACCTGGGCGGCAAGAGCGGCATAGGCGTGGGCGTCCTGGCGGCAATCATGGCCCAGGTAGAGGGTACCTGGCTCTTCGGGAGTGGCCCCTGCCTCAACAGATGCAGCCTTGAAGACGCGCGCGGCGGCATCGGCCACCTTCACGACGTTGGCACAGGTGAAATCGTCTCCGATGATGGCGCGCCAGCCATCGGTGCCAAAATGGATGGATGAGGCAGTGGTATCAGTCATGTTCAGCCCTTCGCTCGATAGGATGCCATCATTATACGGTGCTTAGCCTATAAAAAAGAGGAGCGCGGGTGACCACGCTCCTCGAGATGGATCAGATGGGCGAAAGCGCTACTTGGCCCCAGCGTCCTTTGCGGCCTTCTCTGCTTCCTTGGCTGCCTTGTCAGCGGTCTTGTCAACGCTGTCAGCTGCCTGATCGACAACCTCTTTCGCCTGATCCGCTGCTGATTGGGCATTGTCTTTCACCTGCTGGGCGATGCGCTCTCGGGCAGCTTCGATCTTCTCCCGCAGCTCATCGTTCTTGTCCATGGCCTCAGAAGCGCCTTTGGTGGCTGCGTCCTTCACGTTCTCAACCACTTCCTGGCCCTTCTCGGTTGCCTGCTTGAAGCTATTCTGAATGGCGTCAGCCGCCTGTTCGCCCAGCTCTTGCGCATTGTTCATTGCGTTGCTGGCTTGATCGGCCACCATGTTGCGCGTTTCTTCACCGGAACGCGGTGCCAGCAGAAGAGCACCCACTGCACCGATCGCGCCGCCAAGTACGAAGCTAATGATCCTACCCATTGTTGCCTCCTAGGTCCGGTTGGGCCTCATCGTCGGGCCCCTCAGCAATGTGCGCCCATTATATCCACGGCGATAGCAGCCAGGGGCAAGATGAGGGACGCGGGCGATAGACGAAACCGAAATGATAAGAACCTGACACACTATATAGATGATAACCCATGGGAAAGAGTGTGCTATCATAGCCCACGCACTTTCGGGTTGTGGCTCAGTTTGGTAGAGCGCTGCGTTCGGGACGCAGAGGCCGCAGGTTCAAATCCTGTCAACCCGACCAGAAAGCTAACGAAGGCCGCCTACGGGCGGCCTTCGTGCGTCTGGGAGGCGTTGACCACCCGCGCAGCGGGCTGAGCGTAAGCGAAGAGGATTTGAACCTGAGCAGGTTCACTGGCATGCTACCCAGCATGCCAGCCGCGAGGGTCAAGGCCGAAGAGCGAAGCGCGCCTTGACGCGAGCGAACTTCTGTCAACCCGACCAGAAAGCTAACGAAGACCGCCTGCGGGCGGTCTTCGTGCGTCTGGGAGGCGTTGACCACCCGCGCAGCGGGCTGAGCGTAAGCGAAGAGGATTTGAACCTGAGCAGGTTCACTGGCATGCTACCCAGCATGCCAGCCGCGAGGGTCAAGGCCGAAGAGCGAAGCGCGCCTTGACGCGAGCGAACTTCTGTCAACCCGACCAGAAAGCTATCGAAGACCGCCTACGGGCGGTCTTCGTGCGTCTGGGAGGCGTTGACCATCAGGGCTGGTGCGTCTGGGCGGTGGTGCGCATCTGCTGGGTGACCACTTCCCGGCCTATCTCTCGGCCGCGGTCAGCCTGCTGCTCCCAGGTATTCTCGGGCTGCTCGCTTTGAGCGGCCTCTTCCGCATCACTCTTCGCCTGCGTTTGAGAGAGCTTCCGTTGGCGCTTGCGCTTCCAGGCCTTCAGGTCAGCCTGGAGGGCTTCCTGGGAGAAGGGCCTATCGAAGGCTGCTCGCTTCCAGAAGAGCCAGGTGAACAGGATGATGCAGGCAACCCCCACTTCCCAGGTACCCTGGAACAGGAATTCGCAACCACCGATGAGGATGAGGGCTCCCAACGTGAGTGCCCAAGCGGTGCGGAAGCGCAGCACTAGTCCCACGGCGCAGATCATGAGCACCACCGAAGAGAGGATCAGCGGAATGCCCACCACCAGCGTGCTCATGTCTATCCAGGAGGTGAGCATGGTGTAGGGAGTGAGGGCTTCGGGGAAGAACACGGCACCGATATTGACGGCGCCCACGAGGAACACGAGGGTGCCGGATATCCAAGCGATGTCCTTATGCTTCTGCATCTCCGTGGCTGACTTCTTGGATTTGAAGAACCCGGCCTGGGAGAGCATGACCGCGCCGATGCAGAAGGGGATCCAGAACATCACGCCACGGTAGACCAGGGCGATGGCAGCCGCGGTGGCCACGCTGCAACCGTAGGCCGTGAGGATGGCCGTGATCATGGCTTCCACCACGCCCACGCCTTGAGGGGTGGGGCTCAGGATGACGGAGATGGCCCCCACGGCGAAGGCGGCTACGAGCGCTTCCACGTTCTCGAACCCGAAGGCATAGCCGATGGCCACCAGGCAGGCCATGTTCAGGATGGCTGAGAACGAAGCGTAGGCCACGGTGATAATAGACCCTTTGGGGTTCTTCGCCAGAAGGTCAGAAGTGGCCACGAACGAATGGGCCATGTTCCGGCCCCACCCGGGCTTGAGCGCTTTCTTGAGGAGCCCCAGCACCTTGTTGATGAGCTTCTCCAGCACCAGGAACACCCGGTAGAGGATGCGCGGCTTCAGATGCCCGATGAAGAACAAGCTTGAGAGCACCACGAGCACGGCCGCCAGAGCCAGGCCGCCTACGAGGAACACTGTGTTCATATGACCGGATATCCACATGGTGATGAACCCGATGACCGATATGACGAAGACGGCGGCGAAGTAGCCGATCTGGGATAGGATGGCCCCTCCGGTGGACTGACCGGCATCGCAGCCTTCGCGGTGGGCGTCATCGATGATGAAAGCAACGCCGGTGGCACCGCTGAACAGGCAGAACGTGTTGATGAACACCAATGAGAAGATGAGCACCACGTTGTGCCAGAAGCCTGTGGCATGGCCCACGGCATCGAAGGCGGCATCATAGGAGGCAGCTTGGACGAAGTGGCGTCCCAGCATGAGCAGGATGGCTATCACCATGGGCACCAGCGCCCCGGTCATCATGGTATTGAAGAAATCCGCCAGGTAATCAACATTGGCGATGATGAAGCACACGGCGACTATGCCCAGAAGGAGCAATAGCGCTTTCTTCAAAAGAGACCCCTTGCATCTCGGTGATATGGGTGACGCACTTATATTATACGCCGAAGGGCAGAAGGGCGTTCATGGGCGGAGAGAGTAGGTTTGAGAGAATGGGCTTCAGGCCGCTTTCGCGCGCTTGGTCCTATGCATCCTATCGAAGGCGTTGTACAGCAACTGGAACGCCAGGATGTCAACGGTGCCTATCACAACGAAGGTGATCCCCATGGCCTCGGTCAGGGGGGCTATGTTGAACAGCGGGGCCGCAACGGTGCATCCCAGCAAGAGCCCACCCAGCACCACAACGAGCAATGCTGCGCGAATGGGGGTGTAGGGGATGGAAAGGCGGATGACCAGCATGACCCCGGTAAGGGCCGTGAGCAGCACGCAGAGGGTGGATATCTGGGCGTAGGAGAGGCCTAGCCAGAGGTAGCCCACCAGGCTCACCGCCAAGATGCAGGCTATCACGCAGATGGCGCCGGGAATGGAGCGCACGACGCAGTTCCTGAGGAAATGACCACGGACCAGGTCATGATTGGGCTCCAGGGCCAGTACGAAAGAAGGTAGCCCAATGGTCATGGCGCTCACCAGGGTCATCTGGATGGGCATGAAGGGGTACTGCCAGGGCAGGAAGATGAACAGCACCGCCATCACGATGGAGAAGATGGTCTTCACCAGGAAGAGCGATGCTGAGCGCTGCAGGTTATTGATGGACCGGCGCCCTTCGGCCACCACCTTCGGCATGGAGGCGAAATCGTTGTTCACCAGCACCAGCTGAGCCACATTGCGGGCGGCGTCAGAGCCGGATGCCATGGCCACGCTGCAATCCGCCGCCTTGAGCGCTAGCACGTCGTTCACGCCGTCTCCGGTCATGGCCACCGTGTGGCCTTCCTCTTGGAGCGCCAGCACGAAGGCCTTCTTCTGTTCGGGGCGCACGCGGCCGAAGACGCTGTAGCGGGCCACGGCTTCTTGGATGTCCTGGTCAGTGTTGAGCTGGGAGCAATCGATGTATTGGTCTGCGTGGGGGATGCCCACCTTCTGGGCGATGCCAGAAACGGTGTGGGGATCATCGCCGGAGATGACCTTAAGCGCAACTCCCTGCTCCTTGAAGTACTGGACGGTCTGGGAGGCGGTGGAGCGGATCTCATCCTCTAGCAGGATGAAGCCCAGGGGAGTGATGGGGCCTTGGACGCGCCCGTCTTTGCTGAAAGAGGCCACCTGGGCCACCAGGAGCACGCGGGCATCTTCGGTGAGCTGGTCCAGCTGGCCCTGGAGGGAGGCCAGCTCTTCGGGAGCGTTCGCCAGCACGTACTGGGCAGCGCCCATGGCGAAGGCGGTGCCATTCGCCAGCACCACGCCGGAGAGCTTCGTGTCAGAGGAGAAGGGGACGGAATGCGTGCCCGCTTCCGGTTCGAGGGGTTGGCTTCCCTGGGCCCCTTCGCCCGTTTCGAAATAGGCACGGATGGCATTGGCGGTGTCATTAGGGTCCTCATCGGCGAAGGCGATGGCTGCAGCGGCCTCCTTCGCCAGCTCCGCCGAGGTGCCCTCGATGCTCTGGATGCCTGCCACGCGCATGGCACCGGTGGTGATGGTGCCCGTCTTATCTAGGCAGAGCACGTCCACCCGGGCCAACGTCTCTATGCAGTAGAGCTGCTGGACCAGCACCTTGTGGCGGGAAAGCCGGATGACCGCTACGGCCAGCACGGTGGAGGTCAGCAGGATGAGCCCTTCAGGGATCATGCCCACCAAGGCTGAGGTGGTAGAGAGGATGGCGCTTTGCCAATGGATATGCTGCAGGAAGAACTGGCTTGAGAACAACAGCGCCCCTACGGGGAACAGCGCGATGCTCACATACTTCACGATGCCATTCACTGAGCGCATGATCTCAGAGTTGATGGCCTTGTGTCCCTTGGCTTCAGCGGAGATCTTGGCGGCGTAGTTGTCTGCCCCCACGTGGATGACCCGGGCGAACACCACGCCGGAGTTCACGAACGAACCGCTCATGAGCTCATCGCCCGGCGCTTTGGGCACGAGGCGGCTCTCGCCGGTGAGCAGGCTCTCATTCACCCGGCATTCACCTTCCACCACCTGAGCATCGGCGGGGATCTGGTCACCCCGGGAAAGGCGGATGACATCTCCCAGGACGATCTGGTCAACGGGTATCTCTACCAGCTTGCCACTGCGCACCGCTTGGACATGGGCGGCCACGACGATGGCCAGCTTGTCTGTGAGTTGCTTGGAGCGGACCTCCTGCACGATGCCGATGAGCACGTTCACCAGGATGATGACCATGAACAGCATGTTCTTGTAGGACCCGGTGAAGAACACCAGGATAGCCAGCACCAGGTTCACGAAGTTGAAGAGGGTGCAGATGTTGTCCCGGGCTATCTCGCGCAGGGAGCGTGTCTTCACGCTGGCATCTACGTTGGCCTTGCCCGCCTCAGCCAGCTGAGCGGCTTCTTCAGTGGTCAGGCCAGCGGGAAGGGAAAGATCTGTTGGGATGGTCTCAGTCATGGGCACCACAGTAGCATACTGAGCTTTTCCTAAAGTTACAGAGTTGTAAGGGTAGGGCGAAGAGCTCCTTACGGATGACGACCCTTGCTCAAAAAAAAGTTAACCTTTTCTACTAATTCTCCAAAAGTTAGTGTTAGTATACTTTTAGTTACCCAAGATTAACTTCTCTAATGGAGGGTTCAGATGCAGGATGCGATGGTCATGGATGCGGTAACACCGCGCTTCGCGGAGGCTCGTGTCTCCCGGCAGCAGATGCCGCTCTCATTTCTGAAGGCAGGCCAGGCTGGGCACGTGGTGAAGGTGCGCGGGAAGGGGGATGCCCCTCGTCATCTTGAGAATATCGGGTTCGTGCCCGGGGCCACTGTCAAAGTGATCGCTCAGCAAGCAGGGAACCTGATCGTGGAAGTGAAGGGCGCGCAGATCGCCTTGGACAAGGCATCCGCCCAAAAGGTCATCACAGCTTAGAAAGGAAGGTCATGGAAGACGCAGAGAAGACGCTACGGGATGTGCCCATTGGGGCTACCGTTCGGGTGGCACGCCTGCAAGGCGAAGGAGCAGTCAAGCACCGTCTCATGGATATGGGGCTCACGAAGGGCACAAGCGTGACGGTGCGCAAGGTGGCTCCCTTGGGGGATCCCATCGAGGTCACCGTGCGCGGTTTCGAGCTCTCCCTTCGCAAGGATGAGGCTCAGAACGTGCTGGTGGCTTAAGGCAAGCTTCTCTCAGTGGTAGGGAAGAGGGCACTGTGAAGGTGCCTTTTTCAAGCTCCAGGAGTTACCCATAGCTAACAAGCAAGCAATGACGAACAGACCCAAGAGAAAGGATTGCAAGAGGATGAGCATCAACATCGCCCTTGCCGGGAATCCCAATTCCGGTAAGACGACGCTCTTCAATGACCTCACGGGAGCGAATCAGTACACGGGGAACTGGCCGGGGGTCACGGTGGAGAAGAAGGCAGGCAAGTACAGGCGCAGCAAAGACGTGGAGATCACGGACTTGCCGGGCGTGTACTCGCTTTCCCCCTATTCGCCCGAAGAGGTGGTCACGCGCGACTTCCTGACTAGCGGAGAGGCTGACGCGGTCATCAACATCGTGGACGCTACTAACTTAGAGCGCAACCTGTATCTGACCACCCAGATCCTTGATACTGACGTGCCGGTGGTCGTGGCACTCAACATGATGGATCTGGTCCGCAAGCGCGGGGATGAGATAGACACCGGGCAGCTTTCCCAAGAGCTGGGGTGTCCGGTGGTGGAGATATCAGCCCTCAAGGGCCAGGGGATCGATGAGCTCATGGGCTGCGCGGAGGTCCAGGCGAACACGGAAAGGCTCAAAGCTGCGAAGCCTTGCTACGCCGCCTTCTTGGAAGAGGATGATGAGGATCCGGAATCCGCGGAGGCTAACGCCCGCTATGACTACATAGCCGAGGTGTGTGATGCCTGCGTGCGCTGGGCGGAAGCAGGGCTGACTACCACCCAGAAGATAGACAAGGTGGTCACCAATCGCGTGCTAGGCATTCCCATCTTCATCGCCATCATGTTCGTGGTGTATTACTTCGCTGTTTCTCTGGGTGGGGGCATCGTGACGGATTGGGCCAATGACGGCATCTCCGGTGACGGCTGGCTCTATACCGGTGGCGCTGCCTATGAAGAAGCCGTTGGCGAATGGGAAGAGAGGGTGGCAGCAGCCGAAGAGGCTGGGGCTAGCGAAGCCCAGCTGGAGTTGCTGGCTGAAGAGGAACCTGACCCAGCCAGTGGGGAATACGGCCTCTGGATCCCGGGGTTCTCGCCTGTAGTCACCCAAGGACTGGAATCTGTGGATGCGGCTCCTTGGCTGATCAGCCTGGTGGTCGATGGCATCATCGCGGGCGTGGGCGCGGTCATCGGCTTCATCCCGCAGCTCATCATCTTGTTCCTGTTCTTGGGCTTCCTGGAGGGATGCGGGTATATGGCGCGCGTGGCCTTCATCATGGATCGCATCTTCCGCCGCTTTGGCCTATCTGGCAAGAGCTTCATCCCCATGCTGATCGCTAGCGGCTGCGGCGTGCCTGCGATCATGGCCACTAAGACCATAGAAAATGAGAAGGATCGTCGCATGACCATCATGACCACCACCATGATCCCTTGTGGCGCGAAGCTACCCATCATCGCGCTGGTCTTCGGCGCGCTGGCTGGTGGTGATTACGAGAGCACCTGGTGGGTGGCCCCGCTCTTCTACTTCTTGGGGCTGGCTGCCATCATCGTGAGCTGCATCATGCTGAAGAAGCTCAAAGCCTTCGCAGGGGATGCGGCCCCCTTCATCATGGAACTCCCTCAGTACCACCTGCCCACGGCGAAGAGCGTGCTGCTTTCCATGTGGGAGCGCGTGAAGAGCTATGTGGTGAAGGCGGGAACCATCATCTTCCTGTCTACCATCGTCATCTGGTTCCTCATGAACTTCGGCGTCTACGATGGTCGGTTCGGCCTGCTGGATGCTGAGATGGAAGGCTATCTGGACTACAGCCTGATGGCAGGGCTGGGGAACGTTCTGGCGTGGCTGTTCGCGCCCCTTGGGTTCGGCAACTGGGAAGCCACCGTCACCTCCATCACCGGCCTGGTGGCCAAGGAGAACGTGGTGGCCACGGTGGGCATCCTGACGCAGTTGGGCGAAGTGGGCGAGGCGGACCCGTCTCTCTGGGAAGGCTTCGCGCTTTTGCTGGGCGGCTCATCCGTTGCCATCATGGCTTTCTGCGCCTTCAATCTGCTCTGCGCTCCCTGCTTCGCTGCCATCGGCACCATTCGGCGCCAGATGGCCTCAGCGAAATGGACCTGGGCGGCCATCGGGTATATGTGCGCTTTCGGTTGGTGCACGGGCCTCATGATCTATCAGATCGGTGGCTTGGTCACCGGAGAGGTGGCTTTCAACTTCTGGACGGTGGTCGCCTTCGCTGTGCTAGCGCTCATGCTCTTTCAGCTGTTCCGGCCCATGCCGAAGCGCAATGAGGAAGCGAACCGGCTGGCCCAGAACAAGCTCAACGCGGAGGTGGCCTGATGAGCGTGTCAACCGTCATCCTGCTGGGCGTCATCCTGGGGCTGGCGGTCCTGGCCGTGCGCCGCTTGGTGACGCGGGGGCTCTGCGATTGTCATGATCATTGCCAAGGCGGCTGTCAGGGGTGCAAGAAGAAGCACGGGCCAAGCTGCCAAGATGGATGTGATACCTGCGAAGCTGTCAAGAGAATGGCAGCGACTCTCCATAAAGCCTAAGGAGAAGGTCTCCCTCTCCTCCTCTCTCCCTTGTTCCTTAGGCTCAAAGCTCACGGGCACTGGTCACACACCGGTGCCCGTTGGCGTTAGGCGTTCAGAATAAGTCGCTGTGAGATCCGGTGCGAACGGCAGTGAGGATGAGCTCATTTCCGTCGATCCGGTAGATGAGCAGCCAGTCTGGTTCGATATGGCACTCGCGATGGCCTTTATAGGTCCCCTGCAGCTCATGGTCGTGCATGGAGAAGGGGAGGCGTTCGCCATGGGATAGCATCTCTAGCACTGCTGCGAGCTTCTCAGGCTTGCAGCCGCGGCGTATCATCTGCTTGTATTCCTTCTTGAACCGAGAGGTGAATCTGATCTCGAACATGGTCAATCCTCATCAGATTCGAGATAGGCCATAGCCTCTTCGACGGTCTTGAATGGCCCTGCTAGGTTCCTGTGGTTGATGGCATCATCCATGGCCTGCAAGGTCTCCTGATTGAAACCCGCAGGGTTCGATGGGTCGAAGGGGAGGCCGCCCCGTGTGTTGAAGGCAGCTACGAACATACGCAAGGCGTTGCTAGGAGAGGTGCCGATGGTACGGCAGGTCTCAACAAAGGTATTCTTCTCTTCAGGTGTCACCTTTGTGGATAAGGCTGCTGTTGTGAGGTTCGTTGTCATGATACTCTCCTACAATAGCTGCTAATAGATGCTATTAGCAGCTATTGTAACACCGAAGCGCCATGGATATGCTTCAAAAAAAAGGGGGTCTTACAGGTATTCCAGATACGAGATATAGCCTTGGGCATTGGAGGGTACGGCCAAGGTGAATTCGCCCGCTTCAGTACCCAAGGTGATGTATCCAGGGTCATCATAGGAGGTGACTTGAACGGTATGGCCGCTGTAGGTCACAGCGGTGGTATCTGTGACAACGGCGCCATCAGGCAGTGCGGCCACGGTCCAGCTCTGCACGTCTAGGTCTTCCACCATCTGTTCCACCACCGCTGGGGGCAGGCCCGTTTGGCGGGAGATGGCATCCACATTGGAACGCAGGGCTGAATCAATCTGGCCCTTGATGCCCGAAGCGTCCAGAGCCGCGTTGGCCGCTTCGATGGTTGCCTTCTCTGCTGCATCGGATACGGGGTTATCCACACCGCTCTTAGCCAGGAGGATGCCCGCGACCACCAAGACGATGATCGCCAAGAGGATGGCGGCGAATACCTTGAAAGCTTTTCTCATGGGACGGGATTATACAGGGCAGCGCCCGAAGCTGCGGGTCACCAGGATCCGGTGGTCCAATCTATCTGAGAGAAGCGTGCGTTCGGGTCCGTTCTTTGGAATTCGATGCAGAAGATGATGAGACGTCTTTGCTCTTCTTGCTTCATATAATAGATGGTGAAGGGCGTGTCTGACACAGGGATGGCGCGGCAGGGAAAGGGAGGCCGCGCTGCAGGATATTCAGGGCAGTAGGGGCTGCCCAAGTCCGGGAGCTCCTCTAAGAGGGAGCGGTACTCGAAGAGTTTTCGCGCGACTCGTTCACTGGTCACATGCTCTAGGATGAAGGTGATGGCGCTTTGCGTGTAGGTAGCGCTCCAAGGGGACGCCTCTTCCATCAGGCCCAACCCTTGGCAGCTAAGATAGCCGCTTCTGCCTCGTCTGCCTCCGTCATGCGGCCTTCTAGCACATCAGCGTAACCTGCCATCAGGCTGTTGTATACGCGCATCTCGTTGGCATAAGCGCTGGCCTTATAGGAGAGTTCACGGTCAAAGGCCTCAGCGTCCATGACCACGATGGAAGCACTGCCGTTGCGGGTCAAATAGATGGGCTGTCCGCTTTGATGGAGCTCCTCTATCAGGGCGGTCTGGTTCCGATTGAATTCTGAAAGCGGTTTCACTGATGGCATGGGATCCCCGCCTCCTTAGACGACATGCATTGTAAATATACAGTGGATTCATTGTATCAAATCATGAGCATACGGGAAGGCTCCTTTTTATCCGTTGGGTCTTCGTAACGCGTTCTTTGGTAATGGTTCAGGTTGCTATACTCTTCCTCCAGAGATGAGGAGGGCGTTCGGTGGCATTCCTGTTGGGCTGCGAGAAGGTGCGGGTGGAGGTACCGTCGAAGACGGTGCTAGAAGACGTGTCTCTGGGCGTGGACGCGGGCCAGCGCATCGGTATCGTGGGGCGCAACGGGGACGGCAAATCCACCCTGCTGAACGTATTGGCAGATACCGGGGAGCTGGATGCTGGCCGCGTCATCCGCACGGGCGGTGTGAGCGTGGGGCACCTGGCTCAGGCCGATGAGCTGGCTGATGATGACACGGTGCGTCAGGCGGTGGTAGGAGATATCCCCGAATACCTTTGGGCGTCGGATGCGAAGATCCGCGCCATCTTCCATAACCTTCTCGAAGACATTCCCTGGGACGTGCAGGTGGGCACGCTTTCGGGTGGTCAGCGCCGCCGAGTTGACTTGGCGCGCGTGCTGGCGGGCGATTGGGATGTGCTCATGCTGGATGAGCCCACGAATCACCTGGATATCCGGGCCATCACCTGGCTGGCCGAGCACCTGAAGAGCCGCTGGCGCAAGGATGCGGGGGCGCTTCTGGTGGTGACCCATGACCGCTGGTTCCTGGATGAGGTCTGCAACACCATGTGGGAGGTGCACGCCGGGCGCGTGATCCCCTTCGAAGGTGGCTTCTCTGCCTATATCCTCCAACGGGTGGAGCGGGAGCGTCAGGCTGCCTTGGCTGAGCAGAAGCGGCAGAACGCCTTGCGGCGTGAATTGGCCTGGCTCTCACGGGGAGCCCGGGCCCGGGCCACGAAGCCGAAGTTCCATGTGGCGGCGGCGAAGGAGCTCATCGCTGATGTGCCGGAGCTCAGGGATGAGATCCAGCTCAAGCGCATGGCCATGGCTCGCATCGGCAAGCAAGTAGTGGACTTGGACCGGGTGTCGGTGGCCTTTGATGAAGACCAGCCCGTGCTCAAGGATGTTACCTGGATGATAGGGCCGGGAGACCGCATCGGCATCGTGGGCGGTAATGGGGCAGGCAAGACCACCCTTCTGCGGGTCATAGAGGGAGCGCTGGCTCCCACCCAGGGGCGGGTGAAGATAGGACAGACGGTGCGGTTCGCCGTGCTCTCCCAGCACTTGGATAACCTGCGTGCCTTCGACGGGGACCTGGTCCGCCAAGCGGTGGCCCGTTTTCCCCATCGTACGATGCTGGATGGCAAAGAAGCCACTTCTACCCAGCTTCTGGAGCGGCTCGGCTTCAACAAGGCGGACTTGAACGAACCGGTGGCAGACCTTTCGGGCGGCCAGAAGCGGCGCCTTGCCCTCATGATGATCCTGCTGGAAGAGCCCAATGTGCTCATCTTGGACGAGCCGGGCAATGACCTGGACATCGACATGCTGGCTGCCGTTGAGGACATGCTAGATGGCTGGCCGGGAACGCTCATCCTGGTGACCCATGACCGCTACCTGATGGAACGGGTGACGGACCATCAATTCGCCATCCTAGACGGGCACCTTCGCCATCTGCCTCGGGGTGTGGATGAATACTTGGAGCTCACCGCTGCAAGCGCTCAACCAGAGCCTTCAACGGAGCAGGCTCAACCCTCAGAGGAGAATGCGCCAGCCCCTGCCTCGGGCCTTTCCAACAAGGAGCAGCAACGGCTGAAGAAGCTCGTTGCCTCCCTGGAGCGCAAGATGGCAACGGCAACGGGTAAGATAGAGGATGCGAAAGCGGCCATGGAGGCAGTGGATCCCACTGATTACGTGGCGCTCTCAGAGGCCCAGGCGCAGGTGAGCGCCGCCCAGGAGGCGTTGGCGGCGTTAGAAGAGGAATGGCTCTCGGCTACGGAACAGCTGGAGCGCGGGTAAGATGTCCCGGTATCAGGAGAGGATAAGGCCCATGGAGAAGATATCCACCTCCCATGAGGACTATCTGGAAGCGATGGTCATGATCGGGGGCAGCCAGAAGCAACCCATCCGGGCGGTGGATGTGGCTGCGAAGATGGGCGTGTCCAAGGCATCGGTCAACAAGGCCGTCACCGTTCTCAAGGAGAAGGGGTACGTCACCCAGCCCTATTACGGGGACATCACGCTCACGCCGGATGGAGATGCCTATGGCCATAAAGTGCTGGACCGTCATCAAGCGCTCACGAAGTTCCTCCATCAGGCGCTGGGCATAGACGCTCAGACCGCCGAAGCGGAAGCCTGCATGATGGAGCACGCCATCAGTGATGAATCCTTCGAGAAATGGATGGCGTTCATAGATGGGCTTGACCTGTAAAAGGCTTTGAGGGGTTGGAAACCGCGGGGGAAGATGGTAATCTGACCTCAGCTTCATTGCATGAACACACCTTAACCGAACCAGTTGCAACAGGAGCATCTTCGTGGCTCAACAGTCGAACATCGTTTCCTTCGACGAGGTCCGTCGCAATGCCCGCTTGTCTGCGTCTCGCAGGCCCGGGCGCACCCAGGCGGGGGCAGTGCCGTCTCGGACTCAAGACAGCGAGAACCTGAGCAATATCTTCAAGTTGGATTTTGGCGAAGAGGCCTTGGATGGCAGCGTGACCCGCCAGGCCCCGTCAGGTCAGCCCCGTCAGGCGCTGTTCACCGAAGAGGACCTCCAAGAGGAAGAGGGTGCCGCCGCCGAAGCCCCTCAGGGCGCTTTCGCGAAGCTGGCGAAACGGGTGGGGGACGCGCGCAAGGCGCGATCCAAGGCCCAGGCTGAGGAGGCCTTTGAGAAAGCCTACGGTAGCATGGATGTTCCTGCGGGTGGCTCTGAAGGCCCTCGCGCCGCCATCCATGAACCGAAGATGACCGCTTCCCAGAAGAGAGCCGCCAAGGCCCAGGGCGCTCACAGCGCAGGCGGCTTCGGTGGCATCAGCATCCCGGGCCTTTCCCGTTTCAAGCTGCCTCAGCTTTCCGGCCATACCAAGCGGGTGGTGATGGCGGTGACCTTCACCTTCTTCGCCGTGATGCTGGTGGGTTCCATCTACACCCCGGCCCAGCAGTACTACCAGCAGGTCAGGGAACGGGACCGGCTCTCTGCGGAATACACGGCCGTCCAAGAGCGCAACGAAGCCTTGCAGTCTACCGTTGACTACCTTTCTACCGAAGATGGCTTGGAGGACAAGGCCCATACCGAATTCGGCCTCATCAAACCGGATGAGGAAACAGCCAGCGTCATCGGCATAGATGTGGATGCGCAACCGGACCTCCATGCGAACGTGCCTCCGGGCAGCGTTCCTGCTCCGGAGACCTGG
Source organism: uncultured Eggerthellaceae bacterium (assembly GCA_947566075.1). Taxonomy (GTDB): domain Bacteria; phylum Actinomycetota; class Coriobacteriia; order Coriobacteriales; family Eggerthellaceae; genus MGBC163016. The sequence goes on along the minus strand of CANOIM010000004.1, from coordinate 42,993 downwards.
TATTCCGGCGTGTTGGACATCCTCTTCCTCTATGACCGCGGCTAAGCTGCGGTTTCATTGAGGGAAAGGAAGAGCCCGTGGAGCGCTTCGCAGCCATAGATATAGGAACGGTGACCAGCAGGCTTCTGGTGGCGGATGCAAAGGGCGCCCATGTCCACGATGTGGTGCGGGCCTATGAGGTCACGAATCTGGGAGAGGGGACAGATGCCAGTGGGCGCCTGAGCCATCAGGCTATCCAGCGCGTGGCCCAGGCCCTGGATGGGTTCCTGCGCCTGCGGGATGAGGCTTCCACCCCGAAGCACCCCGTGGTTGCCACGAAGGCGGTCACCACTTCTGCTGCCCGCGATGCGGCCAATGCCGCAGATCTTTTGCGGGTCTTCGAGGAGCGAGGGCTGACCTTGGAGGTCATCAGCGGCCAGCAGGAGGCCTCCCTCACCTTCCGGGGTGTGTCAGCGGCTCTGCCTGCGGACGAGCCGCTCATGGTGGTGGATGTGGGCGGCGGTTCCACGGAGGTCTCTTTCGGCTATGCGGGGAAGGCGCCTTCCGTCTTCCGCTCCTTCGACATAGGTTGCCGTCGGGTGACGGAGCGCTTCTTGGCCACGGACCCGCCCCTCCCCTCAGAGCTGGAGGCGGCAACGGCCTGGATGGAAGAGCAGCTCAAGGCTTGGGCGGCTGCGGTGCCCGCAAGCTTGCAGGGCGCACCCCTCTTCGCCGTGGCAGGCACTGCTACCAGCGCCATCAGCATGGATGAGGGCATGGCGGTCTATGATCCGGCGAAGGTGCATGGGGCGAAGCTCTCTCGGGAGGCGCTCAGAGCCTTGGTGGAGCAGCTGGCAGCCATGCCTGAAGGGGAACGGGAGCAGGTAGTGGGGCTTGATCCCCGGCGTGCCCCGGTGATCGTGGCGGGACTGCTCATCCTCTTAGAGGTGATGGAGGTGTTCGCCGTCCGAGAGTTCACGGCCAGCGAATCGGACATCCTGCAGGGAATGATATCATGGGCGGCAGAAGACCAACGCTGCAGCCGGTAAGTCAGGGGATATGGAAACCATCACTGAGATCCTGGGCTCTGTGGAACACCCGCCCACCACATTCGAAGAATATCTGGATTGCTACGCGAACCGCGTGGGAGGGCTGATCAACAGCTTCATCCCCACGGGTACGCACCCTGATATGGACCGCTACCTCTACGGCCCCCTGAGCGTCTACTCTGACAACGGCGGCAAGCGTCACCGGCCGCTGATCTGCTTCGCTGCCTGCTTGGCGGTGGGCGGCAATGCTGATCTGGCCACCTCTGCCGCGGCCGCCATCGAGCATTTCCATACCGCCGCGCTCATCCATGATGACATCGCCGATGACGCAGAGCTGCGCCGGGGAGAGCCCTGCCTTCATCTGAGCGAAGGGCTGGGACTTGCCATCAACATGGGAGACTTGGCCCTTTCCCTGGTGAATGGCACCGTCATGCGTGATCCTGCTTTGGATGACGTCACCAAGGTGCGCGTGGTGACGGAATTGGTGGAGATGACGCGGCGCACGGTGGAAGGCCAGGCGCTGGATATCGGGTGGGCGCGGGATGCCCGCTATGACATCACCCCCGAAGACTATCTGGTCATGGCCACCCACAAGACGGCCCACTATTCTGGGGCCGTGCCCTTGGCCATAGGGGCCATCATCGGAGGCGGTACGGAAGCGGAGATAGAAGCCCTGCGCACCTACGGGCTGGATACCGGCCTTGCCTTCCAAATCCAGGATGACCTGCTGAACCTGGTGGGCCGCGAAGAGAGCACCAAGAAGGATTTCCGCAACGACATCACCGAAGGCAAGCGCACGCTGGTGGTGGTCCACGCTCTGCAAACCCTGGAAGGGGCTGATCGGGCACGCTTGATAGATATCCTGTCTTCCAGGGCGAAGGATCCAGAGGTGCTGGCTCAGGCCGTTGACCTCATGACCCAGGCGGGCAGCATCGATCATGCCCGTTCCTATGCGGAGAACCTGACCGAGATAGCGAAGGTTCGGCTGAATGAGATGCTCGAACCCAGTGACGCGCGGGACATGCTGGAATCCATGGCGGACTGGTTCGTGAACCGCTTGCGTTAGGGGTGCTCATGAAGACCATCACCCAAGGGAATACCGGAGCTGCCGTTGAAGACGTGCAGCAGCGCTTGGCATTGCTGGGCCTCTTGCCTGAGGCGGCGGTGGATGGCATCTTCGGTGGCGCTACGGCTGATGCGGTCCGCGCCTTCTGCGATGCCTTCGGGTTGGAGATCCGCGAAGAGGTTGACGCGGAGGTCTGGCAGGCGTTGGTGGATGCCTCCTACAACCTGGGAGACCGCACGCTGTATCTGCGCATGCCGAACTTCCGGGGCCATGATGTGGAAGAGCTCCAGCAGGCCTTGGGGGCCCTGGGGTTCCTGGTGGGTGGCGAAGATGGGGTGTTCGGGGCCCATACCGAAGACGCCTTGCGCAAGTTCCAGATGAACCTGGGGCTTCCCTCGGATGGCATAGCCGGGGCCTACACCTACACGGCCTTGCGTCACCTGGAGCATTCTTGGGCCGGGAAAGGGTCGCTTTCCCAGGGCAAGCATTTGGGGTTCGCCCGGGCTGCAGGGGTGCTGGAAGAGAATGCCCTCTGCCTCTTCGGCATGACGCCCTTCACGCGTTCGGTGGCTTCCCGCATGTCGAACCTGGCCTTGGCCACGAATCCGGCCAGCAAGCTGGTGAGCGCTGATGCGCTTTCCGTGGAGCCAGATGCTTCCATGGTGCTGGTGCAGATAGCCATGAAGGCCGAAGGGGACGGCGTGCCCACGGTCACCTATATAGATGATGACTCCCTTTCGGTGCGCCTTTCGGGGGCGCTCCAGAGCGCACGGAGCAGCCAGCCGTTGCGCATCCGCATCGTAGTGCCGGGGGAGAGCTGGGAAGGGGCCGGTGAGGACCGGAGCGCCCAGCATTTCGCCATCACGCTCTTAGACGCTCTCTGCGCCGCACTGTAAAGAAGGGGCGCAGAGGCTTACTCAGCCAAGATGGCTTCGATCATGCGGTCCTTCAGGCGCTCGGCGGCTTCAAGCTTCCAAGCCGGATAGTCAAAGCCTGGATCAGCATAGTGGAAGTTCTTGAGAGCGATCAGCTTCCGCTGGAGCTCCGGGGTGAGGAGCTTACGGGCGATAGAGGCGAAATCGGTTCCGATCTTCGGACCGATCATGTTCAGGTATTCGTCGAAGTCATCGAATTCCATCATCATGGGCAAGCAAGCCATGTTGTGATCGAATAGCGGTGCCATCCGGAGTACTTCGCCTGTCTGATTGTCCACCAAGAAGCCGTAGTTGCCGCTGTGCCGGTCTACATTCGCCATGATGGCATCCATGACGATCATCTCGTGGAAGCCCTCTTCCGCCCCGTGCTCTTGGCAGAACTGCAGCATCTCGGGCACATCGAAGGGCCCTTTGAAGAACCGATGGGCTGACACGAACCCCACCTCTTCGGAGGTGAACAGCGGGCATTGGCTTGCGAGCGATCCATGGTAGCTCACCACCTCATAGGGCACGTGGTCTATGCCCGCTGCGTCCAGCAGGTCAGAGGCAAGCTTCTCCGAATAGGGCTCGAACCCTGCATTGGCGTAGCCAGAGGAGCCGCGTTTGAGCAGGGCGATCTGATCCCCTTCCCGTATCCAGCATTTGGCGAAGGAGCCTGAAGTGGCGAATTCAGGGGAGGTGGGGGAGTTCTGGCGTCCGTACATGCCCGTGCCATCAAAGGCGATGCGAGCGATGACATCATCGAAGGGGTTCCGATAGAGCGAGACCTCATCCCAGGCGATGTCCTCATCAGCGCGTTTCATCCAGAACGTATCTGTCAGTGAGAGACAGCGGGCCATGCCGATGAAATCATGGCGCGTGGTGAGCCCCAGCTCACGCATGAGCTTCTCGATGGATGCGCGATGCTTGGCGATCTGGCGGCCATCGATCCAATCATTGATGTTTGCGAATCCATAGGGAAGGTATGCACCGCTTCGGTCTACTTCGATATAGCCAAAGTCGTCCAACCGTTCTTCTTCCCGGTACGTAGCAACGACCTCGTCCTTGTTCATGAGCTGATAGAGCACCACGCACCTCCTTCGGGCAGAATGCGTTCCCTGGGATCAGACGCTTCAGCATCTGGTCCTATTATAGAGGCTAGCGCAGGTTATCAGCTATGAGCGCCTGGGTTAGAAGACGCGCTTGGCGAAGGAGGGAGCGTAGCTGCCAACGCTTTGGATGCGCACGCCCTTGCTGGCGGAAGCGTGGATGTATTCGCCGTCTCCTAGATAGATGCCCGTGTGATATACGCCGCCGCGGCCGCCCCAGAAGATCAGGTCTCCGCGTTGGGCCTCATCCCAGGAAACGTCCTCGCCCAGGCCCGATTGGGCAGCAGCGGAGCGGGGCAGCTCCATCCCCAGGGCGTTCCGGAAGACATAGCCCGTGAACCCGGAGCAATCGAAGCCGGAGGGGGTGGTGCCGCCGTACACATAGGGGGCGCCTAGGTACTGGTAGGCCTCATCGATGAGCGCATCGGCCCAAACAGCCCGCGCCTTGTCAGCGTCATGGACGGTGGTATCCATGAGGGATGCGCCTGCGCCCAGATCAGTGGTGAGGGCGTTCACGCAGGCGACCAAGGATGATTCCGCCAGCTCCGCGGTGGGTGCTGCCTCTTCTACGGGGGTCTCTTCTGCCCCTTCGCCCTCGGAGGCGAAGGCGAAGCTTGCTCCTTGGGTGACGGCGGCGGTGCTCGCGCTCAGCATCAAGGCGAGAGATGCCTTCGTCAGCCCCTTCCGATACTCCGTTGCCTTCGTCGTGCGCTTATCGATCCGGGCATGCTTGGCATGCTCCCACTTGTAGATACCGTGCGTGCTCAAACGTCATCCTTCGTCCAGGTCTGCGCTCCTGCGCCTTGCAGACGGTTGCGTGCATCTCAAGAAGCCTCAAGATGCGCTGGGACGCTCATCCTCGCGAAGGCGGCGCGAGTCGTTCTTGGTGTGTTTTCCCCAAAAAAGGGGAGTGCGTTCGCGTCTCTGGGAGAAGAGATTACGGTTTAGTGACGGGATGGTTACCGAAGATGGAGGACTCTTCATAACTTCGGCGAAGGCCGTTCGCATTTCGTTCACAAACAGCGCTGAACAGGGCGAGTCTTCACAGGGTGTTCACAAAGCTATGGAGAACGCTCCACATAGGAGGATGGTAGGGACGCAGGGACTCGAACCCTGAAGCCGTGAGGCGGCGGATTTTAAGTCCGCTGTGTCTGCCAATTCCACCACGTCCCCACGTGGCCCATTCTATCACCGCACACGGCATCTTGAAGCCTGGGTGAGTGCTAGAATCACCGGGAGCTTTCCCTTGCCTATAGCTTGCTCATATATACATACATATACGGAGCGAAGGAGCAAAGAGCCCATGACGCGTCCTATGACCATGGCAGAGAAGATCCTGGCGGCCCATGCTGGCCTTGATGAGGTTCGGCCGGGGCAGTTGATCGAATGCAGCCTTGACCTGGTGCTGGCCAATGATGTGACGGCGCCCATCGCCATTCGCACCTGCGAAGAGATCACCAATAAGGTGTTCTGTAGCGAAAAGGTCGTGCTGGTACCTGACCATTACGTGCCCAACAAGGACATCAAGAGCGCCGAACAGGCGAAGATCGTCCGCGATTTCGCCCGCCAACAGGGCATCACCCATTTCTACGAGGTGGGATGCATGGGGGTGGAGCACGCCCTTCTGCCCGAACAGGGGGTCGTAGGCGCGGGAGACCTGGTCATAGGGGCTGATAGCCACACCTGCACCTACGGTGCGCTGGGGGCATTCTCCACCGGTGTGGGCTCTACGGACGCGGGCGTGGGCATGGCCACGGGCAAGGCCTGGTTCAAGGTGCCTGAGACCATCAAGTTCGTCGTGGATGGCCAGCTGGCGTCAGGAGTCACCGGCAAGGACTTGATCCTGCACATCATCGGGCTCATTGGCGTGGACGGAGCGCTGTACAAGGCCATGGAATTCACCGGCAGCGCCATAGAGGCGCTTCCCATGGATGAGCGCCTCTCCGTTTCCAACATGGCCATCGAGGCAGGGGGCAAGGCGGGGCTCATCCCCGTGGATGACGTCACGCGCCAGTATATGGATGGGCGCACGGAACGCCCCTATACCGCCTACTATTCTGACCCTGATGCCACTTTCGCTCAGGTCATCACCATAGATGCGAAGGACGTGGTTCCCACCGTGGCCTTCCCGCATCTGCCCTCCAATACGCGCCCGGTGGCTGAGGCGCGTCACATCACCATAGATCAAGCGGTCATCGGCTCTTGCACCAATGGTCGTCTTGATGATATGCGCCAGGCGGCGGAGGTGCTGCGGGGGCGCACCGTTGACTCCCACGTGCGTTGCATCATCATCCCGGCTACCCAAGCGGTGTACAAGGCTTGCGTGGATGAGGGGCTGATGGATGTCTTCCTCCAGGCGAATTGCGCCGTCAGCACTCCCACCTGCGGCCCGTGCCTGGGTGGATACATGGGCATCCTGGCAGCAGGGGAGCGGGCCATCGCCACCACCAATCGCAATTTCGTCGGCCGCATGGGGCACCCTGAGAGTGAGGTGTACCTGGCAAGCCCGACGGTGGCTGCTGCCAGCGCGGTGCTGGGGCATATCGGGCTGCCGGAAGACCTGAACACCAAGGCATAAGGAGCTGGATCCATGGAATTCAAGGGAAACGCATTCCGTTACGGCCGTGACATTGACACGGATGTCATCATACCGGCCCGCTATCTGAACACCTCAGATGCCCAGGAGCTGGCGAAGCATTGCATGGAGGATCTAGACGTCACGTTCACCCAGCGCGTGCAGCCCGGAGACATCATCGTGGCGGAGGAGAACTTCGGCTGTGGCTCATCCCGGGAGCATGCGCCCATCGCCATCAAGGCTGCTGGCATCAATGTGGTCATCGCCAAGTCCTTCGCACGCATCTTCTACCGCAATGCCATCAACACCGGTCTTGCCATCTTGGAATGCCCGGAAGCGGTGGATGCCATCAGCGAAGGGGATGAGGTCAAGGTGGATACGGATAGCGGCGTCATCACGAACATGACCACGGGTCAGGAGTTTCAGGCCCAGCCGTTCCCGCCGTTCATTGCTGAGATCATCGAAGCGGGGGGATTGGTGCCCCGCTGGAAGAGCAAGCTGGCTGCGGAGGAGAAGTAGATGGCAACCTATGAGATATGCCTCTTGCCGGGGGATGGCATCGGACCTGAGATCATAGCCGAGGGCGTCAAGGTGCTGAACGCCGTGGGCGCGAAGCATGGGCTTTCCTTCCAGTATACGGAAGGGCCCATTGGTGGTTGCGCCATAGACCAGTGCGGATGCGCATTGCCCGAGGAAACGCTGGAGGTGGCGAAGGCTGCTGATGCGGTGCTCTTGGCGGCGGTCGGTGGCCCGAAGTGGGATACCACAGATCCTACGAAGCCTCGCCCCGAACAGGGGCTCTTGGGCATCCGCAAGGGCCTCGGGCTCTATACCAACCTGCGCCCGGTGCAGATCTTCAGCGCCTTGGCTGGCGCTTCCACGCTGAAGCCAGATGTGATAGCGGGCGTTGACCTCATGATGGTGCGAGAGCTCACGGGCGGTGTTTACTTCGGCAAGCGAGAGCGCTTCTATGATGAAGCGGGAGCAGGCGTGAATGGCGCTTTGGGTCAGCGCGCCTATGACACCATGGAATATCGCGAATATGAGATAGACCGCATCGCGCGCCAGGCCTTCGAGGCTGCGCGCAAGCGCCGCGGGAAGGTGACATCCGTTGACAAGGCCAACGTGCTGGAATCAAGCCGCTTGTGGAGAGAAGTGGTCCACGGCATCCATGAGGCGGATTATCCAGACGTGGAACTGGAAGACCTCTTGGTTGACAACTGCGCCATGCAGTTGATCACGCGCCCCGCTGATTTCGACGTTCTGGTGACCGAGAATATGTTCGGAGACATCCTCTCTGACGAGGCGGCCCAGATCACTGGTTCCTTGGGGATGCTGGCTAGCGCCAGCCTAGGGGACAGCACCGCCCTCTACGAGCCTTCCCATGGCAGCGCTCCTGATATCGCAGGTAAGGGCATAGCCAACCCGCTGGCTCAGATCCTTTCCGTTGAGATGATGCTACGCTACAGCTTCAACGCCCAAGAGGCGGCCGATGATGTGCGGCGGGCAGTGACGGCGGTATTGGATGCTGGCTGGCGCACGGGGGACATAGCTGACGCGGCCACACCGGAAGAGAAGATCGTAGGCACCGTCCCCATGGGCGATCTAGTGGTAGAGCATCTCTGAGAAAGGTAATAGACGATGGCGATCAATGCACCTGAGGGCACCTATGACATGCTGCCTGACCGCAAGCTCTTCTGGGAGCAGTTCAAGAGAGTGGCCCAAGAGGTCTTCGGACGCTATGGCTATCTACCGGTGGAAACGCCGGTCATGGAGCGGACGGAGCTCTTCGTCCGCGGCATAGGCCAGGCTACGGATGTGGTCAGCAAGGAGATGTTCACCGCCATCTCCGGTGCGAATTTGGCGAAGCTCCTGGAAGGAGAGAAGCTGCCGAACAAGAGCAGGCTCTCCCTTCGTCCGGAAGGCACAGCCGGAGTGGTGCGCGCGGCCGTTCAACATGACCTGGTGCCCCAAGGGGCTCCTCCGGCAAAGCTCATGTACGCTGGTCAGATGTTCCGGGCAGAACGGCCTCAGAAGGGGCGCCAGCGGGAGTTCAACCAGGTGGGTATCGAATGCTTGGGGGCGGAAGATCCTGCCATAGACGCAGAGGGCATCATCATGCTCATGCGGTTCTTCGCTGAGGTGGGCATCCCGCGCTCATCCATGACGCTGCTTGTGAATTCCATGGGCTGCGAAGCGTGCCGCCCTGCCTATAGGGATGCGGTGCGCGCTTACATGGAACAGCATGAGAGCCAGCTCTGCGATACGTGCCTTACGCGCATGGAGCTGAACCCGCTGCGCGCCTTTGACTGCAAGAATGCGGAATGTGCTGCGGTCATGGAAGGGGCGCCGAAGATAACAGACTATCTGTGCGATGAATGCACCGAACACTATGGGCGCGTGCGCAGCCTACTGGAATTGGCGGGCATCGCCTATCGTGAGGACCCGCGGCTCGTGCGCGGGCTTGATTACTACACGCGCACGGTCTTCGAGGTGCAGGTGGCCGGGTCTGACAAGGCCCAGAATGCCATCGGCGGAGGCGGCCGCTATGACAAGCTGGCTGAAGAGGTAGGTGGCAGGTCTACGCCCGGTTTCGGCTTCGCTCTGGGGTTCGAACGCTGTGCCGATGTGCTGGAAGAGGCGGGCCGCGTCTTCCCTCGGGCTCAGGCTTGCCAGGTGTTCATCGCCTGCGTGAATGATGAGGTGCGCACCGATGGCTTCGCTTTGGCTCAGCTTTTACGGGACGGGGGCATGGCAGCCCAGACTGACTACCAGCAGCGCTCCCTCAAGAGCCAGTTCAAGCTGGCCGATAAGCTAGGGGCTCAGGTGGTAGTCATCCTAGGACCTGATGAGCTTGTCGAAGGGAATGTGCGCGTGCGGGATATGACTTCCCATGAGGAACAGCTGGTGCCCAAGGATGAAGCCGCAGGCGTGGTGAAAGGCATCCTCTCTTAATGGTCATCCTGGTATAGGCATCCCGCTTCGCGGGAAAAGGCCATGCACTGCGCCTAGCGGCTCCGTGCATGTCGCTCACTGCGTTCGCTTTTTGATTCTCGCCTGCTTCGCAGGCTCTAACGCTGCAACCCTTATCTGCATCGAATGAAGGGGAGGGTTCCGTTCAGAAGCTTCGCAGCCTTCTCTCCACCCTCCCCTTCACTCTCGAATGCCTCTTCTATAACAACTAAAAACCAGCCGCAGGAATGACGGGGTGCCTTCGGCACCCGCATCATCACTGCGGGCGTCCGCTACCCGCGGCCGCCAAGTGTTTCGGGGGACGCTCATCGCGTCCCCCTCTGCTTTCACTCACGCCTTCGGCGTGGGAGTCGCTCCGCGTTCGGGTTGACGCCCCATCCGAGTGGGTGGTGGGCGCTTCGCGCCCAAGGATGTGCGCCGGTTGATCTTCTGATCCTGTCAGTTCTCTGCGACGCCTAACCATAGGCCGCCGCGCCCGCTTCCTGAGTTGTTGCTCTTGGTCGCGGCGGCAAAGCCCTTGGAATGGCGATGCTGGTCTGGTTGGCCGTAGGGACAGGAACTCGTTCCTGTCCGGGAGTGCAAGGAACGGGGACAATAGCCTACGCCCCCGTTGTCCCCTTGGTGGCGTCTCCTAATATGATGGGAGGTGGTGATCTAACGTCGCACCCGCATTCGTGTGATGGTGAGAGGGTTCAGGTTGAACCAAAGATAGCGAGGGTTCTTCTGGTGCACGAGATTCACCCGCCGCGCGGCCGAGCAGCCTTGCGGGCTGTGAGGGTAAGCGCATAAGGGTGAAGATCGTGTGTCAGAAGAAGCCGCAGCGTCAAACGGTTACGCGGTCCGCGAAGCGGCCGCGTAACCAGATAATAGCGTACAATAGAACGGTTTCGCATCCTTAGACTGAAGGGAACCCCAGAGACGATGGCTGATCTCATCAATGAATACAGCATGCACACTGCTACCTGCGGGCAGCTTCGCGCGGCGGACGACGGCCGTGAGGTGACGCTTACCGGCTGGGCTTGGCACAACCGCGATCACGGCGGCCTCATCTTCATAGACCTGCGTGACCGCACGGGATACACCCAGATCGTGGTAGATCCCGATTGCGTTTCCGCGGATGATTTTGCGAAAGCGGAGCACGTGGGCCGCGAAGACGTCCTCAAGGTGCAGGGCCGCGTGCGCCTGCGCGCCGCTGATGCGGTGAACCCTGATATGGCCACCGGTGAGATAGAGGTCTTGGCTAGCAGCCTTGAGGTGCTGAACAAGTCCGTGACGCCTCCCTTCGCTATTGAAAACGGCATCGAAACCGATGAGACCACCCGCATGAAATGGCGCTACCTGGATCTGCGCCGCCCGGAGATGTACGCGAACCTGCACCTGCGCCACACCGTGATGCAGGCTATGCGCCGGGCGCTAGATGAGCGCGGCTTCGTGGAGGTGGAAACACCCATCCTGGCGAACTCCACCCCTGAGGGTGCTCGGGACTACATCGTGCCCTCACGGCCGAACCCGGGCAAGTTCTACGCACTGCCCCAAAGCCCCCAGCAGTTCAAGCAGATGCTCATGGCTGCTGGAGTGGAGCGCTACTTCCAGATAGCCCGCTGCTTCCGAGACGAGGACCTGCGTGCTGACCGTCAGCCGGAATTCACCCAGGTGGACATAGAGATGTCCTTCGTCACCGAAGACGACGTCATGACCATGATGGAGGGCGTCCTGCAAGAGGTCTTCAAGGCCGTGGGGCTCGAGCTGAACATCCCCCTGCAGCGCATGGCCTACCAAGAAGCCATGGACAAGTACGGCTGTGACCGGCCTGATGTGCGCTTCGGCATGCTGCTCCATGACATCACCAACATCGTGCGGGACACGGGCTTCAAGGTGTTCGCCAGCGTGGCCCAGTCTGGTGGCGTGGTGAAGGCCATCAACGCGAAGGGGGCGGGGGACTGGAGCCGCGGAGACGTGGAGAAGCTGGCCAGCATTGCTGAGGCCAACGGTGCCAAGGGCATGGCCTGGGTGGCATTCACCACCTCCGGCGAAGAGAAGAGCCCCATCAAGAAGTTCTTCACCGAAAAGGAATGGGCCGCCCTCAAAGCTGAGATGGAGGTTGAGCCGGGAGACTTGCTCCTGTTCGCCGCTGACGAACCCGCGGTGGCCAACGCAGTGCTCTCTGCTCTGCGGATGCATATGGCAGACCTGCTGGATATCCCTCGGGAGGGTCACGCGCTCCTCTGGGTGGTGGATTTCCCCATGTTCAAGTACGACGAGGATGAGAAGAAGTACGCCGCTGAGCATCACCCATTCAGCAAGATCGTCCATGAGGACGTTGATCTCATGGAGACGGACCCGCTGGCCTGTGGCAGCTACGCCTATGACATCGTCATGGATGGCTACGAGATGGGCGGTGGCTCCATCCGCATCCATGACCCCGAAGAGCAGCGGCGCGTGCTGCGGGTGCTGGGTTTGTCTGACGAAGCCATCGATGAGAAGTTCGGCCACCTGCTGAATGCGCTGTCTTTGGGCACGCCGCCCCACGGGGGCATCGCGCTGGGGTTGGACCGTTTGGTGATGCTTCTGGCAGGCAAGGATTCCATCCGTGATGTCATCGCCTTCCCGAAGACCTCCAGTGCGGCTGACCCCATGACAGGGGCGCCCTCTGAGGTGACGGCCCGTCAGCTCAAGGAAGTGGATCTGCGCCTGCTCTAGGGCAGATACGGAGGCGCTCTATGCTGCATCAGGATTACATCGTGAAGATGCTGACGGATCTGGCCGCGGCGGTCATGCGCACCATCACGCGCCAATCCACGCAGAAGGATCCAGAAGAAGCTGCCCGTTCTCTGGAAGCGGCGGTGGGTCAGGCAGTGGCTTTGGATGGGGAGGCCTTCCTAGCGCTGGCACCGGATTCCATTGCCCAGATCATGCAGGTCATGGGGACTGATCCGGGGGTCTCAGAATATGTGGCCCGGTCTGTGCTGTTGGCATCGGCCTATCAGGCGGAAGCGGGGAATAGGGAATTGGCAGACCTGCGCCGGAGCCAAGCCCAGGCCATCGCCGATGCCTATGGCCATGACATCTCCGATATGGAAGGTTCATCTCAGGCCATGGAGCCCAGGCTCATGGATGCGCTGGCGGACTACGCACCTGAGCCCTAGCACTAATGGCTAGGGATGAAGTTTTCGATTCGGCAACGAGTTTGCAGGAAAACTGAAGAGCTTGGAAATCTGCTCCCACGACAGAGCTAATTAGCGTATAGTGGTGCGTGCTCCGCATAATAGGAGCATGCTCCAGCTGCGAAGGTGACAGCTTGAGCGTCGGTTCAAGGTCTTGCGGGAGCAAGGCTTTAGGAAAGAGGATTTAGCATGGCGGAAGGTACTGTTAAGTGGTTCAACCCTGAGAAGGGCTACGGGTTCATCTCTCAGCCAGATGGCGAGGATCTGTTCGTTCACTTCTCGGAGATCCAGATGGACGGCTTCAAGACTCTGGACGAAGGGGCTGCGGTCTCCTTCGATGTGACCACTGGTCAGAACGGCAAGCTGCAGGCTAGTAACGTCTGCAAACTGTAAGCGCAGCATAAACACAATCTACGAAACGGCCTCTTCTTCGGAAGGGGCCGTTTTTTATGACGAAAGAGCCTTGTTTCTGGTGCGCTATAGGATCAGCATGGCGTCGCCGAAGGAGAGCAGGCGGTACCGCTCAGCTATGGCATGGGCGTAGGCCTCCATGATCTGGTTGCGGCTGGCGAAGGCGGATACCAGCATCATCAGTGTGGACCTAGGCACATGGAAGTTCGTGATGAGGCCGTCCACTACGTGGAAGGGGCTGCCTGGCAACAGGAACAGATCCGTGGCAGCGCGCTCTTTCGGTTTCAATCCCCCAAAGGCACCCGTGGCATCCCGGCAGGCGCTCTCCAAAGAGCGCACGCTGGTGGTACCCACGGCGAAAACACGTCCGCCTTCTTCCTTGGCGTGCTGGATGGCACCCACGGTGGAGGCGGGCACGGTATAGCGCTCTGTGTGCATGGCGTGGTCTTGCGGATCTTCCTCATCCACCACGCGGAAGGTATCCAGTCCCACTTCCAATTCCACCGTCTCCCAGCCTATGCCCGCTTCCCGGCAGGCCTGGATGAGCTCAGGGGTGAAATGGAGGCCCGCCGTGGGGGCGGCGGCAGAGCTCTCCCGGCGGGAGTAGACCGTTTGGTACAGCTCGTCATCGCCCGCGTAGCCTTTGATGTAAGGAGGCAGGGGCGTTCTGCCAGCAGCATGGAGCGCTTCATCCAGGGAGGGGAGTTCCGTGGACAGGCGCACCAGACGTTCCCCCTTCTGGGCCTCCGGCACCCAATCCACCACTTCAGCTGAGAGCGCTACGGATCCATCCGGCGCAAGGAAATCCACCACGGCACCGCTGCCGGGCTTCAGGCGCTTGCCGGGGCGTACGAGGGCTTCCCAGAAGGCCACCCGGTTCGTGCGCGGTTCTGGCCCGGCCGCTTCCCGCAGCAGGAACACCTCTGCCTCTCCGCCGGTGCCGCGCTTGCGGCCCAGAAGGCGCGCCGGGAGCACCCGGGTCTCGTTGGCTACCAGCACATCTCCGGGGCACAGATAGTCCAGGATATCTCGGAAGATGCGGTCTTCCAGAGCACCTGTGGCACGGTGGAGCACCAGCAGGCGGCATTCATCCCGAGGAACATGGGGAGCCTGGGCGATCAGCTCTGGCGGAAGCTCATAGTTGAAATCAGCGGTCTTCATGGGTGCGCAATGCTCTCCTGATAGCTTTCTTCTTGGCCTGCTTGGCATCATAGGTCGCCTGCTCACGGCGGCGCTCTTCCCGAGCTGCCTCTTCGGCCTGGCGTGCTTGGGCCCGCTCAGCTTTACGGGCTTCCCGCTCTGCCTTCCGGATAGCCCGGCCCGCATCTGCTTCGGCCTTGGAGGGCAAGCACCCGCAGTAGTCTTGGCGGTAGAGCCCTTCTTCCTGGGAGGTGCGGACGGTCTCAGGGTAGAGCGGCGAATAGTCTTCGAAGAAGGCGTTGATGCCCGCCTCTGCGCAGGCCTGTTCCAGCTCTTCGCGGATGATATCCGTGTATTGGTAGGGGCTCACCGAAAGCGTGGTGCCCAAAGCGTTGAACCCGTGTTCGGCTGCATAGGCGGCGCTCATCCGGAAGCGCATCCGATAGCAGGCGCGGCAGCGCTCCGGAGGGGGCGTGGTGCCATCAGAGGAGGTGCGCTCCTCTTCGGTTAGCGTGCCCACAGCCTCAGCCCACCGCTGCGGCTCGTATTCCCCTTCGATGAAGGGGATATCTAGCGCTTCGGCATAGCCTCGGGCTGTTCTCAGGCGATGCTCGTATTCCTCCGCCGGGGCTATGTTCGCATTCGCGAAATGCAAGCAGGCTTCCACCCCGCGCTCTTGCAACGTGCGCAGAGGGGCTGTGGAGCAAGGGCCGCAGCAGACATGGAGCAAGAGCCGCTGGGGTGCGCTCTGGGGATGGAATGTGTCAGAAGGTAGGGTCATGCGGGGTATACTAGCACGTCAGACCAACGCGCGAAGACGGAGGGATGAGCATGACGGATGCGAAGCGCGCCTACCGCGCCATCTGCTTTGATCTGGATGGGACATTGCTGCCCATGGACATAGACGCCTTCATGAGCGCTTACTTCAAGCGCATCGCAGCATTCATGGCGGCCCAGGGGATGAACGCCCCGGCCTTCATGGAGGCCTTGAAGGCGGGCACTCAGGAAATGGCGAAGCATGCTGATGGGCGCACCAACGAACAGGCATTCTGGGAGACGTTCTTCCCGGTGTACGAAGCCGCTACAGGAGCACCGCTGACAGATGCGGAGCGAGGGGAGATGCGGGAGCTGGCCACGAAGTTCTACGAAGAGGACTTCCCGCACATCGGAGACGGGTTCACACCGAATCCGGCAAGCGCCCGTGTGGTGGATGCGTTGGCGGAGAAAGGCTACCCGCTGGTGCTGGCCACCATGCCCATGTTCCCTCGGGTGGCCGTAGAGCACCGGCTGGCCTGGGCAGGGGTTGATCCGGCGAAGTTCGCGTGCATCACCAGCTATGAGAACGCCACGTCCGTGAAGCCGAAGCAGACCTACTTCGCAGAGGTGTTGGCTGCCATCGGCGTTCCCGGCCAGGACGTGCTCATGGTGGGCAACAACACCATGGAGGACATGGCGGTGCTGGACCTGGGGGTTGATGGCTATCTGGTGACGGACTGGTTGCTTGACCCGGTCTCGTTCGATCTGACCACCATCAAGCATGGCACTATGGATGAGTTCGTTGCCTGGGCTGAGGCGCTGCCGCCCTGCGCCCATCCGGCGAAGGCCATTCGCACTGACGTCATCCCCCAGGAGGAATCCCTGCGCGCCCTGGAAGACAACGCCGTTGTGCCCATAGACTTGGAAGAGGCGGCACGCAAGGCGGCGCTGGTGGCAGACGCCGTCACCGGTGATCACGCGCCCGGGGATGCGGCATCCCTTCGGGCGGAATAGCGGGCAGCCATGACGCTCTTCGATTGCACGGTTGATGCCGTGAGCGGTCACGCTCGGGCGCTCACCTACACCACGGCCCACGGGAACTTCCACACGCCCATGTTCATGCCCGTGGGCACCCATGCCACGGTCAAGGGGCTCACGCCGGACAGGTTGGAGGAGCTGGGAGCTCAGGTGGTGCTGGCGAACACCTACCATCTGGCCTTGCGTCCGGGGGCTGAGGTGGTGGCCGAAGCGGGGGGCGTGCACGAATTCATGCACTACCCCGGTCCCATGCTGACCGATTCGGGGGGCTTCCAGGTATTCAGCCTGGCGGACACGGTGAAGCTCTCCGATGACGGCGTTCGGTTCAAGAGCATCTATGACGGGGCGAACATCTTCTGGACACCGGAAGAGAACATGCGCATCCAGGAGCTGATCGGGGCCGATATCATCATGCAATTAGACCAATGCGCCCCCTATCCGGCTGAGAAGGATTTCGTGGCGAAGGCGGTGGACTATTCCGCCTCTTGGGCGAAGCGCTGCTTGGCTGCCCACCAACGGAAGGACCAGACGCTCTTCGGCATCGTTCAAGGGGGGATGCACCTTGACCTGCGGTTGGAGAGCATCCGGCGGTTGCGTGAGATAGAAGACCAGTCCCAAGCTGCAGGGGGCCGCAGGTTCGGGGGCTTCGGCATCGGCGGTTATTCGGTGGGGGAGAGCCATGAGGTGATGTTCCAGACCTTGGGCCAGGCAGCTCGGGCCCTTCCTGCTGACAGGCCTCGTTACCTTATGGGCGTGGGCAACCCTACCACCCTTGTCCGCGCGGTGGGAGAGGGCGTGGATATGTTCGACTGCGTGCTGCCCACCCGCACAGCGCGCATGGGCACCGCTTTCTCCAGTACAGGCCGCATGAATATGCGCAACGCGAAGTTCGCGCGTGACTTCACGCCGCTGGATCACAGCTGCTCCTGCTATACCTGCACGAACTTCACCCGGGCCTACCTTCGCCATCTGGTGAAGCAAGATGAGATGCTGGGCGGTATCCTGCTGTCCATCCATAATCTCCATTACCTGCTGAACCTCATGGCCCAAGCCCGGGAAGCGGTCCTGGCAGGCGAATACGATGGTTTTCTGCAGGCTTGGATGGAATCTCCCGCTGCAAAGGATTATTGAGTCCCAGTTGTGGCAGAATATCGAAGTTACTGCGTAAATGTAATCTAAGGAGCAAGCTTCCATGGCACTAGAGCGCGCGAAGACGCCGAAGAAGAAGCCGGTACGGACGAAAGAGCGTCGCAATATCTGGCTTCTGGTCATCTCAGCCCTGTTGATCATCGGGTCCATCATCCTGTTCACGCCACCCCAGGACAAGATCACCCAAGGCCTGGATATCCGGGGCGGCCTGTCTGTGGTGCTTTCAGCCAACCCTGATGAGGGCCAAGAGGTCACCACGGAAGACATGGAGCAGGCGCGCACCATCATCGAGAACCGCGTGAATGCCCTGGGCGCTTCCGAGGCTACCGTCCAAGTGCAAGGGACTGACCAGATCCTCGTGCAGATCCCTGGCCTGGAAGATGCCGAACAGGCTTTGGAGACCATCGGCTCTACGGGCCAGCTGGCCTTCGCCCGCCTTGATTCCTTCACGGATGACCAGGTGGTCCAAGACATCCAGAATGGCAACTATGGGGAATTCGCCACCATCAAGGATGATTTCGGCTATTCCTTCCCGGCCGAAGAGGGCAAAGAGCTCAAGGTGGATCCCAGCACGTACACCACCATGTTCACCGGGGATAGCTTGGAGCGCGTCACGGTAGACCGCGCCAGCCAGACCAGCGCCTACTATGCCGTGAACCTTGACCTTGACCAGACGGCCACGGAGGCCTTCGCGGAGGCCACACGGGACCTGGTGGTCACCAAGGGCCAGATCGTCATCCTGCTTGACAACAATGTGGAAAGCGCCCCTGCGGTGCAGTCCATCATCTCTGACGGCAACGTCTCCATCACCGGCAACTACTCAGCCGATGAGGCCAAGGCGTTCCAGGCCGTTCTGGAAAGCGGCTCTCTGCCCGTGAACTTCGAATTCTCCACCAGTCAGGTAGTAGGACCCACCCTCGGCCAGGATGCGCTCTATGCAGGCCTCATCGTGGTGCTCATCGGCTTGGCCCTGGTCATGCTGTATCTGCTGTTCTTCTATAAGGGCCTTGGCATCATCACCGCTAGCGCCATGCTGGTGTTCGCCATCATCTATTTGGGCATCTTGGCAGCGCTTTCCGCCTTCGGGCTGTTCAGCCTGTCTCTGGCGGGCATCGCGGGCATCGTGCTCACCATCGGCATGGCGGCTGACTCCTCCATCCTCACCGTGGAGCGCTTCCGCGAAGAGATCCGCATGGGCAAGAGCGTGCGCGCCGCCAGCCAATCCGGCGTCAAGCACGCCATCCTCACCTCCATTGACGCTGACTCCGTCACGCTGGTATCGGCCCTCTGCCTCTTCTTCCTGGCCAGTGCCGGGGTCAAGGGCTTCGGTCTGACGCTTTCTCTGGGCATCTTCTGTGACATTGCCATGATGCTCTTGTTCAAGGCACCGCTCATCCGCCTGCTGGCACCGCGATCCATTGCGAAGCACCCGGGTTTCTGGGGCGTCAAGGATTGCCAGGCCGCAGCGGCAGGCTATCGTGGGCTGGCAGCGGCCGAAGGCGTTTCTGTGGCTGAAGCTGAAACGGCCGAACAGATGGATCCAGAGGAATCCTTGGAGGTGCTGGAAGAGCGTGACGGCTTGGCGAAGGGGCAAGCGGTGGCGCAAGACGCCCAGAAGAAGATCCGCGGGCGCTTCCTGAAACGGGACATCAACTTCTTGGGCATCCGCAAGATATTCCTCTCTATCGCTGCGGTGGCCATGGTGGCCTGCTTGGCGGTCATGGGCTTCAGAGGGTTCAACTTCGGCATCGAATTCGTGGGCGGCTCTTCCGTCACCTATACGAATACAGGTGAGGTGACCACCGACCAGGTACGCGATGCCTTCGCAGAGCTGGGTGAGGAGGATGTTTCCATCCAGACCACGGTGACTTCCGGTGAGAACGGCTTCTTGGTGCGCACGGCCAATGCTGATGCTGCTGATATGAACGCCAAGGCCAACGATGTGGCTGAGCAGCTGGGCATCGCCAGTCAGGATGTAGGCGTTGACACCATCGGTCCTGACTGGGGCACGAGCGTCATCAATTCGTCGTTGCTGGCCTTCTGCGTGTCCCTGGTGCTCATCATCATCTACATCGGCATCCGGTTCGAATACAAGATGGGCGTGGTGGCGGTCATCACGCTCTTGCATGACCTGATCCTGGTCATGGGCATCTATGCCCTGGTGGGCCGGGAGGTGAACCCCAACACCATCGCTGCCCTGCTCACCATCCTGGGCTATTCGCTCTATGACACCGTGGTGGTGTTCCACCGCATCAATGACAACATGAAGGCTGAGAACATCCGTTGCACCTTCATGACCATGGCCAATCACTCTATGAACCAGGTGTTCATCCGTACCATCAATACCACGCTCACCTCTCTGGTGCCGGTGTTGGCCATGCTGTTGTTCGGCGGAGAGACGCTGAAGGACTTCGCCTTCGCCATGGTCATCGGCCTGGTGGCTGGCTCTTATTCCTCTATCGCCGTGGCCACGCCGCTCTACAGCATGTGGAAGACGCGCGAGAAGCGCTATGCGAAGCTGGCGAAGAAGTACGGCACCCAGATAGGCCTCTTCTCCTTCGATGCCGCCTACACCACCGGTATCGTGCAGGTGCCCGTTGCCCGCTTGGAGGCTGACAAGAAGGCTGCAACCGTGGCAGAGCGCGCGAATGGTGCGGCAGATGCGGTGACGGCGGAAGCAGAAGCAGATGCGCAGCCCGTCAAACAAGACCACAAACAGAGCCGCAACCATTACGGGCTTCCCACCAGCAAGCACAAGAGAGGGCCGAAGGATGTTCGCCGTCCCAGCAAGCCGAAGGGCAAGGGTGATGCCTGATGGCAGCCCCAGTGCGCGAAGGCAGCCATCCTGACTTCTGCCCGCCTGCGGAAGAGGGGGTGACCCTCGTCTTCCAGGATGAGGCGGGAGAAACGGTCAACCTGGAGTTCCTGGGGATCGTCATCCTGGACGGCCGCGAATACGGGTTCTTCTTCCCGGTGGATGAGGGCCATCCGGCTCTCTCCTCCGGGGAGGTCATCGTGTTGGAAGTTCTTGAGACCGATGAAGACGGCATTCCCGAAAGCTTCGAGTTGGTAGAGGATGAAGAGCTAGCTCAGTGCGCCTATGAGAAGTTCCAAACGGCCACCAAGGACCTCTATCAGTTCGCTTGATCTTGACCGCTGGGCACCTCTGGTGCCCTTCGCCGAAGTTAACGGCTGCGTTACATCCCTCAGAAATATAATCGGGTAGCTTTAGTCCGGTAAAGCACTCCGAAAGCACTGCACGAATGAGGGACAGCCGATGGATATTCAAGAGATCATAGGTGCCATAGATGACTTCGTATGGGGCATCCCCATGCTGGTGCTCCTGTTGGGAGCCCATGTCTTTCTGACGTTCAGGACCGGCTTCATCCAGCGCAAGCTGGGACGGGGCATCAAGCTCTCCGTCACCAAGGATCCGAACGCCCCCGGAGACATCAGTCAATTCGGTGCTCTGTGCACGGCGCTTTCTGCCACTATCGGCACGGGGAACATCGTGGGCGTGGGTACCGCCATCATGGCGGGCGGCCCGGGCGCCATCTTCTGGATGTGGATCACGGGCGTCTTCGGCATTGCCACGAAGTACTCTGAGACCTTCGCGGCTGTGAAGTATCGCGTCAAAGACCACAACGGCAACATGCTGGGCGGCGCCATGTATGCTTGGCGCAGGGCCTTCCAGCGCAAAGACGGTTCCATTCCCTGGTGGGCGCTTTTGGGTGCAGGCGCTTTCGCGCTGTTGGCAGCCATCGCCTCCTTCGGCATAGGTGCTGCGGTGCAGTCTCAGGCCATGACCTCGGTGGTCACCACCAACATCCCCGGCGTGCCTGAGTGGGCCATGGGCCTTGCCATCGTGGTGCTGGTGGGGCTGGTGGTGCTGGGTGGCGTGAAGGTCATCTCTCGGGTTTGCGAGAAGCTGGTGCCGTTCATGGCCATTGCCTATACCATCGGGTGCATCGTCATCCTGTGCATCAATTGGGCCTATGTGTGGCCGGCGCTCTGCCTGATCCTGGAATGCGCGTTCACGCCGAAGGCCGCCTTCGGCGGTGCCCTAGGGTCTGGCGTCATGATAGCCATGCAGTACGGTTGCGCCCGTGGCCTGTTCTCCAATGAATCCGGCTTGGGCTCCGCGCCCATCGTGGCCTCTGCTGCCTCCACCCGCAATCCGGCTCGTCAAGCCCTTGTCTCCATGACGGGCACGTTCTGGGATACCGTCATCGTTTGCGCCCTCACCGGTTTGGTGCTGGTATCCACCATGCTGGGCAACGCTGACCTGCAGCAGCAGCTCACGGCTGGGAGCATCACCGCCGGAGCCGAGCTCACCAGCGCCGCCTTCGCTGAGATTCCCTACATCGGCACGCCCATTCTGGTGGTGGGCATGATCCTGTTCGCCTATTCCACCATCTTGGGCTGGTCCTACTACGGCAATCGTTGCATCACCTACCTCTTCGGCCATCATGCCATCCGCCCCTATCAGGTGCTCTATCTGGTGGTGGCGTTCTTGGGTGCCATCGGGGTGGGAGACTTGGTCTGGTCCATCTCTGACATCACCAATGCGCTCATGGCGGTGCCGAACATCATCGTGATATTGCTGCTCTCTGGCATGATCGCCCGGGAGACGAAGCATTATGTCTATGAGGACCACCTGGACGAAGAGGATACGGACCCCATCCCTCAGGTGGAATCCAAGTAAGAAGAGCAAGAGGAGGACAGGATGACAGGGGTCGGGTGCTTTGACAACATTTGCAAACAAATGTTGTCAAAGCACCCGACCCCTGTCATCCTCACGTCCCCGTTGTCCTCCGTCTTCCCCTATGCATGATATTGCCATCATAGGGGGAGGGGCATCGGGCCTGGCCTGCGCAGTAGCAGCTTGCGAAGCCGCTCTGCGGGGCGGCAGGAAGCCCCCTTCCATCATCCTGATAGAGGTAACGGAGAAGATCGGCCGTCCTATCCTGCGCTCGGGCAATGGCCGGTGCAACTTCTCCAATGCCCACATCCATCCCCATGCCTACAACGATCCTCAGGGATTCGCAGCGGTGGCCGAAGCCCTAGAGCGGCATTCTGCCGGGCTCCCTTCATCAGTGAACCCAGTGGTGGGCTTCTTCGAGCGTTTGGGGCTCATCTGGCGGGAGGAACCAGAGGGACGACTGTACCCGTTGGCGAACAAGGCCAGCGTGGTGCTGGACGTGCTGCGCTCTCCGCTCCTGCGGTTCGGCGTGGAGGTCCGCTGCTCAGCGGCGGTAGAGCGCATCGTCCCTCCCAAGGCCCAGCATTCTCATTTCACCATCCATCTCCGGGGAGGGGAATTGATGCGGGCGCGGAAGGCCGTGGTGGCGGCCGGAGGCGCAGCCGGAGCCTTCGGACTGGAGGAGCTTCTTCCCTATGTTCAGCCTGTGCCCGTGTTGGGTCCGCTCATGACGGACAACCGCTTCACCCGCCCCTTGGACAACGTTCGCGTCCGCTGCAGCGCAAGCCTTCTGCGTCAGGGTGAACGCCTGGCAGAGGAGCGGGGAGAGGTGCTCTTCCGCAAATACGGCGTCTCGGGCATCTGCATCTTCAACCTATCCCGCTTGGCCCAGCAGGGAGATGTGATTCGCTTGGACCTTCTGCCGGATGAGGCTGACCCGTGGGCTCTCATGGGCTCACGGCTCAAGACCCTCTCCCAGGTCATGGCGAAGGCACCTTCGAATTACGAGCTGCTCCAGGGAGCGGTGCTACCTTTGGTAGCTGATCAGATACTGAAGAGCTTAGGGCTGGAAGGGGCTCAAGAGGCAACGAGGGAAAGCGCCACCCGGTTGGCTGAGCGCTTGAGCGCCTTCGACCTGCCCGTCCAGGGCATAGGGGATGCCAGTCTCTGCCAAGTGCACCGGGGTGGTTTCGCTCTGGATGCCTTCGATCCAGAGACTTTGGAAGCCAAGGAGGTGCCGGGCTTGCACGTCCTGGGCGAGGCCCTTGACATGGATGGCGCCTGTGGGGGCTTCAACCTGCACTGGGCTTTCGCCACCGGGCTCCTGGCGGGCTGGAGCCTAGCATGACCTTGCAAGCGAACAACGTGCGGGTGCCGCTGGATGCCCTGCTCCCCCAAAATGAGGATCAGCTGAAGCGCTTGGTGGCGAAGGCGCTGGGTGTTAAGCCCGGTCAGCTGGGTGCCTATCGCATCCTGCGCAAGAGCGTGGACGCCCGCAAGAAGACCAACGTGCATTTCGTGCTGGCCGTGGAAGGCGCAACGAAGGGAGAGGTGCTACCACCTGCCCGTGCAAAAGGCAACACTCCTCCGTCTCCTGTTATCTCTCCTGTTGCCTCGGTTCACCGGCCACTGGTGGTGGGGGCGGGTCCTGCGGGGCTCTTTTGCGCTCTGCGCTTGGCCCGGGCGGGATTGCAGCCGTTGCTCATAGAGCGAGGCAAGCCCGCAGAGGAGCGCATCCAAGATGTGCAAGCCTTTGCCCAGGGAGGGGCGCTCAACGTCCAGTCCAACATCCAGTTCGGCGAAGGAGGAGCGGGCACATTCTCTGACGGGAAGCTGACCACGGGTACGAAGAGCCCTTTCGCGCGGTATGTGCTGGAGGAGTTCGTGGCATGCGGGGCCCCAGAGGATATCCTGGTGGATGCAAAACCCCATATCGGCACAGACTATCTGCCGCAGGTGGTCAAGAACCTGCGCAGGCAGATAGAAGAAGCCGGGGGCGAGGTGCGCTTCTCCACGCAGCTGGTGGGTCAGAGGAGCACGGCGGAGGATACGGTCATAGCCACTCTGCGTGATCTGATCACCGGCGAAGAGGAGGAAGTGGAAACCGATGCCCTCGTGCTGGCCATCGGCCACTCAGCCCGAGATACGTTCACCCAGCTCAACGCTGAAGGGCTTGCCATGGAGCGCAAGCCCTTCGCTGTGGGCGTGCGCATCGAACATCCCCAACAGGCTATAGATCAAGCCCAGTATGGACCAGCGGCAGGTCATCCGGCATTGCCTCCGGCCTCCTACCAGCTGGCCGTCCATGACCAGGATGGCCGCGGGGTGTACACCTTCTGCATGTGCCCCGGCGGGGAAGTGGTGGCCGCTGCCAGCGAAGAGGGAGGCGTGTGCACCAACGGCATGAGCAACCATGCCCGGGATGGCGCCTTCGCGAACTCGGCGCTCCTGGTGGAGGTGCATCCCGAAGACCTTCCAGAAGAGGAGGGCGTTCTGGCAGGGATGGCTTTCCAGCGCCAATTGGAACAGGCGGCCTATCGGGCTGGCGGGGAGACCTATGCCGCCCCTGCCCAAAGGGTGGGAGATTTCCTAGGAGATGACGGATGTCCCCTGGCTCATCATTCGTCGGTTGCTCCCACCTATCCACGGGGTGTGGTGGAAGCGGATCTTCATGAGGTGCTGCCTCCCTTCGTGACGGAGGCGTTGGAAGAGGCGCTGCCCCAGCTGGGTCGCAAGCTCAAGGGGTTCAACAGCCCAGATACCATCATGACAGCTGTGGAGGCGCGCAGCTCAAGCCCGGTGCGCCTTGTGCGGGATAAGGCCAGCCTGCGCTCGGTCTCCCATCCTGTCATCTTCCCCACAGGAGAGGGCGCAGGCTATGCAGGCGGCATCATGAGCGCCGCCTGCGATGGGCTGCGTGTGGCCGAGGCGATCCTAGGAAGCGGTCACTGCCTGAGCGTAGGTGCCTGTAGTTCCTGCTGACCAGTGGATAACCGGGCGCGTGACCTCTTCGATGATGTAAGGGCAATGCTTCACTCCGGCAGGGATGAAGATGACCCCGCTCTTGTCCATGGTGATCCATTCATCATCTACCATGAAGCGCACGATGGCTCCCAGATCAGTAGGGTCATCAGGGTTCGATCCCACGAACCCCACATGCTCGTCGAAATCGTGGGTGTGGGGCTTTTGCATCATCCCCGTGTTCTTCAGGAACCAGGTAAGGGTGAAATAAGGTGCTCCAGGGATCACATCGGAATTGAGCAGGATGACATTGCGGCGGATGACGTCTCCTTCGTCGTCTATGTTGTCAAAATCAAGGGAATAGGTTGACAGGTACTTCTCTGCAGCGCTCATGGTTCCTCCTTGTTCAGTAGGGGTTCAAGGTAAAGGGGCAAGGCACCCCTCTTCGCTATCTCAGCTGTTGATAGACTCCGGAATTGCCGCCAGACCAATGGATGATGGGCTTGTCCACCCGTTCGATGTAATAGGGGCAGTGCTTGACACCGGCAGGGATGAATAGGATGGTGCTCTCTTCCATGGTCACCCATTCGTCATCGATCATGAAGCGGACGCGTCCGTTCAGGTTGGTAGGGTCAGAAGGATCAGAACCAGCGAAGCCGAGGTATTCATCGAAATCATGGACATGGGTGTCAGTGCACGGATCTCCAGGGTTGCAATACCAGGTGATGGTGAAGTAAGGAGCTCCGGGCAGCACATCTCCATTCAGAAGCAGGATATTACGGCGAAAGGTCTCCCCACCTTCGGTCATCTGATGGCTGTTCGGGCGCACGAAATGCGACACATAGCGTTCGAGGTTGGCCATGGTCACCCTCTCCTTCCCTTGTTCGGTGATCCGGGGCGCGGTTAGAGCGAACCCGGTCTCTGGGTGATGAGCTCCCTTGAGGGAGCTCATCGAATATATCTCCGCTCATCCTTGGAGGGCCATTGCCGATTCCGCCAAACATACCCCTCTTTTTTCTCATGGTTTGTAGGTAGCAGCTGGAAATGCTTGCGGGCTATAGTGCGCTGCAGGACAAGGGCCGAAAGAGGCGCGGGAGACAGGAGGGGCATGGACGGGAAGCTTTGGAACAAAGGCTTCGCTCTCTGCCTGCTCTTGCAGACGGTCTATATGCTGTCCTTCAATATGGTGACGCCCCTGATAGCCCAGTACGCTGTGCTCATCGGTGAGACCACAGCCATGGCGGGCCTCATCGCAGGGATGTTCTCGTTCTGCGCCTTGGCGTTCCGGCCGTTCGTGGGATACGCTTCAGACCATGTGAACCGCAATCGGTTCATGTTGGTGGGGCTCATCATAGGAGCGGTGGCCATGGTGGGCTACGGCCTTTCCCAGACAGCGGCCATGCTCGTGATATTCCGCATACTCCATGCGCTCGCGCTTTCCATCCAGACCACGGTCATCACCGTCATCGCCATTGATTTCATCCCCTCTCCTCGCATAGCCGAAGGTGTGGGCTACGTGGGGATCGCCGCTATGGTGGGCATGTCGCTCGGCCCCGGGTTGGGCGTAGCGGTGGCGGAGGGCATCGGCCATACCACGGCCTTCTTCGGAGGAGCTGCGCTCATGTTGGGAGCTGCTGCGGTGAGCTTCGCACTTCCCGTCACGACCTACGAACCGCCTCCCCCTACCCGGTTCTCATTGGCCCAGACCATCGATGTGGATGCCATTCCTCTTTCGCTCTCAGCGCTCTCCTTCGCGTTCTGCGCAGGGCTGACCTCTAGCTTCATGGTGCTTCTGGGGGATGAGCGCGGCATCAGCGGCATAGCGTGGTTCTTCTTCATCTCTTCCTTGGGCATGGTGTTCGTGCGTCCCATAGCTGGCCGTATCACGGATAGGCGTGGGCTTACGGGCATCGCCCTCGTTGGGTTCGCCTCCGAAGGCCTGGCAGTGACGGCCATCGCGTTCGCAGCATCGCTGCCGCTGATCCTCGCCGGGGCAGTCTTCCGCATCTTCGGCCAGGGGGCGGCCCAGTCCTCTATCCAAGGCTGCGTGCTCAAGGATGCCCCCGATGAGAGGCGCGGTGTGGCCAGCTCAACGTTCTATCTCGGCATCGATGCCGGACAAGGGTTCGGTGCGATCATCGGCGGTGCGGTAGCGGATTCCTATGGATACACGGCGGCGTTCCTTTCGGGCCCCTGCGTGCTGGGTTTGGGGTTCTTGGCATTCCTCTGGTGGAAGCTGCGGGCTAGAAGGTCCGCTCCTCATAGGTTGGCAATGGATTCGAACGCATCAGGAAAGGGGAGAGCATGAGCGGGTTCGAACACGTATTCACACCATTCACCTTCGGACCGGTAACAGTGAAGAACAGGATCGAGATGGCCCCAACGGGCTATAACATGGGCCTGTTCAATGGAGAAGGCACCGAAGCCATGGTGGCGTACTATGAGAGCCTGGCCAAGAGCGGGGCGGCTATCGTGACCATCGGGGAGACGCCCATTGACTTCGGCTATTCCAACACCTTCCGACCGTGCCTGAATCTGGGGTCTGATGATGCCATCCATTATCTGTTCCGGGTGAATGAAGCTGTGGCGCGCTATGGGGCGAAGCTCTCCATAGAGATCCAGCACGGCGGCCGGTCCATCCGTTCACGCTCAGAGAACATAGCTCCTTCAGCTATCCATGACTCCAATGAGAGGGCGGCAGCAAAGGCTGAAGGGCGTCCGCTCAAGGTCATCCATGAGATGGACCAAGCGATGATCGATGACGTGATCGAGAGCTTCGCCAACGCCTTCCTGCGGTGCAAGAAAGCGGGGATGGAGATGGCCATGCTCCATGGTGCCCATGGTCATCTGATCGCACAGTTCCTCTCGCCCTATTGCAATCACCGCACTGACGCCTACGGGGGCAGCCTGGAGAACCGGGCGCGGTTCGCCCTTGAGGTGTTGGATGCCATTCGCGCCAAGGTAGGCCATGATTTCGCTATCGAATACCGCATCAGCGCCGATGAGCTGGTAGAGGGTGGCATGCATCCGGAGGAGACGATCGAATTCGTTTCCATGATCGAGGACAAGATAGACCTGCTTCATGTGTCAGCGGGCATGTGCAGCTCTGATCGCACCATGCGTTATATGATCCAACCCATGTACATGCCTCATTGCATCAATGTGCATTATGCGGAGCAGTTCCGCAAGGCGGTGCGGGTGCCCATCGTAGCCGTGGGCTCCATCACCACCATGGAGGAGGCGGAGGAGATCCTCGCTTCCGGTCAGGCGGATATGGTGGCCATGGCGCGCGCCATCATGGCAGGCGGGAACACGGTCAACGATGCCAAGCGGGGGAAGACCGAAGACACGCGCCCGTGCTTGCGTTGCTGGACCTGCAATAAGCATTCGGGCATGGGCGTGCCCGTGCGATGCGCTGTCAACCCGAAGCTGGGGAAGGAGATGCAGCTGCTGCGCATCCCTCCGAAGGCCGAAGCTCAGCTCATTGCCATCGTAGGCGGCGGCCCGGCAGGCATGCAGACCGCCCTTTCGGCAGCGGAGCGCGGGTGTCGATCAGTGATCTTCGAACGCGATAGCAGCCTAGGTGGCAAGCTCATCTTGGCTGCGGGTGTGGAGTATAAGCAGGATATCCGCCGCTATCTGGAATGGATGCGCGCTCAAGTGGCGAAGGATGACCTCATAGAGGTTCGCCTTGACACCGAAGCCACTCCTGAGCGCATCCGTGAGCTTCAGCCCGATGCCGTGGTGGTTGCCGTGGGGGCAGAGCCTCGCATCCCGGATTTCCCGGGTCAAGAGCTCAACAACGTCATCTGGTTCGGGGATGTGGACACAGGGTCAGCCCAAGTAGGGGACCAAGTCGTGCTCATCGGCGGCGGCCCCAGCGGGGCCGAGACTGCCCTACAGCTTGCTCGGGAGGGGAAGACGGTCACCCTGGTGGATCGCAATCCGGAGCCAGCGGTGAAGGGACGTTGGGTCAAATGCCTTGACGCAGAGCTTGCTGATAACGGCGTGGAATTCCGCTTCCAAAGCCAGCTTGCTCGTGTGACGGAACAGGGAGCTGTCATCGTGGATCAGCGCTGGCGCGAAGAGGAGATCCCGGCTGACACCATCATCCTGTCCTTGGGATTCAACGCTGACCCGGAGGTGGCGGAGGCGTTCACCGGCTTGGCGCCCGACACCTACGTCATCGGGGATTGCAGGAAGGTGAACAGCGTCATGCAGGCGGTCCATGATGGCTTCAATGTGGCCAGCATCCTGTAGCGGGCTGCTGGGAAGGGAATGCACGGGTTCGATCCGAAGAGAGGATGGATGATGGATGAGCATGCTGCCGTAATGGACAACGGAGGGATTTGGGGCAAGTACATCTTGCAGGATCTTCAGCTTCCAGCCATCCATGGGACGCCGGAAGCCATAGCGAAGTACGAGAAAGCAGGCCGCAAGAGGATCCATTGGATGGATGGCAACGTGATGCCTGGGGCCTTCCAGATCAACACCGCATGGTACTACGAGCCGAATCACGAATACATGGATCAGTGGGCTTTAGAGGAAGGGGAGAGCGGCACCATCGGCAAGCCACACTCCCATACCGTAGATGAGCTGCTCTGCTTCTATGGCTCTGATCCGTATCATCCCTATGATCTGTGCGGTGAGGTGGAGATATGGATAGAGGGGGAACGCCACCTGCTCACCAAGAGCTCTCTCATCTTCCTGCCCGCTGGCGTCTCCCATCTGCCCTTGTACGTGAATCGGGTGGAGCGTCCCATCTTCCATTTCTCGCTGTTGTTGAACGATGAGTATTCCTTCGCGTGTGCCAATGGAGAGATCTTCCAGGCTAAGTAGGCAGAAGCGGCCGTGCCATTCTGGTGATGCAGCCCCTGGGGTCTTAAGCCTTAGGGGCTGGTGCCATCAGTGGGCACTCTTCGCGAAATGGTGTACGAAATCAAGATACAGACGGTGTCGCACCATGGGCAGGCCGAGCGAGAGGTCGAAGCGCTTCTCGAACTTGTTGATGTGGTAGACCACTGTGTTGCGGTGCATGTTGAGCTTCTTCGCCACGTCGCTCGCGTTGCATTCCGTGCAAAGGTATTCCCAGAGCAGGCTGAGAAGATCGCCTCCTTGGGAGCGGTCTTCCTCGTCTAGGATGCGCACGATGCTATTGGCGAAGACGCTGCCGTGCATCTCTGGGTCAATGCTGCCATCCACCAGCATGAATTGCAGCGTGTGCTCGAAGGGGATGGCCGGGAAGGTGCCCTTTCCGTCGTAGCCTGCGGGATACTCCGCCTTCAGCAGACGCTCACAGCGGAAGGCATCGCTTGTCTGCTGATAGGCGAAGGTGATATCGGTGATGTAGCGGAACGGTTGGGAGAGCGCGCAGACCAGGCCGTAGGGGTTGAAGAGCAGGTCTGTAGTACGGTGCAAGGTCTTGCGCAGGGATATGCCGCCCAGGTTGTTGGTGGGCGAGCAGATGAGCACCAGAAGGTCATCGTGGTACATGAAGGGATAGCAATGACCGGGGAATAGGTCCACTGCCGTGCGGATGGCCTCGCGGCTTTGGTCGAATGACAACTCTGGATTGATCCGGTAGCGGGCAAGACGGAAGCAATCGGTGTTCGGGATCACGGTGGCGCTCAGCTGGGTCCTGATGTATTCCTGGTTCATGTTCTTGTTATCCAGCATCCGTATCAGGATCTTATGGCAAGAGCTCTCCACCTCAAGGTGGCCATTCCAGAACTCAGTGCAGATGGCCGCCACATGGGTGGAGAGGATGGAGAAGATGTCCTCACGGGATCCGATGAGCTCCGGTTCTTGGCAGACCATGGTGAGATGGAAGACATAGGCGCCATCGATGAAGAAGGGCATATGAAGGGTATGGAAGGGGCAGCGCCCGTTGGGTTCGCAGATCACGGTGGTGTTCCGCGGCCCCACCCGGGGAAGCACCTCCCTCTTCAGGTACGCTATCTCCTCTGGGCTATAGCAACC
Source organism: uncultured Eggerthellaceae bacterium (assembly GCA_947566075.1). Lineage (GTDB taxonomy): Bacteria > Actinomycetota > Coriobacteriia > Coriobacteriales > Eggerthellaceae > MGBC163016. The sequence continues at coordinate 12,028 of CANOIM010000004.1, read as the reverse complement.
TTCGGCTACCAGGGTGGCATAGGGCTCCGCCGGTGGATCGATAGCCTTGGATGCAGCTATGAGATTGAATCCAGTGTCAGTGATGCAGACGAATTCGGGGGCGAAGAAGCATTGGGTATCCACGATCTTCTGGAGCTTGCCCCGCCGCGCTCGTCCTTCGCCCTCATAGACGATATGGGAGAGCTCTATCTCCCAGAGCCACAGGGCCAAGAAGAGCCCTTGGATCCGCTTCACATAATGGAGATAATCCTGTTCCCGCTTGATGACCAGGCTGCGCAGGGGCAGATTGGAAGGGGCTTCGTCCGCATCGGTGATGACGATGAACAGTGACCCTAAGGGAAGGTCGCGCGTTTGGATGAGATCGGCTATGGCGTCGTCGGGGCCGATGAACATGAGCCCCTCTTGGAATGAGGCATCTGAGATCACGGCGGGATCAGTGATGTCCACTGCCCAGCGATAGGCCCCTCGCGTTCTCTTGGGAGCGGCCAGTATCGTGCAGGGGCCCAGATGGGCCAAGAGCATGTTCAGCGTGACGGTTGCTTCCTTGGCCATGTGGTGAAGGGGGATGGTGCGGTTGAAACCCTCTGATCCTGTTCCGCGCATCTCGTAATCATCAGTCATGTTCAGCCCCCCCTCGGCATAACAGCTGCACGCATCAACGATGGGATGATGGTAAACGAAACCGTGGCTTTCGCAAAGACGATGGAAACGGCCCTTCGGGGGCGCAAGAGCAGGGCCCAGAGAGGCTCCGGGAAGCTATCTTCCCTGTTCAAGCCCATGTTATCCAGCCCTCTGTCAAGCGGGTTGATAGCCTATCAGCCCCTATTGTCACAATCATGCAATACCAGCATCAGCTTTTGGCTGCTCTGTCAATATACGCCCTCAGCTCCCTTTTCTAAGATGCTCTCCATCGATTCCTAAGGGGGCCTTGTCAAGGGCAAGGAAAGGGGGAGATCGAAGTGCGGAAGGTATATGTCTCAGAGATCCTTGAGCAGCCTGGCGGTCTGAGATTCTCCATCAAGATCCTCATCTTCGTTGGTTTGGCCATGGTGTTCGACGGCTTCGATTTCATGATCGTCTCCTTCACCATGCCTCAGATATCAGCGGAGATGGAACTGGGCCTCATAGCCACGGGTAGTCTGGCTTCGTTCAGTCTCATCGGCATGCTGGTCGGCGGATTCTTTTCGGGGTATCTTGCGGACAAGCTCGGCCGGAAGCATGTGCTCAATGTGAGCATCATGATCTATTCCATCCTGACGATACCCATCTTCTTCGTGCATAGCTATGACCTCTTCGCCCTCTGCCGCATCTTCTCGGGCGTGGGCGTGGGCGCGGTCATTCCTCTGAGCGTGACCTTGGTCTCAGAATACGCTCCCACCAACCATCGGGGCGCCTTCGTCACCCTGACCAAGATGTTCATGATGCTCGGCTGGGTCTTGGCGGGATTGGTGGCCATGTACGTGGTCCCTCGCTTCGGATGGCGCATCTGCTATCTGATAGGCGGCTTCCCGTTCATCTACGGCATTGCCATGTACTTCATGATCCCCGAGTCAGTCCAATGGCTCATGCGCAAGGGGCGCACCGCTGAGGCGCTGAAGGTCATCAACGGTATCAACCGGAGATTGGCACATCCTCATCCGGGCGGTTACGAGGCTTCTGAGATAGCCATCACGCCTGCTGAGAGCAAAGGACAGCTTCGCGAATTGCTCTCTCGGAAGTATCGCCGTGTGACCATCGGCATCTGGCTCGTGGCCTTCACCACCTGCGCTCTGTCCTATGGTCTCACCAACTGGATGCCCACGGTGCTGGTCAACAGCGGCTATACCGTCACCTCCAGCTATGGGCTCACTACGCTCATGAATGCCCTGGGATGCTTGGGTGCTTTGTGCGCGGGTATCGTGGCAGACAGGATCGGCCGCATCCGCAGCACCTATCTCGCCATTGGCTTGGCAGCCCTTTCGGTGATCGTCACTGCCTTCTTGGGTTTGGGCGAAGGGCTCATGGTCCCCGCTGTCATCTTCATGGGCTTCGCCATCAATTATGCCTACACCACGCCGCAGCCCATCACCATCGAGGCCTATCCCACTGAGATCCGGGCAACGGGTCAGGCCTGCGTGACCACCGTTGCGCGTATCGGTGGCTTGATCATCCCTATCATCATCGGCGGTGCGCTGCAGTCGGGTTCCACCTTCGCCACGGTGCTCTTGGTGTTCCTGGTCCCGCTTGCGCTGGCTGCCTTGTTCACGAAGGTCCTCATCAAGGATGAGACGAAGGGCACTGCCATCGAGGATCTTGACACCCTTGCCTACAAAAGCTGAAGGCTTTTTCTAGGACCAGAAGAAGGAAAGCGGAAGAGAGGAGAAAGCGTATGAAGAAAGGCTACAAGACAGTCGAGGGCGATGAGGTCCTGGTCCGCACTTGCGGATGGTCGCCTCCGGGAGACCATCCCGTTGGCTGTGGCATGATCTTGCATGTCAAGGATGGCAAGCTGGTCAAGGTGGAGGGTGACCCTGAGCATCCCATCTCCCAAGGCCGTCTCTGCCCGAGGTGCCTTGCGTTGACCGAATTCGAGAATCATCCTGACCGCATCCGCTATCCCATGAAGCGGGCCAAGGAGGACCGGGGCAAGGATACCTGGGAGCGCATCACTTGGGATGAGGCTCTGGACATCCTGGAAGAGGAAGTCCACAAGATCTGGGACAACTACGGACCGGAATCCATCTTCGTCTCCCAGGGAACCGGGCGCCAGGCAAGCCTCTATGCGCCTCCCATGGCCAACGCATGCTTCAAGACGCCGAACATCTCCTTCATGATGAGCGGCTCTTCCTGCTACGGGCCACGTACCGTTGTGGCTGACTTCCTGCTGGGCGCTGGCTATCCTGAATTGGATTATGCTCAGTTCCTAGAGCAGCGCTACGATGACCCCGAATACGAGATCCCCAAGTACATCATCCTGTGGGGCAAGAGCCCGCTGCAATCAAACCCCGATGGGTTCTATGGCCATTCCATCGTTGACCTCATGAAACGTGGATCCAAGCTCATCACCATCGATCCGCGCCTCACCTGGCTTGGCTCCCGCGCTGCCTATCACCTGCAGCTGCGTCCCGGCACCGATGCTGCCATCGGCCTGGCCATGCTCCATGTCATCCTGGGCGAGGACCTCTATGACCATGACTTCTGCGAGAAGTGGGTCTTCGGCGTTGATGAGCTGGCTGAGCATGTGAAGCAGTTCACGCCTGAATGGGCCGAAGAGATCACCTGGGTGCCCGCGGACACCATCCGAGGGGCTGCCCGTGCCTTCGCCACCAATTCACCCTCATCCATCATGTGGGGCCTGGCCTTCGACACTCAGCAGAATGGGGCCCAGGCCGGTCAGGCCATGCTGGCCATCGCGGCTGTCTGTGGTTACATGGACATCCCGGGCGGCATCATCTTGGCATTGCCCTCCAGCTTCATGGGCCGCTGGCGCTTCGAGACCAGCCAATACGTTGACCCTGAGGTGTTCGCCAAGCGCATCGATGCCAAAGAAGACCATCCGGCCTATGCTACCGGCCCCATGTGCCATCCGGATTCCATCCTGACGGCCCTTGAGACCGAGGAGCCCTATCCCATCAAGATGACCTACTTCTATGGGTCCAACCCGCTTTCGCCTACCTGCTATGCAGAGCCTGAGCGCTGGTACAACGCCCTCATGAAGTGCGATTTCAACGCAGCCCATGACGTGTTCATGACCCCTACCATCATGGCGCTGTGCGATCTGGTCATGCCCCTTGCCGGTTTCGCGGCCCAGGATGCCGTGGTGCTGCCTCACTTCGGGCGCAATACCCATTTCCTGGGTGCCATCAACCAGGCAGTGGATCCGGGCGAGTGCAAGTCTGACATCGAGATAGACATGATCGTCGGCAAGCGTCTGAATCCGGAGGCATGGCCCTGGGAGACCGCTGAGGAGTTCTTTGATGCCCAGATCCACACCCAATATGATTGGGATTTCAATGATCTGCGTGACGCGGGCGTCTTCCAGCAGAAGCAGATCTACCGCAAGTACGAGAAGGGCCTTCTGCGCCCCGATGGTGAACCGGGCTTCAACACGCCTACGGGCATGATCGAGGTCCAGTCCTCCATCTATGATGACTTCGGCGAATACGATCTGCCCTTCTTCATGGAACCGGCCATGAGCCCCTATAGCACCCCAGAGCTGGCCAAGGAATACCCGCTCGTGCTCACCACTGGCGGCCGTGATTTCGTTTCCTTCCATTCAGAGCATCGCCAGATCCCCAGCCTGCGCAACTGCACCCCTGATCCGCTGGTGACCATCAATCCCAAGACGGCTGCAGAACATGGCATCAACGATGGCGACTGGGTGCTCATAGAGAACCAGTTCGGCAAATGCTGTGAGCGCGCCCGGGTGTCCTACGAGGTGTCGGAGCGCGTCATCCATGCAACCCATGGCTGGTGGTACCCCGAGCAAGATGGCGAATTCCCCAACTTCTTCGGCGTATGGAAGTCCAACATCAACAAGCTCATCCCCATGTACAAGGTGGGCAAGCTGGGCTATGGCGCACCCTACAAGGGAGTGCTCTGCAAGATCAGCAAGGTGACCGATCCCAACGCCGCCATGGAGGATCCCACCGCCTATGTGCCGCGTGAGGACCGCGGCCCCAACAGCCTGGATGATGCGAGCAACGAGAAATCCCCGTATCTGTACCAGAACTTCCATCCCGGCGAGTAGTTCATCCCATCTAGAAAGGAGGAAAGCATATGACCAAGTACGCGATGATCATCGACTACAAGTACTGCACCGGCTGCCATACCTGCGAAGTGGCATGCCGTCAGGAAAAGCAGATAGAGTCTCAAGAGCAATGGGGCATCAAGCTCTCCGAATTCGGTCCCATGCAGCAAGGCGGCGAATGGTATTGGGATTACGTCCCCGTACCGTCCAACCTGTGCAACCTGTGCGTGGAGCGGCTTGAGGAGGGCAAGAGGGCTGCGTGCGCTCACCACTGCCTGGCTCAGTGCATGGAAGTCGTACCCGTTGAGGAGGTTCCGGCCCAGCTTGAGAAGCTTGGCGCAGGCGGCGTTGCCACCTTCATGCCCTAAGAGGGCGAAGACTGTTGCATCCGGACGGCCGTCAATGCCGTCCGGATGTTGAAGCATGCGAGATGAGAGGAGCATTCCATGGCATATAGTCCCGATCAGAAAGATGTCGAGGGCATCGAAGAGATCAAAGACAAGGCTCCGAAGGTGTGCCCCAATTGCGGCAAGCCCATCCGGAAGATAGTCACCAGCCGTGAATTCGGCAGCTTCACCACCAAGTGCCCGTGGTGCAAGACCAAGTTCGAAGTGACGGAATAGGGCATCGGTCCTATTCCGTTTCAGAGGAGGCCATTCGATGGCATATGGGTGCCGACCAACGTGTGACCATTGTCGCCCGAAGTACCTGCACTGTCCTGCATGCGGCACGAAGAATTTCCTGGTCATGAACGCGTGCAAACGATGTGGAAGGGTCTTCACCCAGCAGGATAGGGATGAGGCCGTGCGGCTTTGGGAATCCCATCAGGACGCGCGCACGTCAAGCGCCTGCTTCATGCCTCAAGGCCCAACAGATTGACCAAGCCGGAGGCGGCATGACCGCCTCCGATGCGCAGATTCGAAAGAGAGACCATCATGTGCTTCAGACCAGCGGACGCGAATGCGCCCACATCCATCGAGTGCCCCAAATGCGGCAAGCGCGTCAACTACACCAATGGCGTGCTGCCGAAGAAATGTCCGTTCTGCAAGACCCCTACGTCTGAATTGGAGGCCATGGCGTCTACGGCTCCAGCAGCTCCCGGCGCGCCCACGGCCCCTTCAGCCCCTGGCGCCCCTGCTGCGCCCGGTGCGCCAAAACCCCCAACCGCTTGATCTGACAGAAGGAGGAGAAGATGAATTCAGCGATCGCTATCGCTTTGACCGTCATCCTATTGGCGGTATTCGTCATTGCGCTCGTCAAGAACATCAAACCGACCATCATCGTTTTGATGCTCTTGGGGCTCATCGGCGCCATCGCCTTCACGGCCATCACTGGTAACAGCATCTTGGGTGACAAGGGCACAGGCAATGTGTTCCTTGATTGCTTCGAGATGTTCCAAGCCACCATGAAAACGCAGTTCGGTGGTGCGCTTCTGACCATCTTGGCTGTGTTGGGCTATGTGGGATACATGAACTACCTTGGTGCATCCGATCGCTTCGCCCTCATCTGCGCGAAGCCGTTCACCAAGTTGAAGAACCCCTATATCCTTTGCTCGGGCGTCATCTTCTTGGTGTTTTTCCTGAAGCTGGCCATCCCCAGTGCCACCAGCTTGGCAGCGCTCATGCTAGCAACCATGTACCCCGTGCTGCGTGCGGCGGGCGTTTCCGCATTGACGTCGGGCTCATGCATCATGATCGCCACAGGGTTCATCTGGGGCCCGGCTGACACCATGTCCGCCCAGATCTTCTCCGTGGCTGGGGTTGAGGGCTTGACCGTTCCTGAGTTCTTCGGTGCGTATCAGATCCCCACCATGTGCGTCATGCTTCCCTTCGCCATGATCGCATTCCCTATCTACTCCATGTTCTGCGACAAGCGCGCCAAGGCTAAGGCCGTCAAGAACGGCGAGGTCATGGAAGAGGGGAATCTGGCAGCCAACGTGCTCATCGAAGTCCCGGATTGCCCTGCCTATTATGCGTTGCTGCCCATCCTGCCCCTGGTCATCGTCATCATCTTCAGCAAGCTGGTGGTGGGCACGATCGTCATCAGCGTCATTGGCGGTATCTTCCTTTCCCTCATCATCGCCATGATTGTGGATATGATCCACAAGAAGAAGGTGGATGCCACGTTCTCAGCAGCCAATGAGTTCTTCATCGCCATGGCTGAGTTCATGCGCAGCGGTGGCTGGCTCATCATCCCGGCCGCCATGTTCGCCACGGTCCTTGACCAGATCGGCGGCCTTCAGGCCATTGCCAATCTGCTGGCCGGTGCAGGCGGGAACGGGTATCTCATCACTGCTGTTGGCTGCCTGCTCTGCATGCCCATCATCATCTGCTGCGGTTCCGTTACGGCCACCTTGGCCATTGCCGCACCGCTCATGCTGGGCATCTCTCAGGCAACGGGCATGGATGTCTATGTGTGCTTCATGGCCGTCCTCGTCATGTTGGGCATGTCCTCGTGCATGTGCCCCGTGCATCCCCAGACCATCATGGTCAGCACGGAAGCCAATGTGGATCTCATGACGCTGGTGAAGCGCAATGCCCCCATCGCTCTCATGATCATCGCAGCGGGCATGATCGGCTGCTTCATCCTTACCTAGGGAGCCCAGGCGCAGATCCAGTCCGCAAGGGCCTCCCCCGCGCTTCGGTTGGATTTGCGCCTCTCCATTACCCGGGAGCGGTGGGTTGCTCCCGGCTCTGACTGAAAGGGGAAGACCACCATGGCAATCGACTACAGCGAAGACCTCGCCTTCGTCTTCGCCAACTTCTTCAGAGATGCCTCCTATGAGGATCTCTCCGAAAAGCACACCGAGAAGATCAAGCAGCAGGTGGTTGACTTCTTGGGGTGTGCCATCGCAGGCTATGACTATCCGGGCCCCAAGCAAGTCCGTGAGTACAACCTCCATAACGGAGGAACGGAGGAGGCCCATGTCTGGGGCGTGGGAGAGAAGCTCCCCGTTGCCTATGCTGCCCAGACCAATGCCACCGCAGGCCATGCCCTTGACTTCGACGACGTGCATGACCTAGTCATGCATCCGGGCGTGATCTCAGTCTCCACCTCCTTGGCTCTTGCAGATTACATGGGCGGCATGACCGGCAAGCAGCTCATGTTGAATGTGGCCTTGGGCGCTGAGATGCTCCTGCGTATGAACCGTGGCTCAGAGCCCGGAACCCCCATCCCTGACCAAGGGTGGCATACCACCACTTTGAACGGCAATCTGACCGCCGCCTGCCTTGCAGCCACCACCCTGAATCTGGATTTCATGCAGCATGTGAACGCTATGGGCTTGGGGTTGCATCAGGCGTCTGGCACAGGCCAGGTCACCAAGGATGGCGGATGCGCGAAGCGGCTCGGCCCCGGGTTCGCCGTGCGCAACGGCATCATATCCGCCCAGCTGGCCCAGGCGGGCGTCACGGCGGGCTATCATGCGCTGGAGGGCAAGGAAGGCTACTTCAGGCAATACCACCAGAACAACTACGACCGGGATCTGGTGATCGATCGTCTGGGAGACTTCTGGTTCGCCGAAGGGGTCCTTTGCAAACCGTACCCGTGCTGCCGGGGAACCCACAACTTCATCGATTGCGGCATCTATCTGCATGACAATTGCGATATCGATGTCAATGAGATCGAGCGCATCGACATCAAGTCCGGCAAGGGGACCCTCAACCTATTGGGCGTGCCACTGGAGGTCAAGGCGCATCCGCAGACGCCGGTGGATGTCCAGTTCAGCTCTTCATGGGGCGCTGTGTGCGGCCTGGTCTACGGGCGTGCGACGCTTTCCGAATACGGTAATGATGAGAAGGGCATCTGGAATCCGCTTCTACGCGAAGTGGCTGATAAGGTGAAGACCTTCGAATACGATCCGCGTTGCGATCCCAAGGATATAAAGAAGTCACCCTACGAAGGGGCCATCGTCACGGTCACCATGAAGGATGGCACCGTCCATGAGAAGTACTTCGCCGAGGCCATGGGCTCAGAGGAGATGCCCCAGTCCTATGACGACGTCATCAAGAAGTTCCGTGGCAATCTTGATTACGCCAGCCATACTCCCTCTGCTGAGAATGTGGAGCGGATCATAGAGGTGTGCTCTGAGCTGGACACATGCGAAGACATCCGTGTGCTGAACGATCTCATGGTCTGGGCTTAGGGGTTCATCCTGGGCCGCTAACCTTCCTATCCATAGCTTCATCCTGAAGACAGCCGCTCTCTGGCCGCAGCTCTCCGGGATCAGAAGCACAGCAGCCCTGGGCTGGCCTTCTCTGAGGAGGGGCCAGCCTTCGGCTTTCCTGTCAAGCCGTACCAGGGGTATACTGGCGGCCCGTATCCTATCCATGACCTATTTGGGGCGCTCTTGATGATGTCAGCTGATAACGGGTCCATCTCTGATGCAGTGACAGCCTTGCAGGCGGGCAGAGCTGCCGTCTTTCCCACGGACACGGTGGTGGGTCTTGGCGTGAGCGTTCATCATGCCGAAGACGCGAAGGCGCTTGCGGCCATCAAGGGGCGGGACGAGGGCAAGCCCATAGCCTGGCTGATAGGATCTGCAGAAGACCTGGATGTCTACGGAAAGGATGTTCCCGCCTATGCCCATGGCCTCGCGCGGGACGGGTGGCCCGGGGCGCTCACCCTCATCGTGGCCGCCAGCAGCGCCGTGCCTGAGGCCTACCGGTCTGCAGCGGGGACCATCGGGTTGCGCGTGCCTGATTCGCGAACGGTCAAAGAGCTGATAGCGAAGGCAGGCTCACCTCTGGCGGTCACCTCGGCCAACCGCGCCGGGGAGGTAGCCCCCTGTACCTTAGATGAGCTTTCCCCTGCATTCGCTGAGCAAGCCCGAAGGGCTGGTACCGCCTTCTTGTTCGCTAGGGAAGAGGGCCGCGGCAGCGCCTCTACCGTGATAGACTGCACAGGTCAGAAGCCGAAGACACTGAGGAGTTGACATGCGCATCAGCATCGGAAGCGATCACGCCGGGTTCGAACAGAAGCAACTGCTCAAGGACTACCTGGCCCAAGAAGGCCATGAGGTCACTGACTGCGGCCCTGATAGCGATGAGCGCGTGGACTACCCAGATTACGCAGCAGCTGTGTGCGAAGAGGTGGCTTCCGGCCGCGCTGACTTCGGCGTGCTGGTCTGCGGAACGGGAATCGGCATGGCCATTGCCGCCAACAAGGTCCACGGCATCCGCGCAGCGAACATCGTGCGGGAGGATTTCGCCGCCCTCTGCCGGGAGCACAACGATGCCAATGTCATCACCCTTTCTGGCCGCTTCGTCACCTTCGACGAGAATCGCAAGATCTTGGACGCGTTCCTGAGCACCAGCTTCGGCGGTGGCCGCCATGAAGGACGCGTGCACAAGATCATGGCCCTTGAGGGCTAGCGGCCAGCGCTTCCTGCGCTAAGATATCCCTTTACTGCCAAGCTCTTCAGGAGCGAAGACCATTCGAAGATGAAGGATGTCCCATGGCCAATGACCTTTTGCGTGAGCAAGACCCTCAGATCGCAGAGATCCTGGAAGAGGAGCTCAACCGGGAGAGGGGCACCATCGAACTGATAGCCTCTGAGAACTTCACCTCGCGGGCGGTCATGGAAGCGGTGGGCAGCGTGCTCACCAACAAATACGCCGAGGGGTATCCGGGCAAGCGCTATTACGGCGGCTGCGAGAAGGTGGACAAGGCGGAAAACCTTGCCCGCTCCCGCGCCTGTGAGCTGTTCGGCTCTGGCTTCGCCAACGTGCAGCCCCATTCCGGTGCCCAGGCGAACTTCGCTGCCTATATGGCGCTCATCAAGCCGGGGGACACGGTGCTGGGCATGAGCCTTGATAACGGGGGGCATCTGACCCATGGCTCTCCGGTGAACTTCTCGGGCATGTTCTATGACTTCGTGCCCTACGGTGTGAGCACGGAAACGGAGACCATTGATTACGATGCTCTGGAGCGTCAGGCGAAGGAGGTGCGGCCCCAGCTCATCGTGGGTGGTGCCAGTGCTTATCCGCGCCTCATAGATTTCCAGCGCATGGCTGATATCGCCCATGAAGTGGGCGCATACCTCATGATTGACATGGCCCACATTGCGGGCCTTGTAGCGGGGGGCGTGCATCCTTCTCCGGTGCCCTTCGCTGATGTGGTTACCTCCACCAGCCACAAGACGCTGCGCGGCCCTCGGGGCGGCTTCATCCTCACCAACTCAGAGGAGCTGGCGAAGAAGATAGACAAGGCGCTCTTCCCGGGTTCCCAGGGTGGCCCGCTCATGCATGTGATCGCGGGCAAGGCGGTGGCCTTTGGCGAGGCGCTTCAGCCCTCCTTCGCTGAATATGCCCGCAATGTGGTGACCAATGCCAGCCAGCTGGGCCAGGGCATCTCAGACGGGGGTCTGCGCCTGGTGTCTGGTGGCACTGATAACCACCTTTGCCTGGTTGATCTCACTCCAGCCGATGTCACCGGCAAGGATGCGGAGCACCTGCTGGAAGAGGTGGGCCTCACCGTCAATAAGAACACCATCCCCAATGAGCAGCGGTCCCCCTTCGTCACCAGCGGCGTGCGCGTAGGTTCGGCTGCGGGCACCACCCGGGGCTTCAACGGGGATGACTTCTATCAAATAGGCACGCTGATCTCCCAGGCGGTCTTCGGTCACAGCAATCCGGCTGCGCTCCAAGGGGTCCGCACGGCAGTGGAGGAGCTCTTGGCGGCTCACCCGCTCTATCCGGGCTTGGGGTACTGATCATGGCAGCCTCGAACGCCCCAGCGGTTGAGCCTAGCCACAAGGATGAGCGCCCCTGCTGGGATGAGTACTTCATGACGCTGGCCAATCAGGTGGCCAGCCGGACCACCTGTCTGCGTCGGGCCGTAGGAGCGGTCATCGTGAAGGACAGGCGCATCTTGGCTACAGGCTACAACGGGGTGCCCTCGGGCATCCGCCACTGCGCTGAGGTGGGGTGTTTGCGGGAAGAGCTGGGAGTGCCTTCGGGCCAGCGCCATGAGATCTGCCGGGGGCTCCATGCCGAACAGAACGCCATCATCCAAGCGGCGCGCTTCGGCACTGACATTGACGGCGCCACCATCTACGTGAACACTCAGCCCTGCGTGGTGTGCGCGAAGATGCTCATCAACGCGGGCATCCGTGAGATCGTCTACCAGAACCCCTACCCTGATGAGCTCTCCCAGCAGATGCTGGAAGAATCCGGCATCCTCTGCCGAGAATACATCCCCTCATAGAGGTCACCGCTCACCCCTTTTTGTTGCCGCTCTGTTACCCCTAAAAACCATCTTGGCTATCATACGAAATGGTTTGCGCACAACGCGCGCTTG
>CANOIM010000003.1 GCA_947566075.1 uncultured Eggerthellaceae bacterium | reverse complement strand
AACGCGGAGCGACACCCACGCCGAAGGCGTGAGTAAAAGCAGAGGGGGACGCGATGAGCGTCCCCCGATACACTTGGCGGCCGCGGTGAGCGGACGCCCGCAGTGATGATGCGGGCCTGATAAGGCCCCATCAGCAGTGCGGCTGGTTTTTAGTTGTTGCAGAAGACGTATCAGCAGAATGAAGGGGAGGGTGGAGAGAAGGCTGCGGAGCTTCTGAACGAAACCCTCCCCTTCATTCGATGCCAACCAGACCAGTGTGACAAAAAGATTCTTCGCTACGCTCAGAATGACAAATACGGACTTCGCCTATTCCATGCGCTTCAGGCGGCGCATCTCCCAGAGGATGAACCCGATGGTGATGGAAATGGATACCGCATCAGAGATGGGATTGGCGAAATAGAGCGCATCCAGTCCATCGAACTGCGGCGCGATAACAGGCAGAATATGGGGCAGGATGAACAGCAGCGGCACCAAGAAGATGATCTGGCGCGTGAGCGTCAGGAAGATGGATTTCGCCGGTTGCCCCGTGGCCTGGAAGTAGTTGGACCCCACGATCTGGAACCCCACCAGAGGGAACACGCAGAACTGCACCCGCAGGGCGAACGAGGTGAACGCCACTAGTTCCTCATGGGTGATGCCGAAGGCGGCCACGATAGCCTCAGGGAACAGCATGATGATGAGCCACTCCACCGTAGCGATGGAGAACCCCAAGGCGATGCCCAGCCAAAGGGTCTGCTTCACACGGCTTATCAAGCGCGCCCCATAGTTGTAACCCAAGAGCGGCTGGATAGCGATAGCCGTGCCCACAAGCGGCATGACCACGAATCCCGCAATGCGATTGATGACCCCGATGGATGCCAGAGCATCCACAGCACCTATGACGCTCAAAGCCCCGTAGGTGATCAGCTGGTAGTTCAGCACGAAGTTCACCACTGCCATGCCCGCTTGCACAGCGAAGGAGGGGAAGCCGAAGGCTACGATGGTGCCCACGAAGCGCGGGCGCAGGGCGAAATAGCGCTTGCGGATGCGCAAAGGCACATCCTTCGTGAAGAGGAAGTACCAAAGCACCGCAATGGCCGAGCACGCCTGTCCCACCAGCGTAGCAAGGGCGCTGCCTGCCACGCCCCACCCCAACACCAGCACGAAGAGGTAATTGAAAACGGTAGCCACTATCAGCCCGATGACCATGGTGCCCAGGGCGCGGTTGGGGGCTCCGCAGGTGCGGATGAAGTTGTTCACACCCATGCCGATGCTCTGGAGGATGAACCCGTAGCAAAGGATCAGCAGGAATGTTCGGGCATAGGGGCGCACTTCATCGGTGGCGCTGGATATGGTGAGCAGCCCCTCCATGACAGGAGGGAACGAGACCGCCACGGCCACGATCACCCAGAGGACCACGCTCAGGGTGATGACATTGCCCAGAGATCGTTCCGCCCCTTCCAGATTCCCTTCGCCCAAACGCAAAGCCGCCAGAGCATTGCCGCCATTGCCCACGAGCATTGCCAAGGCTATGAACACGATCATGGTAGGATTGGCCACCGTGACGGCTGAGAGGCCTATCTCTCCCATCGCATGACCCAAGAACATGGAATCGATGATGTTATAAGAGCCGTTGACCAACATCCCCACGATGGAGGGGATGGCGAATTCAGCGATCAGCCGCGGAATGGAGGCCGTACCCATGCGCAGAACGCGCTGGCCTTCTTGAGCGCGCTGGTTCTGAGGGGAAGGCTGCTGTTGAGCTTCCCTTTTTGTTCCGATATCAGTGCCCATGGGGCCTAGCTTAACTGAAAAGCCTCTTCCAGAGCGATTCTTTCTTCGGCTTGACCGCAGGCGGTTGCTCTAGGGGCCTGGGCTCCCCCTGTACCTCAGCAGGCATCTCCTGGGGCATCCCAGACGGGAGCGTTGGCTCTGGCAGAGGCCGCTGAGGGTAGAGGGGGACGTTCACCTGAAGCGCTGAGGGCTCAGGGGCAGCAACCACCGGTACCGGATCGGGTTCTTGCTCGGGCTCCGGCTCAGCTTCACCAGCAGGCTGGAATTCGGAAGCCTCTTCGCCGAACGCCTCCTCCATGAGCTCTTGGCGAAGGGCACTCCGCCCATTCGCCAGATCCAGCGGCGTGGCTGCCACCTCCAGCTCCTCCGCCTCAAGGTGCTTGCGGCTGGCCTCTTCCATGAGGAAGGCCTGGGAGTCGAACAGGCTCACGTGGCCCTGGCCATCCTCCTTCGCGAAGAAGCCGAGAGCCGTGTATTCCTTGTTCGGCAACAGGTCACGCAGCTTCGCCGTGTCAGCCATGCAGGTGCCTATGTAGCCGATGACCTGCTTGCGGAGATGCTCATCCAAGAGCGGCCAGGCAACCTCTATGCGCTTGTCCATATTGCGCGTCATGAGGTCAGCGCTGGAAAGATACAGATCAACATTGCCATCCAACGGCCCGAAGGCGTAGATGCGGCTGTGCTCCAAGAGGCGGCCCACAATGGAGACCACGCAGACGTTCTCCGTGTAGCCCTCAACCCCGGGCACGATGCAGGATATGCCCCGCACGAGCAGCGTGCACTGCACCCCGGCCTGGGAAGCCTCCATGATCTTATGGATGATCTCTTTGTCAGTGATGGAGTTCGTCTTGAAGAACAGACCTGCTTGGCCCCCTGCCCGCCGAATGGCTATCTGCTCATCTATCTTCTTCAGGATGTTCTGCTTGATCTGAAGCGGTGCCACCCAGAGCGTCTTGTATTCGTCCGAGGTGTTCTCAAGGGCCATGTTCCGGAAGAAGCGCATGGCATCTTTCCCGATCCGCTGATCGGTGGTGATGAACGAGAAGTCAGTGTAGAGCTTCGCGGTCTTCTCATTGTAGTTCCCCGTGCCCAGCTGGGTGATGTACTGGAGGCCGTCCTCAGTCTGACGGGTGATGCAGCAGATCTTGGAATGCACCTTGTAGTTGCGGAAGCCATAGATCACATGGCATCCGGCCTGTTCGAAGCGCTGAGACCATTCGATGTTGTTGGATTCGTCGAAGCGGGCCCGCAGTTCGAACAGCGCGGTGACCTCCTTGCCCATCTCCGCTGCTGCGATAAGCGCTTCCGCCAAATGGGATTGGCTGGCAAGCCGGTACAGCGTGATCTTGATGGAGACCACAGAGGGGTCATAGGCAGCTTCGCGCAAGAGCTGCACGAAGGCATCCATGGTCTCGTAGGGGTAGTTCATCAGCACTTCGCGCTGGCAGACCTGCTTGATGATAGGTTGCTTGCGCTGGAGCATGGAAGGCCACTGGGGCGTGAAGGGAACGTAGGTGAGCCTATCACGCACGGGAGCCGGAACACGGGCAGGCAATGAGAACACGTAGCTCATATCCAGCGGCACCGAGGAGATGAACGTCTGATGCTCCTTCAACCCTAGGCGGTTCAGCAGCTCGCGCTTGACCGTTTGAGAGAGCTCCCGTTCGCTTTCCAGGCGTACCGGCGCCAAGCGGGAGCGCTTCTTCAGGATGCGCTTCATGTGCTCCCGGTAATCTTCGCCCTGCTCTTCGCTGCCTTCCGTGGCATCCAAGTCAGCATTGCGCGTAACGCAGATGATGTTGGTGTGCTTGACCTTGTACATGGAGAAGATCTTCGCAGCGTTCATTTCTATGAGATGTTCCAGCAGCAGGAACTGAAGGCCCCCTCCCGGCAGCTCCACGATGCGCTCGCATTGGCGAGGCAGCGGGATGATGCCCAGCGTGACGCCGTCGGCCCCTAGGTTCTTCGCTTCCTTATCCCCCTTGGAACCCTTGTCCTTGGCCTTCTTCTTCTGCTTGGGCCCCGCTTCCTCATCCAGCCGCACGACGATGTACAGAGCGCCGTTCTCCAGGTGCGGGAACGGGTGCCGGGCGTTCACGATCTGCGGAGCCAAGAACGGCATGACGTTGGATTCGAAGCAATCCTCGGCGAAGGCCGTTTGCTCTTCATCCAGCTGCTTGGGCTTCAGGTTCACGATGCCCTCATCCTTGAGCTCAGAGCGCAGCGTTTTGAAGCAGGCCTCGTAATAGGGGTAGAGCTCATGGCAGCGGGCATAGACAGCGTCCAGCTGCTCAGAGGGGGTCATGCCGGATTTAGAGTCGATGATGGCCTTCTTGATGAGCTGCAAGTCAGTCAGGCTGCCCACGCGCACCATGAAGAACTCTTGGAGGTTGGACCAGAAGATGGAGATGAAGCTGAGCCGCTCGAAAAGGGGCACCGCTGGGTCTGCCCCTTGATCCAGCACGCGCTTGTTGAACTCAAGCCAAGAAAGCTCCCGGTTCTGCATATAGGGCGCATGCTGACCATGGACGGCCGCAGCTTTCATAAGCTCTTGCTCAGCGCCCTTCAGTTCCTCATGCTTGTCATGCTTGCTATCCTGGACATGCGCTTCCTTCGCTGCATCTGCCATGAAGAACGCCCCCTTGTTGCGCCGTTATTGCAGTATGCTGGTCAGTATACCGCGCGTAGAACTGCTTGCGAACGCCAGGCAGAGCACCTGCGGAACATCACCACACGGGAGTGAGGAGCTTTCATGCTGGAGAAGGTCAGCTTTACCGAAGGTCCCCTAGAGAAAGACGCCTATAAGGCGGAATACGATGATCTGATCGAGAAGCTGGTGGTGCTCCAGCAGCGAGCTGTCACCGAAGGAGCAGGGCTCGTGGTGCTCTTCGAAGGCTGGAACGGTGCTGGCAAGGGCAGCCGCATCTCGGACCTGATGTACAACCTGGATGCCCGGGCCACCAGCGTCTATGTGTCCCCGGATGCTAACACCGAGGAAGCCCGGGAGCTCACGGACCTAGGCCAGGGCGTCACCGGCTACTACCCGCTCATGCAGGAGTACTGGAAGGCCCTGGGCGAACGCGGGCACATCACCTTCTATGACCGCGGCTGGTACACCAAGGCCACGGAGCTCCTATTGGCGCGCAACACCGCTGAACTGGTGTTACCCAAGGGCGGCACGCGCCATTACCTGGAATCCATCGAAGACTTCGAACGCCAACTGGTGCGTGACGGCTATGGGGTGGTCAAGTTCTTCATGCACGTGCGCAAGAAGGCCCAGAAGAAGCGACTGGACCGGCTCTATGATGACGCGGCCACCCGCTGGCGCGTCCCTGAGAAGAAGCTGGTCTCCACCAAGGATTACGATGAGGCCTATGACCTCTACGATAAGCTGCTGGAAGGATCTGACTTCCCGTTCGCCCCGTGGGTGCTGGTCAATGGCGAAGACAAGCGGGCTGCGAACCTCCAGATAGCGCGCACGCTGGTGCAGGCCATCGAAGGGGCCTTGGAGGCCAAAGTCCAGGATGAGCGCATCGCCGTTGAGGAGCAGGATGAGCTTGCAGCGTTGACGGAGGTGGCCGAAGCCGCTGCCGAGGCGAAGGCGGACCAGTGGAGCAGCCCCGCACCAGATGACACGCCAGAAGTTGCCCAGGCTAAAGCCGCCGCAGCCGCCCAACATGCCTTCGCCCCTGAAAGCTCTCGATTCGAGATAGTCAAGGACTACCCGCGAGTAGCCACCATGAACCATGGGCTGACGCTCCCCCGGGAAGATTACAAGCGCGAACTGAAGGCACTTCAGAAGCATCTGTTCCGCCTAGAGAACCTGATGTACCAGGAGCGCATCCCGCTCATGCTGGTCTATGAGGGCTGGGACGCCGCGGGCAAGGGCGGCAACATCAAGCGCGTGGCCCAGGCCTTGGACGCCCGCGCCTACAACATCTTCCCCTCCCCTGCCCCCACCAAGCCCGAACTGGCCCATCCGCATCTGTGGCGCTACTGGACAAGGCTGCCGAAGGCGGGGCATGTGGGGATGTATGACCGCAGCTGGTACGGCCGCGTGCTGGTGGAGCGCACCGAAGAGATCACACCTCCTGAGCGCTGGGCCCAGGGCTACGATGAGATCAACGAATTCGAGCATGACCTGGTGGATTGGGGCGCCATCCTATTGAAGTTCTGGGTGGACGTATCTCAGGATGAGCAACTGGCCCGCTTCGAAGCCCGGGAGGAGAACCCGGCAAAGCGCTGGAAGATCACGCCGGATGACTGGCGCAACCGCGAGAAGTTCCCTCAGTACGCCAGTGCCATAGACGATATGTTCCGCTTGACCTCTACCACCTATGCCCCCTGGATCGTGCTGGAATCTGATGACAAGCGCTACGCCCGCGTGAAGGCGCTCCGCATCATCGTTGAGGCCTTGGAGCAGCGGTTAGGGAAATAGAGGGACAACGGGGACGTAGGCTATCGTCCTCATCCCCTCATTGGATGCCGCGGTGGAGGTGGCCGGAGGTGGTGTTCGGCATCTTAGGAACCGCATCCCCGCTATCCAGCGCCCGCTTCAGGGCCTGCTTCACGCGTCCGATGGCCTGGGAGGCTTGTTCCACATCCATGAGCGTGGTGTCTACCATGAAGCGCGTGATGCCACAACGAATGAGGGCAGGTAATTCGGGTACCAGATCCGTAGTCACAGCGTTGTACAGATGACTGCGACCCACCTCATCGGTCACCACCGGGAACAGGTAACCCTTGCGGTCTTTCAGGCTGAAGGGCACGCGCCTCCGCGTGCAAGTAGAGCACGTCTCAGCGCAGGGGCCTTGGCTGGTGAGCAGGCAATGCTCCGTGACCATCAGCTCCTGGGCTCCATAGACCTTGATCCCCGTATCTACCGAAGCCCCTTCGACCAGCTGAGCTATCTGGGCCAGATTCAACTCCGGTGAGAGCCAAACGCCCTCGGCCCCGAATGCCTGAGCCACCTGAAGCGCCTGAGGGTTCACCAGCGGCAAGCGTGCGTCCACTTCAATGGTGCAACCCAGTTCCGAGGCCCGCTCAAGAGCCCCGAAGGAACCCACGAGCACGGGTGTGCCTTCAGCCACATTCTTCCACACGTCCAGATGGCGCTTCGCTTCAGCCGAAGCGCCGCAGCCATCATGGCTGATGGATGGAAGGGCGATGACGCATCCCTTCGGATACCCCGCTTGGTCAGCATCGCTGACACGTAGCCCCGCTACCTCCGCAGCGCCCCGCTGATAGTTGAGGGCAGGCACGTAGATGACATCAGCCCCCGTGCGCTTGGCAGCCCGAGCTGTTTCGGGACTGGTGGCCCAAGCACAGATCAGACACTCCTGGGCTGCCTTCGCCGGAAGCTTCGTGGGCTTGACGGCTTTCGGGAGCACGCGGTCTTGATAGGGCTTGAGCAGCTTGGCTTGAAGATCATCCAGGGCCTGTGCCCGACAGTGGTGGATCTGGGAGAAGCCCAGACCCACCCCCTCATCCAGGTGTACTTCCAAACAGGCCAGCTGGAAGGGAGTGGAGCCCATGCGCGCCACATGCTCTTCCACATCTGCGGCTGTCACGGCCCGGGTGCGGGCCGGTTCTACCACGGGCCCTTCAGCAGTGCCACATTCAACAGCCGGACTCCCTTCAGCGGCCAAGGGCGTGAACTCCATGCGCAGAGGCTCACCCAACTTGAGCCACGCTTCGCCCTTGACGGGAATGCGCGGTAGAAGATCATCGGGCACGAAGGCTGCCTCGGCTGAGCGGATGCGGAAGACCCTATCCCCATTGCGCACCTTGCGCGCGTCCTCAGAGGTGAACCGGCAGCTGCGCTTCGTGAAGACGGCATCCGCGGGCACCGGAATGCGCACGTTGCCCTTGCGCGTCCAGAACTCCAGCAGATCCCCGGGGACCAGGTCTATCTCAGGGCTCACTGTGACCTCTTCCCCGGACACTGCCTTCACCCGACCTGCAAACTGCCCGCGGTTGTTCGGCCGCTGGAAGCTCATGAGGTCAGGCCCGCTCTCCCCGTCCAAGTACCCGCCCGTGAAGCCCCGGGAGAAGACCGATCCCAACGTCTCCCGCTCTTCAGGGGTCAGGGCGGGACTGGAACAGGGGTCGGTTCTGCGTTCCACGTACGTGGAACGCAGAACCGACCCCTGTTCCACCTGTTCCATTAGCCTATCGAGCACCTGACGATAGACAGACACCACCGAGAAGACGTATTCCGCAGACTTCATGCGGCCTTCCACCTTAAGAGAGGCCACACCCGCTTCCACAAGCTCATCCAAGCGCTCCGCCGTCATGAGATCCTTGGGAGACAACAGGAACTCCCCCGGGCAACGCAATTCCTTCTCAGGTTCGTTGCTATTCACCAAGCTGTAGGGCAAACGACAGGCCTGGGCACAAAGCCCGCGGTTCGCAGAACGGCCCCCGATCATGGAGGACATGAGGCATTGGCCGGAATAGCAAACGCACAAGGCCCCGTGACCGAAGACCTCACATTCCACGCCCAGCTCTTCGCCCACAGCTACCAGGTGGGCTATCTCAGCCAAGGACATCTCGCGCGCCAATGTCACGCGGGATGCGCCCAGCTGCGCTGCGGCCCGCAGGCCATCTGCGGAGTGGATGTTCATCTGGGTGGAGATATGCAACGTGCCTTCAGGCAGCGTGCGTGCTACCTCTGCGGCCAGTCCCAAGTCCTGCACGATGAATGCATCCGCCCCCGCCCGATAGGCCTGGCGGCAGAGCTCTGAAGCATCCCGTAGCTCATCGGGCAAGATCAGCGTATTCATGGTGATGTAGACCTTCACGTCCCGAAGATGGACGTAGTCACAGGCTTCCTCCAGGGTATCAAGGGTGAAGTTGTCAGCATTGCGCCGAGCGTTGAACCGATCCAAGCCCAGGTATACCGCATCCGCTCCCGCTCGCACGGCAGCATTGAGTGCGGGCCTGCTGCCCGCAGGGGCTAAGAGCTCTGGGGTTCTCATGAACGCTTCAGGCTGCCTACATCTCAGTGGCGGCATTATCAGCGTCTTGGAGCTTCTGGACCGCCTCGTCATAGGTCTGCTGGATCTGGGCAACCCGGTCAGCGTAGCCATCGTAGTTGAAGGGATGAGCATCCGTAGCAGCATCTATTTCCATGAAGAGCTGGAGGTAGGCGCTCAACGCATCCTTCAGTTGAGTGCAGCCGTCTACATAGCTCTGCTTGAGGTCATTCAGCTCTTCGGGGCATTCCAGTTCGGATATCTGGCTGATAACAGCGAAGGCGGCATCAGCTTGGGTCTGCATGGATACCAGATCCTCCCGAGCCACAGCATCCGTGAAAGCACTCATCTTCTCATTCAGCTGAGCGCTGGCCTCATTCACATTCGCCATGAAGCTCCGTGAGGTCACCGCCTCCTCTTCAGTAGAGGACTGCTGCTCCAAAGGCTGAGCGCAGCCGGTCAGCGCCAAGCATCCGGCAAGAGCGGCTGCCACAGCCGCCAGGATCACAGGTTTAAGGGTACGAGCGAATGACATCTTGTCTCCTCTTTCGCAGATGGCCTAAGCGCCAGCTGGGGTCTCAGGGGTGGGCGGGTCAGGATTCTCAGGGGCAGGAGGGTCAGGGGTATCCGGAGGCGTGGTAGGTTGGTTGCCCCCTTGGTTACCACCTTGATTCCCGCCTTGGTTACCACCTTCATTGCCCCCCGAAGTTCCTCCACCTTCGCCGTTATTGTCAGGTTCCTGGGTGGCATTGCCACCTATCACATTGCCGTTAGCATCCACTTCCACATCATCTTGCCAACCGCTGCCCTTGCCACCGATGTGGTTCTTGGAATCACGATAGTCAGCCAAATACTTAGGCTTATCAGCCGTGGGGAATTGCTCCACGGGCGTATATTCCAACACGCGATTCATGAAGTAGGCGAAGGTGCTGGCGGCCGATGCCCAAGAGGGGATGCGGGAAGCCTGATCGTAGGTGTCAGCCCGCTCTCCCAGCCAAATGGCAACGGAAAGCTGCGGGGTGATGCCCACGAACCAGCTGTCCTTCTTATCATCAGTAGTGCCGGTCTTGCCTGCCACGGGCTGGTCAGAGGAGAGCCGCGCCTCAGTGCCGCTGCCACCGCTCACCACGCCTTCTAGCCCCTCAACGGCCGCTGCTGCTATCTCCGGCTCAAGCACCCGTTCCCCCTCAGGAGAGGAATTGTCAACGATGACCTTGCCCGAGCGGTCAGTGATGGAGATGATGCATTCAGGGTCATAATGGATGCCACCATTGGCCAGCGTGGCATAGGCATCCGCCATTTCCAGAGGCGTGAACGAATCTATCCCCAAGGTGATCCCCGCTACGTTCTGGATGTTCGAAGTGATGCCCATGCGCTCTGCCACATCGCGCACGTTCTCGACTCCCACGGACATGATGAGCCGCATGAAGGCGGTGTTAGAGGAGACAGCCAAGGCGCTCTTGATGGGGCGCGTGCCGAAGTTCATCTTGTTGACATTGAACACCTCATTGGCACCATCCAGCTTCACGGAATAACCCGCGTCGATGAGGGTGTCTGGGTCTATCCCCTGCTCCAGGGCAGCCACGTAGGTGAATGCCTTGAAGGTAGACCCTACCTGGCGGCCCGAACCGCCTTCGCCGGTGGCCATGTTCACCTGCTGGTTGTCGTAGTCACTGCCGCCCACCATGGCCTTGATGTAGCCGTTGTCAGGATCAACCGCGCAAAGGGCCACTTCGAAGGGCTCACCCACTTCCTCTTCCTTCTCAGCCGCCGCCGCTTCAGCCGCCTGCTGGTCATTCACATCTAACGTGGTGATGATCTTCAACCCTCCGGCGAACAGATCAGCAGTGGAGAACGCGTACTTGCCCTCTTGGTTCATCAGCTGATTGCGAACGTAGCTGGTGAAATAGGGATAGGCGGTGATGCCCGTCATGGAGGGTTCTGTAGGATTCAGGACGATCTCTTCGGCCTTGGCCGTTTCGGCTTCCTCTTCGGTGATATAACCGTTGGAAGCCATGCGCGAGAGCACGGTATTGCGCCGAGACTTGCAGTTCTCCATGTGATCAATGGGGTTGTTGTAGGTGGGAGACTGCGGGATGCCCACCAACGTAGCCGCCTCGGCCAAGGTGAGCTCAGAGGCAGGCTTGGAGAAGTAGCGTTCAGCGGCGGCCTGGATGCCATAGGAGCCAGAACCGTAATTGATGGTGTTCAGGTACATCAGCAGGATGTCATCCTTGCCGTAGGATTCCTCAAGCTTAGTGGCCAGAGCCATCTCGCGGATCTTGCGCTTGAAGGATATCTCCGACATCTCCTCTGAGAGCACGGTGTTGCGCACCAGCTGCTGGGTGATGGAAGAACCGCCTTCGCGGCTGCGGCCCATGAGGTTGTTGACCACCGCGCGCACGGTACCCATGAGGTCAACGCCATTATGCTGGTAGAAGCGCTCGTCTTCCGTGGCAATGGTGGCATCTTTGACGTACTGGGATATCTGGTCCAGTTCCACTGGTTCGCGGTTCTCCAACTGGAATTCCGCTAGCACCGTTTCGCCATCAGAAGCATAGACCACAGACGTGGACGAGGTGGAGAACTGATCAGCGTTGGAGTAATCAGGCAGGTCTTCCAGCCAGGAATTGGCCAGAGCGATGCCGCCGATGCAGAACGCGACGACCACGGCGATGATGACAGCGAGGATGGAAAGCGCGATGACCTTCCCTGACTTCTTCTTCACATGATAGCGGCCCTTGACGGCACGAGACGCCATACGCACCTCCTGAGATGTGTTTGGGAGATTGTAGCATCGTCACCTAAGGGGTATCCATCCGGCTTACCCCACTGGCGCTGCTTACGGGTCAAATCTCCACAATCCCCCTGGTAAGCGCTCAGGATACGCTGGATAGCAGCTCCGCGGCTTCGCGCCCGTGGCTCTCCTCGCATATCAGCGGCGGCAGGAAGCGCAACGTAGAAGGACCAGTGGCATTCACCACGAGCCCTGCCTTGAGCGCCGCGTTCGTGATGTCAGGGGCGCTCAGGCCCTCCTGGAGGTCTGCCCCCACCATGAGCCCGCTGCCACGCACGCTTTGGATAGCAGGCAGCTCTTCCAGCATGGCCCGAAAGGCCGCTCCCGTCTGCTGGATGCGGGCGCACAGCTCAGTACGGTCCAGTTCCTGCAAGGTAGCCAAGGCCACGGTGACAGCCAAGTTAGAGCCGCCGAAGGTTGAACCGTGCTGCCCCGGCTGCAAGACATCTCCGAAGGCGCCGCGGGCAGCGCAGGCCCCCGCAGGCACGCCCGAGGCGATCCCCTTCGCCATGGTCACCACATCCGGGATCACCCCAGCCGCCTGGAAGGCGAAGGGCTGCCCCGTGCGGAAGATGCCGCACTGCACCTCGTCCAAGATGAGCAACGCGTGGGCCTCCTGGCTCAGGCGGCGCGCCTCCTGTAAGAACTCTGGCGTGCAGGGGTTCACGCCAGATTCACCTTGGATGGGCTCCATCATGATGGCGCAAACGGAATGACCCACCGTATCCATCAGGTGACGCAGGGCCGCGATGTCATTGATGGGTGTGGGCAAGAACCCCTCTGGCAGCGGCTCGAAGCCCTGATGCAATCGGCTTTGGCCCGTAGCCGCCAAAGTGGCCAGGGTGCGCCCGTGAAAGCTCTTGACCAAGGTGATGATGAGGGTGGGGGCGGTGTCCGGGTCCTTCCCCTCTGCTTCGAAGCGACGCCGGGCAGCCAGGCGCGCCAGCTTGATGGCGCATTCATTGGCTTCGGCTCCAGAATTGGCGAAGAACGTCTTCCAGGGCATCCGCTTATCTTCGGGCACTGCGCGCTCCAACAGCTCAGAGAGCTTCTTCGCCAACTGCCCGCGGTTCTCTATGTAGAAGTAGTTGCTCACATGGATGAGCTTCTCTGCCTGATCGGTGAGCGCGCCCACCACCGCCGGGTGGCAATGGCCCAGGCTGCACACTCCAATGCCGGAGAGAAAATCCAGGTAGCGCTTGCCCCGGGCATCTTCTAGGTACATGCCGCTGCCCCGGACGAATTCCACCTCTTTGCGCGCGAAGGTGGCCATCACGTACTGTTCTTCCAGGTTCATCTGCTCTTGCAAGATCACGAGAGCCTCCTATTCATTGAAGATCAGCTTAGCGGCGAAATTGCCCAGAGGGGCCGGATCGAAGCCAGCAGGCACCTCATGGCCCGTCACCATGGTGCCGATGCCCTTGTTCGTGAGCGTTTCCAAGAGCAGGGCATGGGGCGTGGTGCCGTTCACGATGTGGGCTCGGGAGACCCCCGCCTCCAGCGCGCGAACGCAGGATTCCAGCTTAGGGATCATCCCTCCGGTGTTCGCACCCTCCTCCACGATCTGGCGCGCTTCGTCCAAGGTCATGGCAGAAACCAGGGAGTCCGGGTCAGGGTAATCAGCGAAGTAGCCGTCTATGTCTGAGAGGAAGAAGATCTTGTGCGCCCCGATGGCTGCGGCCAGATGGCCCGCCGCCACATCAGCGTTCACGTTGTAGCACCCCTCGTCTTCGCCAATGGCGATGGAAGCGATGATGGGAATGTAGTCCGCCGCCACCAAGTCTTCCACCAGGGCAGGGTTGATGCGCGTGATGCGCCCCACGCGCCCCAGGTCCGGTGAGGCGGCTTCGGCCACCAGCACGCCCGCATCCGCGCCGCTGATGCCCACGGCCATGTTGCCATGCTGGTTCATGGCTTCCACCAGCTCTTGGTTCACCTCTCCGGTG
This sequence comes from uncultured Eggerthellaceae bacterium, assembly GCA_947566075.1. Lineage (GTDB taxonomy): Bacteria > Actinomycetota > Coriobacteriia > Coriobacteriales > Eggerthellaceae > MGBC163016. The sequence goes on along the minus strand of CANOIM010000003.1, from coordinate 214,208 downwards.
AGCACCCGGCGAACGATGGCCATGGCTTCATCGGTGGTGACCCGCTGGCCGCGAACGAAGGAGACTTGTACCCCTTCCCGCTCCATGGCAGCGCTGATGGCCTTGCCGCCCCCATGGACGATGACCGGATTCACGCCGATGATCTTCAAAAGGACGATATCCGCCATCACCTCGGCCCGCAGCTGCGCATCCACCATGGCCGCGCCGCCGTATTTGATGACGATGGTCTTGCCCGTGACGTGCTTGATCCAGGGCATGGCCTCGGTCAGCACATCTCCGGTGATGCTGGATACGCCGTCAGAGCGCGTTTGCCTATCGAATTGCATGGTCCTCCTCCGCGGCTAGGTGCGGTAGTCTCCATTGATGGAGATGTAATCATGGGTGAGGTCGCACGTCCATAGGGTGGTGCGGGCCGTGCCCGCCCCCAAGTCCACCTGGATGGATATCTCAGGGTCTTCAAAGCGCCGTAGGGCCTCCTCTTCATCGAAGGGAAGGGCCAAGCCCCCTTGGCATACCGGGATGCCAAGGATGGAGATGTTCACATCCTCCTGGTTGAACTGGGCCCCTGAACGGCCCAGGGCTGCGGCGATGCGCCCCCAGTTGGCATCGTGACCCGCTATGGCCGTCTTGACCAGGGGCGAATTGGCCACCGTCCGGGCAGCAGCGTCGGCATCAGATTCCGTTCGCGCACCAGCCACGGTGACGTTCACCAGCTTCGTTGCCCCTTCGCCATCCCTGACCATGGCTTTCGCCAGGCGCGTGCATACCTTCGTGAGGGCTATCTCGAAGAGCTCGAAGGCGGGACTGCCCGGTTCGAAGGGGGCAGCCCCTGCAGGAGCAGCTGCACCCGAAGCCAAGGCGATGCAGGTGTCGTTGGTGGAGGTATCTGAATCCACGGTGACCTTGTTGAAGCTGATATCGGCCACCCGCTTCAGCGCCTGGCGCAGATCGTAGGGCTTCACGGGGGCATCGGTGGTGATCACGGCGATCATGGTGGCCATATCCGGCATGATCATGCCGGAACCCTTCGCCATGCCCCCTACGGTGAACCGGCACCCCTCATAGCCCACCGTTTCCCCTGAGAAGGAGCAAGCTGCCTCCTTGGAGCAGGTATCCGTGGTCATGATGGCTCGGGCCGCGTCCGCTCCCCCCTCAGCTGAGAGCAGGCGAGCGATCTGGGGAAGCCCCTCACGATAGGGCTCCAGAGGCAACGGCACCCCGATGACGCCCGTAGAGGCCACGAGCACCTCATTCGAGGGGCAACCGATAGCCTCAGCCGTGAGACGCGCAGCCTCGAAAGCCGCCTCCCGGCCCGCTTCTCCGGTGGCAGCGTTGGCGTTGCCGGAATTCACCACCACGGCGCGGGCGCAACCGTAGGAACCCTCTTGCTCCTCAGCCCCCAGGATATGCTTGCAGTAGCGCACCGGAGCTGCGCAGAAGACGTTCTGGGTGAAGACGCCTGCCGCCGCACAGGGCTCATCGGCCACCACCAGGGCCAAGTCAAGCCGGTTCGGGTTGGCGCGGAAACCCGCATGGATGCCCGCAGCCTTGAATCCCTTCGCCGAAGTGACGCCGCCCCCCTCGATGGTGCCGAAGGTGCAGCATTCCGTAGCGCAGCTCATACCAGTACCGCCAGGCTTTCCAGACCCGCGCCCTCAGGCAGGCCGAAGACGATGTTCGCGCACTGGACCGCCTGACCCGCGGCTCCCTTGCCCAGGTTATCAATGGCACCGGTGGCGATGATGCACTGGGTGCGGCTGTCATAGGTCACACCTATCTGAGCGCGGTTCGTACCCGCAACAGAAGCAGTGCGGGGTTGGGTGCCCGCAGGCAGCACGGTGACGAAGGTGCAGCCTTCGTAGAACTCCTCATAGAGCCGGTGAGCATCCTTTGCTGAAACCACAGAAGCGCCGGAGCCCACCGGGATGGTCACCGTGGAGAGCAACCCACGGTTCAAAGGCGCCAGGTGCGGCGTGAAGACCAGTTGGTCTTCCAGCTGGAGGATCTGCTCTATCTCGGGTGTATGCCTGTGAGTGGCCACGCCATAGGCCTCCAGGTTCTCATTGGCGAAGCAGAAATGGGTGCGCGCCGAGGGCTTCTTGCCTGCGCCTGTGACCCCAGAGATGGCATCGGCCACCACCACGGCCCCTTCGCGCAAAAGCCCTGCCCGCAAAGCCGGAGCTGCCGCCAATGAAGTGGCTGTGGGGTAGCAGCCCGCGCAGGCCACCACCACGGGAAGCTTCTCCTCATGGCGCTCATAGGCCTCTTGCAAGGCTTCCGGAAAGAGCTCCGGAAGGCCGAAGGCGGCGATAGCCAGCAAGTCCAGCTGGGTGTGAGGCACCCCATACCAGGCCTCGTAGGTCTGAGGATCCTTCAGGCGGAAATCCGCAGATAGATCAATGGCCACCGCACCGCTTTCCACGATCTTGGGCGTAAGGTCAAGGGATGCCGTATGGGGCACGGCCAGAAAGACCACGTCCAGCCCCTTCTGAAGCAGCTCCTCGCTTCCGCAGAACACCAGGTCAGAGCCGCCTGCGAAGGCTGGATATACCTCAGAGAGCGCGGTGCCCGCCAGGGAATCAGAGGCGATGGCCGCCAGTTCCATATCCGGATGAGCAGCAAGGATATGGGTCAATTGCACCCCCGCGAACCCCGCCGCACCCAACACGCCAGCCTGTATCACAGCTCCTCCTCATCCTTCAGCCGCTTCGCGCTCTTCCTCGCTTTCGGCCGCAGCCTTGACCGCTCACGCCTCACAACGAACGACTATGTATTCAAAACGGTCACAATTCTGCGCCGGTCGCTTCTGATGAGCATCCCGACCTCTGACGTTTTGCTACCATCTTTGGCTCGAAAGAGCATTTTACATAAGGCATGGGCCAATAAGGCCTGTACCGAAAGGATTCAGGGTAACCGACATGGGGAAACAGCCCGCGCGGGAACAGAATGTGAAGGCCATCACCAGCTACTTCGCAAGCGGCATCAAGCCGTCTGTAGAGCATGTTGGGATAGAGCTTGAGCATACGCTGGTCCATCAGAGCGGACGCCCCGTCTCCTACCTTGACCCTGACGGGCAGGAAGCCATCCTGGAGAAGCTGGGACAACGCTACGCAACCGTTACCCGTGACGATGCCGGGAACGTCACCATGCTCTCTGACGGCATGGCCAATGTGACCATAGAACCAGCTGCTCAGATAGAGGTCTCTGCGGGTCCCTTCGATGACCTGGGAAGCGCCCTTGAATGCCTGAGCAGCTTCCAGGCTGAGCTAGAGCAAGCCGCGGGAGATGATATCCAGGTGCTGGCCTTGGGCTATCACCCCACCATGAAGGCCATAGACCTTTCGCTCATCCCGAAGGCGCGCTATCAGATCATGAACGAATACCTGGGTGCCATATCCATGTACGGCATCTGCATGATGCGCGGCTCTGCCGCAACCCAGATCTCCATTGATTACCGTTCCGTTGAGGATTGCCTGCGCAAGATGCGGCTAGCGAATGCCCTGGTGCCGCTGCTAGCCCTCATGACAGATAATTCCCCGGTGTTCGAAGCAGCGCCGCGCCCCCATCAGATGGTGCGCACGCAGATCTGGGAGCACTGTGACCCAGACCGGTGCGGCACGGTGCTCGGCGTCATGGAGGAAGGCTTCACCTGGGATGCCTACGCGGAATACATCCTGGATACGCCCGCCATGGTTGATCTTTCCACGGGCACACCGCGCCTTTCCCAGAAGACCTTCGGTGACATCTTCGCTGACCGCGTCATGACTGAAGCGGATGTGGAACATGCCCTTTCCGTCTTCTTCACTGACGTGCGCCTCAAGCGCTACATAGAGATACGTCCGGCTGATGCCATGCCCGCCGAATACGCCATTGCTTACGGAGCGCTGATCAAGGGGTTGTTCTATGCGGATGCATCTCTGGATCAGCTGGATGAGCTGTTCGCTGGCATCACTGCCCAAGACATCGCCCAGGCGAAAGCCGAGCTGATGGCGAAGGGGTATGAGGGCAAGGCCTACGGCACGTCCGCGGCGGCCCTGGCTGACCAGCTCATCAGCTTGGCAGCTACCGGCCTGCCCGCCTCAGAAACCCATCTACTGAAGCCCCTAGCGGAACTGGTTGCATCCCGGTGCACGCTGGCGGACTTGCAGATAGAGGCAGCTCAAAGGGACTGAGCTGCGCAGTATAGGCTCTAGGAGACAGGAGGAAAGCCATGAGCAACGAAGGCAAGATGGTCAAGATCCACTACACGGGCTCGCTTGATGACGGTGAAGTATTCGACACTTCCCGCCTCAGCGGAGAGCCCATTGAATTCGAATGCATGGCCGGTACCGTCATCAAGGGTTTCGACGATGCAGTCAAGGATATGGAAGTGGGAGACAAGAAGCACATCCATCTTGAACCCGCTGAGGCTTATGGTCCTATTCGTGAAGAACTGATCCAAACCGTTCCTGTTTCCAGCGTCCCCAATGCCAAGGAGCTGCCCGTAGGCGAAACCGTCTACATGCAAGGCCCCAGTGGCCCCTTCCCTGCCAAGGTGGTCAGCGTGGATGATGACAATGTCGTGTTCGATATGAATCATCCCATGGCTGGCAAGCCTTTGAACTTCGAACTGGAGTTAGTAGAAGTCAGGGAGAAGTAACCCTTTGCGCCTCCGGGCGCATCCCCACTCACAATCTCATAACAAACCGCATGCTTGATGCGTTCTGTCCCTATAAGGGACGCGCCTTTGGCCTTTTGCGCAAAACAAGAGAGCGGTTATCGCAGCGAAGCGTCTGATTCCTCTAGCTCCTGCAGCGTTACTTCGGCAGCCGCTTTGGTAGTTTTGCGCTTCTCCACCTTCAAAGGGATGTATTCGCTGAAGATGATGCCGCAGAAGATGAGCCCGAAGCCAATGTAAGCCGCTGGGCTGGGCATCTCACCTAAGAAGAGCACAGCGAAGAGCACTCCGAAGACGGATTCCAAAGAGAGGAAGAGCGATGCCTGAGCCGGTTCGGTATGGGCTACGCCCACGTTCTGCAGCAGGATAGCGATACAGGAAGCGAATACCGCCAGGTAGATCAGGTTGCCCCAGGTCTCAGCACTGAAGGACAAGAAGTCTGGAATGGGTTCTGCCAGCGCCCCGAAGGCGAATCCCAAGACCCCTGCCACCAGAAACTGCAGGATGGTGAGCACGGTAACGGAGCGCCCCGGGGCCAGCTTCGCCGTTAGGATGACGTGCAGGCTCAGGAAGAAGGCTGAGAGCAAGGTAACCACATCTCCGAAGCGCAGGCTGAACCCTGCAGAGCCGCCATAGGCCACGAACCCAAGGCCAGCCATGCAGAGCAGCGCCGCAATGATAGTGAACCGCGTGGGACGCACCTTCGCAACAGCCCAATTCAGGAAGGGGATGATGACCACATAGAAGGTAGTGAGGAAGGCGCTGTTGGATGCGCTCGTATCCGTGAGCCCTAGGGTGTTGGTCTCGTAAGACAAGAAGAGCAGGATGCCCAACAGGATACCTGCTATCAGGTGCTTTCCATCTAGGCGGCGCACCAGCTTCGGTGCCATGATGACCCCTAATAGGATACCTGCCGTGAGGAAGCGGAACCCCACGATCCAGGCAGGGCTCAGCTCATCCACCGCCGCTTTCACCACAACGGTCCCCAACCCCCAGATGGCCGTTGCCAGCACCATGAGCGCTTTGTAGAACCATTGCGGCCTCTGTGATATCTGCGTTCTCATGGAACGCAGCATAGCATCTTATCCCTGCGCTTCGCAGCGTCCCACGATGATGAGTCTCGCTTCGCAGTCCTATGTAAAAAGGAAGCCTCATCACATTCGCGTCGATTTGCAAAAGCAGCGCTTTCTTTCCTGGTGAGATATCCTTCGGTACTGTTATTAATTTTATTCTTTAGGGTATAATACTTTAGAGAATAATATTTAATTCTAACTTGATAACTGCTTCGAAAGGAGCTGGCGATGCATAGATTCGTAGATCGCGAACAAGACCGCAAGACGCTTCGAGAGCAGTTCAGCAGCGAAGCGGCTTCTATGGTCGTGATCTATGGAAGAAGACGCATTGGCAAAACGGCACTTATAACCGAATTCCTCAAAGATCATAAAGGGTTGTATTACCTAGCAACAGAAGAATCCGAATACCAGAATATGCATGCCTTTCAGCAGGCAGTTGCAGAATTCACGGACAACCAGTTATTACGAGAGGCCGTTATCGATAGTTGGGAATTGCTCTTCGATCAATTGACCCAGGGAGATGAGAGGATCGTCATAGCCCTTGATGAGTTTCAAAATCTGGGACGAGCGAATCCAGCATTTCCCTCTATCCTGCAGCGCATTTGGGACAACCTCTTATCCAAGCGGAATATCATGCTCATACTATGTGGGTCTTTGATCTCATTAATGGAGAGCCAGGTTCTATCTCACAGCAGTCCCCTGTATGGACGAAGAACCGCCCAGATCAGGATGCAGCAGATCCCCTTTTCCCATTACGGAAATTTCTTCGGTCCCTGGTATACCGACAGGAACCTGATAATGCTATACAGCGTTACTGGTGGAGTGCCGAAATATATCGAGAACTTCCGGGGACGTGGTCCCATATATGATGAGATAAAGGCGCAGATCCTTAACCCGAATAGCTATCTATTCGACGAACCTAACTTCCTCCTCTCGAAGGAGGTCGGGGAAGTCGGCTCCTATTTCTCCATCCTGCGTGCCATCGCCTTTGGTCACAGGAAGAGCGGTGAGATAGCTTCAGCTCTGAATGTCAAGCAAACAAGCCTCTCGAAATACCTGAAGATCCTAGAGAATATGGATATCCTTGAGCGGGTGGTACCCGTTACGGAACCACATCCCGAGAAGAGTAAGAAGGGATTATATAGGATCAAAGATAATTACCTGCGATTCTGGTTCCGGTTCGTCTTCCCAAACAGAGGCCTGCTTGAAATGGGAAGAAAACGGGAAGTGCTGCAGATCATAGAGCAAAGCTTCTTCGATTCCCACGTGTCGTTCATCTACGAAGATATCTGCCGAGGTAGAGTATGGGAGTTGGCTGATGCAAATGCACTGCCCTTCATACCGAACAAGGTGGGCTCGTGGTGGGGTGCCAAAGATGTAGAGATAGATGTCGTTGCCCTTGATACAAAAGAGCACAACGTTGCTTTCGGCGAATGCAAATTCTGGAAGAAGCCCATTGGTGTTGATGTATTGATGCACCTCGAAGAGCAAGCACAAAAGGCCCTCAAAGACCCAGCGTTCAAAGAATACAAAGAGAACCCCATCTACATCCTATTCGGGGTGACAGGATTCACGGAAGAGCTTTGGGAGCTGGCCAGAAAGCGAGATGACTTGATCCTCGCTTGCTGATACCTCCAGATGCAATGACGAAAAGGGGCAAGCGCTTTTCATCATTGGAGAAGACGAGCGTAGCCCGACGTCCTTTCCCAATAATGAAAAGACACTTGTCCCTTTTCATCCCTCAGCTGGTATAGAGGGAGGCGTAGGGGCGGGAGGAGGCGGGAACCAGCTTGGTGAAGCCCTCAGGGGCCGTGCTCACGGGAGCGCCAAGGTCACTGGCGAAGTAGCCGTTGTATTCGCTGAGCAGGCCGGAAAGGGTTGCCTCATCATGGTCATCTAACGGCAGAGCCACAAGGCCTTCTGGGAGGCTGGCCTCATCAAGGGGCTGTTTCAGGTAGATGACACCACCATGCATGCCCGTGGCCAGATGCTCACCCGCTTGCCCTAGGAGCACGATGATGCCCCCTGCCATGTACTCAGCCAAGAAGCTTCCCGCATTGCCCCCGATGACGATGGTGGGAACCTTGTCTTGGTATTCCTTCATGTGGATGCCCACACGCCAGCCGCAGTCATCACGCACGAAGATGCGGCCACCCCGCATGGCATAGCCCGCAGCGTCTCCGCAGCGGCCATGGACGATGATAGAGCCCCCGTTCATGGTGTTGCCTATCTGGTCTTGGGCGTTCCCGAAGACCTCTATGGTGCCCCCATCCATATAGGACGCCATATCATTGCCGGGAGTACCGTATATCTCCAGCCGTTTGCCTGCAGGCATGGCACAACCCAGATAGCGCTGGGCGAACACCTCCCGCAGCTGGACGACATCTGAGGTTTCAAGGCACGCGCGGACTTTCTGGTTCGCTTCTTTGAAATGGGATGTTCCCAGGCTGACCTGGGCAGCACCGTTCGCTTCTATGGCTACCATGGTCTAGCGCTCCTTCCGTCCAAGCTGATCCAGCGACCGCGGATAGCATTTGTGAAGCCTTTGCCAGCGCATATCCGTGGGGAAATCAAGGTTCAGCGGCACCTGCTGGAAGATGTCCTCTTCGAATGAATCCAGCGGGGTGCGTTGTTCGATCATGGCTGTGTAGATGCCCGCATTCGTGGGACGGTTCAGCAGGATGTACCCCACCAGACAACCGTCTTTCGTGACGAACTTCGCATAGGACCCTTCGTCAGCGATGACCGTCTGCTGATAGCCCTGGCCCTCAGGTGGGTTGATGATGCCCGCTGTGAGAAGAGATACGTCAAAGAAGTCAACGGCATTCACGGCGAACGAGCCCAGGTAGGGCTCTGCCTGGGCTGCACCTGCCATATAGGTTCCGGCGCACTGCCCCTGACGCACGGCGTTCGGCCAGAGCGCCAGCGGGTGTTCTGAGCCGTCAAGGACATCACGCACCTGGGTCACATCTCCGGCTGCGTAGACATCAGGAAGCGTGGTGCGCAGATGGTCATCAACGATGAGCCCCCGCCCTTGTTGGGCCCCTGCATCTACCGCAAGCTTCGAATTCGGCCGAACGCCCACAGCAGCTACGATCATGTCCAAAGGAAGACGGCTGCCATCAGTGAGGATGGTCTCTTTCGCCTGACCATCTTCTCCCAGGATGATCTTCTCGGCAGAGATGCCCGGGCAGCACTGGATGCCACGCTTCAGCAAGGATGCCTGCAAGAGCGCAGCGCCTTGTTCATCCAATACCGCCGGGAGAATGCGTGGTGCCAATTCCAAGACCGTGATGTGCCCAACATGGGACGAGAGCGCCTCTGCTGCCTTGAGGCCGATGAGCCCGGCACCGATCACGACAGCCCTGCTCTCACGACCTTCTGCCTGCGCCCGCTCTTGGGAAGCCTTTGCCAGCCCTTCGGCGAAGAGCGCGTCATCAAGGGTCATGAAGGGAGCCACGTTCGAAGCCTCTGCAAGCCCCTGGATGAGAGGGACGAAGGGAACGGAACCGGTGGCCAACAGGCAATCACCGTAGGAGATCACGTCTCCGTTCTGCAAGCAAGCTTGGTGCTCATCAGGCAACAGCTTGATGACCTCATAGCCGGACCCAGCAAGCGTTTCGATGCCTAGCTGGGAAAGGGCACCGTCTTCCTTGAGCCATATCTGGTCCAAGGTTGTCTTACCTTCTATGAGATACGAGATGAGCGGCCTGCCATAGGGCGCATAGGGCTCTTGGGAGAGCATCAAGATGGTGGCTTGAGGTTGGATGCCGCGAATGGTCATGGCGGCGTTCAGCCCGGCAGCAGAGCTTCCGATGATGAGATGGTCAGCCTGTCTTCGCATTCCACTCACTCGCTTTCCACATAGATCAGGGCACGGTTCGGGCAAGCCGCAACACAGCTGGGATCCCCCGGCTGACCCAGCACCTCTCCGCACAGATCGCACTTGAACGCGATGCACTTCCCTGCCGCTTCTTCTATGCGCACGGCACCGAACGGGCAGAGGGATTCGCAGGTTCGGCACCCAACGCATTTGGCAGGATTCGAGATGACGACCCCTGTCACAGGATCCTTCGTCATAGCCCCTGATATGCAGCCCTCTACACACTTCGGGTGCTCACAGTGGCGGCAGTTGATGGCGATGGAAAGCGCCTTGCCCCCTTCCACCCGAACGCGATTGCGCGGAGCAGGATCTTCCAGCATGAAGGCCTTGAACGTGTCTTTGCTCTTGGAATGGAACGTCTTGCAAGCCACTTCGCAGCGCTTGCAGTCAATGCACCAATCCTCTATGGCATATATCCTCTTCATGCCATCACTCCCCTGCATGCTTGACACCGAGGATGTCAAGCTCTTTCTGGTTGAGGCCCACACCGCGGAGCATCAAGCGATTGCCCTTGAGGCTGTCTATGGAGTTGATGCCCATGCCGCCCATCATCTCTTGGATCTCATGGTTCCACCCGGTGATGAGGTTCACCACGCGCTGGGCGGCTATCTCAGGATTCAACCGACGCGTGAGCTCTGGCCGCTGGGTGGCGATGCCCCAATTGCACTTGCCGCTTGAGCAATCACCGCACTGATGACACCCCAAAGCGATGAGCGCAGCTGAGGCTATATAGACGGCATCTGCCCCCAGAGCGATAGCCCGCACGATATCAGCTGAGCTTCGCAGGGAACCACCAGCCACGAGGCTGACCGTAGAGCGGATACCCTCTTCGCGCAAGCGTTGATCTATGGCTGCCAGAGCCAGTTCAACCGGGATGCCCACGTTGTCACGGATGCGCTTGGGCGCTGCCCCCGTGCCGCCGCGGAAGCCGTCTATGGCAATGATGTCAGCTCCGGCGCGGGCGATGCCCGACGCTATGGCAGCAGCATTATGGACAGCGGCTATCTTCACTGATACCGGCTTCTGATAGCCCGTGGCCTCTTTCAAGGAGAATATGAGCTGGCGCAGGTCTTCTATAGAATAGATGTCATGATGGGGCGCCGGAGAGATGGCGTCTGTCCCTTCGGGGATCATGCGGGTGCTTGAGACCTCTTGGTTGATCTTCTCTCCGGGCAAGTGCCCCCCGATGCCAGGCTTGGCCCCTTGGCCTATCTTTATCTCAATGGCAGCCCCGGCATTCAGGTAATGGGGATCAACGCCGAAGCGGCCCGATGCCACCTGCACGATAGCATGCTCACCATAGCCCTCCAGGGATTGATGAAGGCCGCCCTCACCGGTATTGAAGTAGGTGCCCAGCTCTTCGGCGGCCATGGCCAGAGCAAGCTGCGTATTGAGGGAGATGGAGCCGAAGCTCATGGCAGAGAACATGACGGGCACATCCAGTGAAAGCTGAGGCGGAAGCGGTTCAGCCATGCTATGGGTGCGTTGATTCACCTTGAGCATAGCAGGGCGGCTTCCCAAGAACACCTTGGTTTCCATAGGTTCACGCAAAGGGTCAATGGAGGGATTGGTGACCTGGCTTGCGTTCAAGAGCAGATGATCCCAATAGATGGGATAGGGCTCAGGGTTCCCCATTGAAGCCAAGAGGACCGCGCCCGTTTGAGCTTGCTTGGCGATATCTTGCATATAGCCGAGCTTCCAATTGGCAGAGCCGGTATCAACCTGAGGCCACCGGGTGATGCAGAGGGCGTTAGTAGGACACATGACCACGCAACGCTGGCAGTTCACGCATCTCTCATGATGGGCCACGACACGGCCCAACTCTTCATCTACCTGGTGCACCTCATTCGAACAGGACCGTTCGCATACGCCACAATGGGTGCATTCATCTTTTTCACGCACCACCTTGTAGCGGGGAAGGATGTGATCAAGCATGGGCAAGCTCCCTCTTGCGCGGCGGTTGCACGCCCACTTCATGGGCAAAGGGGGCGTCTGACGGGGTATTCTCAGGTGGTGCCTGGGCCTTGCGTTCAGCCACGGCATCAAGCTGCACGACGAAGGGGACGCCGCCTTCTATGGAGCGCACGTTCTGAGCGTCAGGGCATACCACTTCGATGGCTGCTTGCTCTGAGGCCAGATACACCATGGGACCCTTCTCAGCCACCATGAGCGCGCGGAGCTTCAGGCGGTCATTCAGGGCCAAAAGGCCCTCTTCAGAACCCAGGATGACCGAGAACGGCCCATTCACCAGAGCGCTGGCATAGGTGGTGCGCAGGGCCGTTTCGAAGGCCGCTTCCTCAGGAGGGAGCTTCGCTATGTCATCCCAGGATGTGGCGGTCATGATATGAGCCGCCAGTTCTTGAGAGAGGCCATGCCTACGGGCCAGAAGATCGAACAGGTAGGTGATGACCTCTGTGTCAGTCTGGAGCTCACAGAGATAGCCGAATTGCTCCACGTAACGACGGTTGGCATCATAGCTGGATATCTCACCGTTATGGACCACTGACCAGTTCAGCAGCGTGAAGGGATGGGCGCCGCCCCACCAGCCAGGGGTGTTCGTGGGGAAGCGCCCATGGGCTGTCCAGAGCCAGGCTTGATAGTCTTGGATGCGGTAGAACTCCCCGATGTCTTCCGGGTAGCCCACGCCCTTGAATGCCCCCATATCCTTACCAGAAGAGGCTACGAAGGCCCCGGGGATGTTCGCGTTGATATGGAAGACATGCTGCATGGTGTATTCAGCTTCATCTAGCCCGCTCATATTCAGCTTCATGGGATGCACCGCGGCGAAATAGCGCCAGATATCCGGCGGGTTCTTGATGGCGGCAACCGGTTCTGTGGGAATACGCTCTTGCTTTTCCACCATGAAGTAGGCGTCAAGATAGCGCTCTGCCTCAGAGCGGGCTTCCGGGCTTTCATACATGATATGGAACGCATAGAGATCCTTGTATTCCGGATAGATGCCATAGGCAGCGAACCCGCCCCCCAGGCCGTTGCCCCTATCATGCATGAGGGCTATGGAGCGCAGGATATCGGACCCATCATGACGGCCCCCTGACCTGTCCATGATGGCGGCGATGGCGCACCCTGAGGGTATGCGCACTTCGCCTTCCCGTGGTGGCTTGAACATGGGAACAGCCTTTCTCAACCAGTGATGCTTCAATGCCATTCGGTTCGAATGAGTTTACCGGCATTATGTTTCAGCGGGGTATGCCCTCTGTTTCCAGCAGATTAACCAGACCCTAGGCACATTGCCGCAAGGGCCCTGAGGCATTCAAGAGATCTATCAGGCTGTTATGGTTCAGCAGCTCAGAGAGGCGCGCCATCTTGAGTTCCTGTTCTTCGAAGAAGAGGTCAAGCCCCAAAGGAGGACCAGCCAGCCCCCTTGAACAGACAGACGTTGAGAGGCCCGCATTGAAGGCCACCTCAGCGAAGCTATTGAAGGCCATGACCCAGAAGATGCTGGCGCAGAGGGAATACCGCTCATATTCTGTGAGCTGGGCAGGCATCCACAGTGCGTGACCCAAGACCTGGGACCAAGGCGTGCTGATGAGCGAACCAACTGGCGTGAGCGCCTGAGCCTCAAAGTCAGCTACGGGGCGTTCAGCAGCATTCACCGCCCGTAGGAACTCAGGGATGGAAAGCGCATAGTCAACCCGGGGAGAAGGGCCAGCAGAGACCTTCGATACATCCAAGATGACCGAGCGGATATCCCGCATAAGGCTGTTCCCTGACCCACGGTATTCGAACGTTTGCACGGGCACGATGATCCTGCTGAGCGTAGATGCCGGGTCAGGTTCCAGGCTGTACATCAGCTGGAGCGCCGAAGACGTTTTGGAGAGCAGATGCCGCTTGGCGCTGCCGGTGAGGAGCCGCGGGTCAAGCTTCCACGAGAGCTGATCTTGCAGCAGCACTCCTAAGAGCTTCTCAGCGTCAAGGCCCTTGAATGCCTCATGGACGCAGGTGATATCTTCCGGAGCTACGGTTACCTGGGTGAAGCAATACGTGATGTGAGTTGTGCCTTTGGATGTCATGAGCGCACCTTCCCTTTCCTGATAGCCTTCGCAAGCGTTTCGGTTGGACGGGTGTGAGCCCAACGAGCTGGACGCCTTGCTGCCTGCGGCCAATCAGGAGTGGGTGCGCTTGCTCTTCATGATGTGAAGAGGATTATAGCATGAAATAAGAACGTTTGTTCGAGAAAATGAAGGGTCATCTCCGCTTGGATGTGAGGGAGATGATCTCTTTCCGGGCCCGGTTCCACCTACGGCTACCATAGCCTGCGAAACCGGCAGCCACGATGGCGGCCACGAAGATGGCCATGTTGGCCAGCTGAGTGTCAGCCCAAGCGGCCCCTTGGAAGGTGGCGGTGGTCTTGATGAGGATCAAGACCACCATGATGACAACGGCAGCTATCACTTGGATGAGACCGCTGCGCTTCCTGACCTCCAGTTCCTGGAGCCTTTGTTCGCGACGGCCTTTGCTCTTCCGGCTGCTCATGACACCCCTTCCTTGCTTCAAGCTCAAGCGGAGGCGGATTCCTTCACCGTGGCTGGATCCACCTCATAGTCAAAGCCTTCGATGTTGTCAGAAGGCGGCATCTGCTCAGTGAGCTCAGCCAGGGAATGCTGAGCCTTCTCGATATGCACCTGATGGATGGGCTTGCGGCCGAACACCCAGTTGTAGATCCAGAAGGTGAACAGCGCCGTGAGCGCCAGCCCGCACACCGCCAGGGCGAAAGAGCCCAGGTGCACCAGACCTGCCATGGCGTGTTCGCCACCTAGGAACAGATCCATGCCGATGTTATAGGTGTTGTAGCCGCCCACCGTGATCATGACCGAGAAGCCCTGACCCGCGAAGTTCGCCAACGCACCAGAGACGCCGAAGGGCGCAAGGATGGCGCCCACCATCCACGCCGTCATCAGGATGTAGAGCGGCGTGGTCTTAGGCGTGATGGATTTGCACACCAGGAACAGCACCTGGAAGACCGCTGCCAGCAGGCCACCCACCCAGAAGGCGTTGAAGAACAGCATGCCACCCTCGGTCTTGGGCACGCCCAGGTTCTGGCCAGGCTGGACGCCCATCATGCCGCACACGTAGCCGATGGCCACGCAGATGGCCATGAACAGCACGTTGAACCAGACAACGAACCAAACGCAGTTCCAGATGCACTTGCCCATGGATTCGTTCTTCGTGGTCCACGGGCCCACGGCCTTCATGCCCACGGCCATGGCAAAGCCGGAGAATGGAAGAAGGGCGCCGAACGTAGCCCATTCTTCAACGTATTGATAGATGGCCAAGCCACCCAGGATACAGCCGATGACACCCATGGACACCAGCGTGGCACCGCCCGTGAAGAACTCCATGGGCGTGCCCGCCAGCACGACCTGCCAGAACGAGAGGATGGTCTGCGCGATGAGCGCGAACAAACCTCCCACGAAGAAGCTGTAGATGACTGTCTTGTAAGGCTTCATATTCCTCCCCTTGATACCTGCAGCCAGCGTTCACATCTGGCTGCACCCCCCTTGCACAAAGCGCCCCCCTAAGAGCGCAGAAGATGGAGAGATTATAGAGTACTGCTTCCTCTTCGAAGCCGTTGAAGCGATGATTCAGGGCAGCCCCACGGCGAGAGGGGCTACCCCTGGCAAGACCTATACGAACAGGTCAACAAATTCGAACGTCGTGCAATCCACCAGCCCGCGGTTGGTGAGGCGCAGCTCCGGCAAGCAGGCCAAGGGGATGAGGGCCATGGTCATGAACGGTGACGGCATGGTGCAGCCGATGCGTTCCCAAGCGTCTTCCAGCCCATGGACCTTCTTGCTCATCTCCTCTGCCCCCAGGTCATCCATGAGCCCGGCTATGGGCAGTTCCACCAGGCCCAGCACTTCCCCATCGGCCACCACTACCATGCCCCCTCCGCATTGGATGAGGGTGTTGGCTGCCAAGGCCATGTCCGCATCGTTGGTGCCCACCACCAAGAGGTTATGGGCATCGTGGGCCACCGTGGAAGCCATGGCACCGCGCTGGATGCCGAAGCCCTTGGTGAACCCTACGCCGTAA
Organism: uncultured Eggerthellaceae bacterium; assembly: GCA_947566075.1. Taxonomy (GTDB): domain Bacteria; phylum Actinomycetota; class Coriobacteriia; order Coriobacteriales; family Eggerthellaceae; genus MGBC163016. Next base: position 198,541 of record CANOIM010000003.1, on the reverse strand, counting down.
GTACCCGTTTCATGGTGGCGCTCGAACACGAAGGTCTTGAGCACATCCTGGGATAGATCGCTTTCCAGCTTGCCATTTACCACCGGCAGGTCAACGTGGGTTTCGAAGGCTCCCACCTTGCCCGGGATGATCTCAATGGTGCGCACGGCAACCGCATCCTTGCCCACCGCTTCAGCAGGCACCGGTATGGCGAAGGAGCTTGGGGTGATGTCATCCTTCACATGCATGGAGCGCGTGACCCAGGCCGGGAATCCGTAGGGCTCCAGCGGGAACAGCACCGCACCGTCTTCGGCCACCACTTCGCCATCTATGATGGTGCGGGTGACGTTCAGGGTATCCAAGCCGTCCAGGAACACGATGTCAGCGCACTTGCCTGGCGTGATGGAACCCAGTTCGTTGTCCATGCGGAAGCAGGTGGCCACATTGAGGGTGACCATCTGGATGGCTTGGATGGGCGGGATGCCGCAGCTCACCGCCACGCGCAGCACGTGGTCAAGGTGCCCCTCTTGCACCAGCGTGTGGGGATGGGTGTCATCAGAGACCAGATTGGCGAAGCGCGTATCTATGTCAGTGTCTGTGATGGCATGGGCCAATTCGGGCAGGTCATGCCAGGCTGACCCGTAGCGAAGCTGGGCGTACTGGCCGAGGCGCATCTTAGCCAAGGCATCCTCGGCCCGGGTGGATTCATGACAGCAGCGCACCCCCGATGCCACGTAGGCATTGAGACCGCGGTCATGCTCAGGAATGGAATAGTGGCCGGTGATGACCTTATCAGCCTTCAGCGTTTCCGCCAGTTCCCCATGGGCGTGGTCAGTGCCGTTCACCACTCCCACGAAGTTCATCATCTCACCCAGGCCCACTACCCCGTCCCAGGTCATGGATTCCGCTATCTCCTGAGGGCCGACGAACGAACCCGTGTCTTCGAACCCGGGTACGGCGGGCACGCAGGAAGGCGTGGTGACCATGGCCTTTAGGGGCGTGCGGGCGGCGTCATCCATCATGACCTTCACGCCTTCCAGCCCCAGCACGTTGCAGATCTCATGGGGGTCCCAGTAGATGCCCACCGTGCCATGGGGGATGACCGCCCGGGCATATTCGCCTGCCCCCATCATGGATGACTCCACATGGATATGGCCATCCAAGAATCCAGGGGCTATGTATTGGCCGCTCGCTTCGATGACGAGCGTATCATCTCCAACGCAATGGTCGGCCTGCCCCACATAGGCGATGCGCCCACAGGCTATGGCCGCATCCATGTCATCCTGCACCTCAGCCGTGCAGACATTGACCAGCTTCGCACCCTTGATGACCACATCAGCGCTCACGCGCCCTTGGGCCACGTCAGCTAAAGTCTTGGTGCATTCCCAGAGGGGCATCTTGCAGAACCGGTTGATCATCTCTTCCTCCTAGGATAGGCAGGGGCGAAGGGAGCCTTCGCCTGAGAACAAGAAGCGCCCGCAGGAAGAGCGGGCGCTGGATCATAGGGGTTGGCAGGTGTTCCCTAGTTGCCCTGGGCGCGGGCTGCCTCGTATTCCTCAACGAGCTTCTTGGTCACATCATGGGGGGCTTCCTCATAGCCTTCTATTTGAATGGTGTAGGAACCAGAGCCACGAGTGAGGGAGCGCAAGTCCTTGGTGTATTCGATGACCTCAGCGTAGGGCACGCGCACCATGATGACGGTATCTCCCGCCTCTCCTGCATCCGTACCGATGATGCGGCCGCGCCGGGTGGAGATATCGCCCATGACGGCACCGGCATATTCCTCACCCACCGTGATGTTCATGGTGGCCATGGGTTCGAGCACCACCGGGTTCGCCTTCTCTGCCGCGGCACGGAAACCGATGCGGGCCGCTGTCTTGAACGCCATCTCATTGGAGTCAACCGAATGATAGGAGCCGTCGAACACAGCACATTTGATGTCTACCATGGGATACCCTGCCAAGAAGCCCTCAGCCATGGCCTCTTGCACGCCCTTGTCAACGGCGGGGATCAGACCATTGGGGATGACGCCGCCCTTGATCTCATCCACGAATTCATAGCCGCCGCCCGGGTTCGGCGTGAGGCGCAACCAGCAATCACCGAACTGACCTGCACCGCCCGTCTGCTTCTTGTGACGGCCCTGGGCCTCTGCAGGCTTGCGGATGGTCTCCCGATAGGGGATGCGCACGGGCACCAGCTTGGCATCAACCCCCGTTTGCTCCTTCAGGCGGGACATGAGCATATCCACCTGGGTCTCACCCATGGCATGGAGGATGGTCTGGTGGGTTTGCTCATCTCGGGTGATCTTGATGGTGGGGTCAGCCTCTGCAGCCCGAGAGAGGAACGTGCCCAGCTTGTCCTCTTCGTTCTTGTTCACCGCTTCGATGGCCACCGGATAAAGCGGCTCAGGCAGATCCAACGGCTGGATGGCGATATCCCCCTCTACGGAAAGGGTATCTCCGTTGCGGGTGTCTGCCAGTTTGGGCACCACGATGATATCCCCGGCCTTCGCGCTCTTCACATCCATGGGCTCCTTGCCCATCATGACCTGGATCTTGCCCAGGCGCTCCTTCTTGCCGGTGCGCGCATTGATGAGCTCAAGGCCCGGCTCAAGGTAGCCAGAGAGCACCTTGAGGAAGCTCAAACGGCCGACGAAGGGATCAGAGATGGTCTTGAAGACGAAGGCAGAGGGGCGCTTCGTCTCATCAATGGGGATGGTGACGCCATCGGACATCTGCTTGAAGCCACCGTGGCTGCGCGGGTGCGGGAAGTAGGTGGCGATGTCTTCCATGAGATTCTGCACGCCCTGCATGATGATGGTGGAACCCACGAACACAGGGATGATGAGCTCTTGGGCGATGGCCTTGTCAAGCAGGGACTCCAGTTCCTCCTGGGTGAGCTGCTCTTCGCCATCAAGGTACTTCATCATGAGCTCATCGTCAGCCTCAGCCACCAGATCACAGAGCTTGTCCCGGGCAGCCAGGGCTGTTTCCTTGTACTCTTCCGGAATGTCTTCCACCACTTCCTCTGTGCCCTGGGCGCTGTGATAGCGGGCCTTCATGCGGATGACGTCTATCACGCCTTGGAAATCCTTGTCTACGCCCATAGGGATGGTGACCGCGCCCAGGCGCGTACCGAAGCGCGCATGGAGGGTTGCCATGGCGGTATCGAAATTCGCGTTCTCACGATCGATGTGATTGATGTACACTGCACGGGAGAGATCCATCTTCTCAGCTTCACGCCACAGGCGGGTGGTCATGACCTGCGGGCCGGCAACGGCATCCACCACGAACAGCGCCATCTCAGAGGCCTGCATGGAAGCAAGCGTATCACCGATGAAATCAGGATGCCCTGAGGTATCAAGCACGTTGATCTTGAAGTCCTTATAGGGAATGGGGGCGACGGATGTGTTGATGGTGAACTTGCGCTTTATCTCTTCGGGATCATAGTCCAGGTAGGATTTCCCATCATGGGTGGTACCCATGCGCGGGGTCTTGCCGGAAACGTAGAGCATCGCCTCTGCCAACGATGTCTTCCCGGCGCCATCTTGGCCAACGAGAACGATGTTCCGTACGTGCTCAGTTGCAGGTGCTGCCATGTTCAACCACCGTCTTTCGCATCTTGCGCTTCCTCTTCCCTGAAGCCTTCGCGAAGGCGGGAAGCCAGCGCACGAATAAGGGGATGCCACAGCGCCAAGAACTGCTGTGACTGTAGCTTTCGATTCTACAGTAAATGAGCGCGTTTCGATACAGAAGGAGGGATGCACCATGAAGAACTCTCGGATCGGAACCACCCCCACTGCCCCTGGAGGCATCAAGCGAGGAGAAGCGCTCGGGATAGCCTTCGTCCTGGCGCTCTTCACCCTGCTGGCCATGAAGGCAGGCGTCTTCTCCGTCCAGGTCTGCGTGCAGACCGAGGGAGCGGCCACGCGGAAGGAACTGGGGAGGCAGTTCCAAGAAGGCGGCTCTGCAAGCAGCCCCCTGAAAGCAGGGGGAACCGCTGTCTTCCATTGGAACCAGTGCCTACAGAAGATGGAGCAAGGGTTCGAGGACCTGGAGATGACCCACCGGCAGATACAGGTATCCAGAGGAGTCCTCTGCCAGAGGACCCAAAAGGAGATAGCGGAGCAGCTGCGGATAGATGAGCGCACCGTCCGCGACCACGTTCGCTCTGCCTACAAGAAGGTAGGATGCAAGCGCAAGGCGGATTTCTTCCAATGCGCCTTGGACGCCATTCAGGCAAACAGTGTGGAGAAGGCGGACAGCCTACAGCTCTGAGATGATGCGCTGGGTGCGGGCGGTGACCTCCGCCTGTACCTGCTCCAGGTCAAGGCCGGGCCACTCCCCTGCCTCATAGACCACTTGACCATCACACAGAGTGAGGACCACGTCACTCCCATCCCCCGCGAAGACCACATTGTAGAGGGGCTGGGTCATGGGGCGCCACTGAGGGCCCGTCACATCCATGACGGCAAGATCCGCCTTGAAGCCCTCTTTCACCAAGCCGCAATCCTCGCGCCCTTGGGAAAGGGCACCCGTGCGCGCTGCCGCCCGCAGCACGTCCTTTGGGCTGACCACGGCCGGGTCAAGGCTGTTCCCTTTATAGATGAGCCCCATCACGTAGAGGTCAGAGTAGAGGTTGTGGTTGTTATTGGAGGCCATGCCGTCTGAACCTACGCACACGTTGATGCCCTGGGCGATCATCTCAGGGATAGGAGCGAAGCCGCTTCCCAGCTTCATGTTGGACACCGGGTTGTTCACCACGAAGACGCCCTTGTCCTTGAGGATGGTCATATCCGCCTCGTCCACCCAGACGCAGTGGGCCGCCGTGCAGGGCACATCGAAGGCCCCCAGCTGCGCGAAGTATTCCACCGGAGAGAGCCCTTCATGGCGCTCCCGGCACTCCGCCACCTCCTTCTCCGTTTCAGAGAGGTGCAGATGCAGCCGGAGCCCCTTGTCTGCCACCACCTGGGCCACATCCTGGCAGACCTGGGGATTGGAGGTGTATTCGGCATGGATGCAGTAGTCTATGAGGATGCGCCCCCCTGCCGAGCCATGGAGGGTGCGCACGAGCTCTTCGTTCTGAGCACACTGGGGGTATTCAGCGAAGGGCTTGGGTTCGAAGGCCAACAAGCCTTCGCAGAGGTTCGCCTTCAACCCCGCTTCGGTCACCGCCTGAGCGCGCTCAGGGGTGGCATAATACATATCAGAGAAGCTGACCACCCCATAGCGAGCCATCTCCGCGCAGGCCAGCAGCGTGGCCCAATAATTATCTTCCGGGGTCATCTTCCCTTCGAAGGGCCAGCACTTCTCTTCAAGCCACCGCTGGAGGGGCAGATTCTCCGCATACCCGCGCAAAAGCGTCATAGGTGCATGGGCATGGGCATTGTAAAGGCCAGGCACCAGGAGCTTGCCCGCCCCCTCATAGATGCGTCCGAAGCGAGCCTGATCAGCAGGAGCCTTATCTGCCAGATAGGTGATTCGATCACCTTCGATGCCCACCCATTGGGAAGGCTGGTAGTCAAGGTTCTCATCTAGGATGGCTATCTCTTTGAACAGCATGGGGACTCCTCTGCTCTTGTATATTGCATTGGACATAGTCTACTACTCTTAGGCGCGAAAAATCCAAGATATCCCTTGGCAGGGGCTGGAGGTGTGCTATAGTGTTCCAGCACTTTTTTCGGGGCATTAGCTCAGCTGGGAGAGCGCATGGCTGGCAGCCATGAGGTCAGGGGTTCGATCCCCCTATGCTCCACCAACATCAAAAAGGCCGCTTACGCGGCCTTTTTTTGTATCTAGAGCCGAAAGCCCCTAGGCCTTGTCAATGGCGTCCAGAATGGGGTTCAGAGCGCCTTCCACGTCATAGTCATAGACCTTGCCTGCATCCACCTGCTTGGTGAAGGTTGGATCTATGGGCAGCGTAGCCACCGCTTCTATATCGTACTTCTTCGCCACCTCAGGCCCTTGGGGCTCTCCGAAGATGTGGTGCTCCTTGCCGCAATCGTCGCACTTGAAGTAGGCCATGTTCTCCACCAGGCCGATGACGGGGACGCCCATGGAATGGGCCAGGTTCACCGCCTTGCCTACGATCATGCTCACCAGCTCCTGGGGAGCGGACACCGTGACCAGGCCGTCAACGGGGAACATCTGGAACACGGTGAGGAACACATCTGACGTGCCCGGAGGCATGTCTATCAGCAGAACGTCCAAGTCTCCCCAGTTCACCTCTGAGAAGAACTGGTTCAGGATGTTCGTGACCACCGGCCCGCGCCAAGCCACGGGCGTGTCATCAGAGGGCAGCAGCAGGTTCACGGATATGACCTTGATACCCTCAGGGGTGACAGAGGGGTTGATGCCATCAGCATCAGGCACCGGAGGCTCAGTGATGCCGAAGGATTTCGGGATGGAGGGGCCCGTCACATCAGCATCCAGGATGCCCACTTTCTTGCCTTGCCGGGTGAGCTCTGAGGCCAGCAGGCTGGTCACCAATGATTTCCCCACGCCCCCCTTGCCGGAGACCACCGCGATGACCTTCTTCACGTCAGAGCGGCTGTTGGGCTCGTACTTGGACGGTTCCGTGCGCGCGCCGCAACCCTCAACGCCGCAGCTGCCGCAGGAGCCGCCGCAATCCTCCGGAGCCCCTTCAGGGGTGTTCTTCTCTTCAGCCATGTTCTCTCCTCCTTGCAAAAGAGAAGCAGCCCGTATGAGCTGCTTCAGACGGTTTTATTCGATTGTATTGAAAACCCTTCTAAGTGCAATGCCTATTTCACTGAAGCGTAGAAAACGGCATCCTCGAAGACATCAGAGATGGCCTTGCCCTGATAGAACGGGAGATCCAAGAACTCTGCGATGGTGGGGACGAGCGGGCTGCAATCCACGAAGTGACCCTTCTCGTTCAGCTCATCAGTGTCCTGTACGCGCCAGTACCTGTCATTCACGTCAGTCAGGTAGTAGGTCTTGCCATCCAGGTCCATGTAAACCGAGTGATTGGCATGGAGGTAGGGCTGGAGCTCATCGAAGGTGATGTCAAGTGACTCTTCTGCTTTTGCTCCCATGTCTCATCTCCCTTTCGTTGGGGGTTTTGCTATGGCCCTATCATAGCAATGATAGGAGGCGGATGGCACGAGAAGTGCCACTGTTTCAGACCACTCACCCATGGCGCGCGGAGCGACGGTAGGTGCGCGTGCGGAGGAACGAACCAGGCGGCGCAGGAAACGGGGCCTTGAAGGAATAGAGGTTGCAGGACCGGTTAGCCACAGCCACTGCTTGGGGACGCGGGCAAGCGCCGTCTGGCTCCCCTTCAGGGTGCCAGCACAGGCCCTCCACCGTTACCTGGCGAACAGGTGCGTGGGGCGCAAGCACCTCCAGCTCATCCCCTTCAGCGAAGCGGTTCCGGCAGCGGATGAAGAGGCGCCCTTGCGCCTCTTCAACGCCCGCGGGGGCTTCCACCACATCCGCCACGTGCATGGTCTGCTGCTCGTAACCATCGAAATCAGTGGCTTGCTCCGGTTCGCCGAAGTAGAAGCCCGTGCTGTAGGGCCGATGGGAGATGCTCAGAAGCTCCTGTTCCACCTCAGGCGAATACCCCTCATCCAGGGCTTGGCGATAGGCGCGCACCACCGTAGCCACATAGAAGGCCTTCTTGTTGCGCCCCTCTATCTTGATGGAATCAACCCCTGCCTCAGCCAGAGCATCCAGATGCGCCGCCATGTTGAGGTCCTTCGCGTTCAAGATGAACGAATTGCCCTCATCCTCTTCCACGGGGAAATGGACCCCCGGCCGCTTCTCCTCTTCTAAGGTATAGCTCCACCGGCACGGCTGGGTGCAGGCCCCCTGATTCCCGGAACGCCCGGTCAGGTAGCTTGAGATGAGGCAACGGCCTGACACGGCCATGCATTGAGCACCGTGAACGAAGGCCTCTATCTCCAAGGAAGCGGGGGTGTTCGCCCGCAGGTCAGCTATGTCTTCCAGGGTCATCTCCCGGGCGCAGACGATGCGGGCCGCCCCCAGGGAATGCCAGAGCTTCGCCGCCTCTGCGTTGGCCACCGAGGCCTGGGTGCTCACATGGAGCTGGCAGGCAGGAGCGTAGCGCTGGGCCAGCGCGAAGGCTCCCATATCCCCCAGGATGAGCGCATCCACCCCCGATGCCTGGACCTCCTCCAAGAAGGAGGGCAATACAGCCAAGTCCTGCTGCATCATGAGCGTGTTGCACGTCAGATGGACTGCCACACCCTGTTCGTGGGCAGCGCTCACAGCTTGGGGGAGTTCCTCCAACGTGAAGTTGGCCGCTTTAGCCCGCATGCCGAAGCGGTCCGCCGCCAGATAGACGGCATCGGCCCCGAAGCCCAGGGCCGCTTGGAGCTGTTCGAAACCGCCGACCGGGGCTAGGAGTTCCATGGATGCGGCCAAGGATGGCTAGCGGATGAAGTTCGTGCGCGCCGGAGGCTCTACCGGAGGCAACGCCACCCCCGCAGCCTCAGCCGCTTCGCGGCAGCGCAGGAAATAGGCCATGTTATGGGCCAGCACGCGCATAGTGCGCAGCCCTTCGGCATCCTGTTCGGCATCAGCAGCGTTGGCCCCATAGACCATGTTCCAGTAGGTGGCTGAGATGATGGGCATCTGCAGGATGGTGAAGTACTTGTTGATCTGGTCGAAGGTGGAAGCGCAGCCGCCACGCCGAGCCACCACCACACTGGCCGCTGGCTTCAACGGATAGAAGTCAAGACCGCCTGAGGCTTGGGAATAGAAGGAACGGTCCATGAAGGAAGTGAGCGCCCCCGAGGCGGCCGCATAGTGGACCGGCGTGCCGAAGATGTAACCGTCATAGCTGGCGGCCAGGGCGTTGAATTCGTTCACTACATCATGACAGACGCATTCGCCCCCATGGGTGCCGCAATAACCACACCCCAGGCAACCGGAAAGGGGCTGGTTGCCCACCCAGAAGCGCCCTACCTCTATACCTTCCGCTTCCAGGGTGTTCGCTATCTCATCCAGGGCACGGTTGGTGGTACCAGACTTGTGCGGGCTTCCGTTCACGAGCATTACCTTCATAGGTCCTCCTTGGCACGCTATCCTGATGGGGCCATTGTAAACGAGGGCACGGAACGAGCGCGGAAGAGGAGCGCAGATGCTGAACCAACGGATGCATGACCTGGGAGCAGAGCCGAACAAGATACGAGAGCTGTTCGCCTACGGGCTTGAGCGCAAGGCAGAGCTAGGTCCTGAGAACGTCTATGACTACAGCATCGGCAACCCCAGCGTGCCCGCACCGCCCGAAGTGCTCCAGCAGTTCGAAGCCCAGCTGGCCCAGGACCCGGTGAAGGTGCACGAATACACCCCCTCCCCTGGAGACGCCCAGGTGCGCCAGGCCATAGCTCAAGACATCCGCACCAAATTCGGCATCCCCGCTACCTTCGGAAACGTCTATGTGACATCGGGGGCTTCCTCAGCCATCGCCATCACCCTGTGCGCCATCAGCAACCCCGGCGATGAGGTCATCGTCATAGCCCCTTATTTCCCCGAATACAAGACCTGGGCTCACACGGCCGGATGCACGCTGGTAGAGGTCCCAGCCCTGGCTCCCTCATTCCAGCCGGATATCCCGGCCATCGAAGCGGCCATCACGCCGAAGACGAGCGCCATCATCATCAATTCCCCGAACAACCCGGTGGGCACCGTCTATACCCGCGCATCCCTGGAAGCCTTGGCCAACATGCTCCAACGCAAGGAACAGGAGCTGGGGACCCGCATCATGCTGATAGCCGATGAGCCCTACCGAGAGATCGTCTACGGTGCTGAGGTTCCCTATGTGCCCAGCCTGTATCAAGACACCATCGTCTGCTATTCCTTCAGCAAGTCCCTCTCCCTGCCCGGAGAGCGCATCGGCTACATCTATGTCTCAGACCTGATCCCGGACGCGGCTGATATATCCGTGGCCATTGCCGGAGCCGGACGCGCCCTGGGCTACATCTGCGCTCCGGTGCTCCTGCAGCGCGTGGTGGCCCAGTGCCTTGACGTGCCCTCAGACGTAGCAGCCTATGAGGAGAACCGGCGCATCCTCACCGAAGGGCTGGCAGAGCTGGGCTATGAGTTCGTGGAACCCGAAGGGGCGTTCTACCTGTGGGTGCGCGCCCTGGAACCGGACGCCGTGGCCTTCTCAGAGCGCGCGAAGGCATTCGAATTGTTGCTGGTGCCCTCTGACAGCTTCGGCGCTCAGGGCTGGGTGCGCCTGTCCTACTGCATAGCTCGCAAGACCATCCAGGATTCGATGTCTGCGTTCAAGGCGCTCAAAGAGGCTTATCAGTAAGCTCTCCTGGCGCAAGTGCCGCCAGATCAGGTCCTTCATAGCACAAAGCTGTAGTGCAGGACTTCAGTCCTGCCTGCAATAGCTTTCGCAATGCATCAGGCAGCAATGAATTGCTGCGCTACTCGGCGACAGAGGAAGGCGTTTCCTTCTGCTGATGCGCCCGCTCCGCCCTGGCCTTGAAGACGCTCTTGGCCAGTGCCACCATGCAGGCTAGAAGGACGGGAGCCAGGAATATCTCTGGCAAGCAGTAGCGCAGATCATAGACGGGGCCTATGAGGCAGAAGAAGGTGATCAGGGCGAAGGGGACGAACAGGATGCCCCCCTTCAGGCGGTTGCGCAGACAGAAGAACAGGAGTACGGCCGGGATCCACAGAGCGTAGGTGACGCCGTTGAAGAGCAGCCCCACCACGGGGATCTGCTGCAAGAACCCCCAGAGCGACTGGATGAAGCCCCGCAGCTCAGCCGTTGCATCCAGCGGCCAAAGCACCGGTCGGTCATCATCGAAGGAGAGCTTCCAGTTCAACGTATCCGTAGCTAGCTCGGTGGACACGACTGGCGCCAGATAACCGGCTGCGGTGCAGATGATGGCTTCCGCATAGGATACGGGGTAGCGCACACCCATGCTGATGTAGGCGCCAAGGTAGCTCAGAAGCTGTTCGTTGGTCATCTCTGCCCGGACGCGCAGCTTCGCATAGTCTGCGCTCCTAGGCCGATAGTCCCATTCGAGGTCTGCCACTCGCATCACATCCGCAACGGCGGCTCGCTCCTCGGGTGTCAGAGAGTCCTCTCCGTGGTCCACGTAGACGCGCGCTGTTTGCTGGAACATGAACCCCAAAGCCTCCGCCTTGCTCCCGGGGGCGATGTTGAGCGCCGGGAAGATGCAGAAGGGCACAATGACGAACATCAATAGCGCACTTATACCCCCTTGGAGCAGGAAGGCCCAGACAGCCGCCCGCGAAGACGCCGCCACGTTTCCCTGGCCGCTTCCCGCAGAAGCCTTCTTCGCCCGCCTCAGAGCCACGATGCTTGCTATGAGCCCGAACAGGGCCGTTGCGCCCACGATATAGACCCCGGTCTTCTTGGTCAGGCACATGAGGATGGCAAGGATGATGAACGCCACCACCGCCCGCTTCTTCTTGAAGAAGGCTCCCTTGGTCAGCACGCATTCAGCCAGCATGAGGAAATAGGGGATGCAGAAGAGCGTGAAGATGCAATCCTTCATGATCATCCCCACGAAATAGGGGATCCCGGGGAACAGGCAGAAGAAGAGCAGCGCCGCTAAGCACAGCGATGGCGGTGCACCCCTCTTCCGCAGATAGGCGATGGCGAAAGAGAGCACACCTGCATAGAGGATGACCTGCAGGATCATCAAGAACCCAAGGGCTGGCATCCAATTGCCGAACAGAGCATCGGAAAGAGAGGCGATGCCTCCCAAGAAGAGCGTGAGCGCGAAGGGATGATGATCCACGAGCCATGCATCTGTGAGGCTGAGCGATGAGGAGCGCTTCTGATACTCGTTCATCTTCTCAGCGGCATCCAGCTCCTCTTCGTCAAGCTGGTCGTTGCCCCCGAAGCGGATGTTCAGGGGATGGGCATCCTCGTAGACCTGCTGCATCTGAACAGTGGTGTCGTTATAGAGGACGCCAGGGAACACAGCCACCAGATAAGGTGACCAGAAGATGATCAAGATCAGCGCGAAGAGCGCCACGCTCTTGGGCGTCATCTTCGGTAAGACCTTATCCAGCTTCGTTGGCGCATCCCCTCTATTGAGAGACGCGAAGGCCAGCTTCGTCAAACCTGCATTCACCAGCAAGAGCACCAGGGCCACCACCAGAGCCGCCAGCAATGAGAAGATGACCTCCCAGAGCGGCTCGATGGTGGGCGCCCCTCCTGAAGCGCTCGTACCGTAAGACCATCCATAGACCCCGGCGAACCCGATGAACAAGGCTATGAGGCTCAGGGCGAACCAAGCACCCGGGCTCATGGATCTGATGGTCTTGATGAACATGCAATGGCCTTTCGCTGCTGTATCCCGTTAGATGCTATCCAGCTCTTTGTGGGAGTTCTCGTGGGACAAGATCATGGCGATCAGCGCGATCAGCGCGATGATGACCATATACCATGCCGGTGCCACGGTAGAGCCGGTGGCCGCGATGAGCGCGGTGGATATCATGGCTGCTGTACCGCCGAAGATGGCGTTGGCCAGATTGAAGCTGAGCGCGAAGCCCGTGTAACGGACATCCGTGGGGAACGTTTCTGTCAGATAGCTTGAGAGCGTGCCGTCATTGATAGTGAGGATGAAGCACATCACCAGTTCCACCGCCAGCACGATGAAGAAGTCTGCGGTGTTCAGCAGCATGAAGGCGGGCACCGTGAGCACCACGAACAGCACGCAGGCGGTGATGAGCATCTTCTTGCGCCCGAAGGTGTCAGAGATCTTGCCGGAGATGAAGACGAAGGCCACATAGGCGATGAGCGCTATGGTGGTGGCCATCTGGGAGGATTCCGCAGGCATGCCAACGGCGGTCTCCAAATAGGTGGGCAGGTAGGTGAGCACGGCATAGAAGCCCACCGCGTTCAACATGCAGGCACCGAAGGAGACGATCAGCTCACGGAGGTGATGCTTGAACAGATCGCGCACGGGATGCTGCACCCCTTGTTCCTTCTTCGCCAGATTGTCCTGCATGGCCTGATAGGTGGGAGAATCCTCCAGCTTGGTGCGGATGTAGTGGGCCACCAGACCCAGAGGGCCTGCCAAGAGGAACGGGATGCGCCAGCCCCAGCTGAGGATGGCCTCTTGGGACAGGAAGATGGTCATGAGCGTAGCCAGAGTAGAGCCCACCAGCAGCCCCACCGAAGTGGAGGCAGGCACGATAGAGCAATACAGGCCGCGCTTCTTTGCGGGGGCATATTCAGCCAGGAAGGTGGCCGCTCCGGCGTATTCGCCCGCCGCCGAGAACCCTTGGATCATGCGCAAGACCAAGAGCAGCAGCGGAGCGCCCAGGCCGATCACCGCATAGCTGGGCAAGCAGCCGATGAGGAACGTGGCCCCTGACATCAGGAAGATGGAAACGGACAACGCCCACTTGCGCCCCTTCTTGTCACCCAGGCTGCCCCAGAACAGAGCCCCTATGGGACGCATCACGAAGGATACGGCGAACACAGCGAAGGTGGAGATGAGCGCCACCGTAGGATCTTCAGAGGCGAAGAACACCGCTGCGATGATGGTAGCGAAGTATGAATAGGAACCGTAATCGAACCATTCGATGAAGTTGCCCAAGAATGATGAGACGGCAACCTTCCGGATGACCTTACCGGTCACCTCGGGGATGGGTGCATCCGAAGATGACCCCTGAGGGGTGGGTGCAGGCGCGCTGCCTGCAGCTGGATCTGACATGATATCTCCTTTTCGTTCGGTCTTCAGGGCGAAGCCGACGCCGCTGAAGGCCCTTCTTCAGCAAAGAGACTTGTCAAACAGCCAATTTACGGATCATTGCCCACCGGTTGCATCATGAAGGCCCAGCCCGGAGGCCAATGAGCTGCTAACTAGCTGTTGACTTGGCTCAAGTCCCAAAGGGGGATGATACAAGGGAAACCCCAGGAAGAAATGGAGAAAGTGCGGAGATGGAGGCAAAAGAGATGAGCGGGATGGGAAACGAACCTCCAAGCTACCCCTCAAGAGAGCAAGAGGCCCCGGGGGAACCCAGGGCCTCTTGAACGTGGACGCGCTAACGCCAGCGGAGAGCTAGTCCCACATCTCAGGCCGCACCAACGTGGGATCAGACACGCGGTTCGGGAAGTAATCCTCACAACCGCCTTCGCGATACACATCCGCCGTGCAGCAGTGCAGGCCGCCACCGAACGGATAGGCATCCCGCAGATCGCAGGGGATGACGTTCATGCCCAGCTGGTCCATCTGCTCCATCTGGTACTTCTCAGAGGCTTCCACCACTACCGTCTTCGGGTCTAGCACCAGGCAATTCATGGACAGCCACACTGAGCTGTAGCAGAGCGCCGGGGGCTCAGTGTGAGCGGGCTGGGCCGCATCCACGATCTGCCAATCGTTGGCTTCGAAGATAGCCCGCTGCTCTTGGGGCAGGGGGCGCACCGGGTTGTTGATGATGAGGCCGGGACGCAGCGGGACGAACGTGGCATCGATATGGATGGGATAGGGGTCACCCGGGAAGTTCACCGCGTGGATGCGCAGGTCAGGATGATAGCGCTGCATCCAATCCATGGCAGCCCGGTTGGTGGTCAGGCCATGCTGGACGAAGATGTCCTTGCCCATGCGCATCCAGTCAGCAGCATCCCACATGGGCTCTACCTCTGTGGTGACGAAGTCCTTGTTGGCCGTGCGCACTAGGCGCTCTTCGATGGAGATGGACTCATCGTAGTAGTTGTGCTTGTAGGATTTATCCGTCAGGCGCGGACGAGGGGCCTGGGTCCAGATGAAATCAGGATCCTCTTCGAAGTACTTCTCCATGAGCGGCCAGTAGGCCAGATACTCGAAGTAGCGGCTACGGAAGGATTGCGCGGCAGCCATGATCTCATTGCCGATGGTGAGCAGCACATCGCGCGGCGGCATGCAGCCCATCATGGAATCGTTCGTGAAATCAGGGGTGCCTATCTTCTGGTTCCACTGCAGCGGCGTGGGGCGGTCTACCTTGATGCCCCTCTCTTCCAGGATCTTCACCAGGCGCTCAAGGGCCGCGTTGCCCTTCTCCACCGTTTCCAGGGGACGAAGGCCCCACATGCCCCGCATGTCAGAATCTACCGGCACCTTCTCAGAGGAGGCGGGCTCCTCAGGGGGGATCATACCGTTGTCGCAGCGACCGACGATCACATGCTTCAGCGGATCCCAATCATTCCATGAATTGACGATCTTGGCCATGGAGGTTCCCTTCTCTCGTCTTCAGCGGATATCTCATGGGTTCAAGCCGAAGCGATTATAGTTTCGATGGTCCTGAGCTTCAAGGGATTCAGCCAGGAATCACCGGGGCTGCTGGCTTCTTCACTTCCTCTTCGGCCATATCCACCGCCACTCCTGCCGGAGCCTCAAGGGTGTTCGCCAGATTCATCTGCTTGGCCTGCTGAACGGCCGTGGGCATAGGATGGGCCTTATTGCCCTCAAGGGCATTCGCCAAGATCTGCATGCGCTTCTCCACCCCGCTGATGATCTGAGAGCAGGCCTTCAATTCCGTGCTGACGTCTATCCCCTCTATCTCATAGACCGATTTGTACTTCAGGTCATGCTCAAGGCTGGCCCAAAAATCCATGGCTATGGTGCGGATCTGGATCTCAACGGGGATGGATTGCTTGCCGCTCAGGAAATAGACGGGGATCTTCACGATCAGGTGGAGGCTGCGGTAACCATTGGGCTTGGGGGAGGCGATGTAATCCTTGACCGTGACCACCTCAAGGTCATCCTGGTGCTCCAGGTATTCCAAGATGGCGTAGGCGTCTTGGACATAGGAGACGATGACCCGCAAGCCCGCTATGTCCATGATGTACTTCTCCATGGAATCCAGCGTGGCTTCCTTGCCGTAGCGCTCCAGCTTCTCGAAGATGGAGGGAACGGATTTCATGCGGGATTCTATGTGGTGGATGGGATTGCGGCTCTTGCGCAGCTTCAAGTCCTGGTCCAGCGTCTCTAGGCGCGTTTCCATCTGGCGCATGGCCGCGTGGTACTTCTGCAAGATATCCTGAGCGGCGAATTCCAACACGGTGAGCGCATCTATGTCGTTGTTCGTCAGGATGCGATTCTGGGTGAGCTTGGAGGTGACCTCCCGCGCGGGGGCCCCGTGCTCACGTTGGTAGGAGATGGATGCGCTCATGCGGATGTCATTCAAAGGACCTTTGCTGGTCATGGATCCTCACGCCTTTTCGCTTGAATTCGGTTGCCCAACTCTGCTCTATGAGGGGAGATTACCAGATTATGAGCGGCAACCAGAATCCCGTTGTTTAGCCGATTTCCTAAAATTCCCGCCACATTGGCGGCATTTTGCCTTACCATCTGTACACTCACACAGCGTCGCATGAACCTCAAACACACCCACGCGGACAGCTGGAATGACGGATGCGACAGATACACCCTGCAACGGTATCGGTCGCCTTAGAGAAAGAGAATGATATGGCAGCACCTACAATGACCGCCGAACAACGCGCAGCCGCTCTGGAGAAGGCCCGCATCGTCCGCGCCGCCCGCTCTGAGATCACCACCAAGCTCTCCACGGGCATCATGAGCCCCGAAGACGCGCTCAAGAAGGCTGACGATCCCGTTGTTGGGCGCATGAAGGTCAAGTCTTTCATCAACGCTCTGCCGGGCTATGGCAAGGTCAAGACGGAAAAGCTCATGGAAGAGCTGGGCATCCCTGAGACCCGCCGCATCCAGGGCCTGGGCAGCAAGCAGATGGAGAACCTGAAGAAGGCGCTCGCCTAAGCTGACCCGCTCTCAACCGGTTGAAGGCTCCCGCAAGGGAGCCTTTTTTCGTTGAAGGGCCCGTAAGAGGGCCATTGGAGTAGAATCGTCCCTGTAGGACCATCCCTGACCCTATGAGCGAGAGCCTATCCGAGGAGCTGAGCATGCAGCAGAACCATACCTCCACCATCCGTGGGCTGAACATAGCCGTCATCGTCTTGGCTGCCTTGAGCCTCATTGCCTCGGCCATCGTCTTCTCAGTGCTGGCGAACAGCAAGGACCTGATCTATGACTATGTGGCCTCTGAAGGGTATTCGCTCTATGATGACTATGGCTACGACTATGACTTCGACTACGATGACCTCTGGGATGATGACTACGGCCATCACGGGAACCGCTACCATGCAAGCCTGGGAAGCACACATCCCCTGGCTGCGGCTCACGCCATTCCCGCCAGCTCCTACTACTACGGCTATGAGCCAGACGCCATGTTGGCCCTTGACCTCTTCTTCGGCATCATCAACGGGCTGCTCATCTGGGAGATGATAGCCTCAGTGGCCATGCTCATCTTCGGCATCTTGGCCTTGGTGCGTGCGGGGAAGCCTGAGAAGCTGAGGCAGATCATGGTATTCGGGATCTTGGGCGCAGTCATCTCATTCCTGGCCGGACATATCATCCTCACGGTGCTGTTCATCATCTCCGCCGTCATGGCGAACAAGGATAAGAACGCCCTTGCCCCTGCACCCGTGCCACCTGTTCCCCCAACGCCTCCTACCCCTCCGGTACCGCCCCAGGGAACCTATCCGTTCTAGGAACAGCGCACCCCATAAGGCGCTGTGGTGCGGCTACTCCGAAGACCGGAAACGGCTGAAGAGCGAAGCCCGCTCTTCGGGGCGGGATATCTCCAGCAACTCCGGTTCTAGGTCATAGAGGCTTGCTAGGGGCACCTTCGCTGATACTTCCAGGCACTTTCGCAGGCACACATCCCGGCAAAGGCCGCACTGGGTGCAAAGCTCCGCAGAGAATTCCAGATACTTCCGGTCTTCCCGCTCAGGCCTGTCGAATTCCGCGTGGGAGAGCGCAGCGGTAGGGCAGAAGAGGACGCACAGGCCGCATCCGGAGCACTGGCCAGCGTCTATGGTCAGAGACCCGAACCGGCGCGTCTCCAAGACCGCGTCAGAGGCGGTCAGGCCATCGGGCTGCTCTGCCACCTTCTCCATGGATTCCAGCAGGCGAAAGTTGCCTTCGGGCTGAAAGGTGGGCATGCGCCCCGAACGCCCGGCGCTCAACCGGTCTTTGAGCGTGCGCGGTTGAGCCTGGGCTCCTCCCAGCTTCTCTTCCA
Source organism: uncultured Eggerthellaceae bacterium (assembly GCA_947566075.1). Classification (GTDB taxonomy): domain Bacteria; phylum Actinomycetota; class Coriobacteriia; order Coriobacteriales; family Eggerthellaceae; genus MGBC163016. The sequence continues at coordinate 180,497 of CANOIM010000003.1, read as the reverse complement.
CCGTCTTCTTGGCCACGTTCCCCGCAACGCTGCGCACATACCGGCCCGTCTGGGCCAGCAATCCCCTCCGGTCTTCGCCCCGCACATTCACCCGGCGAGGCGCTAGGACCTCCGGAGGGAACTGGGAGGTGCGGGTGATGATGGCCTGGGCCCCTACGGCTTCCAGCATGTCTGCCGCCTGATCAACGGATGCCGCTATGAACCCATCAGTTGCCCCGTACTTGCAGGTGGCGCACCCACCATCTACCAGCAGGATGTCATCCAGCCCCGCAGCAGCCAACGCCAAGAGCTCTGTCTCCCCTACCGCTCCCAAGCAGGGCACCTCGGCGAACCGCTCAGGATCAGCCTCATGGCGCGCTGCCGCTCGGGCACAGGCCATGATGGCCATTCCCCGCGGCCTATCAGCGGTCTTGAGGGTAGAGGCAAGCAATTGGGTGCTGGTAGGTTCCCGTAAGGCTAGGGCGAAGGTGGGGCACACCGTGGTGCATGCCCCGCACTGGACACAGGCATCCGGGTCTACGGTCACCTCGTTCTGGTGGATGGTGATGGCCGCAGCCAGGCAGGCATCGCTGCACTTGCGGCAGGTGGCATTGCGGTTCCGCACCGCCACGCACTTGTCCTCGTCTATGACAAGGGGGCTGACCTTGAGGTAGTCAGCGTAGCTCAGGACGTCCGCAACCGAAGGCATGGCCTAGGCGCCCTCGTAGTTCCCGAAATTCGCCTCCAAATGCGCCAGCTCCTCAGGGGTGTTCGCATTGATGAAGCAGCCGCCCATGGGCTCTACCTCCAATACGCGCCTCTGGGGGAACTCCACGATCTTCAGCTCTGGCGCCCCATAGATGCACTGCACCTTGCTGTCTCCCCGATCAAGGGCGGCCTGCACCACCTTCAGGCAGGTAGAGCGACGGTACATGGCATGGAACGGTTCGAAGCCATGGTTGTTCACCGGCACCACCACGTCTGCTTCCTTGTCAGCCATCTCAATGGCCTCGGCCACCACCAACGGCGCAGAGGCGAAGACCATGTCACAGGCCACAATGGCCACATAGGGATTCGTGGCCGTGGAGAGCGCCGTATACAGGCCCGGGAGCGCCCCGCGGAAATCGTAGGCATCCCGCACCAGCGTGATATCCAGCTGAGGGAACTCCTTCGCCAAGAAACCCAGGTTCTCTGGTTCGTTCGTGGTGATGATGAGCTCATCGGCCACGGGAGATAACCTGCGCACCAACCGCGTGATGAGGGGCTTGCCCACGAAGGGGACCGTGGCCTTGGACCGGCCCATGCGGCGGCTCTCTCCGCCTGCCTGGATGGCCACGCTCACCCGGGGACGTACGTAATGCTCCTCCAGGAACCCCACGATGTCCCCTATGTCATCCAACCCGAAGCAGGGGATGTTGCAGATGGCTGCCGCTTCCCGGGCCGCTGGGATATCGGTCACCACAGCCACCGTGTTCGCGTCCGGCATCTTATCCGCGATATCTTTGGCGAAGGCCTCCTTCCCCCGGGAACGTTGCACACTGTCTTCCGTGAGCGCAACCCCAGCCCGGGCATCCTCCAGGAACACCTGGGCCACCGCCGCGTCGGCTTCGTTGGCCTGGCGCATGATCTCAATGGTGGGCAGCCCGCTCTTGCGGTAGCCCTCCACCACGATGATGTCATGGCCGGGCATGGAGCGCACGATCTGGGAGCATTCCAGCTCATGCTTGAGCGTCTTCACCCGGGCCATCTTGGTGGGCGAGGCGATGACCGTCTCGGTTGCCCCCGCCTCACGTTGGCGGTAGGAGTCCTTCCCCGGATGGTCTATGTCGAATTCCCCATGGGAATGATGCTTGACCGAACCCACATCATGACCTCGCGCCGTGAGCTCTGCGATGAGCTTCACCACCAGGGTGGTCTTCCCTGAATTATGACGCCCGACGATGCTGAGGGCCGGGCTGGGAACTTCGATCATGGATGCATCTCCTTTTGTTGCATGATGAGCCTCAGAGATCCAAGCGGCCTTCCATGGCCCGCCCCAGCGTGACCTCATCAGCGTATTCCAAATCTCCGCCCACGGGAAGCCCGCTGGCAGGCCGCGTCACCCGGACCCCCAACGGCTTCACCAGCCGGGCCAAGTAGGCAGCCGTAGCCTCACCTTCCACATTCGGGTTCGTGGCTATGATGACCTCTTCCACCTCATCGGAGGAGAGGCGGCGCAAGAGCTCGGATATCTTCAGCTCATCGGGGCCGATGCCCTCCAAAGGGGAGAGCGCCCCATGGAGCACGTGGTACACCCCTTCGAAGACACCCGTCCGTTCGATGGGAGCGATGTCCTTCGGCTCTGAGACCACGCAGATCTGGTCATGCCTGCGCACGGGACTGGCGCAGATCTCACACTGAGAGCTTTCGGCGTAGTTGAAGCAGGTCTGGCAAAAGCAGATGGTGGCCTTCACCTCATGAATGGCATCAGCCAAGCGGATGGCCTTCGTAGATTCCGTATTCAGGATGTAGTAGGCGATGCGCTGAGCAGACTTCGGCCCCACGCCGGGCAGGCGCTCCAGTTCATCCAAGAGCTTCTGTATGGAAGGGGCTGAATGCATGGGCTTCGCGACCGCGGAAGGGTTGAGCCTAGAAGGGCAAGTTCATCCCGCCCATGATGCTGCTCATGCGCTCATTGGACGTCTCAGAGGCACTGCGAAGGGCCTCGTTCACGGCCGCCACGATGGTGTCTTCCAGCATCTCCGTGTCTTCGGGGTCAACGGCCTCTGGGTCTATCTTCAAGGCCTTCAGCTCACCGCCGCCGGTCACGGTGGCCTCTACCATGCCCCCACCTGCCGTTGCGGTGAATTCCATCTGGGCGATCTCTTCCTGAGCAGCCGCAGCATCCCGCTGCATCTTCTGCGCCTGCTTCATCATCTTCTTCATATCCATAGGATTATCTCCTTGCATAGGGTTCGTCTAGGGTGCAGTGTATCGCATAGCGAATGGCCGCGAAAGCTGGCAGATACGTCAGTCCACCTCAGTGAACGAGACATCTGCGCCGAAGGCGCCCGCCAGCAGGCTGTTCAGGTCAGCCGTCTCATCCTCAGCCTCGGAGGATGCTTCAGGGGTTGCCCCGGAGACCACTTCCGCTTCGTAGACGGAATCAGGGACCGGGTCAGGTTCGGGCACCGCGAAAGGCTCCGGTTCCGGCTCAGAGGCAACTGCTTGCACTGGCTCCACGGGTGCTGGTTCTGGCATCGGCTCCGGCTCAGGGGCCGAAACGGGCAGGGGCCTTGGCTCGGGTTCGGCCGCGGGTGCCGATCTCACCCCAGCGGCTTCCGGCCCAGCGGCTTCCGATCCAGCGGCAGCCTCTTCCGTTTCGCCATTGACGAACTTGAAGCGCAAGCCAGGGGCCCCCGCCTGAGCGAAGGCCTCCTTCAGGAAGTTCTGAGCCTCGGGACTTTGGGCCGCATTGAGGTTGAAATCCCGGTAGGGCACCAGCCCTATGTTCAGCACCTCCCCGGGCACATCCCAGGAAGGATGGGAGCTCATGAAGAGCACGCTATGGGCCACGGAGAGCCGCTTCAGATGCACCATTGCCGAATCCCAGAGCTGATGCAAGTCCCGCCCGGCCAGGGCGCTGGGGTCAACCGCCTGAGGTGCCGCAGCAGCAGGCGCTGGCTCAGGGGCAGCCGCCGTAGCCGCAGGCTGATCCGGGACCGCCTCAGGCTGAGGCTGGGCAGTGGCTTGGACCGCCACCGCAGCCGGTGCGCTGGTGGCTGCGGGTGCTGCGCCCACCGGGGCATTGCGCTCAAGGGATTCCACACGCTCCGCCAAGGAGGCCAGCGTCAGGTCAGATTCCGGGCGGATCATCCGCGTCAAGGCTATCTCGAAGGAGAGCCGCTGATTGGTGGAGGTCTTCAAGTCTGCCATGAGGTCTGCCAGCACGCCCAACATGCGAGCCAGCCTGTCTGGGCCGAAGAGGACCAGCTTCCCCTCCATCTCACGCTGGGTGGATTCGGGCACGTCCAGGGCCACGTCAGCATCCGTCAAGGACATCACGTACATATCCCGCACGTATTCGGCCATATCCTGAGTGAACTGGGCCAGGTCAGCCCCCGTTTCCATGTATTGGGTGGTCCAGCGGAAGCAAGCAGCCGCATCTCGGCCGCCAATGGCCGAGAGGATCTCATCCATGTCGGAGGAATCCAGCGAGCCCAGCAGCCGCTCAGCAGCGGCCAAGGTGAGAGAGCCTTCTGAGAAGGCGATCAGCTGCTCTAAGGACGTGAGCGCATCGCGCATGCCGCCTTGGGCCCGGTGTGCCACCAGCTCAAGGGCACTGCCTTCGAAGGGCACCCCTTCCATCTCGCAGATGGCGCCTAGGCGGCTGACCAGCTCTTCGTTAGAGATGCGTCGGAAATCGAAGCGCTGGCACCGGGAATGGATGGTGTCCGGCACCTTCTGGGGATCCGTAGTGCACAGGATGAACACCACGTGGGAGGGCGGTTCTTCCAGCGTCTTCAACAGCGCGTTGAAGGCGGCCATGGAGAGCATATGCACCTCGTCGATGATGTACACCTTGTAGCGGCCCCGGGTAGGAGCGTAGCTCACGCGTCCGATGATCTCATCGCGCACGTTGTCAACGCCCGTGCGGCTAGCTGCGTCCAGCTCGTAGACATCCGGGTGCTCCCCGTCAGCTATGAGCAGGCAATCCTCGCAGGTGCCGTCCGGGTTGTCCGTGGGGCCCTGCTGGCAGAGGAGCGCTTTCGCCAGAAGCCGCGCCGTGGTGGTCTTGCCGGTGCCCCGCGGCCCCGTGAACAGGTAGGCGTGGCTCACCTTGTCTGTGGCGATGGCGTTCTTGAGCGTTCGTTCGATATGCTCCTGCCCCACCACATCCTCGAACACCTGCGGCCGGTACTTCCTATACAGCGCTTCTGTCAAGATGACTCCTTCAGTGCCTCTGTCAATTCAAGCAATTCTAGCATCCGCGGACGACATCCATCTATGAGCGTGCAATGGGGACGTTCTGATTACGCAATCTACAGCACCGCAAGGGCGACAAGAGGAATGGTTGCAACGCATGCTACTAAGCTTATGGCGGTGAGCCCTGTTGCGTAAGCTCCTTCATGACCATTTTGTTCAGAGATCATGGGTACAACCGTCATAACCGGCAATGCAGCAGTGAGCACCATGCATGCTCGCATTTCGAAAGGAAGGGGGAGCAATGAAAGGATCAAGCCGAACGATAAAGGCAGTAGCACCATTTTCACCAGTATGAGGGCATACAGCTCTTTCCGCTTGAATATTTGCCCTATGTTCGAGAAGCAGATCATGGCCCCAAGATACAAAATGCAGAGAGCGGGCGTCGCACCGCTCACAAGCTGCAGCGTATCATTCAGAAGATCCGGCAGGGGAATCTCAACCAGTGCAACTATGAAGGCGAGCGCGATGGCGATCGTATTTGGCGTTATCAAGCTTTTAGGTGAGAACCTTGCAGGTTCGCGATCGCGAGCGGTTGACAACCAAATGCCATATGTCCAAAAAACAGGCTGATCGATAAGGCTGAATAAGCACATGAATAGTAATCCGTATTGTGGGAATGCTGCATTGAGAAGCGGCATTCCCACAAAAGCAGTGTTCCCGAATATGAAGGCGAATTGGAAGATTCGATCTTTGTCTCTCTTGAGCCGCATCGCTTTTGCGAGTAGGTAGGAAAAACCGATCATGAAGCCATAGAAGATCACAGCAAGCAGAATGACCAAAAGATTATCCACTATCAGTTGCCTGCTCGCGCTTGTTGTTGTCGAGTAGAAGATCATGATGGGCAGAAAGACCTTGGTGATGATCTGCGCCAGCATTGGCATCATTTCTTGCCTGATCACGTGAAGTCTTCCGGAAATAAAGCCGATGATGAGGATAAGCAAGAACATCCCCATCGTATGTAGCACTGTTTCGAAAATCACGAGAGATGCGATCCATTCGGGTGGGTATCATTCATTTGATCTTCCTTTTATTATTCGATAACAATTTGCAAAATGTGCAACACAATCGAACAAAGTGTACGATTGCTTTGCATGATCCGAACGGGCGCACTACGTTCTAATGGTGATGACTATGTCTGATGCAAGGGTTGAAAAGACGATACTATCCGTAAAGGAAGCTCTGCTAAGGCTCCTAACGTTGAAGGCTTTTGACTCTGTCAGCATGTCTGATATCGCCCGGGAAGCTGGTATTAGCCGTTCGACGTTATACGCGCATTTTTCTAATCCCTTGATGATCTTCGATCTATTAGTCGCAGATTTTCACCAAAGCATCCGAGAGCTTGGCGTACAACTCAAATGTACAAGATGCGGCAAAGAAGCTGATAAGGCTGGAATCCCCTATTGCGAGGCTATACGCAATGCTGGCAAGTATGAGGCTTTAGTGCGCGACCCGAACTATGAACCTCGCATGATAGAAGTGGTTTCGCAAGGTTTATTTGCAGAACAGGCGCTTCGATCGTATGTCGATGCAGGCCTAGATCGCCAAATCGCTGTCAATATATTCACTTTTCAAATGTGCGGATGCTATAACGCAGCGATATCTGTAAAAGAAGAGAAGGAGTGGATGAAAACGCAGGAGGCGATCGATGCTTTTATAAAAGGCGGATTGCGCACTATTCGAACGGAACTTAGCTAGCTTCTCATTGATTGGCACCAAGCAGGGTGGCACTCATCTTCAAGCCAGCAGAGGCTTGCCACAGCGCAGTTCGAAAGGGCCACTGTGTCACAACCTGATCTCCTTCCATGCTCCCTGACGAAATCGCATGGCTAGCAGGGTTCCTCGCATGACCAGATCAAGGGCATATGCATACCATATACCCATAAGACCTTGCTCTAGAGGGATCGCCAGAACATACCCAATACCCAAACGAACTCCCCATATTCCCATGATCGTTGCATAAAGAGGAAACTGGGTATCACCAGCTCCTTGCAGAGCACCTCCCATGACTTGAACCAATGCCGCACAGGGCTGAAAGAGCGCGATCAGCCTGAGCACACCGATTGCTTGACGCTGAGTATCTAGCGATGAGGAGAAAAGGCTTACGAGCTGCGGTGCAAAGATGAAGAACAAAGCAGCGATCAGCAGCATGAATGCTGTTGCAACACGCCATGCCATCCATGTTCCGGATCTAGCCTTGTTTGCCTCCCTCTTTCCAAGTGCAACTCCGACGATCGTTGATGTTGCAAGCCCAAATCCCATTGCTGGAATATAGGCGTAAGCTTCAATAGCGCCTGCGATATTGTGTGCTACGTATGCGTTCGTTCCTAGAGACACGATCATGGCTGTATAGATGAACTGACCTAACCGCTGCGCAAGCCTTTCAAGACCTGCAGGGCATCCGATATGTGCTAGAACTCTGATATCAGAGAAGCGTACATTGCTAAGAGCTAACTGCGTTACGGGCTTTTTAGAAAGGATCATCAAAAGAGCTATCGCCGATAGAGCGCGACAGATCGAAGTGGCACATCCAAGTCCTAGCAGCCCTAAGCCAGCTACGATAAAGATCACATTAAGGAGGATGTTGAAGACATTCGCTGTCCCCGTAACGAACATGGGGCTTTTAGTATCTTCAAGAGCTCGTAAACATGAAGCAGCAGATATCTCGATCGCCAGGAACACGCACGGCACAGAGACAGCCAAGAAATACGGCCGAGTTAGGGTGATGAGCGAATCAGGAAGCCCTGCAAACGTGAGGAATTGAGTGCTCGCTACCAGACAGATGACGCCAATCACAACACCTAGTATTAGCGCCAAAGATATGGAAGAGGATGTTGCCGCAGAAGCTCCCAGGCTGTCGCTGCGACCGTACCTTCTTGACACAAGAGCGACGCTGCCAGTTCCAACGGCTACAAAGAAGGCTATCAGCACATTCATGATAATGTTGGTAACACCGATACCCGCTATAGCGTCATCTGATATATCCCCTGCAAAATACAGGTCTATTGTTCCAAGCAGGACTTGGAGAAGGTTTTCTATAACGATAGGAAGAGCTAAACGCATCAAATACGCGCGTTCTGTACATCTGGTTTGGTGCGCAACCGCGTATCGTTCTTGCTGATCTACCTCCACGCTTATCGCCCTCTTCCAGAACATATCGTAAGATAACGAACATATTGTTCTAAAATGCTAATATCAGAAGGAGCGGATAAGAAGGCGCAGTTGTCTGCATCGATTCGTTATGGAACAGTTCTTGTGAAGTGCCCCGAATCTCTGTGAGGGATATCCATGGATAGACGTCAGTTGAAAACCAGACAAGCTATATTCGATGCATTGGTTCATCTCTTAGAAGAAGATGACTATCAACATATTTCTGTGCGGCGCATAATCGATGAGGCCAATGTCGGGCGTACGACTTTCTATGCTCATTTTGAAACCAAAGATGAACTGCTTCATGAGCTTTGCCGATCATTGTTTGATCATGTTTTCAAGGCGGAGCACACAACAGGGCATGCTCATGCAGACGAAGACGATGCTGGAGGCGACATGATCTTGCACATCCTTCATCATATCCAAGAAGATGACAGGGGCATTAAGACTTTATTGATGTATGACACCTCTGGAATTGCAAAGAGGTTCTTTTGCGAAGACATGAAGCGGTTGATCACAAGACGAACAAATGCTGAAGATCGAAATCCTCAAGAGAGGGAATACCTCATTACCTTTTTGGTCCAATCATTTTCGAGCACAGTGCAATGGTGGCTTAAAGACGCAAGGGCGTTGGGCCCTGAACAGGTGGCAAGAATGTACTATTCGGCAGCTGCTTCCGCCCTCAGTGCGCTCCAGTACCAAACCCCTACGATCCAACGATGAGATGCATTGCCCGAGATAGCCACCGTGAACGTCCAAAAAGCGAATAGCTATCCCAGGAACAATTGCTCAGCATCTACGAAGCGGATCCGACTATCCGCTTCGCGTTGCATCGTCTTCTCGGTTATAGGATGCTTCGTGAACAAATAAAGCCAGTGCTCGTCATATCCATGGATCAGACCGGCCCTATTCGCAAGTGCATCAAGGGCTTCGTGCTCATTGAAGCTATTGCGCCACTTGCACTCACCTAAGATGATCGTTCGCTCCTGCGGATCAGCAGCGACCACATCGATATCGGTCTGTTCATACTTTTGGGGATCAGCGCCCCACCAGCGTCCGAACTCCGTTGCCACGAAAGGCAGCGCCTCTCGTTGGTTCTCTTGTTGAAGCCATTGCAGACAAACCTCTTCGAATACCGCTCCTTCATAGGTGGTGAACGCTTCGCCAAACGCCTTCCTCCGGGCAACGGCTCGTCCTGCCCCCGCTTCGATCGCTCCTACATTCGGTCCTACGAAACGATACCAATAGGCAAAGAACGGCTCTCCGATCCGATATGAGCTCTTCTTCGAACGATGTACGTTATTCCCAAAAGGCACTTCGCGCCTGATCAAGCCTAGGTCTTCCAGCGTCTTCAGGTACTTGCCTGTTGTCGATTGCTCCACACCCGCGCGCTCAGCTATCTGCTTGGGAGAAGTGGCCCCTGATGCAACCGCATAGAGAATGGAGTTGTAGAGCGAAGGTTCCCGTAATTCTTGGCGCAACAACATGAGCGGCTCTTCATACAACAATCCCGATTTCTCGAAGAAGAGCTCTTCGACATTCTCTTCGTAGGAAGCGCGGTCATCTATCTGCGCCAGATAATAGGGCGTACCGCCGAACGTTGCATAGTAGCGAATGCCCTCTATAGGGTCCACAACAGATGGCAGCATGGCCGCAGCATCAGCATATCCGAACGGCAGGAGTCTCATCTGTGCGGTTCGACGACCATAGAGCGGGCTCTTGCTTCCGAGCACTTTGCTTTCCATGAAGCCTTCATTGCTCCCGCTGAGCACCAGCAAGAGTTTTGCGTCCTTCAGGTCATGGTCGATCGCAACCTGAAGCACAGAAGGGAGTGAGGGATCTGTTATGGCTGCATAGGGAAACTCGTCGAAGACGAATACCATAGGCTCATTCGCTTGCCGCATCTGCTCACCGAGGAATGTGAAGGCATCTCCCCATGTTCTGAACGCGGGAATCGTGTCAGAAACGTGAAAGCAATCGAAGAGCGCATGGGAGAGATCGCGAAGGTTCAGCGTTGAGCTCTGCTCCTTGGCGGTGAAGAAAAGGGAGCGCTTACCTCGCACGAACTGCTCCAAAAGCGTTGTCTTTCCCACGCGACGACGGCCATAGAGCACGAGCATCTGGAAGCCGCCTTTGCGATACAACCGATCCATCGCTTCAAGCTCTCTTCGTCGTCCGACGAACATGGTGGCTCCTCTCAAAAGTCTTACTCATAAGAATCTTACTCATAAACCAGACTTTTAACAAGGGTGAACCTCGCCAATGAGGTGACCGTTCCCGCCCCCACAGATCAGCTACTTGCGCAGGTCCTCTTCGGCTTTGAGCTCAGCAACATCCGCAGGGATGCCGGTCTCCTTCGCCTTCTTCTTTGAGGAGAGGGCGCTCTTGATGGCAGCGATGAACGCCGGGGCCACGGAAACGGCCACGATGCCCAGCACGATGACCTCGAAGTGCTCCTGCACGAAGGGAACGCCGCCGAAGAAATAGCCGGTCAGCACGAAAAGGCTCACCCAGGCAACACCGCCGATGCAGTTCCACACGGTGAACTTGCCGAAGTTCATGTGCCCCGTGCCCGCGATGAACGGGGCGAAGGTACGGAAGAAGGGCATGAAGCGCGTGATGACGATGGTGAGGCCGCCATATTTCGAGAAGAAATGGTCCAGCTTCGCCATGCGCTCAGGAGTGAGCGCCTTCACCTTGCCGGAATCTATGATGCGATGCCCCAGGAAACGCGCTATCCAGTAGTTGGACGTGTTGCCCAGGATAGCCGCCGCGTAGAAGACCATCAAGCTGGCGAAGAGGTTCAAGCCTCCCCCATCCGCTGAGAACACGCCCACAGCGAAGAGCAGCGAATCCCCCGGCAGAAACGGGAAGAACACCACGCCCGTTTCCACGAACACGATGAGGAACAGTGGTGAGTAGACCCACACAGGGCCCAGGGTGATGATCCAGCCTGCGATGAAGCCGCGTGGGTCTTTCAGCAGGTTGATGAAGAAATCTATGATCCCCAAAACGTCATCTTTCGTTGTGGTGGCAATGAATGAGAGCACCCCGGACAGACAGGACGGGCTCGTCAGCGGTTCCTTATGGCTGCTTCCTCCCGGACCTGACCAGGTTCGGAACGTGTCGCCCCGTCCTGCCAGACCGAGGTGCTCTTAGTGCGAAGAATCAGTATACCGCAGGTGGCAAGGAAAGGCGCTGGCGGGCCTGCTTCCAATCAGGCAGAGCATTGTCAAGCAAGCCGTAGAATGCCGGACCATGGCCATGCACCAGCAGATGGCAGAGCTCATGGACCACCACGTATTCCAAGCATTCCGGCGGATAGAGCGCCAGACGCGTGTTGATGCAGATGCGCCCCGTAGAGGGCTGGCAGCTTCCCCAGCGGCTCTTCATGTTCCTGTAGGCCAGCTTTCCTGCCCGTACCCCCAGAACAGCCTCCCATTTCTGGATAAGGGGTGGAACGAAGGCCTCCATGAGGCTCTTCCATTGGCGCTTCTCCTCATCAGTGGCTTCGGCGAAGGGGTCAGGGGCGTTGGCAGGGTGCTTCTGCTGAGCCCGCTGGATCCAGGAGCGCTTGCGCTCAAGGAAGCGCTCTATCTCCCCGAGGCTCACAGAGGGAGGAGCAGAGACAGCCACCTGGCCATTGGGGCGCACGCGGAGGTTCACGTTCTTGACCCGCTTGCGGGTGAGCTGAACATCGAACCCGGCAAGATGGACCAGCTGGGTGCAAGCAGAAGACCGATGACCCATCAAGCGCAGGAGCCTTCCCGCAGCCCATCTCGAGCCGCGAGGGCCAGCTCATAGGCCTCATTGCGAGGGATGCCGCATTCTTGCGAGAGGATGCGGGCGGCTTCCTTGGGCCGCGTGCCCGCAGCAGCCAGCTCCCGGGCACGCGTTTGAGCCCCGCCCCGCTTCAGAGCCTGGGCCTGCGCTTCCTCTTCCGCAGAGGGTGCATCTATCACCAGGGCTATCTCGCCTTTGAGAGAGCCCTCCTGTTCCCGGGTGGCGATGAGCTCAGCCAATTCTGAGGCCTTCGCCACCACCACTTCTTCATGGACCTTCGTCAGCTCTCGGCAGAGGGCCACCTGTCGGGTAGGGAACGCTTGAGCGATGGCCTTCAGGGAATCTGCTGTCCGGTGCGGGCTTTCATAGAAGATGAGGGCGGCATCCAAGCTGCGCAGACTTTCCAAAAGGGCGGCCTGTTCCCCTTCCTTGCGGGGCAGAAAGCCTGCGAAGAGGAAGCGTTGGGCGGAGAAGCCGCTGGCCACGTAGGCCGTGGTGGCCGCCGATGCCCCCGGCAATACGTCAACAGGAACGCCCTGCTGCCGCGCCTGGGATACCAGATGCATGCCCGGGTCAGACACCCCCGGCATGCCCGCATCTGAGCAGTATGCGAAGGACTCCCCCGCCTGGAGGCGTTCGATGATCTGGCCTGACCGTTCCCGGATGGTGTGCTCATCCAGCCGGATGAGCGGACGCTTCACCTCAAGGGCAGCCAACAGCTTGCCCGTTACCCGAGTGTCTTCGCAAAGCACTGCATCCGCAGCGCTCAGGGCATCGATGGCACGCAGGGAGATATCCCCCAGATTGCCAATGGGAGTAGGAACGATGGTGAGCTTGCCTGGATCTGCCATGGGGAGATTATACGGCCTGGCTGCCCCGGGGGCCAAGCAAGGCCGGAGGGTCAGGCAGCTTCTACGATGCGATAGCTGGCCTCATCGCCACAGCAGGTTTGGATGGTGATGGATTCGCCATGGCTGGTGACATCAGAGGCTATTTGGCTCCATTGGGTGCTGTCAGGAACGTCATAGACTTCGAATACGGTGTAGGTGCGCTCATTGCCATCCCGATCACAGACTTGGATGGTATCTCCCTGTTGGAGATACATCACACAATTGAAGACGCCCGGATGATGACCGATGAAATAACCCCAGGAACCATCCTGAGTGGAATCTGAGCCCATCCATAATCCCGCGGTATGGTCAGGAGCACGTTCGGCCTTGTAGGCATCTACGTAGGGGATGACGTTGCCAGAGATCACCAAGGAGCAAGAGGGCAAGCTCTGGGCAGCGGAAGATTGCGAAGCGCTTGACGAGGTAGCAGCCTGAAGGGGAACCTTATCTTGGAGATGAGCGCCACTATTCGCTTGGGCATTCAGAAGCGAAGGGATGGTTGAAGGTTGGTTGATGTAGGCGCCATCAGCATCATGGCTGGAGAGGCTGAGCGTTTGGGCCTGCTGAAGATAAGAGTCTGCCATGGCTTGATCTGTGGCTGCATCTTCGGCCGCCGCTTGCTGTTCGGCAACCTCTTCCCCAGCCTCAGCGAAAGAAGGGGCCGCTGCATAGGCAACGCCAGCCACCAATGCCACGCAGACCGTACATGCAAGGATGACCACCGCTACCTTCGTGCGCTTCCTCATAGCAGCCTCCCTTCCGCGTATCCGCTGGTCTGACCAGAAGATACAACGGAAGGGAGTGCGAGCGCCTTAACAGGAACAGACCGTCAGAGGTCTGTACGAGAGACGTTAGAAGACGGTGACGACAGCCCCATTGTAGGTGTCAGCGATGTACTGCTTGACCGCATCGGTCTCAAGGGCTTCCACCAGCGCCTGGATCTTCGGTGAATCCTCAGAGCCTTCCTTGACGGCGATGACGTTCACATAGGCCTTGGCCGCTTCGCCTTCATCAGATTCCGTGGCAATGGCATCAGCCACGTTCAGCCCTGCATTCAACGCGTAGTTGCCGTTGATGGCGGCTACATCCACCTCATCCAAGGTGCGCGGGACCTGAGCAGCTTCCACTTCCTGGATCTGGAGATTCTTCGGGTTCTCCACGATATCTATGACGGTGGCATTCAGGCCAGCGCCTTCCTTCAGCTTGATGAGCCCTTCTTGTTCCAGCAACAGCAAAGCGCGAGCCTCGTTGGTGGTGTCGTTCGGGACCGCCACCACGGCACCATCTTGGAGCTCATCCAGAGAGGCAACCTTGTTGGAATACAGGCCGAAGGGCTCGAAGTGGATGCCCGCGGCATTGGCCAGATGGGTGCCGTTCTCATCATTGAAATCGTTCAGATAGGTGATGTGCTGGAAGTAGTTCGCGTCCAGCTCGCCCTCTTCCAGGGCGGTGTTCGGTAGCACGTAGTCATTGTATTCCACCACTTCCAGCTGATAACCCTCATCAGCTAGAGCCTGTTCAACCTGCTTCAGTATCTCGGCATGGGGGGTGGGAGAAGCGCCCACGGTGATGACCGTGTCGTCCCCTTCGGCAGCCGCAGAACCTGCGCTGGAGGAACTGGAACCGCCGGAGCAGCCAGCCAATCCCAGAGCCAGAGCTGTTGCCGCTACCACTGCTATAGCCGCGAATCTCTTTGAAACCTTCATCTTGTCTTCCTTTCCCTTTCTTTTTCTTTCTTTTCTTTCCTTCATTTGGATCATCTCAACCGCTTGTCCACTTTGTTGACGAGCTTCAAACCACCTTCCTGGAATATCTGCACGATGACCACAAGCAAGGCCACCGTGATGAGCATGACATCGGACTGGTAGCGGTAGTAACCGTAGTTGATGGCAATGGCACCCAAGCCGCCGCCTCCCACGAAACCAGCCATGGCGGAATACCCCAGGATGGTAGCGAGCGAGATGGTAGCACCCACGAGCAGCGAGGGCCGCGCCTCGGGCAAGAAGACCTTCCAGATCATCTGGAACGTGGATGAGCCCATGGCCCGGGCCGCTTCTATCACCCCGGCGTCCACTTCCTTCAGGGAGGATTCCACCATGCGGGCCACATAGGGGGCCGCTGCCACCACGAGGGGCACGATAGTGGCCGTAGAGCCGATGGTGGTGCCCACCACCGCCCGCGTGAAGGGCAGGATGGCCACCAGCAGGATGAGGAAGGGGACCGAACGCAGGATGTTCACGATGATGCCCATCACGAAGTTCACTGCCCGGTTCTGGCGAATGCCGCCTTCTCCGGTGATATAGAGGATGACCCCCACCGGCACGCCGATGACGTAGGCGATAGCCGTGGAGACAAGGGTCATGTACAACGTTTCCCAGGTGCCTGTGAGCAGAAGGTCCATCATCTCCGGAGACATCTAGATCACCTCCTGAGAGCCCGCGTCTTCTCCCGCCGCAGTGGTATTGGCTTCGAAGAAGATGCCGCGCCGCTCCAAGTAATGCTTGATACGGTCTTGGGCTGCCGTGTCCTCCGGCAGCTGGATCAGCATCTGGCCCAAGGTCTTGCCGCCGATGACCTCTGTATTGGCCGAGAGGATGTTCACCATGACATCGCACTGGACGGTCATGTCAGATATGACGGGAGCACCGGATTCCTCGCCCGTGAAGGCCAGGCGCAGGCTGTTCGGGGGCAGTTCGCCAACAGCCTCAGCATGGGAAGGTTCGATCAGCCGCTTCGCCGTGTCTGACTTCGGCTGCAGGAAGACATCGAAGACGGTTCCCTCTTCCTTCACTTGGCCTTCGCTCATGACAGCCACCCGGTCACAGATCTGCTCCACCACGCGCATCTCATGGGTGATGACCACGATGGTCACGCCGAATTCGGTATTCAGGCGCTTGAGCAGATCCAAGATAGAGCGGGTGGTGATAGGGTCAAGCGCGCTGGTGGCCTCATCGCAGAGGATGATCTTCGGGTCAGTGGCCAAGGCCCGGGCGATGGCCACCCGCTGTTTCTGGCCTCCGGAGAGCTGGGCCGGGTAGGAGGTGGCCTTGTCTGAGAGGTCAACCAGTTCCAGCAGTTCCTTCACCCGGGCATCAGCCTTATCCTTCGGAACGCCGGATATCTCCAGAGGATAGCGCACGTTCGCCGCCACCGTGCTTTGAGAGAGCAGGTTGAACTGCTGGAAGATCATGCCGATGCGCTTGCGCTCTTCCCGCAGTTGCTTCAAGGGGAGCTGAGTGAGGTCAACGCCGTCGATGATCACCTGACCAGAGGTGGGACGCTCCAGCAGGTTCATGCAGCGCACCAACGTGGATTTGCCGGCGCCCGAAAAGCCGATGATGCCGAATACCTCACCGTCTTGGATGGTGAGGTTCACGTCGTTGACGGCAGTGAAGCTTTCCTTCCCCGTCTTGAACGTCTTGGTCAGATGCTTTAATTCGATCACGCGCATTCCTTGGGTCTCGCAGCCCGTAGGAGCTGCTTTCTGTTGGAGCCTGTGATTTTAGCGCGAACCTCTCCGTTGCGCGGCCACGAAGCCATGGCCTTTTCCGAAAGAGACCCATCGGAGGACCAGAAGGCCACGCCTGATCCCCGCCCCCAGCATTCGTTCTGCATCCGTACCGCCCTGAAGGGAGGAAGAGAAGCGCTTAACAGGATTCCCCCTTGCACGAAGGCGAAAGTCTGCTATCCTGCGCACTGACCCGATACGAAAGGCTTACCTTGACCAACGCTCAGGCACATATCATGAACGCAGCCGTGCAAACGGTTGCTGGTGCTTGGTGGTGGCAGAAGGGAATATCTTAGATCCGGGTTATCGAACTTCGCCTCAGCATAGACGCCTTGAAGACCCTCGATGACTCGGGGGTCTTCTTTTTTTCACCCCACATCCCAGGACTTCAAGCCGAACAGGCGCAGATCGAACGAGCAGAGAAGCTGAACGCCGCGAGAAAGGACAAGGAAGATGGCAGAGGCTACCAAGACGACCACCAGCAAAGAGGCCCCCTACCGGCTGTATCTGCGAGAGGACCAGATCCCCACCCAATGGTACAACCTGCGCGCTGACATGCCCGAGCCGCCTGATCCCATGCGGTTGCCCAACGGCCAGGTGGCGCGCCCTGAGGATATCGCGCCTGTCTTCTGCGATGAGCTGGTCAAACAGGAACTGGATGACGAGACGGCCTATTTCGATATACCCGAAGGCGTACGCGAGATGTACAAGGTGTACCGGCCCAGCCCCCTGTGCCGCGCCTACAACTTGGAGCGGTTCCTGAACACCCCCGCCCACATCTACTACAAATTCGAAGGCAACAACACCTCGGGCTCTCACAAGCTGAACTCCGCCCTGGCCCAGGCCTACTATGCCAAGGAACAGGACTTGGACAAGATCACCACCGAAACGGGAGCGGGCCAATGGGGCACCGCGCTTTCCGAAGCCGCTGACCATTACGGCCTGGATCTGGACGTGTTCATGGTGAAGTGCTCCTATGAGCAGAAGCCGTTCCGGCGCAATATCATGGAGACATTCAACGCCACCGTCACTCCTTCGCCCTCCAACACCACCGAGGTGGGCCGCAAGATGCTGGCAGAGCATCCTGATTCCACGGGGAGCCTGGGCACGGCCATCTCTGAGGCGGTGGAGCGGGCGCTGAACGTCCCCGGCAACAAGGGCCGCTACCAGCTGGGCAGCGTGCTGAACCAGGTGGTGCTGCATCAGTCCATCATCGGGCTTGAGAGCTACACGGCCTTGGAGGAGTTGGGCGAATACCCAGATGTGGTGATCGGCTGCGCAGGAGGCGGATCCAACCTAGGTGGTCTTATCGCGCCGTTCATGCGCGATAAGCTGCGCGGGGACAAGCCCGATACCCGCTTCATCGCCGTAGAGCCCGCTAGCTGCCCTTCGCTCACCCGCGGCAAGTACGCCTACGATTTCGCCGATACGGGCCAAACCTGTCCGCTCTGCAAGATGTACACGCTCGGTAACGGCTTCCTCCCCTCCCCTGATCATGCAGGAGGGCTTCGCTACCATGGCATGGCGCCTATCGTGAGCAAGCTCAAGCACGATGGCTACATGGAAGCAGTGGCCGTGAAGCAGACAGACGTGTTCGGGGCGGCAGAGGAATTCGCACGACTGGAAACCATCCTGCCCGCGCCGGAAAGCGCCCATGCCATCTATGTGGCCATGGAAGAGGCGAAGAGGTGCGCAGAGACTGGTCAGGAGAAGGTGATCCTGTTCGGTCTCACGGGCACGGGGTACTTCGATATGTACGCCTACGATGCCTACAACAACGGCAAGATGGCTGACCACGTGCCAACCGATGAGGAGCTGGAAGCGGGATTCGCCACCATCCCCTCAGTGCCGGGAATCCAATAGACGAAGGAGGCCCCGATGAAGCCCCTACCCCGCGTTGACGAGAAGAGGATGCGCGCTTCTGCCCAGGCGCATCCCCGCGACACGCTGGCCAACGATGAGCCAGTGGTGATGGAATCCTCAGAAACGGATCCGGAATTCCCCGCCATGGAGGAATATGAGGTGGACGAAGACGGTCCTGCCGGGTCCAAGCGGAAGCATCCAGGGCTCATCTGGGCCATCATCGCCGTGGTGGCAGTGGTGGTGCTGTGCATCGTACTGGGTGCTACGGGGGACTGGATGAACCCCCAGCAAGCCCAGCAGGTGCAAGACGCCCAAGAGAACGCCACGCTCTAGCGGAAGAGCCTTAAAGGATCAGGGGCAGCTACGAGGATTCCGGAAGCGGCAGCCAGATATTCAGATCCACTTCCGTGGGAATGCCGGGAATGTTCCCGGCATTCGAATACTGCCACAGTATGAAATCGAACTGAGCCGTGGGAGCTGCCACCTCGTATTCGGCCAGCCAGAGGGGGTAGGCGCTATGGATCACCTTATCCAGCTTCCCTAGATCCCGCTGATTGCCATAGACCAGAGGCTCATAGCCCGCCCGCTCCATCCGTTCGCAGAAGGAGATGGCGAAGGCGCTCAGAGTATCCCCGCTCAAGTCATTGGCCCGCGCCCCTTCTACATCCACCGCTTCATGGTCAAAGGCCACGGCTTCGAAGCGCACCCCTTCGGCTTCGGCTTTCGTCAGGAGCGAAAGCGCCAGATCAGCCTCTTCCTGGACCTCCTCTTCGGAGATGGCCTGGGAGAAGAAGTAGGCAGATACAGGGATGCCCGCCTGATGGGCACCGGTGGCGTTGGCCATGAAGTACTCGTCTTCGTACAGGATCCCTTCCGTAGCGCCGCGATTGCCCAAGCGCACGAAGGCGAACTGCACCCCTGCATCAGCCACCTGCTGCCAGTCGATGGCATGCTGGTGGGCGGAGACATCCACGCCCCAGCGGGATTCCACCACCCCGTCTGGTGCATAGGAAAGCTTCTCCCCCTGGCGCTGCAGGGCGGCCCAGTCATAGGGGCTCACATAACCGGGCGCTGCGCAGGCCGTCAGAAGCCCAGCTGCACAAAGAGCAGCCAACATGAGAGCGATGAGCTTGCAAGACAATGAACCGGGATGGGTGCTTTTCATCATTCCATTCTACAATAGGATAGATACTGTGGTCTTCATCAGGCAAGGAGCAACGAGATGCGAGCAGTCCTCCAACGCGTCAAGGAAGCCAATGTCACCATAGATGGTCAGGTAGTGGGAGTCATCGGCCAGGGGTATCTCATCCTGTTAGGGGTTGGCCCTCATGACACGGAAGCCCAGGTTGAGACCTTGTGGAACAAGATCTACAAGCTGCGCATCTTCGAAGACGAGGTAGGCAAGACCAACCTCAGCCTGCGGGATGTGAACGGAGACGTGCTGATCGTGAGCCAATTCACCCTCTTCGCCGATTGCCGCAAGGGCAATCGGCCCTCCTTCACCCAGGCTGCCCCGCCCCAGGAAGCTGAGAGGCTCTACGAGGACTTCATCCGCAGAGCGCGGGCAGATGTTCCCGTGGTGGCCACCGGGCGCTTCGGCGCTGACATGGCAGTAGGACTCATCAATGACGGCCCCTTCACGATCTGCCTGGACACGGATGCCCTTTGAGGCTGATGGCGGGGCATCCCTCCCCGAGGAGAATGCAGGCATCAAGACCGGATGCCGGCTACAGAGCATATCCCTATCGCAGAGTGGAGACCCTTCGCCTTCGCTCAGGATGACGGAGGGTACGAAGCTCGAATCCCGATCAACCTGTCCCAGTGGTCCGTGGGGTCCGATGCAGGAAAGCATTGGATCTCTAACGAACCCATGGAGGATCCTTGATGGATCGGTGAAGGGGTCTGGCAGATCCTGCATGGATGGGTGACACGTTCCTGTCAGATATCTGTCAGGTCCCATGGTTAAGGTCTTTCCTTGGAAAAGGTTTTCGAGGGAAGGGGAAGGTGTATGAGAGACCTCACCATCAGGGACTGGCCCATGTTCGACAGAGTGGTACGTGATCCTAAGGTATGCGCCATGATGCTGGAGACCATCTTAGGCATCGAGGTGGGACGTATCGAGTACATCGACGATGAGCACTCGGAGAAGCCCAGCTTGCATGGCCACGGAGTCCGCATGGATGTGTTCGCCAAAGCAGATAACAAGGTCTATGACATAGAGATGCAATCGGTGCGGGAGCCCCATATCGCACGCAGGATGCGCTACTACCAGGCGGTGATGGATAGCGCAGCCCTGCCTGAGGGCGCAAGCTACGGAAAGCTCCCGACAAGCTACATCATCTACCTTTGCGATCATGACCCGCTCGATAGAGGCCTTCCTCGATACACGCTCAGGCATGCCTGCAAGGAAGCACCAGACCTAGAGCTGCAAGATGGCATCTGCTGGATCGCCTTGAACGCTCCTGCCTGGGATAAGGAACATGACCTCTCGCTCTCCCAGATGATGCTCCTATCATTGTCAACCCCTCAGGATGCTCTTCTCCCTAACGCCGATAGAGCAAGGGCATAGGCTTCTCGCTTCATCTTGTTCGTGCATGAGCCGTTCTCTATCCTGCTAGCCACTCCTTTCCCGAAGCCGGCATGGGCCTCTATCTCCCTTTGCGTCAGCCCCAGCCTCATCCTCCTCTGCTTCAGCGCTTTCCCATCATCCTCGCTCACGGCATGCGGGTCCTTCAGCGCCCGCAGCACTTCCCGGCAGAGATATCTCTTGAGGCATCTGATGATCTCCCTTCTGGTCTTGCCCTGCGCAAGGCGCCTATCCACATACGCCTTCGTCCTGTCATCGAACCTCATGCGCTGGATCGCCATCTTATGGAGGGCGCAGTTGGCTTGCCGGTTCCCACCGCGGTTGAGCCGATGGCGCACGACCTTGCCGCTAGAGGCTTCGAGCGGAGCTGCTCCGCACAGGGAGGCGAATGCCGCATCATCTACGATCCTCTCAGGGTTGTCCCCGGCGGCAACGGCGAGGGTCGCAGCGCAGAGCGCGCCGCAGCCCTCCATATCCAGCAACGCTGGAGCATTGTCCCTCACGAGCTCGGCGATGGCCTCTTCGATGCGGTCTGCCTCCTCAGATGAGGATCTCCACAGGAAGGCCAAGGACCTCAGGGCTTCGTAGGTACCCTCGGCCACGATCCCCTCTTCGGCATCATCGACCCTGACCTTGTCGCATATCTCCTTGATCGAGGCATGCGAATAGCGCGCCCTGATCCCGTCATCGGCTGTGTCTATGAGCCGTCTGATCGAACTGGCGCAGGAGGTGCGCGTTTTGATGGCAGCCCTCCTCGCCACGATGAGGCACCGCGCCGCCTCCACCCATCCCCTCTGGGATTTGGGGATGACGGTGCAATTGCCTGCCATGGCATCTCTGGCCGCCCTCTCAGCATCGATCGAGTCGTTCTTCGCCGTTCCCTTTCCGCGCGGCCTCCGATGGGGCGTGAGCGCTTCTAAGATGCTGTAGCCTCGCTCATCGAGATAGCGGTAGAGCCCAGCTCCGTAGGAAGACGTCCCTTCGATGCCCACGGCAGAGCAGCCCTTCGCATCCCCGATGAGCTTCGCTATCTGGGCATATCCCCTTGCGCTCGCCTCGAACCTCCCCTCTGCGATCTTGCATCCGCTGGCATCGAGCACGCATACCACATGGGCATCTTTGTGCGTATCCACTCCGACCCAGACCTTGCCCATCTGTCCCATCGCCTCTCCCTTCTCCTCGACGGCCTTGCAGACACGCTCAGGAAAGGCCCAGACTATGCGTTGATGGGGACGTGCTATGCTCATCATCGTCGGGATGCTGAGGAAGAGCAGCGTCCATGCTCCTATCAGGTCATGGGGCTTTTCTGAGGCGCCTTGAGAGAGCGCATGTCCGAGACGGGGCGTGCGCTCTCCTACGGTCCACTGCAGGGCATATCAGCTGGAAGGCAGCATCTTGCGCCAGTTAAAATATGAGCCACAGCAGCGTTGCCTGGATCAAGGATACATGCGGCATGATCGCTCTGACCAGCTCCATGCACTTGACCGACGAGTCACATTGTCAACGTTAAGATATATCCATACGGGACGTGCTGAAGGAGACCTTGCAACGGTGCTGGATGAACAGGTCAAGCGCGCCAACGCCGAGGAGCCATGGAAGGAGCTTGCCTTGGGCTTCATGACACCAGAGATGGACATGCGGGTCAGGCTGAATGCTGCTCGGGAAGAGGGCATGACCCAAGGTCTTGCTGAAGGTGAAGCCAGAGGAGAATCTCAGGCCAATGATCGCTTCCAAGCCCTCATAACCAAATTCACCTCAGAAGGTCGCCTTACCGAACTCGAGTCCGTTGCCAATGACCCAGACGCTCTCAACACCCTCATGGTGGAAAACGGACTGTAGGTTATCCACAAAAGCTATCCACGAGAAGACCCAACTGCCATCAATCTGACAGGATACCCTCATCCTCTTGCGACCCCCGGACAGGAACGAGTTCCCGTCCCTACGAAGCCGACCTGTATCTGCACCCGTAGGTGCTGGCTTGCTAGCACGAAGCCCTTGTTCTTTGCCGCCGCGCCCTAATGCAGCAACCCAGGAAGCGGGTGCGGCGGCCTATGGTTAGACGCCGCAAAGCGCAAGCAGATTTGGAAGATCAACTGGCGCCCATCATCCACCCGGATGGGGCACCAACCCGAACGCGGAGCGACATCCACGCCGAAGGCGTGAGTAAAAGCAGAGGGGACGCGATGAGCGTCTCCCGATACACTTGGCGGCCGCGGATAGCGGACGCCCGCAGTGGTGATGCGGGCCTGACAAGGCCCCATCAGCAGTGCGGCTGATTTTTAGTTGTTACAGAGAGAGGCGTCCCGCAAGGGGTTGAGGCCGATTCCGCAGGCCGAGAAAAGCGTGGTATAAGCGAAGCACCACGTCTTTTCGATGGCCGAGGCCTAGGCCGAGCGCCCCTTGCGGGGTGCACGAAACGATACATGGCGCTCTTACGCCCGGACCTTCGTGAGAGCGATCAAAAGGACCACCGCGGAGAGCACAGCCGAAAAGGCGAAGGCCATCTGATAACCGAGAGCACCCATGGTAGCCAAACCCGTGATGATGAGCATCATGAGCGCCGTACCGAAGGAGGCGCAGGCTTGACGGAGCGTGACGAAGAACGTGGAACCATCGCTCATGAGCGGACCAGGCAAGCCGCCCATACCCCAAGAGATGAACGGGCCGATGATGCTGCTCACGCCAATGCCCCGCACCGTCTGCATGACGGTGAGCAGCCACAGCGGCGTTGATGCATCCACGAAGACCATGGACACCGCCCCCAACGTAAGGCAGGCAGCCCCGCCGATGATGACCGGCCGCGCCCCTATCTTGTCAGAGAGGATGCCCCCGAGGGGGTTGAACACCACCGCCAAGACGGTAGCCGGGATGAAAACGATGCCTGCATCCAAGGCGGTCAAGCCGCAGACGTTCTGCACGAACAGCGGGATGATGAGCGTGATGCCCATGAAGGAGGCGAAGAGGCTGCATTGACCCACGAGGCTGGCCACATAGCGCCCATGGCCCATGATCTGCAGGGAGATGAGCGGATTCGCTATCTTCCGCTGACGCAGGATGAAGCCCACCAGGCAGAGGATGCCGATGGCCAGCGGGATGAGCGTGAGCCCATTCGCCAGCCCTGCCCCCGCCGCATTGGTGAAGCCCAAGAGCAAGCCGCCGAACCCTAAGGTTGACAAGAGGAACGATGCCCAGTCCAAACGGGCATCTTGATCAGGCGCTTCCTCTTTCGGGAAGGTGAGCAGCACGGCCACGAACAACGCGGCCAACACGCAGGCAAGCATGAGGAAGAAACTGCGCCAGCCCAAGCTATCCACCAGAGCACCGCCGATGAGCGGGCCGATGTTCGGCGCGAACCCCATGGCTACCCCTGCAATGCCCATGGCCGTACCCGTCTTGCCCTGAGGGAAGCGCGTCATAGCCATGGTCTGCATGACCGGAAGCGTGATGCCCGTGGCGATGGCCTGCGGGATGCGGCCCAGGAGCAGCGTGAGGAAATCCGGGGCCACCCAGTCAATGAGCGAACCTGCGAAGAAGAGGACGCAGGCAGCCGCGATGAGCTGCCGGATGCTGTACTTGCGAGAGAGGTGGGCCACCAGGGGCACCGTGATGCCGATGACCAGCATGTATAGGGTGGTGAGCCATTGGGAGGTGGCCTCTACCGTGCCGAAGGAGGCCTGCACCCCTAGCAGCATGGAGTTCATGACCGTTTGGGTGAGCGAACCCAAGGCGCACAGGATGGTGGCAACGGCGAAGGCCGGATAGATGGATGGAGTGGTGCCCATGAGCCCTCCTTAGAGCAATGCGCTGACTGAGACCATCATAGCCAAGATGATGCCCATGATGGATTCGCCGCCGAGAAGGCCTGATGCCAAGATCAAGCCCGTATCACCGTAGGCCCGCTCACGGGCCTCACGCTCATCAGGGGCGACGCCTTCCATCCGCTTGCGATGGATGACATCTACCACGGCCTTGACCACAACCCCCAGAAACGCCGTGAGCGACATATAGAACGGCAGATACATGCCCAAGCCCAGCATCATGGCTGGGAAGCGGACCAGGTAGAGGGCGAAGCCCGCCACAGCGCCCACTATGAATGCGGTCATGTTCGGCACCCCAGACACCATGGTGGCAACCACGCTGGCCTGGGCAGAGACGAATTCCTTGCCGGGCCCGAATGCCTCCGGCCCATAGGCCTGGAAGAGCACCCCAATGGCCAAGGCCGCCACCACAGAGCCGATGAGCGCGCCGATGCCCTGACCCACCCACTGGGCCTTCGGATCAGTGCCCAGCACAGCACCGGCTTTGAAATCATTCATGACATCCCCCGCAAGGCCGCAGGCCACCGCCACCAGCGCAGCCACGAAAAAGAGCTGGAGCGAGGATGCATCCGCCACCAACGCCACCAGGAACAAAGCGATCAAACCGAAGATCTCCATGGGATCGATGCTCGTCTGTCCCACCGATTGCGCGCTCATGGCGCACGCCACGAAGGCACAGACCACGGTGATGAGCGCAACGGCAATAGGCAACTGCAGCGCGATGCACGCCGCCACGGCCGCGCTGGCAAGAGCCAGGATGGCAAGGGCTGAGCTGCGGATGGCCTTGGCTTGGGGTGCGCCGTTCGAAAGGCAGGCTGCTGCCGTCAGACCCAAAGACCCGCCTTGACGGTTCGCTTGCGCAGCTTTCTTGGTCAGCGTCCGCACGCCCAAAGGAACGATATCCCGCACGATCACAGCGATGCCACACCCCATCATGCACCCCATGCCCAAGCAAGATGCCACGGTGCGGGCATCCTCTGCCGAAGCGATCCCCAAGGCCGGAGCACCCATGACAAGCCCGCAGTTCGCCAGCACCGCTCCCCCGAACCACACAGCCATGGCGCCCGTGCCCACCAGGAAGCCCACGGCCAGCATCATGGGAGAAGCATAGATGCCGAAGACGACGCTGGGAATGGAGAGCTGGCCCACCATGGAAGGGATCACCTTCAGGCCATCGCGCAGAAGGGCCCACAACGCCGCGAACCCCATAGCTCCGAAAAGCTTCGCACCGGTGCGGCCGCCCGTCTCCCCCGCTTTCAACGTTTCAGCCGCTGCCTGCCCGAGGGGGTATTCCAGCGCGGCTTCATCTATGAAATGACGGCGCAGGGCGATGGAAGCCACGAGCCCTACCGCAGACCCGCACACCGCTATCACCAACAGCTGGAACGTGGAGATGTCATCCCCCAGGCCTAGCATCCATACGCCCGGAATGGTGAAGGCCAAGCCTCCGGCCACCATAGCGCCTGACGACATCACCGTATGGGTCACATTCGCCTCGTTGAGCGATGCTTTCCGACGCTTGAACGCCTTCAGGGCGAAGAGCGAGATGAGCGCGGCGAAGATGATCGGCCACGGAAGCGCCCCCATCTTAAGGGCGACATATACAGAGGATGCGGT
This sequence comes from uncultured Eggerthellaceae bacterium, assembly GCA_947566075.1. Classification (GTDB taxonomy): domain Bacteria; phylum Actinomycetota; class Coriobacteriia; order Coriobacteriales; family Eggerthellaceae; genus MGBC163016. Next base: position 154,340 of record CANOIM010000003.1, on the reverse strand, counting down.
GATGAGGGCGCATCCTAGGCAGCCGATGACGATGCCGCGAAGCGTAAGCTGACCATTCAAGGCGCAGTCCTTTCCAAGCAGTGCAAACGGGGCAGGAAAGGGCTGATTCTGGCACAAATCCGATCAGATGCGGCAGGTCAAGCTGTGAGATCGGCGTATGCGGCACCGATGAGCCGCGCAAGGTCATCCGGGGCCGTTTCCAACTGACACCCGATGCGACCGCCCGAATAGAGGATGGCATCGAAGAGCTGGGCCGTCTCATCGATCACCGTGCGGAACCCCTGCTTCATGCCCACAGGAGAACAGCCTCCATGAACGTAGCCGGTCAGCGGGAGAAGGTCACGCAGGGGCAGCATGGTCACGGCCTTCTCCCCCACGGCTTGGGCAGCTTTCTTGAGGTTGAGCTCCTCAGCCACAGGGATCATGAACACATAGTGCTCCCCTGACTTGCCGGTAGTAACCAGCGTCTTGAACACGCGATCAGGGTCTTCCCCTAGCATGTCAGCCACTTCAACACCGCTAGGTGCCCCTTCGGTCTCGAACGTGCGGTACGCGAAGGGGACACCCGCTGCCTCCACCTCGCGGATGGCATTGGTCTTGGCAGGCTTCTTCACCATGGAAGCTAGCTGCGCGAAGGCTTCGGGTAGTACCGGTACACGGGTTTTTCCTCTTGGGACTGAGGTTGGTACCCAGGCCCTGGCTGGGCCTGGAGCTCAGGCTGAGGCTGATACCCAAGCTCTGGCTGGGCCTGGGGCTCAGACTGGTACGGAACTTGAGGTTCAGGCTGGTAGGAGAGCTGCGGATCAGGTTGGAACTGAGGCTGAGGCTCTGGCATGACCTGGGGCTGCGGCCCCGGCACAGCTTGGGACTGAGACCGGAAGGCGGGAGGCGTGGCCTCCAAGGCCGCTTCCACCGTCATCTCAGGACCACCCAGCTTCGGGAACCCCTGAGCGCTCAGTGGGGGATCGGCAAGCTGTTGGGCCGAAAGAGGCTCTTCCAACGAAACGGGCTCCGGCTCAGAGGCAGGAACGGGTTCAGGGACGGGAACGGGTTCTGAGGCAGGGATAGCCGCTTCTGTGGCTTCGATCACCTCTTGCACCTCAGCAGGCGCGGGAGCCTCTTGCGCAGGAACTGGCTGGCTCATCTGCTGGTGTCCTTCAGGCCGCATGGCTGGGCGGTTGAAAACGCCGGTGGCCTCTATGCCCAGTCCGTATTCCCGGGACATCCGCAGGATATCCTCCTCAGGGATGGCAGAGAGGTAGGGACGGCCGGTCATGCAGGTCTTGAGGTAGATCTCAGCAGCCTTTTCGATGGTCTGGACACGCCCGAAGGCATCATCCATGGTGGTACCTGCAACGAAGAGCCCATGATGGGGCCAGATGACCGCGCTCGTGCGCTCCATGGCTGCTGCCGTCTTCCGAGCCAAGGCCACGCTACCAGGAACCTCCCAGCTCAAGAGCTGGACCCCTTCGGGGAAGACGAAAGCGCATTCACTCACCTGAGCCCAGAGCAGGCGAGTGAACAGAGCGCCATCCGGCGGCACGATGTTGGTCATGGCCGCCAGATTCGCAGGATGGCAATGATAGATGACGCGGCTCTTGCCTTCCGTAGCCGCCATGCGCACCTCATGGCAGATCAGATGCGCCAGAAGCTCAGAAGTAGGTTGGGCATCCCCTTTGAAGCCCCAGCATTCCCGCCAAGCGCTCCCGCTGCGGTCTATCTCGATGATGCCCAAGCTGCGCTTCGGGTCATGGGCGATGCTGCGGAAATGGCTGCCCGCTGCGGTGATCAGGAAGCACTCCCCCGCCAACCGGGGCAGTTCCACTTCAAGCCGGTTCCATCCATGGGCGCTGAACCCAGACCGAACCTCATTCGCCTCGCTCTTGCGCAGCCGATAGGAGGCGTTGCCGCCGTTGGATTCGTGCCAGCCGAACTGCCACCCATCATTGCACAGACGGATGAATTCCCGAGCGAAACCGGTGTCTAGGACCTTCATGGGCACTCCTGACCTTCCAAGATCTGCTTTTAGGACACTTTATCAGGGTTGCAGAGCATCGTAACATCAGCTTGGGCTTTTGCCGCCGCTTCGTCCATGAACTCCTCTGCGAAATACACAACGAGCGCTGCGCCCGTGGGCGTGGTCAGCTCACCCTCTTCAGGGCCTGCGAAAGCAGGGACCCCTTCAAGGACGTTGGCCGTGGCGGGGGCCGGAATGGGCAGACGGCCATGGGCGCAGTCAACCTGGCCGAAGCCCGTGCACACCGGCGTTGCCAGGATGCGTTGCGGCTCTAGGGCATCCATGGCAGCGCAAGCCCGCAATACGAATCCCACCGCCTCGGCAGACCCCACCTCATGGAAATGCACATCGGCCACGCTCACTCCATGGGCCTTGGCCTCTGCCTGGGCCAGAAGGTCATAGACGCCTTGAGCGTAGACCTGGGCCCGAGGAGTCACCCCGGACGCGCAGATGGCCTCTTGGACCTCCTGCAAGCTGTGATGATGGTGATGGGCATCCCCTTGGTCATGATGATGGCCGGTCTTGGGATGGGCTGGTTGGAACACCTGACGCCCCACGAGCCCTTCGCAAGCCTTCGCAAAGCCATCCTTGGTAGAGCCATGGGTGCAATCCAGCAGAAGCGTGGTCATGGGCCTCACCCTCTTCGGCAAATCATGGCAGCCGTGTAGGCCGCCCCGAAACCGTTATCTATGTTGACCACCGAGACCCCGGAGGCGCAGGAATTCAACATGGAGAGCAGCGCCGCCACACCGCCGAAGGAGGCACCGTAGCCCACGCTGGTGGGCACGGCGATGACCGGACAGTTAGCCAGGCCGCCCAAGACGCTGGCGAGCGCCCCTTCCATCCCCGCCACGGCTACGATGGCCGAAGCCCCCAGGATGTCATCCATACGCGCCAGCGTACGGTGCAATCCCGCCACTCCCACATCGAAGGCGCGGACCACCTTGCACCCCAGCATCTGGGCGGTGAGAGCAGCCTCTTCAGCCACGGGCATGTCAGAAGTGCCTGCGCTGGCCACCAGCACATAGCCTTCCGTTGTGGGCTGGGGCACGCCGCCCACGATGCCCACGTGGGGGATGGGCTCATAGGCTAGGTTGACGCCCGCTTCTTCCAGGGCCTGGGCCTTATCCGGTGCCAGGCGCGTGATGAGCACCTGTTGCTGGCCATTCTCCTGCAGAGCACCCACGATGGCAGCTATCTGATGGGCTGTCTTCCCTTCGCCATAGATCACCTCAGTGGCCCCCTGGAGCAAGCGCCGATGCAGATCCACCGTGGCGAACCCCAGATCTTCGAAGGGCTTCCCCCGCAAGGCACGCTCAGCCTGGTCTACGGGAATGCTGCCCGCAGCCACCCCTTTCAGAAGCGTGCGGATATCATCAACCATGAAGCTTCTCCTTGATGGTCTCATTCAAACTGCCTTGCCTATACCCCTCTAGATCAGCGGTGATGTAGGCGAAGCCCAAGCTGCGCAGCTTCGCGCTCAGGCGGCCGCGCAAGGGCTCTTGCACCAGATGCGGGATGTCCGCTTCCGGTACTTCGATGCGCGCCAGGCTACCGGGGCCACCGGCATCATGGGCGCGCACCCGGGCTTGGGTGAACCCCTCTGCACGCAAGAGCACTTCGGCCTGGTCTATCCGGTGCAGGAGCGCAGCGTTCAGCGGCGTGCCATAGGGGATGCGGCTGGCCAGGCAGGCGGCCGCGGGCTTGTGGGCATTCGGCAGGCCCAAAGCCTGGGCGGCGGCACGGATATCCGGCTTCGTGAAGCCTGCCTCAGCCAACGGGCTGCGGATGCCCAGTTCTTGGAGCGCCCGCTCTCCCGGACGGAAGTCCTCTGCATCTGAAGCATTGCTCCCGTCGCAGAGGATGGCCCCCAACTCCTTTGCCCGGGCAACGGCCTTTTCCATGATGAGCCGCTTGCAGTGATAGCAGCGATCTTCGCCATTGGCCAGAACGGCAGGGGCTTTGAGCGGGTCCACTGCCAGCACGTGCTGAGAGATGCCCCGCTCTTCACAGAAGGTCCGAGTGAAAACAGCATCTTCCTTTGCCATGAGGGAAGATGCCACTGTGATGGCCTGGACCGCAACGCCCGGCAACCCCTGAGCGAAAGCCAACAAGAACGTGGAATCAACGCCCCCGGAGAAGGCCACGGCCACGGAACCCATCTCCGTGAGCGCACAGGCCAGACGCTCCTCCTTGGCTTCCCGTTCTGTCATGGCCCTTCGCAGTCAGCGGCTAGTCAGTGATGGTGATGGACTTGATGACGGGCTGGTTCGCCTCCACCGTGATAGCGCCCATATTCGGCTCATCCACATTGGCCAGGTTATCCGCCACGATCTGGTCGATGACCTTCATGCCCTCATCATCTATGGTGCCGAAGGCAGCATACTGCCCATCTAGGCTTGCGCCCACCTGGGCTGCGTTGCCCAGGGTGACGAAGAAGGTGCTGGTGGCAGAATCAGGGTTGGAGGTGCGCGCCATGGCCACTACGCCGCGGTCAAAAGCATCCGCCAATGGGTTATCCACCCCATTGGAAGAGAATTCGCCCTTGATGGGGGTGAGGCTGGGGTCATTGCCCGAGGCGCTGTTCCCTTCGGTACCTCCCTGCAAACAGAAATCATCCACGATGCGATAGAAGGTCTTGCCATCGTAGTAGCCATCCTGGGCCAGGTCCATGAAGTTCTGGACTGATGTAGGCGCCGCATCGCCATCCAGTTCCACCGTCACCGGGGCATAGCCCTCCACTTCGATGACCGCATGATGGGTGCCGATGCCCTCAGCGGCCTGGGCATCACTGGATAAGGATGCGCTGCTTGCCGTTGAAGAGCTGCTGGAACAGCCTGCCAGCCCCAGGGATGCCGCCACCAACAGGGCCACCACCAGAGCGGCCACCTTCATGCCAGAGAGATTCGCGCTTTTTTGCATGGGTTCGATTTCCTTTCCGTAGTGGTATTGCCCCACAGGATACAACACCGATTGTTCTTCGACAGTGTAGCCTCCTGGCTTCCGTTCGGTTTCGGTTTCCTGGCGAACTCAGCAAATCGTCAAAAAGCCCCTATGCTCCTTGATGCGAAGGGGCTTGGTTGTCCCTTGCTCAAAGGGGAGGACCAAAGGAGGGAATGCTCCATGGGCATCTGCTATGAACTGGAAACAGCGGGGCTGATGCTGTCGAACCGGCACCTGTCAAGCCTCATCCAGGTGGATGAGAACGAAGCCCAGCGCACTTCCTCCCCCATAGTGGCCATCCTCTCCAAGGCAGAATTCGAAGAGCTAGGGTTGGAGCACCCGGACGCCCATGAGTCCCTTGATCAGCTGGCCGCTTCTGACAGCAACTATGTGGACATCTACCCTGATTACATCGTGGGTTCGCTGGCTGTGCCCAGCAAGACCCGGCTTGGCGTTGACCCCTCCCTGTTCGCCTTCTACATGGACCGCCACCAGCTCATCTTCGTGGATGAAGGGGGCACTGCCCAAGAGGTGTTAGAACACGTGGTGAACATAGGAGTGCTGTCTCAGACCACCACAGCCCACTGCCTTTACGTGTTCTTCAAAGAGCTCTTGGTGGATGACCTCACCTTCCTGGGACATTTCGAAGATGATATGGAAGACATAGAGGAGCGGATGCTGGATTCGAACCGCAACGCGTCTTCCTTTGCGATCATGAAGTATCGGCGCCAGTCCATGAGCCTGGCCGTCTACTACCAAGAGATAGCCACCATGGCCAGCATCCTGTCTGACAATGAGAATGGTCTCATGAGGTCCAGCGAGGCCCGCTCGTTCGACCACATCGAAAGCCTGGCGGATCGGCTGGCCACCCGTTCTGAGACGCTCAAGGAATACAGCTTGCAGCTGCATGAGCTGGAACAGACCCAGATAGACCTGAAGCAGAACTCCATCATGCAGGTGTTCACCATCGTAACGGTGCTGTTCGCTCCGCTGACGCTGGTAACGGGTTGGTTCGGGATGAACCTGAGCGTCATCCCGGGCACGGAATGGAATCTCACCTGGCTGGTGTTGGTAGTGCTTTCCCTGGTGTGCACCGGGGCTCTGTTGGCCTTCTTCCGCTGGAAGCGCTGGATGTGAGCCCTAGGCCATCAGCTCTGACTTATCCACCTGTTCCACATACCAACCCATGAACTTCTCTAGGGGCTTGCGCAGAGCCAGGCCCAGCAGCGCCGCCGGGATCAGGAACACCAAGAGCCACCCCACCTGTTCCCAATACACGCTGCCATAGGTGCCCATCATGGCCTCGCGCATGGCATTGACCACATAGGTTGCGGGCAGAAACGGGCTCACCGCCTGCACGAAGGAGGGCAGGATCTGCAGGGGGAACGAACCACCGCAGCCCGTCACCTGGATGATGAGCATCAGCACGGCGATGGCCTTCCCTAAGTTGGCGAACGAGACCACCAGGGCATAGATGATGAACGTGAACACGAGTCCCGCCAGCCAGAAGATGAGCAGATACAACCAGGGATGGGCCACTTGCACCTGCAAGAACAGCATATTCCCCAGGGCTGCCAAGGTGGTTTGAGCCAAGGAGAGCACGGCCATGACGGCGAAGTGCCCCAGGAACACTTGGCGTGGCTTAGCGCCCGGCACCCGCTTGAGGGTAGCCCGACAAGGCCGCGGCTTGAGCACCACCAGAATGAGCAATGACCCGATGAACAACGCCAAGGTGGTGTAGAGCGGTGCCATCTGCGAGCCGAAGTTCTCGGCCGGATAGACTGCCTGGCGTTCCACCTGCACCGGAGCCGCCAAGGCGCTGGCGAAGGCGGATACGTCAGAGGTGAGGATGGCCCGCAGCTGTTCGGTATCCTCGCTCAGCAACGCCTGGCGGATGTCTGATGCCAGGCCATCTATGGCATCAGCGGACTGGCGCAGCTCTACGGCAGTCTCCGTTGTCTTGGCAGCGCCGCCGCTCAGGGCTTCTGTAGCCCTCTGTGCGGCAGCTGACAGATTCCCGCTCACGCCCCCCAGCTTGCCTAGGGTGGCTTGCACGCTGGAAGCCAGCGCAGCTGCTTCATCAGCTATCTGCTCCAACCCGGGGCGCATCTGCTGGAAGGCCTCCTTTGCCGCTTGGAGGTCAGCTTGGGCTTGGCTCACCGATGCCTTCACCTGCTCCCGCTCTGTGTTCAGGTTCGCATCCCCCGCCTCTAGCTTATCCGCCGCCTGGCGCAGGCTCTGTTGGCTTTGCTCCAGCAGATCCGCCTGCATCTCCAACAGGCGCACCGCCTCCTCCATAGCAGGCCGATAGGCAGCATCCACATGGGGGATGAGCGCCTTCAACTGCGCCGCCAACCCCTGGCAGGCATTGATGCGCGTGGTGAGCCCATCGGCTTCGGTCCGCAGGGCGGCCGCCGCATCTCCCGTGGCCACGCTGGTGCTGTTGAACAGCTCATCCACCGCCGCGCTGACCGCCGCCATGTCAGCGCTGCCAGCATCAAAGGCCTCACCCAGCGCCTGCACCGTATCCCGCAGGCTCTGGACCAACGAAGGCAGTGCGTCTGCTCCCGTTGAGGCCGCTTCCTTCAGCCCGTCTGCCTGCTCCTCAGATACCTCAGCCAAGGAGACCGTAGAGCTGATGAGCCCGTTCGCATCCTGACCGAGGTTGCCGTAGAGCTCCAACACGTCAGCGGTCCGGCGCAGGCTGGCCGCTGTCTGGGTGATATGGTCAGCCAGCCGGGCCACCTGCCCTGACACATCAGCGTCATCAGCATAGCGGGCCAGCGCCTCGCCCAAGGAGATGGCCACTTCAGAGAGCGTTTGGGCAAAGACCTGATTCACCTCATAGGAGACCGTATCGGCCCCGCGGTCAGTGATCTTCGGCGCAATGGCGCTCTTCTTCTCGTTGCTGTAGTAGATGATGCTGGCCTGGCGCGCATCATCAGCGAAGAACGTCAGCATGTCCCGGCTGAAATCCTTCGGGATGACCACGGCCGCGTAATAGCGCCCCGACCGCGCACCGTCTACCGCATCCGTTTCATCGGTGAACAGCCAATCTATCTGGTCATTGGCCCGAAGCGCGCTTACCACCTGTTCTCCCACGTTCACCCGCAAGGGGATTAAGTCAGACTGGTAGCCCTCATCGGTATTGGCCACCGCCACAGCCAGGTTGCCCGTATGGTCGAACACATCCCAACAGGCGATGATGTTGTACCAGGCGAAGATGGAGGGCATGACCACCAGCCCCAAGGCGATGACCACGGAGACCACGTTCGCGAAGAGCCTTCGCAGCTCGTCGGAGAAGATGAGCCACATATCACGCATCGGCCTTGCCCTCCCCCGTCATGGTAGAGCCACTCTTCCGGTCTTTGATGAGGTCATAGAGGCTCTGGGTGCTCAGGGAATCCAGCTTCATCTGACGCACGATGCTATAGCGCAGGCTTTCCACTATCACCAGGAACAGCGTGATGGCCACCAACCATACCAGCCAGAAGGTGAGCACCCACACCTTCTCGGCCGGGGTGAAGGCGAACACGATGGATATGAGGATGGGCACGCCGATGCCGCAGATGATAGCCCCGCGGATGAGCTTCGGGTAGAGGTGAGCCAAGCGGTCATAGCGACGGCTGATGGCTTCCCGGTATTCGTCCTTATCCGCCAACGCCCGCAGGATCTGGGCGGTGCGGTAGGGGCGCGCAGGCACCTGCACCCGTTCGCCATTGAAGAGACCCGCCTTACGGATCTGGTTCGCCACCATCCGGTTCACATTCGCCAGATAGGGGCGCACCCCCACACCCAGCGCCATGAACAGCGCGAAGAACAGCCCCAGCACCGCTAGGTCTGTGGCATAGTGGGAGCCATAGAACCCGCAGATGGCCTCGCGCATGGCCCCTATGCCGTAGGTGAAGGGGAAAAAGGGGTAGATGGCTTGGAAGAAACCGGAGGTCATCTCAATGGGATAGAGCCCTGTAGCGCCGGGGATCTGGGCGAACACCAGCACGATGCAGATGCCCTTGCCTATGTGCTGAAGGGTGACCGAAAGGGCATAGATGATGGAAAGGTAAGCCAAAGACGCCACCACCGCAGCGGCGAAGAGCGCCAGGGGGCTTACCGCCTGCACGCCGATGAAGAGCACCCCCGCGCAGCAGATGAGGGCCTGGATGGCCGCTATCAAGGCGAACAGGCAGAAGCGCCCCAGGTAGGCCTGGGTGATGGTGAGCCCTGGGATGCCTTCGCCATCAACTTCTTGGCGCATGATGACCATGAGCATGAACGCCCCTATCCAGAACGTCAGGTTCATGAACAGTGGCGCCATGGCAGAACCATAGGCGTTCAGCGGATAGAGCTCTTCGGTCACCACCTCAGTGGGAGCCCCCATGAACCCGGCGATGGACTGGGCATCCAGGCCGTCCACCCCCAACAGGCTGGTGAGGCTGGTGGAACCATCCAGCGCCGCCACATCTGCATGGAGCGCGTCCAGCTCCTCTTCTGCACCGCCAAGCAGCCCATCGGTCTGGCGAAGGGCATCAGCTGCATCCGCCAACGTGCCGTCCAGTGAGGTGAAGACGATGGCCGCTTGGTCAGCCACAGCCTTCGTTCCCAGCACAGCCGCCGAAAGCGAAGAAGCCGTGGTGGATACCTGGGTGAGCGCCTCAAGGGTTTGAGGCAACAGCGTGGATGTGATGGCGCCCCAGAGCGTCTGACCGGAGGCAACGGAGTGCTGTACAGCCTGGTCGAAAGCAGAGGAGGCCTTCTCTAGGGATGCTGAGGCCTGGGCCACCGAAGAGCTGAGCGTGGTCAAGGAAGCCACCGTCTGCTCCAAGTCTGCGTTGTAGGCATTCAAGGTGGCAAGGGCGCTGGCCAGGGGCGCTTTGGCCGGATCAGCATCTGGCAGATCATCCACCACGCCTTCCAGATAGGTTGCCAAGCGCTGGCTCTGCTCCAGAGCCCCCTGCGCCTGGCTCAAGGCAGCATCAGCGCTGCCCTGGGCGGCAGCTATGTCAGACGCCAACCCGCCCACTGCCGCGTTCGCCCGAGCAGAAGCAGCGCTCAGATTCGTCAGGGCAGCATTGACCGCCGGAGTGGCCTGGGCCATCAGCGCAGACAACTGCTCTTGGAGGCTCTTCGCCAAACTGGAGATATCCTCAAGAGCAGCCGCCGCTTCGTCGGCTTGGCTCTTCGCACCGGTCAGTTGACCCTGAACGCCAGTCACTTGATCACGGGCCCCTTCGCACGCCTGAGCCGCCTCACCCAAGGCGCTGCGGGCTTCAGATAATGCCTCCTGGGCCGCCCCCAGCTTGCTCACAGCCTGGGAACGCACCCTGGCCGCATCGGCCTTGGATTGATCGAGGGCGCCATCTACCGCCTGGACCACCGCGTCGCTCACGGTGGACACGAAAGCGGAATTGACCGTCTCGTCCAGCGCACTGGCTCCCGTATCGGTGATCTTCGGCGCCACTGGTCCTGCCTTCTCATTCACGAGATAGGTTATCTTTGGCTGCTGGAACTGGCCGGTGGTCAGCGTCAATAGCTGCTGGGTGAAATCAGTGGGGATGACGAAGGCCGCGTAGGCCCGCCCGGTCTGAAGGGCGTCCATGGCCTCATCGTAGGTGGTGAAGTCCCAGTCCAACTGCTTGTTCTTGCGCAGCTGTTCCACGATCTGCTCACCCACGTCCAGCTTGCCGGTCATCTCAGAGGAGCCGCCATGGTCTAGGTTCACCACGCACACCTTGAGGCTGCCCGTGTTCTCATAGGGGTCCCAGAAGCCAAGAACGTTGTACCAGGTATAGACGGAAGGGAGGATGGCTAGGGCGAACACCACCACCAGCGCAGCGGGAGCTTTGAGCAGGCGCAACAGGTCACGCTTGAACACCCGAAGGATGTTCTTCACTCTCTACCTCCCTTTCCCTCCTCAGCCTGATGAACCTAGTATTCTACTGAATCAGGAAGGGCCTAGCCGTTGACGGTCTTATGACAACGGGGACAACGGGGACGTAGGCTATTGTCCTGCTTGTCCGAAAGGCCTGCTGACTCATTTGCTAAGGCCAGAAAGCAGGACAATAGCCTGCGTCCCCGTTGTCCCGCTCCGGCCCTTTTCGTCAAGAAAGGCAATCCTTCAGAGTGGACATCAGCTGATGGATATCCAGCGGCTTGGTGATCCGGCCGCTCATCCCCGCCTCTTCTACATCCCGTAGCGCCTCATCGAACACATCGGCCGTCACAGCCAGGATGGGCACGTTGCGGGCATGGGGATGATCCAGACTGCGGATCTGACGCGCTGCCTCCACGCCGTTCATGCGCGGCATGCGCATATCCAGCATCACCACATCGTAGTGATTGACCCCCTTGGACCGAACGCTCTCTACCGCATCTTCGCCATCTTCTGCTTCATCCACGACGAATCCGTAGCGCCCCAAGGCGCGCTTCAGCACTTCCCGGGAGAGCTCATCGTCATCAGCGATGAGCGCATGGCGCCCGCTGAAATCATAGACTTCAGGCGTGGCTTCCTGCCTCCGCACGGCAGAGGAATGCAGGGGCTCAACGCCATCATCAGCGCCGCTGCGCGCCCCCTCTTTCCCGCTGACCCCTTCCAGCTCAAGGGGGATGCTGATGGTGAAGGTGCTTCCCACCCCTTCTTCGCTTTCCACGGTGATGGTGCCGCCCATGAGCTCTACCAGGCTCTTCGTGATGGTCATGCCCAGGCCCGTGCCCTCAACGCGTCCCGTTGAGGAGGCATTGGCGCGCTCGAACGGTTCGAAGATGCGCGAGAGGAATGCCTTCGACATGCCACAACCGGTGTCTTGCACGCAGAAGACGAACAGGCCGTAGCCCTTCGGCGCCCCTTTGCGCTCAGTCACCGTGCAGGTCACACGCCCACCTGACGGGGTGAACTTGACGGCATTGCCCAGCACATTCACCAGCACCTGGGACAACCGCGTCTTGTCTGCCACCACCCTATCATGGGTGATGCCGCTGGCATCCAAGGCGAAGGCGATGCCCTTCCGTTCAGCCTCACCCGCGAACAGCGTGCTGGTGGTGTCAAGGAACGAACCCAGCTGCAGCGGCAAGCAAGCAAGGGTCATCTTCCCGCTTTCTATCTGGCTGACATCCAGGATCTCATTCACCAGGTCAAGGAGATGGGCGCTGGACATCAAGATCTTGTTCAGGCAATCCTGCACACAACTGCGGTCATCCAGGCATTCCAAGGCGATGTCAGCGAACCCCGTGATAGCGTTCATGGGCGTGCGGAAATCATGGGAGATATTCGCCAAGAACGCTGATTTCGCCTTGCTGCTCTGTTCTGCCAGGTCAAGGGCTGTTTGGAGCGCCCGCTTCTGACGGCGCAAGAGCCGCGTGCGGTCTGCGCTCTTCTGCTCAGCCTCATGCAAACGCGTGATGTCTTCGATGAGCCCGAAGGCGAAGCAGTCAGTGTTGCCCATGTGCCCTAGGCTGATGCGCAGCCAGCGGCCATCGGTCAGCTGCCCTGTGGCCAAGAGGCTGTTCGCGCTGCCAGCCCGGAATGAATCCATCTGCTGGCGTACGCCAGCGTTGTTCTCTTCGCCGAACAGACGGCTAGTGAACTCCACGAAGCTGATGTATTCCGTTTCAAAGCCCGTGATGTCACGAGCAGGCGGGGTGAGCATGATGAACCGGCGGCGCAGATCATAGAAGAAGATGCCCGCCTGGATGTTCTTGAGGGAGGTATGGGCTTGGCTGACCCACTGAGTGACCGCTTGGATGAAGAACCCGCAATACCCCTGTTCTATGGGAAAGACCGAGACATGCAAGAATTCAGAGAGCGCGGGGGAGGCAGCATCGAATTCAGCGGCTATCCCGTGGAAGGCAGCCTGAGCGAAGTAGTCCAGCCACGTGGTGTCATCGTTGGGCCAGAGCTCATAGACATCCTTGCCCAGCAGGTAGTCAGTGGTCATGTCAGTGAGCTGTGCCATGGCGGGGTTCAGATACTCATATGAGAATCCGATTGGAGTGCCGTTGTCATCAGAATTGACATGCGCGATGCTGAATGGCTGGGTACTCTGATCGAATATCCTATGGCAGGTTGCTAGTAGCTCTTCCATAGTCACCCTTAGGTTCGATGTTTGACGGTATTATAGCAGTTTTACCAGGCATTTTGCTCATATATAAGCCAGAAAATCAGCTTTTTCTCTTACCTTCCTGCCTCGCCTGCGCACCGTTCCACAAGATTGCAGCTCGGTGTCCTTTCGGTAGCCATATGAGCCCCCTCGCCCAGCCGGAACAGCCCATGCGTATCATCGAATCCATCTGAAAGGGCTGGGGTAAGGAAACCGCTTGAGCAAAGCCCGGGCGGGGGAAGCCGGAACCGTGGGGAAGCATAGGCTGCATAGGATCACCGCCAACGATGAGATAGGCTACTTCGCCCCGAAGACCTGGGAATTCTGGCGCGCCATCATCGCCGCGTTCTGCATCTGCACCATCGTGGGCCATTGGTTGGAATTGCTCTACTGCGTCATCATGGATGCGCTCTTCGGCATCGTTGAGGCTGATTACGTAGTCTGGAGCGATCCGTGGTACCACCCCTATTGGGTATACGGCATAGGTGCCGTGGTCATGACGTTGGTGATCGAACCTCTGAAGGAATACATCGTGGTGCGCCGCAAAACGCTCTGGGGCGCGCTCCTGGAGACATTCCTCATCACCGTTGTGCTGAGCATGGTCTTGGAATTGGTCATCGGCCTGCTGATCAATCAACCTGATGAATTCGGAGAATACCCCTTCTGGGACAACTCCCAACTACCCCTCAATGTGCTGGGGCAAGCCTGGCTGGTGAATGATGTGTTCATCGGGCTGGTGGCGGTGCTCTATGTGTGGTTGATCTATCCCCTGATCTGTGAGATGTTCGGTCATATGCGCCCCCGGGCGGCGAATTGGCTGCTGGCTTTCATCGTCATCGCCTTCGCGGGATGCTGTACCCTATCCTATCTACAGCTTTGGCTTGGATTCTAGGAGCGCACTGGTGGATTCCTTGGATGTCTATCGGCAGAGGGCAACGGATTATCTTGCGAACAACGAAGAACTGCGGGACCGCCTAGGCGTACACCCCCAGGATGTCCTGACCCCCCACCCTTTAGGTGAGGGTGAGCACAACGTGAACTTCTGGTTCTCTGCTGGGGAAGACCAAGGCGAAAGGGACGGCAATGCCCAGCAGCGCTTCGTCTTGCGCGTGAACGTCCTCCCCCAGCCCTTCCATGCTTGCCAAGTCCGCTACGAATCCGATGCCCTTGCTGCGGTGGCTGCTTCCGGCTGCACGCCGCTGCCCATCTATGTTGACAGCTCTAGCACCGCTCCCGGCAAGGGGGTGCTGGTGGAGACATTCTGCCCGGGGCGAGTGTTCGACTTGGATGACCCGCACCCGGATGATCTGAAGCGCTGCGCCCGCATCCTTGCCGCCATCCACAGCGTCCCCATCTCAGAGGACTGCCCGCTCTATCGCCCAACTGACCCTCTTCAAGGGCTCTTCGATGAATGCATGGAGCGATTCCAACTGTACCGCAGCTCCCGCTACGAAGACGCGCGCATCACTGCTTGGGTGGACCGGTTCACCAACCTCACCGCCCAGGCCATCCAGAAAGCCCAAGCCGCGCCTTCAGAGCCGCATATCGTGAACACCGAAACCCTGGCTTCCCATTTCCTCCTGCCCGAAGACAGCCAGACCGGCTGGTTCGTGGATTGGGAACGGCCCCTTCTGGGTGACATAGCCCAAGACCTGGCCTTCTTCCTGGCTCCTACCACCACCTTCTGGGACAGCGATCGCTTCTTCACCGCCCAAGACCAGGAGGTGTTCTTAGGGGAATACTGGAAAGCAGTGGATGGCCGCTTCGAAGCCGGTGCCTTTGAGGAACGCTTCCCGGCCTGGAAGAAGGTATCCGCCCTGCGGGCCGTGGCCTGGTGTTGCAAGGCGCTCATCCGCTACGGCGGAAAGGGTCAGCACACCACAGAGCGGGCAACAAGAAAACTGCCCCTGTACCTGTCTGATGATTTCCAAGAGATGCTGCTTGAGGAGTGCTTCAGCTGATGCGGGAGATGGGACAACGGGGACGTAGGCTATTGTCCTGCTCTAGAGCAGGACAATAGCCTACGTCCCCGTTGTCCCATCAGCTCATGCGGTGCAGGTGGCGCGAAATTCTTCCCGCAGGGCATCTCCCACTCCAAGTTGCCCATGAACGAAGGCATCTATGCTGCCATAGCCTTCGCTGACCGCTTCCAGGAACGCCTCTAGGTTCTCCCGGCGTGCCCGATGGTCATTCACCAACTTGAGTGCCCGTTCCTCATCCCCCTGAGCTATGTGCAGGAACTTGGCATAGGTCTCAGGGAACTGAGCATCCCGGAACACGTTCGTATACAGATAATCCTCAAGGATGTCAATGAAGGCCGCCCCCAGCACCGTGAGCACCAACAACGTCATGACGCCGGTGCGGTCTTTGCCGCCGCTGCAATGCTGATAGACGGGAAGCCCATTGGAAGTGCGGGCGATGATCTGAGCTAAGCACTCCCGCATCTGAGCGGTGGTACGTGGATTGGCCAATGACCGGTAGAAGTCATCAGGATCACAGGCAACATCACGCCCCACCTTCTGACCGCCCAAGGCACCCACCTCATATTCGATGCCCACCTTCTCCTTGTCATAGAAGGGGATGTGCAATGAATCCACACCGGGATGAGCGGGGTTGGGCTTGGCTTCCACCTCCCACCCGCACCGCAGGTCTATCACGCAGGAGATGCCCAGCTCTTCGAAGAGCACGCGCCTATCCGCAGCAGTGGCTCCCGCCAACGCAGCGCCGCGGAAGATCATGCCAGGCTTCACCCGGCGGCCACCGTAGACGGGAATGCCGCCCAAGTCACGCACGTTGCCCACCCCTTCCAGGGTGATGACCCGGGCTGCATGGTCAACCGGAGCAGATGATTGGACGATGTCTAACATAGGACATGAGTATAGCAGGGATGAAGAAAAGCGCCCGCACAGTTCCATCATCGGGTATCATCTTCGCCCATGGAAACCATTTTCATCGTGGAAGATGATGCCGCCCTGCGCGAAGAGCTGGCGCGGCTGCTCACGCTCCAGGGCTATGAGCCCCGCTGGTGCAGCCAGTTCGAAGACGCCGCTGCCCAGGCCTTGGAAAGCAACCCCGCCTGCATCGTGTTGGACCTGAAGCTGCCAGGGGCGGATGGCCTGGCCATCTGCCGTGACATCCGCGCTGCCTCAGCGGTACCCATCATCATGCTGACCTCTTCCACCAGCGAATTCGACGAGGTCATGGCTTTAGGGTTGGGCGCGAATGACTACGTGACCAAACCCTACCGGCCTGCGGTCTTGCTGGCCCGCATCCAGAACCTGGTCCGTTCGGGCGCTGCCTCAACGCCTGTTCTTCGTGAGGGCTGCCTCACCTTAGACGAAGCATCGGGCACCGTCACCTATCAAGATGAGAGCTGTGAGCTCACGCGCAATGAGCTCAAGATCCTGTCTTTGCTCATGCGCAATGCGGGGAAGATCGTGAGCCGCCAACAGCTCATGGTGCACCTCTGGGAATCCGATGCCTTCATCGATGACAATACGCTGACCGTGAACATGAACCGCCTGCGCAAGCGCCTCCAGGCCCTGGGCGCTGATGAAGACCTCATCAAGACCAAGCGCGGGATAGGGTATTCCCTATGACGCGTTCTGAGCGCTCTGAGGAAGCGGGAGCGTTCACGCCCCTGGGCTATCTTGGGGACCGTAGCCTGCTCATCCTGTTAGGCGTCGGCTGCGCCGCTGGGGTCTTCGCCATGGCCATGACCCTTGGCATCGGCTTTGATGGCAGTGTGACCATATCAGCATTCGTGCTGATATGCCTCTGCCTGGGCCTCGGCATTGATTACCTGCGCCGTGTCCGCTTCTGGCGGTCAGTAGAAGAGGTAGGTACCCCTGAGCTTTCCGCATGCGAATCTGCAACCCTGCTCACAGAGCCGCGGTTTCTGGAAGGGCGCATTGCCCAAGATGCTATCGATCGTCTAGCCGCCCAGGCCAACCATGAGCTGGCCGATGCCCAGATGGATGCGAACGCCTACCGTGAATACATAGAGCTGTGGATCCATGAGACGAAGACCCCTATTGCGGCCGCCAAGCTGATCTTGGACCGCCTCCAAGGGCCTGACGCTGATAAGCTCTCCCGAGAGCTTGAGCGCATGGAAGTCCAGATAGACCAGGCGCTCTATTATGCACGGTCAACCTCGGTGCAGAAGGATTACGCCATCCGAAGCATACCCCTGGCCAACGCAGCCCGAGAAGCCTGCAAGCGCCAAGCCCGCTTCCTGATCGAAGTGCAAGCCATCCCTCAGGTGGATATTCCCCCTGATCTGCACGTGCTCTCTGACGAGCCGTGGCTCGTGTTCATGCTCAGCCAAGTGGTGGCGAACGCAGCCCAGTATGGCGCCCGAACCATCACCTTCACCGCCCATGTAGAGGAGCCGAACACGCCCCGGGGCCGCACAGTGCTGGAGGTGCGGGATGACGGATGCGGCATCACTGAGGCTGACATGCCGCGCATCTTCGACCGCGGCTTCACAGGAAGCAATGGCCGTGCCCGCGGGACGGCCACCGGCATGGGCCTGTACCTGGTGGCGCTCATGAGCAGTCGCTTGGGCTTGAGCGTATCCGCTGCCAGCGAACAGGGGGCAGGAACCCGGTTGATCTTCGCCTTCCCCCATGACCGCAGCCGCCTGCCTTAATAGCGGGACAACGGGGACGTAGGCTATTGTCCTGCTTTCCCGAAAGGGCATGCTAACTCATTTGCTAAGACCGGAAAGCAGGACAATAGCCTACGTCCCCGTTGTCCCGCTTCGGCCTGTGGCTTCGGTGACAGCAATGTAAGGTTCCTGTAAGCCCATTCGATGGCACCCGTCACTGAGCCCAGCCATCATGTTCCCTGCACCATCCAACCCAGACAGGGGTCTTCAAGGCTCCAAAGGAGGAGAACATGAGCATAGCCGGAAAAATCGCACTCTCATTCGCTATCGTGATAGCCATCGGGGCCTTCATAGCCTATGAGTCCCCCCGTCTCGTGAAAGCCTGAGGACGCCATGACAGAGATATACGCTGAACCCCTCTTCGCAACCCAAGCAACCCAGGGCGGCCGCCCCTTGGCCCTTTCCGTCCGGCAGGCGAAGAAGGTCTACGGCAGCCGCGATTCCATCACTCATGCCCTGGACGGTGTCTCCTTCGATGTGGCCGAAGGTGAATTCATCGGTATCATGGGGCCCTCTGGGTCAGGCAAGACCACGCTTTTGAATTGCGTCTCCACCATAGACAAGGTGACCTCAGGGCAGATCCTCGTGGATGGCAAGGACATCACCACTCTCTCCAAGCGCGCGCTGGCGAAGTTCCGCCGGGATGAGCTGGGGTTCATCTTCCAAGACTTCAACCTGCTGGACACGCTGAACGGCATGGAGAACATCGCCCTTGCGCTCACCATCAAGCACGTGGCGCCCTCTCAGGTATCTGCCCGCGTGCAGAACATCGCTGCTGCCTTAGGCGTGGCTGACGTGCTCAAGCGCTATCCGAATCAGATGTCTGGTGGCCAGAAGCAGCGGGTGGCTGCTGCCCGCGCCATCGTGGGCGACCCGAAGCTGATCTTAGCCGATGAGCCCACCGGTGCCCTGGATTCCCGCTCAGCCGCCGTGCTCTTGGAAACGCTGGAGATGATGAACGCGAAGATGGGCGCCACCATCATGATGGTCACCCACGATTCCTATGCAGCATCCTTCACGAACCGCGTGCTGTTCATCAAGGACGGCCGCCTGTTCAATGAGATCCGCCGCGGAGCCATGCCCCGGGAGGAGTTCTTCGCCCGCATCATGGAAGTGGTGAGCTTCCTGGGAGGGGATGTGGGCCATGTTGCTTAAGCTTGCATGGCGCAACATCCGCCATTCCGTACGCGATTACACCATCTACTTCCTGACCTTGCTCTTCGGCGTAGCGGTGTTCTATGCGTTCAACTCCATCGGTGGCCAGGAGGTGATGTTCGACCTCCAGTCCGAAGCCGATGAGCGCCAGTTCCAGATGACCGTGCAGTTCCTGAATATGTTCTCTTGGCTCATCGCCTGCGTCTTGGGGTTCCTGATCCTCTACTCCAACGGCTTCCTCATCCGCAGGCGCAAGCGGGAATTCGGCACCTACATGCTACTGGGCATGCCGTCCTTTCAGGTATCGGCCATCATGCTGATAGAAACGGTGCTGGTGGGCCTGGTCTCGCTGGTGCTGGGGCTGTTGGTAGGGTTCTTGCTGTCCCAGGCCATGTCGTTCTTCACTGCATGGCTGTTCGGCACCACCATCATGAACTATCAGTTCGTCTTCTCCCCTGAAGCGCTCAAGTTCACCGTACTCTGCTTCGCCATCATCTATGTGGTGGTAGCGCTCTTCAATACGTTCACCGTGAATCGCCAGAAGCTGATCGACCTCCTCAATGCGAATGCGAAGAACCAGAAGGCCGTCACGCGCAACCCATGGGTGTGCCTGGTGGCGTTCATCGCGTCCATCGCCATTCTGGCCTATGCCTATGAGCAGCTCATCGAAAGCGGCCTCGTCATGCTGGATGATGTGCGCTTCCACAGGGCCACCATCGGCATGCTGGTAGGCACGTTCATCCTCTTCTGGTCATTGGCGGGCTTCATCATCGCCCTCATCACCCGAGCGAAGAACATCTACCTGCGCGGGCTCACCCCCTTCACCGTGCGCCAGATAGCCAGCCGCGTGAACACCGCATTCGTATCCCTCTGGGCCATCTGCGTGATGCTGTTCTTCTCCATCACCACGTTCTCAGTGGGCATGGGCATGGTGAGCGTCTTCACTGACGGCATAGAGGAAGCGAACCCTTACAGCGCCACGCTTACGGCTGAGATATACCAAGATGACGCGAAGGGCGGCCTGCGGGACGACTCCACGGATATCACCGCTCGCGCCCGCGGCATGCAAGCCGATACGCCCGAACGCTATGAGAACGCCGTAGCCCACGAATGGAACATGGCCCAGCCCCTGCGTGACGCTGCCCCCGAGCTTTGGGAGCAGACCATTCAAGACAGCGCGCAGCTTGACTTCTTCTTCTTGCCAGGCGTCACCTACGGGCAGCTGATCAGTCAAGCCGGAGAGAGCGCGGAACAGCACCTGAAGGATATGGGTGCGAGCAGCTTGAGCGGATCCAATGTGGGCATCGTATCGCTTTCCGACATGAACGCCGTGCGCGCTCTCGTTGGCCAAGAACCCATCGCGCTTGCTGATGACCAGTGCATCATTGCGAACAACATGGAAGTAGCAGCCCCACTGGCTGACGATCTGGCTGGCTCAGGCCTATCCTTCGATGCCCTGGGGCAAAGGCTCACGGTTGCCGATCAGATCATCAACACTCAGATAGAAGACAATTCCCTGAAAGCCACAGCCCTTACCATCGTGGTTCCCGATGCTGTGGTAGATGCCCTGTGGGAGGCCGGAGCCATTCCAGCCCGCAGCCTGCTGGATGTGATGTATGCCGATAACGGACGCACGGAAGCCGAGAACGATGAGGCGCTGGCGGATATCGTGGCTGCCGCGCAACCCCTTGACCTTGGCGGATTCGAACAGGGCTTCTCAGGAGCAGATGACCCCTATGCCCATCTGCTGTGGCCCGTGACGCGCATCATCACCGCCTATGAGATGATCACCCAGGCAAGCGGCTTGAAGATGATGATCACCTACTTGGCGCTCTACATCGGCCTCATCTTCCTGCTATCCACCGCTGCCGTGCTGGCCGTGCAGCAGCTCTCCCAAACAGCTGATTCCCTCCCGCGCTACCGGATGCTCTCGCGCATCGGCTGCAG
This sequence comes from uncultured Eggerthellaceae bacterium, assembly GCA_947566075.1. GTDB lineage: Bacteria > Actinomycetota > Coriobacteriia > Coriobacteriales > Eggerthellaceae > MGBC163016. The sequence goes on along the minus strand of CANOIM010000003.1, from coordinate 133,516 downwards.
CAACCGCACGATCAACCGCTCCCTGCTCATCCAGGTGCTGGTCTACTTCCTCTTGCCCCTGGGAGTGGCTATCTGCCACGCATCCTGCGCCATCAGCGTGATATCCAAAGAGCTCTTCGATGCGCTGGGAACCTCTGTGGTGGGCCCTATCGCCCTGGCGGCCGTGCTAGTGGCTATCATCTACGGAGGCTATCTGCTGGTCACTTACCTGACCAGCCGAAGCGTGGTGAGCTCTTCCCTCCAGGCCCGCTGATGGGCAGAAGGTGCAAAAGGGACGTTCCAAATCGCACATCCTCAATAGCGTGCCCCGTGCAAGGCCTCTCGCATCTTGCGAGAGGCCTTCTCGTTCATCAGGGGAATGCGATGTTCCATGAGCTCTACCAAAGCCGCCTGGTTCTGAGGCACCATGCCCTCGAAGCGCACGATGTCAGTATCATGGGAGCAGTTCACCTGGGTGGTGCAGGTGAGGTTCGCCACGAAGGTCTTGATCTCTTGGGCCGTTTCCACTTCCGTAGGAGGCATCCACCGGCCCGCGGCTATGTCTTGAGCCAACGGCCAGTGCTGGGTAGGCGTGAGGGTCACCACCAGGATGCGACTCGGGCCCGCTTCGCTGAACACACGGGCTGAGGCCAGTGCGTTCTCTTGCCCCTTCCCCGCTCCGGCCATCCCGGCTAGGTAGAAGAACGTGAATTTGATGCCTGCCTCATGGAGGCGATGCCCCTGCTGGATGATATCAGCGGACGTATGCCCCTTCTCCATGAAACCCAAGGCCTCATCGAAGCCGCTCTCGGCTCCGATGGTGATCTCATCCACTCCCCGGTTGCGCAGCAGCGCCAGCTCCTCGTCAGATTTCGCTGCCACATCCACGATGCGGCAGAACCCGCCGTAGCTCTTCACCGTAGGGATGTGCTCCTCTACTGCATCGAACACCTTCACCAGCCGATGGGTGGGCAGGGCGAAGGGGTTCCCACCCGTCAGATAGATGCGCCGGGTGAGCGCCGTAGCCGTCTCCGCGATAGCCTGGATATCAGCGATCACCTGGTCTTCGGGGATGGGCGCGAAGGGGATGCCTGTGAAGATGTCACAGAAATGGCACTTCCCATGGCTGCATCCCGTAACGATGGCCAGCATAGGGCAATCCATGTCATGGGGTGGCCGGTGCTGAGGCGATTCGATGGGCATAGGGGCTCCTTTCGAACGGCCCCATTATGCCACGGAAGCGCGTTAGGCAGCTTGGCGCCTTGCCAGCCCCCTCAAAGATCCCTTCGCCAGCCCCTTGAGCCTTAGCTCCTTCGGCATGCTCATCTGCGCCAGGCAAGCGCCCCCGATGATGCAGGCCACGCCCACCAGCTGAAGCCCCGTCATGGCCTCGCCCAGGATGATGGCAGAGAGCACCACAGCCCCCAGGGGTTCTAGGTATCCCAACACGGCCACCGATTGGGCGTTCATGGTGCCGATGCCCGAGAAGTACAGCAAGCAGGCCGCTCCCGTGCCCACGATGCCCAGCTCCAGCATAGCAGGCACGCTGTACAGCGGCAGGCTCACCTGAGCCTCTCCCTTGACCAGCAGCACCACGAACACCGCAGCCAAGCCTGAGAGGATCTGGATGGTAGTGTTCTCAAGGCCTTGGATGGCAGAGGCCTTCTTGGAGAAGGTCACCATGACGGCGTAGAGCACAGCCGCTCCCAGCCCGCAGAGGATTCCCACCAGATCAAGGGAGCCCGTGGCGGTGCCATTCAGCAGCAGCACGCCGCTGATGACCACCAGGATGCCCAGCATCTTATTCCAGGTCATGCGCTCTTTGAACACGAAGGGTGCCAGAGCTATCACGATGATGGGGCCGCAATAGTTGAGCAGCGTGGCCATTCCCACCCCAATATGGTTGAACGCCTCGAAGAGGAGCAGCCACTGCATGCCCATGGCGCAGCCCGACAACACCAAGAACCCGAAGGCGCGCTTGTGGTCAGGGAAGGTCCAACGCTTGCGGGTGATGGCGAAGGCCCCTAGGAGGACAATGGAACCGATCAGCACGCGCAAGAAGACGATCTGGGTGCTGGTGGCATCCACGTAGCTTGCGAAGATCCCGTTGAATCCGAAGATGAACAATGATGCCAGGTACTTGAGCGTATGCTGCATGATCCCTCCTTCTCTCCGGCGCTCAGGCGTCACAGGTTCCCCGCGGGCCTGGCGTCCGGTTGTTTTGCTATGCAGTTCGAATCCCTTTGGAGCGGATCTTTCGCACGACCGTGCGCACCCGCTTGGTGGTTCGTTTCTTAGGCGTTTCTCAGTGCCGGGATAGTAAACCACGCCATGCGATAGAATGAAAGCGAATGTTCATCATCATTTGCATGAGCATTTGGAATGAAATAAAGGTCAGAGCGAGGAAACCATGGAAAGCACGCTGCAGAAGTATGAGGCCTTCATCGAAACGGTGGATCTGGGCAGCTTCACTCGGGCGGCTGAGGCGCTGTCCTACACCCAATCAGGGGTATCGCGCATGATCGCGGAATTGGAGAAGGGCTGGGGCATCCGGCTGCTCGTGCGCGGCCGGGGCGGTGTTGAGCTCACCAGCGAAGGGCGCGTCCTGCTCCCCTTCGTGCGCGATGTATGCACCAAGCAGCGCAACCTCCAAATGGAGGTGGACCGCCTCGCGGGGCTTACCACGGGCATCATCCGCATCGGAACATTCTCCAGCGTGGCAGCCCAATGGCTTCCCAGCGTGATCGAGCGCCTTCAAGAAGACCATCCGGGCATTGACTACGAACTGGTCATCGGGAACTACGCTGAGATACGCGAATGGATCGCCTCGGGCCGCGTGGACTGCGGCTTCCTGCCCCTCCCCACCGAAGAGGGCTTCGACACCATATCCTTGGGTTCAGACCAGCTGCTGGCCGTACTGCCGCCGGAGCATCCCCTGGCGAAGAAGCGCACCGTGAAGCTGGCAGACTTGGCGAATGAGCCGTTCCTGTTGGATGAGAAGGGCACTGACACCATGGTTGCAGACCTCTTCCGCACGGCTGGCATCGTGCCAGAGATCCGCTTGAAGACCCGGGATGACTACGTGATCATGGCCATGATCGAAAGCGGCCTGGGCGTGAGCATCCTACCTGAGCTGATCTTGGAGCGCGTGCCCTATGATCTGGCCATACGCCCCTTGGATGTGAAGGCCATCCGAGAGATAGGGTTCGCTGTGCGCAACCAGAAGAGCGCTAGCTTGGCCGTGCGCACCTTCGAACAGTACCTGGAACAGGTACGCATCCCTGCCTAAGGAAACGGCCCCGCCGAAGCAGGGCCGTTCGCACGATCAAGCAGCCAGGAGCGCTACAGCTGGCTCACCGGGTTGAAGGTATTCCAGAACGGCCATACGATGGGCTCGGAATCCAGTGCCTTCAGTGTTTCGGGCTTCAGCAGTTTCTTGGGGATGGCAACCTCGTACACGAAGTTGTCGAACCACTCATCGGAGCAGACGAAGTAGCCGTTGTTGCCGGTCTTCTTGCCGCCATTCTCGGTGCCCCAGGAGTTCTCGATCTTCCACTTGGTGGGCTTGCCGTCCTTGATATCAACACCAGCAACGGTCATGGCGTGGGTGGGCAGGCTCTCGTGCATGGCGAAGCGCTGGGCCTTGTCCATATCGAACTTCACGCCGAAGAGCCCCTCCAGGTCATAGAGGTCATGGGCCATGACGCCAGCGTTGCGGTCACACCACTGCAAGACGTCAGAGCCGAACCACACCGGGTCACCCGCCTTGAGCGATTCGATGACGTAACCCTTCAGCTCATCCATGGGTACGTTGACGTACAGGTTGCGACGCTCAGGGATCTGGTCAGAGTCTTGGATGGCGAACACGTGGCCATAGGGGTTGCCCTCGCCCGGCACGTTGATGACACCCACGTAGTCATCCAGGTTCACCTTCACGTACTTCTTCAGGAACTCCAGCGGAGTGATGCCCAGGTCAGCATGGTACTTGCCCTTGCTGTCCACGTAGGTGAAGTCGAACGTCTCAGGCGGCTCACCGAAGCACACGGCCAGCACGCGATACACCTCGTTCAGCATCTCAAGCTGGGTTGCTTCAGTGTCCTTCACCTCATTGACCATCTGACGCAGCTTGATGGCATCTTGGCGCAGCAGGTGCGAGAGCACCGTATTCACTTCAGCCGTGTCATTGGTGCAATGGGTCTCAGCCATGGCTTCGTGAGGCATCACGCCGTACTTCTTCACCAGGGCCGCAACCATGTCCCAGTCACCGCCATCAGCCATGGGCGTTGAGATCAGCCAATCCACCTCACGGTCATCCAGGGGCTTATCGGCCGTGGCAACCACATGCTCCAGGAACCAAGCGGCACGCTCTAGCTTGTTGTAGAACGCCAAGTAGGCCTGGGATAGCTCGAACGTGCCCTTCGGCAGATCCAAGTCCTTCTCAATGTGGAAGCGCAGCACATTCAAGCAGGCGAACATCCAGCAACGGCCAGACATCTTCTGGTTGGCCACAGCCTGGTCATCCACATCAATGGAGAACGCGAAGTTCGGGGGGCTCATGCGCTTGAGCACCTCCACGCTCTCTGCTGATTCCAGAATGCCGTTCTTGGTGACGGAGCGCTGGGCCACATGCTGGCAGCACATCTTCCCGTAGTCTTCTGACATCTTCTTGATCTGTTCCTTCGATAGCTTCATCTCTATCAGCTCCTTCGCATTGGCGTTTCATCTTCTATGAGGTCACAAGGCGTTCCATGCGCCTTGAGGATGCCGCTAATCGAACAACGTCCACGGCTGGGTAGGCCTATCCTGCAGATAGCCATCCATCCACTTCCAAAGCGGATGCTGGTCCATGAAGTCCTTGGCGTTGAACTCCACGCCATCAGCCCGGCCATAGCGGCCCCACATCTTCATATGCTTCACATCGTCAGGCCCGGCCGCCTTGGCATCGCATGAGCCCGCCGGGTAGAACGGGATGTTCCATACGGCATCCGGGTCATCAGCGTAGTACTGGGGATCCACATCGTAGTGGGCGCAGATATCGCGGCTGGATGGGCAGTTGTAACCCAGGTACACATCATAGGTGTCTGCCAGCATCTTCTTCACTATCTCCAGATCGATCTTCCCATAGTATTGATCGATCAGCTCCATCCAGCGCTGGCGGCGCGCGCCGGTCTGCTGACGCGGATCATTGAATCCGTTGTCCTTGCATTCCAGGTTGCGGATGCGCGGGTCGAACACGGCGTTGCACCCGAAGAACGTTCCGTCCTTCGTGCGCTCGAGGCTGGTGTATTCCAACCCCTGTTCGAAGCGGGCTATCTCGCCGGTGTTATGGTCAGCTATCAGCCATGCGTTGGCGTAGCCACCATTGTTGCCCTTATCCAAGCGCTCCACGAACTCATCAATAGTGTTAGAGAACTGGATGGCGTCACGGATGCGCACCCATTCCGGCATGCCCTCATCGCTGTAGCGGTCGAAGCCTGCAAGAGTGGTCTCAGTCACGTTCAGGCCAGCTGACGTCACATAGAAATCTGTCATGGAAGACAGCATGCAGGGCGCGGATGCCTGCATGACAAAGGCGTAGCCCTCATCCGGTTCCACGTGCTTGCACACATTGAAGTACTGGCCGCTCCAGAATTCATCGAAGCTCTCATGACCCAGGTACGGCTTCCCATCCACCGTGGCAGACCCCGTTGCTGCAATGGCAGAGCAGTGCTCTTTGCGGTGGGTCTTCATGAGTGGCCGGGCCATGATCTTGCCCGCGTTCTGCGGCCACCAGTATCCGGTGATCTCCATCCAATCGTTCCAGGCGATCATATCCTCCAACGTGGCATCCACCCCGGCAGCCGTGAGGCCGTCAGCCATGCCCTGAAGCTCTTGGGCATACCGCTCAGGGATCACAGACCCATGGAGGCGGATGGATTGCTCGGCGAACCAATCGTAGTCTTTACCGAAGGTCTCAAGGGTCATGAACCTATACACGCGCAGGGCGTCCTTGTACTCATCGGCCAGAAGGTATCCCTCCTGGAACCCGCACTCATAGGGCGTGCCCTTGACCTTCAGATGCTGCCACCCGTTCTTCTGTTGGACCTGAGCGTGGTCCACGATGGCCTGCTGTTCTGTGTTCAGCATGAGCTGCTTCCTTTCATTAAGCCTGATGGCGCTTGTCGTAGAATGCCTCGAGCTCTGGGATCATCTTCTCCAGGGTGGGCTGATCCTCATAGGCCATATGCCCGTTCTCATGCACCTTGTATTCAATGCGGCTGGTGATGGATTCAGGCAGGAACATCTTGGAGATGGAGTGCTTCACGTTCCAGAACGGCGTTGCAGCATCGTGGATGCCTCCGAAGAAGATCACGCGGCAGAAGGGGTTGCGCCGCAGGGCCGTACCCATGTCGTAGGCCGTGTTGGGGCATTGGGGGCTTCCCATGGTGCCCGGAGCCTGATGGGTCCAGTTCCAGTCCTCGTTCACCTTCATGGACAGCAGCATGTTGATGGATGACCCATCGAAACCGGTTTCCTGGACCAGCTTCATCCAGGCAGACTGGTCTGGCGTCATGATAGCGTCACCGGAAGGGTCCTCACCGGCGAAGAACTCGTTGTCACCCTGAACATCCATGTAGGCAGGTTCGGTGAAACGCGTGTCATAGCGGCCCGTGAACAAGCCTTCATCGGCCATGATGGTCTTGCGGAACGTATCCAGCTCTATGCGCAGATGCTTCTTCTGGATGAACTCAGCGGGCAGGCCGATCAGCTCAGACATCTCAGCGGCCAGCGCCTTCTCCTGTTCCGGGGTGATGGAATCAGAGGCGATGAGCGCGCTACCCAGCTTCTCGTCCACGAACTTCCAGGCCTTATCGAACCATTCGAACTGGTCAACGCCCTTGCCCGCTTTGCCGAAGTAGTTGGCCGTGGCAGCATAGACCGGGAACATGCCCATGTAATACAGGTCATTGCCTGCCAGCGTGGGCGCGTAATCCAAGATGGTGGATTGCTCGATCACGCCCGTCAGAGCAATGCCCCGCTCCCCCAGCACGCGCATCAGCACGGAATTGCGCATGGTGCCATAGGATTCGCCATAGAGATACAGCGGGGTGTTCCACCGCTCGTGGGTGGTGAGCCATTGGGCGATGCCGCGCATGAAGGCATCCGCATCGCCGTCTACGCCCCAGACCTTCTTCGGGTCATAGCCTTCGGCCACCTTCGAATACCCAGTACCCATAGCGTCCAGATACACCAGGTCAGTGGAAGGAAGCAGCGAATAGGGGTTGTCTTCCGGAGCGGTGGGGCATGGCAGCTGATTGATGGTGGTGATGGGCACGCGACGCGGCCCCAAACCGCCGATGTTCACCATGGCAGAGGAACCGCCCGGGCCACCGTTCCAGCAGAACGTGACCGGCCGGTCAGTCTTGTCCTTCTGGTCAGATACATAAGACAGGGCGAACATATGCCCGATCAGCTTGCCGTCATCCGTATGCAGCGGGAGCAGCTCTGCTGTGGTGGTGTATCCGATGGTCTGCTTGCCATTCGTCCACTTCATGGTCTTGCTGGCAGGCTGGGGGATCTTCGCTTCCGCAGCCTGGTTCGCAGCCCCATTCCCTATGGTCACGGTGAATGTTGGGGTCTGCATCGTTTTCTCTTCAGTCATGATGGGTTCCTTTCCCCTGCTTTTGATCGGTTTCGTTGCGTGCTATGACTCACGCAGACAGGATGCCTGCGATATCACCCTAGGTTGATCTGACGGTGCATCACCTTCGTCAACACCAGGTAGTAGATGATGCCTATGACGATGAACACGGCGCCCACGCTGAGGGCCACGGTGCCCACCGAAAGCATGATGGCGAAGCACACGGCGGCGCCCAGGGCCGGGAATACCAGGTGCATGAGCACGGCCTTGACGCCCTTGCGCTCCTTCAGCTGGATCCAGCAGAACACGATGACCGCCAGGTTCAGCAGGGTGTAAGTGGAAAGCGCACCGAAGTTGGAGATCTTCACCACGGTATTCATATTGATGCCGCTGAACTGGAAGATCAGCGGCAGCACGATGGATAGGCAGATGATGAAGAGCACGGCGTTCAGCGGAGAGTTGGTGCGCTTGTTCATCTTGGCCATGAACTTCGGCAGGCACCCACCCTTGGCCATGGTGAACATGACGAACGCGATGGAGTTCTGTTGGGCTATGGCGGTGAACACGCCCTGGGCCAAAGCAACGCCCACGGCGCAGACGATCATCAGCCAGGGGCCTGCAGCCATCTTGGCCACCACGTAGAACGCGTTGTCAGTATTGCCTGCGAAGGCAGCGCCGGATGGGTCAATGCACGTGGCGATGAAGCACTGCAGCACGTAGAGCACGCACAGCAGGATGGCCATGACCATCATAGCGCGGGACGGCCCGTGCTTGGGATCCTTGGCTTCCTGGGTCAACGTGGCTATGGCACCGAAGCCCACGTAGGACATGACCGCCAGAGACACAGCCGACATGGTGCCGCCCAGTTCGAACTTGGCGGGATTGAACAGGTTCTCCGGTGAGAAGCTGGCGCTTTCGGGGTGCTGCACCACGAACATGATGCCGAACACCACGAACAATGCCAAGATGACCAGCTGGGCCACCAGGGCCACCTTGTTCACCACCATGGCTGTCTTCATGCCTATGAGCGACACGATGGCCACGATGGCAAGGAACCCGAAGCACAATGCCAGGATGGGCACATCCGGCAACATGCTATGGATGGCGATGGCGGCGATGAGATACACCATGGCCGGACTGACCAGATATTGCAAGAGCATGAGCCAGCCAGCTATGAAGCCGGGCATCTTCCCGAACACGTGGCTCACATAGGTGAAGATGGAGCCCGATGACGGGAAGTGCTGGATCATGATGCCGAACGAGAACACGCTGAACAACACGGCCACGAAGCCGATGATGAATGCCAAGGTGGGCATGCCGCCAGAATCAGCGAACACACCACCGTAAACGGCCATGGGGGAAATGGGAACCATGGTGATCAGCCCCCACACCACCATATCCTTCACGGTGAGCGTGGCCTTGAACGTGTCACCCTGCTTCTGCTGGGTGGCCACCGTGGGCTTGGTCACTGTGGTGCCGTTGTTCTCAGGCATGGACATGCGATCGGCCGCACCCGGATCAGCTGAAGCCTTGACCGGCGCTGCCGCTGCAGTGGCCTTCGCTGGTGTAGCTTTGATGTTGTTGTCTGTCATTTCGAACACCTCTTATCCCCGTGGGAGCCGCGCCAAGCATTGGCGCGGCTCACCTGTATCAGCATTAGCGAGTAGGCTTCGTGCCGTCAGCAGCATCCCCTTGGGGTTCCGCTCCAGCGGGAGCACTGCTTTCAGGGGTGGCACCCGTCTTCTTGGCCTGCTCAGCCGCGGCGGTGGCTTCCTTTACCTGGCGTTCGGCGGCCAAGAGAGCGCTGTCTGCTTCTACTTGGTCCTCATAGGCCTTCGCTTCGGTGGCGTAGCGCTTCACGTCTGCCTCAGCCTGCTTCTCCTTGGCTAAAGCCTCATGCTCTGCCTTGGTGGCTGCAGCCGCATCCGCCGTAACGTCAGTGGGGATCTTCACGGCCTCTACCTCGGCCGCAGGAGCCGGAGGCACATTAGCTGAGAGCTGCACCTCTACGGATTCTTCGGCCTTGCGCGCCGCCTCTGGGTCTTTCACGCCCGCGCTGGCCGCAGTGCCGATACCCGCCTTCTTGGATATGAGCGCCGGTTGGCTCATGGGCACGGCTATGGCAGTGTTGGCAACGCCGTTGGTCTTCACGGGATGATTCAAGGCTGCTGGATCATCACCGGCGGCGATAGCCGGAGACGTGGGATGATGCTTGCCGGGGATGTATTCCTCGGGCAGCACGATCTGCTCGTTGGGGTCCCAGAGCTTCTTCACGGGCATGCCCATGGGGTTCTGGCCTTCGCTCATCATCTCAGAAGGAACATTAGAGAGCACCTTGCCCGGCTTCTTCAAGCCTTCCAGCTGCCAGGTGAAGGGTGCGAACACGTTGTTCGGGTCAACCCAATCATGCTTCTTGGAAGCCTGGTACACGGAGAAGCAGATGCCGAAGGTGACCACGATGATAGCTAGGATGACCACCACGTAGGTAACGGGGCTGCCCACTTCTTCGGCCACCTGGGCCGGTGGGATGATGGCCAACACGATGCCGAAGAGGCACGCCAGAAGGCCAACGCCTGCTACGACCCAAGCGCCCACGGTTCCGCCCGGCACCCGGAATAAACGTGGCCGGTTCGGCTGATCACTGCGCAGCTTCAGGAACGAGATGAACATCAGCACGTAGTACATCATGTACAGGATGGTGATGGCCTGGGTGATCAAGACTACGAAGCCCTCGATGTTCGGGATCAGGAAAGCCAGGAAGGCAACAACGGTCATGAAGCCCATCTGGATGTACATCAGACGGCTGGGCATGCCATGCTTGTTATTGTTCTGCATGAACTTGGGCAGGAAACCGGAACGGCCTGCCTGACCCAGCATGAACGACGGGCCAGCCATATTGGTGATCAACGATGCCATGGACGCACCCAAGCCAACCCACACGAAGGCCACATAGATCCAGGGGCAGTTGAAGGTGGCGCCCAAGATCTTGTAGGTTTGGTACAGGCCATAGACCAGGTTCATATCCTGCTTCGGCGTGACGATGGCGATGCATACCGTACCGGCGATGAAGATGATCAACGTCAAGATCATGGCAATGAAGATGGAAAGCGGGAACTCCTTCTGGGGCTTCTTCAGCTGCTTGATGTGAGCAGCGTTCATATCAATGCCCGCGAAGCTGAAGAACACGCCCGCCGCCAGGGCCAGGTTGGTGAGGCTGAAGCCGCTTGAGAAGGGATTGAACGCCTCAGGGCTTGGCGTGACGTTGGAAACGTTGCCTTGGGCCAGCCAGACCACCGTGAAGATGACGATGAAGGCCAGCGGGATGAAGGTGCCGATGATGACGCCGTACTTCGTCAGGCGCGCAAAAGCCTTGACACCCTTGGTGGATATGAAGGTAAGGCCCCAATAGTAGGCCAACCATGCCAAGATGATGAAGAACTGATTCTGGGGGTGATTCATGAACTGAACGGCCCAGTCCCAATCAGGCGTGTAGAAGCCGATGGTGGCTGAAGCCGAGGCCACGCCCATGCCGAAGTTGATGGAGGTCTGGAACCAGAGGATGAGCAAGCAGGTGAAGGCAAGTCCTGGACCTAAAGCCTCGCCCACCCAGCGGAAGATGCCACCGCGTTGCCCCCAGCCGCTGGCCAGCTCAGCCGCAACCAAGCCGGTGGGCAGGAAGAACACGATGGCGCCGATGATGAAGAGCGTGACAGAAGACAAGCCGTAGTAGGCCTGCTGTACATCATTGGCCACGCTGCCAATGATGGTCACATTCATCATCACCAAAGCCATCAGTGAGATGTAGGTACCCGGATTCTTGGCGGGTGACGTAGGCTTCGCCGACGTTGACCCTTGCTTAGCAGTCATTGCCATCCCCTCGCTTTCGATCGATGGGCCTATTCGCGGACAGAATGGACTGCTATTCGCCCTTCGCCCGCGTTGCTTCTTGTCGTGATACCCCCTGAGAGCCCCCATCATTCCCGCAGTTCGTGAGATGCTGTCAAGACAGAGCTTGCATCACGTCTGCTTAAAAATATCCCCATCCCCTTTGGGCAAGACAGGTGCACCCCCTCTGTTGCCGCCGCGTAAAGCTATAGTTTTCCGGGCGACGCAATCCCTTTGAGGCCTTCATGGACACGAGCAACGCCTTCCTTTCCGTTTGCCAACAAACCCACGGCTCGCAGCCAGAGAACCCCCGGGCGGTGTATATCGAAAGCACGATGCGCCCCAGAAAAAGGAGATCCCCATGGCATGCACAACTCTGCTCGTTGGCCGTTTGGCCACCAATGATGGTTCCACCATCGTCGCCCGCAACGAAGACGGCGAAGACTTCTCGTTCGATCCTAAGAAGCTGATCGTGGTCAATCCCGAAGACCAGCCGCGCACCTATACGGGCGTGGCCAGCCACCTGACCATAGAGCTGCCTGACAACCCCCTGCGCTATACCTGCACGCCGAATGCAGACCCTTCGAATGGTGTTTGGGCTGAGACGGGCATCAACGCGGCGAACGTTTCCATGAGCTCTACGGAAACCATCTCTGCGAATGCGCGCGTGCTCGGAGCTGACCCCTTGGTGTGCTACCAGCCTGCCAAGGGCAAGCCCGGTGAAGCTGGCTACCAGCCTGAGATTCCCGGCGGCATTGGCGAAGAGAACCTCCCCACCATCACGCTGCCCTACATCAAAAGCGCCCGGGAAGGCGTTGAGCGTCTGGGGATGCTGGTAGAGCGGTATGGCACCTATGAGACCAACGGTGTGGCCTTCGGAGATGAGAAGGATGTATGGTACTGGGAGAACATCGGCGGTCACCATTGGATCGCCCGCCGCGTGCCCGATGACTGCTATGTGGTGCAGCCCAACCGTCAGGGCATCGATCATTTTGACCTGGCGGATGCCCTGGGTGACCAGCATGACTATATGTGCAGCGCTGATCTGGCCCAATGGATCAAGGAACATGACCTCCTCATGGATATGCCCCAGCATGAGGCTGATGCCGGAGAAACGGTCCAAGGGCTTCCCCGCTACTTCAATGCCCGCATTGCGTTCTCTACCTACACCTGGCTAGACCAGCTGTATAACGCGCCGCGCAAGTGGTTCCTGTGCAGCCGCCTGACCCCCTCTGATCCGCGCTTCCAGGGGCCCGCGCCCGAATTCGGCCCTGAGAGCCTGGATATCCCCTGGGCCATGCGTCCTGACAAGAAGCTCTCCGCTTCAGACGTGAAAGATTGGCTGGGCACCACCTATGACGGTACTGAATATGACCCCTACGGCACCAAGGGAACGCCTGAGAGCCGTCATCAGTACCGCTATGTGGGCATAGACCGCACCTCAGAATGCTCTGTGCTGTGCATCCGCGGGAATGCGCCGAAGGCCCTACGCGGCGTGCATTGGTTCGCACCGGCTTCTGGCCCCTTCAACACGGCTTGCGCTCTATACGCGAACGTGAAGCAGCTGCCCGCCTATGTGAACACTCCGGCCCAAGTGACCACTGACAGCCTCTACTGGAACAACCGCCTGATAGCCGGTTTGGCTGATCCACAGTTCTTCGAAAGCTACGAATCCATCCAGGGCTATCGGCTGAACACCATGGCCCAGGGTTATCAGTCATTGCATGAGACGGATGCCAAGCTCATGCAGATGGCGAAGGAAGGCACCGTTGATCTGGATGCCATGGATGACCCCACGGTCCTCAGCCAATTGGCGGCTGCGAACCAGGCGCTCATGGACAAGATCCAAGCCCAAACGAAGGATCTGCTGGGCACGGTGCTGGATCAGCGCACGGTGACCATGAAGAACGCCTTCAACATGAACGACCACTGATCGAACGGTCGCTGACCCATGGCTGCCCCCTGCACCGCAGGGGGCAGTTTGCCTTGAAGCTGGGTTCAAGGGGTATCATGGCTTGCAATGCAAGCATCACGCGGAAGGAGCCGCCCATGGCGAAGCCCCAAGTCTTTTTCACGAAGGATATAACCCCTGAGAACGTCGTGCGCCTCTATGAGAAGCTGGGCGTGAAGCTGCCCGGCAAAGTGGCTGTGAAGGTGCATTCTGGCGAGGAAGGCAATCAGAACTACCTGCGGCCGGAATTCATGATCCCCATGGTGAAGGAAGTAGATGGCACCATCGTAGAATGCAACACCGCTTATGATGGGGAACGAGACACCACTGAAAAGCATGAGAAGCTGATGGCTGCCCATGGCTGGTCTGAGGTGTTCCCCGTTGACATCATGGATGCCGAAGGGCCTTCCACTGACATCATCTTCCCCATTGAGAATGGACGCGTGCTGAAGGAGAACCGCGTAGGCGGCCATCTGGCGAACTACGCCTCCATGCTGGTGCTCTCCCACTTCAAGGGGCATCCCATGGGTGGCTTTGGCGGGGCGCTCAAGCAGCTCTCCATCGGGTGCGCATCCAATCAGGGCAAGGTGAACATCCACACTGGTGCTCAGTCCCTGAATCAGGGAGATTTTTGGGACAAGCATGCTGAGCAGGATGATTTCATCGAAGCCATGGCTGAGGCGGCTGAGACGGTGGTTAACCACTTTGGAAGCAATCTGGCCTTCGTGAACATCGCCTGCAATCTATCAGTAGATTGCGATTGCTGCGCGGTGGCCGAAGACCCCTGCATGGCAGATATCGGCATCTTCGCATCACTGGATCCAGTGGCCATTGACCAAGCCTGCATAGACGCGGTGAAGAACTCTGATGATCCAGGCCGTGAACACTTCCTGGAGCGGGTCGATTCCAAGCACGGCACCAAGATCATCGATGATGCCGTCCGCATGGGTTATGGCTCCAAGGAATACGAACTGATCGTGGTTGACTAAATGACAAGATGGGAAAACAGGACAATAGCCTACGTCCCCGTTGTCCCGTCCACTAAAAAAGGCGGCCCGAAGGCCGCCTTTTTTAGTTGCTAGCGGAACCGGCGCTTACTGCTCGTTCCCGTCATTCTTCGCAGCAGCTGCCAGCTGGCTGATCTTGTACCTGCGCAGGAGCGCACCGGCAGCGATGATAGCCACAGCAGCCACACCCACGATGATGTAGTAGTCACCCCAGGTGAAGGCCTGGATAGCCTCACCCACACCAGCTTCCTCACCCGGTGCTGCTAACGGGTTCTCAGCGTCTTCTATAGCCATCGGCTCAGGCTCGCCGAACACGGGCGTATCCATGAACTCTGCCACCGTCTCAGCCGCGGCGCTCAAGATAGCAGGCACGTCAGCAATGGTCAGCGGTGCCGGAGCCTCTTCCTCAGGGGCCTGAGCGGGCGGCTCAGTCACCTCAGGAGTGGTAGGAACGGTGATGATCACGTCAGGCTGACGCTGCCACTGGGCCACGATACGGATGATGCCGTTGCCCAGGTCCTCAGGATCAGACCAGCCGAGGAACGTGTAGTTAGGCCAGGTAGGATCAGCATTGGGATAGGTGTAGGAATCAGCCACTTCAACGCCTTCCAGCACGTGGAGCAGGCTGCCGAACCCATCCATCCACTGGATAGTGACCGTGGTGATCACCGGAGGATTGGGATCATCAGGATCCACGGGGCCGGGATAGATATCATTGAACCAAGGGTGGAAGGTGATCTCGGTGCCTGGATTCTCCATTCCCGGATACATACCCGGGTCTGTGCGCATCCAAATGAGCTCCTTACCCTCGGGCACCGTGATCATGTCATTAGGTGCCATGCTCTCAAGGTTGCTGAGCTCCGGTGCATCCTCCCAGAACTCAAGCTCCTTGATGACCGTGCCATCATTGCCATACCATTTCACCTGATACTTGATCTTCTCCACATACTCAAGGGAGATGGCGATGCTAAAGTTCTCAGGATCAAGGGTCATGGTGTATTCGCCAGGCTTGTAGGCTTCGGCCAGAGAAGCAGGGAGCTCGATCTCAATGGGCTCATTCTTGAAGAGGTCTAGATAGGCACCCTCACCGATCTCTTCCTTTGCCTTGTCGAAGTCCCACATGGGCACTGAGATGGTCCCCTTGTACTGGTTGCTGTTGCGGTCGAGCGTCAAGGTGACATCGCCCTCTATGCCCTGACCTTGAACGCTTTCATCACTGCAAGCGTAGGAGGCTGCGTAGCCGATCGTCAATTCACCAGGAAGCTGTACCTGCTGGCCCCAGGGCATACCATAGGGATCATCGTTTCCTAGGCCTTCAGGCGCGATCTCAATAGTGTATTCCCAGTTGACCACTGGAAGGGGGTTAAGCGACCAAATAGCATGCAGGGTTAAGGTAGTAAGCTCATTCGCGTTGCACGTGATCATGACACTAGAGGTGGGGATGATGCTCTGAGGATCATTGGGGCTGTAGGACCAACCCAAGAAGGTGTAACCCGGACGTGTCGGTTGAGCGGACGACAGGTCAAAGGTCATCCGCCTATCCTTATCAGAATGCATAGTCATCGCGGCGGGCACATCAGCATCAGGAGCAGCTCCGTCGAAATCAAGCTGAGCACGATACTGCCACTTGTCGGTCACGATATCATCTGCATCGAGCACATAGGTAACACTAATTCCCCTGCTATTGCTCAGATCTTCCTTTGCCGCATCCAGAGTGAATTCGGGATGACGAGACAAAACGCACCATCGTGCCTGCGGGTCGGCATACATCTCTGCGCTTACGTAATACGCGTGGGAAAATGCCTCGAGATCGCTTACGCCCACAACATCCTTCCAAAGTTGTGAAGGAGCAGGGAGACGGATAGCACCCTTAGCCCCAGAGACCACTTTTGCAGTGATGGTCTTGGTCTTCGGATCAATGCTGCTGATATAGTACTTGGTCTTAGGATCGATATCATTGATTCCATCAGCAGTGATTGTTTGACCAACCACCACATTTGCTTCTTCGATCTTCTCCCACACTTTGCCATCGAAGGGATCGGAATACAGCGGGTTATCCAAAGAGAACGTCACGGGGAATGAACCAAAATCCTCGTTGTAGTTCACATCGGTGGTTTCAGTGCCGCCCGTGATGGAATCCATGAGAGCGGTGAGCGTAGCCAAGGCCTCGGGGACACCTTCGTAATCCTCAAGACCGGCATTCTGGACAGCCTCGTAGGCATCCATGGCCTTCTGGCCCAGAGCGGTGAACGCATCAGCGTTGTCATCATTCACAGGACCGAATGCCTCAAGGGCCTTCACGGCGTCAAGGAACTCCTGCACCTCTACAGGCACAGCTTCCTCAGCGGGAGCGGCCGGAGCCTCTTCGGTCTCTACCGGATCCTCATCTTCCGTAACGGCAGGAGCCTCATCCTCAGGCTGCGGGTCAGTTGCAGGCTCATCCGTTTCAATGGGATCAACAACAACAGGTGCACTATCAACAGCAGCGTCAGAATCCACGTCATCAATGACCTGGGCGATATCTGATGCCACCTGAGCATCCGTTGCTTCTTGGCTGTCGGTGGATGCCTTGATGCCCGCCAGAGGCGTTACCAGAAGGACGGTCAGCGCCGTGGCAACCACCTTCCCTGCAACGGATCCGCGGACGTTCAGCAAACGTTCCAGCAGTCTCATGATCTTCTCCTTGCTCGTCCCCTAGGTTTCCCCTTCGCATCGGCCATGCGGGGCAATAGGCTGATGCGGTTTGATGGTGGGATTATATCGGGTTTCAACGCTTCGGTTACAGCTCGTATACCGGTTGGAGAAGGGTTCGAGAGCCTGGCGAGAGCATTGCCGAAGGCCTCATACCGCTACGCTGCCATACAGCATTCCTGAACCCCCTGTTATACGGGTCTTTTGCTCACAAACGCGATGTTGAACTCTCCTGAACCCTATTCGCCAAGGTCAGCGATGGTTTTTTCGGGTATTCGCAGCATGTCCTATCAATGTCAGGGTAAAGTCATGACATATCTCAGAAACCATGCTTTTCCAGGGAAGATAGACCAGACGGGACAACGGGGGACAACGGGGACGTAGGCTATTGTCCTGTTGGAGAGCAGGACAATAGCCTACGTCCCCGTTGTCCCGCCCCGACGTTTGGATATGCGGATCAACTGGTCACCTACCAGGCTGAGCAACAACCCGCCGATGACCAACGCGATGAGCGACACCTTCCCCATCCAGGTAGAAAGCCCCGTTCCCACCGCGCCCAGGAAGGGTACGCTGAATACCACTTTCCCTATCACGTCTCCGTAGGGCACCGGGCGGATATCAACGCCGTTATTGGCGTCCCCCTTCGTTTCCAGCTCCTCTGTTTGAGGGTCATTCGACACCACCCGATGAGTGATGACCGAGGTGCTGACATCCTGCTCAGAGAGCCGCCCCCGATAGGTGACCACATCCCCCTCTTGCAGGGTGGCCGGGGTGGTAGGTTCCACGAACACCAGGCTGCTCACGGGGATAGCCGGTTCCATGGAACCCGTCATCACCGTATACAAAGAGATGCCCACCAGGTTCGGGATGACCAACAGGGCACAAAGAAGAGCGCTGATGACTAGTTCAAACACACCTAGGATCAACAGCGCTCTCCCAATGATCTTCATGATGTAGGCTACGGATCCAGTCCGTTGGCTATCACTGAGCCTGTTCGTTCTTGCGACGCGTGCGCATGAACAGAGCCAGGAATACGATGAAGCCTGCAACGATGCACGCGATCAGCGCAGGCAACATCCACCCTAGGGGGTTCCCGCCCGCATCAGCATTCATATCCGCGGTGGCTTCGCCTGCCTCTGCCAGAGGCGTCTCATTGTCATCCAGGCTTAGCTCGTCAACGGGAGCCGCCAGGGGCGTGCCGTTCTCGTCGTAGATGACTGTGCCGTCATCGGCCGTGACCTCAGGGGTGGTGCCATCTTCAGCCGGTGCAGCAGGAGTGATGGTAGCTGTGGCCCCTTCGGGCGTGACCACTTGGATGACATTACCGGGCAGTTGGATGGTGCGCACGCCAGGCACGTTGCGGTAGGTGAAGGCGATGACGTTATCTGCCTGGTTATTGGTGAGCGTCTTCGTCTGCATCACCGCATTGGGTACGTAGCCGTCAACATAGCTGGCCACAGGCGCCACTTCGTCACCCACATTGCCCCAGTAGGTGACCGGGTCTGCGATGTCGGCACCCGCCTCATTCACGAAGCGCACCGTGTACTGCACGCGTTCGCTGGTGAGACCGTAGGCAACCACGTAGTCAACATCTTTATCAGCGGGGACTTCCTTGATAGCCTCCATCACCCCAGCACCGTTGGGCTTAGCTACGAAGTACTTCTCATAGCCGTTGTTCTGCTCAGCTGGGCGAATGCCCTTCACGTAATACTTGCCGTCATTCACATTGACTTGGATGCCGTTGAACATAACTGCAATGTCTTCGCCAGGCGTAGGATAGAACACAACCTGCTCACCCTGGGCAAAGGTTCCCTGATTACCGCTGTAGAGGGTCACGCGATAGGTTCCTTCAGGTTGTTCCCCTTCCTCAGCGAAAGCAGGAACGGCGAACAGGCCAACGGCCAACGCCAGGGTCAGCGCCCCGGAGAATAGCTTACTGATCAGTCTCATGGCCTGCTCCCTCCAAGGAACGCGCAGAGCGCTTCACGTCATTCATGTAGCTGGCACCGCCCACGGCCAACACGATGCAACCCAGAAGGAAGCAGATGATGGTCAACAGCGGGATGAGGTCACCGGTCTGGGGCAGCGGCGTGCCCGTTGCGCCTACGCGCTGCTCGTAGCGATCAGGGGGCTGCTCATAGATGACGGTCTCGGTGCCCACGGGCTCGGCCGCGTACTGGATCAGCGCGCCCGCGTCCGTGTCGAAGTAGTTGTTGGTGTGGGTCTCGCCGTCAATGGCCATGGAAAGCGTCATAGTCTTCTGTTCGCGAGGGCCAAAGGTACCCAGATGGAAGTAGTCCTCCATGCCGGATTGCTGGGTGGCGTTGAACAGGCCGCCGTCCTTGGCAGCAGTATCTGCGGCTTGGTCAGCATCGCCCACCGTGGGAGCGGCCGAAACGTTCACCGTCTGAGGTGCCGGAGCGGAAGCATCTCCGCCCACGTTCTGGTTGGAGAATAGGGGCTGGCCTTCGTAGGTCAGCTCATAGCTGTAGTAGCCGCCGGAGTTCTTCGCGTTCTCATCTACGAGAGCGTCATTCTGGCCTTCCATGGTGCGCGCCACCTGATTGCGCACCCACCAGTCCACGCTTTGATCGCAGTCGTTGATCAGGGTGATGTTGAACTCGGCTGAATCTCCGGGTTGAAGATCGCGCACCCAGTCATTGATGGAGCCGCCCGCATCACGACCACCCTGAGAGATCATGTTCGTGCCGTCGAAGGTGACCGTCCAGGGGATGGCGTACACAGTGCTGCCGTCTTCGGCAACATGGCTTTCAAGAGCGGCTGCATCATCAGCGAAAGCGAGAGTTGCCGGGCTGACCATGAGGCCGCAAGCAAGGGCCGCAGCCACGAAGGTGTTCCTGAGCTTTGAGAGCTTCATCAGTTGGCCTCCTTTCCCCAGTTGAGACCAAGTTTATCGATGTCAACACCCCAAGCGCTCTTCGCTGCCTTGGCAACGCTGTGAGTCTGCACGGAATCAACACGCGCTTCAAGGTTCATATGAACCTTTTCTAAGCCAAGGGCTTTCACTTCTGCCTTGAAAGCATCCTTGGCAACATCAGAGCTGAGGCCAACCTGCTTCACCAGCACGGGGCCATCCACGGGGTCATCTGCCCTTGCCACCAAGACTCTTGGGAGGTAATAGACCAAACGCTCGTCAGTGGATTCAGCTTCAGACTTCACCCATTCTGCATCATTGATAGCAAGTTCGATGAGGGTTGGATCCAGATCTACCTTTTTCGCGCTTTCATCGGTCTTCGGTTTATCCGTCCAATACTTATAGATGGTCACGCGAACGTATTCATCCATGTTGGACGCATTGCGAACAGAGATCTGCTCATCGTACATCTTGCCAGGAATCATCTGAGGATCATCATCCAATAGAGCGTCTGTATCGGAAAGCAGGGCTGCATTCTTCACCGGCGTTCCCGCAGCCTCACCGATATTGATCTGGTCCCAACCTTTAGAGCCGGTGTTCTCAATGAGCGCCACGCCCAAGTGCGTCTGCTCGATGTCAGCCCGATGCTCTTCGCTATAGGCAGTCAGCTGAGCCTGGGTGACATTCACCGCGCCCGCCAACCCTAAGGCACAGAGGACCACTGCGGTGAACAGCAGGATCAGCGTCCGTGCCGACACTGCACGCTTGCTCTTCTCCATTAGTTGGCCTCCGTTCCGTTGTCAGCCTTCATGGTGAAGCCCTTGAGGGCAACGCCATTTTCAGGAAGCTTGACCATATCAGATACCTTGACTGGCACCTTGCCATCAGCCGTAGCAAAATCACCAGCGTAAGAGCCGTCAAGCTGATAGATGGGGACGCATTCCTGGACCACTGTCACGTCGAACTCAACCCGGGCGGTCTCTTTCTTCACGTCCACCTTGGCGAACAGATCAGTGGTAGCTGCATCCTTATTCATCAGTGGCGCTGTGAAGTACAGCCAGCCATCATCAGGGTTCAGCTGCGCCCAATTCTCACCGGTCACATTCACAGAGACATTCTGCTCAGCATAGAAGAGCTTCACACGCACCAAGCAAGGCACATCTGTGGTGTTCTTGATGGAGATATGCTTGTCAGTGCTTTCCCCTGGCTCTTCTTCCGTGATGGTAGTCTGCGGGTTCACCGAATAGGGCAGCGAACCCTGAGCGTTTGTGGTGTCTGTGTAGTAGGCGAAGGCGCTCCCCACCCCCACACTGGCGCACAGGGCGCAGGCTACTCCAGCAAGAGCGATGCGCCGGGCGAGACTCCTCTTTTTCATGATCATCTATCCCCTCTGCTCGTCTTACTGGTCATCCGTAGTGGTCTCAGATTTCCATGTGCTCGTAGAAATCTTCTCCTTATAGGTGTAGGTACCGTTCTCGCCAGTGTAGCGATTGACTGCACCGGTGCCGAAGGTGTTGTCATCGTTGAAGGCATTTTCGAACGATGCAACGATCTGATAGAAGCCACCAGGTGCCAACCTGCCAGCATCTCTCAGAGTGCCCTCCCATGTAGTCTGGCCCGTATAGTTGCTGCCTGCGAACGCCACTTCCTCGATAACAAAATAGTTTGTAGGATCGAACGGCTTTGACAAAGTGTAGGTTTGCGCTTCCATGCTCACGTTCGGATCGAACGTCATGGTAATCGTGTTCTCGTAGAATGGATCGGAGCGGTCCCACTGGGCGTTGCGATAACCCGCGATGTTGAAGATCACCGTAGCCGTACCCGCGTCAGGGCTGAACCCATCGAAGGATTTGGTGATATTCAGCTTTGCCTTGGGCTCCTCCTCAGGTACAGGAGGCGGATCATCAGGGGGCATCCATTGCCCGATGTGGGTGAAGCCATTGCAGGCAATGCCACCACCGTTAGTATTGGAGCGATTCCCACCAATGCAAAGCTGAGCCTTACCTTGAGCAGCTTCCTTTGCCTCCTTGGAAGGGTCAGCCGTCAGCGCCATGATGCGACCTGAGTAAGCCTTAGCTTTAGCCGCTTTGGGATCCGTAGCGGTCTCTTCAGGGAACCGGTTTATCTTGGCAATGATATAGTCCCCTGAATGCGTTTGCTGGGTGCCCCAAATGGTTTCTGTCAGATTGTAGACTGCGCCGAACTCAAGCCCTTCAGTCGTAAACTTGTCATCTTTATCCTTCAGGTAGCCGTTATAGACATTCCCATCTCTGTCCGTGGGAGCAGAGGATGCATCAGCAACTTTCTTGAAGTAGATATGGTAATAGGTCACTCCACCATCCTCTTCTTTACGATAACCATCCTTAACGTCGCCTTTATCATCCCTCTCTAGATCAGTAGCTACAACGGCTGTTCCCTTGAGGGTAAAGGAGTTGACCCGCTGGAAATCAACATATACTACCGGCTGCACAGATGCAATGAACGCCTTCACTTCATCTTCGGAGACATTTTTCACAGACATGCGGAACACATCCTCAGGAAGGTTGGCGAGGCCGCCAGGCTTCACCATGGTATGACCTTTACCTGAGAAGATACTGTTCCCATCTAGACTGTATGTTGCATCTTCCTTCCAGTTAGCGCTCTTGTAGGCTTTCAATGTCTGAGGTTTATAGCTCATATAGCCTGTCCAGTTGGACGCTCCGCCACCGAGCATGTTAGCGTAGACAGTGCTTTCGCCAGCGTTGTAGTAATCGTTAGAAAAATTTACTGCTTCACTTTCGCCTTCGTTGAGCTTTTGATTTATCTCAACTCCCCAATTGTCACCAATGCCTGCAGAGTGGTCTGTTGATTTGCTTTCGTTAGCTGTGTTCTCAAAGATGGCCGCATCATTGGTAACCATCATGCCGTTCTTACAACCAGCAATGCCGCCACCTTGGCCTTCTGCAGTATTATGCGTGACCAGTGGATTGACCACATTCACATAGCCATGGTTGGGGCTGGCATTGGCAATGAAGATTCCGCCACCACCGTAACCGAATGATGTCTTTGTCTCATTATTCGTGATGAAGCCAGCATTGATGTAGGACGGATCACCATTACCCTTGTAGCCCGTGGTGAAGAGATACATGCCGCCGCCTTCATCGGTTTCAGCCACATTGCAAGCAACAACGCCGTCGTTCATCTTGAGGGTAGCGGTGACCTTGTTGTTCAGTTGTGGCATCAGCAAGCCGCCGCCCGCATCTGCAGAACGGTTCCCGTTGATAGAAGCGCCGTCGATCGTAACCAAACCAGAGGAGCAGATTCCTCCTCCACCGATAGTGGCCCAATTATCCTTGACGTTCTCGTTGTACTTGTCAGGACGGACCAATGTATGGTTGTTGGTCACGTTGGCAGCCCCTGCAAGAGCAAGCTCATCCGAACCGGTCGCACAGTAGATGCCACCACCATCATGCTGGGCTCCATTGCTAGCGATGAGCGCGTTGCCCCAAACCGTAGCATTGGAAGCCGTAAGGTACAGACCACCACCGTTCTGATTGGCAGGCCTATCACCCTTTGTCGTCCATGCAGTGCCTGTGTTGACTTCCGTTGCTTTATTAACAGCCACCACAGCGTTGCCACCTACGGTAACAGTAGAAGAAGCAGCGTAGATGCCACCGCCATTGCCAGAGTTCTCTTCGCCATTGAATTGGACTGAATTGCCAGCCACCACAGCGTTGCCTTCAAGCATGACCGTGGCACCATCGGCGCAGATACCAGCACCGTTGCTGCCGATCAGCTGGTTCCCTACGATAAACCCATCAGTGATGGCCACAGTGCCACCATTCGCTTTGATGGCCCTACCCGTGCCGTTGCCGCCCGCGATTTCCTGGCTACCACCGTTGGTCAAGCGTCCACCTTGCAGAGCGAACGTGCCACCCTCAACGCTCACAAGTGATCCGATAGAGCCATTCCCTTCGACAGCGCCCACTGAAGCAGGAATGGTGACCGTGCGTTCAGCTAGAGTCTCAGTGGTGCTAGCGTTGGCCTTATCCGTGCTCGTGGTGTAGGTCTCGTAATAGGTAACTGTGATATCGCCATTGTTGCTATAGCTGCCCTTGGTGCCTGCGTTCTCTGGGCTAGCCGCACCAATATTGTGACCGCCAAAGCTGGCACCCGCATTAGGATCAGTGATGGTCAGAGAGCCGCCATTAACGACGAACAGAGCATCCCAATTAAGATCAGTCTTCTTATTGAAGATCTTATGTCCATTCAGATCCAGAGTGACCGCCTTGCCGTCAACCACAGCCGGAGCTGCTTCGATGGTCAAGTCGGCCACGGTGAGATCATCCACGACCACATCGTCTTCCAAAGTGATGTCTTCACCCTCTGCGCAGGCCTGGACGATATCGAACCAGTTCATGTCGCGCTCTTCGGTCTGGAGGGTGATAGCCACTTCCGCAGCCCCCACCAGATCAGCAGCAGGGATGACCAGCTTCTTGGCGTAGGGGTTGTCCTTCAGATCGTCCTTATCAGGGTCCTCCAGGGTCAGTTCCTTCTCTTCCACAGCGCCTTCAGTGGCTGCAGGAGCCTGCGGGGTGGTTGCATCTGTAGCATCCTCAGCAGGAGCGGCTGCATCAGCTTCCTCAGCCAGAGCGACAGGCTCAGAAGCTGCCGCAGCCTCCGGGGCTTCCACAGCAGCGGTGATGGTTGCCTTGGCGGCGGTTATGGTGTTGCACACATCCGGGAGAAGGATGAACTCAAGGGCCTGGCCTTCGTTGCCTTCGGAGATCTCAAGAGTGTTCTTCTCAAGGCCCCGGACGGTCACGGGCGCTTCATCAAGCCTCACGAACGTGACCCGCGTCATGCCGGGCTCCACTGCCTCTTCCTCAGGCTCCTCTTCGGTGCCCTCTTCGCCGTCAGCATCGGTCTCTTCGCCTTCGGCGGGATCATCTGTGGCGCCCTCTTCGCCAGTGGCTTCATCGCCTTCGGCATCCTCATCAGCAACAACCGTAGCGTCCCCGGAAGGGTCATCCCCCTCAGCAGGTTGCATCTCCTCAGAAGGAGCGCCGCTGGTATCAGCCAGGGGCAGCGCGTCATCCTCACCCGTACCGTAAGCAAGGGTGCTGCAAACGAGAACGAGCGTGATGGCAATGAGCGCCACCACGAACTTGCCCATGCTGGTTTTCCAGAAATCTATTGCCTTCTCCCAAAGACCCATGTAGTTCACCGCCTTCTCACGAGCGCTTGTGCGCCGCGCCTGCCGATCAGATGATAGGCAGGAAACGATACGAGTACAGATTGCCTATATTCTGATTACAATCTGGTGCAATTTTCGCATTCGAGCTTGTTTCTTTCAATCTCTGGAACAGCCTATATCTGTTCTTTATCATATCTTTTTCATGTCATTGCACTGTCATTCAGGGGGAAATGTAATCAAAGGCGACAGAGAGCGCATGAAACGCTGAAGAAAGATGACGAAAAGGGGCAGGTGCTTTGGGATGCGGACGGACAACGAAGCTACATGCCTTCTGCTTCGAAGCGAGTCTTGAGGGCTTCCTGATGGATGGCGTGGTTGAGCGCCGTTTCCCGGGAGATGGTGCCGTCCATGACCAATTCGAACAGCCCTTGGTCCATGGTCTTCATGCCCTCTTCCGCCCCGGCCGCGATGATGCTGTCAATCTGGTGGGTCTTGCCTTCGCGGATGAGGTTCCGGATGGCGGGCGTGGCGATCATGATCTCAAATACCGGGACGATCCTCCCATCCAGCGTGGGCACCAGCTGCTGGCTGACCACTGCCTGGAGGACCATGGAGAGCTGCATGCGGATCTGACGCTGCTGGCTGGCCGGAAAGGAATCCACGATACGGTCAATGGTATTGGCAGCGCTGGTGGTGTGCAGCGTAGAGAACAGCAGCTGCGCCATCTCGGCCGCCGTCATAGCCGCTGAGATGGTCTCAGTATCACGCATCTCACCCAGAAGCAGGATATCCGGAGATTCGCGCAGGGCGCTGCGCATGGCCTCGGCGAAGGTGGCCACATCTGTGGGCACCTCGCGTTGGGTCACGATGCATTTGTCATGGGAGTGGACGTATTCGATAGGATCTTCCATGGTGATGACATGGCCCTCACGGTTATGGTTGATGTCATCGATCAGGCAGGCCAGCGTGGATGACTTGCCCGCCCCCGCAGGCCCCGTTACCAGCACAAGGCCCTTCTGCAGGTTGGCAATGCGCATGACGCTGTCAGGAATGTTGTAATCAACGGGGTTCGGCAGCTGGAAGGGGATGACGCGGATGACAGCGCCCAGCGTGCCCCTCTGGCGGAAGATGTTCGCACGGAAGCGCCCTACGCCTGGGATGGCGAAGGAGAAATCATCATCTTGATTATGGTTCTCCTCGAAGCGCGCCAGTGACCTGCGAGACAGCTGATAAATGGCAGCGATAATGCGCCGGGTATCCGCTGGCTTCAGAGGGGCGGAGCTCTGGCGATACTGATGTCCGTCAGCACGATAGGTCAGGGGAAGGCCAGCTTCGATGAACACATCGGAGGCCTTGAATTCCACCATGCTCTGCAGGAACGCCTGGAGCTTCTTGATCTCAGCCTCATCTACAGGAGCATCGGCTGCTACAGCCTGAGCGCGGTTGACCTGGGCTGCCGGGGCAGAAGCAGCTGCTCCCGCTGCCTCAGGACGAACGGCGGCTTGAGCCTCAGGCACCTTCGTCGTCTTCGGTGATGACGTGCCGATGGCGCTCTGCAGAAAATCTTCCAGTTTCATAGAACCCTTCTCCTTCATACCGTCTTCGAGCGAGCCGTAGGCACTGAGGGCCTGCTGTATCAGCTCTTCTCTCCTGTTCCCGTAGTTCGTCACTGCTTTCAGTTCCCCGTCCAGAGCATCTGATTGCGCACGGCCTCATTCCAAGACCGGAACGTCTCCCATTGGAAGATGGTGTAGGTCCCATCTGGATACAGGCCGATCATGCAGGCAAGGTTGAGGCCGCTGGGCGTCTTCAAGGCGAAGGTGACGCCTCCCGTGCAGCCTTTCATGGAGTCAGTCAGAGCAGGGCTGATGGCTGGTTCTTGAGGTGCCGTCTGGCCTGCTCCGAAGGGGTTATCATCCAAGGTGATGCCGCTTTGCCCCGAAGGCTTCGAAGACGAGGTACTGCTGGGGGTGAACGTCTCAAGAGAAGCGGTCAGCCCTACCGCCTGAGAGGCTTCAAGCCCTTCAGCGGCCGTGCAGATGCGCTGGGATGCCTCAGAGATGGCGCCCGTGACGCGGCTTGAGCGGACATAGCCTTGGCGCACGTTCGCCAAGATGCCGTCTACCTCTGAGAGTATGTACTGGGCTGCGCTTTCCTCGGCGTAGAGCTCTTGGCTGGTCTCAGCCTGCCGGGCAGAGAGATTGGCTGATGCCTGGGCCGTGACCACGGACAGAACACCCATGACCGCCAAGCACAGGGCGATGACCAGCACGAGCAGGTTGAGGGAGCCCATGCGCATGGATGTCCTACGCGCCATGGTGAACGCCTCCCCCTGAGATGTAGCGGGACGTAGCCAAGGTATAGAGCTCTTCGCCCTGGAAGCTGACGGTGATATCAGCATGATGGAGCACGCCAGCACCCTGAGGCTCTTCCCCGTGAGCGCATTCCACCTGGAAGCCGTCAACCTCCTGGGACTGCGGCATGGCCGCCGGATCGGCTTCGAAGCGCTCTGCCGCATTCGCAGCGATGGTGATGGCCCGGTTCAGATCAGATGCCTCTTGGCCTTTGACATAGGAGAAGCCCAGGATGGCCATGACCACTGCCACCAGCACCATGACGCAGAGCAGGAGCAACATGGCCTCTATCATGAAGGTATTGCGGAAGGTGGCCCCTTCCGGAGCCTTGCGGACGATGCGGAGGGCAGCCCCTCTGGATTGGTCAGCGCGGCTCATGCGGCTATCCCCTGTCCGATAGCCCCTTGGTCAGCAGCGTGGAGATAGATGTCAGTAGCGCCCTCATCCGTTTGGATGGTGAGCAGGCTGTCATCTATCTGGAACCCGAAGCTGTTGGTGGCCATGACCACGGTGGCGGTGCTGGGGTCATAGGGTTGCCCCATCAGGACGTATTCCTGCAAGAGCTGCCCTTGGCAGAGATAGAAGCGCGTGACGAAGGTGCCCGCATCCACCCGTTCCACCATGGCCAGAGCGGGCCCTTCTGGGCCTTCGTCCATGCGGACGGAATCATAGCAATCAAGGCCCTTGATGCAGTTGACGATGGCTCCGTTCGCGAAACGCAGGTTGTCTGACTGGCCCTTCTCAGTGACCAGGCCGCTATAGACGCGCACGCCCGCCACCAAGGAAAGCAACAGCGCCACGATGAAGAGGACGAACAGCACCAACGCTGCTACCCGTGCGAAGATGTTGTCTTTCATCTCAGTTCCACCACCACTGACGGCGGGAGGTTGGCCGCGAAGCTGTCATAGTAGATGACGTAGGTGTCTTGATTCACCGTAAGGCCGTAGTTCTCTTCCAGGTATTCCAATGAAGAGGGGTACGCGCCCTCTATGGCGAAGCACTGTTTGGCGGAATCGAGGATGGATTGGCGCACTGACACGGTGCCCTGCTCTTCGGACTGCACTTTCGCCAGCCCTAAGGACATCCAAGCGAAGATGAGCACCACGATGGAGAGGATGGCGACCACCAGCCCCAAGCCCAAAGATGAGCCTTGGGATTCCCTCTGAGCCATGTCCGCTGCGTTCGCCACCAGGCCAGGCCCCTAACCGATAGACCCCATGATGCCGATCAAGGGGAGCATGACGGCGATGAGGGTGAGGGCAACGGCTATGGTGACGAAGGCGGCCAAGGCTGGTTCGATGCGGTCGATCAGGGCATCGAAACCGCCGATGGCGTCATCGAAGAGCTCATCTGAGAGGCCCATGAGAGCGTCATCCAGCTGACCGGAGCGCATGCCGAAGGTGAGCATGCGGACATGCATGGGGTCATAGACTTGGAAATCACCCACAGCCTGGATGAGGCTGCGGGCGCGGATGGGCTCTATCATGGCCTGGTAGGCTGCCTTGACCCGCTTGCGCAGCTTGTCATGTTCGATGGTGTTCAGGGAAGCCGCCATGGCGTCATCGGAGTTGACGCCACTGGCCGTATAGACTGCCAGGGTGGAGGTGAACCGCGCCTGGGCCAGTTCGAAGAAGGGCTTCTTCGTGCCCGGGAACCTCTCGAAGCTGTGAAGGAGCTTCAGGCGCCCCTTCGCGCTATGGCTGCGCACGAACGCCACCAGCACCATGAGCGTGCACAGAACGGTGATGGCCAAGGCCACCCAACCGATGCCGATGCCCACATCTACCATGGAGAACGAAGACGCTGCCAGGCCGCCCGCCATGTTCTGGTACACATCCAAGAACACCGGAAGGATGGCTGCCACGGTGAAGCCCAGTACCACGCTCATGACGCAGAGGATGATGGCCGGATAGGTGACGGAGGAGCGGATCTTCAGGAACAGCCGGTCCTCTTCGTCATAGTAGTTCGCCAGGGCCTTGAGCGTGTCTTCCAGATGCCCCGTGCGCTCACCGGCCTTGACCATGTCAATGGCGTAGACGGGGAATGCGCCCGCCTCCTCCATGGCCTGGGAGAGCTTCTTGCCGTGGATGAGGTGATCGTAAACCTGGAGGCAAGCCTTCTCCAGCTTGCGCTCTTCGCTGTTCTCGGCAAGCATGTGCACCGCTTCGTCGGTTTGGATGCCCACCGACAGCATGAGCGCCACGTTCTCGAAGAACGTCTCAAGCTCAGCGCTTTTCAGTATGGTTTCGGCCACCGTGCCTTTCCTTCCCCTTGCATACCCTGATGCCGCCCGCGGTTGCGCAGCCTCAGTAGGTGTACCTCGTATTATACGTAGTGCCGTCTCCTATATAACCAGCATTGCCTCCCCGGGCGGAGGCGAAGGTCAAGTCTATCCTGGTCCATTCATCAGGGCTCACGGTTATCTCAGCCGAGACCCATTCCCCATCAATATATACCATGTTCCACGCGTGATACACATCGTTGGGCGAAACATAGCCGGTCACGATCTGGCAAGGGATCCCCAGGCTGCGGAACATAGCCGCCGCCAGGGACGCGTAGTCAAAGCAGATGCCCGTTTGAGTGGTGAGGGTGTCATCAGGGTTGGGAACATAGCCCGTGGTGTTCGAAAGCTGCTCTGCCTTGGCGGTGTCATAGGTGATGGTATGGGTCATCCAGTCGTAGATGTTGCGAACCACATCTCCTTCATTCGTGGCGTCTTTGGCCAGTTCGAACGCCTTCTTCACGCAGGCGCTATCAGCGGTGAATTCACAGAAGACGTTCGGGTGCAGATAGGGGGCGAACTCGCTTTCCAGTTGCACGTCCGCCGTGGTGGAGGCCACCTCCACGTAGTTGCTGCCGCTGGTGTTCTGCATGATGCGGAATGAGTAGGTGCCATCGCCCATGTTCAGGGGTGCGATGAGAGGCGCCCCTTCGGTGGACATATCGTAGTTGTAGCTTTGGTCCCCCTTGGTGATCAGCAGCTTCAGACGGCTTGAGGCCGTAGCGCTGGCCCCCACATAGCCCTGAGCGCAGGTGGAGGTATCAATGGCAGCGTTGGAGGTGAGCTGAGAGGCAGCTTCATCGAAGGTGGCGGTGACCACCGAGGAAGGCTCTGTGTAGGGCGGCCCGGAGGTGGTGCCGTTGCCCTGGTCAGCAGGCTGGGCCGCTGGCTGACCCCCTGAGGGGGAACCGCCACTGGGGCGCGCTTCAGAAGAGCCGCCACACCCCACCAGCAGGACCAGAGCGCACAGAGCCATCAAGGCTGCCACGGCAGCCTGGAAAACCCTGCGCCACCCGAAGACCCGCTGCTGCGTCACCGCGAACCGTACCCTTGCCCTTTAGGCGCGGCTGTCCGCAGAGGCCGGATCAACGGGCTGGGTGCCGATGAGCCGCTTCGCGAAATCAGGAGGATCCGCCTCCAAAGACGTGATGGCGTTGCAACCCGTACGCGTGGTGGATTCGATGTAATAGCCATCGGCCAGGTACATGCCCACATGGCCCACGGTGTTATGGGAGTCTACGAAGAAGAGCAAGTCCCCCATGTGAAGGTCTGCGAAATCAACGTCTTCACCTTGAGTGCACTGATAGTAGGTGGTGCGAGGAAGCTGCCAACCCAGGGCCTCGCGATAGGCCAGCTGCACGAAACCGGAACAATCAAGGCCGGCGTTAGGATCAGTGCCGCCCCACAGATAGCGTGTACCCAAATGGGAGGTGGCCTCTGCCACCAAATCTGCCAGAGTGCGCTCTTCTTCCATTACCTCACCCGTTTGTGGATCAGTGACGCTCACGGTGAGCGAGCGGGTCAGCTCATAGGGCAAGGGTGTGTCGTACCGGGTGAGGTCATAGTCAGCCACCACTTGGCCGATGCGCGCTGCGTAGCCCTCATCTGAAGACCATGCGCTCCCGATCAACTGGGCAGCCTGGTCCCACGTGGCCGCATTCGCCTTGGTGGGGGTACCGAAGCGCCCGGCGTCTTCCCCTGTGAGCTGCTGGGCGTGGTCTTCCAGGGAAGCCATCATGGTGTCATAGGTGCGGTAAGCCCCCTCAGCAGACCCCTTACGGTTGAAGAGGTTGTTGTTCGGGGTCTCAGCCTGGGGCGTGGTGCCTGACTGGGATTCGATGACCGCCTGGGCGATCATGACCGAAGCATAGAGGTCATGGTCCTGGGCAACCTGGCGCGCCTGCTCTCCCACCGCAGCGATGAACTTGGCGGTGGTGAGGTCTTCGGTGTAGTGGATCATGGCGAAGGAGGTATCACCTTCGTAGGACCAAGCGGGGTAGAGAGCTGAGAGATCAGAGAGGTCTTCCTCAGGCAAGGTGCCCTCTTCGGAGCCAGGAGCGGCCGGGGCTTCAGGGGCGTCCGGTTCCTCCGGGGCCGGAGCGGTAGGGTCACTGGGGCTTACCGGAGCTTCAGGGTTAGTGGCGCCATCCCCTTCGCCGCCTTCATCAGGAACGCCCGGCACATCCGGCTCTGGATCAGGGGCCGGGGCCAGCTCTTCCATGAGAGCCTTGAGCTCAGTGCAAAGATCAGGGGAGATGCCGGAAAGCGCGGCGAAGTCAACGGTGAGGAGCTCCTCATAGGTGGGGATGATGCCCGCCTGGTAGCGGTCCACCACATCTTTTCCCGCGTAGGACGGCTCTTCAACCGGGGCCTCTTCCACTGGCGCTTCTTCAGCAATGGCTTCTTCGAGGACCGCATCCTCTTCGAGGGCCTGAGCCTCTAGGGTTGCCTGATGGGCTACAGGGATAGCGCCCAGGGCCAGCAGGAACGATAAGCCGCCCACGGCGCATTTAGCGGATAGGGAAAGGCGGTTCGTGCCCTCACTGGATCCCGAGATGTTCTTGACCATAGATATCACCCTCCTTATGGCGATATCCTACCATGCTCAGAGGGGAGACTTGAAGGGCATGGCCGCCCTTCGCGAGAATTACGCAGGGTGCGCAGTGACCACGTGATCATGGCGGGCATCAAAAGCGGATGCCCGGCTACAGAGTTAACTATGATTCAAACGGTATTGCGGAACAGAGCGGGGCGCGTCTTTGGGTGTGCGGCCAAGGATGTTGTCTTGGTAGTCATCGATGTCTTGGGAGAGCCCCAGGCGGCGGCGCACGACAACCGCGCCATACAGGACAGTGACGACAATGCCGCTGACCATGAGCCAGTGGGTCCAGCAATGGGGCACGTCAAAGGTGCTCAAGGGCGTTTCGTCATCTTCGATGGCCTCTTCGGCAAGCACGGCTCCGTCTTCTGCGGCCACTGCTTCCACGGCCGCATCCTGTTCATCAGCCCAAGCCGTATCACAGCATGCAAGCGGCCCCCCGAGGGCAAGGGCCATCAGCAGCGCAAGGAGGATGAGGCTGACACCGCTCCAGAGGGTTCGCGGGGCGCGCTGATCTGATCTGATGCTCTGATGGTTCATACCGCTTCCCTTTCGAAGACTGATGAGGCTGCCTTGATCCAGGCGGCATTATCCACCCTTTTAAGGGTGGAAGACCACCCGAGACCAGCGAATAGACGGTATAATGACATGATAACGATAGCTTATTGCACGGGTTGAGCCTGCCAGCGGCACCAGAACGAGAGCGAGGGCCCATGGGCACGTACAGCATCACCGTCCATCGAACCAAGTGGAGCAACGACCTGCTGCCCCTTGTCTGCGGCATCAGCAATGCAGGAGGAGGCCGCTTGATCATCCCCTCGGAGGAGAAGCGCCATGCGCTCAGCATCCGCCGCATGCGCCGTCCCTTCGAATCCATCCCCTCCACCGTTCTGCAGGAACTGGGGATATCTTGTACGACAGAACCCGTTATGGAGGGGGCTGTGCTCAGCCTAGAGGTGAATATCCCCGCTTCCACAGAGCCCGTGGCCTACAACGGCATCTACTACCTGTATACGGATGAAGGAACGGAATCCATGAGCCTGGCAGAGCTCAAGGGCCGCATCCAGGCCTCTTCCGCTCTGGCCCCCGAGAGGCGCAGGAACCCCAAGGGCAAACAAGGGGCTTTTTCATCAAGGTCTGCAGAACCCATCGGTCAGACCTTCGAAGAGCGGTCTATCGCAGCTGCCGAAGAGCTTGACCTGACCATCACCGATGAATACGTTCTGAAGGTGCTGAAGACGAATGGGCGCGTTCCCGCCCCGCGCATCGCAGATCTCTTGAAGGTGAGCGAGAGCACCATCCGGCGGTCTTTCAAGCGCCTTAAAGACCACGGGTTCATCAAGCGGGTAGGATCCAACAAAGCGGGTTATTGGAAGGTGTTGAGGTAACCCAGGGAACGGCCCTTCGCGCTGCTATTCCTCCAAGAGCGAGGCCAGCTCTTCGCGGTTCTTGAAGGGCTTGGGATGCGCCGGAGCGCACACCTTCACCAGCTCTCCTGTCCACTGGTCCCCTTCTTGGGCGAACCGGTTGGTGCGCACCACGTAGTTGAAGCGGATATGGGAATCCTTGGGGACCTCTGCCTTGACCATGTCATAGCGAAGGTCCGCCAGCACTTGCTGAAGGGCGGGTACCATATCTTCATCAGAGGGTACCCGTATGATCCCCGATTCGGAATTGTAGATGAGCCCGGGTGCCAAGAACGCCGTGCGCACGCTTTGGCGGCGCTTCTCCTCAGCCATCTTGATGGCAACGCAAACGCCTAGGATGACCGCCCACCAGAAGATGGTGATGACCAGGTCAACGCTATGGATCAGGTTGAAGCCGAAGTGCTGCCACATGATGAGGAACAGCAGAGATGCCCCCAAGAGGATAGCTATGACAAGCCAGTTTCCCTTTCGCATGGACGCGATCCTGTTCCCCGGAAAACCCGTACCCGCGCGGATATTACCTCCCCATTATAGGGGCACAGCCATTATTTGCCACTCAGCATGATACGCCTGTCACCCCTTGCGACGCTGGCGCAATAGAAGGACCAGGAACAGGATGAGCCCTGCGGCCGCAGAACCGATGCCCGCAGGAACGAGCCAGGAGGCAAGGGGAATGGCCGCGAAGGGCTCTGAGACCGGTTGGTCCTGGGTGGTCAGATCAGCACCGCTGGCCAGCGGGGTTTCTGCATCATCCAGGCTTTCCTCAGCCACAGGTGCCGCCAGAGGCGTACCGGCATCATCCAGGATGACCGTGCCATCGGCTGCCGTGACGGGCACTGCCTCCCCCGCCCCTTCGGCCCCTGCCGCCGGAATCCCCACCGGCACCACAGGGATGGTCTCACCCGCAGGTGTGACGATGGCGATGATGTTGCCGGGCAAGAGCACGGTGGTCGAACCAGCCACGCGCACATAGTTGAAGGTGAGCACGTTCTCAGCCTGGTTGGATACGAGCGTCTTGGTGACGGTATTGGCCCGGGGCAGATAGCCTTCCACATAGGCGGCTACCGGTGCCGGAACGTCCCCCACGTCGCCGATGAACGTGGCATTCGGAGCGATGGGGACCCCCTGGGCATCTACATAGCGAACCGTGCAGGGAACGCGCTGGGACTTGAGCCCGTAGGCCACGACGTAATCCTCGTCCTGACCCACGGTCACCGAGCCCGAGAGCACGCTGGCTTCGCTGGCACCACCCACATAGTACTTCTGGTAGCCGTTGTTCTTCGCAGCAGGGCGCACTCCCTTGACATAGTAGGGGCTCTCTTCGCCCAGACCCACCTGTATCCCATCGAAGCTGACTGCGGAAGGAGCCACGGCATCCACCTGTGCATGCAAGGCAGTGCCATCCTCAGAGAGCACCCAACCAGCGGGGAGCCCCTCAGCAGAGAAGGTACCTTGACCTCCCGCATAGAGGGCCACCTGGTAGGAAGGCGCCGGAAGGTCAGGGGTGACAGCGAAGGCCGGAGCTGCCCCTAGGGCGCAGGTGAGGACCCCGGCCATGAAAGCCGCTGTCAATCGTTTGAGGGCGTTCATGAGCGCGCCTCCTTCTTGCCCTTGAGGTCATTCAGGTAGCTTGCCGCGCCCACCGCCAAGAGGAGGCACCCCAGCAGCAAGCAGAGGATGGTGAGCGTAGGCAGCAGGTCACCGGTCTGGGGAAGCGGATCCCCCTCCACCTGATAGTTATAGCGGTCAGGCTCTTGCAGATAGGTGATGGTATCGGAGGCCACCGGCTCAGCTGCGTACTGGATGAGCGCCCCGGCATCGGTGTCGAAATAGTTGTTGGTGTGGGTCTCGCCGTCTATGGCCATCCTCAAGACCATGCTGCGGGTCTCATAGGGGCGGAAGGTATCCAAATGGAAATAGTCTTCCATCCCGGAATCTTGAGTAGCATTGAAGAGGCCTCCCGAACCGCTTCCCTCTTCCTGTGTGGCCGCCCGAGCCCGGGCAGGATCTGAAGAGGCCCCAGCCGTGGCATCGTCACCGCCCACGTTCGCGTTGGTGTAGAGCAGCACCGGCTCTGCTTCATCAGGGTCATGGTAGACCAGTTCGTAGGTGTAGGCTCCCCCGGTGTTGGTGCCGCCCTCCTCGAGGCTGTTCTGGCCTTCCATGGAATCTTGGATGGCATTGCGCACCCACCAATCCACTTCCTGGCTGCAATCGTTCACCAAGGTGATATGGAATTCGGCACCATCCCCCGGCTGAAGGCCTTGGACCATCTGACGCAAATCCTCATCAGAGGTCATGGCGCTGCCCGTGAAGGTGACCGTCCACTGGGCCTCTTTGAGCGTGCGGCTGGCGAACGGGTCTACCGAAGCCGCCCCGCTTGGCGCAGCCAGCGCCGCCATGGGAGCCATGAGGCTCAGCGCCAGCGCACAGCTGCCTACCGCCCCTGCTATCTTAGAGAACCGCTTCATCTATACCTCTTCCCTTCCCCATGAAAGCCCCAGCCGGTCCACATCAACCCCCCAGGCGCTCTTCGCAGCTTGGGGAGCGTTATGGGTTTGGACGGCATCAACCTGGGCGAACAGGTTCACCTTCAATGATGCGGTGGTAACGGGGTTCTTCCCGTTCTCATCGGTGGTGGTGACCATCAGCCCCAGCTGATCCAGCAGCTCTTCGAAGGACCTCTCAGCCACCGCCGAAGACAAGCGCACTCCGGTGATGAGCGGCTGAGGGTCCCCGTAGGCTGCATCCTGGGCACTGGGCAACCGCTCCTTCAGGTAGTACACCAGCCGCTCGGGCGTGGATTCCCCTTCCGAGAAGACCCAGGCATCCCCCGCTTCGTCATTGATATCCAGTTCTATGAGAGCCGGGTCAACAGTGGGGAGCTTGTTCCCCGCATCGTCAGACCAGTACCGGCGCAGGGTCACGCGCACATAGCCTTCTTGGTCAGCCGAGGCGTTGCGCACCGACACCGCCTCCGGATAGGTCTTGCCAGGGACCATGTGGGCATCCCCGCCCAGTATGAGAAGATCTGAAGCAGCGTTGCCTTCCGCATCAGGGCGAACCTCCGCGAGGAGCTTGCCTTCCTTGCCCTCTGCTATCTGGATGTCTTGGGTCCCCGCAGCCTCCCCCTTCGCCACTACGCGCCAGGGGGACTCGCCGGAGAGGATCTCAGAGCCGGTCTTCTCTATCAGCGCTATCCCCAGGTGGGTCTGTTCGATATCAGCCCGATGCTCCTGGCTGTGATAGGTGAGCTGGGCCTGGGTGGTGCCAATGGCTCCCGCAAGCCCCAGCGCACAGCATAGGACGGCGGCACCCAGCAGGACCAGCGTACGCGCTGAGATGGAACGATCCTCATGCACCATCAGTCTACCTCCTTGGCTGCACTGCCTTCGGGCACGCCTTCTTCGAAGGCAACTGCTTCTTGATCAGCAGCAGGCTTCTGAGGGCCCGCTCCCTCAAGCTGGATCCCCTCTCCCAAGGGGACCAGCTCAGCCATGAGCACCTCTGCTGTTCCGTCCCCATCAGCCCCAGCCGTGGCGAACTTGCCCTTGTAGCACCCCTGCTCTTCATCCCAAAGGGCTGGAACGGCCTGTTCCTCCACGGTGATGTCAAAGGAGGGGAACGTAGGCGAGGCTATCTTCACCGCAGCCAGCAGCTGGGATGTCACGCTGCCCTTCGCTTGGAGGGGCTGGGTATAGTAGAGCCACCCATCTGAGCCCTTAGCCCAATCCTGTCCCGATGCGATGACCGTGACATCCTGGTTGGCGAAGTAGAGCTTCACGCGGACCAAGGACACCACGTCCTTCTGGTTGGCGACGGTGATCACCTTGTTCGTGGGGCCGTTGGGATCATGTTCTTCGGTGATATCAGTCTTGGGTCTGCTGGCATCGTAGGGCAGCGTACCCTGGGCTGAGGTGGTGTCAGAGTAGTAGGCCAAGGCGCTGCCCACCCCCACGCACACGCACAACGCCGCTGCCACCGCAGCCAACCCGATGCGCCCTTTGGAACTGAGGTTCTTCATGGTTCGGCCTCCTTACCCCTGAACATGGGGTGCCGGGTCTTCTTCCTCTTTGGGCACCGTGCTGGATTCGCTGTAATCTATGTCTTCGTCCGGATCGACCTGCACGTATTCGCTCCAGGTGTATTCGCCGTTCTCATCTTTGGTATAGCGGTTCACCTTGCTCTTCGCGTAGACGTGTTTATCCTTGAAGGTGTTGGTGAAGGAGACCTTCACGAAGTGCTTGCCATCCTGAAGCGCTTGGTCGGCGTTGACCCGGATGGACACCTCGGCCCGCGGCCCCGAGGAGGTATCAGCGTTGATGCCGTTAGAGCCAACGCTACCGAACTCGAAGTTGCCCTCACCGGTGCGTTCGGTGATGACGAAGAACATATCCGTCTTGAGGTTATCGAAGATGATGGATTTGCAGATCAGCTTGCCGTCCTGCCCTAAGTCGCTCTCATCGAAGGTGAGCGTGCGCTCGAAGGTGTCCAGGGGCTCATCCCCCTCATCATAGGCCCGCTTGCTGGCGAAGCGCTGGATGTCGAAGACCACGGTGATGGCACCCGTTTCCGGGTTGAACTCCTCTTTCGAGGTGTCTATGGTCTTGGTGATGGTGAGCGAGCCAAGGGTAGGCTCTGGGGTCTTCGGGTTGTGCCCCACCACCCCTTCGCCATTGATGGCGATACCGCCCCCATTCACGTTGGAGTGATTGCCCGTGATGAAGAGGTTGGCCTGGGCTGCTTCATAGGCCTTCGTGATGTCAGCCTGAGAGGGATTGGCCGTGAGTGCGATCACCTTCTTGGTGT
Source organism: uncultured Eggerthellaceae bacterium (assembly GCA_947566075.1). GTDB lineage: Bacteria > Actinomycetota > Coriobacteriia > Coriobacteriales > Eggerthellaceae > MGBC163016. The sequence continues at coordinate 94,861 of CANOIM010000003.1, read as the reverse complement.
GCACCCGAGCCACCGGATCCTTCGCTCCCGTAACGTCTTGGGGGAAGGCCCCGTTCGGGATCTGATAGACCGTGGTGTTCAGGGTGTGGTCGAACGTATTGTGGAACGTGTGATTAACGGACCCCAGCTCTTTAAGGCCGCTGAGAGTGGCTTCGTTTGCGCCGTTATACATGACGCCTTCGCGCAGGTCATTCTCATTGCGCTTCACGTCAGCGGCAGAACCGCTCATATAGCCGCTCCAATGGCTGCTGCCGCCGCCCAGCATGCGGTCATAGACGGTGCTCTCCTTAGCCGAGAAGATGTCAGACGAATGCTTGGCTGACCCGAGGGCTTGAGAGAACTTCTCCTTGATGACCTTGCCATAGCCGTCTCCCAACTGGATGGAAGCATTGTTGGTGTTGTTCTTCTCTTCGGCAGTGTTCTTGAACACGGCTGCACTGCTGCTGATGGTAACCGCGTTCTTGCAGCCTGCGATCCCACCCCCATAGCCCTGAGCCGTGTTGCTGGTGACGATAGGATCGAAGACGGCCAGATAACCGCGGTCATTGCTCCCGTTGGAGATGAATAGGCCGCCCCCACCATAATCAAAGGAAGTATCAGTGCGGTTGTTGGTGATATAGCCTGAATAGATGGTGCTCTTATCCTTGCGCTTGCCCTTCTCGTCGTGACCACTGGTGCGGCAGTACAGGCCACCGCCTTCGCTGGACTTTGCATAGTTGGAGGCCACGGTGCTTCCCGTCATCTCTAGGTATCCGGTGGTGGTGGGGAACATGACGCCACCGCCTCCGTCACTGGATAGATTGCCCGTAATGAAGCCACCGTCCAGCTTCAACGCTCCGAAGGTGAGGATGCCTCCCCCTCCCATGGTGGGCAGATTAGCTTGGGCATAGACGGGATCCCCTTCGCCCAGCGGAGACCATTCCGTCCTGTTGCAGCTGAGGTAGAGTTGGCTGCCTCGACCTGCCATAGAGACATCCACAGAAGCTTCAGCCCCATAGATGCCACCGCCATTGTACTGAGCAGCATTCCCTGCGATATCCACATTGCCTTGGATCGAAAGGCTGGCGCCTCGACTGGCCTTCCTTTGGGTCAGGTAGATGGCACCGCCGTTGCCCTTGGTGGGCATGGCCTCTTCGCTGAGCGCCGCTGTGCTGGTGGCTTCGTTTCCGGCCAGTACCGCGCTACCTGAGAGGTTGACGGTGGAACCTTCGGCATAGATGGCGCCACCGTTGGTCTCAGCCTTGTTCCCCGCCATGACAGCATCACCGACCACATTGACGGTGCTCTGGGCGAAGGCGCGCACGGCGGCCCCCGCAAGGTCCTTAGCATGGCTGCTCCAGATGAGACCACCCGTCATGGTGAGGGTTGAACCAGTTACCCGAACGGTCATCCCCTCACCGTTCTTGACTCCATCGTTCTCGAAAAGACCTCCTGTGATGTTCACCGTAGACCCACCGGTGGCTGTGATGAGCGCTTGGATGCCGCCATTGGCGTAGACCGATCCGATACCGCCTTCGACATGCTTGCCCTCAATGGTGATGGTGTTGCGCTGGAGGGTCTCCGCGGTCCTACCCGTGTATTCAGACACAGAAGAGGCTGTGTAATAGGTAAGGGAATCACCGCTGCTGTTCATCTCCGAACGCTTGCCCGCATCCCGTACAGTTGAGAAGGTCCCAACGGGTTCCGTCGTCCGGGTCATACCGAAGGTGCCATTGGCACGCTGAGCAGCAATGTCTCCAGGGGCATCCGCCTGGCCACCAGAGTCAGCGAAGGTGAGCGTTGAGCCGTCCTCCACCACGAACAGGCTCTCAAGGGAGGGCTTGCCAGTCCCCTTGATGCTATGGCCATTCAGATCGAGGATGACCTCTTTGCCTCCGCTGAGCACTGCCGCCGGGCTGTTCTGAGTGAGCTCTATCTCTGCGACCAGCTTGGCATTCTTCCCCTCGGTGAAGGCGTTGAGCACTTCTTCCCAGGAGGAGACGGCATCCGCGGGCACGGTTTCGAAGGTGACCTCCACGAAAGCATGGATGACCTCAGCGGGGATGGACAGCTCATAGGCGGCAACGCCTTCGGCAACCGTTGGCTCTGGAAGGGGCAGATCCCCCTGGAAGAAGGTCATCTCTGCAGGGGCAGTGTCCTCATCCGCCGCCTCAGCATAGCAGAGGGAGGCAACATGGGCAGCCTCAAGGCGCAGGTCATCCGGCACCGTAGCAGTGAAGGGGAACGCTTCGCCTTCCACCACATCCACCGAAGAAGCAGACCCCTCAGCATGGGCCACAGAGACCCGAGCATCTTCTGCGTTGGTGAAACGGATCTGAGCCTTGCCCTCTTCAAGCTCAGGCAAAGGCGTTTCATCCTCTTCCGGGCCATCTGGCGTCACTTCTGCAGGAGGCACAGCTCCGCCATCAGGCTCCCCAGAGCCTTCGCTGGGGGTGCCCCCATCAGCATCTCCCGAGGGCGCACTGGGGGTCTCACCCGCAGGCTCATCCTCTTCCCCGGAAGGTGGAACGGCCTCCTCTTCGGGCGCCTCCCCTGGGGAAGCGTCTTCCTGAGCTGCCCCGGAGCTTACCGATAGGGGCTCTGCCTCGGCCACCGCAATGAAGGCAGTGCCATTGGAGGCGAGCGCAAGGGCAAGCGCCAGCAGCATGGCAGTGAGCCTGCCTGCGACAGTCTTGCAGACGTCCATAATCTGCTCCTTTTATTCGAACATTTGTATCCCCAAAGATACCAATGGCGCCCATTCTGACGGCATGAGGAGCAGATAGCAGCGAGAATGTCTAGGTTTTGGTGCCGTTAGCACCTTTTACCCGTACCGTTCACAAAAACATCATAGGTTCATGGAATCGTTGTGCTACACGCAAATGAATCGTAACGCAGGGACAACGGGGACGTTTAGATGGCCCACTGGTCAAGCATGCGCAAGAGGTTCTTTATCTCCATAGGCTTGGACATGTGGTCGTTCATGCCCGCGGCCTTCGCCTTTTGGATATCCTCTGCGAAGGCATCCGCCGAAAGCGCCACGATGGGCAGCTCGGCCAGATCAGGCCTGCCCTCCTTCGCGGCAGCACGGATAGCCCGCGTAGCTTCGTAGCCGTTCATGACGGGCATCTGGATATCCATGAAGACCAGGTCATAGTGATTCGGCTCATGCTGCAGGAGCGCGTCAAGGGCCTCCTGGCCGTTTTCGGCGTGGTCTACCTGAGCGCCTGTCATCCCGATGATGTCCAGGCCTATCTCGGCAGCCATGACGTTGTCTTCGGTCAGGAGGATGCGCTTGTCCTTGTAATCTGCCTGTTGAAGCTCCTTGCGCTCATCGTAGCCTTCCCGGTCAACCCCCGTCACAAGGCTTTGCATGACGTGGATCAACCGAGAGCGGAACAGGGGCTTGGAGATGAACGCATCCACTCCTGTTTCGCGCGCTTCTCGTTCTATGGAAGACCAGTCGAAGGCGGACAGAATGATGATGGGCAGGTTCGCATCCGCTATCTGGCGGATATCCCGCGCAGCCTCGATGCCGCTCTTCTCGGGCATCTTCCAGTCCAAGATGACCGCCGCATAGCCATCATCCCGCTTGTGGCGTTCGCGCACAGCCTCCACCGCCGCATGGCCATTGGTCACGTACTCTGCCTGCATGCCGATGCTCTCAAGCAGCTCAACGGCGCTTTCGCAAGCATCCTCATCATCGTCGGCCACCAGCACGGTGAGCCCTTGGAGACCAGTGAGGTCTTCGTCCTTCGGGTCACGCAGCTTCAGGAACACCGTCACGCGGAACGTTGAGCCCTCGTTCAGCTTGCTTTCCACTTCAATGGTGCCATTCATCAAGGAGACGATGCTCTTCACGATGGCCATGCCCAGACCCGTGCCCTCCACCTTGCTGGTGCGCGAATCATTGGCCCGGGAGAACGGTTCGAAGACGCGCTGGACGAACTCCTCATCCATGCCGCAACCCGTATCCGTGAAGGTGAACTCATAACAGCCGCTGCCATGGGTGGGCGAGGGCTTTTCGGTGATGTAGAACCCGATGGTGCCCCCCTCGGGGGTGAATTTGATGGCGTTGCCCATGATGTTCATGAAGACCTGCTGCAGGCGCATGGGGTCACCGATCACATGCTCATGCTTGATGTCGGCGATATCCACCTTGAGCGTTTGGCCCTTCGCCTCAATCTGAGGATGGACGATGGTGAGCAGGTTCTCAACCGTTTCAGCTATGTCGAACTCTTCGTCAGCCAAGGATATCTTCCCTGATTCGATCTTGGCCATATCCAGCACCTCGTTGATGAGGCCCAGCAGATGCTTGTTGGAGATGGTGATCTTGTTCAGGCAATCCTTCACCCGTTCTGTATCATCGATGTGCATGGCAGCGATAGCGGTGAGGCCCATGATGGAATTCATGGGGGTGCGGATATCATGGCTCATGGAATTCAGGAAATCGCTCTTGGCCTTGGAAGCTTGATCCGCTGCCAGATAGGCTTCCTCCAGCGCTTCTCGGGCAGCCAGCTCTTGCCGCTTGATATCGGTCACGTCTTGGACCGCCAACAGCACGCTTTCGGCAATGCCCTTGCTATCCCGCTCAAGGCAGATGACGGAAACCTGGATCCACACAAGGGTGTTGGGATCATCAGCGCTTGGTATCTGGTATTCCACCTGAAGGTAGGGAGTGTCTTTGGTCAGATCCCGCTGGATGAGGTCAGGGTCTAAGGCCTTCGCGATGATGGCCTTGTTCGCATCGTCATCTGCGCGCCCGATCCAATACTCCCGGAAGACATCGATGCTGCCCTCGTGTTTGAAGTTGCCTGACAGGCCTGAGGATTTCAGGTACTCATAGGTGCCGTTCTTGAAGTCAAGCCGGATGAGCCGTTGGAACAGGTTCGTGGAGGCATCTACGATGCGGGTAGCCTGGGTCTTCTCGAAGAGGAGTTGCTTCGATTGGCGGCGAGACTGCACCAGCAGCACGGCCACGAAGAGGATGATGGCGGCTGTGACCCCCAAGATCAAGATGATGGCAGCCGTGGTGGCGTTATCGATCATGCTGTTGGTGATGGTGGCGGGGAATGACCGCAGCACCATCCATGAGGTGCCTTCGATATCCATCAGATAGGCAGTGCCCGTCCCTGCAGGCGTCGTATAAGAGAAGCCGATATCAGTGTTACTGGCAAGGGCTTGCTCAAGCTCTTCTAAGGTGACCCCTTCCAGCTCTTCGCTGCCATAGATGTCAGCCACGGTCTCATAGTTGTTCTGCGTGGTGGCAGAGCTGGCGATGATGGTGCCGTCACTGTCACAGAGGTAGGTGGAGGTTTGCTCGCCGAAGAAATAGGTGGTGATCATCTCGGAGAGATGGACCTCCGTATAAGACCCCACGAGGATGCCCACCACTTCCCCTTGGTATTCGATGGGGGTGTAGAAGGCCACCATGGGTTCCTTGTCTATGGAAGACGACTTGATGGAAACCGCCCCTGAGGTGCCCGTGAACCCCTGAGGGAGGATCTCATCCGCCTTGAGCCCTTCCACCACGCCGCGGTCATCGTAGACCTGGCCATCCTTGCTGACCAAGATGATGTGATCGAAGGGGGACGACCGTAGGATGCTGGGAAGATCAGCTGGATCCACCCGGTCAGAGGTCATGCGCGCTTGATAGCTGGTGGCCTCTACATCGATCATCATCTGGGCGTTGGAAAGGAGGTCAGCTACGCGGCGGGATGTTTGCAGCGTAGTGCCTTCCAAGTAACGCTGATTCTGATCGACGATGCGCTCTTGGGTGGCGGTCAAGAACATGAGGAACGAGATGACGATGATGATGACTGCGCAAACGGCAGCAACGACACGATTGCGTGTCACAAGCCCCAATCTGTTCGCTGCCTCCGTTGCCGTCATAGGCTGAATGCCCTCCTCCTATGAACGAAGGGCCCAAAAGCCCTTCGCCATGCCGTTAGATCTGCGAGAACGCATCCACCGTGGTGCGGTAGGCGCTCTCAAGCTTCCCGAAGAGCTCAGGCACCTGCTCCAGGGGGCCTGCGGGCACACCGGCTTCATCCAACCGCAAGACCTCAGAAAGCTCACAGGAGGCCTCATAGAGCGGCATGAAGCCCATATCCCGACTGTTGCCCTTCATGGTGTGGGCGGCCCGGAATGCCTCTTCCATATTCCCTTCATCCAAGGCCTTCTTGAGGTTGTCGAATAAAGGGCTTTCCGCGAAGATGCCGATGAACTTGGTGATGCGCTCATCGGTGACGAGCCGTGAACGGACATCCTCAAGATCGCCGCCGAGCTGTGCATAGCATGTTTCCAGTGACATCTATCCCATCTCCTTCTATGGCACCGAACGGGGCCTTCCGCTTCTTAGCTCCGACTAACGCGAACCGCCTGGATGCTTCCCTCTTCCTGGGCGTCTATGGCCGAGATGGCCGATAGGGCCTCTGCTTCGGACAGCAGCCGCTCAGCGAAGATGTAACCGCCGCGTCCTGCCGCTTTCATCTGGTAGAGCGCGTGATCAGCGCTGCGGAACAGGTCATCATAGGAGCCCTCTTCGCCCTTGGCTGTTGCGATGCCTATGCTAACAGAAACATCGATCCCGTCGTATTCGCCGATGACCGTCTCATAGATGCGCTTGACCAGCGGTTCTGGCTCTATGCTGCATTCCATGCACACGAAGAACTCATCGCCCCCCACCCGAGCAACGATGTCATTGCCGCGGACGCTGCCTTCCAAGCGCTGGGCCAGATGGAAGAGCACCTTGTCACCGAAGAGGTGGCCGTAGGTGTCATTCACCATCTTGAACTTGTCCATATCCAAGATGATGAAGACGAAGTCCTTTTCGGGGTTGAGCTTCATGCGCTCTTGGACCAGCTTCTTGGCATAGCTATGGTTCAAAAGGCCCGTGAGGGAATCATGGGTGGCCCTGCGCTGAAGGTCAGCCATCTTCTCATGGTGTTCGTGGATGTCCACCACCTTGCCGATGGAGCCCAGATAGACCTTCGGGTCATCAGCGCTCCAGTTCGCGTGGGCCGTGATCTGGAACCAGCGGGGCTCCCCCTCAACGCTGGCTTCGAATTCCATCTGGATCACAGGCTCTTCCGGTGTGGTGCCATGGAGCGCTTCTCGCAGGTTCTGCAGGTTCTCTGCCCCGAAGATGTCATTGAGCGCCTGATCCTCATAGGGCTCCTTGATCACCTCGGGCAGGCCCATCTTGATCTCAGCCCAATCTGACAGCACGGCCATGGGCGGGTCTTCGGTGTATTCATACTGCAGCTCATTGGACATGGAAGCGAAGAACTGATACTTCATGCGCTCATAATCAAGCAGCTCCAGGGTGCGGCTAGAGGCTTCGCCCTTCTCAGGGGTGATGGCCTCTTCCACGATATGGCCGATCTCACGGTCAGCCCCCACGCTGAGGGAATTCAGCTTCAGCTGCTCATGGATCTCATCGGCCACCTCTACGAAGCATTCCAGCAGGAAGGGGTTGAAGGTGCCGCATTCCCCTGCCAGGATCATCTCCATGGCCTTCTCATGGGAGAAGGCATCCTTGTAGACGCGCTTGCTGGTAAGGGCATCGTAGACATCCGCCAGTGAGACCGCTTGGGCTGAGATGGGGATGTCATCCCCTTTGAGGCCATCGGGGTATCCGCCGCCATCATAGCGCTCATGGTGCCAGCGGCAGATCTCATAGGCCGTGCGCACCAGAGGGTCTTCCTGGTGAACGGGCACATCAGCCAGCATGGCAGCCCCCACTGAGGTGTGGGTCTTCATCAGCTCGAATTCCTCTTCGGTCAAGCGCCCCGGCTTGTTGAGCACGGAATCTGGGATGGATATCTTGCCCACGTCATGGAGGCTGGAAGCCATGGAGATGCGGGAGATATCTCCCGGGGTGAGCTTATAGCGGTCAGTCTTCTTCGCCACCTGGTTCAACAGGATCTCCGTCATGGTAGAGACATGCATGACATGCAAGCCGCTCTCGCCATTGCGGAACTCCACGATGTGGCTCAGGATGGAGATCATCAGGTTGTTGGCTTTTTCGCGTTCCAGGACCTGGTCGGCCACCAGCCCCACCAAAGCCTTCTGCTTCGCGAAGAGAAGAATGATGTTAGAAATGCGCCGCAGAACCACTTCTTTGTCAAGGGGGCGACTGATGAAATCCACAGCCCCTAACTCGTAGGCTCTCCCTAGGTAGGAGGAGGCCGTTTCCGAGGTGACCATGATGACGGGCATGTCGTCGATCCACTTGTTCTTGTTCATGACCGCCAGCACATCGAACCCATCCATCTCCGGCATGTTGATATCCAACAGGACCAGGGATATCTTGGTGCCCAGCTTCTGCATGGCAGCTATACCTTCAAGGCCGTTCTCAGCTTCCACGATCTCATAGGTGGAGCCGATCAATTCGGCCAAAATCGCACGCTGGAGTGCATCATCATCAACGATGAGGATGGTCTGCTTCTGCTTGGCTTGGGCCACCGAGGGAATCTGCGCGGTCTTCACGATGGTATCCAGTTCTATCGTCCCCTTCTGCTGGGCAATACGGAGGCGGTAACCCCTGCTATCCACGAGCGGTCTTGCTCAGGCCATCAACAAGCCTTCTCATGGGGATGACTTGTTGATGAACCGTTTATTTTCGCATAGTGCATATCATACTTGGGCAGGGTTGCCTTTTCAATGATGACCAAAGCGCTTGGATGACGAAATGAAGGGTGCGCTTCATCCCTTGAGGGGCTTCACGCAAGCCTGGGCCTTCCCCTTCTGCTTCGCCTCATAGAGCGCCGCATCTGCCTGGGCATACACCTCTTCGAAGGTGAGCGGACCTCCTTCGCTGTGCACCGCGCCAATGGAGATGGAGGGAACAGGCCCCACGGGCTTCCCGTCATCGGTCTGACGCTGGGTGGCGAAGGGACCGCGGGTGAGATGTTCAGTGATGCGCTTGAGGGGAGCGCCATCCTTGAGGCCCTTCGCGAAGATGGCGAACTCATCCCCGCCCAGGCGCGCCACCACATCTTCATGGCGCATGACATTGGTGAGGAATTCCGCTAGCTCTTTGAGGACGCGGTCTCCCTCGGGATGACCGTAGGTGTCATTCACGCCCTTGAAGTCATCTATGTCTATGAGGAAGAAGGTGAACGGAACCTCTTCGTTGCACAACACGGGTTCTATGCGGTTCAAGGCAGCCGAGCGGTTGTACAGCCCGGTCAGGCTGTCCTTCTCCGCCCGCCGCCGGAACTGGGATTCGCGCAGGGCCATCTCATGGGTGTCTAGCAAGCGCCCCACATGGCGCACTGCGTTGTTGTCTTCGTCGTAGAGCACCACCGACTGATAGCGATACCAGACCGGTTCCCCATCGGGACCTTCGGTGGAGGTCTCGAAATCAACCAGGCTATCCGGCGTGATGGATTCCATGAGCTCTGAGAGGTCAGTGGTGTGGATGTCCAGATGGCATTCCTTGTGGCAGCGGCGCTGGACGACGAAATCCTCCTGCCGGGGCTCCCGGGCGAAGCGGTCTTTGAAATCCCCGAAGACCTGCGCGTAGCCCGTGCCGCATTCGATATCGAACACCACATCATTGCTGAGGGCTGTGAGGATGTTCATGCGCTCATGGGCCCGCTTCAGCTCCCGTTCGCTAGCGATCTTGCTGGTGATATCAACCACCAGCACATAGAACCAGCGGTGGCCCGCGGAATCTGTGACGATGCGCCCCCGGTCATCCACCCAGATCTCTTCGCCATCTGAGCGGTTCAGGCGGTAGACCACCTCATCCGTATCTCCTACGGCGATCTGCTGATCGATGGAATCCAGCACGCGCTGGCGGTCTTCCGGATGCACGATGCCGCTGAAGCACCCACCGGTGAGCTGATCGAACTCCGCTTTGTCAGCGCAGCCCATGAGCGAGATGAGATCCTTGCTGATGTAATCTATCTGGCCGGGATCTTCAGCGCTGTAGCGGAAGATACCGCCGGGGATGTTCTCGAGGAAGTGCCCGAAGGCCTCTTGGGCGGCGTGGTTCTCAGCGTCGTGGAGGTCGAACGGACAAGGATGCGTTGATTGCGTAGAATCTGTCATGACGGAGCTTCTTCCCATATGCTGCATGATGAATGCAAGCCCTATTGTCGCACAATGTGAAGATATCCACCCAAAAGGATATGATAGGGCCCTGAACCAGAAAGCGGAAAGGATCCATCATGGCGAACGGAAGAGAGCAGCAAGGACGCAAGTCTGATGAGGTGCGCGAAGAGCGCAAAGCCCAAGCAGCCAAGCACGAAGGGCTCATGAAGGGCGCCTTCGCGAAGGATACCGAAGACACCGTGGCAGCTGCCCTCATCTATGAGGAGGGCGAAGGGCGTGAGCTTCCCTTGCCAGACCCGGCTCCCTTCGAGGCCACGGAAACGAAGGTGGTCACCAGCTTCGCACCCGAGGCCATCCGCCGCTATGGTCAGGGGAAGGTGGCCGTGGTGGATCCGGCTTCATTCACGCGCCCGGGCGGTGCCTATGAAGACGGAGCCTTCGGCCCTGAGCAGATCCTCTGCTCCGAGAGCAACCTGTATCAGGTGCTGCGCGGCATCCGAGGCGCATACCATGACAAGAACAAGGATTACCGCCGCGGCATGCTGTTCACCAACCGGGCCGCCTATCTGCCGGAGGTGATGTTCCTCCAGGGCGGCAACGTGAAGAAGGCAGACGTCATCGTGGTGGCGGAACCCGTGCGGGGGCGCGCCCTGGAGAATCACCGCTCTGAGCGGGAGTGTGATAACGAACTGGCTGCCCGCGTGGAGACGCTCTTGCGGATAGCCGCCGCTCAGGAGGTGGAAACGCTGGTGATGGGCGCGTTCGCCTGCGGGCGCAACGGGTATCCCACTTCCCAGGTGATCGGGCTCATCCAGGCCTGGGTAGCAGAGCACCCTGGCGCTCTTGGGCGCATCGTGTTCGCTGTGCCGCGGGCCTTCGTGGATGAGTTCCGCGCGGCCTTCGATCCGGAAGAGCCGGACACCGTTGCAGTGGAAGAGGATGCCGAAGAGGAAGCGGAGGCCGAAGAGGACGACTGGCGTTCCGTTGAGCTACCCGAGGGGATCACCATCCGGTAGATGATGAAAAGGGACAACGGGGACGTAGGCTATTGTCCTGTTCTCCCAAAAAGGCTTGCCAGCTCAGTTGCCGCTATCGGAGAACAGGACAACAGCCTACGTCCCCGTTGTCCCTTTATCCTTCGTAGGTGACCTTGGCGCCTTGGGGAGTGTCCTCGATCACGAATCCCAGGGCGATCAGCCCATCGCGCACGGCATCGGCCTTCGCCCAATCCTTCTCAGACCGCGCCAAACCCCGCGCCTCGATCAAGGCCTCCACCGCCTCTTGGGGATCAGCGCCACCATAGCCTGCCACCTCGGCCGCTAGGCTGACCACCTCTTCGGGGTAAGCGGCGCTTTCCTCCCCTTCGCCAAGACCTATGCCCAAGACACCCAAAAGCTCACGAATGGCGTCTGTCACGCACACCACCGCTTCGGCATCGTTGACGGAAAGCGCCTTGTCAGCCAGGGCGGAATTCATATCCGTCACCAGCGTGAAAAGGGCACCCAAGGCCGCCGGGGCGTTGAAGTCATCATCCATGGCCTCGGTGAAGGCCGCCTGGCAGGCTTCCGCCCGCTGGCGCAGCGCCGCTCCCTCCAAGGCATCCGGCGCGCCATCCGCAGCGTTGGCGCAAGCCCAATCAGCCGCAGAGAGCGCATTCTGGATGCGCGTGAGGGCAGCATCAGCCTCGTCCATGCGTGCAGGCGAGAAATCCAAGGGAGAGCGGTAATGGGTCTGGAGCATGAGCATGCGCAGCGCTTCGGGGCGCGCGTCTTCCAGCACCTCGTGGAGCAGCAGGAAGTTCCCCAGGGATTTGCTCATCTTCTCTGAGTTCACCTGGAGCATGCCAGAGTGCATCCAGTAATTGGCGAAGGTGGTGCCGCAGCCGCATTCGGACTGGGCGCGCTCATTCTCATGGTGAGGGAACACCAAGTCTTGGCCACCGCCGTGGATGTCAAAGGGGAGGCCCAGATACTTGTGGGACATGGCCGAGCATTCGATATGCCAGCCAGGACGCCCTTCACCCCAGGGAGATTCCCAAGCAGGCTCCCCGGGCTTCGCCGCCTTCCAAAGGGCGAAATCCAGCGGATCCTGTTTGCGATCCTCAAGCCCCTGGCCCTCGGCCCGCAGTTCCCGGTGGCCGCTTTCCATCTCATCTATATTGCGGCCGGAAAGCGTGCCATAGTGTGGGTCAGAGCGCACGGAGAAGTACACGTCTCCGTCTACCACGTAGGCATGGCCCTTATCCACCAGCGCCTGGACCAGCTCTATCATGGCCGGGATCTCTTCGGTGGCCTTGGGGCGGATGGTGGGATCAGCCACCCCCGCCGCGTGCATGTCACCAATGAATGCTTCGGTGTATTCGGCGGCCACTTCCGCAGCGCTGCGCCCCTCTTCGGCGGCGCGGTTGATGATCTTGTCATCCACATCGGTCACGTTCTGCACGAAGGTGACCTGAAAGCCGCGCCACTCCAGATAGCGGCGGATCATGTCGAAGGAGATGAACGTGCGCGCGTTGCCAATGTGGATGCGGTTGTACACCGTGGGGCCGCAAACATACATGCGCACCTCACCCTCATGGAGGGGGACGAAGTCAACCTTCTTGTGCTGCTTGGTGTCATACAAACGGATCATGGATGCTCCTTACTTTTCCAACAAGCATACGGCATAGGCGCTGATGCCCTCTTCGCGGCCTTCGAACCCGAGGTGTTCAGTGGTGGTGGCCTTCACGCCCACATTGTCTTGGGAAACCCCCAGCGCCGCTGCCAGATTCGCACGCATCTGGTCCCTGTGGGGAGAGAGCTTGGGCGCCTGACAGGCAATGGTGGAATCTACATCAACGATGCTCCACCCTGCTTCGCGCACCACCTGAGCCGCCTTCGCCAGGAGCTTCAGGGAATCCGCGTCCTTGAAGGCCGGATCAGTATCAGGGAACAGCTTGCCGATGTCCCCCAGCCGCGCGGCGCTCAAGAGGGCGTCTGCGATGGCGTGGGCCAGCACATCTGCGTCCGAGTGACCCAGCAGCCCCTGGGTGTGCGGGATATCCACGCCGCCCAGGATCAGCCGCCTGCCCTCAGCGAAGGCGTGCACGTCCATGCCGAAGCCGATGCGTTCTGCCACGGAGACCCCTTACGCCCCGTCCGAGAGCAACGTGCGCACGGCCGAAGCCAGCAGCGTCAGATCCTCGGGCACGGTGAGCTTGATGTTGTCCCGCTTGCCCTCTACCACCAGCACCCTGCCTCCCAACCGTTCGATGAGCGAGGAATCATCGGTGCCCACGAAGCCGTCTGAGAGTGCCGACATATGGGCGCGGCGATAGATGCCGCTACGGAAGACCTGGGGGGTTTGCGCGTTCCAGAAGACACGCCGGTCAGGGGTGCCGGATATCACGCCGTCTTCCACGATCTTCAGCGTGTCGATGGCAGGATGAGCCACTACCGCACCGTCTGCATCCAAGTTGCCTTTCACAGTGTTGATGGTATGCAGGATGAGCTCTGGGGTGATGAGAGGACGCGCGCCGTCATGCAGAACGACGAACTCATAGTCATCAGGGACGGCCTCCAACCCCAGGAAAGCGGATTCCTGGCGCAGCTTGCCCGCAGGGGCCACTACCACCGGTGTGGCGAAGGGGAACGGATCCACCGCCCGCTTGAGGTATTCCTCTTGACGGTCTTCGGGGCACACCAGCACGATCAGCCCGATATCCCCCACCGCGTCGAAGGCCTCAGCAGACCAGGTGAGGATGGGCTTGCCCGCTATCTCCACCAACTGCTTGCCGCCTTCGCGGCCAAAGCGCTCACCGGTACCGCCTGCCAAGATGATGGCAGCGGTCTTCGGGTTGCTGTCAACCTTACCCGTGAGCTGGAGCTGCGGAAGCGCTCCCAGATGATCGTCGAAGACCTGTTGCAGGATCTCTGGGGCACGCAGCGTCTCAGGCGTGAAGACCGGATCGATGGTATGGGGCATGGGGCACATCTCCTCCTGGGCGTTTCCTTGGGGAAGGATGATACCGCAAAGTGGCCCGAGGCCGAATAGGTTCAGCCCCGGGCCACAGGATGCGCTCTTCGCTTGAGCCTAAGCGTTGCCCTCCAAAGAACCAGCCGGAGTGCGTGGCGAGGATACGCCCGCGTTCCCCAGGTCGAAATCTGTCAGCAAGAGCTCCGCTTCGCGAGCGATGGAATCCCGCTTGCGCGGCGCCGGGATGGAGCCTCTGCCCTTCCGGAACGTGAGCTTCGCCTTGTCCCCTTCGCCCTTGACGTCAACATCTATGACCGACCCGCTGGTCCAACGGCCTTCCAGGATCTCCTCGGAGATAGGGTCTTCCAGCAGGCGCTGGATGGCCCGGCGCAGCGGACGGGCGCCATAGGTGGTATCTGTCCCCTCCTTCGCGATGAAGCTCACCGCCGCCGGGGTCAGGTTGATGGTCATATTCTGAGAGATCATGCGGTCACGCAGGTCTGCCACCATGAGCTCCACGATCTGGGCGATCTGCTCTTCGGTCAGGCTCTTGAACACGATGATCTCATCCAGGCGGTTCAGGAACTCTGGCCGGAACAGCTTCTTCATCTCAGACATGACGCGGCTCTTGATCTCATCGTCTGACAGGCCCGCTTGGCCGTCCGGCGAGAACCCGAGGGAGGTGGACTGGGCGATATCCCGCGCGCCCACGTTGGACGTCATGATGATGATGGTGTTGCGGAAATCGACCGTGCGGCCTTGGGCGTCTGTCAAGCGGCCCTCTTCCAGGATCTGGAGGAGAATGTTGAAGACGTCTGGATGGGCCTTCTCTATCTCATCGAACAGCACCACGGAATAGGGACGCTGGCGCACGGCCTTGGTGAGCTGACCGCCCTCGTCGAACCCCACGTAGCCCGGAGGCGAACCCACCAGCCGGGAAACGGTGTGCTTCTCCATGTACTCAGACATATCGAAGGAGAGCAGCGCCTCTTCGGAATTGAAGAGGAACTCTGCCAGAGCTTTCGAAAGCTCTGTCTTGCCCACGCCCGAAGGCCCCAGGAAGATGAACGAACCTGCCGGGCGCTTCGGGTCTTTGAGGCCTGCGCGGGAACGACGGATGGCCTTGGAAAGGGCGGTGACCGCTTCCTCCTGGCCGATGACGCGCTCATGGAGGACGCCTTCCATGCGCAGGAGCTTCTCCGTTTCCGCCTCCGTCAGGTTGGAGACGGGCACGCCCGTGCTCATGGAGACCACATCGGCGATGTCTTCCAGGGTGACGTTCTGAACAGAGCGAGAGGTATCTTCCTCCCATTGCTTCTCTGCCTCTTCGCGCTTCGCCTTGACCTCTGCCTCTTCATCTCGCAGGGTGGCGGCCCGCTCGAAATCTTGGTCTCCGATGGCCTTGTCCTTTTCTTGGCGGATATGACGCAGCTGATCATCCAGCTCCCGCAGCTCCGGCGGCAACGTCATGTTGCGGATGCGCATGCGAGCACCGGCCTCATCCAGCACGTCGATGGCCTTGTCAGGCAGATAGCGGTCTTGGATGTAGCGGTTGGAGAGCTCTACCGCCGCCTGGATGGCCTCTTCGGTGAAGTGCACCTGATGATGGGCCTCGTACTTGTCCCGCAGGCCCTCCATGATGCGAACGGCCTGCTCTTCGTTGGGTTCGTTGATGGTGAGGGGCTGGAAGCGCCGCTCCAGGGCAGAATCCTTCTCCAGGTGCTTGCGATATTCTTCCAAGGTGGTGGCGCCGATGATCTGGATCTCACCCCGGGAGAGCGGCGGCTTCAGGATGGCCGCGGCATCAATGGAGCCTTCGGCGGAGCCAGCGCCGATGATGGTGTGGATCTCATCGATGAACAGCAGGACATCCCCTGAGTCCATGACCTCTTTGATGACCTTCTTCATGCGCTCTTCGAATTCACCCCGGTACTTGGAGCCTGCCACCAGGGCAGACACATCCAACGTGATCAAGCGCTTATGGCGCAGAAGATCCGGCACCTTGTTCGCCACGATGAGCTGGGCCAACCCCTCAGCGATGGCCGTCTTGCCCACGCCCGGCTCACCCAAGATGAGCGGGTTGTTCTTCTGGCGGCGAGAGAGGATCTGCATGACCCGTTCGATCTCAGCCGCACGGCCGATGACCGGGTCAAGCTCCCCGTCCTTCGCCTTCTGGGTGAGATCAGTGCCGAACTCCTTCAGCATGCTGTCGCCGCGCTGGCCCGTTGGATCGAACCCGGCGCGCCCGGCCATGACCGGCGTTTGGCCCACGATGTCATTCATGGTTGAGCGGATGTCATCGGGCGAGACGCCCATGCGCTTGAGCACGTCCACCGCCGTGCCGTCTCCTTCGCGGGCGATGCCCAGCAGCAGGTGCTCTGTGGAGATGTAGGACTGACCCATCTGCATGGCCTCACGCAGGGAATTCTCAAGCACGCGCTTCACCCGAGGAGTGAAGGCCAAGTGGCCGGAGACATCAGCGTCTTCATCAATGGTGGCGATCTGGCGGATATTCTGGGCCACCTCATCATGGGTGACGTTCAGCCGCGCCAGCGCCTGGGCGGCTAGGCCCTCGTTCTCAGAGATGAGGCCCAGCAGGATGTGTTCGGTGCCCACGTAGGGCTGATGGAGCGCGCGGGCTTCGTCTTGGGCCAAGACGAGCACCTTCCGCGCTTTGTCCGTGAATTTCTCGAAAGACATAGGGGTTTCCTCGATTCTGATGTGCTCGTCGATTTTGGTGCCTATGTTAGCACTCTTGGGGTTGGAGTGCCAAAACATCTGTTCGAAGAGAATCACAGGACGCACACAGTTAAGCAAGCGCGGCCGCTTCCTCTTCTCCAAGACGGTATCCTTATTCGAAAAGGAGGACAGCTTGCAACGCATCGGCATCATAGATCTGGGATCGAACACCGTCCGGCTGGTGGTGTTCGACGTTGAGAAGAACGTGGGCAAGCAGTTGAAGCCCCGCGAATTCCGAGAGGTCTTGAACGAGAAAGCAGTGGCCAGCCTCTCCTCCTACGTGATAGAGGGCGCTTTCACGGACGCAGGCATCGAACGGGCTGTGGACGTGCTCAAAGACCACCTCAAGAGCGCCAAGAACATAGACTGCAAGGACGTGCGCGTCTTCGCCACTGCCGTGCTGCGCAACTGCACCAACAGCCCCCAAGCTCTGAAGGCCATCGAAGAGGCAACTAGTCTGGCCATAGACCTCATCTCCGGCGAAGAGGAGGCGCACCTGGGCTTCGTGGGCGCTTCCATCGGCCAGAAGATGGACCAGGGCATCCTCGTTGACATAGGCGGCGGCTCCACGGAATTCACCCATATCGAAAAAGGCCGTGACCTCATGAACGTGAGCGTGCCCCAAGGCTGCGTTTCCTCCTATGCTGACTTCGTTTCCCTGGTGCTACCCACCCCTCAAGAATGCGAACATATCCGCGCGGCGTTCCTGGATCAGATATCCCCGTACAAGTGCATCCAAACCACCAAGGAAGCCGCCATGTACGGCATTGGTGGCAGCGTGCGGGCCGTAGCGAAGATGCTGGGACGCATGAGGCAATCTGACAAGGCGCTGAAGCAGATCACGCCGGACAGTGTTGATGAGATGCTTGACTTGCTAGCCCAAGACCCATCCACCTTCGCCCACTTGGCCGTGAAAGCCGCCCCCGACCGAGTGCATTCCCTGGTGCCCGGCTGCATCCTGCTCCGCGAGATGATGCGCGCGGGGGCTGCCGAGACGCTCACCCTTTGCAAATACAGCGTGCGCGAAGGCTACCTGCTGGAACACGTGCTGGCCTGACGGTCAACGGGCTGTCTACTGCCCAACCCATCACCCTTCGGAGCCGTATTTCTCTTCGTATTCCTGCTTGAGCTTTTCCTCTTGCTTTCTGAGATCATCGTAACGGCCCTTCTCGAAGAATCCATCAGGGTTCCGATAGAGATCTTCCGTGAAGCCGCCTTTGTGCTTATAGTACCCTCGGTAGCTCTCTTCGGTGCTCTCTATGGCATCCCTCGTATTCGCAAGCTGGTTCTCAAGACTCCGTTTCTCACGCGCCTGCATTTCCACCTGGTAATCCAACATGGTCCTTTTGGCCGCTTTCTTCCGCTCCTGGGTAACCGAAGCCGCCTCATCCCTCTTGTTCGAGCAGTACTCTTGATACGCAAGGTAGGTGTTGATGAGCTTCTGGTCTCCGCTGTCGTAGATTTTCTTCCGCGCCAAGGTTATGAGCGGGTTGAGCATGTTGGTGTAGCGTTTTTTTGCGGGCATAGCCAAAATTCTTGGTCAGCCGCCACTGGAAGAAGCGGATCAGCAGATAGATCAGCAGATAGAACAGCAGTGTGTTAAGGATGATCGTCATGAGGAAGGGGAATGTGAACACATATGTGGCATTGAGGGAGAAATACTCAGCAGGGTGCCAATGGGTGGCAGCCAAGATTCCCAAGATGAACGGCACTATCCCTTTGACCAGCACGCGGAGCACTACATTGCGCCGCTCGAACTTCTTGGGATTCTCATTCCACATGCGAAGATAATGAACGCCCGGAGCGGCGATTCCGAACCCTTCGCCCTTCTTGTCTTTGGGAAAGCCTGTTTTCTTGCCCACCTGTGTTGCCTTTTCGTTGGTGAGCGCAGCTTGTCCTTGGGTCTCATCGGCGGCTTTTCGCGCCGCTTCATTGATGGCCGCAGCCTCTTCGATGGACTCTAACGAAGAGTCCACTCCATAGACCTCCAGATAGCTAACTGCAACAGCGGAAGTCTCCAGCGAACCTTCCTCGACGACCGTCAGCTCAGATCCGCAACCAGCGCACAAAGTGATGCCGTCATCATTGTTCTGACCGCAATGAGGGCATTTCATTCCAAACATCCTTTCACCGTATTCTGTCTTTCACAGATTCTCAAAGATGATATCAGCCAACAGGACTCAGAGCGAATGCCCCGTTGCAGCCCTATTCGGCTGATTCGATGGTCTGGGTCACCACATCGTACAGCGCTGGTCTTCTTCAGATCTGTCGCTCCAATCCGTGGTCTGCGATGCGTCGGACATCTTGAAGGCCGCCGCCAACCGCGTGCTGATCTCCTTCCGCGGGGTCTCGGCCCGGCCGGATGATAGAAAGACACCTGTCCCCTTCTCATCATCCGCCGCCACGATCAAAGGCCACTAGCAAGGAGGCAGGAGCGACAGCAGTACCCTACGCCGCAAATCCGACGCTGGGTCCTGCCACGGGAACTTCCCAGGCGAAATCCTCTGCCAAAAGCTTCTTCAAGTCCTTGGGAGCATAGGTCTCGGCGTTCGCCAAGCGCACGCTCTGTTGAAGGAGCGCTTCTTCCAGCAGGTTGCGCATGAAGCGCGCGTTGCCGAAGCGCTTCTCGCCCATGGCCGCTTCAACCACGCCGCGCGCCTTCCTGCCCACGCCGCGGGTCAGCGAATACCCTTGGGCATCAGCCATGAAGTGCAGGATCTCCACCAACTCATCAGCGGTGTAGTCCGGGAACTTCACCTGCGTTCGCACACGGGATGCGAAGCCAGGGTTCGCATCCAACAGTTCGTTGATCTCGTCCGTGTACCCGGCGAAGATCACCACCACTTCATCCCGCAGCTTCTCCATCTGGTCGATGAGCGCGGTCACAGCTTCGGAACCGCCGGGGTCGAGCAGCGTGTACGCCTCGTCGATGAAGATGACCGACCCGCGTGCCGCTTGGAACAACCCGGCGATCTGCTTCGCGGATTCACCAGGTGCCGCGGACACGAGGTCCTGCTTCCCGCACTCGAAGAAATCCCCTACGGACAGGACGCCCTCTTCGCGCAGGATGCGGCCGATCAGACGCGCTACCTCCGTTTTCCCGGTTCCCGGATTGCCATTGAATGCCATATGCATGGGAATGAAGCCGACCTCCATCCCAGCATCGCGCTTGACCTTCTGCATCTTCGCCAGATCCATGCGGGCGCTCACGAGCTTCTTCACCTCTTCCAGACCGATGAGCGCTTCCAACTCCTCGCGCCCCGACTTCGCGCCCTTCTTCAATCCCAGATCAGCCACGGCGGCCTCCACATCTTCCACCGTGAACGTGCTGAGCTCCTCTTTGCTGAAGGATTCCTCCGGGTCCTCCTTCAGCTGCTTCGCCAGACGGACCTGTTGAGCGCCGACGGTGTCCTCGAACAGCTTGCGCACGAATCGCGCGTTGCCCTGATCGTTGGGGCGTCCGCCGCGCTCGATGATGTCGCGCACTGCCGACGCCACCCCTTCCCCCATGGTTATCTGCTGCTTCTCGCACATGAACGCGAAGATCCGCCGCAGCTCTTCGCGGGAGTAATCCGGGAACTTGATGGTGAAGCCGATGCGCGAACGGAAGCCTGGATTGCAGCTCAAAAGCGCCTCCATGTGGCCCTCATAGCCCGCCAGGATGACTACCGTGTCCGCGCGATTGTTCTCCATCTGAGCGATGAGTTCGGTGATCATGCCGGGGAACTTGCACATGCCGTAGGCTTCGTCGATGAACAGCACCGAACCCTTCGCCATGCCGAACGCCTCATCCACTTTGAAGCCACTGCCCCCGGACACCGTGATGAGCCGACCTTCGCTCAGCACGCCTTCATCTTTGAGGATCTCAGCGTACAGGCGCGCCACCTCCGTTTTGCCCGTGCCCGGCGCGCCTAGGAACGCCATGTGCATGGAGAACGGGTTTTGCGGCAGTCCGATTTCCATCAGGCGCTGGTTCATCTGCACGCGTAGGATGATGTTGTGGATGTGCTCCTTCACCGGCTCCAGTCCGATCAAACTGCCCAGGCGCGCCTGCGCGATGGCCTCCAGATCCGACCCATTCAGGTTGATGGCATCATCAATGGCGGCTGCATACTGCGGGAACGCCACGCGCGCTTGGTGATAGGTGAGCCATTCATCGAATACGTCTTCCAGTTCGGGGGCGTGGCCCTTCGCGCGGCTTTCGCGCATGCGCTTCGACAGTAGCACGCGCAGGCTGCCATCCGGCTCAACGTTGCATCCCTGAGCCATACGCTCCAAACGGTCAAGGTGATGCTCGAACGTGCCAGCGTCCAGGGACGTGCCCGCATCAGGGCTCAGGATGACCATGGGCTTGTTGTAGTGCTTGCGAAGGCGCAGCACCAGATCCGGCTTGCCTTCGGGAACGGACAGGAACAGCTGCGTGTTGCACGCCGCGCTGTCCACCAGATCAAGGATCCGAGTGAGCAGATTGTATGCGTCCAAATCGTAGTTTCCGGGGCCTTCGAACATGCCATAGCGCACGACCAGCGAATTGCCTTCGATGGCGCGGATGAGCTGATGATTCACGTAGGTGCGGAAGCTGTTGTCAGAGTCGCGATTGGGCCAGCGCACGTAGCTGTCCACATCCAGCACGAACAGATGACCCGAGCCGATGCGCCCGGATTCCATCATGGCGCCGACCACGATCCGAACGGCCTCTTCAACGTCGGATGGCGTGTTGTTCTCCACCAGATACGTGATGGGCGCGTACGCCGCGGGCTCCCCTTCCACGGCATTCGACGCAGCAGAAGCGGCGCGCTGCCCCGATGCGTAAATGCGCTCCAGCTCCCCCTTGAGGTTGTTGGCATACCTCGTGCTCTCTGCCAGCTCGTTCGCTTTCGCAGGGGTCAGCCCCCGCTCCACCAAAAGCTCCTTCACGCCATGACGGCCCATGGAGATGAACGAGTACGTGCTGGAGAGGTTCAACTGACGGCGGATGTTGTCCTCATCGAAACAGCAGTTGCAGAACTGGCGCGAGTAGGAATCCATGAAGCAGTCTTCCACCGTGGCTTCCTCGAGCCGGGTTTGCTCCAAGCTGCCCAGATTCCAAAGAGCCATGGCGCGCGTCAGATAACCCTGCGCCGTGGTCTTGGTCATAGCGCCGTCCTTCGCGATGAGGGCAACAGCGAAGGATTCACGCGGCTCTTCTCCCCACCCCGAACGGCGGTATGGCAGCGCGAATACCTTGTCGTCGAAGGGCGCATGGATAGCCTGAGGGGAACGAGTGTCAACCTCGCCGTCGCTCGAAACGATGTAAAAGGCTTTGAAGTAACGCATGGCTATCCTCCCGATTCGCTCACGTTCGTTTTCCTTGTTCGCTCATGCAGTATGACGCGTGGCATAGGACAAAGATGTCACTTGAATCAGAAGGATGCGCAGGGGCCTGGAGCGCCTTGAGGATGAAGGCCTACTGGCGCTCTGCCAAAGACACGCTGCCGGGAGCGTTCGCGTACATCTGGGTGATGGTGCGGCCAGCGCGTTCCAGCTCTTCGCGCCATTCAGCTGGCTCCAAGACCTCGACGAAGCGGTAATACTGGAGCGCCCAGAACAGCACCGAATACATGGCGGATTCGAGCGAGACGTCGATCGTCTCTTCCAGCTCGTTGAAGAAATGCACGTTCGGCCCGAACTGGTCGTAGACGGCGTGCAGATGATCGCGACCGACGCGCAGTTTCACTGGCCTGACCTCGCCGGACATCATGTACGCATGCTGTTCGCGGAACTTGGCCACGTTGATATCCTTCGCGCTGATCTCAGATGGCACGACATCTTCCGTGATCTGCACGTCCAGCATCAGCTCCACCCGGAACTTGATGGGTTCTTCCCTGTGCTCCGTTTGCGCCATGAAGTAGCAGCGTCCCTTTGAAACGAGCAACTGAAGCGGCGCCATGCGGTATGTGCGCGTGCTCCCATCCGGCTGCGTTCGGGAGAGCTTCCTGCTCTTGTCGAACGCGCCCAGGATGAACGTCACGTAGCGGTGCTGTTGGATGGCTTCGTTCAGCAATTCGATGTTCAAGAAGAATTGGCTGTTCACCACGGGAAGGTGGCCTTCGCGCATGACGTTCGGGATGGCTATGGGGTCGGGCGAGAGCGCGGCCAACCGTTCAACGAGCTGATTGACCTGGTTCGGTGGGATCATGGGCGAGCCAAGAACCGCATCCACCAGCATACGAATCTCACTGGTTTCGAACCCAGAATCCTCTGCGAGCCGCCAGCCGGCGTGGACGAGAAGCTCCTTTTGATGGACAGCCGCTTCGCCAGTGGCACGCCGATCCGAAGAGATGAAGGCCAGGCGAAGCCCGAGGTTCGGATACGTCTCCCCAGCATAGTAGAGATTCTGCAGATTCCTTGCCACGGTTCGACGGTTTGCTTCCATGTCGAAATCAGTCGCCAAGAGTTCACAGATCTGAGACTGCATGAGATAGCGATTGCCCTCTTCGTCTACCTCTGCACCTACCTCGGCATGCTCATGCAACACCGAAAGAATGCACAGCGGCAGGAAGTTCTTAGTAAGTGCTGCTGTCACCGAAGACTCCCATCTCCTCCAGGCCGTCCTCGTAGGGACGCCCATCAGCATCGTAGCGAAAAGCGGTGTAGCACTTATTTACCGTATCGTACTTGAGCACGGGAATTTGATGAGACTGATGCACAGTGCCGTCTATATAGTAGTGAGAGGCGCCGTCCCAGAAAACGCCATGGTAGCTGTCATCTCCAGCAACGACATAGGTGCCCACGTGCCCTGCGATGATGTCTTTCAGGAACGGACCCGTCGTCGCCGGAAACTTCTCGCAGAAGTAGGCGTCCTCGGTGCCCCACTTCCACAGGTCCTCAGCCTCTTCATCCACGCCAGCATGCACGAAGATCTGCGTGTCGGTCTCGTAGTACAGCAGAAGCTCGCGCATCCAAGCGAATGCAGGATCATCCTCATAGGCCGTGAAGCGATGCTCTTCCACGAACCGGTACTCATGATTCCCCATGAGCGCGATCACCTGATCAGGATGCTGCCGCTGGAGCTCCATGATGGCATAGATCATCGTAAAGTCGCCGTCTGGAGGTGCCATGTAATCACCGCAAAGGATGAGCAGGTTCTCCGGATCATCCAGGTCTACGACAGACAGCGCCCGCTCGTAAGACTCCAGGTCTCCATGCATGTCACTCATGGCGTAGATGAATGCCACCCTGTCCTCCTTTTCACGCGATCTGAATCCATAGTAACGCGCTTCATGGTATATAGATGTTGCATGGGTATCGTTTCCTAGACGTACAGCGCTACTCTGCATGATAGCGGCCTAGAATCTCTTTCATTGAACAACCCAATACATCATTAATACGATATCGAGGCACTCACTCTACCGGAAAAGTCAAAATCCCTTCGCAATCAAAGAACAAATAAGATGCTTGGCTTTTTCGTATTGAGGAGATTCCTCTCCGTAACGACGTGCAATGTCCGCAAGACGCGAGTCAAAAGAACAGCGCTCTCCCGCCGCACTCGTTTGCATATCGGCCGCGTTCAAGATGTCAAGCAATTCAGAGGCATAAGCAGCATCCGGGTTGCCGTGGTGATAAACTTCACGCCAAAACCGATAGCCATTCTTCTTAAGCATCAGACCGCCGATTTCCTCATGGTCAGCCTGCTCATCTGAGAATTCATAGCCAACATCATGGAGGTATCCCAAAAGGAACAAATCCTGCTGCGAGCGCTCGTCATCCATCCCATGTTCAGCACCTAGCTCAGCAGCTCGGCGCGCTACGCCCAGAAGATGAGCCTGCCGATTCGGCGTAATTTCCAACGCATGCTTCATGAGCCCTCTATCCCATAGCGTGCCATCACATCTTTGAGCCGAACGCGCTGCGACTCCGCTACCGGCAAATCGAGGACCTCCCCGAAGGACACCCAAGCCACCTCTGATGACTCGTCGTCACAGGCCAACTCACCTGATATTCGCTTTCCCTCAAACACGGTTGTGAACTCTTGCCGTACCTCACCGTCAGCATATTCGACCAGCACATTCGGGTCCGAATACACATCGATGATGTCGCCTAGCTCGATTTTGCAACCCGTTTCTTCGCGAACCTCGCGAACGGCGCACTCACGAATCGACTCGCCGAATTCCATCGTCCCTCCCGGAAGCGACCAGAACCCGTTGTCCACGCGATGGACAAGCAGAAGTGCGCCATCTTCCACCACAGCAACTGCGGCGGCGGGCGCTATCGCATTGGGCTTAGGTGCCGCAGAGTTATAGAAATGATCTCTTCGGAAAGGCAAGATGCCTTCATCGATCCATCGTTGAGTCACCGTATCAGCTTCAAGAACGGTCTTATCGTCAACTATTGCATTCTTCACAAAGATGATCTGCGTACCGGCTTTTACTTTCTGCACATAAGGTGTTTCGGGGTCAATCGCAAAGAAATCCCCCTTTCGAAAAACGAAAACCTCCCCTGTCGTGGGGACATAGTACTCTGTGTATCCATTTAAAACGTATTGGAACTCACGCACGCATGCATGGATATGCAATGGCTCTACCGTATACGCATCGTATGCCGAGATGCCGATATCCAAAACCGGCTCATCTATATATGCGAGCGCTTGCGGCCGGGCCAGCGTGCCAGCCAGGTACTGACGCCGTAGACCTTTTAGGCTACAAGCAATATCCTCTGCCGACAGTATATGAAAGCCTGCCATAATGCTCCCTAGAACGTCGTTCACTATAGAAATAGCAGCGTATAATCAGGGCTCATACCATTTTTTGCAAATTCTAGCTGATAGCTATACCCCATTTTCTCGCAAAGTTCAGAGGCCACGACTGGCGTCCCCCCGAACTGCGGCGCAGCAAGCTCAATGCCAGTGAGTGCCCTTAGTTCGTCAGCCACAATCGATGCGTTCGCAAGCCCCCATGCGTGGTTCAACCTTTCGTAAATTGCAAGCGCTTCACGACATTGGGCCGAAGCTGATAGATACTGCCCTTCAGCACACCCTAACCGAGCAAGCGCCAAATATGCATGAGCCTCCCAGCCAAGCATCCCGTTGTCGCGGGACAATCGGAGCATGCGGTCAAAGAGCTTGGCAGCCTGCCCTGGCCGACCGATCAACCGCTGCCATTCTCCTAGCGAGCCCATGAGGTAAATCTCATACCGCTTTACTTCTCTGTTTGCGTCGTCGTCCTTAACGGCCTCCTGGAGAAGATAGTCATACCTAGCGAGCACATGGGCCGCATCTTCTATGTTGCCGGATGCAAGCATGGCATCGATCCGTTTTCTGTCAACGCGAAACGCAAGGTTTGCGTCGGCGCATACAGCATTGTCCTCTATTGCCGTGTCCAGCCATTTGAACGCTAATTTGAAATCCCCTACCAACACTGCCAAATTGCCGCCAATAAGAAAGTCGAGTTCGATAACAGCCTTGCATGGCTGCCCTTTTCTCGACTGTCGGAGCACCAATGCTTCCTCAATAAGATCAGCTGCTGACCGGTAGAACATCTCATGATGCAGCTTTCGCGCACAAAGATACAGCCCCTCGTCAGATTGTAAGAACTCCTGGTTCGCATTTTCAAGATAATCACTGATAAGCTCCGAGGACTTCCTATAATCGCCTCCAAGGTGAACCATATCAGTGTAGCGACCGAACAAATCGGGTCCGATGTTCGAGTAATCAACTGTCCTGAATATCAACTGAAACAACTCGATGATTTTCAGTGTATCGCCGCTTATCTGCCAAGCTTTTATCGCAGGGCTCGCGTTCTCCATCACAAACTCGATATAGAACTCGGGGGCCATGAGCTTTCCTGCATGGAAAACCAATTGATAGACCGTATCGTAATCGGCAGGTTTCTCGTTCAGTTCCTCTTTGTAGAACTCCAAGAGCGCTTTATGTCCAAGACAAGCCTCTTCTGGCTTCAGCGAAGACCGGATAACCTCTGCTATCTCCCTTTGCAGCACATAGATTTCATTTTCTTGTAGCTCTTCGACAAATGAGCGTCTCACAAACTCAGAAAAGTTGTTCATAGCAAAACCCAAACTGCAGCGCATATTGATGAACGATGCCGACTCTCTCGTAAAGCGATTCGACAGCGAGAGATAGCGCAACAAACTTCGCTCGCTTGGGCTCAAGTAATCGAGGAGTCGGGTGACAAGCTCCCGGCCCCATGAGTTAGGCATTGTCGCATCATCCAGCAATCGCTCGATACCCGCGAGATCCTTCTGTGCCAGCTTCGCTCGATATGCCTCCGCGAAAAGCGAGAGGAGAAGCGGGTAGCCCTTCGCGTGCTTAGCGACTCTCGCTGCCGTGACTTCATCTTGAAGGCCAGCCATCTTGAGAAGCTCAACTGCATCTGCATCGTTCAAGCGGCCTAGCCTTCGATCCACTACATGCGGCTTGATATCTGAATCCCATTCAATTTGTTCGCGCCCAAAGACCACGATGCGCAGCCCATCGACAGAATCATTAAGCGTCCTCATGAGGTTGCTAATCCAGCCAGCTACCGTCTTGTATGACCCTCCGTCAAGAGCGTTCTCGCAAAGAGCCTCAAAGGTATCGATAAAGATTATGGGTTTTACGAAGTGCTTCTGAGACATCTCATGGAGATCCAACCCGAAATAAGCCGGCAAGCGAATCTCCATTTCCTGTAGCGAACGGTTGGGGAGTTCCCGCAAGTCGGCATTGACCGCTTTAGTACGTATCTTCTTCGAAATGCCTTTGTATGCGCATTCGATAACGTTGATTAGAGTGCCGGTAAGCCCATTATCAAAGATGCCGATGGCATCAGTGCCAAGGTCGAGAGCGGTTCGTTTGCCCGATCTTGAACTACCGCTCGCAAGCGAGAATGTGGGGTGCTTTTTCTCGAAATATACGTTATATGCATAATCGAATAATGCAAACGACGGATTGAAGTTGCAGGCGCAGGACGTTTCAAAACCAACAAGAGCATCGGCAACATTCGCCGCTTCATGTGCTCGTCCATCAAACGAAAGCACTATATAGTTCGATTCGGCACGCTTGCGCAAAAAGCGGCACAATGTCGTCTTTCCAATGCCGCCAACTCCCCAGTAGTTGATAATCCTGCACTGTTCGTCAGACGAATGGAATGTGAGCCATTCATCAAATTCCTCAATGACGTCCGCGCGCCCAACAAAAGATTCTTTGAACGATGATGAGGATTCGCCATTATCTCTCTCGGAGAACGAGAAAGCGCCTTTTTCCATGTCCGTTTCCTATCGCATGCTGCCCCAACCGCAACGCATACGCGCATTATCGCCTCGGGCATCTTACGCAATTTCCATGATATCACTAGCGTAAAACTGGTTGCAGTTATTGAGCGAACAAGGACTCAGCAACAAATGAAAGTTGAAGCATAGAAGCCAAAGCATTTACACGGGTAGAGGAGCAACATCCTCTAAACTCTCATAGGTGCTATACCTTTCCGGTTTATGTATCACGGGGTTCCACCACCTTTTCAATCGCATCTGCCCGCAAACAGCATCTACGTTCCTGAAAAGGCGGACATCCAGCGTTGAGTTCGCTCTCACGAATCGAAAATGCGGTGTCTGAGCGCCTGCATACGCTCATCTAAGTCAGCAGCGGCGTCCGACAGCTCCTTAAGCTCGGCAACGATAGATGCCTCCTCGTCGGAATCCAAATCTTTCTTGTACTGGAGCTGATGGTCGAGCGATGCCCAGAAGTTCTGGGCGATGGAGCGCAGCTGCACCTCCACCTTCATGGGACGCTTCTCGCATTCGAGGAATATGGGAATCTCAACGATGATATGCAGGCTACGATAGCCGCTTTGCTTGGGCTCGGTGATGTAATCGCGCCTGTCGATGAGCGTCACGTCATCCTGTGTCACTAGCGATCGGGCTAGCGAGTAGGCATCTTCAGGAAGCGCGCACACTACGCGTACGCCAGCCACGTCAAAAAGGTTGCGCTCGATGGATTCCAAAGACATGGGAAAACCCTTCCGCACCAGCTTCTCCGCGATACTCTCCGGCCGCTTCAACCGTGAGCAGATGGATTCGATGGGGTTCCGATCGTGCTGCAGCTGAAACTCCGCATCGAAAACTTGCAGCTTTGTCTTCGTCTCCATGATGGCGCACTCGTAATAGGTCATCAAGCGCCTGAATGCCGCTTCGTCTTGGTCGACCATCGCCTCGAATTCGTCAATGCCGGACATGGCAGGATTCCCTTTCTGAACAGTTTAGATTGCCTGCATGATCAACCGGAACGGTTCCTCTCAGCCGCCTGAAGACGAAAGCGTTCCGAATCGTGCATCCCTAGGCGTGATGACGGGTGGCAATGTAGCTGGCAAGATACCCCGCAAACTCTGGAGATGTGTCAGAATTGCCCGACCGCCACGCCTTGTGGTCAGTGATCTGGCTTTCGAAGCCATAGTATGCATCGATATATGCGATCAGGTTGTCCAGGGCCTCCAGCTGCTCCTCTGGATAATCCCCAGAACCGCCCACGTGCACGATCTCAATGCCGATGGAGCTTGCGTTCATGCCGTAATCCGGTGCCCATGAGCCGATGGGCGTGGTGCCCACCATGTCGTCCCGGCCATCTTCCACCACGCCGAACTCGTCATTGTGGCCCGCATCTCCGTAACCCGCGTGATGGGTGATCTTGTCCAGCGGCACCGCTTGCACGATGGAGCCATCCTTATTCACCACGAAGTGCGCCGCCACACCCGCGCCGTTGCCGTCCCACCAATCGATCACCGAGGAAGCGTTCGCATCCCCCTCCGTGTCGTGGAGCATGATGTATTTCTGGAACTCCGCCGGCTTCTCTCCGTGCAAGAAGCTGTCCCGTACATCCTGGGTCAGATCCAGCTTCGCCAGCGCCTCATCCACGCGCGCCTGCTTCGCTTCCGCCTCTTGTTGCAATCGCAACACTTCAGCGGCTTCGGCGCGACGCGCCTCCTCTTCAGGACTCATGGCCTCTTCGGCAGGGGCATCGTCGAAAGCCGTGACATCTTTGCTTGCGGGTTGTTCGTCAGCGCCGCATCCGCTGAGCACCGCAACGGCCAGCACCAGCGCTGCTGCAGTCAGCGAAAGGAGAACCCGGCTCCGCGAAAGCGCGTCGTTGCCCATCACGGACGAATCTCCTTGCCGTTATGCGTGTTCACGAACCGGCACTTGCCCTTGCGATATTGCTCCACAGTGCAGAGCGGGCGCACGTTATCCTTGCCATGCAGCCCTGCGCCCACCTCAACGTACCAATCGCCTTCGCACATATCGAGATGCTTGTATTTGGACATGTTGTACACCGCAAGCTTCTTCGGCTCTACTTTGAACGTCTTGCCTTCGAACTCCTTCGCCTTCGGAGCGTCCTTCGCCTTGCTGGAGCTGACTGGCGCGCTGGACGGAGCGCCTTCACCACCCCCGCCGAGCATACCCGAGAGGAAGAAGAACCCGATCACGCAGAATACGATAATAGCGATGATAAGCAGGATGTTCTCCACCACGCTCAAAAGCAGCGGCGCGCCCACCACCGTGACCGCAAGGGCGATCAGCGACAGGACGAGGGCCGACTTGACCGGAATGTAGTCTGCGCTCTTCTTGTTCTGGAAATAATAGGCCGCAGCCACGACGAACGCCGCGATCTCCACCATGATGCACACGGCGAACACTGCGCTGGACGTGAACGCTCCCGACATGGCGCCGGTGAACGAAGCGCTCATAGTGCTGACGCGGCCCCAAGAGAGCGCCACGGAGATGATGGCTGCCAGGGCCGTGGCCACCAATCCCAGACCGGCCAAGAACTGAGCCAAGCTTAGGAGCGGAGCTGTCTTGAATTGCCATTTCATATTGTTGATCCTACTGAACGCCATCATGGATCCTTCCTGCCGAACCGCTGGGGGGCGGAGGTCTTGCAGTTTAGAGATATTGCGAATCGCGCTCCTGCTCGATCTCCATCATGAGGTCAGCGTTCGCGTGCTCATATTCGTTACGCTGATCCGGCAGCGCATCGTACTCTTCCGGGATGTAGAGCTGTTCGTACCAGTCCTTGTCAGCGAACCAATCTACCAAATCCTGGTTCTTGAACCCGCGCCCGTGGCGCGCGTAGATCTCATTGCGGGCCAAGTACAGCTCCCGATCAGAGAGCGCTTCCAGTTCGTCTCTCGTGTAATAGCGCGCATTGCTGTCCGGGAGAATCTGATCTGCCTGCGCAGCCGCAGGAGCAGATGCGGCCGAAGAGCTGGCTGCGTTCTCAGTCGATGTCGTGGATGCAGCGTTGACAGCATCTGCCGTGTTCGCCGTGGTGGCAGCATTCACGGTGTTGGTGGCGTTCGCAGCGCTCTCATGGCTGATGGGAGTTGCAGCATAGATGCCCAGACAGATGATGCAAGCCACGGTTGCCACCGCCGCAATGGCCATGCAGGCGATCTGCGTGGTGGTCAACCGAGATGCAGATCCTGCGACTTGAGACTTCTCTGCGGCAGACATGCTCTCAACATAGGCAGCCGCAGCTTCTATATCCGCTGCGGTGTCAGGAACGAATTCCGTTTCAGAATCTTCGACGCCTTTTTTAGTTGCGCTTAGCTCGGCAGGCTCTGCCTTCGAAGCTTCGCCCGTATCAATAGCGCCCGTTGCCTGAATGCCAGACGGTGGGCAGGAGTGCGCCTCTTCTGACAGCTTTCCTCCATATTTCATACCGTCCATAGAACTCCTTCATCATGCATCAATCTGAATATCGTATCACTGGCACCCGTCAATGCACTCTCACTCCAATAGAATCATACGGAGAACGGATAGTACTTTTATCGCATGGTTCTTGTCATGTTATATCTCCTTGCAGCTATTGATGTTTTCATCTGTCGAAGAACGTGGAACTAAAGCGTCAAGGCCACCCTCTCAGATCAAAAGCCCATCGCAGATCTCTTCCCAAGAGATGGGGGCAAGGTCATTCGCGTCCACGCCGACGTCCCAGACCAGGCACTCATTCCTGACGTTCTCCAAGTTGTAGGACGGCGGATTGTGGCTGTGGCCATGCAGGTGGACGGCGCCGTGATACATGCCGTTCCACGAAGCGATAGGGTAATGCATCAGGCAAACGCGGCGCCCGGCCAGCCTGAGCTCCTTGTAGTCGCAGATCTCCTGGAACAAACCCGCGTCGGCCCAGTCCTTGTCGTGGTTGCCACGCACGAGGCGGAGATCCTGACAGTTTATCTGCCGTAAGAGCGCTTCAGCATCTTCGCGGCTGATACGATAGGACACGTCACCAAGAATCCAGAGGGTATCATCCGCGCTCATGCGCTTGTTGATATTTTGAATGAGCTGCTTGTTCATAGCAGCTGCATCACGAAACGGACGGTTCGCCATTCGGATGATGTTCTCGTGACCCAGATGCAAGTCACTGGTGAAGAAAACGGTCATGCTTCCCTCTTTTTCCGTGTCAAATGCACTCGTATCAAAACGTACGCGGCTGGCGGGAAAGCATCAGCTCGATTGCCGGGCGAAACTGGAGAACCGGACGTTCGGGCGTTTCCTCGGACATGGAAACACCTTCCTCCCAGCCGTCATACGGGTTTTCGCCTTCGTAGAACTCCGTCTCGATCAGCCCAATGCCGAAGACGTAAAGACCGTCATACTTTTCAGGAACGTCGCTCAGGAAAAGGTAGTTCTCGTACTCAAGCGTTTCCTTCATGCATACGGAACAGCGCGCGGTCCGGGCAAGAAGTGGGCGTATCTCGCCCAAAGTTAGTGCGTTAATGTTTTCCTCCTTGCTATCTCTTGGAGCTTTCTATCATGGCAGCTGCCTCAATGCGCTTCTTGAACACCTGAGAAGCCCAATCCAAGCTGCATTCGCCCCGTGCGATCCATTGTGCCATCTGCATCAATTCGGCATCATCGCTGTCCTCCAGGTTCTTCGTCCAACGCTCTAAGAACATCGGGTTAATGTGATAATGCACAAAGGTTCCGTCCTTGCAGGGGACCTCGACGGGTACCTGCATATCGCTGAAGTCCGCCAGTACGTGATCAGCGCTCTCACGCCCGGCCTCTACGTCTGCAAGCCACACATTCGCCCGCTGACGAAAGCTCTCCCATCCGTCAGGGTCCGCTTCAACCATCGCCCAATCGTGGGCCCGTTGATCGCAACCCACCCGGTCGTCCAACACACGGACGAAATCTCCCAATTCATACAGATTCGGAAGGTCCACCCAGCGGTCCTCGAAGAACAGGAAGTTTGGCCAGCTCTCGTTCTCGTCCCCCACAGGCCAAGGCGCCCACTGACCGTTGTTCTTGAGGCTTTCGTCTGCTCCCGTCTCCCAAAGGCACGTGAACACCAGGCTGCCATCCGCATCGAACTTCATGAAACCGCAATCGCCCGGCGATCCGAAGTCCCTCTTCGGAGGAATCGCAGGCAGCACGCGCCATTTGCACACCTTGAACGGAGCGTCTTGCCCGCACCCGAACTTGAACGCCGTCTCGAACGTGGCGAAATAGGCCTCCACGGAGTCGTTCGGGTAGTCCTCGCCACAAATCTGCACGCCAAAAACGCAGCCCTCGGACACATCGCGGAACCAGTCCATCTGACGCTGTTCCTTCTCCAGCGCGTATCCGAGCTGCGCCCGCAGGCGCTCGTCTTCCGTTTCGGCGGCCAGATCTTGAAGCAGTTCGCGCCGTCGGTTCGGCGGCAATGGGAGGTTATGGATGAGCGACGCCTTCTCCATATCCGTGAACTGGCGCCCCTCCTCCCGAAGTGCCTGCCGCATGTCCCGCGACGGTATTAGTTCGATGACATCTATCATGAACACACCTTCCTCTCGCTTCTTTCGAATGCCATGATAACCACCCTGATGAAACAAAGATGTTCCATCGATCAGACCTCTATCGACAGCTTTTTCTCTTGGGCCCATGCCTTGACCGCTGCGGCGACTTCGGGATTGCAGTCAAGGGGCACATTGCAGGCCAGAAGCGCCTCAGTGACTCTAGATCCGTCAGTGACGGTTATCCCGCCCACCGTTTGTTCGCCCTTGCATATCAATATCGTGGTGCGCGTGCGCGACATCGGCAGAGGCATTGCAGGGCTCGCCATGCAGTTGTGCAGGTCTTCGGCCGCCTTTAGGAAATCTCGCGGACAGCGCGGCAGTGTGAACGTGAAAGCGCTGACGCTTCCTTCGAGGAAGCGCTGCTCCTCGCTGTAATCGTACGGTCCGTCCAGGTCTACGTTGGGGTGCTCCGCTTGCCAGACCATGCTTTTCAGGGTCGGCTTCAGCCTTTTGAGAGGCGTTCGCCCGATGGCATCCACATCGGCAACAGAGCATTTCGCGCGAACTTCGCCAAGCAGGCGGCCAAGTTCGTCAATCTCGCCGCAAGGCATCTCGGAGAGAAGGCGCAGAACCGCAAGCTCTCCCTTCGCACGCGTCAGGCACCGCCAGCCGACAAGACCCATCTCACGGCTATGAAGCGCACGAAACAGTTCAATGCTCTTCGGCAATGCAAGGAAGCGGCAAAGCACGTCGGTGTTTTCGAAGGGCAGGCCCGGCTTTCCCATGAGCGTGAACAGGAGCGCAGGCCGGGAGTAGAGTATCCTTTTGAGCGACTTCTTCTCGGGAAGACCCGTCAGCGCATAGCAGGCGCCGATGTCCTCGTAGCGTCTCGGGAACCTCGATAGAAGCGGATAGAATTCATTGAACAGGCAACCCGCTCCCCGGAACGTGGAAGGATACTCTTTGAACACGTCATCGTAAAACGAGGCCGGATACCCGATGAACCGGTTCGTCGCAAGCAAAAGGAACACGGTGCGTTCGCTCCCTTCCCACGAAATGCCTTGCGGCAGGGAAGGCAATCGCGAGGCGAGGTGCTCGACAACCTCCTTTTGCTCGAATATCCCCGAAGTGACGAACGGATGCATGAAGAGGCTTTCGGGATACCCTTCAGGCATCCAGGTTTTCCCATCGATGCGAACAAGCCCCAGCTGCGTGTCGAACGCAAATTCGCGCTCCACGCCGCCGATGGAAAGGGCCACGACAACGGCGCTCTCATCGTCTTTCACGGTGATGGTGTTGTACGGCTCCTGGCTGCGCAACGCATGGTCGGCAAGCGTGTCGAGGACGCGCATCTCTTCTTGACGGACCATTTCCTCGCCGAGGCCTCCTTCCGGGTCTTCTTGGCTGCTGGCTGTGTTGTCGGAATGGAAGACAACGCCGAACGCACGTCCGCAATGCTTGCAGCGGTAGGTCCCAGCAAAGAAATCCGGTATGCCGAAAGTTCGCCGGACGAGCGGCACCTCCGCGGCAGGGAGGCGCTGCTGCCGCGGGTCTAGCACCGCTACTCCTTCGAAGTCTATTCCGTAGGGGTTCGTTACGGCTGGCATCGCGGAAGACGGACCTGTACTGTTAGCGCCGTCTGCGCCGTCGGTCTCCTCGTCTAGGAATCCGAAGAACAGATGAGTCAGACACGCCGCCGTCTCGTTCGACGGATGATCTACCCACACGCCGCACTTGTACAGCGGTTGCGGCATAGGCACGCAATAGATCTTTGAGGAGTCATAGAAGTCATGCACGTAAAGCCACCGGTCGCTTTGGAGCAGCTGATCGCAGCCTTCTTCGCAGAACGGGCAGCACGCCCTCATCATCTCTGCATTGAATGATGCCTTTATCTCGCCCGAATCAGTGCGCCTTTCGTCCACGCGAACCCGGCTGATAATATCTGGGGACCCTTTCAGGAAATCCATAGCGCCCTCCGAACTTAGACTTATTTCGACCACTTCCGCATGCACCCAGATATGCTCGACAGGAACCTTGTACGTCCAAGCGGATCCGGCCGTCCGTTCCGGCGTTCGCTCCACGATTTGCCCAGCCGTTGCCATGTGCGCTCCTCCCTTTCTCGCTTGCCCAGCATAAGAAAGGGTGTGTAACGTATTTGTCGCATGTTCCTATGCATACTCTTATGCGCAAACCCAAGGAAGGGAGCAGGCGTGATAGATGATTTCGTGGAAGCGTACATGCGGAACAAGGACCGGATGCGCGCCCGCTTCGCGGCAAAGTGCCCCGATACCTACAAGGACCTCGTGCGCGAAGTGGTCGAATGCATCAACGATTACGGCGATAACAAGGGCACGCCTCTGAACCCGCTGCCCGATCCGAAGCGCATTCACCAGATAGATGATGGGAACTATCAAGGGACGCTCGAATTCGTTATAGGGGAACAAGGCTATCAGCCAAGCAGGTACTGGTACGCTAGAATCGACTATGGCTCGTGTTCGGCCTGCGACACGCTTCAGTCGATAGAGTGGTGGGGAGAGCCCACCGAGCAGCAGCTGAATGACATGATGACCCTTGCGCTGCACGTGGTGCAGCAACTTCACCCGATGCAAGGGCCGTGGAATTACAGCCCGAAGGGATATTTGTGATGAGCAAGAAACCAATCGAGGATAAAGACTTT
This sequence comes from uncultured Eggerthellaceae bacterium, assembly GCA_947566075.1. Classification (GTDB taxonomy): domain Bacteria; phylum Actinomycetota; class Coriobacteriia; order Coriobacteriales; family Eggerthellaceae; genus MGBC163016. Next base: position 58,705 of record CANOIM010000003.1, on the reverse strand, counting down.
GGCGTTGTCTACGAGGCGCTTGCAAAAAAGCAGATTGGCTTAGAAGAAGTGAGGAGCCGCTTCGTCGACTTTAAAACAGCATACTGCAAAGGCGATAAAACGGGCCATATACAGCCGAGTCGCAATAATGGCAAACCTCTGAAACAGGCGAAGATTGAGAAGTATCTTTTTCTATCGAAAGAAGAGCCCGAGCGGTATATCACTCGTTGGTTAGATTATAAGACTAAAGCAAAAGCCTGCAAGAACTATGACTGTGATGGAGCAAGGTCAGCATGGATCGTCCCGAATGCCATCAATGTTCTTTACGACAGCCTTTGGGGAGAAAAATCATCCAGAATGGCAAAATCGGGCGATACGATGAATAGCCTCTGGATCACATACGCCCAAATATTAAAATCCGAGCGTAAAGCAGATACTAAAGTCATGAAGCAACTAAATCTGTTGGCGTACTTAACCCATACGATAGGAAACTTTATTCCCTGCTGTGGTAATTTCAACAATGGAAGAACCGGCTCCTCACAAGATTACTGGGATATCACATTGATCCGACTCCAAGGCTTTTATCTCAATGATGACCATCTCGACTCCTTCAACCCCAACTGCATAGCATGGTTAAAAAGCTTTGGCGAAAGTGAAAATGGCTGGAAAAATCTCATTGAAGACAATTATTTAGAATCTTACGTTGATGAAGAATACCAAGTTAGACGCTTCTATACGGGACATGAAATCGGGAGCATCCTCCCAGAAGACAACCAGATTTTGGAATGCCTTTTGAGTATGAATGCCGCAATCATCGCTCGAGGCAACGAGATGCGAGAAGTGCTAGAAAACCGCCTTGAAGAGGAGCAGCTGAGGCTCTTCTTCAAGGATGTCTGATTGTTAGGGCTACTTCATTACCGTCACGGTGCCATCGTCCACCAGGAGCATGCTTCCGTCCCCAAGGGGACTCATGTCCGAAGCGAGCGAGAACGTGTCGCAGAACCAGACCTCAGCGGCATCGGGCGACCATTGCAAATGACCTCCGAGGGTTGCAGTTTCCACTGGCGTATGCCCCACGATTTGAGGGACGCCCTCAAGGGGATCGTCTTGCAGTTCGTACTTATCAGCCCACATGGGCCCGGGCAGATCGAACCCGCCCCGATCAGGTCCGCAGGTGAAGAGATTCCTTAAGCTATAGGTGGAACCCTCTTCCAGCATCTCGTTGAGCTGCTCTGCCACCTCTTCGGCATCTTCAGGCGCATCCAAATACTCGTCACACCATGCTTGCGTTACTCCCGCATGGGTGACGAGGAAGCCATCCACTAACGTTGCGATCTTCAGGTTCAAGGGAAAGAGCGTTTCATGGACGAAGGGCGCAAGCTCTAGCTGCGTGCCAGGCCCGTGTTTTCTGAGAAAGTACTGGAAGTCGTGATTGCCGAATAGCACGTCAATCTGAAGCCCGTCTGCCCGACGTTCCTCTACCCAATCAGCGAACTCCTCCAGTTCACGCATGAGCTGGTATTCCGAGGCGCCCCACTCGTCGCAGATATCTCCCACGAATACGACGCGCTCGATTCCTGCGCCATTCTCAAGCACATCATCCACTTCCGGCAGGATGCTCCGTGCCTTCAGATGGATGTCGCCCACAACCAGCGTCTTCACAGGCTCTCCTTTCATCCCTTCCTTTATACACTCTGTTCGCTTCCATCCCTAGCGAACAGAGCCGATCGCTAGCTCCATTGCGTTCGTCCGCTGCAAGATAACTATCTTCTGATTAGCGACATACTGGGGAAAATGAGTGATGGTTTCCTCGTAAACGCTGCCCCCTTCACGGCAACTATTGAGAGAAATTCCCGCTCGATGGGCAATGGTATCTGCAGAATTCATTGTCAACGACATGACTTCATATTTTGCGTTTACATACCCTTGCAGGAAAAAGAAATCCACGAAACTCTTGAACCATTCCTGAGCCGAGCAATCCTTACGGGGTTTGAACCCTTTGAACCATGACACTTGCAGTTCGATCGCATTTCGCAATGCGGGTTTGTAAAGCGCTCCACTGGACAAGTCGAGCATCCAACAACGGATCTCTTCAAGAGTCAAATCGACCCGATCGCAGATGGTCCGTCCTCCTCGCTGCTGATTGATAGAATTGTGAGAGGGGCTTGGCCAAAGCATATGACCACCCAATGTTCGGGACCAGGTGAGAAATTCGCCTGTTTCTCTGTTGCCAAAACGTGCACCTAGTTCCTTCTCACCAAAGCCTTGAGCCCAGCTTCGCGAAGGCCCTATATAATCTGACCCAAAAGGCGTCTTGAAAACCGGGTTTCCCGATACCAAACGATAGTAGCCACCAGCAGAGTACATTGAAGGTTCCGCACCGAAGGGCGTGATTCCGAGAGCTTCTTGCTGCGCTTTGATTAATGCGAGAAGATCGCAGTAGAGCTCCTTGCTCCCCTCAGTCATGCTGATATCCGGATCTGCATAGGTTTCTGGGTCATAATCAGTGGTGCTGTATTCCCAACCCTTCTCCCTGGTAGAGAGGTAGTTCTTCATAACATGAATCCTTTCGCTACGAACGGTCCTATCCATTCAGGATGCGATAATACGAAGTAGGGAGTGACTTTTTTATCACATGCCCGTCACGCTATTGCTTATTGGATTCAGGCAACGGCCATTTCATGGGGCAGCAATGTTCCTTGGTTTCATCGATACTGACAGTCAGACGAGATGCCAACCACCATAAGGACGGTGAACGCCATGAACAAAAGGGAGCAAAGGAAACAACAGGCCCAGGACCATCTAGCCTACATCAAGGAAGCCCATCACGAAGACATCCTTCGGGCGATCCAGGGATCCATCATCGTTGATGACAACAACGTACATCCGGCTCAACGTGCAGAAGGATTCGGAGATAGCCATATAATAATAGATTCGCTCACAACAACCCAGGCTCTCTTCAAGTACAAGACAGCAGGCTCCATAGCGCTGCTAAACTTTGCTTCGTATAAGCATCCAGGCGGTGGTTTCTTAAATGGATCGCTCGCCCAAGAGGAAGCTCTTTGCGCTGGCTCAACTCTGTATCCCGTCTTGAGTAGCTTCGAGGCCTTTTATACAGCCAATAGAAAACGGCCAAATGATGGACTCTACGATAACCGCGGCATCTTCTCCCCCGGCATTTGTTTTCTGAATGATGAAGAAGATATCTATGCTGATGTCATCTCGGTAGCCGCACCAAACCGATCACACAATATCGAAAACGTGAGCGACGAACAGAACCGCGCAGCGCTAGCTTCTCGATGTGAATTCATTTACAACGTTGCTGCCCAATACTCCAACGCAACGATTCTGATCTTAGGAGCCTTCGGATGTGGAGTGTTCAAGCAAAACCCAGAAAATGTAGCAACTATCTTCAAGCAGATTGTCACCTCTATCAATGCTTTCGATATCGTTGTATTCGCCATACCCAAAGACAAAAACAGGAATTGCGAAATCTTCAATAAGGTGATGAACTGTGGGTGAACTTGCCTAGAACCGGTGGTGTTCGGCATTGGCGGCAACGTGCGGGCCGTGGCGAAGATGCTGGGGCGCATGAGGCAGTCTGACAAGGCGCTGAAGCAGATCACGCCAGATGATGTTGATGAGATGCTGGACTTGCTCGCCCAAGACCCATCCACCTTCGCCCACTTGGCGGTGAAAGCTGCCCCTGACCGAGTGCATTCCCTGGTGCCCGGCTGCATCCTGCTCCGCGAGATGATGCGCGCAGGGGCCGCCGAGACGCTCACCCTTTGCAAATACAGCGTGCGCGAAGGCTATCTGCTAGAACACGTGCTGCTATAGGAGGACAACGGGGACGTAGGCTATTGTCCTGCTTTCTTAGAAAGCAGGACAATAGCCTACGTCCCCGTTGTCCTCCTTCCATCGCACCATTGACGGTTCGGTGATTCTGTTCATTGACGGAGTGTCAATCCGAACGATAACCTTCTTCTTGAGCATTCAAGAGAAGGAAACAGGATGACCGCCCAGCAGAGGAAAGAGCCAGATCCCAAATCAGGAGCAGCCGACCTTCGACGCCTTGAGATCATCGCTGCTGCTCGCGAGCTCTATGAGGAGAAGGGCCTCTCCAAGACCTCTGTGCAGGACATCACCAAGCGCGTGGGGGTAACGCGCACGCTGTTCTACCACTACTTCCCTGACAAGGACGCCGTCACCCTAGCCGTGCTGGATGACTACATCAATGATTATGTGGAAGCGCTCACCTATTGGAATGAGGGTAGATGCGAAGGCGAGGTGGATGACGCCCTTGCCTCTGTGATCAAACTGCTGCGCCTGGGCCTCTTCGAAGAGGACCCGTTCCATAAGGCCCTGGCTTCCCAGGAGAACGCTGCCCTGTATCTGGAATTCATCAATCGCGTAGCAGACCACACGGCCCGCTACATCATCCAGACCACCGTGCAAGACTATGCAGCCCTGCATGAGATCAGGATCGAACACCTCTACGAGACGTTCTACGTGCTCATCGTAGGTGTGATCGGGTATCTGCGCCAGCACCCGGATGCTGATGATGCCATCATCGCTGACGTGATCGCGCAGACGCTCCATATGGACCGGCCCTGATGAAAGGAGACGAAGATGTTGTTCGATGTATACGGGCCGAACGCGCTGTACCAATGGACGGGGCTCATCCTGGTGCTCCTGGCACTCATCCTGCTGAATGAGCTGGCGCGGCGCACGAAGGCAGGGGGCATCTTCATGTTCTTCGGCGTGTGCGGTGCCATGACCGTTTATTGCCTGACGGTTGAGATCAGCGCGGCCATGGGCGCTGAATGGGCGCTCAATAACCCCACCTACACCACCATGGGCGGATGGTTCCATTACGCGAAGGTCTATGCAGCTACCGCGGGCTGCATCGGCTTCATGATGTTGAAATACGGCTGGACGAAGGTGGGGCGCTCCCACTGGTTCAAGGCCTTCCCGTTCATCATCGTGGCCATCAACATCCTGATCGCCGTTGCCAGCGATTTCGAAAGCGCCATCGTGGCCTGGGATTCCAGCTTCGTCACCGATGAGGGCGTGCTTCTGAACGGTGGCTGGCACAACGTATTCAACGGCGTAGCAGGCCTCTTGAACATCGCCTGCATGACTGGCTGGTTCGGCATCTATATCTCCAAGAAGCGCCAGGACATGCTGTGGCCTGACATGACCTGGGTGTTCATCATCGCCTACGACCTGTGGAACTTCTGCTATACCTACAACTGCCTGCCCACCCATTCCTGGTACTGTGGCATCGCGCTACTGCTGGCGCCCACCATCGCGGGCCTCATCTGGAACAAGGGCGGCTGGATCCAGAACCGCGCGTTTACGCTTTCCATGTGGTGCATGTTCTGCCAGATGGTGCCCATGTTCGCCAACGATTCCATCTTCGCCGTGCAGTCCGTGAATAACCCGGCCGTGAACACCGTTGTCTCTCTGATCGCCCTGTTCGCGAACATCGCGGCTTTGAGCTACATCATCTACCGCTCCAAGAAGCTCAAGGTGAACCCCTACAAGCAAGAGGTGTTCGTGGGCACCAAGGACTTCCGCGAGGCCATGGCGCGCCGGGCGGATACGGCCTACCTGCTTGAGACCATGCCGGAGAGCGCGACCTCGGCCGAGATCGCCGAGATGGTGGCCTACAACGAGCTGCCCGTGGATGGCACCGTTGGCTATGTCTACGTGGCGAAGGATGACGCGGGCGACGTAGCCGTGGAAGTGGAGACCGAACAGCGCGAATAGCCCCTACCTGAAAGCCCATCCCCCTGAACCAAGCGCACCCTTCCCGGGTGCGCTTGTTCTTTACAGAGGATGGAGGAGATTGCCGCAAAACCTAGGATTCGCAAGAGCCGCAGACGCACAGGCGGCTGGCGGCGAAGATGTTCAATTCCAGTTCACCCATGATCTCACGAAGAGCCAGCTGCGCCTTCACGGAGTTACCCGCCTCATCCAGCGGAGGCGAGAAAGCCGCGGCGCCGAACATGCCCGGCATGACTCCCAGCACGCCACCTCCCACCCCTGACTTCGCCGGAAGCCCTGACTTGTAGAGCCAGTCCCCCGTGCGCTCATAGAAGCCCACGGTGGTGATCATAGAGGTCACCTTCGGTGCCAGGTCAGCATTGAACACCTGCTTGTTGGTCACCGGATTGAAGCCGTCATTGGCAATGGTGGCTGCCATCACTGCCAAGTCCCGAGCGGTGGTACCCAGCGAGCACTGCCGCGTATACAGGTCCAACGACAGGTCAGGGTCATCATAGATGCGCCCGTAATCCTTCAGCAGCCAGGCGATGGAGCGGTTATTGAAATCAGAGGCTGATTCTGACGCATAGAGCTCTTGGATGACCTGGGGCTCACGCCCGGTGAGTTCCGTGATATTGCCCACGATGGCCTTCCACTTCTCCTCTGCGTTGCCCACCGGTTCTACCAGGGAACAAGCAGCGATAGCCCCCGCATTCACCAGCGGAGAGGAGGGCCGGTCCTTCTCTAGCAGCAGTGCCATGATGGAATTGAACGGCAGCCCCGTAGCATCCGCCCCCACCTTCTCAAGGATGTCCACCGCCCCGTATTCGCGCATGGCCAGGATAGCCGTAGGCACCTTGGAAACCGATTCTATGCCGAAGGTGTGTTCCGCATCTCCCACTGATATGAGGGTGCCATCCAGCAGGCACACGCTGATGCCGAACAGGTCCGGGTCAACCTGGGCCAGATAGGGAATGTAACTGGCATTCTTGCCGCCTGTGGTGGTGCGGATCTTCTCGTAGGCATTCTGCACAGCCGCTTTGACCTCGGCAGCGGTGATGTTCTTATGGGACGCTGGCATAGGTCCTCCTTCCGCAGGAAGATGAAGTATGCTTTCATGGTAGTCATCATCAAGACGCGGGCGAATGCAGAGCAGAACTGGAAGGAAACTGCAATGATCGGGACCATTGCGAACACGGTAGCCATCGTGGTGGGCAGCGCGGTAGGATCAGCAGCCAAGCGCGGCCTGGGCGAGAAGTACCAGGATGTCCTGTTCTTGGCCATGGGCCTGGCCGCTGTGGGCATTGGACTGAACTCTGTGGTGAAGGGCATGGGCGAAAGCGTGTACCCGGTGCTGTTCATAGCCAGCCTGGCCCTGGGCGGCGTGGTGGGCACGGCCCTGGACATCAACGGGCGGTTCGACCGGTTCGTGAACAAGCGCTCTAAGTCTGAATCCAACCTGGCCCAGGGTCTCTCAACCGCCATCATGATCTTCTGCTTCGGGGCGCTTTCCATCATAGGCCCCATCAACAGCGCTCTGTATGGGGATGAGACGTTCCTGCTGACCAATGCCACCCTGGACCTGGTGACCTCTATGGTGCTGGCTTCTTCCTTCGGCATTGGCATTGCCCTAGCGGCGGTGGTGCTGTTCTGCTGGCAGGGGACTATCTACCTGCTGGCAGCCCAGCTCCAACCGTTCCTCACGGCTGATCTGATGGCTGAGATCACCATCGTAGGCGGCTTCCTCATCTTGGCATCCGGCCTGGGCATCCTGAAGGTGAAGGAAGTGCCGGTGATGAACCTGCTGCCCGCGCTGCTGGTACCTCCGCTGTGGTTCTTAGGGCTCCAGCTCTTCGGCCTGCTCTGAGACCAGAGTGCAAATGGCGTTGTAGATGCATTCTTCCCCTTCAGGGGTGCTGTTCCATTCCGCTGTGAAGGGCTCCAGGGGCACAGTGAACCCCGCGCCCTTCAGCCCATCGCTGATCTCTTGCTGGCCTGCTTCAGACCATCCGTAGGAGCCGAACGCGATGCCCGTGCGACCCTTGGGCGCCAGGCCCTTGAGGTAGGTGAGGAAGCGGCCTGCTTCGGGCAGCACCGTCATATTCTGGCAGGAGGAACCCACGGCCACGTACTGGGCATCCATCACCTGATCCATGATGTCTGAGATGTCTGACACCTTGAGGTCATAGAGGCGCACGCTGATGCCCTGGGCCGCGAAAGCCTCCGCGATGGCCCGAGCCATGCGCCCGGTGGAACCATACATGGATGCATAGGCCACCACGGCAGAGCGCGTGGGCTTGAGCTGGCACCAGGCCTCATAGGCTTCCAGGATCTCAGGGATCCGGTTGCGCCAGATGAGCCCGTGAGACGGGGCTATCATATCCAGGTCAAGCCCCTTCACCGCGGCCACCGCCTTTGCCGTTTGCTTTGCGAAGGGCATGATGATGTTCGCGAAGTACTTCTTGGCGCACGAGAAGAGCAGGCTACGATCAACCTCATCGTCGAAGCGCTCAGAAGTGGCCAGGAACTGACCGAAAGCATCGTTGGAGAAGAGGATCTTGTCTTCGGGCGCATAGGTGACCATGTTGTCCGGCCAATGGACCATGGGCGTTTGGACGAACTGCAAAGTGCGCTGGCCCAGCTTCAGGCTATCCCCCGTTTTCATAGGGATCAGCTCATGGGCATCCCCCAGGTAGGTTCTCAAGATCTTGCACCCTTGGGGCGATGCGACGATCTTCGCCTGCGGGGCCTTCGCCATGACCTGCCGCAAAGCGCCCTCGTGGTCTTTCTCCGCGTGATTGGATATCACGTATTCGATGCGGGACGGATCCACCACGCTGGCAATGCGCTCCAAGAGCTCTGGCCAGTAGCTTTCCGTGCAGGTGTCTATCAGCGTGACGTGCTCATCCAGGATGAGATAGGCGTTGTTGGTGGACCCGTAGGGCATGGAGAACCCATGGATGGAGCGTTCGTTCCATTCCAGGACACCTACCCACCAGATACCGGGCATGATCTCAAAGGCTTTGAACACGAGGACCTCCTTGCCGCTCAGAACTCAAGGGCCGCTTGCGCACGGGTTCCCCGCAGCCGTGCGGCCACGGGGAACCTTCCTTGAGGCCTATTCTAGCTTCTCCCGTTAATCCATCGGAGAGAAATCATCCTTGCCCACACCGCAGATGGGGCAGACCCAATCATCCGGGATGTCTGCGAAGGGGGTGCCGGGGGCGATGCCGCCATCTGGATCACCAATGGCCGGGTCATAGATGTATCCGCACACATCACATACGTACTTTTCCATGGTTGCTCCTTTCCACGCAAGGCCGCTTGAGGGCCTAGCATGAGCCAAAAGCGCCTTGACTGACTGCACAGCAGGCAGCTGTCAGGAAAATGACGAAAAGGGACAACGGGGACGTAGGCTATTGTCCTGTTGTCCCGTCAGTCGTGGATGCCGTCTTCGTTGCGGATCTGCTTGCGCTTGATCTTGCCGCCGATGGTCTTGGGCAGGTCATCCACGAATTCTACGATCCGCGGATACTTGTAGGGGGCGGTGGTGTGCTTGACGTGATCTTGCAGTTCCTTCACCAGTTCATCTGAGGGCTCATAACCTGCCGCCAAGATGACCGAGGCCTTCACCACCTTGCCACGAATGGGGTCAGGAGCAGCGGTTACGGCGCATTCCACCACAGCAGGATGTTCGATGAGCGCGCTTTCCACTTCGAAGGGGCCGATGCGATAACCGGAACACTTGATGACATCATCATTGCGGCCCACGAAGAAGCAGTAGCCGTCAGAGTCACGCCAAGCCATGTCATGGAGGTTGTAGACATCCCCGCCCACGGCAGCCTGAGTGGCTTCGGGGTTGTTGTAATACCCCACGAACAACCCCGGCGGGTAGCTCTCCTCAAGGCCCGTGACGCAGATGGCCCCTTCTTCGCCATCAGGCACTTCCACGCCATCATCATCCAACAGCTTGACGTTCAGCAGCGGCGAGGGCTTGCCCATGGAACCAGGCCGCGGCTCAATCCAAGGGAACGTTGCCAAGAGCACGGGGCCTTCCGTCTGACCGAAGCCCTCGCGGATCTTCTTGCCCGTGAGACGCTCCCACTGGATGGTCACTTCCGCATTCAGGGGCTCACCGGCTGTGGCGAAGTTCTGAACGCTGGAGAGATCATAGGCCGCAACATCTTCTTGCAGCATGAACCGGTACATGGTGGGCGGGGCGCAGAAGGTGGTCAGCTTGTAGTCTTGGATCTTCTGGAGCAGCTTCGCCGGAACGAACTTCTCCATGTCATAGGCAAAGATGGTGGCGCCGCATATCCACTGGCCATAGATCTTCCCCCATCCGAACTTGGCCCAGCCCGAATCCGTCACGCTCATGTGCAGCTGGTCCTCCTGGACCTGCTGCCAATACTTGGCCGTGATGATGTGGCCCAAGGGGTGGGAGAAGGCGTGTTCCACTGCCTTGGCGTTGCCCGTGGTACCGCTGGTGAAATAGATGAGCATGATATCCTTGGAGGTGACCCCTGCATCTCCCGTAGGCCGAACGAAGGTGGTGCTCTCAGGTTCGATCATGGCACTGAAGGAGGTCCAGCCTTCGCGCTGACCCGCTACGATCACCAGGTCCTTCAGGGTGGGAGCCTGAGGAAGCGCCCCCTCCACCTGGCTAATCACGTAGGGGTCATCTACGCAGACGATGGCTTTCACCTGCGCGCTATTGGCCCGGTAGGCCACGTCTTTGGTGGTCAGCTGCAAGGACGCAGGGATGATGATGGCCCCCAGTTTCGCCAAGGCCACCGCCACTACCCAGTATTCCCAACGGCGTCGCAGGATGGCCATGACCACATCCCCTTTGCCGATGCCCATACGCCGGAACCCGTTCGCCGCCTTGTTCGACAGCGCTGAGATATCCGCGAAGGTGAAGCTGCGCTCCTCCCCCGTGTCATCCACCCAGAGCAGCGCCCGTTTCTCCGGCTCTACCCGGGCCCATTCGTCCACCACATCGAAGCCGAAGTTGAACGCCTCGGGCACATTGATGCGGAAATGCTCCAAGAAATCCTCGTAGGAATCGAATTCGATGCGGGGGCAGTATTGCTTGAGGATATGGTCTGTCATGGCGTGATCTATCGTCCTTCGTGAGCGTTGGTGCAGGCAGGGTAAGGAAGAACGGTCATCCCCTATTCGGCGATGACCGTAACGAACTTGGCTACCGCGTCCCCGTGGCAGCGCTGGCCGTGGGGGATCTCTGGGTTGAAGTAGATGCTATCCCATTCGTTCAGGATGATCTCTTTGTCCCCCACGGTCACCGCCACGGAGCCTTCAACGACGAAGTTGAACTCCTGGCCCTTGTGGGTGATGAGCTCAGCAGGTTCGTCTGAAGGGTCCAAGATGACCATCAGCGGTTGCATGATCTTGTTCTGATAGCGCCAGGCCATGTCTTCGAAATGGTAAGCCGGATGGCGGTCCACCACCTTGCCTTCGCCACGCCTGACCACGTGGTAGGTATCCAGCTTGGCGGACTTGCCCGTGAGCACCTCGGTCATGTCCACGCCGAACTTACGCGCGATGTGATACACCACCGAGATGGGGACATCTGCCCCCCGCTCTTCCCACTGCTGGTAGGTTGCCACATCTACGCCCAGGTCCTGAGCAAGCTCTTCCTGAGTGACATCGCAGGCTTCACGAAGCCCCTTGATGCGCAGGCCTATCTCTTTGAGATCCTCTTCCATAGGACCGCTTCCTCTTGTTCGCTTTCGGGATAATGGGCGATTGTAGCAAAACGATCTTTGGCGAAACAAAGAAGAAACATCCCGCTCGGAGGACCCGTCAAGAGGAGCGCTCCGGCAAAGGACACCCTACGTTGGCCCTAGAGCACGAAGAAGAAGATAGAGAAGAAGTGCAGGATAGAGCCTGCTAGCACGAAGAGGTGGAAGACGGAGTGCATGTAGCGCACCTTCTTGAAGATATAGAAGATGGCGCCGCAGGTGTAGCTCAGGCCTCCTGCCACCAACAGCCAGAATCCTACTGGATCCATGAGGGAGAACAGCGAGGGCACGAAGGCGATGATGCACCAGCCCATGATCACGTAGATGGCCGCTGACACCCAGCGGGGGCGGAACGTCCAGAAGGCTTCGAAGACGATGCCCAAAAGCGCCATGGCCCAGATGCCGATGAAGAGCCAAAGGCCGCCCACGGGCCACAGGGTTATCAGGCAGTAGGGCGTATAGGTGCCCGCGATGAGCAGGTAGATGCCGCTGTGATCCAGTACCTTGAAGACGCGCTTCGCGCCCTCCGGTGCCAGGGCGTGATACAGCGTGGACATCAGGTATTCCAAGAGCAGCGCTATGCCGTAGACCAGAGCTGCCGCCAGGTAGACCCCGGCCCCATCTCCCACAGCCCGCACGATCAAGAGCACGAGGGCGGCAATGGCCAGACCAGCGCCGATGCCATGGGTGATAGCGTTGGCTATCTCTTCGCCCAGGGTGTATTGGCGCGCAACCTGTTGCTTGCTGGTGATACGGAAGCTTCCTGCTGCCTGTTCGCTTGCCATGGCGGACACCCCTTCCCTTAGCCGGGCCAGATTGGTGGAAAAGCATAGCAGCTTGACCGGTGCGGGACAATCAAAGAACAGGCAGGGGCTCCTTTCTAGCTATGGGTGCTTTCTGCTCTAGCAGTTCGCTCTTCGTGTCAATGCTTCTCTCTTCGCCAGGTGCTTTTCCCATATCGTCAACTTTCCTGCAATGCCGAGTGCATGTCCGAATCTAGCCGTACTCGCGCAGCGCTGACGCTTACAATCCTTTCGAGAGAATAGGAGCGTGATCGAACCATGTCGAACACAGCAGCGAAATACGCCTCGGCACAAGTCGAATCCCCCATCGGCAACCTGACCATTTGTAGCAATGGAACGGCGCTCTGCGGCCTATGGATGGAGGGGCAGAAGTACTTCGGGGGCACTATCCCCGAGGAAATGGCTCCGGTCGCCACCAAAGATGACCCGGTCCTGACAGCAACAGCGGAATGGCTCAAGGCCTATTTCGAAGGCGGCAAGCCTGACCTAGACAACCTTCCCCTCGCCCCTATCGGAAGCGATTTTCGCCAAACCGTCTGGGGCATCCTGAAAGAGATCCCCTATGGCGAGGTGACGACTTACGGCCAGATCGCCTATGAAGCTGCAAAGCGTCTCGGGAAGGAGAAGATGGCTAGTCTTGCTATCGGAGGCGCTGTGGGTCATAACCCTATCAGCATCATCATCCCTTGCCATCGCGTCGTGGGAACCAACAGAAGCCTCACCGGCTATGCCGGTGGCCTTGACAAGAAGCTCTGGCTGCTCAACCACGAGGGCGTTGACACTTCGATCCTGACCCGTCCAACCAAGGGCACAGCCCTTTAGCTACCCAGAACCCGTTAGGGACGGGCATCGATGTGCATCTCGTCGGGTTATATACCCGCATGGCGCCGTTGTAGGGGCGCGCGACCTGTTCGCCGCCCCACGAGGCCTCTCAGCGCGTGGCGCGCTCCTGGCCTTACCAGGGTGCGGCGGGTATGGGGTTGTCAAGGTCCATAGAGAAAGGCTTTGCCTCCCTATATGGACGGACTGGAAGCGAGCAGAGGGGGAGGTCTTTCTCGCCAAATTCTTCCAAGCAATGTTCTTGATAGATTTTTATGCTGCGTTACTGCTATAATTGCAGCATGTAAATCTATCCTTCAATCTGGCAAAGGAGACAGCGCAATGAGCAGAACAGCGGAGGCGCTGGTTTTCATGGAAGGGAGGGGCGGAATCGCCCGCTGGTCGAACCTCGTGGGTGCCGGCTTCAGCCCCGGACTCATAGCCAGCATGGCAGAGCAGGGGAAGATCGACTGCGAGACGAGGGGCGTCTACACGCTGCCCGATGTCATGGCCGACGAACCGGAGGCCATCACGGCCCGATGGGGGCGTGCGGTGGTCTCCCATGGCAGCGCGTTGTACCTGCACAACCTCTCCGACAGACTGCCTCTTTCCACCGACATCACCGTGCCTCGGGAATACAACGCCTCAGCCATCACCCGTGCCTATCCGAACATCACGCTGCACCGCTGCGGCAAAGGCACCTACCCTCTCGGCATTCAAACCGTGGAAGGTTTGGTGGGGGCACCCGTGCGCGTCTACGACTCCGAGCGCTGCGTTTGCGACATTTTCGCCCTCCGCAAGCGCGGAGAAGCCGATGTGCAGCTGCTTAAAGATGTCGTGGGGGGATACTTGGGAAGCCCGGAATGCGACCTTCCGAAGATCGCATCCTATGCCCGAGCGCTCGGAGTGGAGGACGAATTGCAAAGATATACGGAGGTGCTGCTGTGATATCCATGACCGATGCGAGCATGAAAGCTCGTGTGAGGAACCTCACCCGCCAGACGGGCCTCTCTCCGCAGATCGTCCTTCAAATGCACCTTCTGGAGCGGCTTCTCGAGCGATTCTCGAAGAGCCGCTATGCGGAAAACATCGTTCTGAAGGGCGGCATGCTCATCGCCTCCATGGCTGGCATCCGGGAGCGCTGTCATACTCCTATTCGCCCATCCTTGGAGGCGACGATATACCCGTCCTCTCCTACGCGCCCGAGACGGTTCTGGCAGAGAAGTTCGAGACCATCATCCGGCGCGGCGAGCTCAACGGATGCGCCCGGGATTTCTACGATGTAGTCCTGTTGGCGAGGCTCTACGAGGGCTCCCTTGATTGGGAAGCACTCGCTGACGCCATACGGGCCACCGTGCGCAGAAGAGGCACCGAGCAGGCTCTTCTTTCCTGGCGGGAGACGCTGGATGCCGTTCGTTCCTCCCTTTACATCAACGAGACGATATGGGCTCCTTATGCCAAGGCGAATGCCTATGCCGCAAATATCACGATAGATGATGCCATGGACGCCTGTATCTACATCGCCGAGGGCTCAGGCCTGTAACAGTTATATGACCTACAAAGCCGTGCCTTTCTTCGGCCGATAGAACCGCTCCATATCCACGTGTTCGTGTTCCAACAGCTTGATCTTCGTATCCAATCCGCCGCCGAAGCCGGTGAGGTTCCCATTCGCACCCATGACCCGATGGCACGGCACGATCACACAGAGGGGATTGTGCCCAACCGCACCTCCCACCGCTTGGCTGGACACGCGCTTGCCTGTCTCGAACTCAAGCTGACGCGCAATGTCTCCGTAGGTGACCGTGGTCCCATAGGAGATCTGTTTCAGCTTTCCCCACACCAAATGGCGAAAATCGCTGCCGTTGGGGTTGAGCGGAAGATCATCGATGGCGGGGTTCTCTCCCTTGAAGTACCTGTCGAGCCATCGTCGTGCATCGTCGAACACGGGTATATCGTCGTTCTCGATCAGGGGGCCTTCCACCGTGTCCCCGAAGAGGCGGTCGTTCTCGAACCAACATCCGATGATGCTCTCTCCGTCAGACGCGAGCGTCAGTTCTCCAATGAGCCCAGTCTCATACTTCGTGCTGAAAGCCATGCTCAGACCCCCCCCCTATGCAATCTGACCATCGACTTTGAAATGCTCGTTGGAGTCAACAGGCGCGTTCTCCCGGAACTCCATGCCGTAAGAGCGCTGCACGGGCGAGAGCACCGTTATGCGATAGTCCTTGAATATCCCTTCGCGGCCGACTTCTTGGCACTGGCGGTGCAGGGCTAGGTTCCGCCAAGCTGCAACGTCCTCTTCGCTCTTCCATACAGATAGGCTCAGCAGCTTGCCCGGTTGTGCAAGGCTCTCGAATCGTTCGCTGCGCACAAAGCCGTGGGCACCGGCAAACAAGTCCTTCAAGCTGGCAGCACGGGCAAGGTAATCCTCCTGCCGCCCTTCCTCGATCTCCACCTCGAACAGAACATAGACCATGAGCGATGCCTTCCTTTCCAATGTATTCTTGCCCGCATCAATGCTAGGCCTTGCTGCTTTCCGATGCTTTTCACAAAGCTTCGAAGGCTTTCAAAATATCGTCAAATCCGTTCTCTCGGAGTGGTCCGAAACCTACGACAGCGAATTCCAGAGGCTCATGACGGCGTAGCTGCGCCAGGGGCTCCATTGCTCGGCGAGTGCTGCGCGCTCCGCAGGCGAGAGGTCCGGCAACGCATGCTTTATGCCCGCGTCGGTCTCCAGAAAGGCGTCGGTGTGGCCCATGGTGCGCATGGCGATGTAGTTGGCTGTCCACGGGCCGATCCCTTTCACGGAGCAGAGCCGCTCGATCCGGTCTGCCATAGGCTCTAAGGACTCGAAGGCCACCTCCCCCGCTTCGATAAGATGGGCGAGCTCGGCTATGGAGCGAGAACGCGTCTTGATGACACCCAGCACTCCCAACTGCGCTTCGACGTCGCTCAGCGCCACTATCTCGTCCACTCGTGGGAACAGGCGCGTGATCTCTTCGAAAGGCGTTTCGATCGGGGTCCCAAGCGCTTCCACCACCCGCGCCGCCAGCTTGTTCGCAGCCGCCAGGGTCACCTGTTGGCCGAGGACCGCGCGCACGACGGTCTCGAACCCATCGAACGCGCCCGGCAGACGCGTGCCCAGCACGAATGCCCCTGGAACAGCGGCGTCGATGGACGCGAGGGCCTCTCCTATCGCATAAGGATCGCTCTCCGTGTCGAACTGGCGCCGCAGCCGTCCGACCACCTGCGAGGTGACTGGCAGAAGAGATTCGCTCATGGTCACCTTAAGGGCACGATGAGCCGCGTCGTCTTCCACGCGCACCCAGCCCGTGGCCTCTTCGCCATCGTCAAAGGGGATGTGGACGGAGCGCGCATAGAAGTCCTCGCCGACTGTCTCAACCCCTTCGAGCTGGCGCACTCGGAAGAAGTCCAGTAGCTGATCGAACCTGTAGGGCGTGCGATATCCGAGCTTTACTATGAATGTGCCGTCGGGCGTTGCATCTCGCTTGCCGTGCTTGCGCAAGTCTCTCGGCGTCAGTCGGTAGCGTCTCTTGAACACGTCGTTGAATCGGCGGACGCTCCCGAACCCCGCCGCCTTTGCCACCTGCGCCACAGGAAGGTCGGTGTCGGCCAGAAGCTGCTTGGCCAATTGCAGGCGGCACGTTTGGAGGTACTGGAGCGGCGTTACATGGAACTCTTCCTCGAAGACGCGCCTCAGATGTCGATCCGTATAGCCCAACCTTTCGGAAAGACGCTCAAGCCCATCACCGTTGGAGCATTCTTCACGAAGGAGCATCGCGGCTCTCCGCGCGAGGTCCGACGATGCGTCCGCCAAGGATTTCCCCGGGGCCGTCTCCGGTCGACAAACAAGGCAGGGCCTATACCCCGCTTTCTCGCATTCGGCCGCTGTAGCATAGAACGTGCAATTCTCGAATTTCGGCTTATAGGGGCAGACCGGTCGGCAATAGATGCCCGTAGAGGACACGCCCACGAAGACCTGTCCGTCGAAGCGCGCATCCTTGGATGCGAATGCGGAATAAAGGGCGCGTCTCCTGCTTTCCGATCGGTTCAGGTCCTCGGCTTCATTGCCGAGGGCTCGCAAGGTGCTGCTTTGCATGGGAACTCCTTTTGTGGCTATGGGCCAGTGCGGCGCCAAGTTCCTCCAAGTGATACCCATGGCCCGCATGATGATTCTAGAACGGGTGCCTTGCCGTCATGAGCCGTTTTCGGACATTGAATCGCCGCGAGACTGCCTCCGCACCTCTTCCCTGTGCTCTTTCGGAGTCATATCGAGAACTTTTACCTACACCGCACGAAACAGGGCGGCAGCACAAGAGCTCTACGATCAAATGAGTCAAGGGACGTTCTTACTGACTCACAGCAACAGCGAATCTGAATGAGTCAAGGGACGTTCTTACTGACTCACAGCAACAGCGAATCTGGATTCATCAAGAAGTCGTATATGCTGATGATGAGGATACCGCTCTCATCACGGTAAGGCTTAACTATGTCGTGAACGACGATGATCTTCTTGAAGCTATCGCCGATGTTGCGCAAAGATGCCTTCTCCTGGGTTTCTTTTTCTGGGGTTGGCATGCTGTAAGCTGATTGGATGTAGAACCGAGAGCTTCCAAGGTTAGCTACGAAATCAGTTTCTAGCTGACGTCGGTCAGGGGCCACCCCGCTGCTACTCCTGACCTCCACGACACCTACATCCACCGAAAAGCCGCGAATGCGCAGTTCGTTGTAGATGACATTCTCCATGATGTGCGCGGGTTCGATCTGCCTGAAGCCCAGCCGAGCGTTGCGGAGCCCCACATCCTCGAAATAATACTTGCTCTGCGCACCGATATGCTTACGCCCCTTCACGTCATAGCGTTTCGCTTCCTCGACGAGGAATACCTCCTCCAAATAGCCGATATAGGCCGTGATGGTGTTGTAGCTGATCGTCGATCTCAGCTTGCTCCTGAATGTCGATTCAAGCTTGCTCGGACTTGTCAGGCAGCCGATGTTGGATGCCAACACGTCGATCAGATCCTCAAGCTCTTGAGTCTTCCTGATCTTGTTCCGCCCGACTATGTCCTTGAGGTAGGTTTCGGAGAAAAGCCTCTCCAGGTAGCGCGACTTCTGAGCATCCGTCTTCATGCCAAGAGTGAGTGGCAACCCTCCGAATACCATGTATTCGGCCAATCCTCGATACATATCGCCGTTGAACGCCTCCATGAATTCTGCAAACGACAGAGGGTGCACGTTGATCTCATCTCCGCGGCCCCGGAATTCCGTCAACACGTCGGTGGAAAGCAGCCGTGAGTTGCTTCCGGTCACATAGACATCCACGTTCTTGCGGCGAAGAAGGCCGTTCAAGACACCGTAGACACGGGGCGGGGTCTTCGACGAGAACTCCTTGTCCGATATGGCGTATTGGACCTCATCGACAAGAACATAGTACTGCCTTCTTGCGCTCTTGATCTTGGAGTCAAGGTATTCCGACAAAGCAGCAGGGTTGCGCAAGGCAGCGTTCTTCTCGTCATCAAGCGCCACTTCTATGATCTGTTCCTCTTCCACCCCTGTTTCGCGCAAGTAGGCGGCAAAGATATCGAACAGGAGGTAGGTCTTTCCGCACCTACGAATGCCCGTGACAACCTTGATCATGCCGTTATGCATGCGGTCGACGATCTCCCCCAGATAGCGCTCGCGCTTGATATGCATGGCATGACTCCTGGTTTCAAATCAGTTTATTGAAAGATTCTTCCATATATGGCAATTTTTTTCAATAGAATGCTGTAGGCAGATACTGGAAAGGCCGCTACACCCCTGGTTGCATGTTGTCAAGAGAACCGTCCCCTTGACACCAACGGATGGCTCACTTGCGAAGACGGCCCACGAAGCGCACCTGGACGGGCAGGTCATAGAAGATGGCGCGGATGACGCCGTGGATGACCAGCTGCCCGCAGAACGCGGCGAGCAGCAATCCCCACGCCATAGCCGCCGCATCAAGAGCCACCCAGCAGACCAAGGCCAAGGCGGACGCGGCCACACAGCCGCCTTCTGCGCCCCATAGCATTCGCAGCCGGGGCATGAGCCTCCGGTAGCGTTCCAATGTGAGCGGGATCCTCTCGTCGGAAACCGTCGCCAAGGCAGATAAGCGCTGCTCGCGCTTTCGGCACGCCAGCACATCCACCAGAAGGCCCGCCAAGGGAAGGGCAACCGTCAGCGCCCAGGGGATCGCCCCCGCGGAAAGATCGGGGCCGTTGGAGAGCATCACGCCCACGGGTCCCGTTGCCAGAGCGCAAGCCCAAAGCTCCGCCAATCCCTCCCAGCCGCACCAGGCGGGACGGGTGGACACGTGGTATGCCCGTGCGATCACGAAGAGCAGAAGAGCGCCCACGGCCACGGCGGCCAGATCCGCGCCGAAAGCCAGCACCGCCCAAGATGCCTCTGCCCCGGATGGGAGCATCCCCGTTGTTCTCAGAGCGGCCACCAGCCAGATCAGGAGCAGCCCCCAGAACAGGCTTACGACGATGATCTCCCGGGAGAGCCAGGACGATGCCAGATTCGCCAAGGATCGGGGAGCGCGCAGGGGCTTCGCCAAATGCGCGATGGAGGCGATCATGCCGATGGTGGTCAAAAGCGCCGCCAGAGCCGCCGCGCCTGCGGGGCTGTCGGCCAAAAGGGCGCAGAGGGCTGCTCCCTCCGCAGCGGGCACGCAGGTGGTGAAGGTGATGAGGGGAAGCTCGCTTTTCGCTTCCCCTTTCAAGATGACGGACAACGGGGCTCCTCTTCGCCTGCGCTTCGCCAGGGTCTTACAGCAAACGGTCAGCTGCAGCCAAGCGCTTCGCCGCGGATTCTCGCACGGGATTCTGTCCCGTCTCCATAGGCCCCACGGCTATGGCGCCGCCGCAACAGGAAGCCACGCAAGCCGGGTCGAGCCCTTCGCGCAGCCGGTCGATGCACATATCGCACTTGACCATGAGCCCATCAGCGCCGAACTGGGGTGCGCCGAACTCGCAAGCCCAGGAGCAGTACCGGCAGCCGAGGCATTTGTCGTGATCCACCAAGACCGCGCCGAATTCCGGGTCGCGGTAGATGGCCCGGGCGGGGCAGACGCTCATGCAGGCCGCATCCCCGCAATGCATGCAGGCCATGGACACGTATTGGATGGGCGTGGGCCCCTCTTCGCTTTTGAGCTCCACCACCTGACGGAACCGCGGCCCGCAGGTGCCGGGCTCCTCCTGGACGTGGGGACGGGTGCCGTGAGCTGACTTGCAGGCCACTTCGCAGGCGAAGCACTGAGCGCACCGCTTCACGTTGAAATGAAATCCGTACTGCATGATCACTCCACCTCGCCTTTCCCGCTGATCTTGTCTATGCGTCCCAGGCACATGGTGTAATTCGCCTGGCTGGAGATGGGGTCGAGGTCCTTGTCGATCCCCAGATAGTTGTAGTTGGCGTCCGCCCAGCCGCCCGGCACGTAGAGCAAGCCGGGTTTGATGATGGTGGTGGGCTCGGCCTTGATGCGGATCTTGCCGCGCGGTGAGGACACCTCCACCAGCTCTCCGTCTTCGATGCCCAGCTCCCGCGCCCACGCGCTGTTGAGCCAGACGTAGGGCTCCGGTTGCATCTCGCGCAGCCAGGGGATCGTGCGGCGTTGCTCGTGCACGTACATGGGGCCGCTGCGCCCGGTGAACAGCACGCAAGGGTATTCCTTCGCCAGTTCCGGTTGAGCGCGGGGGGATTCTGAGGGCTCGATCCAGCTGGGCAGCGGGTCGAAGCCATTCGCTTCCAGCACTTCGCTCCAGATGTTCGCCTTGCCGCCAGGGGCGCGGAAGCCGTTCTTCTTGAACTTCTCGTATTCGATGGTGGCGAACGGGATGCCTCTCGGCTGCTTTCGCAGTGCCTCCGCCGTGATGCCGGAGGGCTTCAGGTCCTCGTTTATATAGTAGTCGATGTCTTCAGTGGGGAACTCTTCCTCAAAACCGAGGGCGCGCCCCAGCTTGATCATGATCTGCGTGTCCGGGATCGCTTCGCCCACCTGCACGCATTTCTGACGGAAGGTGAGGATGGGCAGCCACACGTCGGACTTGAACCATTCGGGTTCGGTGCGCTCCAGGTAGGTAGCCGCGGGCAGAACGAGGTCGGCCAGCTCCGCCGTCTCGCAGAGGTACGGGTCGATCACGCAGATGTAGCTCACCTTCGCCATGGCCGCCCGGGTCACGTCCGGTTGCGGCTGGGTGACCATGATGTTGGCGCCTTGGAACACGGCCACTTTCAGCTTGCCCTCTTCCATGAACCGGTACATATCCGGCGTGGGCATGAGCCCCTGGCCTCCGAAGAGCAAAGGCCAGCGGGAATCCGGCGGGTTGTAGGGCGGGACGTGGAACATCTTAGTGGGGCCAGCCGGCTCGAAATCCGGCAGCACGTGGTCCATCAACGTGAAGCGCGGGTCGCGGTCGGGGCTTTTCGGCGTGAACACATCGCAGCCGACGCGGTCCAGATGCCCCGTGATGATGCGCAGGATGCAGAGGGCGCGCGTCGTCTGGGTCACGTTCACGCGGCCTTCCAGACCGTGACCGGAGACGATGCCCGCGCGGGGCGTGGTGGCGTATTCGACGGCCAGCGCTTCGATGTCCTTGGCCGGAACGCCGGAGATGCCTTCGGCCCATTCGGGTGTATAGGGAATGCCCTGGGCGTTGCCGCCGCGCACATGGGCGGCTAGGCGCTTGAGCCCCGGATCGTTCGTGTAGGCGTCCACGAAAGCGCTATCCCAGAGCCCCTTCTCGATGATGGTGTGGATCATGGCCAGCATCACGGCCAGATCCGTCCCTGGCTCCGGCTGGAGGACCACATCAGCGGTGGCCGCCAGATGGAAATGGAGCGGGTCCACGCAGACCAGGCGCGCTCCGCGGTCATGGGCGTCGTAGATCTTGCGAAGGGAGGGCGCCACGCTGAACGCGGGCTGCTTGCCCCAGAAGATGAGCAGGTCAGCGTTCTCGTAGTCGCAGTGGGAGGGCATGCCGCCGTAGGTCATCCCCTCCATGATGGCGCGCGGGACGAAGCATTCCGACGCGCCCATGCCCACCTCCGTGCCGACGCAGTGGGCCAGGCGCTGGGTCATGTCATAGGTGAAGCCCCAGCCGGGCGCTTGGCCGCGCATAAAGGCCACTGACCGCGGGCCGTCCTCCGCAAGCGCTTCTTTGATCTTGGCCGCCAGTTCGGAGATGGCTTCATCCCAGCTCACGCGCTCCCACTGTCCTGCTCCGCGCTCTCCCACGCGGCGCACCGGATATAGGAGCCGCCGCGGATCATGGGCGATCTGCGGGCCGGCTTGCCCCTTGGAGCAGATGGCGCCGCCGGTGCGGGGGTCATCCGGCTGTCCGGTGACGTGAAGCACCCGGCCGTCTTCCACTTCCACCAGGATGGGGCAGGAGTTGTGGCACCCGCCGCATACGGAATCGATCGTCTTTCTCTCAGTGCTGGTTCCAGCCGTTTGGGCCATGTTCGACTCCTCACGTTCTAAAGATCTTGGTTCTTGCTAGTCGAGCAGCGCTTCCACCTCTTCGCGGCTGTAGGGCTCGCCGTGGCCGCCATAGAACAGGTCAGCCTCTTCCAGAAGCCGCCGCGTGGATTCCTTCGCTCGGTCCAGGTCCTCGCACACCCAGTTGAAACCGACGGTGCGTTCCGGGTACATCTCGGCGATGGGCTGCACGGTGTGCCAGTCCAAGAACGTGTCCCCGGAGAACGCGGTGCGGTCGTCCAATACCAGGGAGATGTGCGAATCCGTGTGACCAGGGGTGTAGACGATCTTGCCGGGCACGCCGAAATCGTGCAGGTCGTAGTCCTCATCCCCCACGATGATGTCGGGCTTCACCCGCGGAGTAGGCAGCTCGAAGCTCTCTTCCATGAACTCCATGAAGGGCGGGTAGGCTTGGGCGCGCTCGCCGAAGGTGAACAGGTTCTCCTTCTCACCGGTTTCCAGGAACTGGACCGCATTCTTGTGGCAAAGCACCGGCGCACTGGTCAGCTCTTTCCACGCGCCCAGCAGCTGCATGTGGTCGAAATGGTCATGGCTCACGATGATGAGGTCGATCTCAGAGGGATCAACGCCTTGCTCTTCCAAGAACCCCGGCAGGTCCGCGGGGTCCAAAATGGCGCCGCAGTCGAACAGGATCGTCTTGTCTTCAACCTTGATCACGTAGGCGTTCACGAAGAAGAACGTCATCCTTTTGATGCTCATGCTCCAGCCCTCCTTGACTCGCTGGCTCCGCTCCCTCTTCCTGCCGCGAGACGCCCCGCGCAGTATAGCGAAGCTGTATGGGGAAAGGGTAGCAAAGCGCGAAAGCGGGAATGCCCAGGAAGGGGCAACAAAACAGCGTATCTGTCAGAGCCTTATCAAGGTGGAGAATGGGCGAGAGCAGGCGAAGGAGCGAAGGGGAGCGACACGGCTCCGTCAGCCTTCGAGAGCGACCAGGTCCGCCAGGCGCTGCGGGATGCACATGATCAACCGGCGCGCTATGACCGCAGCGCTCTCCTCGGCTTCATGGATGCACCATCCGGCCACCAGGCAGTTCGCCGATTCGACGGTGTAGGCCACGCAGAACTTGAGGTCCTCATCCACGGAGATGCCCTTGCTCTGGATGGTCCACAGGATCTCATTCTCCGTCCGGGCCAGCCGCGCCCGCAGCTCCCGTTTGTCAGGGTTGCGCTCAAAGGCGTTCGAGAGGCTGGGTCGCTCCGCTTCCAAGAAAGCGAAGAAGGAGGGCAGGCCCTCCTCCAAAGACAGGCTGCGGCCGATCTCATAGATGTAGCAGGTTTCAGCCAAGGAGAGATACCAGTAGGCGATATCGTATTTCGTAGCGAAGAGGTCGTAGAACTTCTGGCGCGCGATACCCGCCTCGGCGCTGATCTGAGAGACGGTCATCTCTTCGATGGGCTCGCGGATGGCACGCAGCACGCGCAGGCGCACCTCGTCGTTGCCCTCGAACGCGCATCCCATGGCCCCTCCTCTCAGAGCGGATCCCTTCGTCGCAGGATAACACGAAGTGGGCGGTGCAGAATGAGACAATGGGGGGACAATGGGAGGTGCGCCCCAGATCCTGGGGAGTGAGTCAGGGGACATTCTTCTGACTCACTTTGTCATCCCAGTTCACCTTTGCTGGATGATATTGCGCCCTATCCCCGTCATCCGCTCGATCTGCCTTATGGAAAGGCCTTCGGCCTTCAATCGCCGTAGATGGGCATATCGTTCTTCTCGACCACATTCCGAAAGCGATGATCGCCAGTCATCACCGAAGAGCTTGGCAGCCAAGCGCAAAGCAGCAGCATCGCTTATCCTGCTCCGTCGCTGGCGCTCTATATGGAGAATGAAGAGCGATCGACCGGTCGAAGTTGATCTTTCAACCTCACCCTGTATACTGGGGTCAATTTTTGGGCTGGCCGTAAGGCCGTGGTCCACCCTAGGGCGGGGAAGCTATCCCCGCCATTTTATGTTCAATGAGCCCCCCCCCAGCAACCATCTGACCCTGAATCATTTGATCGGTAGCACCTTCACGTATTCCGAATCGAACGCTCCTACGGGATACTCGCGAATATAGCCGTAGACCCTCAAGTCCAGCCCGCATTCAGGGCACGGAAGGCGGTCTATGTTGAAGTTGTACACGATATCCGGACCCATGGTCATATCGTTGTCTTCGCCAACTGCCACATCGACCACTTCATCCGAAAGATCGATGTTTCGTTGAACGAAGTGACAGTTTGGGCACTCTATCGGTCGATGCATGTCTATACCATGCTCGGAATCATAGGACGGCCCTTCGTAGGGGTCCGCATAGAGACTATCCGTGAATCCCTTGCCCATGCTCATGAAGTCTGTGATGTTCGCATGATAGATGCCGTTACGCCTCTGGATCGGGTCATTTCGGGTCAGCACGAACTTCGGATAGTTGTCCTTCTGTCGCTCCAGGGGCGCATATTCGCGGTTCTCCGTATCCTTAGAGGCAGCAATGGTCATAGACACCTGCACATAGGCGTATCCCATATCTTGGTCGCGCATGATGAAATCGCACTCCAGCTTCCCGATGCGCCCGATGCTGACGCTATAGTCTTTGCTGCGTGCATACGAATACACGATATTCTCCAAAACAGGTCCATAGTTGATCTGGTTGTCAGTGTTCAGCGCAAAGTAGAAACTCAAATCCGCGAGATAATACTTCTGCTCCCCGCGAAGAGATTTGCGCGACTTCATGTCGAAGCGCATGCACTTGCGGATCACCTTCGCGTCCTCCAAGATGCGAAGGTATCTCGATAGGGTCTCCCGCTTGAGCGTCACCCCCTGCTTCTCCAAGTCCTTCAGTATGTTCGTCAGGGAGGTTGTAGCCCCGAAGTTGTTGATGATGTAGTTCTGTATCTGCGTGAAGAGCGCCAAGTCCATGATGCGAACGCGCTTGCGGATATCCTTCTCTATGATCTCGTTGACAACGGATTGGACGTAGGTTCGTTTGTCCTGCATGCTGTCGTAGTAGAGAGCCCGCGGAAAGCCACCCTCGAGGATGTAGGCATCGAGTTCCCGGGTAAGGTCAGGGTTGACCCGCTTACCTAAGAACAGCTTCATGTCGCAATACTCCGCGAACGTGAGCGTCTGCACCTCGAATTCGGTGTAGCGGCCTGTCAGCTTCGTGGTCAGCTCCCCCGAAAGCAAATACGAATTGGAACCAGTGATGAAGATGGAGAAATCGCCCTCGGTACGGAATCCGTTGATCACTTCTTCGAAGCCCTTGACGTTCTGTATCTCGTCAATGAAAACATACTTTCGCCCCGAAGCTTCTGCTATAGGAGCGATAAGATCTTCTAACTGGCCCTTCGTCTTGATGGACCTGAGCCCTCGCTTGTCAAGGTCGAGATAGAGGATGTTCGCTGGATCGACACCGCCCTCTTCGATTTCTTGGCGTATGGTCTTCATGAGACACGATTTACCGCAACGCCGAACGCCTGTGATGACCTTTATGACTTCGTCATCATCATAGAAGCCGCGTATCTTGCTCAGGTAGCTCTCGCGTTTGAATAACTCCATTCAATGCCTCCATTTGCCATCTAGAAGGGGTATTCGTAAGGGATTTTGCATTGAATACCCTCGCTAAAGCATTTTAACAGGCTAATTTAAAAGCTACGAGGCAGTATTGAGACGAGTCAGGGGACGTTCCTCTGGCTCTTAGTACAGCTTGGCGCCGGCGGGGATGTTGCCGTCCACCATGAGCAGGTTCAGACGCTCCTCAGGTTCGCCATCTTCACCGGGCACCTCATGGATGGCTGAGAGCAGCATGCCCTCAGATTCCACACCCATCATCTTGCGCGGTGGCAGGTTGGTGATGGCGATGAGCGTCTTGCCCACCAGCTCTTCAGGCTCATAATAGGCATGGATGCCCGAAAGGATCGTACGGTCTTTGCCAGAACCGTCATCCAGCGTGAACTGAAGCAGCTTCTTGGACTTGGGCACCGCTTCGCAGGCCAGCACCTTCACGGCACGGAAGTCAGACTTGCTGAAGGTGTCGAAATCAACCTCGTCTTCGAAGAGGGGCTCCACCATCACGTTCGAAAGATCGATGACACCTGCTGCGGGTGTTGCAACAGAACGCCCCCGGCCATCCGCAGGCGCTTCATCCTTCATGTGGGGGAAGAGGAGCACATCGCGAATGGTGGGGGCATCGGTCAGCAGCATGGTCAAGCGGTCGATACCGATGCCCACGCCGCCCGCCGGGGGCATGCCATATTCCAAAGCGCGGATATAGTCAGCATCAAAGCCCATGGCCTCGTCATCGCCCATGTCCTTCGCCTTGACCTGGGCCATGAAGCGCTCTGCTTGATCAACCGGGTCATTCAGTTCCGTGAAGGCGTTGGCGTATTCGTGACCACAGATGAACAGCTCGAAGCGCTGGGTGAGCTCAGGGTTGTCAGGATGCTTCTTCGCCAGAGGGCTGACCTCAAGCGGGTGGTCTATGACGAAGGTGGGCTGGATGAGCTTCTCCTCCGCCACCGCTTCGAAGACCTCAGCGATCAGCTTGCCCTTGCCCCAAGCGCCATCAGCCTTGCCGCCGTGCTTCTCTAGGATGGCCACCAGCTCTTCGCGGCTGCGCGTGAAGTCAACGGGCTCCCCTGCCCCTTCGCTAGCCAACTGGATCATGGAAGCCACGCGCCAATCCCCGGACAGGTCAATGGCCGTGCCCTGGTAGGTCACCTGCAAGCTGCCGCAGGCAGCCTGGGCTGCCGCCTGGATACAACCCTGGGTGAGGCGGATCATGGAGTTCAAGTCCCCGAAGGCCTCATAGGCCTCCATGGTGGTGAATTCCGGGTTATGGTACGGGTCCATGCCCTCATTGCGGAAGATGCGGCCCATCTCGAACACCTTCGGGAAGCCGCCCACGATCAAGCGCTTCAGCGGCAGCTCCGTGGCGATGCGCAGGTAATAATCCCGGTTGAGAGCGTTGAAATGGGTAACGAAGGGCTTGGCGTTGGCCCCGCCGATGATGGGGTTCAGGAAGGGCGTTTCCACCTCATAATAGCCCTCATCCTCCATATAGCGGCGGATGGCGGAGATGATCTTGAAGCGCTTCTGGAATGTTTCACGCACTTCCGGGTTCATGACCAGATCAACGTAGCGCTGGCGGTAGCGCGTCTCCTTGTCTTGTAGGCCATGGAACTTCTCGGGCAGGGGGCGCAGGCTCTTGGACATCAGCTCGAAGGAAGTGACGGCCACAGAAAGCTGGCCACGACGCGTGCGCATCATGGTGCCCTGAGCGGCCAACCAATCCCCCACGTCCAAATCCTTCAGTTCTTCGAAGGCCGCATCTCCCAGCGCATTGATACGGCAGAACAATTGGATGGTGCCTGTGTGATCCATCAGCTCCAGGAAAGCCACCTTGCCCTGGACGCGCTTGGCCATGATGCGGCCCGCCAAGGCCACCTCATCGGTGGTGTCTTCGCCATCTTCCAGATGAGCGTAGAGCTCATCCAGCTGGGCCACGGTATGGGTAGCAGTGAAGCTGTGACCGTAAGGGTCACGCCCGGCATTGATCAGCGCCTGGCGCTTGGCGCGGCGCACCTCTATGGGATCGTCTTCGATGATCGCGATGGTCTCGTCAGTCATGTTCTGTCCTCTTCGTTCTCTTCTCTAGGATGGTGCGGATGTTCTTGATGACCATGAAGATGAGCAACACGGCACCTATATAGCCGTTGAGCACGTAGATCACGTTCACCAGCATGCGGTAGGGGAAGAACAGCCCGATGATGAGGCCTGCCACCCCCAAGCCGATGGCCAGCAACCGGAAGCGCGGCGTGCCCTCTTTCGCAAAGCGCGCAACGGGATTATAGAGCAAGGGGACCGCCGTGGCGCAGATGCCGATGAACACCACCACAGCATAGACGAAAGAAAGCGGTGGCCAGATCTTCTGGGCCAGGATGAGGTTCGGGATGGGCGCATTCCACACGAACAGCCCCTCTTCGCCGGTGTTGATGTTGGCCACCTGGGCCATGAAGATGATGGCGATGGCAGCGCAGATGACCACCGTGGCGATGACGATGCCCGCGTCCAAGCTCTTGCGGTCATTCTTCGCGCCCAGGAGCGTCATGAAGCTGGCAAACCACAGCAGCACGAACCCCGCGTAGGACAGGCCCGATATCAGCCAGTTATCCCCCGCCTTCACGATGCCTTCGCCTTCTTGGGCCCCCACCAGGCTGTCGCTTGCGATGGCCGCCAGGCCCTCAGAGATATGAGGCCAATCCATCACCAACACGATAGCCCCCACAGCGATGAAGAACGCTATCTTGATGGGCCCGATGATGCCGATGATATCCACCAGCTTGCTGAGCCCCAAACTGACGATCAGCACGACGATGGCCGTGAGCAGAAGACCGCCCACCCATTCAGGGATGCCGAAGCCCTGGGTCAGCGTAGAGGACGCACCGCCCACCATGACGAAGAACGACATATAGCAGAAGACGGTGGAGTAGTAATCGAAGAAGGTGCCCAGATACCTGCCGCAGTAGTAGCGATAGATATCGTTGCCCACCTCGTACTTCTCCCGGTGACCCACCCGCGCGAAGTTGAAGTTGTAGTACATGAAGATCACCGCGAACACGGCGATGACCAGAAAACCACCCAACCCATAGGCGGAGAAGTACTGGACGAGCTCTTGACCGGTGGCAAAGCCGGACCCTATCACCAGCGCGATGATAGCGCCAGCTAGGATGAAGGCCCTCTTCAGGCTGAAGCCACCGCTACCCATGGAAAGCTTTGGGCCTAGTGCTCTATCTTCAGGATCTCGATCTGGGTCTCACGGCCAGTGGGGCCCGTAACGGTGAACGTGTCACCCTTCTTATGACCCAAGAGAGCCGCCCCCACCGGAGACTCATTGGAGACCTTGCCGCCGTGAGCATCGCTTTCGGCTGCGCCCACGATGGTGAGCACCCGCTCCTTGCCGCCCATGTTCACCGTGACCGTAGCGCCGATGTTCACCTTGGAGGAGCGCTTCGGCGTGTTCACTACCGTTGCCTCGGACAGGATGCGCGTGATCTCAGCGATGCGGGCTTCCATCATGCCCTGCTCGTTCTTCGCGTCATCGTATTCGGAATTCTCAGAGATATCCCCGAATTCACGCGCTACCTTGATGCGCTCCCCGATCTCTGCCCGCTTCTCGGTCTCAAGATAGTGGAGCTCATCCTCGAGCTTTTGACGCCCTTCCGGTGTGAGGATGTAATTGCTGTCAGCCATTGATTCCCTTTCAACATCGAAGCACGCTTGGCAAGATGCGAAGCGTGCCCCTGGTTCGTTCGATATGAGCGCGACGGTCTTCCGCCGCCGATACGAAGGCTATTCAGCCTTCTTCACTACGACCTTCTTAACGGTCTTCTTCGGCGTTGCCGCTTCGGATGCGCTGGTCTGAGCTTCCTTAACGGGCACCTCTTCGACCACTTCCTCTATGACCTCTTCCTCATCAGAAGCATCTTCCGCTTCCTTCTTGCCAGCGCCCATGCCATCGCGCAGGCCCTTCACGGTCTTGCCCAGCGCATTGCCGAGCTTCGGGAGATTCTTGGGCCCGAAGATGAGCAACACGACAACGAGGATGATCAAAAGCTCGGGAACGCCTAATCCGAGAAACTTCATGAATGCCTCCATATGCCTTGGATTTCAGTGCGGCAAAGGGTATCACAAACAGCCCTTTGCTGCGAATGAGACCAAGATCACTGCAACGGCGAAGGCGTGAGATCCCGTTCGCAGACGCAGGACCATTTGACCCCGGTCGATCGGGCATGGGGGCACCCGATGCAGCTTGGCTCACGGCAGAGGTCCTGGGAGGCCAAGGAACCCGGGAAGAGGTCTGCTTCTAAGGGGCGTCCCGTGATGGCCGCTGTGGTCAGAGCCGCTATCTGCTCCATGCCCTGCAGGGTGGGATGGGTGCCATCCGATGCCTCGTAGTCAAGGCTGAAGGCGGCGATGTCAGCCACCTGGCACCCCTTCGCTTGGGCCGCGCTGCGGATGGCCTCGTTGTATTCTGAGAGGTCTATGCCGCGCAGCCGATAGCAGAAGCTGGATCCCGAGCTGCCCTTCAGCCTTCCCGGGAGCAAGGTCAGGCACCAGACTTCCGCCCCCGGTGCCTGGGCCTGGATGTTCTCAAGCATCTCACCGTAGGCCTGGGCGAACCCCTGAAGAGCGCCTGCGGGGGCAACCCCAGGGATGTACCCCTCCTCTACCTCTTCGAAGCCACTGGGCGCCGCTTCGGATCCGCCCCTCGCCTGGGCTTCAGCGCCACCCCAACCATAATCATTGATGCCGATGAAGACGAGCACCAGATCCGGCGCCTCACCCTGAGGCCCGAGGATCTGCCGCGCTCGTTCCTGGGAGCATCCGGCCGGGAAGGCGGCTCCCTCTACCATGGAGCCAGAGAAGGACCCATTGGCGCAAAGCTCTCCTCCTAGAGCGTCTATCACCTGCATCCACCATGTGTCTTGGGGCTGAGCAACGCCCGTGCCATTGGTGTCTACGCTATCGTAGTAGCATCGGTTGCCAGCTGCTGTCACGCCTTCGAAGGTGGATATGGAGTCACCGAACACGGAAATGCGCTTCATCATGGGAAAACCTCGCTGATCGCACGGGCTGCCAAGGGCTGACCTCCTGTATACTTTAGCGTACCTTTTCCCAACGAACATCGAGGTCAATCTTGAGCAACCTGCTTGATCGCGCATCCTACCCCGGTGCCAACTGCTATGTTGATACCCGGGGCATCACCAGCACCCCCGTCTCTTTCACGAAAGCCGTCATAGAGGGGTTGGCCCCCGGTGGCGGCCTGTTCGTACCTGAAGCCGTTCCCACCCTCACCCTCAATGAGATCACCTCATTGGCAGACCTTCCCTACCCCCAGCGTGCGGCCAAGGTCTATGAGGCCTTCAATGTGGATCTGCCTGACGAGCAGATAGCCCAGCTGATGAGCGTTTCCTACGGTGCGAATTTCGACACCCCGGCCATCTGCCCCATCACACCGCTGTCTGACGGCATCCATATGCTAGAGCTTTGGCACGGCCCCACCAGCGCCTTCAAAGACATGGCACTCCAATGCCTCCCGAACTTCTTCGGGGCCAGCGCGGCTGCTCTCAAGGCGAAGGGAGAGCTGGACACAGGCTTCTGCATCCTGGTTGCCACCTCGGGGGACACGGGCAAAGCTGCCTTGGAGGGCTTCAAGGGCGTTGATGGCGTATGCGTGGGCGTCCTCTACCCCGATGGTGGCGTGAGCGACATCCAGCGCAAGCAGATGATCACCACTACCGGCAACAACGTCTGCGTTTGGGCCATGCGCGGCAATTTCGATGATTGCCAGACCTCCGTGAAGCGCGTCTTCGCCGATGAGGCCTTCGCCCGTCAGCTGCACGACCAAGGCTTTGCGCTCTCCAGCGCGAATTCCATCAACTGGGGCAGGCTCCTTCCTCAAGTGGTGTACTACGTTTCCGCCTATGCTGAGATGGTGAAGGCTGGCTCCGTTACCGCAGGCAGCCCCATTGACGTATGCGTCCCCACGGGGAACTTCGGGAACATCCTGGCTGCCTGGTATGCGAAGCAGATGGGCACCCCCATCGGACATCTGCTCTGCGCCAGCAACGAGAACCGCGTCCTCACGGATTTCATCAACACCGGCACCTATGACATATCATCTCGGGAATTCGTCCTCACCCCCTCTCCCTCCATGGACATCCTGGTGTCTTCCAATCTTGAGCGTCAGCTGTTCGAACTGACAGGCCGTGACGGCAATGCCATCCGCAACTGGATGGCTGATCTGAACGAGAAGCGCGCCTTCCAGGTTGACCGTGATACCTTCGCCAAGATCCGTGAGGTCTTCTTGGCTGATTCCGTCACCAATGCCGAATGCCTTGATGCCATCAAGACGGTGTTCAGTGAACAGGACTATCTGATGGATCCTCATACCGCTGTGGCCTATCTGGCAGCAACCCATCTCAAAGGAACGGATCCTGTCTTGGTGGCCAGCACTGCCCACTGGGCGAAGTTCGGTGACAACGTGTATCGGGCGCTCCATGGCATCGCACCCGGCCAACCTCTCCCCGAAGAGGTTGCCGCCCTCACTGGCTGCCAGCTGAATCAGCTCATCGCCGAAGAAACGGGCAAGCATGACATCCCCGAGGGCTTGGTTCATCTGGATACCGCCCCAGCCCGATTCACCCAGGTGATCAACGCCGGCGAGCACTCTGCCGAAGAAGCCGTGACAGCATTCGTCCAGACGCAATAGACAAGGAGGCACCATGAAGAACCTGAATAAGCTGGAAGCCGATGTCAGGATCTCCATCTCGAACCCGCAGTCTCAAAGCGGGTCTGTCTTCGGGCCGGGGATAGCCGCCCTCTGTCAAGGCGTCCGTGACAAAGGGTCCCTGAATGCGGCGGCTAAATCCATGGGCATGGCCTACAGCAAAGCCTGGCGCATCATCAAGGAGACCGAAGAATCCCTGGGCACAGAGCTGTTGATCCGCAATGGCGCCCACGGAAGCCAGCTCACCGAAGAAGGCTCAAAGCTCCTTGATATCTATGCCTCTATCCAGCAGAAACTTGCCAAGGAAGCCGTGAAGCTCTACCAGAAACTGGTCAAATAGCTCACCTCCCTTCGCTGCCTCCGTGCACGGGATGGGATCAGGAGGCCCACCCCGGCCATAGAGGAACGGGGAAGGAGAACCCTGCTCTGGCAGGGAATCCTCTTCTTTCTGAGGCGCTGGAGCCACCTCAGGCAATTCCGCAAGAGATGCCCGTTGCTCCAGTTCCGGCTTGCTCCCGAAGAGGTACATACAGTTGTAGCAGGTATCCATATCTGAGAATACCCGCGCATTGCATACCGGGCAGAGCTTGGTGCCTGGCTCGATGGGAACCCGTTCGATGGGGGCCAGAGCGTCGGCAGCTAAGAGCACGGTCTCATTCATAGGCCACTCCCAATCGGATCTTGTCTCCCGCTTTGAGCCAATCCCCTTCCCGAGAGAACCGCTCTGCCACCATAGATGCACCTTTGCGCTTCAAGCGCCGCTTTCCCGCCACCTTCCGATGAACCTCCAATACCTGCCCCGTCTTCGATATGAACGCGATATCCAGTTCATGCCGCATGCCGAAGGTATGGATGTCATGGCAGGGCACCAGCAGCCGCGTCACCTCGTCCGGCTTGCGAAATAGCATGCCCCGCATCCGTTCGGGGGCAGACGTGGACAACTCGAACCGCTGCACCTCGCCATTCAAGCTCATGACCCACCTTCCCCGGCGGCTTAACCGCCTGTCTCTCGTCAGCTTCGCTGAATAGACCAGCTGCTGCCTCTCCCGTTTCTTGAGCCTACCCACATCGCTCATGTTCGATGAGCCTCCTCCCTTCCTGTCAGAGGATGCCCCCTTGTCGAAGGTCACCCTCCTCCTGCTATCCGTTTGCGCGGAGAATAGATATCCACTGCCAACGTCGTGCTGTGCTGGAGCTTCGGTAATGAGATACCGAATATGCCGGACCGCAACCCATGCCCGAAGAGCGTGGGCTCGAAAGAGACTGTCACCCGAAACCGTCCAATGCCTGATGCCTCCTCGTACTGGCACGTGATGTCCTGCGCATTCGCCTCTTTCTTGACGAGCTCCTCAACCTTGGTGGCCAACGCGGCAGGGTCCTCATCCAGCGGGGGCGAAGAAGCCAGAACGGTGACGGCATTGCGGGCCGCCCGGTCCAATTGAGCGCAATCAGCGAAAAAGAGCAGGGCGTTCACCGCTATCACAGCCACGATGATGACCACCGGGAAGACGATGCAGAGCTCCACCGTCATCTGGCCGCCCTCTTCGCACAAACGCTCTGTGGCTCTCATGGCCCGCTCATTTCCATGACCGGTCTCCCAGGGCGCCCGCCACGGCATCCTCCAACGCTCCATAGGCTGCATCCGCTGCGGCTGCCGCGAGGCCATCCCCTGATGCAGCCCTCCATTCCAAGCTGCCATTCCCACCGAAGGGCAGCTCGACCCGAGCCACTTCGAACCCATCGCCTGCGAAGCCTTCCCCGGATGCATGAACAGCCCCTTGGAGCAAGGCTCCCGCGAAGCTGGTGCTTGGAGAAGATCCCGCCCGAGCCGCCTCCTTGGCCTGAAGGAAGCCCACGCATACCGTTGAGCCGCCTGCCCGGGCAACGTATTCCGTATTCAAGATCACGGGCTTCAAGCACCGGGCATCAGCTGGTTCCAATCCAGCAGCCTTGGTGATGTCCTCCAGGGTTCGGGCGGCCCACTTCCCCAAACCGCTGGCTGTTCCCTGAGAGAATGACCCAAGCCCTTGCTCCACAGCATCTTCCAGTGCGCTCTGACCATCCTCGTAGGCCCGAAGAAGGGACATCCATACTCCCGAGGCAGCAGAAACCGCTGCCCCTATCCCGCCATCATTCCCGAAGGCTGCCAACGTTTCAGTGACCACCGCCCCCGCGCTTTCCCGTCCATCTTCGATGGTGGTAGCCGCAGAAAAAGCTCCGCGGGTTCCCAGCAGCTCCCCACCACCCGTGAAGGCGTTCTCGAACCCCTCGCTGGTTACGTTCTGGGCTTGATCCACCACCACTGCCACCACACCATCGCTTCCGGGAGGCTGAGCATGGATCCGAAAAGAGCCCGCATTGCCCAGAACCCCTTTCAATGCCTCCAGTAATGGCTGCACCTTTTCCCTTACCTTCTGGGTCAGGGGATCAGCCACCTGCCGGGCCTCTTGGTATTCCTCGCATGCCTGGCGCATCAGCTCGTAATGATTCTCGAACCCATTGCCAATGGAAGTGGAGGCTGCCGCCACTGACCCAACGCTGGAGGGGACGAACTGACAGGCTGGGCATTTCACGAAAGCGCTCCTCTCTGCCTCTAGATCAGCCACGCTCCCGTATCGGACTATCGCTGCTGCCTGCGGGCAGCCGCTCCAGGCATGCATCACCCATCCATTGCCTTCAGCGGTGATGGGGTAAGCGGCTTCGGTGTAGAGCGCGGTGGAGCGCATCTCATCAGTATTCCGGAACAGATGAGGAAGGTAGGCAGAGAAGCCCATTTCGCTCTCATGCACATAGGCATCAGCAAGCTCATCCACTGCATACTGATAGAATCGTTTTCGTATGACTGAATCAGCTTGTTCTTCAGCCCCTCGCCCCTCTATATGCCAATCAGAGAGCCGCTTCTGATAGTAGGCGCGTGCTCGCTCCAAGGCCACCGAGAATGACCACGCGTCCACGCTGGAATAGTCCGGGTTTTGGCTCTCAGGGAGCTCCGCCAGAGAAGCTGCGCGCTCCCGCATGCAATAGGCCGGATCGGCTCCGCAGTCTTCCAGAAACCCTTTCTCTTTCGCTGCATTGGCTCTCTTCGCAGCCTCCTCGGCCTCCCGAGCAGCCTCCCGAACGGCTTGGACCTCCCCGGTGATGGCACTCCCCGCCTCCGCCAAGCCATCATCAGGGGCTTCTCCTAATTCTGGGAAATCATCGGGCACGAGGACCGCCGCCCCCAGGTGGTCCCCTACCATAGCGCCGTCATCATTGGCCTGGGCCACGCGCAGCGCATTATAGGAAGCCACCGCAGGAAGAGCCCTCTGAGCCGCATTGAGCCCCTGACAGGCAAGATCGAAGAATTGGCTGCGCTTCTCTACCGTCTTCTGGGCCAAGTCGATCAGCTTCACGGAAACGGATTCTGCCGGAGGCACACAGGCTGCCACCAACCCCAGGCCATAGAGCGTCACGGATAAGAGCGTCAGGGACAGGCAGACGGCATCACAGGTGTTGGCCACCACCTGGAAGCCAGCCACTTCGTTATCAGCTGCCAAAGCACAGGCATCTGCCACCTCCTGCACCTCGGCTGCCGCTGAATGCACCCGATAGAGCTGAGCTCCGCTGAAGATGAGAGCTAAGGATACGAAGAGCGCAGTGGCCATTCCCACGGTGGTGATGCCGCGCTCATCCCTGAACAGGCCCGGCCGCGACCCGTCACCCCTCTTATGCATCATCATTCGTTGCCCATCCTGAAGGGCTGGTCCCATCAGGGCTCTCTTCGATCCAAGCATCCTTCGTCCTCATCCTCGATTCCACTTCCACTGACAGATTCCCCGTGCTGCTCCCCAGACCGAGGAACCGAACGACTCCGTCGATGAGAGGGAGCGGTTGCACTTCCGTTGCTATGCGCACCCCCACCTCTTGGCTGTCCTCATTGCCGTCGAAGAGGATCTTCCAAGTGCATCCAGTTGAATGAACGTGAAAGATATCCACTTGAGGCACCGCCGAAAGCCTACGGCGAACGTAATCCTCTTCAAGCTGCCCAGGGTTGGCTGCCGTAGCTATCAGACGGCACCCCTCCGCAGCCGCCCCTTCCATGACGATGCGGTCGTAGAGGATGATCCCTGGCTGGAGCAGCAGGAGGAAGAGCACCATGAGCACCGGTAGGGCAAAGGCAGCCTCTACAGTGGACTGCCCCCTCTCATCCCGCCCAGGCCAAAGGAGATCCATCAGAAGCAGAGCATGTCAGTGACACCGGCAATGGATGACCGCAGGCAATGGGAAGCGGAGGTCACGGCATGGTGCACGAACACGCCCCCATCCAGCACGCCCATCAAAGCGCCCACGCCCACCAGCACGCAGAGCAGGGCTGAGAAGACGATGGCGTATTCAACGCTGGATTGCCCGCGTTCATCCGCTACAAGCCGTTTATCCCATTGGATATCGCGTCCCAAAGCTCTTGCAACTTTGGCCTGAAGACAGTGATCGCGATGATCGCAATCACCACAAGCACGCCGACCAAGATCGCATACTCGGTGGTTCCTTGACCGCGTTCGTCGGATAGCTTCGCCTGGATCCTCGCGCATGCCCCCTGGGATGCGCGCTGCATGCGATCGAAGATGCTGGCCACGCGATCCCGCAACCTCAAGAGCCCTCTTCTGCTGCGCTTCCTTCCTGATAGTGCGTCTTGCTGCTTTGCCACGATCCTCTCCTCTCTTTCGGGGAGCCCTCTGAGCTCCAGTCATTCTTTCCAGCGCTTCCATCAGAAACCTCCGTTCATGAGCTCTAAGAGCACCGGTCCCAGCACCAAGATCAGCATGGCGGGCAAGATGAGCACCCCAGTAGGCACCATCATCTTCACCGGCGCCTTCGCTATGCGCTCCTCCCGCTGTGCCTTGCAAGCGCTCCTTACCTGCCTGCTCTCCGCTTCTAGCCCCTCTACTAAAGAGGCGCCGAAACGCAACGATCGCACCCACCCGTCCACCACCCGCACGAAAACATCTGAGTCATAGGTGGCTGCAAGCCCCTGCAGGGCATCACTGCGCCGCTGCAACCCCGCCATCCAGAGGTCCTGAGCTACCTTCGATTCATGGGCGAGCTGGGTTCTGAAATGAGTGCAATACAGCTTGAGAGCCGCATCGAAGGAGAGGCCGCTGCGCATCCCCAGCGCCATCACATCGAGCATCTCCGGCAGATGCTCCTCTAGGCTGGCCTCACGCTCCTGCTCTTGGCGCTTCAGTGTCCAGCCAGGTAGCCTCCAGCCCACGAAAGCCCCCACCAGACCTGATAAGAGCGCCAGCTCCCCAGAGAACAAGCTTCCCGCACCGAAGCCTACGGCACAGCCCAAGAGACCAAGCCGGAACCGCACCTCCGCAAAAGCAGCCTCGGATACGCTGCCCGCAAGCCCCGCCCGAGCCGCGTGGGCCTCGAACCGCTTCGCAGAGCGCAGCTTGGGCGGGCACCAGGGCTTCTCTTGTCCTTGCTTGAGCAGGATGGTCTCCCGCTCCATCAAGCCCAACACGAACCCAGGCCGCTCCCTTCGGGAGGACTGAGGGCCCACCGAAAGGGCGCGTATCTTGGCGCGCCGCGTGCGCATCCCAACGCCATAGGCCCTCCATCCCAGAAAGCCTGCTGCTCCCGCAAAGATCAGAGCCGGCAGAGGCAAAGGGCTCGTCATGAACAGCGCGAACCCCATCACTGATCCGCCCGACAGATCCGGCGAACCGCCAGCACGCCCGCCAACTGCATCACCAATGCAGCTCCTAAGAGGAGCACTCCCAGAGGGCTTTCGAAGAAGGGATCCAAGAAGCCAGGACTTGCCAGAGAGAAGAACGCAACCAGGATGAAGGGCATCACTGTCACGATGCTGGCAGAAAGCCGAGCCTGGGCCGTTTGCACGCGCAATGACCGGGCCAGCTCCAATTCCCCTTTGACCGCCTCCCGAGCTGATTCCAGCACCGGAGCGATGCTGCCGCCGCATTGATGTTGCACGTCCAAGGCGATGGCCACGAAGGCAAGTTCCGGCACATCCTTGATGCTTCCCAAGGGCGCTAGGGCCTCGGCAGCCCCCTCTCCCATCCGCAACCGCTTCGCCACGCTTTGGAACAAGGGGCGTATGGGGCCGCTCAAATCTGTGGAAGCCTGATCCATCGTCTGTTGCAGCGAATGACCCGAACGAAAGCTGTCCGCTAAGAGCCGAAGGGCATCGGGCACTTCTTCGCGGATGGTCCGGCTCACCCCTTCAGCCTTGTGCCGTATGAGGCCCCAAAGACCCAAGACCAACAAGCACGCCATGGCCACTGCGAAGGTCAACGATCGCGTGAGGAGCAGAGACAGGAAGGCCGCGCCCATTGCCGCTCCCAGCCCCAGGCTCACGAGCGTGCAGCTATCCAAGCGAGCAGCCTCAGGCCACGAGCCTCGAAGCACCAGCTTCGCCTGAGCTGCACCTTCACGTACCGCGCCGCTTTCCAACGCCCGCTGAGCCAAGGGGTTAAGCGGACGTACCAAGAAGATGGCGCAAGCCAATGCGGCGGAGCGCTTCTCCAGCTCAAGGCTAGAAACGCTCAGCACCCGCCCTTTCCCGCGCTTGAGGGCTGCCATGCCAAGGCACGTACCACCCAAAGCCGCAAAGGCTATGCTGCCCGCAGCGAAAGCTCCGCCTCCTCCCATCGGCTCACCTCCTGACCAAGCGCCTCATCCGATCCTGCCCATTCGCGAAGCTCATCCAAGAGTCTTGGAGGCCTCACCCATTCCCCTGGATCAGAGAAATGGCTCCGCCGAAAGACCGTCTCCACCTCACAGCGCCTTTCCTCCCGTTCGAAACCCACTTCCGCCACCTCAGAGATGAAGCGGTGCCCCTCTCTATCCCGTGCCACATGGATGATCCCGTCGAAAGCGCTCCCTATCTGCGCTTCGATGGCATCAACAGGTAGATCAGATCCGTAGCGCACCATGGTCACCATGCGATCCACCACATCTTGGGGCGTGTTCGCATGAAGAGTGGTCAGCGAACCGTCATGGCCCGTGTTCATGGCCTGGAGCATATCCAGGGCCTCGGCCGAACGGCATTCCCCTACGATGATCCGGTCAGGACGCATGCGCAGGGCATTGATGACCAAGTCACGAATGGTCACCTCTCCACATCCTTCCGCATTCCGGGGCCGCGCCTCCATCCTGACCACATGGGCTTTAGGAGACAGCTTGAGCTCAAGGGAATCCTCGATGGTCACCACGCGCTCATCAGTCCCGATTAGGCAAGAGAGCGCGTTCAGCAGCGTGGTCTTGCCGCTGCCCGTGCCCCCTGATACCACGATGTTCTTCCGGAACGCTATAAGCCACGCCAGATAGCACGCAACGCCGGTGCTGAGCGAACCCGCTTGCACCATCTCCCCTAAGGTCAAA
The DNA here is from genome assembly GCA_947566075.1 of uncultured Eggerthellaceae bacterium. Classification (GTDB taxonomy): domain Bacteria; phylum Actinomycetota; class Coriobacteriia; order Coriobacteriales; family Eggerthellaceae; genus MGBC163016. The sequence continues at coordinate 18,385 of CANOIM010000003.1, read as the reverse complement.
GACCGCTTCCCGAAGGCACGGATGGTCACATGAGGGCCGTCAGGCGTGATGGGCGGGATGACGGCATTCACCCGATGGCCCTGGGGCAGACGCGCATTCACCATAGGAGAGGATTCATCGATGCGACGACCCAGCGGTCCGATGATGCGGTCGATCAGCACGCGCACCTGATCATCGCTTTCGAAGGTGATATCGCTCTTCATGATACGGCCGTTCCGCTCGAAGTAGACTTCGTGGGCACCGTTGACCATGAGCTCAGTGACCTCTTCGTCTTCGATGAGCGTCTCCAAGGGGCCCATGCCGAACACCACGTCGATCAGCTGCTCAGTCAGAAGCCGCTTGTCCTCCATTCCCAACCGGTCCCACTTCGGAGCGCTGAGTGCTTGTTGGCATGCGGCCTTCAGCTCATTCTTGGCAGACTGCGGTTTGTCGGTCAGCAACTGCGCGATGGCTTCGAAGGAAGCGATTCCCTTGATATCATGGCGAAGCTCTGCCACCGTGAGCGGTGACTCCGCTTCCGAGAATGCCTGAGGCCCCGCAAGGCCAACTGCGCGCACCCGTTCAGTGAGCGTCATGCCCGCACCTCTCTTCCGTGCCGTCCCGATGCCCGTTGCTCCGTTCTGTGGCCCCTGGTCAAGCCGGGCTCCCCAGGCTCACTACCTCCATTCGCTGCTTCCGAATGGGGCATGCCGGACCGGATGACGAACGGCTCATCCCGCCTGTTCCTCCTGCGTCCTCGCCGGGAACGTCCGAATCCCCAGAAGGTGGCGAAGCCGTCTTTCATCCCAGCATCAGCCTCAGAAGCTTCCACCCAAGCCGGGAAGAGCGTGGCTGCCAGCTTCTCAATGCTCCGGGCGAAAGGATTCGTTGAAGCCGCCAATTCCTTGACAGCGCCCAGGCTGGACAATTCATCCACCTCAGGGCCCCCATCGCTCAACTCCTGCACAGACACGCCACCCAGGGCGCAAGAGACATCAGCGGGGATGAACGAAGCCGTCTTCGAACAATGATTCAACGCAAAGGAGAATGTGCCCGCAGCGATCCCCAGCCTCTGACAAAGCTCTAGGGCATGCTGGCAAGCCCGGATGCTCCCGGAGCGCTGATCCATCAAGAACAGCGTGCACGAGGCCATCTCCAAGAGGGCTGCATGCATATCCGACCAGTCAGCCCCCAGGTCCGCTATCACGATGTCGAACTGGGCCGTAGCAGCCGAAGCGAGATCTGGCACGCTTCCCGCCAGCGATTCGCTGCGCTCCAACCATGCAGGAGCGCCCACAAGAGCCACCTCCCCCGCCTTCGTCCGCTTCGCCAGCTTATCCAGCTTCGCAGTACCCGGGAGCATCTCCTCGAAGGTCAGGGGCGCCTCTTGACCGAAGGCACGCGGGAGCATCCCGAATTGCAGATCACAATCCAGCAGGAGCACGCGTGCTCCATGCTGCGCCATCTGGGCAGCCAAGCATGCCGCTACTGCGCTCTTGCCCACACCGCCGCTACCGCTGGCGACGGTCATCAGCAGGCCGCTGCCTTTGCGTTCTCGCGCAGGCTCTGCCGAAGCGACCGTCCGTCCCTCTTTGCGCGGGTTGCCGCTCAAAGAGGCTCCCGGGCCCTTGGAGAAGGCATCCGCAGCCTCATCCATGCGTGCACGCCGACGCAACTCCACTGCGAAGCGACGGGTGAACCCTTCCGGATCCTCCACCTCAGTGACACCCGCCGAAGCTGCCCGAGAGCGGCAAGAGCCGCCCAGGTCGCTCGTGACCATCATGACAGGGCCCGTGAACCCATCCCTGCGCAGTGCTGCTACGAGATTCACCCCAGGAACATCTTGGCTTGAGACGATCCAGACCTCTTCGAAATCCTGGCCAGCCGTCATCGCCGATCGGAGCTCAGATCCGCTCGTGAAGGTCTCAAGCCAACCGATGCCTTCCAAAGCCACATCGTCCAGTCCCAATGACTGCGGCGTCCTCAGGGTCATCTCATCAGCGCACAGCGCCACCGTGCCGCTCATCGCTCCTCCTCTTCTGAGTCGCCCTCAGCACCAGCCTGTCCTGGCAATGCGAAGTAGAGGGTCTGGCTCTCAGCCGCCTGGATCATCTCCTGAACGCGCGAAGGCTGCACCGCCAAGGTCACCCACGCATCAGCCCCCGACCCCTTCGCATCCTGAGAAGCGCTGGTAGCCAGGATCAGCGCTTCAGAAGCCAGCTTGGTGGTAGCGCTGGGCCCTACCGCATAGACATCGGCTGATGCGCCCGGGCGGAGCGCTCCACCCACCGCCTGCACTTCCTTTGCAGGAACGCTGACGGCATAGGCCCCTTGGGGCACATCGATGGCAGATGCATCGAATCCGAACCGGGCGGCTGATATCACCTCACCCGCCAGGATGGTGGATCCCACTTGCTTTCCCACTGCCTCTTCCCGACGCAACACCGCATCGGCTGGCAAGAGCGATGCCACCCAGATCCGCTCTTCAACATCACCTTCGGTCACGGTCTCTCCCGCTGCGATGGCATGCTTCGCTACGCAGACCTGCACTTGGTCACCCCCGTAGCGCGAGAGCATCTCTGCCTCCGCAGCGCGCTTCTCCCCATCCACGGACATCAGATACGCCCCCACGCAAAGAGCGCACAGAAGCCCGCAAGCGCATCCCGCCCAAAGCGTCTTGTTCATCCTTCGCTTCACTAGCCCGTGCTCCTTCTTCGCTGGTCGTTGCCTTGAGTATGATCAGCGCATCTAACAGATATCTGACAGATGCGCGTCATTCCTTGAGCCTCTTTTCAACAGCAGTCCTCTGCCAATCTGCACCGATCCCTTCAAAGGCCTTCATCCATTCAGCGCGATCTCATCCTCTTTTGCGCGCCGTTCTGAACCGCTGCGCCTGAACCCGTTCCACGGGAAAGCGATACAATGCCCCCTTGCAACCAAACCCGCTCTGACCTCCCCTGCGAAAGAGAGGCGATGAGGACCCTTGCAGCCAGGAGTTATGAACATAGAGACCATCGGCATTCCCCAAGCATTGCTGACCTACCGTTTCCACCCGCTGTGGAAAACGTTCTTCAGCGAACTGGGACTCACGGTGATCGAGAGCCGCCCTACGGATCTTTCCATCCTCACCCAGGGGGATGCCCTCTCCTCTGACGAGAGCTGCTTGGCATCCAAAGCCTTCATCGGCCACGTGGATGACCTGATGGGACGGGTAGACGCCCTCTTCGTACCCTCTTATGCCAGCGGATCCGCACGCCAGGGCTTCTGCACCAAGTACCAGGCGCTCCCTGACATGACCGCGAACATCTTTCGGGACAGCAGGACTCCCGTCATCAGCCTGCTCATCCAGGACATGGAGGATGCGAAAGAGGCCCAGAGTGCTTATATCCAGCTAGGAGAGCAGCTCGAGCGGGACAAGCGCACGGCAAAGCGCGCCTACAAAGCAGCGCTCAAGGCCCAACGGGCAGCTGACGCTCAAGCAGCGAAAGCCCAGGAGCTCCAACTGAAGGAGATAAGCCGCCTGCGCCAAAGCGCTCAGGAAGCGGGCACTGAAGGGCCGCTGGTCATCCTGGTAGTAGCCCATCCTTACCTCTCCCATGATGCCTACCTGGCAGGGCCCGTGCTAGAAGCTCTCATGGAAGCGGGTGCTTACATCCTCTTCGCCGATGAGACGGATAAGAAACGGGCCTTCAAGGAGAGCTTCCGCTTCACTGACACCATGCCTTGGCTCATCAGCCGAGAACTCATCGGCTCTATCCTCATGCTCCAAGATCAGGTAGACGGCATCGTGCTGATCAGCGCGTTCCCCTGCGGCCCTGATTCCATGACCAATGACGCCATCATGCGCTACATCCATGGCACGCCCATCCTGAATCTCATGATCGATGCCCAAAGCGGCACGGCAGGCATCCAAACGCGGGTGGAGAGCTTCATGGACATCCTGCGCTTCCAGCAGAAGGGAGGCTATCTCCATGGATAAGGTTGACGCCCCTGAATCCCTGCGGTCCCAGGTCACGGTCACCCGGGACCGCAGCCTGCGCGCCCTGTTCTCTCCGCGCAAGAAGAAGCCGGATAAGCGGCACAAGCGCACCCGCGTGGCATTCTTCCGTTATTGCTACTATGACCCGGCATTCAAGTTCTTCGTGGAGCAGGTGCTGAACGCAGAATACCTTCCGCTGCCTCCCGCCACGCGGCGCACTGATGAGATAGGCACACAGAATTCCACAGACTACGTCTGCACTCCCTTCAAGCACATCCTGGGAGATTTCGCCGATGCCCTTGAGGCCGGAGCGAACGTCATCGTCCAGTTCGGAGGCCCATGCCGCTTGGGCTACTACGGCGAACTCCAAGAATCCATCTTGCACGATATGGGCTATGACGATTTCCGCATGCTGAACTTCTCCCGCGGATTGGAGGGCTCGGCGGCCATCGCCTGGACGAAGGAGTGCCTGAAGCAGGTGAATCCGGATATCAACGTTCCCAAGGCAGCCCTCCGATTGATCCCTCTGGCGAACATGACCACCAAACTGGATGCGGCCATGGACTTCTATCTGGCCAATGCGGGATTCGAAGCCGAAAGCGGTTCCTTCAACCGAACCTGGGAAGCCTTCATGGATGACATGCGCGCAGCCACTGATGACAGGGCTGTCAATGTTGCCTACGCTCGGACCATGGACCGCTTCAGGTCACTGCCGTTGAACAAGCCCGCTGACCCCATCCGCATCGGCATCGTTGGGGAGATGTTCACCGCCATTGACGCTCGGGCGAACCTGGGGCTTGACCGGAAGCTGCTGGCCATGGGCGTAGAGCTGCATCGGATGATGAATCTGACGAACCGATTCGTTCGCTATAACGAAGCGAACCTGCGCCCATCGGCCTCGGAATACATCCGCTACGACATGGGTCCCACATCCACGCTGACCATCGTAGCGGCAAAGCGCTATGCCGAAGAGGGCTTCGATGGCATCGTCCATGCGAAATCCGCCGGATGTACCCCGGAGATAGATTGCGAACCGGTGCTCCAGCGCATCGCCCAAGACCATTCCATACCTATCCTCTATCTCACCTATGATGCCCAAACCTCCGATACGGGCTTGGATACCCGCCTGGAGGCCTTCTACGACATGCTTGCCATGAAGAAGCAGAAAGGATCACGGCAATGAGCGATGCTTACCTCGGCATAGACATCGGTTCCATCTCCACGAAAGGCGTGGTCATCACCGAAGATGGGCAGATCATCGCCCGCTCCTACCTCTGGACTGAGGGCAACCCCACCGATGCCTCCAAGCGCGTCGTCCGTGAGCTGGAACAGCAGCTGGCTGATGGCGCAGAGACCCAAGCGGGTGCAGGCCAGGTGCACATCGTGGGCGCAGGCACCACGGGAAGCGCTCGGCGGCTGGTGGGGGCTATGCTGGGAGCCTCGGTGGTGAAGAACGAGATCACGGCCCATGCGGTGGGCACCACTCATCTACATCCCGATGTGCGTACGATCCTTGAGATAGGCGGCCAAGACTCCAAGATCATCTGCGTGGCTGACGGCATTGCCGTGGATTACGCCATGAACACCCTCTGCGCCGCCGGTACCGGCTCCTTCCTCTCCAGCCAGGCCCACCGCCTAGGCGTAGAGGTGGAGGAGTTCGGGGCCATTGCCCTCACCTCTCAGAAGCCAGCGAACATCGCTGCCCGCTGCACCGTATTCGCCGAATCTGACTTGGTGCATAAGATCCAGATGGGCTACGAACGCCAGGACATCATCGCCGGGCTTTGCCATGCGGTGGCCTCGAACTACCTGAACAACGTGGGCAAGGGGAAGACCATTGCCGCTCCTGTGGTGTTCCAGGGCGGTGTGTCCAAGAACGCAGGCGTGGTGGATGCCTTCGAAAAGCTGCTGGGCATGCCCGTGACCGTTGATGCAGACGGACATCTCATGGGGGCTTACGGTGCAGCGCTCTTGGCCGCTGATGCAGGCCCTGTGCGGCAGGCAGAATCAGGCCCCTTCGCCTCCGGCACCTTCGATTTCGAAGCCATGTTGGATTTCGATTTCAAGACCCGCGAAGTGGAGTGTCAGAAGTGCGCTAACCACTGCGAGGTCATCTGCGTCTACCGTGATCGGGACATCATCGATTCCTGGGGTAACCGCTGCGATAAGGGCGCCATCAAAGCAACTGCCTAACTCCTTCTTTCCCAACGAAAAAGGACCCGCTTGAACGCGTGTCCACAAAAAAGGGCCCGCCATGATGGCGGGCCCTTCCAGAAGCTCCCTTAAGCTAACAGAGCTTAGAGGATATCTGCACCCTTGGCGCGAGCTTCCTTCTCCTTGCCGAGGCCCTGGCCACCGAACACGAAGAAGTAGATGAACGGAAGCAGCATGGCAACGAGCATGATGGGCAGAGCCATGTCCGTCTTGGAGAATCCGGGGATGGTCAGCGGGCACACGATGCAACCGATGAAGTTAACAACGACCACGCCGATCATGATCCAGAAACGGCCATTGCCGTCCGTCTCAGAGAGCGGGTTCTCCTCGGAGAGCCGCTGGAGCTCGTCCATGGTCTTGCCACCCGTGTTCTTGACGAACAGCAGGGTGCAAACGAGGCCGAGCACGAACGGGATGAGGAGCACGAGAACGACCATGGACCAGTTGTTGGACATGGTGCCGTTCACGTCATGCTGGAACATCGCAAGGCCTGCGGCAGCACCGAGGACGATGGAGGAACCAGAACCACCGAAGCGAGCGAACGCCTGGCACCAAGAGGTACCGGTGTTGCGCAGAGCGGTGGGGTAGGACTCGGGCATCAGCGGCTGAACAGCAGTGATAGCGTAGTTCAGGCAGAAGCCGAAGAGCAGCATCAAGAAGATGCAGGGCAGGAAGTTGCCAGCAGCAGCGCCAGCCAGCGGAGCGCCGTTCACGGGAGCCTCGCCCGGGAACATCGGCACGAACACAGAGCAAGCGATGATGGCAACGATGCAGGCCACCCAGCCGATCCACAGAGCGCGCTTACGGCCGATAGCGTCAGAGATGAAGCCAACGCAGATGTTGGAAGCGATAGCAGCAACGTTGTTCCACGTCTGCAGGGTCACGGACTCAGCAGGGGTGAAGCCATTGCCTTGGAACCAGGTGGGGATCCAGGCGTTCATGCCGTACACGCAGAACTGGCCAACGAAGTATGCAGACCAGATAGCGCAGGTAGCAACGATGAACTTGGAGCTGAAGAGCACTGCCGGGCCGGTCTTCTTCGGCTTCGGCGGAACGATCAGCAGGTTGGGATCGAACTCGACGTCAACGTGACGGGTTGCCTTGACGATCTGGGTCAGGCGCATGCAGGCCTTCTCCTTCTGATCATGGTTGGCATACCAGTGCGGCGTCTCATGCATGACGAAGAACAGGATGATGCCGTACACCACCGGCAGAGCGCCGATGAGGTAGCAGATGCGCCAGTTCTCCACAGCAGAGCTGCCGTTGGCGAGCGTGATCTGACCGTCGGTGAGACCCGGGATTATCGAAACAGGGTTGGAGCAGATAGGTGCTGCAACAAGACCAGCGATAACCCAGCCCATGACCATGAAGGCCATGCCGAAGGTAACGAAGATGCCGCGCTGCTTGGAAGGCATGCTCTCGGAGAACACCGTGGTGACGACCGGGATGCAGGAGCCAACGCCGAAGCCAGCGATCAGGCGGAATGCGCAGAAGAATGCATAATCGGGCGCGAATGCCTGCGGCAGCGTGAACAGGCCATAGAAGATGACCGCGATGGTGAGCATCTTCTTACGGCCGATGGCATCGGACATGATGCCGCCAACAGCACCGCCGAGCACCATGCCGAGCAGGCCCCAGGTGGTCAGTGAGCCGGTAAGGGCTGCGATCGGCTGACCATTGGCGATCTCGGTCGCGAAGAACGTGGGTGCAACATAGGTGTTAGTAGAATTAACGATCATGAAGTCATAGCCATCGAAGATCATCGCGAACGCCAGGATGACGAACACGATCCACGTGTGGCTGGAGATACCAGCGCGGTCGATGACCTCAGATACTGTGAACTCTTTACCGTCCATCAATACCCCCTAGATAAATGATGTTTGCCCCCGCCGTCTGATGGATAGATACGGCAGTGGGCCTAGAAAATCGGGCACTTGCCCGTGCGCAATAGCAAGACTGAGAACGAACCATCATCTTGGGAGGGATTACGAGCGCCTCAAAAATCTAGGGCTGTTGAGGTGCTAGTAATGAACACGAGACCTTATAGGGATCGGCCTTGAGCTCCCGCCATGGGGTACGGACCAGAAGAAACGACTGCGCTAACCTCCCCCTTCCTCGATTCTCTTCACCTCAGCACTCCCTTTCCCCCTCAGCGCCCCGGCATGTATGGCTGCCGGACCTGAGAAAGCGGGATGATGCCTATGGGGGTAGGATATTTTAAGTGGGTTGATGGGTCAACGAGAACGGCTTTCGGGCCTCAACCCTCCAGGTTGATTTGCGAGGTTGAGCGCGGGTTGAAAAGGTTTGTTTCGGTCAGTGGCCCCAGTATTCCCCCTGCGCGGCAGGGGCGCTTCGGCGAACGGTTTTCCCACAAGCGCCGAGGATTGTTATAATGATCCTCACGTGGTCGAGTGGCGCAGCGGGAGCGCAGGTGCCTTACAAGCACAAGGTCGGGGGTTCAAATCCCTCCTCGACCACCACTTTCTCTTGATTCCACTCCAAAACCCTTCCTGGGCGAAGATCAATGGGTATCCATCTGCTTCTCGTTCGCCTCTACCATGTCGATGAGCTCCTGTTGGGAATGCACTCCCAACTTACTGTAGACATGCTTCACGTGCGTTTTGGCAGTCCCCGGCGAAATACAGAGTCGGCCACCGATCGTCTTTGTGTTATTCCCCCTCGACAGCAATATGAGCACGTCTCGCTCACGAGGCGTCAGTTCTGACACCGCAGCAATGGCATGGCAGCTGCGCTCGTGAGTGTCAACGGCAAAGAAATTATCTTGAGGTTTGATACTGCCCCAACCGCTCTTCATATTGTTCTGCCCGTAAAGCATGATGGAGACGAACATCGCCCCGAAGAGCACCGTGAGCACGAAAAGCTCGAGATGTGATGTCAGCAAGGGAAATGCCTTTAAGGCCTCGATGCAGAAGATGGAGATCATACGCCCGAAAAAGGTTCCGAACGCAGCAGAGATAGCCAACCAGTAATAGTTGAAGGTTGAGTAGCGGATAAGGTAGCTATAGAGCGACCAAAGACCTGCATAGAGGAAGTCGTAACCAAAGTTGAACACAAAGAATCCAGTCAGCTCCTGGGTCAGGTTCTGCGTGGTGAGCAGCAAAATGCCATAAACCATGAGTGGAATGCTGACAAGGTAGAGGATGCGGTTGTAGTTCAAATGCGATGCCTTGAGGAAGAATACGATGACCGAGCAAGCGATGACGCTCTCAGCGATAGATGCAAGCACAGGGACACCGCTCCAGCCCCGGATACCCATGTCAGCATAGACACCGGAAAGCATACCAGTGACTACCAATGTCCCTACCAGCACCTTCGGTATCTTCGTCTTGGAATCCCTCTTCAATTCGATAGCCATGGGTGCTCGCTGAGCAGCCGCTCCGAAGCATGCGAGCATGCCTAGGGGGCAGAGCACGATCACCATCTCTAGCCCCCAAGAAGGCAACAAATCCACGAATGGCGTGGTGAGGGAAACAACCACCAACGTGAACGCATAGAGAGACAAAGCGTAGGAGGGACCAATGATGGCTAGATTCCTAACCAGAACAGGCAAGAAGCATAGATGACCGAACGCAAATAGAGCAAAGCCTACATAGCCCAGCGCCTCTTGGTCATGGCTTAAACCCGATAACGTCCAGAGCACAGGGGCGCAACAGATCATCGCGCAGCTGGCCACGAGCCCCCGTGAGCTGCTAATGAAGTATCTCCTACTGCGGAAGAGGACCATGAGCACCAGAAAACCTCCACAGGTAATCATGATGGAGACCAGATTCATACCCGTCGAGCGCATCCACTCATGCTCTGTGAACAGCTGAAGTACACGGATATTGTTGAATACGTTGTAATGCTCAATGTCAAAGAGCGCGAAAGCGGCAAAGAAGAACGCCGAATATGCACCTTTGGGCCAGATCGGCCGTACTGCCATGGGAGGTCCCCTTCTCAGGATGCGGAAGAGCCAAAGGGGATGCTACTACAAGCGCCTACCCCTGTCTGCCCCAGGCCTCCGAAAGCCCCTGTAAAACCCTACCCCTTCTAGGGGTATATCGTCATTTACTCCTGGTAGGTGCATCCCTTTTCGGTAACAGCCTGACAACATCTTCAACACGCCGCATCCGGTGAAGGAGGAAGGACCAGGCACGCTCGCGTGCTTCGAACATCCAAGAGAGGAGCTGCAATGGAAACCGCGAAGAAGGACATCGGCAGCATGAGCCGACGTAATTTCCTGAAGCTCGGCGCTACCGCAGGAGCCACTTTGGGCATCGCGTCGCTCTTCGGCGTTGGGGGGACAGCCGAGAAGGCAGAAGCCGCGACAACCTATGAATCCATCGATGAGATGCTTGAGATCGATCCCAATGAATTCAAGCGCTTCGAGGGCAAGAATGTTGCCTTCATGCGAGCGCGACTCGTACCCAAGGGTATGATCCCTCCTGACGAGAATGACAACCAAAACCTGTTCGATCAATGGACGGGTGCGAACCCAGAGACGCCCTTCACCTATGGGGATCCAGGCTTCACGCAGATCGACTACGCATTCGAAGATGGAGGCATGGCAACCTACCATTTAATGGGCGCTGATGTCACCGGAGCAGGACGCTCCTTCGATAGCTGCGTGCATATCACCACCCCTTCCGGCGAACTTGCACCCTTGACCATGTACGGCCAAACAAGCGCCAGTTTCCCGAACGGCGGCAAGGATGGCTTCGATGTTGCCGAAGAGCGCTATGAATTCGACAATCCTGCCCAAGCTGCTTATGCCGTCAAGAAGGCAGCAAAGGTGTTCGGCGCCGATCTGGTAGGCATCGCCCCCTATGATGAACGCTTCATATACGCCACCGAAGTTGCCATGCCCACTGACATGGAAGGCAACCTCATCAAGGAGAAGGTCAACGTCAACCGTCCGATGGATATGGGCTTCGAACCGAAATCGGTCATCGTAATGGCCTTCGAGATGGATTACGAGTGCTTCAAAACCTCTGGATCCATGATCGAAACAGGTGCCACCTACACAGCCTATTCCCGCATGGCCGAGGTAGGGCTGCGCCTGGCTCAATTTCTGCGCAAACTGGGTTACAACACCTATCACTGTGGCAATAACGCTTCTCCCAGCGTAGCCGAGGCCATTCGTGCAGGACTTGGTGAAGGTAGCCGCATGAGCATCCTCATGACCGAAGAATACGGCCCACGCGTACGCCTGGCGAAAGTCTATACGGATGCCGAGTTCGAATACGACAAGCCGAAATCCTTCGGCGTCACTGAATTCTGCGAGGTTTGTCAGGTATGCTCTGACAGCTGCCCCTCCCAGGCCATCACCCATCTGAGCATCGATGATCCAGACAATGTCCCCACGAGCCTCTGCGCCCAGGGCGGCATCAAGAAATATCAGCTGGATGCCCAAAAATGCCTGATCAATTGGTATCTGCCATTGGACGGTAACGATTGCGGCATCTGCATCGGCGTATGCCCCTATAACAAGCCACAAATCTGGCACCATGATGTTCTTCGCGTCATGACGAGCATCCCTGGATTCGGTGGCGTTGCCCGCTTCTTTGACGGCTTCTTCGGCTACGGCGGCATCCCCGACGAGCAGACACTGACGGATTTCTGGCGTAAGGACATCTAAGAAGCGCAAGCGAAAGAAAGGAAGTGCCCCGAATGGGTTTGACTGAGATGCTGGTTTACTCATTAGTTGCCGCGCTCTTCGGCGCAGCCGTTACTCTCCTCGTGATCCATTACCGCAAGCAAGAGATGAAGCCCGGCAAGCTGGTTGGCATCCTTGTTCTGTGGATCCTCGGACTGGTGTCCGTAGCCTTCGCCCTAGATTGGGCTTATGCCTGCACTCTTGAGGTAGAACCTCAATCTGCCGCCATGGGACTGCTGATCTTCGGCGGCATCGGTATTATCCTAGGCGTCATCGGATTCCGCGTAGGCAAGATGGGCGAGAAGAAGCCCTCCGAGAATAACCTGGCAGAAATCGCCCCTACAGCTGCAGAACCCAAAACCGCCTAAGACGAATCAAATCCCTCCACCGCGTGCAACCCTCCTGTGCGAGGGCTGCACGCGTCTGATATCCGTCCTGTACATACGGAAGAGAGATGCCACATGAAGCAGATACTGACCGATTTCATCCCTGGTCCCTATGTGGGTCTTGTCATCGAGGCCGAAGGCGATGAGACTGATTTCCTGAACGCGCTCATCAACACCGTGATCGATGGATCGTCCTATGCACTGGATGAAGAAGCACTTAGTTCAGAAGCCGCGCGCGCTGAAGGAGAACTACGCGAAAAGCTGACCGCTGATCGCAAGTCCATCGGAGCATTCTGCTTGGTGGCGGGCATCGATGAGTCTAAATTGCGCGAGTTCTGCAAGGCGAACCTCGTACGCACAGCCCTTGAGAACCTGACAATCACAGCGATCGCTGAGGCCGAGAGCATACAGGTTCTCCCCGCAGATCTTGCTGCCTATAAACGTGATTACCGCGACCAATATGCACGCATGCTCCTCACCGAGCCCGACTTCGGCGACAAAGAGCTCATGGATGCCATCCTCACACGCAAAGTGCTGAATTTCCTGAAGACCAATAACACGATGCAGAGGAAGGGTGCGTAAAGAACATGAAGAAGGTGAAGCGTGTTCTCTTCGCTCTCGGGTGCACCATCGTTGCTACATTGTTCGTCATGAACACCTTATACCATGAACCTATTGACGAAGCATTCTTGGACGACTACGAAGAATTCAACGCATTCGAACAGGTAAATGCCGAGCCGCCCGTCTATACAGTGAGCGAAGAGGGAGTGCCGGTAGGATACCTGGTGATCTGCGGCCATTACGGCTATCAGTCCGAGGTGGTCATGGCTACGCTCGTCGGCATGGATGGCACTGTACTGAATGTGAAGCCCTATAGCCAGGATGAGTCACCTTCTTACTTTCGCAAGCTCATCGGGCAGTCTTTCTTCAAGAAGAACTTCATTGATGACCCCATTGCCAGCGGGTTCAGCATCGATGCGAATGTGGATGCCATCAGCCACGCCACCATCTCATCGAACGCCGCCACCAAAGCGATCCAGGAGGGCGTCACCTTCGTGGGTGAGCATTACCTGAACACCCCCGTTGAGCAGCCCGATAGCGGGATGAGCATCGGATACCTGGATATCCTGGTATTCATCATGCTGCTCCTGGCCTTCGCGGTCACCCGCTGGTCCAAGCAGCGGGTGCTCGTCTGGATCAGTCGCATCTACAGCATCGTTGTCATGGGCTTTCTCGCTTCGCAATTCATCACTCTGACCGTTCTGATAGCGCTCTGCTCCCTTGATTGGCCGAGCGTCGCAGATTATCTCCGCTGGTATCTGCTCGTCTTCGGCGCGCTGATCTTGATCCTCATCACAGGCAAGAACGCCTACTGCGCCACCATATGCCCCTTCGGCGCATTGGAAGAAGCGGTATTCGCCATTGGCGGCCCCATAGGCAAGAAGCCGCTGAATCCGGGAGTGGGAAAGCTCTTGCGCTGGTTCCCCGCCGTTCTCATCTTTATCTCGCTCGTGCTCACCCTTGCGTTCCATAACCTGGAGTTCGCGAACTATGAGCCGTTCTCGTTGATCTTCGGGCAGGTAGGGGTTGGCATCCAGTGGGCGCTTCTGCCGCTCGTGCTGGTGGGGGCGCTCTTCTCTCGCCGCATCTATTGCAATTTCGCGTGCCCGGTGGGGTATGTGCTCACCAAGGCAACCCTTCTCCGCAACCGCGTTGCAAGGCTCATCAAGAACGCTGGCAAGAGCACTGAGAAAGAATCCGTGAAGGAGTCGAAGGGAACGGCGAAGGCAGAGAAGCGAGAGCGCAAGCCCCTGAAACCCTATGACGTGCTCGTGCTCATCATCGGCATCGCCATCGCTGTGGTGTCGCTCCTTTCCATCATGAATGCTACGGGCCTGCTGAGTGGATAAGCTCTCGCGGACATACCCCTGCACACGCCGGACATTCTTGTCCTGTGCCGCTTGCGCGACCCTGGCCACAATGGTTCCAGGATGCGCTCCCGCCAATGCCCTCTCAGCCCGAAACACCCAAGGCTCCTCGTGGGATGATGGTGAACAGCCCCAAACGCTGCTCACCACGGATCTGTTCGCTTTCGACACCTTCATCACTTTGAGCGCCGATTGCAGCCAGACGGTCATGACGGCGCTCGAGGAGCGATGCCGCTTCTTCGAGTCTGCCTTCTCGCGCACCATCCCCTCAAGCGACATAGCGCGCATCAATGATGCTCAGGGAGCTCCTGTCACCGTACATCCAGAGACTGCGGACATCATCACGCGCTCCATAGCGTATTCCGGCATCACCAATGGCCTCTTCGACATCACCATTGGCGCGGTATCTGCTCTCTGGGATTTCAAGCAGGGCATCGTGCCCCCAGAAGAAAGCATCCGCGAAGCGGTGAGCCATATAGGCTACGAGAGGATATCCATGGAAGGGAACACGGTCAGACTGACCGACCCGTATGCCCAGATCGATCTAGGCGGTATCGCCAAGGGCTACATAGCTGACGACCTCGCCCGCCAACTAGAAGCCCAAGGATGCACGAGCGCGTGCCTGGACCTAGGCGGCACCGTTCGCACGATCGGTTGCAGGCCCGATGGCAACCCATGGCGCATCGGCATCCAAGACCCACACCACCATGATGCGCTTGTGCGCACCGTAGAGGCACGGAACCGCTCTGTGGTCACGAGCGCGCTCACAGAGCGATGCTTCGAGCAAGAAGGGCGCCAGTACTGGCATATCCTTGACCCACGCACGGGATATCCCGTCTCAGGCAAGGTGACCAGCGTCAGCATCCTAGGCCCACAAGCCACTGATGGCGAAGCTTTCGCAAAACCACTCTTCATGACGGGAGCCGAAGAGGCCCCCGAATGGACCCGGGTACATGACCAACTTGAGGTACTGCTCATAGATGAGACTGGCAAGATTTGGGAAATGAGGCCGGGATCCGCAGCCTGAGCAAGAAAGGGTAACGGATCAAACGAAAGGGGAGGTGGTCTAGGCATGCTGAATACGCTCAAATGCCATGCGAATGTAATCGTGGTTGCCATGGTGCTGTTGATCGTGATCGCAAGCGCACTCATTGCTTCGCTTTCCACGTCCCAGACCACTGCCTCTACGCTGACCGCCATTGTCCACGCTGCAGACGGCAAGACATACAGCTTCCCCCTGGATGTGGATACCACCTCAACGATCGAATCGAATCTAGGCACCAATAAGGTAACGGTGGAGAATGCCTGCATCCACGTTTCGGAATCGGATTGCAAGAATCATGACTGCATGCGCCAGGGGAAGATCCATACCCCCGGACAGCGGATTATCTGCCTTCCCCATGAGTTCTACATAGAGATCATCGGACAGAAGTCGAAGAAGGGGGCAGCCGAAAGCCTCGCCCCCGCAAGCCACGCCACCGACGCTCTTCCCGATGCAGTGAGCGGGTGAGCCCTTGAAGCCGCCTAATCAAGAAGCCGCTCCCCTCAGCCTAGATGACGCCCGGCGTTGGGCGCTTGTAGGCATCCTCTCTGCCTTCGCGCTGGCCCTGAGCTACGCGGAGACCTTCGTTCCCATCCCCATCCCCGTCCCAGGGGTGAAGTTAGGACTGGCGAATGCGGTGATTCTTGCAGCGCTCATCATGACCGATCTCAAGAGTGCGCTTTGCATAGCACTCATCAAGGTGCTGGCTTCAGGCTTCCTCTTTGGTTCACCCATCATGATGACATACTCGGCCGCCGGAACGCTGCTAGCAACAATGATCATGGCCCTGGTAGCAAAGTTGTCGAATGTGGGAATGGTACCCGTGGCCATGGTGGGGGCGATTTTCCATAACGTAGGGCAGCTCTTGATAGCAAGCGTGATGCTACAGACGACGCTCGTCTGGCTATCCGCCCCCCTACTCTTCGCCACTGCTTGCCTCACCGGCATCATAACCGGTCTGCTTGCACGATGCCTCGTGGATGCTTCGAAGGGTCGTCTTCCATGAATGCTTATGTGGACCACATCGCTGACGAGGATGCGCTGCTCATCGAAGGCGATGCTTATCGCATCCCCTCGTGCTTCACAGCTGACCCGCGCACGAAGCTGATCTGCCTCTTCCTCTATACGGTAGCGCTCTTCGTCTCTATCGGCTTCGCAACGCTTGGCCTGTGCGCGGTAGTCGCTCTAGCTTTAGTCGCTACATCAGGTGTCACCGCTAAAGAGATCCGGCGGTCCCTCAAGCCGCTGCTCTTCATCCTCTTGGTCACGCTGATAGCTCAGATCCTGTATTGCCAAAGCGGTGAAGCGCTCTTCTCCGTTGGCAGCTTCACTGTTTACTTCGAAGGTCTCGTAGTCTCTGTCTTCATGATCGTGCGCCTCATCTGTCTCATGGCCGTAGGGATCGCATTCATGCACGCCGTGACTACGCGGTCCCTCATCGGAACGCTCTCATGGACGCTTGCACCCTTACGTCGGCTAGGATTGCGCGTAGACACCTTCGTGCTCGCCTTAGATGTAGCGTTACAAATCCTTCCCCTTTTCATCAGGGAGATAGACATGATACGCGCAGGCGAACAGTCTGACCAACGGAACAAGAATGATGCCGAAGCGCTGAACCGCCTACGCCATCGCATAGCGCACCTAAAAGGCGCGTTCATACAGCTTCTCGAGAGCTCTTTCGACCAAGTGGACATCATGGCCGAGCGCTTCGTGCACAAGCAGAGCATCTCATCATGCCCAGATCTTCCTGCCTATCGAGCCACATTCGCTCCCCCCGATGCCGGAGCGCTGATCCTCTTCTCCCTGCTCTTGGGAGCTGCTTTTCTGATCTGAGGAGACTGTTCTGAAGATGCGATGCCTTCGTGTCCCGTCTTCATGAGCCAACCGATTCGGAGCCGCGCTGAATCCACCAAGATTGCAGCAGGGTTTCATCCACCTATGGCTGATCTGCAGCCTCTTGCTCTCTCATCCCCATACCTTTAAGCAAGTCCTCTTTTGTAACAACTCGCAAATGTTCACCATACACTCCGAACAAACGTGCGATATCCCTGATCATCTCCTCGAAGCTTTCTTCAGAAAGGATGAGCATCAAGTAGAAGAGCATATTGGTGTATGTCTGCCTGCGATCCCTGCCCACTTTGGCACAGTACAGCCGCTCATCATGGGCACAAAGATTACGAAAATCAACCAGAACAGAAAAGGCCATGAGCAGCGTATCCGGTGTGAGCACCCCTGGACCATAGTCCTTCCCGGTAGCATGCAGGATCATCTTGCAGGCAGCGTTTTGCACACCTTTCGCCTGTAGTTGATAGAAGTTCGAGACGTTGCCGAAGGTCATATCGTTAGCAACCACCCAGAGAGGTACATAACCATGATGTTGGGCATAATGCCGGATAAAGGGTCTCTCGCTCTTACGACTCGTCTTTCGATCGAACACCTCCATGAGCCTCTTGAGACTCTTCCTGTGCAACTGCTCTTTGCTGCCTTTCCATCCTCGCGGAACGAGCATGTTTCCCGGCGCTACATAGCATGACGTATCTTTGTAATCCTCGACCCCTTGGTTCTTTTCGCAAAAGCAATACACGATCGCGCTCTTCATGATCGCCTCAGCACGCGCTAGATATCTAAAGGTCAGGGTTCTTAGTTCACGATCGAACATGAAAAGAGAGTAGATCCATTCAAACCGTGTACCGGGCAGGTACACATCCTCATGAGTAGAAGCCATGGCTTGCTTGTCTAAGAACGGGCCTTTGTATCCATTCACGATCGCATAGTAGCTCTCTCGCTCAATGGCAAGGGGTGTCCGCTTATCCGTGATAACGCCCCTGGATTCTAGAAGCTCTACTAACTGCTCTGTTGTTTTAAAATCCTTCATCCCTCTCCTATATGTCAGAAGGCCGCAGCCGGTGGCTGCGACCTTCCTAGTCCCCGCCTCACTTAGAGTCCACGGGGTCATATCACACCTTGTAATCTACTCCATTTCCCAGCGCTAGGTCAAGCGCTTCACAAGTTCGTCAGGCGAATGTCGCTTCGTTCCATTGTCTTTTCTGATATCGCACCTACCAGATATAGCCAGAATGTCTTTGGTGACGAATGTGTTACAATGTTACACAATATGAGCAACCAAGAAAGCAGGAAGAATGGCATCATCAACCATGACGATACGCCTGGATGCAGCCGAAAAAGAGCTCATCTCTGATT
>CANOIM010000002.1 GCA_947566075.1 uncultured Eggerthellaceae bacterium | reverse complement strand
TACAGAAGACTCTTCAGAGGCTATGCGCCCTTCTGGGTCATAGGCGTAGGTGAAGGTGGAGAGCCCTTGCCCCTCAGAACTCAAGCTCTCAACGGAGGTTATGCGTCCTTCCCCGTCATAGGCAGTGCGGGTGACAGACCCATCAGGACGCGTGAGGCTCACGGGCCGTGCAGCCTCATCATAGGCGTAGGCATAGGCGCCCTCAGGAGCGCTGACGGATGCGAGGTTCCCTGCCTCATCGTAAGCATAGGTGGCCACCTCCCCTTCGGGGTAGGTGATGGAGGACAGGCGCCCGACATCATCATAAGAATAGGCTAACCGTTGCCCGAACCCATCGGTCTCTGAGGTCAAGCGGCCCGCACCATCGTAGGTGAAGGAGGCATTTCCCGTCTTGTCAGAGCGACTGACCTTGTTCCCTTCGCCGTCGTAGGCGTAGGAGACATCTTGCCCCTCCGCTGCCGTGTATGACTTTGCAAGCAGGTTATCCAGAGCATCGTAGTCATAGCGAGTGCTGGTCCCCGAAGGAGAGGTGAGGGAAGCCAAGCGCCCTTTGAGATCATAGACCATGGTCTCAATAGAACCGGATGGGTCAGTGGTCTGAGCGAGGTTGCCCTCTGCGTCATAGCTGTAGGAGGTGACCCGCCCCAGAGGATCTCTCACGGAGGTGACGTTGCCCATGACGTCCCGCTCATAGACGGTCTTCGCCCCGTCAGCATCCTGCGCTTCGGTGAGCCTGCCCGCCGCATCATAGACCCACTTCTGCTTGGTATTCCCCGGAGAGGTAGAGCTTGTCACATTGCCCGCCTCGTCGTATTCGTAGCGCCAGACAGCCCCCGTTGGATCCGTCTGCTTCGTGAGGTTCCCTACCGCGTCATAGCCGAAGGTGGTCTTGTTCCCAGCGCCGTCTTCTGCAGCTACCGTGCGTCCTGCGCGGTCATAGCTGTAGCGGGCGGCAATCTGGGTGCCCTTGCTCACAGAGGTGAGGTTGCCAGCCCCGTCAAAGGCGTAGGAGGTGCGAGTGCTTCCCGCTGTGACCGAGGTGATGTTGCCACGGCCGTCATAGCCGTAGGCCTCCTGCACGCCCGAGCCATCCTCATAGCCGGTGAGGCGGGAGAGGGCGTCATAGGTGAAGGACTCGGTGGCTCCCGTGCGGTCAGTGTGGGAGGCGAGGTTGCCACCCCTGTCATAGGCGAAGGTCTCTGCCGCCCCTTGAGCCGTTGCCTTCGTGATGCGCCCGAGGGCGTCCAGCTTGTAATCTATGGCAAGCCCCAGGTTGTCCGCTTCCGTGAGGGGAAGGTCCGCCGCACCGTAGGTGAAGGAACGGATGTAGCCCAAAGGAGAGCGCGCCTGCGTCATGCGGCCCACGGCATCATAGGAGTATTGGTAGACCGCCCCATTGGCTTCGGTCACCTGGGTGGCCAACCCTAAGGCATCCACCTCATAGCGCGTGGTGGCACCCACCGCATCCGTCTCAGATATCAGGTTCCCTAGGACGTCATAGGCGAAGGCAGAGGTGCCTCCTCCTGGCTGGCCATAGGCAACGGCGTTGCCTCGCACGTCATAGGAGAGGTGCTCGGTATGCCCCAGAGCATCCGTGTGAGAGATGAGCTGGCCTGCCAGATCATAGCTGTAAGCATCAGCGTTGCCCTCTCCATCGGTCACAGCGGTGATGTTGCCCACTGCGTCATAGGTCACGCTGGTCTCATCCCCGCGCCCATTCACGCTTGCCACCTGGCGGCCGAGCCCGTCATAGGCGAAGCGGGAGAGGTAGCCATCCGGGTCCCTCTCAGAGAGGGCATTGCCCGCTGCATCCACTTCCCAGGAGGTGATCTGTCCTAGGGCATCCACCATCTGGATCATGCGGCCTGCTGCGTCATAGCCATAGCGGGTGGTGGCACCTGTTGGTCCGGTCACGGAGGTGAGGTTGCCGCGCCCGTCATAGCCATAGCGGGTAGTGGCTCCGGCGGCATCCGTCTCGGAGGCCACGCGCCCGAGTGCATCATAGGTGGTAGCCGTAGCGCCACCCTGAACGCTGACATCCAGCACAGCACTTCCCCAGAGGTCATAGAGGGTGCTCGCGCGCCTGCCCGCAGCGTCCGTGAAGGAGGTGAGACGACCTTCGGTGTCATAGCCGTAGGCCTCAGTGCCCAGGCCCTCCCCGGTGGCGCTCACGGGGTTGCCCCGGAAGTCCACTTCCAAGCTCACTGTGCGTCCGGAAGCATCCGTGGCTGATACCACATTACCGGAAGCGTCATAGCCCAGACGCTCTACGCTGCCATCGGGTAGGGTAATGCGGACGAGGTTCCCTGCGCTGTCATAGCCATAAGACGTCTCACGGCCCAAGGGGTCCGTCTTCAGGATGGGCCGGTTCGCCTCATCATAGGCGTAGGCAGTGACCGCTCCGCGCCCATCAGCCTCTGAGATGAGGTTGCCCGCGGCGTCATAGCTATAGGTTGTCGTGTTGCCACACGGATCGGTCACGAAGGTGAGCTGGCCGTCCCAGCCATGAGAATAGGCGGTCACATTGCCCAAGGCGTCGGTTTCGGAGATGATGTTGCCCAGCCCATCGTAGGTGCTGGCTGTGACATTGCCCAAAGGATCGGTGACGGCAGTGACCCGGCCCGCACCATCGTAGGTGAGCCGCCTCACGCCTCCCTCGGCGTCGGTCACGCTCACCTGCCGCCCAGAGGCATCATTGGCTATGAGAGATGTGCTGCCCATCGGATCAGTTGCAGATATCGCACGGCCTGCTTCGTCATAGGCGAAGCTCCAGGGCCGCCCTGACTGATCTATTCCCTGGATGCGGCCTGCAGGGCTGCGGCTGATGGTGGAAGCCAAGCCCCCAGGAGAGGTGTGGGATGTGAGCTCCTCTCCTGCATAGGCGAA
This sequence comes from uncultured Eggerthellaceae bacterium, assembly GCA_947566075.1. Taxonomy (GTDB): domain Bacteria; phylum Actinomycetota; class Coriobacteriia; order Coriobacteriales; family Eggerthellaceae; genus MGBC163016. Next base: position 243,018 of record CANOIM010000002.1, on the reverse strand, counting down.
GGTCTCGGTGCCGCCATCCGGGTAGGTGATGGAAGCCACGTTCCCCCGAGCATCGAAGGTGCGGCGAGTGACGTTGCCTAAAGCGTCCGTCTCTGTGGAGGCCACCTCCAACGCGCCCTCGTAGGAGAAGGCCTCCGTGCCGCCGCTTGGCAGGGTGTGGGAAGTGACCCTGCCCCGCCCGTCATAGGTCCAGCTCTCCGTGACCCCAGCGCCGTCGGTGGCAGAGACCTTGCGGCCGCGCCCGTCATAGGCGTAGGTGGTGGTGTGGCCCAGAGGATCGGTCTCTGATGTGAGATTGCCCACGCGGTCGTGTCCGTAGGTCCACCTGCCGCCGTCTGGGTCTGTCATGGAGGTCAGGTTGGCAGCCCCGTCATAGGAATAGGCCGTGGTGTTGCCGTTAGCATCCGTATAGGAGAGCAAAAGCCCCCGTGCATCCAAGCCATAGCGGGTAGAGCCGCCCACACCGTCCGTCTCCGCTATCACACGCCCCATGGCGTCATAGGAAGTATAGGAGGTGTTGCCTTCCGGGTCGGTCACGGAAGTGACGCGCCCCATCCCATCATGGCCGTAGGTGGTGGTGTTCCCTAAGGCATCCGTCTCAGAGGTGAGGTCTGCGCCCGCATAGGCGAAGGAGGTCACCACGCCATCGGCGTCAGTCTCAGAGGTCTTCCGGCAAAGCTCATCGAAGGTGCGCGTAATGACGCGCCCGGTGCTGGATGCCTCCCGCGTGATGTTGCCACGCCCGTCCCGCTCATAGGTGACAGCTTCGCCATCAGGGTAGGTCACACGCGTGATGCGGCCTGCCTCATCGTGAGAATAGGTGGTTGTCTGCCCGCGCAGGTCCGTCACAGAGGCGCGGTTCCCGGCTCCGTCATAGGAGTAGGTCCCGTCCTCGTCAGAGATGAGGTTGCCTGCCCCATCATAGGCGCGGCTTATGCTCGTGCCATCCGGATAGGTGATGCCCACGGTGCGGTACCTATCATCGAAGCGATAGGTAGTGATGTGCCCGTTGGCGTCGGTGGCTGTGGTGGCGCCCTCCGCATAGGCGAGTGCTGAGCGGTTCCCATTAGCGTCATATTGGTAGGTGACCCGGCCCTGATCGTCATAGGTGTTGCGCACCATGGGAGCACCCGAGGGGTCATACCATTCGGTCATGCGGCCCGCGCCATCATAGACGTAGCGGATCTCACCCCCGCCCGCTTCCTTGACGGTGACTAGGTCCCCGCGCCCGTCATAGCCATAGGTCACGGTGTTGCCATCCGGCAGTGTCAAGGCGCTCACGCGTCCCAAGCCGTCATGGGCGAAGCGGAAGACCCTCCCCGCAGGCGAGGTGACGCTCTCCATGAGATGGTCCTTGCCATAGCCTATCTGGGTGGTGAGGCCGGAAGGAGACGTCACGGAGGTGAGCATCCCATAGCAGTCAAAGGCGTAGAGGGTGTGATCCTTCGCGCGCACCTCATAGCGGAAGAGGTCAGGGTCGGTCTCCTTGGCCCCATCGGGTCTGTAGGCTATGCGGCTCATCTCAAAGCCCGCATCCCCATCTAAGACATATCCGCCCTCCCCGTCCGGGTCGAAGAAGTAGCTGGCCCCGTCAGAGGCCGTATAGACAAGGGCGCCGGAAGCCTCAGCGGAGATATGGTCTGTGAACGACATCGCCCAGCCCCGGCCCAAAGCGCCTGAGGTGCCCGCATCCTTGGAGTTGTAGGTGCGCCGCACTTCGAAGGCACCTTCAAGGTCAGGGGCTGTGGCGTCTATCCCCTCCAGCACGAAGTTGCCGGTGTTCATGTTCACGGGCTCGAAGCCGTATTCGCAATGCTTGCCCCGGCCCATGAGCCCTGAGTCTATGCGCCGCTTCTGGTCCTCGGTGAGGTCTCCCGGGTTATAGGGCGTGTTGGTCTTGGGGTTGCGCACGAAGATGGTGTTGCCACCCACCACCAGGCAGTCCTGCACGCGGTTGTCCCGAGCCAGCTGATCGAGCGTGGTGCCGTAGTGGCTGGCTATATAGGGCAGCGTGTCCTTTGCTGTTGCCTTGTACACCAGGAAGGTGTCAGAGACCCCTTCTTTGCCCGAGACGCCATCCTTCACGGCCAGGGCCCGCACCTTGTACAGGGTGTCATAGGCCAGGCTTGAGAACACATGGCTCTGCCAGTTGGAGAGCTTGTCCTTGTAGCGAGTGGCATTGGGGATGGAGGCCTGCCATTCGGTGGAATCAGGGTACTTGTAGGACCGGGAGGCATACGAGATGCCGGTCTCACCAGTGGGATCCAGCGTATAGGCCACGGTGGCCCGCGGCGTGGCCTCGCCATCAGCGAAGACGCCATCCAACTGCAGCTTGTTGTCAGCATCGTGTTCGGTCAAGGTGCGGATCTTCACCGTGGTGGCATCCAGCGGGCGCCCCTCATCCACCGGATCCGGGATGGTCCAGTTGATGGTGAGGGCAGGAGGGTTCGCCGCATAGCGGTTCTGGAACATCTCGCACTGCATCCCACGCTCGTATTCGGCCTTCACGCAGAAGCCATGCTGGGGATACACCCCTTGGATCCAATTGTTCACGCATTCGCGAACGTCCCAGTTGATATAGCCTGGAGACGTGTTGGCCTGGCGGAAGCACACTAGCTCATGCGTGAGCCCTTCTTGGTTCGCCCAGGAGAGCCCGTTGAAGGACCAGGGTTCCACCACCCGGTACAGACCGAAGTTGGTGGCTCCACCTGAGTAGGCCCTATGCTGGTAGAGCGAGAAGGTGGCTGAGTCTATGCGGGCTTCGCTCATGATATAGGAGAAGTCGTAGTTGATCTCCGCGTAGGCCCGGCAGATGGCATGGCCCACCCCATGGTTGTAGACGCCTGTGCCCGTCTTCACGCCGTCGTCGTAGCCTGCATAGGCGTATCCGTTCTCACCTACGACCAAGTTGCGCCATTGCTGCTCAACACAGCTCAGGCGCACGGCCGAGGGTGCGATATCCACCGTAGGATCTATCCGCACCGGGTAGGCCCGCTCAGGGCTTGCAAGCCACTCCCAGTCAGGAGCCAAGGTGAGGAAGAGCTCGCCTTCGCGCTCCTCCAACCCAAGGACAAGGTTGTCAGACACCTCCCCTGCTGCGTCTGTGGCTATGGGAGCGGCGATGCTCATGACCTCTGCGTCATCTTCATCTGAGATGAGGCAGATGCCGTCTACGAGGTTGGCATGAAGGCCTTCTGAGAGCTGAAGGCGCGTGTCGAAGGCCTGCTCCTCCACGGGGTGCAAAAGCACGATATCCTCTTTGATGACAGATCCCACCAGCGTGTACTGCCAGTCGATGCCTGGTCGCGCCTCCGTGTAGCGGATAGCCTCCCCTTCCGCCCGGGCGCGAGAGAAGTCTACGCCTTGGGGGATGAGCCCTACGCTGCGCCCGTCCTTCCACAGGGTGAGGCCGCCGTCATCATCCTCTTCCGTTCCCACCGTGAGCTCTGCGGTGAAGGCGTTGCGCTTGTTGCGGTAGCCCTGGGGTTCCTCAGAGGCTGGAGCGCTGACGGCTTCCAAGGTGTTGTCGATAGCGCGAACATTGCCCGCGTGGTCCTCATAGGCTATGTCTGCGCCCCCGATGACCGTGGTGTAGGACCGTTCAGAGAGCTGGACTAGCGTTGCCTCCCCTTCCAGGGCAACAGGAGTGCCCTCCACCTCCGGTTGGTCGTAGTAATCCTCCGGAGGAAGTGCGGGGATCTCCGGAGCTTCCTCATCAGGAACGGCGTCAGGTGGCTGAGATGAGTCAGCGTCAGAGGAGGCAGGAGCCTGGCTGCCTTGGGCTGCATCTTCCTCTGGTGCAGGAGCGTCATCCTCAGGAGGCGTGTAGACATCCGGCTCCACCGGTTGGGGCACAGAGGGGTCCAGGATCTCTGCCGCATAGGACAGCGGCGCCGCTCCCAGAAGGGAGAACCCCAACGTGAAGGCCAAAAGGCATGAGGTGGCAGCCAGGGCACCCTTGCGCAGATGGCGCTCCCATAGGTGCTTGAGCCCAGAGGCCCACCACGCAGAAGAGCCGCCCGTCTGAAGGGTCTTGCGAGCCATGACGATGCTCGTGAAGAGCCATGCTGTGCCCAACGCCCAGGAGAGGATGGCGAAGATGAGGAGAGCAGCTAGATCAGAGGGGATGAGCCCGCAAAGGATCCGCAGAAGCCAGCTTGCCGCTGAGAAGATGATGGCGGCAACCAGGATAGGACCATAGGCGCCCTGACAAGCGCGGACCTCCTTGAGGGGATGGAAGCCCTCTCCTTGGCTTGCAGAGGCACCCATCAACAGCAGGATGGGCAGCGGCGAGAGCGCGATGGCCCCCAGGGCTGCTCCCACCTCTAGCAACGTGAGCGCAGAGGCGGTGCCGATGAGCGGGAAAAGCGTGAGATCCAAGAGAAACGCCAGCACGCCGTAGAGGAGCACCGCAGCCATGAGCCCGATGATGATGACCCCGCAGCGGGCGAGCACTAAAGGAGCAGCCTTCGCGGCCGCTTTGGCAGGGAGCTTCTGCTCCCTGCCTGTCAGCGGCGCCCAAGCACAGCAGATGAGCGCGAAGGCAACGAAGATACAGACCACCTCCGCCACCACCAGCCCCCACGAAGGCGGCCGCAGGGCATCAGCGCAGACGAGCGCTGCAGATACCACAGCGGAGATGAGCGCGAACAGAATGACCGATAGGATGCCCGTCCCCCGAAGAGCATCCTTGAGCTTCCCCTGACTCATAATGCTTCCTTAGCGCTTATATATTAATATGCCGCTAGTATATAACGATTCACCGAATTTTTCAATATGTGTATTGACATATGACTATCTAATGCTAGTCACTTTTGCAGATGAGACTGACCAACTATCGAACCCAGATGCAACCCGCGGAAGGATATGGGGGGCCGGATGCAACCCCAAGGCCAACCTGCACCGTTGCCCGTAGGTGTTGGCTTGCCAGCACGAAGCCCTTGCCCTTCGCCGCCGCGACCGAAGAATGCGAGCAAGGAAGCGGGAGCGGCGGCATTAAGTTCAGCGCCGCAGATGACTAACAGAGTTGGAGGATCAACCGGCGCACCTTCTTGGGCGCGAGAGCGCCCGCCCTTCACCCGGATGGGGCATCAACCCGAACGCGGAGCGGCACCCACGCCGAAGGCGTGAGTAAAAGCAGAGGGGGACGCGATGAGCGTCCCCCGAAACACTTGGCGGCCGCGATAAGCGGACGCCCGCGGTGATGATGCGGGCCCGGAGGGCCCCATCAGCAGTGCGGCTGGTTTTAGTTGTTGTGGCAGAGGCATCCCGCAAGGGGTTGAGGCCGATTCCGCAGGCCGAGAAAAGCGTGGTATAAGCGAAGCACCACGCCTTTTCGATGGCCGAGGCCAAGGCCGAACACCCCTTGCGGGACGCTTGAACCAGGAAAACAAAAAGATCCTTCGACTCCGGCTTCGCCTTCGCTCAGGATGACAAATACGCATAAGGAATAGGGTTGCGACGTTAGAGCCCGCGAATGCGGGCGAGGGTCAAAGAGCGAACCGAAGGTGAGCGCATGGATTCCGCGAAGCGGAAGCCATGGCATTTTCCCGCGGAGCGGCAGGCATGGCACTCATCATTCGTCCACTTTGAGGATGGCCATGAAGGCTTCCTGGGGCACCTCCACGTTGCCGATGGCCTTCATGCGCTTCTTGCCCGCCTTCTGCTTCTCCAAGAGCTTCCGCTTGCGGGTGATGTCACCCCCGTAGCACTTCGCCAGCACGTCTTTGCGCTTGGCCTTCACCGTCTGCCGCGCCAGCACGCGCCCTCCGATGGCCGCTTGGATGGGCACCTCGAACATCTGGCGAGGGATGATCTCCTTCAGCTTGTCCGTGAGGACGCGCCCGCGCTCATAGGCCTTATCCTTGTGCACGATGAAGGAGAGGGCGTCTATGGGCTTGCCTGCCAGAAGGATGTCCAGCTTCACCAGGTCTGAGGGCTTATAGCCCATGAATTCGTAGTCAAGGCTAGCGTAGCCCTTCGTGTTGGACTTCAGCCGGTCGAAGAAATCCATGATGAGCTCGGATAAGGGTATCTCCCAGAGCATCTCTACCGTGGTCTCTGAGATGTAGTTCATGGTGATGAAGGTGCCACGCCGCGCCACGGTAAGATCCATCACTGCGCCTATATAGTCAGGGGGCACGAGGATCTTCGCCTTGAGATAGGGCTCATCGATGCGCTCATAGGTGCCTGCCGCGGGCATGTCCTGGGGCGAATGAACCGATTCCACTTCCCCATCCCGCAGATACACCTTGTATTCCACCGAAGGGGCCGTGGCCAGAAGATCAAGCCCGAACTCCCGTTCCAGCCGCTCCTTCACCACTTCCATGTGGAGCAGCCCCAAGAATCCCACACGGAACCCGAACCCAAGGGCCACAGAGGTCTCCGGTTCCCAGACGAGGGCTGGATCATTGAGCGCCAGCTTCTCCAAAGCCTCCTTCAGGGGTTCGTACTGATCCCCTTCAATGGGATAGAGGCCGGTGAACACCATGGGCTTCGCTTCGCGATATCCTGGCAGGGGCTCCATCACGCCGCCTTCAGCCAGAGTGACCGTGTCACCCACCTTCACCTGGCTCACATCCTTGAGACCGGTGACCAGATATCCCACCTCCCCCACGGAGAGCTCTGGCAATGACACTTCAGTGGGCGTGCGCACGCCCACCTCTTCCACCAGGGCATCCGCCCCCGTGGCCAGCATATGGATGCGGTCCCCTTTGTGGATGGCGCCGTCGATGATGCGGATCAAGGCAACCACGCCCCGGTAGGCATCGAAGTAGCTGTCGAAGATGAGCGCACGCAGGGGCGCAGACCCATCCCCCACGGGGGCAGGCACGTTGTAGACGATGGATTCCAAGAGGTCATGGACCCCTTCGCCCGTCTTGCCCGAAGCCAGCACGGCGTCATCTGCCGGAATGGCCAAGCCGTCCTCTATCTCTTCCTTCACGCGCTCTGGCTCTGCGGCGGGCAGGTCTATCTTGTTGATGAGCGGGATGATCTCAAGGTTGGCATTCATGGCCAACATGGCATTGGCCACCGTCTGGGCCTCTACGCCTTGGGTGGCATCCACCACGAGCACCGCCCCTTCGCAGGCGGCCAGGGAACGGCTCACCTCATAGGTGAAATCCACGTGACCAGGGGTGTCGATGAGGTTCAACTGATAGGTCTGACCATCATCAGCCACGTATTCCACGCGCACCGCCTGGCTCTTGATGGTGATGCCACGCTCCCGTTCTATGTCCATGGTGTCCAGCAGCTGCTCTTGCATATCCCGCTCAGCCACCGTGCCCGTCTGTTCTAGGATACGGTCAGACAGGGTGGATTTGCCGTGGTCGATATGGGCGATGATGGAGAAATTGCGGATGTTCTGAGGGTTGGTAGCCATGGATCCTTCACCGATTGGATGTTCATTGGGTTATCTCTACGTGACAGCGAAGCTGTAGTGCGCTATTCTATCGCATCAGCGCTGAGCGACGGCCTGTGCATATCGCACGATCCGCAGACATGGCTGCATGAAGGATGGCAGTTGCTGGCGGCCTTGCAGGACAAGGCGCCCGTACCGAAAAACCAGGGGATGGGCAACTGGCAGGCCTTTGCGGTCTGCTCCTTCGCTGTCCTGCCATGCCACCAGCATCTCTTCCTTCCTTGCATCCGTATCTGTGGATAGCCGCCTCGAAGCGCTCAGCCATACCGTGCGAACGAGAGAGGAAAGAAGACCATGGCGAACATCAAGTCCCAGAAGAAGCGCATCATCACCAATGAGAAGGCGCGCATGCGCAACCGCGCCGTCAAAAGCGAGCTGAAGACCGCCAGCCGCCGCGTCCGCGAGGCCGTTGAGGCCGGGAACGGTGCCGAGGCCTACGCTGCCGTCTGCGCTGCCTGCCGCCTCATGGACAAGGCTGTCTCCAAGGGCGTCATCAAGAAGAACCAGGCTGCCAACCGCAAGAGCGGTCTCACGAAGCTGGCGAACACCGTCATCACCGAGGCTGACCGCGCTGCCTACGAGAAGCCGAAGGCCAAGGAAGTGGCGAAGGGCAACAACAAGAAGAAGGCCGCCAAGGAAGCCCGCAAGGCTGCCATGAAGGAGCAGGAAGCTGAGAAGGCCAAGCGTCGCGAAGCTCAGCTGAAGCAGGAGGAGAAGGCCAACGCCCGCAAGGCCAAGGAAGCCGAAGAGGCTGCCAAGGCTGAGGCTGAAGCCGCTGAGGCCGAGGCTCAGGAGCTGGATGCCGAGACCGCCGAGGAAGCTCAGGAAGCTGACGAAGCGGCTCAGCCTGAGGAGTAAGCTTCACCCTTACGGGGCCACTACCCCGATCAACCAGTCTTTGAGAGCGGCGCTGGCATCAGCGCCGCTCTTCATCTCACGCTCAGCTTGGATGGCTGAGCTAAGCGCACCTCTCAGCTCTTTTGCAGAATAGTTCCGCATCCATCGGTCATGGTTCTTGATCTTCCAGTCAGGCACCTTGAGCTCTTCAGCCGCCTGGGCCTTGCTCCCCCCTCGCGCCAACACCGTCTGCACGCAGATCAGCTCTCGGATGCGGGAGATGCATGTTCCCAACAAAGAGAAGGGGCTCGCACTGGGCATCTTACCCAACACCGCCATGACCTGCTTGAGGTTGCGAGAAGCCAGGGCATCAGCTAAGTCCCACGGCTTCGCCTCCGCCTCGCGCACGACCAAGCGCTTCACGTCCTCTTCGGTGACGGCCTTGTTCTGAGGCTGGGCAAGAGCCATCTTCTTGAGCTCATTGTCAAGCCGGACGGTGTCCTCCCCCAAAAGCTCCACCAGCAGGACAGCGGCCCCATCTGTGACGGTGATCCCATGGCTGGGTGCCATGTTGCGGACATGCTGGGCCATATCCCATTTCTTCGGCCGGGCGCAATCGATCACCGCTGATGGCCCCACAGCCGCCGCGGCTTTGTAGAGCCGCGTGTTCTTCGCCAGCTTCTCCGCCAGGAGCAACAGCACGGTGGTCTCAGCCGGGGCAGCCAAATAGGCCACCAGTTCCTCAGCATCGGCCTTCTTGAGCTTCTCGGCGTTGTTCACCACCACCAGCCGCTTCTCACTGGCGAAGGGAAGCGTCTGACAAGCGGTGGCGATAGCAGCCCCTTCGGCATGCTCCCCATCGAAGGTGTCCGAATTGAAGGAGAGGTCTCCCAGCTTCTCTAGACGCGTGCGCATGCGGCGCAGGACCGCCTCACGCTTGAGGGCGTCATCCCCCACCACCAGATACGCTGGCAGGAGCGCTTTGTTCGCAGTATCAGCCATGGGGATATGATAATCCAACCCATCCCTCAAGGAGCGCTTCGCTCCTGGGTGTTCACGGTCAGGTGGCCTTCTGCGAATGTGACGGTCACCGTGCCGTCTTCGTCGGTGCGGAAGATACGGGTGCCCACCCCACTCAGCTGCTGGAGCACCTCTTCCGAAGGATGTCCATAGCGATTCCCCTCCCCTACGCTGATGAGCGCCACTTCCGGCTTCAACAGGCGTGCAGTCTCCTCTGAAAGGCTCACCTTGGATCCATGATGGCCCACCTTGAGCACATCCACGTCCTCAAGCCGCCCCGCCTTCGCCAAGGCTTCCAGCTGCTCCGCTTCGGCATCTCCGGTGAGGAGCGCTTTGCTATCAACCGCACCGTCTCCGTTGACGTCTACATGGGCCATGAGGCAGAGGCTATCCCCATTGCCCCCTTCATCGGTGAACCGCTCAGGCCAGAGCACCTCCAAGGATAGGGCGCCTACTTGGATGCAGTCCCCTTGGCGCAACCCCTGCTTCGAGGCACCGGATGAGCAGCGGTCGGCCAACTGCAGCAATTTGGTGCATTTGTCGCAGCCGCAGGTGAAGACATCCTGAGCCATGAGGATCCGCTTCACGTCAACATATCCTCCCAGGGTGCCCAGGGAAGCGCAATGGTCATCATCCGGGTGGGTGATGATGACGACATCCAGCTGATACACCCCTGCCCGTCCCAGCTCACGGCGCAACATCCCATCAGAATTGCCCGTATCCACCAGCACGGCAGATCTGCCCGATCGGATCAGGAGCGCATCCCCCTGACCCACATCCAAAGCCGTGAGAGTGTCCCCTTTCGGCAGATGAGCCGCCAGGATGAGAACGATGAAGCAACCAAGAGCCGTAGCGCCAAAGCCAACCAGGAGCCGCTTCGTAGGCCGGGGCCACCATATCCAAAGGAGGCAAGCTGCCCCAACGGACAAGATGAGCATCACCCCGGGGTCCAGTGCGCAGGCCACCGAGGCGAAGGGAATGTGCGCAAGCACCTCCACTAAAGCGGTCAATGGCCAGGTGAAAAGCCCGGTCAGGTGCAAGACCAGGGATGCTAGGGGTGGGGCTATCTGAGCCATAAGGCAACCAGCGAACCCAGCCGTGCAGCTCAGGGCGAAGAGCGGGGCTGCAAGGATGTTCGCGAGAGGCGCTATCAGCGAAAGCTGCGAGAAGAGGGCCGCTGAGGGGAGCAGCGTGAGAAGGTTCGCCGAGAAGGTGAGACCCGCTGGTTCTATGAGGATGCTCCTGAGGCGATCCCCTACGCGGGGGAACCAAGAGCTGAAGAGGCTTGCGAATAAGATGATCCCCAATGTTGACCCAGCTGAGAGGAAGAGCGATACGGACCTGCAGCTCACCGGGTCCAAGACGATGAAGCCGATGATGCACAGGGCAACGGAATTCAAGGAAGCGGCTCTCCGGTGCGCGAAGAGCGAGCTCAAAGACAGCACCGCCATGACAGCGCTGCGGATGGCGGAGATGGGAAGACCTGCGAAGATGAGATAGGCTCCCACGAATCCGATGGCCAGCAGCGTAGAGGGGAGCCTGGGAATGCGCAGGGCCTTGAGCGCCAGCAAGAGCATCATGAGCAAGATGGAGGTATGCGCCCCTGAGACCGCTATCATATGCGCCAGACCGCAGGCCTTAAACCCATCATAGAGCGCGCTGTCTGCTATGGCCTGCCTATACCCGCAGACCACCGCCGCCATGAGGCCGCCTTGATCGCCTCCATAGGCCAAGAGGGACTGGATGGCTTGGTCCCGTATCGCTCTCAAGCACCCCCATGCGCCAGTAGGGCCTACCTCCTCCACCGTAGCACCGGATACCTGAGCGCAGATCCCTTGATCCCGGAGGCGCTTTTGAGCTTGGGCCTTCAACGGTGAGAGATGCCCTTCTGCGCTGAGCACCGCCCCGGTGAGGAAGCGCTCATCTGAGCCGGTGAAGAGCCGCACCCGGCAGGTTCGGCCACCCTCAAAGCGGGCAAGGCAGAGGGTCGTGCACCCGAAGTCAGAATCCGCTGTATCCTGCAGCACCTGCAGCTCCCGGACAAGAGCCCTCTCCTCCGCCTCCTGGTAACCTGCCTGCATCTGCAAGGAAGCCGTGAGGCCGAGGGCTACTCCCAACAGACCCAAGGCCAACGCCACCATGATGCCCTTCTTAGCCAGAGGGATCATCAAGAGCGCGCAGAGCAGACCGGATCCTAGGCAGACCGCAGCCCCTCCACTCAGCAACTCTGGGCTGAGCGCTTCGCTCAGCCCGAAGGCTCCGGCCGCCGCAGCCCAGAGGACCAACGACGGGATGAGCAAGAGGGTGAGCCCAGGCTTGCGCGGCGCACGCTCAAGCCCGATGACCTCTACTGCCATGGTCGTGAACCTACGAAGCGCTAACGGCTACACGCAGATCTGATCCTTGATGGAAGCCAAGGTCTTCTCCCCGATGCCGCTCACACGGGTGAGCTCTTCCACTGAGGAGAAGCTTCCATGATCCTTCCGATAGGCCACGATCTTGGCAGCCTTGGAGGGACCGATGCCAGACACCTTCTGCAATTCCGCTTCATCAGCGGTATTGATGTTCACCAGCGCAGAACCGCTGGGGTCAGATGTCCCTCCCTCTGCGGTTGCAGCGGGGACTGCTTGGTCTGCACTGGCCACGATCACCTGCTCTCCATCCAGCACGGACCGGGCGAGGTTAACGCTCTCGGTTCGGGCCTCTGGGGTGAACCCACCCGCCGCTTGGATAGCCTCCGCCACCCGTGACCCAGCGGGAAGCTGATACATTCCTGGCGCTTGGACGCATCCCGCTACATGCACATAGATGGTGGCAGGCTCTTCCGGAATCTCAGCTTCTGAGGCGACCTGCTCTTCGGTGGCCTCAGCTGACTGGATCTGGATACCCTCTGAGGAGGTCGTAAGGCTCATCGCGGCTATGGCCAGTCCCAAGATGACAACGAAGACGGCTCCCACGATGACTGGCTTGCTTCGCTGGCCCAGATGGAGCCGAGATGCAAGGCTCTCAGAATATCCCTGGAATGACATGGCTTGCCTCCCCTTCGCGATCCTCTTTCTTGAAGAGGGTAACCCGGGGATCTGACAGGGATCTGACACCCGTGCATCAGACCGTGATCACAACTTCATCCTGGATCCTCAGAGGATCATCACGTATCTGCAAAGGATCTGCATCGAATGACCAAAGGGTCATCACCAGATGAGCAGAAGATACCCGCAGAGCGCCTTGGGCGTTCAGGAAGGTCAGCGGGGACGCTTGTATTCCACTAAGCGCGCCGAAGCCACGAGCTCTGAGACCCACTGGCTCACAGGCAAGATGCTCTCGGCTTCTTCCACCACGGAGAGCTTCCCATGGGTCTCAGGAGAACGGGGCATGAACAAGGTGCAACAATCCGGAGCGTCTTCGGTGGAAATCTCAAAGGTGCCGATACGCTGGGCGGTGGAGATGATGTCCTGCTTGTCAGTGCCGATGAGCGGACGGAGCACGGGCATGGAGACAGCCGCATCCGTGCAGCAGATGTTGTCCAAGGTCTGGGATGCCACCTGCCCCAGGCTCTCACCCGTGATGAGGCCCTTCGCCTTGACCTGGTGGGCCAGGGCCTCCGCCACCTTGAACATGAGCCGTCGGTAGAGGATGACCCGCAGAGGGGGCGGGCACTCCAGGGATATCTGACGTTGATAGCTACCCAGGGCCACCGTGAACACCCTATCTATGCAGCCTGTTCGCTCCAGCACATGGGCTATGTCATCCACCAGGAACTCTGAGGCATCGCTCGTCTCCGGCGCGCCCGAGAAGTGCACCGCAGAGCAGACCGCTCCCCGTTTCGCCATCTGCCAGAGAGCCACGGGGGAATCTATCCCACTGGAGAGCAGGGCCATGAGCCTCCCCGAGCTACCCACGGGCAATCCTCCCACTCCAGGGATGCTGAAGGCATAGACGAAGGCGGCATTCTGCACCACCTCTACATGGACCTCCACGTCCATGGCCTTCATCTTCACCTGCTTGGTGGGGAAGGCATCGCAGAGCACAGCGCCTACCTGACGGTTCATGGTCATGGAATCTATGGGGAAGTCAGTGTGAGCGCGACGGGCTTGCACCTTGAACGTTTGGAAAGGTTCGGCTTGCGAAAGCGCCAAGATGGCAGCCTCATTGATGGCTTCCAAGGTACGCGGACACTTGAACCCACAGGAGATGCGAGCAACGCCAGGGATACGCGCGGCGAAGGAAGCGCAGCTCTCAGCTTCCTCAGCTGAGCAGCCTTCCTTCAGGAAGATGATGAGCCTTCCGGACACCCGATGGACAGTGACCACCGGAAAGCCGTCCAGAAGCCCGAGGATGTTCTTGAGCAACCGGGTCTCGAATTTGGACCGGTTGTGCCCCTTCAGGCCAATCTCATGGTAATGGACCAGAACGACCCGCTGGAACAGGGAGGATCCGGTCATTCGTTCGTCAGGTCAATGGACTCCGGATCAAAGGAGACATCACCACGGGCTATCTCATTGAAGGCCATGGTGAGAGGCTTGGCATCAGCGGCCCGAGCTATCTCGATGGCGGATTGGAGCTGGATGGCACGGTCACGCTGGCCGCACATCATATCGTTGATGTCATGGGCCCGCTTGGCCGCCATGGTGCAGAGCAGGAAGCGGTCATTCTCCGCGTCGTCCAACAGCACATCGATGTCAGGGCTGATGATGCTCATAGGTAGGAACCTCTCTCATTATCTTCCGGTCTGGCCGATATAGGTCTTCAGTGCATGGAACGCTTCATCTAGGTCATCGTTCACAAGCTGGTAATCATACTTCATTTTCTCATCCAACTCCAGCCTTGCCGTTGCCAAACGCCGCTGGATGACCTCTTCGGTTTCCGTGCCACGCCCCCGCAAGCGCTCCTCGAGCACTTCCAAAGAAGGCGGCAGCACGAAGACGAGACGCGCCTCCGGTAGCTTCTCCTTGATCTGCAAGGCCCCTTGGACCTCTATCTCCAAGATGACATCCTGCCCCGCATCCAAGTGCTCTTGCACCGTGTCCTTTGGCGTACCGTAGCAGTTCCCACTGTATTCTGCCCATTCGATGAACCCGTTAGCAGCAGCCTTTGCCAGGAACGCTTCGCGGCTCATGAAGAAGTACTCACGGCCATCCTCTTCCCCCGGCCGGGGCTTGCGCGTGGTGGCGCTCACCGATACCCAGATGCCCGGCTCTTGGGCCAGGCGTGAGACGAGGGTGCCCTTCCCTACCCCTGAGGGACCGGAGATGACGAAGAGGCGTCCCCGTTCGCTCATGCCAGCTCCTCGGCTATCTGGTTGAAGGCATGGATGGGGTCAGGGGCATCGGTGATGGGACGGCCCACCACGATGTGGGAAGCGCCGTTGTCAAAGGCCTGGGCCGGGGTGGCGATACGGCTCTGATCCCCCTTCGCCGCCCAGGTGGGACGCACGCCCGGGGTGACGATGTAGGCTTCCGGCCCCAGGATGGCCCGCAGCTGGGCCGCCTCTTGGGGGGAAGCCACCACGCCGGATATCCCCGCTTGCTGGGCTAGATGGGCCAAGGAGAGCACCTGCTCTTCCATGGGGCGCACCACGCCGGTTTGCGCCAGAGTGTCCTGGTCCATGGAGGTGAGCACGGTGATCCCCAAGGTCACGGGCACCTCCCCGCCGATGCGCTCTGCCCCTTCTACGGCCCCCGCCTGGGCAGCCTCCATCATGGGCACGCCACCCACCGTTTGCATGGTGAGCATATCCGCTCCTGTCTCTGCGGCAGAGCGGGCCGCCCCCAGCACTTGATGGGGGATGTCATGGAATTTGAGATCCAAGAAGACGTTATAGCCCCGGGCTTTCAGCATCTTCACCAGATCAGTGCCGTAGGCATAGAACAGCGTCATGCCGATCTTCACCCACTTCGCCCGCCCTGCCAGCTGATAGGCAATGGAGATGGCCTTATCAGCCTCGCAGTCAAGGGCCACGATCACCCGGTCTATTCGCGGTATGGCATCGAAGGATGTCAGCACTGGAGGCCTCCTATCAGCTCGTTGATATCTTCCACACCCTGCTCCTGGCAGTAGGCTTCCATGCCCGCCAGAACGTTCATGGTGGCATGGGGATCCATGAAGTTCGCCGTGCCCACCGCCACAGCCGTAGCTCCAGCTAGCATGAACTCTATGGCGTCTTCTCCGCTGGTGATGCCCCCCATGCCCAGAAGCGGGATGCTCACAGCCTGGGAGCATTGCCAGACCATGCGCAAAGCCACCGGCTTCACGGCAGGACCAGAGAGGCCGCCCACCACCCGGGAGAGCAACGGGCGGCGGCGCTTCGCGTCAATGGCCATGCCCAGAAGGGTGTTGATGAGCGAAAGGGCATCGGCTCCGGCCGCCTCGGCCGCGCGGGCTATCTCGGTCACATCGGTCACATTGGGAGTGAGCTTGACGATGAGCGGGCGCGCTGTAGCCTGGCGGCACAGGCTCACCACCTGGGTCACCGATCCGCAGTCACAACCCATGGTCATGCCCCCTGCGTCCACATTGGGACAGGAGATGTTCACCTCATAGGCATCCACCGGTGCATCTTCCAGAGCCTCTATCACGTCCACGTATTCCTGGAAGCTGTGGCCGGAGACATTCACGATAGTGGTGGCTCCCTGGCCTGCCAGCCAGGGGAGCTCTTGTTCTTTCAGGTGGGCAACGCCTGGGTTCTGGAGCCCGATGGAATTCAGCATGCCGCTGGGCACCTCGGCGATGCGCGGGGCATCATTGCCCTCCCAGCCGTGGAGCGAGACCCCCTTGGTGGTCACCGCACCCAGCTTCGCCACATCCACGAAGTCAGCGTATTCCCGACCAGCAGCGAAGGTGCCTGAAGCCACCGTCACCGGGTTCTTCATGGCCAATCCGCCTAGATCCACGCTCATGCTCACCATAGGATATCCTCCGCATCGAAGATGGGGCCGTCCACGCAGGCGCGCTTGCGGCCATCCTTCGTCTCTACCACACAGGACAGGCACGCCCCTATCCCGCAGGCCATGCGCCTTTCCATGGACACCTGAGTGCGCACCCCCGCCTCTAGGAGCAGCCCACTGGCTGCCCGCATGAGCGGCTCAGGGCCACAGACGGCAGCATAATCGTAGGGCTTCCCTTCCGCTTCCGCGCGCTGGAGCGCCTCTTCCACCAAGAGGGTGGCGAAGCCCTCCCGGCCGAAGGTGCCATCATCAGTGGAACAGAGGGGCTCAACGCCGCAAACATCCTCATAGCGCTTGCGGCAGACGAGCGCCCCTTCGGTGGCCGCCCCTAAGATGACGTCCATGCTGACGCCATCCTCATCCAGCTGCTGGCAGAGCAGATACAAGGGCGCTGCCCCCACACCGCCACCCACGAGCAGCGCGCGGCTCACATCGAAGGGAACCTCCCAACTGCGGCCGATGCATCCGATCATAGAGCAGGTCATGCCCGCAGACCACTGGGCCATGGCCTGCGTGCCCGCACCCAGGACCTGATAGAGGATCTCAACGGTGCCCGCCTCCTCATCCCTGTCGAAGATGGAGAACGGGCGGCGCAGGATATGGGCTTGCTCATCCGGGATGGTCATATGGACGAACTGTCCCGGTAACACATTCGCCGCCACCCCAGGACATTCCATCTCCATCAAGTAGAGCTGACCATAGAGATGCCGGTTGGATGTCACCAACGCAGCGCTGTCTTCAAGCCCCATAAAGCTCCTCCCTCCTCATCAGCGCTCCTCACACCTGTTCCCATTGGGGCAGGTCCTGGAGCGCCACCACTTCCAATCCGCCTCCGCGGGCTGCTTCCATCCCCGCCGTCATGGCTTGGGCACCAGCCAGGTTCGTCACCTGGGTGATGCCCCGCCGCACTGCCTCCGTGCGGATCTCATAGCCGTCATCTCGGGTGGCATTGCCGAAGGGGGTGTTCACCAAGAGCACCACCTCTCCCGAGGTCATGAGATCGCGCACATTGGGCGAACCCTCATGGATCTTCCGCACCACTTCGCATTCTATCCCCACGGCGCGCAGGGCAGAGGCAGTGCCCTCGGTGGCCACCAGATCGAATCCCAAACGCGCAAGATCCCGCGCGATGGAGGTGAAGGAACGCTTATCACGGTCGCAGACGCTCACGAAGACCTTGCCTGTCTCAGGCAGCTCATAATCAATGGCCAGCTGGGTCTTGGCGAAGGCACAGGGGAAGTTCCGGGCGATGCCCATCACCTCTCCGGTGGATTTCATCTCCGGCCCCAGCACCGTGTCAGCTCCCGGGAAGCGCCCGAAGGGCATAACGGCCTCTTTCACGCTGAAGTGGTCAAGCCGCCGCTCATCGGAGGGCAGCCCCATGGCAGCCAGCTTCTCACCCGCCATCACCCGGGCCGCTACCTTAGCCAGGGGCACCCCTGTGGCCTTAGAGGCGAAGGGCACCGTGCGAGAGGCCCGGGGATTCGCCTCTATGATGTAGATCACCTGGTCCTTGATGGCGAACTGGATGTTGATGAGCCCTACCACCCCTAAGCGCAAGGCTAGCTGGCGGGCGATGGAGCGCAGGTTGGACTGCACGGATTCTGACAGGGCAAAGGGAGGGGTGCAGCAGGCGGAATCTCCCGAATGGATGCCCGCCATCTCGATGTGCTCCAAGATGGCGCCCACATAGACGTCCTCGCCATCGCAGATGGCATCCAGATCCACCTCTACGGCCCCTTCTAGGAAGCGGTCCAGATACACCGGATGATCCGGGGTGATCTTCGCGGCCTCGGTCATATACTTCTCCAGCTGGGCGCCGTCATAGACGATGCCCATGCCCCGGCCCCCCAGCACATAGCTGGGCCGTACCAGAAGCGGGAACCCGATGCGGTCCGCCACGATGCAGGCCTCCTCGAACGTTGAGGCCATGCCGCTGGGCGGATAGGCTATCCCCAGCTCATCCAAGATGGCAGCGAAGCGATCCCGGTCCTCTGCCAGGTCTATGGCCTCCGGAGAGGTGCCCATGATGGGCACGCCCGCATCCGCCAGGGGCTTCGCCAGCTTGAGCGGCGTCTGTCCGCCCAGGGTGACCACCACCCCATCAGGCTCTTCCGCCTCCACGATATCCATGACGTCTTCGAAGGTGAGCGGCTCGAAGTAGAGCTTGTCTGAAGTGTCATAGTCAGTGGAGACGGTCTCAGGGTTGCAGTTCACCATGATGGTCTCATAGCCTGCATCGTGCAGCGCATAGGAAGCATGGACGCAGCAGTAGTCGAATTCGATCCCTTGGCCGATACGGTTGGGCCCTGCACCCAGGATCATCACCCGCGGCCGCGTCTTGGGAGTCACCTCAGACTCAGCCCCGTCATAGGTCTTGTAATGGTATTCCGTGGTGCTGGCGAACTCCGCAGCACAGGTATCCACCGTCTTCATGGCAGGCAGCACATGGAGCATCTTGCGGCAGGTGCGCACCGTGGCCTCATCAGACCCGGTCAGATAGGCTATCTGAGCATCCGAGAGCCCCATCTGCTTGCACAGGGCGAAAGCCTCTGCATCCAGCTCATCCAAGCGCATCCGAGAGAGCTCTTGCTCCACCCCGATGATGTCCTTCATGCGGAACAGGAAGAACGGGTCTATCCCCGTAGCCTCATGGAGCTGATCCACCGTCCAACCACGGCGCAGCGCTTCAGCCAGATAGTGGATGCGCTCCGGCGTGGGACGGCTCACGGCATCCCGCAGCTCCTCCTCTGGGCAGGCAGCCTCGCCCAGCGCCTTGGCACAGCCACCGAAGCCTGCGCGGCCATCCTCCATGGACCTGAGCGCCTTGCCCAAGGCCTCCTCGAAGGTGCGACCGATAGCCATGACCTCGCCCACGGCCTTCATGCGCGTTGAGAGGGTATCATCCGAGCCCTGGAACTTCTCGAAGGCGAACCGGGGCACCTTGACCACGCAGTAGTCTATGGAGGGTTCGAAGCAGGCCGGAGTGGCCTGGGTGATATCATTGTCTATCTCAGGCAGGGTGTAGCCGATGGCCAGCTTCGCCGCCGCCTTGGCTATGGGAAACCCGGTGGCCTTGGAAGCCAAGGCGGAAGAGCGGGACACCCGGGGGTTCATCTCGATGATGACCATGCGGCCATCCTGGGGGTTCACGGCGAATTGCACGTTGGAGCCGCCCGTCTCCACCCCGATCTTCTCCAACACCGCCAGCGAGGCCGCGCGCATGCGCTGGTATTCCAGATCGGTCAGCGTTTGGGCAGGGGCTACGGTGATGGAATCACCCGTATGCACCCCCATGGGATCCAGGTTCTCAATGGAGCAGACGATGATGCCATTGCCTTCCCTATCCCGCATGACCTCCATCTCGAATTCTTTCCAACCCTCGATGGATTCCTCCACCAGCACCTCACCTGCAGGAGAGAGGCTCACCCCCTGGGCCACGATGCGCCGGAGCTCCGCTTCGGTGTGGGCGATGCCGCCCCCCGCACCACCCAGGGTGAAGGAAGGACGGATGACCACGGGGTAGCCGATGGTCTCCACGATGGCCAGGGCATCATCCACGGAATAGGCGTAACCCGCCCGAGAGGTTTCGATGCCCAGCTCCTCCATGCATTCATTGAAGAGCTTGCGGTCCTCGCCTCGCTCGATGGCTGCCAGATCACAGCCGATCATCTCCACGCCGAATTCGTCCAGCACTCCTTGACGTGCCAGATCAACAGCGCAATTGAGCCCCGTTTGACCACCCAAAGTGGGCAGCAGCGCATCTGGGCGCTCCTTTTCTATCACCTTCGCCACGAACTCAGCGGTCACAGGTTCCACGTAGGTGCGGTCCGCCAGACCCGGGTCGGTCATAATGGTGGCCGGGTTGCTGTTGACCAGCACCACCTCAAGCCCGCATTCCTTGAGCACCTTACAGGCCTGGGCTCCGGAATAGTCGAATTCACAGGCCTGGCCGATGACGATGGGACCCGACCCTATGACCAACACCTTGCTTATGTCTTCTCGCCTAGGCAACGCGCCCACCTCCGAACTTCCAGCCATGCAGCCTATCCTGGGCTATATCTATGTCCAGGTAGCCGTCTACGCCGCTCATCAGCCGTCCGAAGGCGGTGAACAGATAGTGGGAATCCGTAGGACCCGGCGAGGCTTCCGGATGGTACTGCACGCAAAACGCCGGGATATCCAAGAACTCCATGCCCTCCAGGGTGCCATCGTTGAGGTTCACATGGGTCAGGCGAATGCGTCCGAAGCGGCTGTTCTGCACCACGGGAGCGATGCCAGCCTCAGACCAGGCCCGAAGGTCCTCTTCGTGGGCGGTGCGACCGCCAGAGAGCTCAGGAATGATATCCCCCAGGCTGCTGAAACGGATGCCGAAACCGTGGTTCTGAGCGGTTATCTCCACCCGGCCCGTGAGCAGGTTCATCACCGGATGATTGCCGCCGCGGTGGCCGAACTTGAGCTTCTCGGCTTCTCCCCCGGCCGCCAAGCCCATCATCTGATGGCCCAAGCAGATGCCGAACACGGGAACCGCGCCCAAGAGCTTCTCGGCTTCACGGAAGGTGGCATCCACGGCCTCCGGATCACCCGGGCCGTTGCTCAAGAACACGCCGTCCGGGTTCAAGGCTAGCACCTCTTCGGCCGGGGTGTCCCAACCCACGCAGGTGACATCGCAACCGATGCGCATGAGGTTCTGCAGGATGGAATCCTTGACACCGCAATCGTAGGCCACCACCTTCCACTGGGCGGGAGCAGCATCCGCCGTAGCGAAGCCGTGCGAAGCAGGCAGGTGATGGAATGAGCGTGTCTCAGGCTCAGACACCTCTGCCGCCAGATTCGCTCCCACCAGGCCTTCTGCTGCCCTCACCTTGGAAAGGAGGCTTCCTTCATCCAGATCCTCCGTTGAGAGGATACCCTGCATGGCCCCCTGCTCACGGATATGGCGAACGAGGGCCCGGGTATCCACCCCTTCGATGGCCACCACGCCTTCCTCCTTGAGGAGATCCGGCAGGCTCATATCAGAGCGCCAGCTAGAGGGAGTGGCGCACATATCCCGCACCACCACGCCCCGCGCGAATATCTGGTTACGCTGGACGTCATCGCGGTTCACGCCGTAATTGCCTATCTGGGGATAGGTCATGGTGATGATCTGGCCCGCATAGGAGGGATCGGTCATGACCTCCAGATAACCCTCCAAAGAGGTGTTGAAGCAGACCTCCCCTGTCACTTCTCCTGAGGCTCCGCAGGAACGCCCCCGAAAGGCCGTGCCATCCTCCAGCACCAACAAGGCGGGCTCTTCAGCCCCTTTGGAGGTGGCGCTCACGAGCCGCTTCCGTGCGCTACTCAACGATGGCCCCGTCTTCCAAGGTGGCATAGCCACCCACGTAAACATCCACGGCCTTGCCCGTGAGCTCTGCCCCCAAGAAGCCGGAGTTGCCCGCCTTGGAATAGAAGTCAGAGCGCTCCACCGTCCAGGCGGCATCCGGATCGAAGACGGTCAGGTCAGCAGTGCTGCCCGCCTCCAGGCGCACCGGTTCCTGCCGCAGGATGCGCCGCGGGTTCACAGCCATGACCTCGGCCATCTTGGCGTAGCTGATGATACCCGTGGCCACCAGCTTGGTGAGCACCAGCGCCAAAGACGTCTCCAGCCCTATCATGCCGAAGGGAGCCAGCTCGAATTCTCTATCCTTCTCCCAATCCGTATGAGGAGCATGGTCGGTCACAATGGCGTCCACCGTGCCGTCCACGATACCCTCCACCAGCGCCACCGCGTCATCGGAGGTGCGCAGAGGCGGGTTCACCTTGAGAGATGTGGGATAGACATCTGTGATGTCGTCTTCGGTGAGGAACAGATGATGGGGCGTCACCTCGCAGGTAACGGGCAGCCCCTCGGCCTTCGCCTGGCGGATCATCTCCAAGCCGCGAGCCGTGGTCACGTGTTGGATGTGCAGGGGGCAGCCGGTCAAACGGCAGAGGGCGATATCCCGAGCTATCTCCAGCTCTTCGCCCTCAGCGGGCCAGCCCAGCATGCCCAACCGCGTTGAGGCAACGCCTTCGTTGACCTGCCCGTCCCCCACCAGGGAATCATCCTGGCAGTGGGGCATGACCACGCAGTCGAACTGGGAAGCGTAATCCATCACCCGGCGCATCATGCCCGCGTCTTGCACCCCGTGGCCATCATCGGTGAAGGCGCGCACCCCATGGGCATGCATGTCCCCCATCTCAGAGAGGATCTCACCTTTGAGACCCTTGGTGCAAGCGCCGGAGACGATGACCCGGCACTTGCCCACCTCGTTCGCGCGGGCCTTGACGTATTCCACGCCCACTGCGTTATCTATCACCGGGTCAGTATTGGGCATGGCGCAGACCGCCGTGAAGCCGCCATGGGCCGCAGCCCGTGTGCCAGAAGCTATGTCTTCCTTCTGCTCATAGCCCGGCTCACGCAGATGGACATGCATGTCCACCAGTCCCGGCATGAGCACCTTGCCTGCTAAGTCCCGGGTGACCCCCTTCTCCATGGAAAGATCATGGCCCACCTCTACGATCTTGCCGTCGCGGATGAGGATGTCGCACACCTCATCCAAGCCCACCTGCGGGTCAATGCAGCGCGCACCCTTAAGCATCAATGCCATCGTTGGAACCTCCTAACAGAAGATAGAGAGCAGCCATGCGGACGAGGATGCCCGCGTAGACCTGATCCAGGATCACCGAACGGTCCGGATGGTCAGCCATGAACGAATCCAGCTCAACGCCGCGGTTGATGGGGCCGGGATGGCAGACGATGGCATCCGGACGCATCAGAGAGTCCCGCTTCTGGGTGAGCCCGTAGAGTAGGTTATATTCCCGAAGGCTGGGGAACGGCGCGCCCTCCAACCGCTCCCGCTGGACGCGCAGCATGTACACCACGTCCAAGTCCGGCAGCACGCCATCCAGATCAGAGGAGACCTCATCCGCTCCCAGCACATCCGGACGGGCCGGAAGCAGGGTGGGAGGCGCTATGGCCACCGTGTTCGCCCCCATGATCTTGAGGGCGGGCAGAAGGGAGCCGCAGACGCGGGAATGAGCTATGTCACCCACGATGCCTACGTTGAGCCCTTCGAAGGAGCCCTTCTCCTCCCAGATGGAGTACAGGTCCAGCAGCGCCTGGGTGGGGTGCTGGTGCTTGCCGTCCCCCGCATCTATAACGTGGACGCCGGACAGGTCAGCTATCTTGCGTGGCACGCCCGCGTGCTTATCGCGGACGATGATCATGTCTATCTTGTAGGCACAGAGGGTCTCCACCGTGTCTGAGAGGCTCTCGCCCTTGACCGTGGAGGTGGAGCTGCCGCCGAAGTTCAGGCTGTTGGCGGAGAGGCGCTTCTCCGCTATCTCGAAGGAAGAGCGGGTACGCGTGGAGGGCTCATTGAACATATTGACGATGGTGGCCCCCTTCAGCGTGGGCACCTGCTTGATGCGCCGCTCGTTCACCTCCTTGAACTTCGCCGCCGTCTCCAACAGGAGCATGATGTCATCACGGCTGTATTCGGTGATATCTATCAGATGCTTATGCGCGAAGGTCATGCTATTCCCCCTTCCTCAGTTGCAGGGGCGCCGCTCCCGCGCGCTCCCCCGGAGCCACTTCCAAGATATCCACCGCAGAGGGGATGCCGTCCACTTCCTCCAGGAAGAGGCGGACGCTCTCATCGGCGGCCGAGGGCACGTTCTTGCCCACGAAATCAGCACGGATGGGCAGCTCCCGGTGCCCGCGGTCCACCAGCACCGCCAGCTCCACCTTGGAGGGGCGGCCGATGTCCATGAGGGCATCCAGGGCTGCGCGGATGGTTCGCCCGGTGTAGAGGACGTCATCCACCAGCACCACATCCTTGCCGTCAATGGAGAAGGGGATGTCCGTGGAATGCACCTCAGGGGCGAAGTGCGTCATGAAGTCGTCGCGATAGAAGCTGATGTCCAGCGCACCCAGGGGCACGTCCACCCCTTCTATCTCTTTGATGCGCTCTTTGAGCTTCTTCGCCAGAAGGTCCCCGCGGGTATAGATGCCCACGATGACCAGGTCGTCTGCGCCCTTGTTGACTTCGAGGATCTGGTGAGCCATGCGCGTGATGGCCCGCTCTATCTCCTCTGAATCCATGCAGACGGATTTGATGATCTCAGAACCGTTGCCCATACACACCCTTTCTGCCGTGAGTGCGCACAGAGCAAACCGAGAAGACGCTGCCGCGTGTCAAGTGGTGCCTTGTCGGTCTCTCTGTACCGCTTTTAAAGACAGGGCACACTATAGGGTATATCCGACCGAGTTGCTACCCCTTATTTAGGAGTTTCTGGATGTTTGCTAGACTTCTGGTAAACGAACTCAAGGAGGTAGGCTATGAGCGCATTCTTGGACAAGATGTTCAAGCTGGCGAAGGCGGATAAGAAGACCATCGTGCTGGCTGAAGGGTCAGATGTCCGTACTCAAGAGGCAGCCTTGAAGATAGCGAAGGCCGGGTTCGCCGAGGTGATACTGCTGGGCAACCGGGAAGATATCCTGGCTAAGATGCCTGAGCTGGACTGCGTTCAGATCCTAGACCCTGCGAACGATCCGCTCTCCTCCGTGCTGGCCGATGAGCTCTACGAGGCACGCAAAGCCAAGGGCATGACCCCCGAAGACGCAGCGAAGCTCATAACCGATGAGCTCTACTTCGGCGTCATGCTGGTGAAGACGGGACGGGCTGATGGCATGGTGGCCGGAGCCTGCCACTCCACTGCTGACGTG
This sequence comes from uncultured Eggerthellaceae bacterium, assembly GCA_947566075.1. Lineage (GTDB taxonomy): Bacteria > Actinomycetota > Coriobacteriia > Coriobacteriales > Eggerthellaceae > MGBC163016. The sequence goes on along the minus strand of CANOIM010000002.1, from coordinate 218,048 downwards.
CTGCGCCCCAGCCTGCAGGTGCTGAAGACGGCCCCGGGAGCCGCGCTCGTGAGCTCCTTCTTCGTGATGATCGTCCCTGATTGCTCATTGGGAGATGAGGGCACCTTCATCTTCGCTGACTGCGGTTTGAACGTGAATCCCACCGCCGAGGGGCTGGCGAACATCGCTGTGTCCAGCGCCAAGTCCTGGGAGGCGCTCATCACCACCACCCCCTATGTGGCGCTCCTCTCCCACTCCACCTACGGCAGCGCCACCAATGATGATGCCAGCAAGGTGGCGGAAGCGGTGGCGCTGGCCCATGGGCTGGACCCCCAGGTAGCCTTGGATGGAGAGCTCCAGGTGGATGCCGCCCTCTGCCCTGAGGTGGCGGCCTTGAAGTGCCCAGATTCCCCGGTGGCGGGACGCGCCAACGTGCTCATCTTCCCTGACCTGGATGCGGGCAACTCCGGCTACAAGCTGGTCCAGCGCCTGGCGAAGGCCGAAGCCTACGGCCCCATCACCCAGGGCCTGGCCAAGCCGGTGAATGACCTCTCCCGCGGCTGCTCCGCCGATGACATCGTGGGCGTCACCGCCATCACCTGCGTCCAAGCCCAAAGCGCCTGATGATGAAAAGGGATCAGACAAGCCGAGCGTAATCTTGAGCCTGATGGAAGATGTGAGAGACGATGACCTTGTCATCTCTGATCGTATAGAGCATCCCGTAGTTCTTCACGAGCGCAGTCCGATACCCTTTGGCTGCAAGCTCCTCCCTTCGCGATGGCGCGAAGAGCCGGACGCCGATCTCCGCATGATCAGCTTTGCAAAAGCCATTTCCAGGCAGGACGGACCTCGATGATCCCCGCGTCAGTCACGATATCGTATTCTTCATCAAAGGTGATGAAGAGGCCCCTCCCGTGGTTGAAGCGCTTCATGGCCTCCTCCATCGCAGAGACCTCTCTTTCCTTAGTGTCCGGTGCACCCAAGTCGAAGCAAACCTGCACCAGCTGGGCCGCTTCATCCAATGCAGCGTCGCCCTCTATGAAATCGATCTCCTTGCCGGACGCCAGCTTGAGCATGGCGATGTCACCCAGCCGCCCACTTGTTCTCCGGCGCCGCAGCTCCAGATAGATCGCGGTCTCCAAGGCGAACGTCAACCCATCGCTAGGGGCTATGGAAGAAGACCAATACAGCCCTGGGTCGGCAGCATACAGCTTCAGTCCTCCAAGGCGTACCTTCTGCGAGGAGTAGCTGAACTCGTAGACCTGATACGCCAGGTGAGCATCCTCGAAAGCATCGATCAGCTCGGTTATCGTTGCACGGCCAGGACTGTATCCAGTAGTCTTGCCTTTGTTGTCCAGACGTGAGATGGAGACCTCCCGAGCGCTTGACGTGATGATCGTACGCGCCAGCGACCTGGCATAAGCTGCATTGGAAAACCCATAGCGCTCGACCACGTCACGGGCAACCGTGAGCTGAGCATACCCCTGAAGCAGTTGGGCGCGTTCGAGGTCATCAAGCCCTTGGGCTGCCGGAAATCCCCCTTCTACGAGGTAACGGCGCAGCCGGTTCTTCAGCGTCGATGAGAGCTTCTTGCTATCGAGGAAGCTATTCGTACCTGGCTCTTCGTTGCGGGAACGCAGGTATTCCCGAAAGCTGTAGGGCAAGAGCTCGTAGGACACGGACCTTCCGCGGAACTCGGTAGCGATGTCATCGGAAAGCATGCGAGAGGACGAGCCTGTCACGTATAGACACACCTTTTCGGTATCCAAGATGCGCCGAACGGTAACGCTCCAGTTGGGAACGTCTTGGATCTCGTCGAAGAACAGATAGGTACCTGTGTCCCGCGCTTCCGGGTTCATCTCGTAGAACTGCTCGAGGACTTCGTTGACGAGGTTCTCGTGGTAAGGTCGCAGCCTGTCGTCATCGAAATTGAAGTAGCAGATCCTTCCCGCCTCGATGCCGTCATCCTGAATGGCAAGCATCTCTTGGTACATGCGAAACGTTTTCCCAGAGCGGCGCATACCGACTATAGCCTTCGCAGTTGACCCGACTTTAGGTTTCTGGATCTTGCCCAAAGAGAGATCACGAGACACCAGTTCTTCGGCGATCGCAGGAAGAACGCTAGATATGAAATCATTCAGCAAATACCTTATTATGGTTCTATAGTCTTCCATGAGACTCCCCTTGGTGGATTTGAACGACTATACTGTAATAAATCTTATCAGTTTATTCTTATATCTGTTATCTAGTTCTTCAGATTTGAGCATAACCCTCCTGCAGCATAGGATCTTTGGTGCTGCATGGGGCGGACGTGCAATCGAGATGTTCCAGATCGTAGAGATCAAATGATAACGAAAAGGGACAGGTGCTTTTCGTCATCCATGCTTACCTCCTGAACCCAAGCTCCCGCTTGATCGACTCCTGAGGCGGCGTCTGAGCATGCTTTATCAATCGCTACCTACAGCAAACCTGAAAGATCATCACCCTTTGTGAAGCGCTTCAGCCGGATCCACATTGCGCAACAGGCTGGGATCATCGAAGAGCGGTGTGCAGATCAAAGCCTCGCGGTCCAAGGCGTTGCTCTTGAAGCCCAGGACGTTCTCATAGAAGGCAATGAGGTACGCATCATCTGACAAGATGCCAGCGCTCGCATTGCGATATGCTGCCCTGACAAGAGCATCACGATAGAAACAGGTGTGTTCCTCAAAGGGCTCATTCGTGACATCGAAGCCCAAATGATCCAAATAAAGCTCTGAGAACACAGCGATCGTGCGTGTATTCCCCTCGTAGAAGGGATGAACCTGCCACAGAAAAGCGATGGCCTGGCAGAACGCTTTGAGCTCATCATCAGCCAGCGTTGTATACGCCCTCCCCTGCTCCCTTTCGATCGCACCACGAAGGGACATCCCATAGGTGAGCGGGTCAGCATAGAGAACGCTGTCACCGTTCAATATCTTCTCTTGTTTGATCATGCGCTCGGTCTTGAACTCACCGGGATGGTAGATGCTCTCATCTAGGTCTTGGAAGAGGTGGCGATGGATCTGCGGAAAGAGATCCACAGAGAGCACGAAAGGCGAATGCTCCAGCAATTCCACTATGCGCTGACTGACCAAGTCCGCTTCTTGATGAGCCTCATCATTGTTGCCCTCATGATAGGAGCGGATGAGCTCCCCGCTCTTCGCTAGACTGTATTTGCCTGCGATATACCCACATGCAGTTTCTTGAAGATAAGGAGAGACCTCAAGGCTGTCCACTTTCTGCAATCCGATGGCCACTGCCCAGTAATGCCTGCGTTGCGCCTCGGACGTATGCCCGTGGGCTGGTTCGTAATCAGGGGTGTCAGGGCAGTCTGCCGTCATAGGTGGAGCATCTTCCCTTCGGGATCATCACAAGAGGTCAATGCGTATTCTACCAGGGCGCTACATTGCCAAAGATCATGAAAAGGGGACGGATGTCCTTCATCATCCCTTCACCTTCTTCGCCGGGACCACGGTCACGATCACGATAGCCACCACGATGAGCACGGCACCTATCCCTTGCAACGCCGTGAGCGTCTCGCCTAGGATCAAGTACGCGAACAGAAGCGAGAACGGCGTCTCGCTGATCCCGATGAGGGAGGTCTTCGTAGCACCGATCTTCTTCACCGCCATGATGTAAAGGGCGCTCCCGAGAATGGTGTTGAAGAGCGCCGTCAGGCACCCGAGCACGATCTGCTCAACGCTCAAGTGGAACATGGTGGGCACGCTTGGGGCGAACAGCAGACACGATGCGAGCAGGCTCATCCAAGACAATGTGAAGGTGATCGTAAAAGGGCTTTCGGTGCGCCCCATCTTCTGGATGAGCACGGTGTAGACAGCGAAAGCAAGGGATGCAGCGACAGCCAAAGCGATGCCCACCATGTCAATGACGAGAACGCTCTCTATCACCCCAGAGACAAGCAAGAGGCCACCGACGGCGATGCCGAGCGCAATGGCCGTAGGAGCAGACAGGCGCTCATGGAACACGAACAGGCTCAGCACAGCAACGACGACTGGATAGAGGTAGAAGATGACCGTAGCAACACCCGCAGACATGCGCTCGATAGCGAAGAAATACAAGATAGCGGAGAGGAAGAAGAGCAGGGCTTGCACATACACAGCGGGCTAGCGGCTGACAAGGGCGTGCTTACGCCAAATGAGCAAGACCGTACCGAGTATGACGGTGGTCGCGAGGAACCGTAGGATGATCGCTTCTTGGGCTGTGAGACCTGTGGCATAGAGGAGCTTACCGAAGATGCCCATCGTGGCATAGAACACGGCTTGCACGATAGCGAGCACATAGCCCGTCAATACGGTTCGCGATGAACGCTCTTGTTGGTCTGCCATGGCTTCTTCCGTTCCTTCGACGAAAGAACAGGATCCATCTCGTAGGTGCGAGTATACCGCGAAGACCAGGGATGCGGGCAACTCCGGCTATAAGCTGGTGCAGCGCCTGGCGAAGGCCGAGGCCTACGGCCCCATCACCCAGGGCATGGCCAAGCCGGTGAATGACCTCTCCCGCGGCTGCTCCGCCGATGACATCGTGGGCGTCACCGCCATCACCTGCGTCCAAGCCCAAAGCACCTGATGATGAAAAGGGATCAGACAAGCCGAGCGTAATCTTGGGTCTGATGGAAGATGTGAGCGATGATGACCTTATCTTCTCTGATCGTATAGAGCATCCCGTAGTTCTTCACGAGCGCAGTCCGATAGCCTTTGGCTGCAAGCTCCTCCATTCGCGATAGCGCGAAGAGCTCAGGGGTCTCAGCTATCAAGGTAATGATGTCCTCGAAGCTATCCATGAAGCTCTGGGCTGCTTGCGGGCTGCACAGGATGCGAGCAAGGTATTCTACGATCTGGCGGTATTCCCGTTGGGCTTCATCAAGGATGACCACCTCAAAGGCCATATTCGCTCCTGATGGAAGAAGCGAAGGATGCCCCATTCTCCCAAGCCCCTGCCTCGATCTCTTGCTCTGCCAGCATGATGCGCGAGAGCAGCTTAGCCTTGGCTACCTCATCTTGGATGAGACGATACTGTGCATCGCTCAAGCAATGGATGGCATCATAGCCATTCTTGGTGACGGTCACCTCGCGTTCCGCTTCGACCAATGAGGTGAACCGCGCCGTGTCCTTCATGTCTCGCACTGGTACGCAAACAGCCATGACATCTCCTTTGCCTGTGGCCTTATTATACCACGTTCAAGAACGATGAGTAGTCCTTGCTTTTTCATCACTCCTCGAATTCGTCCCACGTTTCGATGCAAAGGCCCGGAACGCGCTTGAACTCACGGGTATTCCCCGTTACCAAAGTGGCTTGGTGAGCTACGGCGGTAGAGGCGATCATCAGATCGTTCGGCCCTATGGTGCATCCCTGGGATTCTAGCACCGCTCGTATCTCTCCGTAGGCGATCGAGCACGCACGGTCATAGGGAATGCTCTCATAGGGAGCAAGGAACCGTTCTAACAACAGCTTGTTCTCTTCGGGATGCTGGCTCTTGCGCGCACCTGTGCGCAACTCCCCCTCAACAACAGCAGGGATGGCGAAGAGGCGAGGATCGCTCTGGCGCATGAGATCATAGGTCACAGGCAGGTTGCCACGCATCAAATGGATGCAGATATCAGAATCAAGGAAGTACATAGCCACCCTTGCTAGAAAGCAGGCAACGGGCCATCAGCGGCAGCATCCAGCTCAAGAGGAGCTTGGAAGCTATCATCCTTGAGACAACCGTAGATATTTTCCCAGTACCCATCAGGCCAGCCAGTCCGAACAGATTTCTCCATGACCAACTGAGACACGTAACGAGAGAGGGATGCACCGCTTTCCTTCGCATCATGGCGCAGCTGCTCCATTGCAACATCATTCAGATACAGTGAAAGCTGTGGCATGGATACGCCTCTTCTCCTTAAGCATTCATCTCATTTCCATAGCAAGTATAACATATGGTATGTTACATGATTCACAGGGGTTTTACCCTGCGGGGAAGATATCTATTCCCCGAGACCATCATTAGAGCTTCGTAATATTCGCGCCGTGTTCGCGTAATGAAGGGCTGGCATCATGGGATCCAACAAAGATGGATCGAAGGGAGTGAACATGATGCTCATGATATGCGGAGTGGTGCTCTTCGGTATGTTCTGCGTGGCGATGACCGCCTGCGTGGCAGCAGCATTCGTCTAGGATACGAAGAGGGCTTGTAGGTCACTTTCCCGCATCGCTATACTAGAGGCACAGCGCTCAGCTAGAGAGGGAGGCCATCATGGCGATCATGGGCAAGGATGTGCAAGGGCTCTTCGCAACGGCGGAGAACATGGTGCTCTGCACGGTATCTGCTGAAGGGGTGCCGAACGGCGCAGCCATCGGCATGAAAGCGGTCATCGACGATGAGACCGTCTACATCTCAGACCAGTTCTTCGCGAAGACCCTTGCGAACCTGAAAGCCAACCCGAAGGTGGCCGTGGCATTCTGGACTGGCCATGACGCCTTCCAGATACACGGGACGGCAGAGTACGTCAACGAAGGCGAGGCCTTCGAAGAACAGAAGCGCAAGGTGGACGCGCAGTTCTCTTCCATGGGGCTGCCCATCAAAGCCAAGGGCGGCTGCTTCATCCATGTGGATGCCGTCTATCAGATGGCCGCAGGCCCTGAGGCAGGCAAGCAGCTAGCCTAGCGCACCTCTATGCCTAGAGGGTGCCTTCCAGGCGCATCTGCTCTACCACATCCAACGTATCCATGGCGATCATCAATTCCTCGTTGGTGGGGATGATGAGGATCTGCACCTCAGAATCATCCCGGGATATCTCACGCTCACCCCGGCCGGTCTTGTTCTTCTCAAGATCAAGGGCGATGCCCATGGTCTGAAGGCCTGCGAAGATCATACGGCGCATCTTCTCGCAGTTCTCCCCCACCCCAGCAGTGAGGACGATGACATCAACGCCACCCATCTCAGCGATGTACTGACCCAGGTACTTCTTAACGGAATGGGAGTACATCTCATAGGCTAGCTGAGCGCGTTCATGTCCCTCCTCCGAGGCATCGCGCACACTGCGCAGGTCATTGGAGATGCCGGAAATGCCCAGAAGCCCCGATTGCTTGTTCATGAGATCGTTCACTTCATCGAAGGAAAGGTTCTCATGTTCCATCAGGAACGGGACGATGGCCGGGTCTATGGCACCACAGCGAGTGCCCATCATGAGGCCATCCAAGGGCGTGAGCCCCATGGAGGTATCAATGGCCATGCCGTGGTCTATGGCGGTCATGGAACAGCCATTGCCTAAGTGACAAGTGATCATCTTGAGATCAGCCAGGTCCTCATCCAGAAACTGGGCTGCCCGCTCAGCCACATAGCGATGGGACGTACCGTGGGCCCCGTACTTGCGCAGAGAGTACTTCTCATAGAGCTCATAGGGGATGGGATACATATAGGCCTTCTGGGGCAGCGTTTGGAAGTACGAGGTGTCGAATACGGCTACCATGGGCTTGTCTGGCATGGTGGTCTTGCAAGCATGGATGCCCATGAGGGCGGCCTTGTTATGAAGCGGTGCCAGCTCTGCCAGTTCGTCTATCTTCTCTATCACATAATCATCTATGAAGACGGATCTATCGAAGTACTTGCCGCCCTGAACGATGCGATGCCCCACGGCGTCTATCTCATCCAAGGAGTCTATCACCTTGTTGGGGCCAGAGGTCAGCGCCTCCAAGACCAGAGCCATGGCATCGTCATGATCTTTCATGGGGGTGTCTATGACCAGTTCGTTCTCATCTATGCCGTGCTTATGGAACGCCTCATCAGACCCAACGCGCTCACAGATGCCCTTGGCCATGACCTCGCGCTTCTCCAGATTGATGAGCTGATACTTCAGGGAGGAAGAGCCAGCGTTGATGACGAGAACATTCATGGATGGGGCTCCTTTGGGCCTACGGAACGTTTTGAAAGATTCTAGTTCAGACAGCCTCTGCCCAAGAGCCTTCCGGCCCCTTGTGCAGGAACGATTTCGGCGAAGGGCGCTCAGGCAAGGGATGGATCCCCGTCATTCATCTTCCCACCACCCAGAACGTGCACATGCAGGTGGTGAACGGTCTGGCAGGCGTCATCATTGGTGTTGGCGATGATGCGGAAACCGCTCTCCTTGATGCCCTCAAGCTCCGCCACCTTGCCCACGGCATCCATGACGGCCACCATATCCTCAGAGGAGACGCCATCAGCGATGTTGTCATAGTGGTTCTTCGGCACGATGAGCACATGGACCGGCATCATGGGGTTCAAGTCCCGGAAAGCCAGCACGCGATCGTCTTCATAGACCTTCGTAGAGGGGATATCCCCGGCGACTATCTTGCAGAAGATGCAATCATCCTTCGTCATGATGGGCCTCCTTAGGCTTTGGAAAGGGTGGTGTCTTGCACGTCATCTTCAGGGGCTGCTGCCAACTGACCCATGAGCACCTGGACCTTCTGCTCAGCAGAATCCAGCTTGCCCTGAAGGACAGCCAAGAGCTTCACCCCCTGGCTGTAGCGCTCGAGGCTCTGCTCCAGTTCCAGATCCCCTGATTCCAGCGATGCGACGATGGATTCCAGCTGGTTCAGCGCCTCTTTGAAGGTGAGTTCTTCAGGCTTCTCAAGGACGTCATTCATACGGTGCTTCCCTTCTCTGCATTCCTGGTACTTGGTCCCAGGGTATCAACGGTGCACCCCAAGATGCCATCCGCTACTTCCACATCTATGCGGCTTCCCACAGCAACATCTTCCACCGATGAGATCACGCGGCCTTCGGGGGTGAAAACCGCAGCATACCCCCGCGAGAGGACAGCCAAGGGTGAGAGCCCTTCCAGCTTCGCCGCCATGATGGAACGCTCTTTCTGGAAAGGATCCAAAAGCGTGCGCCCATGGGCCTTCAGGTCAGCGCTCAACCGGGTCAACTGGGCCTGTTCCCCTTGGATGAGCCCAGGACCCAACCGCACGAGCCGCATCTTGAGCTCCTGGGCCTTAGAGGCTGAAGCGTGCAACTGCTGGGGAATAGCCGCTTCCAAACGGCCAGAGAGCTCATCCACAGCCTGAGCGTCATCTCGGATGAGCGCCAAGGGGTCTGCGAAACAAGACTGACCACGCAGATCCAAGAGCACCCTTTGGGCGCGAGAGAGCAGAGCGCTCTGGGCGAAGCCCATGCGACGGCCCAACCCTTGGATCAGCGCCTTGAGATCAGCTATGGCCGGGACAACGGCCTCGGCCGCAGCCGTGGGCGTGGAAGCCCGCAGATCCGCCACCATGTCAGCGATAGAGGTATCCGGTTCGTGACCGATGCCTGTGACCACAGGGACCTTGAGGGCCGCTATATGCCGTGCGAGCCCTTCGTCATTGAAGGGCATGAGGTCTTCGAAGGACCCTCCGCCACGAACGAGGAGCACCACATCAACCCCGGCAGCTGCCACCACGTTCAGCGCCTCTTTGAGATGAGCCGGAGCATCCTGCCCCTCCACCGGTACCCCAGCCACTATGACCTCAGCCAAGGGGTAGCGCCGACGCAGGGTGCGCAGCACATCATAGACGGCAGCCCCGCGAGGAGACGTGACCAGCCCGATGCGCTGAGGCAGGCGCGGCAGGGGCAGCTTCGCTTCGGTGCTGGTGAGCCCTTCGGCTTCCAGCTTCTTCGCCAACCGGGCTATCTTGAGGCGGATATCGCCCTCGCCTGCTAAGGAGATGGTGGATACATCGAAGTTCATGCGCCCTTTAGCGGCATAGAGGCTGAACTTGCCGGTGACCTCTACGAGCGAACCTACCTTGAAGTCAACTCCTGCTGCCTTGAACCGATTCATCCACATGAGGCACGGCAGGGCCGCCTTCTCCTGCTGATCTTTCAGGGTGAAGTAGACAGCGGAATAGCCGGGCTTGTTGGAGAGTTCAGACACCTCCCCGATGATGCGCAGCGTGAGCTTCTCTAGCTGGCCTTTGGCGATGGCAAGAGCCGTTGCAACGCTCAGCGCCTCAGGGGCTTGGTCTGCCATAGAGGCTAATCCCTGCTCTGGCCGAGGAGCCAGAGAAGCTGCAAGATGGAGGTGAGCGCTGCCGCCACGTAGGTGAAGGCACAGGCACGCAGCACATCAAAGGCGCCCTTCTGCTCAGCCGCAGGCAGACCTATGCTGCCCATATAGGCCATGGCACGCTGAGAGGCATTGAATTCCACCGGCAAGGTGACCAGCTGAAAGAGCACGACAGCGGCATACATGATGATGGCCAGGTTCACAAGGCCTGCCAGGTTCATGAAGATGCCGATCATCAGAAGGAAGATCCAGGCATTGGAAGCCACGTTGGCCACCGGGACGATGGCACCGCGCACCTTCATGGGGGTATAGCCGAAGGCGTACTGGCAGGCATGACCCACCTCATGGCAAGCCGTTGCCGTGGCCGTCACTGAAGTGGAGTCATAGGCTTCCGGTGAGAGAGTCACCGAATTGGAACGGGGATCGAAGAAATCCTGCCCCGGGCCACCCCGGCGGATCTCAACATTGGTGATGCCGTAGTAAGCCAGCATACCGCTGGCCGTCTGCGCACCCGTGAGCCGAGAGGCATTGGGTACGTTGGAATACTTCTTGAGGCGGCTATTGACATAGCCTTGAGCTGCCAAGCCGATGATCAAGGTGACCACGACCAAGAGGGCATAGCTGTAGGTCATCTGACGCTCCTTTCGTTTGGGTCATGATACCAGACACCTGTTCGCTGAAGGAGGTCAGCCCTCAACGGTTACTCGGCTGACTTTGAGCTCTCCTTCCTCCAAGGAAAGGGAGAGCTTTCCCTCCAGCAGCAACAGGAGCTTCTCCCCTATGAGCTGGCGTCGCCAGCCACGCAAGAGCCGTGATTCCTCCTGGTGACCCCGGGCAAGCTGCGTAAGGTCAGCGTTGGATGCCAGCGTTTGCAGGGCGATCCCATGCTCCTTCGCCATGACCCGCGTAAGGGCCAGCATCATGTCCAAAGCGCTGTCAACGTTCGGTTCCGAAGTGGAACCGCGATCGAGGTCAGGTAGCTGATCAGCAGGAAGCCGCAGGGCTTTGTCGATGAGCCCCGCCACCTCCCGGGCATCCTTGGTGGGCAGCTTCTCGCGCATGCCCCGGATGAGGTACAGGTCATCGATCTTGCGGGCCTCCTTGCGGCAGGCCTCTACCACCTGCTCATCCGAGAGCACCCATTTTCGCGGGATATCCACCTCTTGGGCCCGCCGCTCCCGCCAGGCAGCCACCTCCCGAGCGGCCGCCAACTGACGACGCGTGAGCTGGTTCGCCCGCTTCAGATGCTTGAACCGCTCCCGTGGGTCTACCAGATAGCGGTCCTCCCGGGCCAGATCCCTGAAATCCGGCTCCAGCCAATCAAGCCGACCGAGGTCAAGGAGCATATCCCGCATGCACACGTAGAGCTCTGGCAGGAAAGCCACATCCCCCGAAGCGTATTCCAACTGGCTTGCCGAAAGGGGCCGCAGCGACCAGTCGGTGAAAGAATCGGATTTCTTCAGGGTGACGCCGCACACCGAGCTGACCAGCTGGGCAAGCCCCACCTGATGGCTGAAGCCCAAAAGCGCGGCGGCCACTTGGGTGTCGAACAGGGGCCAAGGGGTGCTGCCCACCTCCCGCAGGAGGATCTCTATGTCTTGGGTGGCTGCGTGGAATATCTTCATGACGCTCTCGTCCTCCAAAAGAGAAGCCAAGGGCGTCAGATCACGGACGGCGAACGGGTCTATGATGGCGATGCTATTATCCGTGGCCAGCTGGATCAGGCAGAGCTTCGGATAGTAGGTCTTCTCCCGCAGGAACTCCGTATCCACGGCCAACACCTGGGACCGCTTCGCTTGGGCTATGAACTCCACCAGGGAGCTGTCGTCTTCGATATACTTCAAGGGAACAACGCATCTTTCTGCATCTGCTTGCCTTCACTCTGTAATACTATCAGTCATCATGGGAAAAGGGGATGTGTGATGAAACTGCTCATCGTGAACAACCTCGCTTCGGGCCTGGGTGACGGTGCCATCTTCGATTTCATCCGCGCCTATGCCGAAGACGGGGACGAGGTGGTCATCCGCTCCAGTGATGGAGCCACAGATCTGCGCACCTTCCTGGCTGATGCTGACCGCTTCGATTGCGTGGTAGCCTCTGGCGGAGACGGCACCCTCTCCATGGTGGCCTACCTTCTGGCTGACACCGGCATTCCCATCCTCCCCTTCCCGGCAGGCACAGCGAACCTCCTTTGCTCCAACCTGGCAAGCCCCGCTGAGCCCCACGCCATAGCCAAGATGCTTCGCGAAGGGCGCGTCATGGATTTCGACCTGGGCGAGGTCACGCTGAGCCACGGGGAGCGCTTCGGATTCTTGATGATGGCCGGGGCCGGATATGATGCCACCATCATGAAAGACGCGGAGAGCAACAAGAAGCTGTTCGGTCAGATGGCCTACCTCACCTCCGCCGTCACCAATGCTCTGCCCCAAGTATCCACCTTCCAGCTGAACATGGATGGCAAAGAGGTCATCTGCAAGGGAGTGGGGGTGCTGCTCATCAACTTCGCCAAGATCCAGTTCGACATAGCCGTGGTCCATGAGAACAAACCCCGGGATGGCCTGCTGGATGTGGTCATCCTGCGCACCAAGGATGCCTTCGGGCTGATCCCCGCCCTCTTCGCCGCCATCTTGGACAAAGGGGGAGATTTCCCCACGCGCACGGATGCCTTCGACATCTATCAGGCAAGCGAGGTATCCGTCCAGGCAGATCCTCCGCTCCAGATGCAGTTCGACGGCGAAGTGACAGCTAAGATGACACCATTCCAAGCCCGCGTGCTACCCTTGGCCGCCCGGTTCGTGGTATCTGAGGAGTGCGTGAAGGCCTATTCCTGATCAGGCAGGTCCAAGGCGTCTTCCGCCTGTTCCCTGTCTTGGCGGTAACGCTCCAGGTTGGAGTTGTAGCGCATCTGGATGAGCTCTAGCACCACGGCGAAGACCATGGCGAAGTACACCATGAGCTTCTCGAGATGCATATCCAGCACCTCTATGCCCGTGGTGATGCCCAGAGAATCCAGCACCAGCAGGATGCCGATGGCAGCGATGAACACCAGCGCCAGGATCTTCATCTCAGCATGGCGGTTGATGAAATCAGAGATAGGATCGATGAAGATCATCATGAGGACGACCGCGATGATGACCGCGGCTATCATCACGATCAGATGCTCCGCCAGCCCCACCGCCGTGATGACCGAATCAATGGAGAAGACGATATCCATGACCATGATGGTGCCCACGGCCTGACCCAGCCCGATCCGATGGCGCTCCCTATGCTCTTCGGAATGTTCGGCCTTGAGCTCTGTCAGGGCCAAGGTCTCACGCAGTTCGATGATGCCCTTGTAGATGAGATAGGCACCCCCCGCCAACATCACCAGATCCCGGATGCTGAGGCCATGATGATAGCTGCCCAGATCAAGCTGGAACAGCACAAAGGTCATATGCACGAGCCAGCTGGCGAAGCAGAGGAACAGACAGCGCATCACCAGCGCGCCTGCCAACCCCAGCTTCCGACCGATGTGCTGCTTCTCCGGAGGAAGGCGGTTGGACGTGAGGGAGATGAAGACGATGTTGTCTACGCCCAAGACGATCTCTAGGAATGTGAGGGTGATGAGGCTGATCCATGCCTCCGGGGTTGTGAATATCGCGAAGTCCATGGGGCAACACTATCAGAGTGGCGGCGCTACCTCAATGATATAATCCAGCGGTTACTGGATCGAAGGGGAACGGCAGGGATGGAAGACGATAAGAAGGCCCATCTAGAGGAACAGAGCGCCTCAACCGAAGATGCTCTCACCGAAGAGAAGGCTCCTAAGCGGCCCAAGGGGAATCCGCTCTCAGATATCTTCAAGAGCGAATCTGACATCCGCTCTTCTTCCCGCACCCCCGATGCGAAGGTGCTCTACCCCAATGCCGATGTGCTGAAGCGGCCTTTGGACCCGCCCACCCACGTGCGCCGCGGCATCGTATTCATGCTCATCCTGGCGGCGCTCATAGGGGCGGCTTTCCTTGCCTGGTACTTCGATGGCGTGGTCAATGAACCCAAGCGCCAAGAGCAGGCCATGGCTGACAACCTCTCCCAAGACGTTGCCTATGACCTCCCACAGCTCTACCCTCTCATGGGCTTGGATAACGCCACCATCCTGAGCACCTTCCAAGAAGCAGGCTTGAGCGTCTTCGAGATGCCCGCCAAGGAGAACAGCCCTGTATGGCAGGTCATCAAGCTTCCCGCAGGGGTGAGCGCAGCGGAAGCGGGCGCCACCTACCTCTCTGGCATTGACAAGGTGGGAGCCGCCGATGCCGCGCGCCTGCTGAACGGGTCCTGGGATCTGAAGGTTGACCGCGAGAACGGCGTGAACATGGTGCTCCACTTCGCTGACTTCAAGTCCAAGAGCGTGGATGCCGCTGTTCAGGCTGCCCTTGCCGCTGAGGGCTTGACAGAGAGCTCCATAGAGAAGAGCGGCGAAGATGAGTCCGGCAACACCTACACCATGGGCACCATCACCGGAGATGCGGGAACCTATTCCTGGCGCGTGTCAGCCATCCCCCTGTCTGAGATCTACAAGATCAATGGCCTGCCGAAAGATGCCGTCTACGTGGGCGTAAGGATGACATCCTAAAATCTCTTGAAACTGAGGGAAGGTAACGCTATCATGTTCGGGCTGCATTCTTGCAGCGGCTTTTCGTCGGGACGTGGCGCAGTTTGGTAGCGCACTTGACTGGGGGTCAAGGGGTCGCAGGTTCAAATCCTGTCGTCCCGACCATGACGAACAAAAACCGCCTTCAGGCGGTTTTTTTCGTTTCTGAGAGCGGACGACGAGCCTGCGTGAGCAGGCCATCCCGAAGGGATGAGGATTTGGACCTGAGCAGGTTCACTGGCATGCTATCCCAGCATGCCAGCCGCGAGGGTCAAGGCCGAAGAGCGAAGCGTGCCTTGACGCGAGCGAACTTCTGTCGTCCCGGGCATATAGGCAGAATGCGGGCATCAAGACCGGATGCCTATCTACGAAGATCAGGTTGCAACGTTAGAGCCCGCGAATGCGGGCGAGATTCAAAAAGCGAACGCAGTGAGCGACATGGATTCCGCGAAGCGGAAGCCATGGCACTTTTGAGCGAAGCTAGGAGAGCAGCTCAGCCGATACCTCTATCACCTGGCGGGCCACTTCGGTCTTGGGAAGCTCTTCCAAGACCACTTCATCCGCTTCCGTGAGGATGGCAACCGTGTTGGTATCAGCTCCGAAGACCTCATGGGCAGCCACATCGTTCACCACCAGCATATCCGCTCCTTTGCGGTGCAGTTTATCGCGCCCGTGAGCCAGAGCATCTTCGGTCTCAGCTGCAAAGCCGACCACCACTTGGTCATCCCGCTTCTCCCGAGCAAGCCGGGAGAGGATATCCGGGTTCTCTACCAGCTCAAGGCAGGTGAGGGAATCATCATCCCTTCCTTTCTTGAGCTTGCTGGAAGCCGAATGAGCAGGGCGCATATCCGCCACCGCCGCAGCACAGATGACCACATCTGCTTGCGGGAACTCCTCCTGGGCCGCTTTGAGCATCTCCTCAGCCGTTTGCACGGGAATGACCTTCACCCGAGGGTCATAGGCCACGTTGACCGGGCCGCTCACCACGCAGACCTCGGCTCCTGCCTCCACGGCTGCCAAAGCCAAGGCCGCCCCCATCTTCCCGCTGGAGCGGTTGGAGATGAACCGGACTGGGTCTATGGGTTCGATGGTGGGACCAGAGGTGATGAGCACCGCACGCCCCCTCAGGCTACCGCTCTTCCCTGCCCTCTGGTTGCCTTCGACAGCCTCAAGGACGAACCGGGCGATGGCCTTCGGATCCGGCAGCTTCCCCGGACCTACCTCCCCACAAGCCAGATACCCTGAATCAGGGGTGATCACCTGGATGCCCCTCTGCGCCAAGGTGCGCAGATTAGCCTGGGTAGCCAGGTTCTCATACATATGGACATTCATGGCCGGAGCCACGAACAAGGGACACGTGCAAGCCAGTGCAGTAGAGGTGAGCAGATCATCGGCTATCCCCCCGGCCAGCTTCGCACAGACATCGGCCGTGGCTGGAGCGATGACGAAAGCGTCAGCCTGCTCTGCCAGGTGGATATGGGGGATGGGATCAGCCTCATGGAAGAGCGAAGCGTGAGCCCGCCCCTCCGTGAGCGCCCGAAAGGTGTCCAGCCCTACGAACCGCTGGGCATGTTCGGTCATCACCACAGACACCTCGCACCCTGCCTTCTGAAGCTCCCGCAGAAGCTCACAGGCCTTATAGGCCGCTATGCATCCGGTGACCCCTAACAGGATATGCATGGCTCTTCCCCTTTCAGCGCTTCCAGTACCTCTTCGCCATAGCCTGTGCGCCCTGAGCTCCTGTTCGCCAGACCGTCCAGGGCCCCTTGCAAGTCCTCTGGGAGCCCATCCTGCAAGATGACCTCTTCTCCGGTGACGGGATGGGCGAAGCTGATCCGATAGGAATGGAGGAACTGCCGATCCAATCCCAGGCTAGCTGAAGGTTGCTTGGGGGCGTTCGCGGTATAGGTGGCATCTCCCACGATGGGATGCTTGATGTATTGCATATGCACACGGATCTGATGGGTGCGCCCCGTGTAGAGCTTGCATTCCAGGAGCGAATAGCCTTGGTCTTTGGGCCCTGCTTCGAAGTGCTCTAGCACCTTGAATGTGGTGATGGCCTCCCGGGAGGTGGGTCCGTCCCCCACAGCCATGCGCGTGCGCTCCTTGGCGTGCCGTTCGATAGGGGCATCCACCATGCCCGAATCCACGGTCACACGCCCATGGACTAGGGCCAGGTAGCGCCTATCCACCGCCTTGGTGGCAATGGCATCCATGAGGGCATAGCCTGCTTCGTCCGTCTTGGCAGCCAGCATGAGCCCCGAGGTATCCCCATCCAACCGATGCACGATGCCAGGCCGGTCATCCTCGCCTTGCACATGGCTAAGCCCCTCTTCACCATAGCGGTAGAGCAGGGCCGATGCCAACGTGCCATGAGGGTGATCGGGGCTGGGGTGGGTAATGAGCCCGGGAGGCTTGGAGAGCACCAGCAGGTGATCATCCTCATAGCGGATGTCCAGGGGAATGGGCTCAGGGACGAGGCCCGTGCCCTCATCCTCCAGTTCTATGATGATGAGATCCCCTTCGCTGACCTCCTGCTTCTTGACAGCCGGAGCGCCTCCCAGAAGCACGTGCCCCGCTTCGCAGGCCTGAGCACCTCGGCTCCGGCTCCCTATCTGCCCTAAGCCGCCTAGGACCACATCCAGCCGCTTCCCGGCATCATCCTTCGTTGCCCTATAGCTGATCAGCCGTGCCATGATCACGCCTCCTACTGCCCATGAGAAGGGATACCAAGAAGAGGGCCACACCCACCGTGACGCCGATATCCGCCACATTGAACACCGGGAAATCCATGAAGGCCGTTGAGAGGAAATCTATGACATAGCCATGGCAGAAGCGGTCTATGGCGTTGCCCAACCCCCCCGCGAACACCAGGCTCAATGCTACGATGCCCAAGGTGCTAGACGTGCCCGCACTGGTCAGGACATAGATAAGGATGAGCCCGCAGACGATGAGGGAGAAGATGCCGAGCACCCACGTCTGACCAGCTAGCATCCCCCAGGCACCGCCCGTGTTATGGACCAGGATGATATCGAAGAGGCCCAGCTGGCTCTCGTAGATCCGGCTACCCACCCCTTCAGAGGCCACGAGGGCCTTCGTGACCTGGTCCAGGATGAGCCATGCCGCCGCAAGGGCAGCGAAGAGGATGAGCTTCGCCTTCCGGCCCCTCTTAGCCACAGGCCTTGACAACCTCTTCGCAACGGGGGCAGATGTCCTCATAGCCCGCATCCGTTGAGAGCTCCCGGTAGTTCCAGCAGCGCTCGCACTTGGGCAAGTCAGTGTGAGCCACCGTGGCGGTGAGTTCCTCCCCGGCTTCGAAGGTAACGGTTGCAACGATGAGCATCTCCGAGAGCATGCCTTCCGGCTGGCGCTTCGCCACCTCCAGCACTTCCTCTGGGGCTGTCACCGTCACAGCCGCTTCCTGGCTCTTCTTGATGATGCCCTGATCGCGTGCCTCTTCCATGGCCTTCGTCACTGCATCGCGCAGGGCCAGAAGCTGAGCGAAGTCAGCCTTTACCGCCCCATCTGCCCCTTCGGGCATAGCGGGCAGGAAGTCTTGAGGCTTCGGCCATCCAGCCAGCTGTACGCTGAACGGCCGCCCTTCTTCGCGCAACCCCTCCGGATAGTGCTCCCAGACCTCATCCGTGGTGAAGGGGAGCACAGGGGCCAGCACGCGGACGAGCACTTCCAGCACATCGGCCAGGACCGTCTGCACGGCCCGACGACGCGGGGAATCCGCTGCCTCGGAATAGAGGCGGTCCTTCGTGGCTTCCATGTAGATGGCCGAGAGGTCATTCACGATGAAGTCATAGACCGTCCGGTAGACCTGATGGAACCTGTACTCCTCATAGGAGCGTGTCACGTCCTCAAGCAGGGCGCGGGTGCGCACGTAGGCCCACTGATCCAAGGGCTCCAAGCCATCCCATTCCTTGATGGCAACGTCATGGCTGAACCCATCCAGACTGCCGAGCAGGAAGCGGAAGGTATTGCGAATGCGCCGGTAGGCTTCGGAGGTGCGCTTGAGGATATCATCGGAGATGCTCACATCCTGGGAATAGTCTACGCTGGCCACCCAGAGGCGCAGCACGTCTGCACCGTACTTGCTGATGACCTCAGCTGGGTCCACCCCATTGCCTAAGGACTTGGACATCTTGCGGCCATCCTCATCTACCGTGAAGCCGCAATGCATGACGGATTTGTAGGGCGGCATGCCATAGGCGCCCACGCTGGTGAGCAAAGAGGACTGGAACCAACCGCGGTGCTGGTCAGACCCTTCCAGATACATATCTGCCGGGAAGCGCACGCCCTCTTCCGCCCGATGGCGAAGGACGCTGGTGTGGGACACACCGGACTCCCACCAGACATCCAGGATATCCCGCTCAGGAAGCACCTCCGTGCATCCGCACACCTCGCACTTCACGCTAGCGGGCAGATAATCCTTCGGATCCTGGGTGAACCAAGCATCAGAGCCGTCTCGTTCGAACAGACTGATCACCGCATCGAAGGTCTCAGCGGTGGCTACGGTAGAGCCGCATTTCGCGCACTTGAACACCGGCAGGGGCACGCCCCAGGACCGTTGGCGGGAGATGCACCAGTCAGGCCTGTCCGCTACCATGGCGCCAATGCGTCGGGAAGCCCATTCAGGGATCCAAGTGACCTCTTCGTTGATGGCGATGAGCGCCTCTTCGCGCAAGCTGTTCTTGTCCATGGAGACGAACCACTGGTCCGTAGCCCGGAAGATGACGGGCTCATGGCAGCGCCAGCAATGGGGATAGGAATGGTTGATCTCTTTGGCGGCCACCAGGGTACCCTGATCTTGCAGCCACTGGATTATCTTCGGATTGGCCTCCGTCACCTCAAGGCCTGCGAAGGGACCGGCTTCGTCAGTCAGCACGCCGTTGTCATCCACCGGCATGAGGATGGGCAGATCGAACTCAAGGCCCACCCGGTAGTCATCCTGGCCATGACCCGGAGCGGTATGCACCGCACCGGTACCCGTGTCCAAGGTGACGTGGTCACCGTAGATGACCTTGCCCGTGAGGTCATGGCGAATGGGCGCTGTGTAGGTCAGCCCGAAGAGCTGCTTGCCTTTCACGCGCACCGGCTCCCCATCGTCCCCGGACAAGAGCTGCACGTCTTCCCAACCGGCCACCTGAGCCACCTCATCCACCAGCTCCTCAGCCATGATGTAGCTCTTGCCATCTGCCTGCACCAGCACA
The DNA here is from genome assembly GCA_947566075.1 of uncultured Eggerthellaceae bacterium. Taxonomy (GTDB): domain Bacteria; phylum Actinomycetota; class Coriobacteriia; order Coriobacteriales; family Eggerthellaceae; genus MGBC163016. The sequence goes on along the minus strand of CANOIM010000002.1, from coordinate 198,171 downwards.
TAGTCAGCATCTGGTGCCAGGGATACAGCCACATTGGCGGGGAGCGTCCAGGGGGTGGTGGTCCAGATCAGGATAGAGGCATCCTCCCCTGCCCCTGCGGCTTCGAAGATCCCAGGAATGGAATCCAGCTTGAAGGCCACATAGATGGAGGGGGATACCTCATCCCCGTATTCGATCTCTGCCTCAGCCAGAGCCGTATGGCAGTGGATGCACCAGTGGATGGGCTTGCGACCCCGATAGATGGAACCCTTGAGGTACATATCCCGGAAGAGCTCCACGTTGCCTGCTTCGTAATCAGGGGTGTAAGTGAGGTAGGGGTGCTCCCAATCAGCGTTCACCCCCAGGCGCTTGAAGCCGTCCCGTTGGATGTCCACATACTTCGTGGCCCATTCCCTACAAAGCTTGCGCAGCTCAGGCAGAGACGTCTTCGCCATCTTATCTGGCCCCAAGGTCTTCTCTACCATGTGCTCGATGGGCTGACCGTGACAATCCCATCCGGGGATGTAGGGGGTGTAGTAGCCCCGCTGGGCATGGGACTTGTTCACGAAATCCTTCAAGATCTTATTGAAGGCGTGGCCGATATGGATGGGGCCGTTCGCGTAGGGAGGCCCATCATGCAGGATGAAGGGCGTACCATCTGCATTCTTCTCCAGCACCTTCCAGTACAACCCGTTCGCCTCCCAGGCCTCTAGGCGCTTCGGCTCATTCTGGGGGAGGTTCCCGCGCATGGGGAAATCAGTCCGGGGAAGGTTCATCGTATCCTTGTAATCAGCCATCTTCATGCCTCTTCAACTATGACTCGTAGGTTTTTGCGCAAAACAGTGAAAGTATAGTGGATGCGGGCACTGCCGTGGGTGGGATCAGCGCTTCCCTCCCCTCTTTGCCAGAGGATGCAGCCAGGTGGCATAATACGGGGATACAGTGGCCGCGTCGGGCTCTTCTCAAAGCTAGGGCGAAAGGGAGCGGGAACATGGGATACAGGATCGTCACGGATTCAAGCTGCAATCTTCCCGAGAGCATGATAGATGCCTTCGGTTTGCATATCTTCCCGCTCACGTTCATGGTGGATGAGACGCAATACCAAAGCTATCTCAAGGGACAGGTGACAGACCTCTCGCAGTTCTACACCATGATGCGCGAAGGCAAGGTCATCACCACCTCCTTGCCGAACCTCCAAGAGGCCGATGCCGCCCTCCGGGAGATCTTGGACGCGGGGGATGACATCCTCTATATCGGCTTCTCCAGCGGACTTTCCGGCACCTATGAGGCCATCTCGCTGTTGATGGGGTCATTGGAGGCCGAATACCCAGACCGGCGCATGCTCTCCGTTGACAGCCTAGCAGCCTCAGGAGGTCAGGGGCTTCTGGTCTGGTATGCAGCAAAGATGAAGGAAACGGGGGCCTCCATGGATGAGGTGTACCAGTGGCTTCTGGACAACCGGCTGCACCTTGCCCATTGGTTCACCGTGGATGATCTCATGTTCCTCTTCCGGGGCGGCCGGGTATCCCGCACCAGCGCCTGGGCAGGGACCATGCTCAACATCAAACCCGTCATGCACGTAGATGACGAAGGGCATCTCATCCCTCTGGAGAAGGTGCGTGGACGCAAGAAATCCCTGAATGCCCTGGTGGATCATATGGCTCAAACGGCGAATGCACCGGTGGCGGACCAGACGGTCTTCATAACCCATGGGGATTGCATCGAAGATGCCGAATATCTGGCGAAGGCCATACGAGAGCGGTTCGGCGTGACGGACATCATGATCAACTACGTGGATCCGGTGATCGGCGCCCATTCCGGCCCCGGCACCATGGCCCTGTTCTTCTTGGCTTCAGAGCGCTAACCCGCGCGCTCATCCCTTAGTTGAACTTGAAGATCCTCTGGGCCAGGTGATAGCCACCCAGTCCCGCCTTGCGGCCCAACGCCGTGGGCAGGTTCGTGCCCACATTCAGCACATTGGTGCGCACCCGCCTGTACAGCGGCGCTGAGGCATCCTTCAGATAGTCCCAGACATCTGCCAGCTTCTCGTTGTCTTCATCGGTGTTGCCCATGCGCAGGAACACCGAGCAGATGCACATCATCATGGAAAGGTAGCTTTCCATGTACTTGCGCAGCCTCCGCGGCTCCACCGCCATGACGTCTACCGCATCTATCATGGTCTTGGTGACACGGAGCTGCTGGTCGATGCGCTTCATCATGGTGGCTTCGTTCACGGATTGGTCCTCACGGCCGATGAAGTAGCGGTACATATCCACGTTCAAGTAGTACATGGTCTTCACATGGGGAAGCGGAACGTAGACGAAGACGTTGTCCACATAGAAGCAGTGCTCCGGGAGCCTGAGCCCCATTTCCTTCAGAAGGCCAGTCCGGTAGATCACCGAATGCATGAGCAGGTAGTGGGATGGCCCGAAGCTGCCCACCTCTTCCCAGCCGAATTGGCGGCCTTCAGGGAAGATGTTGTCATAATCCATGACCACCTGCTTGCCCTCGTGCACCTTCTCATAAACATAGTTGGCGATGACCATGTCCGTAGCGCTGCCCTGATCAGCTGTCTGGGAGCGCAAGTAGGCCATCACCTGGTCCATGGCATTCGCATCCAGCCAATCGTCTGAATCCACCACTTTGAAGTAGATGCCCGTGGCATTGGCAAGGGCGGTATTCACCGCGCTCCCATGGCCTCCGTTGGGCTTATGGATGGCCCGCACCCGCTCAGGTTCCCGCTCCTCCCAGGCCTGCGCGCGCTGGAGCGTGGCTCCCCCATCCGTGGATCCATCATCTACGATGAGCACCTCTATGTCATCCCCGGTAGCCAAAAGGGACTGGATGCACTTGTCCATGTATTCGGCGGAGTTGTAGCAAGGAACCCCGTAGGTGAGCGTCTTCGCCATAGAGCGCCTCACCGCCCCTCTTCGGCCCGCTCCTCCAAGATCTGCTGAGAGAGATCCAGGGCCAGCCCGATGATCCTGTCCATGTTGTAATAGCGGTACTCCGCTAGGCGTCCCAACGGATGGAAGTTCACCAAAGACTGAGTCAGGCGCAGGTAGCGCTCATAGTGGAGGCGGTTCTCATGACCTAAGATGGCGTAATAGGGGGTCTGGGTCTCTGGATCCTCATAGGCCAAGGAGTATTCCCTCATGATGGTGGTCTTATCGGACTTCTGCGCAGTGAGCCGCTTGAACTCCGTTGCCCGCGTGTAGTCTTCCGTGACCGTGTAGTTCACCGTTGCGCAGGGAAGCTTGTACTCCTCATCATAGGTCTCATAGACGAAATCCAGCGTCCGATAGGGTAAGCGACCGAAGCGCCCGCAGAAGAGCTCATCCAACGGGCCGGTGTAGACGATAGGCCCTTCAAAGGTCTCACCCTTCACCTTGATGGCAGCCAGGACGGCGTCTTCAGAATCATCTTCGAACTCCAGATCGAAGACGCTCACAGCATCCGTTCCCAGGCAGATGTCTATGCCCTCATAGCCCAGCATCTCTTCGAACAGGACCGTATAGCCCAAGGAGGGCATTCCCTGATAGGTGTCTTGGAAGTAGCGGTCATCCCGAGAGATGAAGACGGGAACGCGGGCCGTTACCGAAGGATCCACCTCTTCGGGAGTGAGCCCCCATTGCTTCTGGGTGTAGTAGAGGAAGACGTTCTCATAGACGAAATCAGCCACTTCTGCCAGTTCCGGGTCATCAGCGTTGCGCAATTCCGTGATGGTCACCTTGCGCTCATCGCCGAACCGCTCTATGAGCTTGTCTATGAGGTGCGCCGCCTTCTCTTCCCCGAAGGCTATCTCCATGGAATTCTTGTTGAAGGGCACGGGCATATAGGTGCCGTACCAATCCGCCAGCACATGGTGCTGATAGGCGATCCAACCCGTGAAGCGACGCACATAGTCAAAGGCACGCTTGTCATTGGTGTGGAAGATATGTGGCCCATAGCGATGCACCAGGATGCCCGCCTCGTCATATTCGTCATACATATTGCCAGCGATATGGGGGCGCTTCTCCAACACCAGGACGCGCATGCCGCCGCGCTCAGCCAGCTGGCGAGCGGTGACCGCACCAGCGAAACCGCTCCCAACGACGATGGCATCATAGACGGAGATGTCAACATCCTTGAATTGGCAGAGATTAAGAGCCACCAAGATCAACTCCTCAGGTCGTCTGTCGAATAGGACGAGTGCTTGCAGGTCAGCTGATATGCCCCAGGAAATCCCGAGTGCGCTCAGACTTCGGATGGTCGAAGACCTCTTCGGGAGTACCCTCCTCCACGATGAGGCCGCCATCCATGAAGACAACGCGGTCAGCCACATCCCGAGCGAAGCCCATCTCATGGGTCACCACGATCATGGTCATGCCGCCCTCAGCCAGGCGTCGCATGACGCCCAGCACATCACGGACCAGTTCAGGGTCAAGGGCGCTGGTGGCTTCATCGAAGAGCATCACATGAGGATCCATGGCCAGCGCTCGGGCGATGGCCACGCGCTGTTGCTGACCGCCAGAGAGCTCAGCGGGCTTGTAATCAACCCGCTCTCCCAGCCCCACTTCCTCCAGACGCGCGATGGCCACCTTCTCGGCTTCCTCAGCAGAGCGCTTGAGCACCTTGCGCTGGGCCAGCATCACATTCTTCTTGGCTGTCAGGTTCGGGAACAGGTTGAAGCTCTGGAACACCATGCCCAACCGGCTGCGCACTTCGTTGAGATTCGTATGCTTGTCACAGACGTCTATATCCTCGAACCAGATATGACCGGACGTGGGCTCTTCCAGGCGGTTGATGCAGCGCAGCATGGTGGATTTGCCGCTGCCCGAGGGCCCCAGCACCACTACTACCTCGCCCCGGTGCACCTCCAGGTTGATATCCTTGAGAACGGTATTGTCACCGAAGGTCTTCTCTAGGTTCTGTATGCGGATGACCGGCTCAGACATCCTTCCCCCTCATCTTCGCACCGAGCGAATCCCCTGCGATGGCCTGAGGCCCATGGCTGAAGCCTTCGCTCAGCCGCATGGACTTCGCCACCGCTGCCTCGCTCCCTTCAGCTGCCACCGCACCCACTGTACCCGAGAGGGACGCAGGGGTCTTCTCGGGCAGGTTGTTCTGACGACGCCGCTTGGGACGACCACCCACCAGGCGCTCTTCCATATGATTGATAGCCTTGGTGAGCGGGATGGTCACGATCAGGTAGAAGCATGCCGCCACGATGTAGGGCGTGACGTTGCCCGTAGCAGCCGTGATGGTCTTGGAGTACATCATGATCTCCATCACGCCTACGGCAGCCAAGAGCGACGTATCCTTGTACATCAGGATGAATTCGCTGGTCATGGTGGGGATCACGCGCCGGAAGGTCTGCGGGATGATGACGTAGATCATGGTCTGCGCACCGTTCATCCCCAAGCTGCGGGCCGCTTCGAACTGGCCCTTGTTGATGGACTGGATGCCCGCGCGGAATATCTCGGCCAGATAGGCGCTGGAATTCATCACCAGCACCACCACGCCCAGCACGAAGTTATCCATCTGGATACCCAGAAGCGGCAATCCGAAGAAGGCGATGTAGATCTGCAGGAACAGCGGCGTGCCACGCACCACGTTGATGTAGATGGAGCCGATGGCCCGAGCGAACCGGTTCTTCGCCATGCGCAAGAATGACCAGCACAGCCCCAGTGGTATGGCCACGGGGAAGCTGATGGCCACCAGCGCCAGGGCCAAGAGCCAGCCCCAGAACACCGAAGGCACCGTGGTGACGATGATGGTGGGATCGAAGAACAGATGGAGGAACTTGTTGGAGTTCCAAGCCTGGACCCAGGGCTGCTCTGCCAACCAGCTGGCCATCTGCTCCGGCGGCGTGGTGCCGATGACCGTGACGGTCTTGCCTGCATCGGGGATATCAGCCGTAGAGCCATTCACGTCCGTATAGGTGCCTGCAACGCTGTAGGTTCCGCCATCAGGTGGGAATTGAGCATTGTTCAGTTCCAACATGATCATGGAACCCGCAGGAGCGCCATCGTCGAAGGTGACGATGACCGAGGTGCCGTCTTCGGCCACGCTGGCGGGAGCGCTGATGCGCTTGAGGCCCTCCAGCACCGTTACCGTGACCCCGTCTGAGGGCAGCTTGGAGCCTTCAGGCAGCGTCAAGGTGACGCTCTTGACGGATTCATCCTCAGCGGATTGGCCTTGCCAGGTGATACGCGTATTCGTAGCGCCCATGATGCCATCAGCGCCGTCCTGGTTGCTCTTGGCCGTGAAGCGCTCAGTGGTCAGGCCGAAGGCCTGCACCGGCAATATGCAGAGGAGCAACGTGACCAGGAGCAACAGAAGGGGCAGGCGCAGGCCTGCCCCCTTGAGCGTATCCTTCATGCTATTCAGCGGGGACACCGAACCACTTCTCATAGATCTCATCATAGGTACCATCTGCCTTGGCCTCAGCGATAGCGTCATTCAGAGCCTGGGTGAGCGCCGGGTTGTCCTTGCTCACGACGATGGCGTACTGCTCACCAGTGGGGATCTCTTCGATGATCTCCATGTCAGTGTAGGCGTTCTTCACGTAGTACTGGACCACCGGCAGGTCAGAGGCGATGGCGTCTATCTGGCCGGACTGGAGCGCTGCGAACACGGCGGTCATCTCATCGAAGGGGATGACTTCAGCACCTTCGATGTTCTCAACGGCCCAGTCATAGCCGGTGGTGCCGGACTGAGCGCCGATCTTCTTGCCCGCCAGCTGATCCACGTTGGTGTAACCAGAATCCTTCATCACGACGATGCCCTGGTTGGAATCACAGATGACCTCAGTGAAGTCTATCTCCTTCTTGCGGTCTTCAGTCACGGTGAAGCCGGACACGCCCACATCAGCCTTGCCACCTGCGGTGATCATGGGGATGATGGTGTCGAACTTGGTGGAGGGCAGGTATTCCGCTTCTACGCCCATCTTCTCAGCCAGCGCCTTCATGAGGTCAACCTCGAAGCCCACGGCCTCTTCGCCCTCAAGGTTCTCAAAAGGCGGGAAATCCAAGGACGCAGCGATGGTGAGCTTGTCTGGATTGACCAGCACGATCTCTTCGGTGGTCTCAGCGGCAGAGCTGGAAGAAGCAGCAGAGGAGCCGCTGTTGCCCGAGCAGCCAGCAAGGCCCAGAGCTGCCACCATCATGCCAGCGCAGATGGCGATTCCGACGTTCTTGATCTTCATAGGTTTCCTCTCTCTTTCCAATAGAGTATGGGACATTATGGGGTAAAACCGCTACCAATGGGCGGGATATCGCGTTTCGGGTTCGTAACAGATGACGAGAGGAAGGCACCGCTTGGAAGCGTCAGCCCAAACGGGCAAGGCGCTCCTTCGCTTGGGCCACGAGCGCCAGGCTACCGCCATGGTCCACCACGAACTGGAGGTTCGTGCGCTCCCCGGCCTCATCTCCCAGCTTGAAGCAGGCAGAGGCCGCATCCCAGGCATGCTCTACCCTGATGCGCAGGGGATTGGCTCCAGCACGCACCACAGAGTCATCCAGCTTCACCAGCTCCTCATAGGCGCCAGAGCGCCGCGCATCCACCAGCTTGAGCAGATTCTCCAGATAGGTCCTGCGCTGAGCATCCTCAGGGCTGCCACCAGCCCCCACCAGACCCATGGCCTCATCTATGAGGCTCTTCACCTCATCCAAGGTACCCAGCTTCTCTACCAGGGGGATCAGATACAGGATGATCTCAGCCTTCTGGTCAGGCTTCTTGGCTGCAGCAACACTTTGACGCAGCCCCGCTTCGATGGCGCGAGCCCGCTCAGCATCTCCCACATCCAAACAGGCTTGGCCGAAATAATCCATGAACCACGCCCCTGACGCGTTGCAGGGAAAGGGGATGTCAGAGGCCAGCTGACCCCCGTGGGAGATGAGGGCTTGGGGATTGCAATCCACGTTATAGAGGTAGAGGTAACCATCCACTACGCGCTGGGCACGCCGCTCGAAGATCTGATAGCCTACCAGGAACCCCACGGCGAACAGCGCGAACTCGAAGACGAGGCCAGCTATGCTGGCCCCCATGAGCTGACCGGTGAAGAGAGGCCAGAGGGTGGACGCGATGATGGGAAGGGCTATGGCGATAGCGCAGACGGCTATGACGTACTTCTTGAAGTAGATGAGCATGGCGTGGATGCCCCCTCTCCTCCGAAGGCCTACTGGGCTGCCTCTATCCCCAGCTTCAACGCAAGCTTGTTCTTTTCGATGAGCGCCGCCTTGGAAGCCGGAACACAACGATCTATGGCCTCATCCAGCGTCTCTCGCTTGCAGAATCCCATCTTAGCCCAAAGCGCACCCACGAGCACGATGTTCATCAATCCGTCAAGTCCGGCTTCCTCAGCCAGCTTCGATGCCGGGATGCCGCAACCTGTTTTGAGCTCTTCGCCAGGAGTGATGAGAACACTGTCATAGACCACCACGCCCTCAGGAGCCACTTCGGGCAAGAACTTGTCGAAAGAGGGCTGATTCATGGCTATCAGGGCGTTGGGATGGACGACCAACGGGCTTCCGATGGGGTCATCGGCCAAGGTGACCGAGCAATTGGCCGTGCCGCCGCGCATCTCAGGCCCGTAGGAGGGCAGCCAAGACACTTCCCTGCCCTCTATCAGCCCAGCATAGGCGATCACCTTGCCCGCGAACAACACGCCCTGACCACCGAAGCCCGCCAGGACCGCTTCGAGCTGCTGCGCCATGATCACATCCCCTCCTTCTGGGCCTCTGCCACCATCGGGCAATCCTTCGCCCGAGCATAGGCTGCTTCTGCCGCATTGGCGAAGCCCTCGGCCTGCACATCCTTGTAGACCCCCAGCGGGTAGTAGGGCAGCATGTTCTGGCGCATCCATTCGAAGGCCTGCTGGGGCGTCATCTTCCAATTGGTGGGGCACGTGGACACCACCTCTACCAGCGAATAGCCCACCCCTTGGATCTGATTGTCGAAGGCCCGGCGGATGGCCTTCTTGGCCGCCCGCACGTGCTTTGGCGTGTCAACGGTCACGCGCTCTAGATAGGCCACGCCATCAAGGGTGGAGAGCAGCTCGCACACGCGGATGGGATAGCCCGCCGTTTGGGAATCCCTCCCGTAGGGGGAGGTTTGCGTGACCTGATTCGGCAAGGAGGTGGGTGCCATCTGACCGCCGGTCATGCCGTAGATGGCGTTGTTGATGAAGATGATGGTGATGTTCTCACCACGGGTGGCCGCATGGACCGTCTCCGCCATGCCGATGGAGGCCAGATCTCCGTCCCCTTGATAGGCGAAGACCACCTGATCGGGCAGCACGCGCTTGACACCGGTTGCCACCGCAGGCGCGCGCCCATGGGCCGCTTCTATCATGTCACAACCGAAGAAGTCATAGGAGAGCACCGAACAGCCCACCGGAGCCACGCCGATGGTCTTCCCTTCGATATCCAGATCATCCATGACCTCAGCCACCAACCGGTTCACGATGCCATGGGCGCACCCCGGACAATAGTTGGTCACCACGGGAAGCAGCGCATCCGGGCGCTGGAAGACGACGGTCTCGTTCATTGCCTCTTGTGCCATGGCTACTCACCCAGCCCTTCTGCGATCTGCTCTATCTGCTGGAGCACCTCATCTGGCGTGGGGATGACGCCGCCGCACTTGCCGAAGAAGCTCACGGGAGCCGCTCCGTTGGCGGCCAGGCGCACATCTTCCACCATCTGCCCCATGTTGAATTCCACGGTGAGGAACGCCTTGGCATCCAGCTGGCTGAGCGCCTCTGCCGGATAGGGCCACAGCGTTATGGGACGGAAGAGGCCTGCTCGGATGCCCTTCTCCCGAGCCGCGTTCACTGCCGAGCGCACGATGCGCGCAGCCGCGCCGAAAGCCGCTACCACGATGTCAGCGTCTTCGGTCAGGTACGTTTCCACCCGCACCTCTTTCGCCTTGATCACCTCATAGCGCTGGAAGCGCTCCTGATTCTCCTCGCAGAGCTTCTGGGGATCCAGGTGGAGCGAATTGGCTATGTTGTGAGCGCGCCCATGGCCGTGGCCGGTGGTGGCCCAGGGCTTAGCGGGAAGCGAGCTCACGTCCCGCGCATCCGGCATGACCACCGGCTCCATCATCTGACCCAGCAAGCCATCGGCCAGGATGACCACGGGTGTGCGGTATTCGTCAGCTATGTCGAAGGCGGCGTAGGTGAGATCGGCCATCTCTTGGACGGTGGAAGGAGCCAGCACGGGCAGATAGAAGTCACCATGGCCCATGGCCCGGGTGGCCTGGAAGTAATCGCTCTGGGAAGGTTGGATGGACCCGAGCCCCGGGCCGCCCCGCTGGACGTTCACGATCACTGCGGGAAGGTCAGCACCCGCCATGTAGGAGATGCCCTCCGTCTTGAGGGAGATGCCCGGGCTTGAGGAAGAGGTCATGGCCCGGGCTCCGGCGGCAGATGCGCCATAGAGCATGTTCACGGCGGCTATCTCGCTCTCAGCCTGAAGGTAGGTGCCCCCTATCCGCGGCATCTGCTTGGACATGTAGGCGGCCAGTTCCGTCTGGGGCGTGATGGGATACCCGAAGAAATGGCGGCATCCGGCCCGTAGCGCCGCTTCGGCAATGGCTTCGTTGCCCTTCATGAGCGTCTTGTCTGTCATGCGCGCACCTCCCGATACACGGTGATGGCCACATCCGGGCACATGAGCGCGCAGGTGGCGCAGCCCGTGCAGAGCGCCTCATCTGTGCAGACCGCCGGATGATAGCCCTTTGGCGTGATGGTCTGCTGATCCAGCTCCAGGATGTGCGCTGGACACGCATCCACGCAAAGGCCGCAGCCCTTGCAGAACCCTTCGTCTATGATGACCCTACCCTTCGCCATCCTCTTACACCAACCCTTCTGCCACATGGGCTTCCTCGTCAGCTTCACGTATGGCCACGCGACGGATCTTCCCGTTCACGGTGCGCGGCAGCTGTTCCACATACTCTATGATGCGCGGATACTTATAGGGGGCCGTCTGGGATTTCACCCACATCTGGAGCTCACGGGTGAGCCCATCGGTGGGGGTGAACCCCGGAGCCAAGACGATGGTGGCCTTGACCGCCGCCCCGCGCAATTCGTCCGGCACCCCGGTGACAGCACACTCCTTCACAGCGTCATGTTCCAGTAGAACGCTTTCTATCTCAAAGGGGCCGATACGGTAACCGCTGGACTTGATGACGTCATCATTGCGGCCCACATACCAATAATAACCGTCCTCATCTGCCCAGGCCGTGTCTCCCGTATGGTACCAGCCATCATGCATAGCGCTGGCCGTCTTCTCTGGATCGGCATAGTATTCCATCATGATGCCTGCAGGGTGCGGGTCTATGGAGATGCAGATCTCACCCGTCTCACCGGTGTCGCAGCGGGTGCCATCCTCTCGCAGGATGGCCACCTCGTAGAGGGGCACCGGCTTGCCCATGGAGCCAGGCCGGGGCGTGGAGTTGGTCAGATTGCCGATGGTGAGCGGCGTTTCCGTTTGGCCGAACCCCTCGAAGATGGTCAGCCCCGTGTGCTCTTGCCAGAAATCGAACAGGTCAGGATTGAGCGCCTCTCCGGCCGTAGTGGAATACTCAAGGGAGGAGAGGTTGAATGCGCTGAGATCCTCCTGCATCATGAGGCGATACATCGTAGGAGGCGCACAGAACGTGGTGACGTTGTAACGCCCGATCAGATCCAAAATCTCACCGGCATGGAAGCGATCGAAGTCATAGGTCAGCACACAGGCCTCCATGAGCCACTGGCCGTAGAACTTGCCCCAGACCGCCTTGCCCCAACCGGTATCCGCGATGGTGAAATGAAGGCCATCAGGGCGCACGTTATGCCAATGCTTCGCCGTCATGAGATGCCCCAACGAATAGAGCGAATCGTGCAGGACCATCTTCGGGTTGCCGGAGGTGCCGGATGAGAAGTACATGAGCATAGGGTCAGCCGCCCGCGTTTCACGACGTTCGAAGATGTCGCTTGCGTTGCGCACGCCGGTATTGAAGTCAAGCCACCCCTCGCGCTCAGCGGAAAGCGCACAGATGCCCTCAGGGCCAGAGAGCCCAGGCCCGAAGCCACGGCCCCCATCGAGCAGCGTCCCGTCTTCGGCACGTTCGGTGAGCCCCGCCCCACCCGGTTCCACCAGGATCAGCGTCTCCACCGTGGGACATTCGCCAACCACTGCGTCCACGACATCTGCCACCTCGCCCACGCTCGTGGCGATGACGGCCTTGATGCCCGCCCCTACCAGCCGGTAGGACATATCGTGTTCCTTGAGCATGAATGTGGCCGGTACCATGACCGCGCCCAGCTTCGCCAGGGCCAGGGCCACGAACCAGAACTGATAATGACGGCGCAGGATCACCAGCACCTTGTCCCCGCGCCCGATCCCGCATTCGGCAAGGAAGTTCGCCGTCTTGTCCGACCACGTCTTCATGTCGGCGAAGGTGAAGATGTGCTCTTCGCCTTCAGGGTTGCACCACACCATTGCCCGGCGCGTTGGGTCATTGATGGCTATGTCATCAACGACGTCATAGCCGAAGTTGTAATCATCTTCGCAATGGATGTCGAAGGAGGTCAAAAGGCCGTCTTCGTAGGTTTCCGTCACGAATCTCTCATTGATGCGTCTCATCGTCTCGTCTCTCACCTCACGTGTTCCCTAGAGCGTCAATTCCATCAGGTCAAGGTTTTAGGTGCCGGGGATACCCCGCTGCACCTAGTTAATCACCGCTCCCTGGGGCTTGACGACCACTGCGAGGAATGTGCACGGCTCACCGCCCGTGGCGATCATGCCGTGCCCGCGACCAGAGTCATACATGAGCACATCTCCTGGGCCGACCTCTTCGATGTGGTCCTCGTAGGCGAACAGAAGATGGCCTGAGATGATGTAGTCCAGCTCTTGACCCTCGTGATAGGACAGATGGATGGGCTTGTCCTGCTCTTCCTCAAGATACGGAGCAGTGACCAAGAAGGGCTCAGCCAGCTTATGGCGGAAATGAGGGGCCTTATGGAGGTACTCGAAGCCCGCCCGGCGACGGATGGCAAGGCCGCTGCCCTCCCGGGTGAGCGAATAGCCCCTCAGATGCGGCGTCTCTCCGGTGAGGAGCTCTATCACATCCACGCCCAGCCTATCGGCGCACTTATAGAGGAAGGTGAAGGAGAGATCCTTCTCTCCCGCTTCCTGGGTCTGGTATTCCTCCAGGGTGCGTCCCGTGGCCTCCGCCATCTCTTGCATGGAGATGCCCATATCTTCGCGAAGCGCGCAGATCCGATTCGCTATCTCTTTGATGTTCGGTTCCATGGAATGCCGCCTTAGTCCCGCGTTCGATGAATCGCAATATCTTACTTCCTCTTCGCTGGCCCAAGCGTTACCAATCGGTTAAATGCCTAGGAGCGACAGGGACGAAGCGCGGGTGGGTGGGGTGTTCCCTTGAAGCCTCTGCGTCACGGTTTCGTAGCGGTTCTGAGGTGGCCCGTCTGCGCCCATCCCGCCTTCCTACAATGAGGCGGAAGCGGAAAGGAGCTCCTATGCAGATCAACGTCTTGAGCGCTTACCAGACCACCGCCGAAGAATTCTTCGGCAAGATAGCCCAGTGGAAGGCAGACCTGGTGTTGGATGTGCGCCTGAAGAACACCAATCAGCTCTCCGGGTTCACGAAGCAGGAAGACCTTGAGTACTTCTGCCGCGTCATCACGCACGCTGACTATGTCCACGACGTGGAGTACTCCCCTTCCAAGACGCTGTTGGATGACTACCTTGACCACGGGCTGCCCTACGAGGACTACTTCGCCGCCTATGAGAAGGAGATGGAGCAGCGCAAGGCCATCCCCGCGTTCTTCCAGAAGTATGGGAAGTACCGCTCCGTTGCCATCGTGGGAACGGCCACCAAGAAGCGCCACTCCCACGCCGAGGAGCTGAAGATCCTCCTGGATGCCTACCAAGCGAAGCTATGACGAAGACGCGCATCCCCCTAAGAGGATGCGAGCACGGTGCAGAAGTGGGAATCAGGGCCGTCTTCATTGGAGAGGACTTGGAAGCCGCCTTGGAAGGCGAAGCGGCTGCCTTCGGGTGAAGCCAAGAAGCCCGTGATGACGCCTTCGTTCTCTTGGCTTGTGACCGTGCAGGTGGAATAGATGAGCTGGCCGCCAGGGGCGGCGAAGCGAGCAGCGCTCCTGAGGATGCGCTCTTGGAGCGCGGCAAGGGATGCGATGGCCTCCTCCTGCACCCGCCAGACGATCTCCGGATGACGCCGCAAGGTGCCTAAGCCCGAACAGGGGGCATCAACGAGCACAGCACCGAAGGGAACATCCGGGAGAGCCTCCTCCAGCTGCGCCCCATCGGCGGTCAAGCACTCCGTCACATTCGCTCCACAGAGGCGCGCCCTATCCAAGAGCACCTGCCGCTTGGAAGGTACCGTATCCACGCAGACGTAGCGATGTATCTGCTCACCCTGGAGCGCCTTCGCCAATGACTGGATGAGGACCGTCTTCGTGCCCCGCCCCGCTCCCACCTCCAGAAGCGATGGAGGCAGTCCGAAGCGGACGCATTCATAGGCAACCCTTTGGGCTGCTAGATCCGAGACGATCAGACGCCCCTCCTGGATAGCCGCTCTCACCGGGGGGCTTGCCACATCCTTCGGCTGGTCAAGCTTGATGCAGAACGGTACCTCTTCCATCGCCTCGAAGCCGACGGCCGCCCTGCGAAGGCTCTCCAATAGTTCCTGAGGATCCCCTTTGAGTGAAGAGGCATGAAGGTAGAGAGGCGGCTGCATGCATGAGGTTGCGATGAGCGAGCGGGCTTGAGGCGCTCCCAGATCCCCCACCAAGAGCCCTCCTAACCACGAGGGGAATCCATGACCCAAGCAGAAAGCCTCAAGATCCTCTTCGGGGCTGCCCGAAGGGAAGGCCTCGGCTGCATCGGCCACCTTCCGCAGCACCGCATTGGCCAAACCACGGGCATAGGGTGCGGTCTTCGCCGTGAGCCTGACCCCCTGATCCACCGCAGAGAACGCTTCCTTCCCCAGGAAGAGCAGCTCATAGGCCGCTATCTGCAAAGCCCGGCGCACATCGGGGCGCAACCGTCCGGGCTTCTCAAGGTACCCGTCAAGCACCCGGTCCAGGACCCCTTGAGTGCGCACCACTCCACGCACGAGGGTGGCAGCGAAGGCCTTGTCGGAAGCGGACATATCCGATGCATCAACAAGGGCTTCGATGGCCTCCGAGGCGTAGGCACCCTCTTCCTGGACACGTTTCAGCGCGCGCGAGGCAGCCAACCGTGCAGGGCTCAAGCCCCGAGCGTCACCACCCCGCGAGCGGGTTCCTCCGCTCAAAGAGCCTCCCATGAGATGCCCTCTTTGAGCCCGGGCATGCCCTGGGCGAATTGCTGAGCCGTCATGGCGCGCTTCCCGTCGGGCTTCAAGGAGAGCACCTCCAGCACCCCTTCGGCACACCCCAGCAGCAAGCGCCCCTCAGTAAAGCAGGCCTGGCCCGTTGAAGGGGCAGCCACCGCGCGCGGCTCTGCCG
Source organism: uncultured Eggerthellaceae bacterium (assembly GCA_947566075.1). Classification (GTDB taxonomy): domain Bacteria; phylum Actinomycetota; class Coriobacteriia; order Coriobacteriales; family Eggerthellaceae; genus MGBC163016. The sequence goes on along the minus strand of CANOIM010000002.1, from coordinate 182,690 downwards.
TTCTTGCGCTGAGCACGGTCACGGTCCTATCCCCCAGGATGCATTTGGATGGATGGGCTGCCGAAGACGCTTGAACGCGCCGAGCGGCATCAGCGGCATCCTGGTCAGGAGAGATATCAAGCTCATGCTTGGCGATCTTCTGGGCGTAGGTGACCTGGCTCTCATCCTGGGTTGTCCAGCGAATGGCCCCGCACCTCAGCTGACCCAACGCTGTGATGAGAGCCCCGGCCCCCAGAGAGGCCAGCTCACGGGTCAGCTCTTCGGCATTCCTGCCTTCGATGGGGATCTTCCGGCAGATGCAGTAATCCCCCGTATCAAGCCCTTCTTCCATGCGCATGATGCAGACGCCCGCTTCGGCATCCCCTGCCAAGATAGCCCGCTCAACAGGAGCCGCTCCTCGCCATCGCGGCAAGATGGAACCGTGGACGTTCACGCACCCCAGAGGTGCGATATCCAAGACAGCCTTGGGCAGGATGGCACCGAAGGCAGCTACGCAGATGACATCAGGTTCCAGGGCAGCCAGCTCCTCCACGGAAGTTGGGTCTTTGAAGCTGCTGACAGTGCGCACAGCCAATCCAAGCTCTTGGGCTTTGACCTTCACCGGGGAAGGCACCGTCTTGTTGCCTCGGCCGCGAATGCGGTCAGGCTGGGTATAGACGCAGAGGACATCCACCTGGGGTGCCAGGTCTTCCAAGATGTCTGCCGCGAAGCCGGGCGTTCCCATGAAGACAACGCGCAGGAGCCCCTCAGCTGACATCGAACTGAGCCTCTCCGGGCTTCGCGCCCATGGCCTTGGCCTTCTCGTAGGCCTGCAGCGCCCGCAGCCTCACGGAGGGCTCACAGGATTCGAAGAGCGTCTTGCCATCCAGATGGTCCAGCTCATGCTGCAAGCAGCGGCCCAACAGACCGTCCCCCTCTATCTCCCACTCTTCGCCATCAAGGTCATAGAAGCGTACCCGTGCCCAAGGAGCTCGCTTCACCGGAACGCTCACGCCCGGACAAGACAGGCACGCCTCCTTGTCTTCCACCGGCTCCCCCTGGGTTTCCACCAGTTCCGGGTTCACCAAGAACAGAGGATTGCGCGTGGAGGCGTCTTCGCCATCCCAATCCACATCGATGACCACGAACCGCTTATCCAAGCCCACCTGAGGAGCCGCTAGCCCGCATCCATTGTTCCCATACATCAGCTTCGCCATCTGCTTGGCCACTTTGATGAGGCTCTTATCCCCCACCTCACAGGGCGCGCACACCATGGAGAGCACCGGGTCAGGTGATTCGACGATCTTCAACATGCTCATAGGTTCCTTGTCTCTTACTGCTTCTTCGTCAGGATATGGTACTCCATGTATATGGAGAAGCTATCGACTAAAATAACCTTGGATGACCCGAAGGGAAAGGGGATCGTAGATGACAGCATTGCAAGCAGGCATGACCCGGGATGAGGCCTATGCGCTCCTCAAGGCCCATAACACCGATCCATTCCATATCGAACACGGCGAGACCGTAGAGCAGACCATGCGCTACTTCGCCCGCGAATATGACCCGGGCAATGAAGAGTTCTGGGGGATCGTGGGACTCTTGCATGACCTGGATTGGGAAGAGCACGATGATGAACCGGAGAAGCATACCCTCTATGCGGCTCCCCTGATAGAGGAAGCCGGTGGCACGCCAGAGCTCATCCGCGCCATCCAGTCCCATACCTCTGACTTCAACCCTGAGCTGCCCAAGCCAGAGCTTCAGATGGAGAAGATCCTCTTCGCCACCGAAGAGCTCACGGGGCTCATAGGGGCGGCCATCGTCATGCGGCCCTCCAAATCAGTGATGGATTTCGAGATCAAGAGCCTCAAGAAGAAGTTCAAGGATAAGCGCTTCGCCGCCGGGGTTGACCGGGATGTCATCCGCAGCGGCGCTGAGATGCTGGGCTGGGAGCTTGATGAGCTGTTCAGCCGTACCATCGAAGCCATGCGCTCCTTCGCTCCTGACCGGGATACCTTCCAGGCCGCCTCTTAAACCAGGTAGCCTTCCCCGCTTGCCTGCCCCTAACCGCGGGGGTGAGCCAGCTTCTTGGCCTCTTGCAAGCGCTCCGGAGTCAGATGGGTGTAGATCTGGGTGGTAGAGAGGCTGGCGTGTCCCAGCATCTCCTGAACGCTGCGCAGATCCGCACCCCCCGCCAATACATCAGTGGCGAAGGTGTGCCTGAGGTCATGGGGCGTATAGATGCCGTCCAACCCTGCTAACCCGAGGGTGCGCTTGAACATCTGACGGATGGCATCTTCCGAATAGCGCATCCCTCGCCGGGAGAGGAACACCCACGAACCTGAAGCCTGCCCCTCAAGGGACGTGCGCCCCTCTGCAAGGTAGCGAGACAGGGCAGCACAGGCCAGTCCGTGGATGGGCACGATGCGCTCCTTCGCTCCCTTTCCGAAGAGCCTCAGCTGCCCGCCCTTGAGGTCAACGTTCTCAAGGATGAGGGAAGAAGCCTCTGAGATGCGAGCACCGCAAGCATACATCGTCTCCAGCACAGCCTGATCGCGCAGCTCACAAGCCCGCTGCAACGGATCCTGCTCCCCTTCTGCCAACTGAGCATGAATAGCGAGGATCTGTTCCATCCCCGCGGGAGGGATGACCTTTGGAAGATGCTTCTCATTCTTCGGCCCATGCAAAGAGCTGACCGGATCCGCTTCCACCAGGCCACGCGCGCATGCCCAGCTAAAGAACCCCTTGAGGGCCGAGAGGCGACGGTTCGCCGTGCGCCGGGTGTACCCCGCCTGGTCCAGATAGGCCAGATACATCCGCACGCCGCGCTTGGCGGGGCACAACGGGTCTATCCCCTGCCTCCCAGCCCAGGCAGCGTATTCCTGAAGGTCTTCCCGGTAGGCCTTCACGGTGTTCCCCGACAGGTTCCGCTCGAAGGTCAGAACGTCCAGATACGCGGCCAGAAGCTCATCCATCGGTGAGCCTTCCAAGCCCTGCTCCTCGAAGCTCTTCCCTATAGCGCTCAAGGGCGGCTACTCCCCGCTGAGCATAGGCCTCGTATCGCTTCCGCTTGTTGCGCACGAAAGGATCCAACGGCGGCATGATCCCGAAGTTCACATGCATGGGTTGATATCCCTTGATAGCAGGATCAGTGGCATGGGTCATCAAAGCGCCGAAAGCGGTGTAGGGTGACAGAGGCACAGGAGCCGTGCCCTCTAGCAAGCAGTGGACAGAGATAGCACAATGCAACCCAGAGCGAATGGCCTCGCAGTAGCCTTCGGTGCCCGCAAGCTGTCCGGCCACGAACACGGGACAGGGCAGCTCCTGGGCCTGCTTCGTGATGAGACGGCCGGTAGGATCCAAGCAATGGGGCGCATCGATGAAGGTGTTACGGTGCATCACACCGAAGCGAGCGAACTCCGCCTGTTCGAGCCCTGGGATCATGCGGAACACACGCTCTTGTTCGGGGAAAGCCAGATTCGTTTGGAATCCCACTAGGTTGTAGCTCTGACCCGCCGCATCTTCGGCCCGAAGCTGCAAGGCTGCCCAAGGACGCCTCTCTGTGCGCGGGTCGGTGAGCCCTACGGGTTTCATAGGTCCGAAGCGCGGGGCATCCCGCCCCTTCCGCGCTATCTCTTCAATGGGCTGGCAGGCCTGGAAGAGCTCCGCGGTCTCGAATTCCTTGACCACCACGCGCCGAGCTTCCAACAGGGCATCTATGAATGCCTCGTATTCCTCGTGGTTGAAGGGGGCGTTGAGGTAGTCCCCCTCAGCATCATCCTCATAGCGGCTCTGACGGAAGACCTTCTCCCTATCCAGGGAATCAGCCATGACGATAGGGGCCGCCGCATCGTAGAATGCCAGGGACTGAGACCCGCAGAGCTGTTCGACAGCCGGGCTCAGCCCATCGCTTGTGAGCGGGCCGGTGGCAAGCACCAAGGCAACGGAATCAGCTGTCAGCGCTTGGAGGTCAGTCACCTCACTGCGCACGACCTCTATCAAAGGATGCTCTTCCACAGCTTCGGTCACGGCAGCGGAGAACCTCTGGCGATCCACTGCCAGGGCACCTCCAGCCGGAACGCGGAAGGTGAGCGCCATCCTATAGAGGGGGGATCCGAGCGCTGCAAGCTCCGCCTTCAGCATGCCAGCGGCGCTATCCGGTTTGGTGGATTTCAATGAGTTGGAACAGACGAGCTCAGCCAGATCAGAGCTATGGTGCACACCGGTCTGCATGGAAGGGCGCATCTCGTGGATGCGCACCTTGTGACCAAGGGATGCCAGGGCCAAGGCCGCTTCACTGCCAGCCAATCCCCCACCGATTATGGACACGCTCCCGTTCATGGTCATCAGCTTATCACGGGCCTGCCCCTCCCCTCACCGTGGCACCGTATTTCCCGCCGGGATATCGGGTGATGAGCCCCTTGGACGTGGCTCCCTGATAGATGAGCCGGTTCGCTGCGCGAGATTGAGCCGATCGGATGGAGCCCGGCACCACGAAGACCTCCTTGTTCGCCTAAAGCGCCTCATCAGCTGTAGCGTTTTTGATTTAGGAATGTTGCACGACAGAGCAGATGCATACGCTGCGATACAATCAACCCATCAGAGATGAAAACACAGTCCCCGTCGGGTAGTCGTGGGCGTGCGGGGTCTCCGCATCAGTAACCTGCCTCCTTGGTTGTCCCTTCTCTGCATGGTTCATCTATATAAAGGAGGAATCAACCATGCAGATCAGCGTGTCGTCCACCCTGACCGTGTATCATGACGGCCAGTTCTGGGTGGGACTGGTAGAGCATGTTGAAGACGGGAAGCACAGCGTTGCCCGCATCGTCTTCGGCGTGGAGCCGTCCAATGAAGAGATCCTGCAGTTCGTGGTAAGCGGATGGGAGCGACTTGCGTTCTTCGGGGACAAGGAGCCTGACAAACCCAAACTCGCGAAGAATCCCAAACGGCGCCAGCGAGATGCGGCGAAGGCGCTCAAGCAACCAGCCATGAGCACTAAGGCGCAACAAGCCCTTGCGGATCAAAGGGAAGCAGCGAAGCGAAACACGACGCACGAAAGAAGCCAAAAGCGTGCAGATGAAGCCGAAGCGCGCTTCGCGCGGCGGGCGGAAAAGCGCAAGCAGAAGCATCGCGGACATTGATTCATACAACTAATCATTTCAAACAGTTCGCCGCCCTTTGACCTATGAGGAGGCTAAACTGAAGGAGCATGCCAAGACGTGCGAAGGTGATTGGGTTGACGATGTCCCCGATGGAAACGACCATTCCACCGAGGCGGTGAGGGGCGTCATGATGGAGGCTGTACTGAGGGGTTAGGCGGCTAACTGGTGAAGTCTTGCGAGTCGATTTCCAACAAGGCTTCCATGATGTCCCCCTCCACGAGAGGGCGCATGCTGGATGGGTAGTCCTTCGTCTGGACATTTCGTAGGGCATCCAGGATGGTTGCGCGGAGAGCGGGCTTGCTCCGTACGAGATTCGGCAACGTTTGGATGAACTTCCTAGCGGTGATAGGCTTGGGGTCTTCGACATGCACGAGGATGCCATCGAGGTGTTCATCAATCACGCCTTCTTCATCCCATTTCGCATTTGCGACTATCAGTGAGAGCGCACGGGTGCGGACATAGGAATTTTCGTTTTCGAGCATATCAATGAATATACCGATACTGGAATAGATTGCGGCAGAAGCATCGCTAATGCGCAGCAACTCCTGCAATGCCGCATACCCATCTTTGTTGTTCGATGATCCAAGTCTGCCAATAAGGGCTGACAATTCAAGTTCATCCATTCTGAACCTCCTTCAAACATTATTAGCGAGCGCAGGGAGTCCGGCAATGGAGAAAAGCGGAATGTTTCACCTTCCACACCTTCTCTTCTTCATCCTCGCGGAACAAGACGCGCCGTGGTTTTCGGCGTGGCTTGTGGAGCAGCGAAAGGTGACCCCGCAGGGCACGCGCAGGCGATTGCAGGTTTGAAATGGATTGTGGCGTGCCCGAGGAGGCATCAGGGGCTAGAGCGAAGACGCGAAGCAGCTGAGCGGAGCAGAGCGCAGACCCTGACTGCGTGGCTTGCGAGCGACAGTGGCGCGAATGTGCTTGCGCTGCTTCAGCGTTCGGCTGCGGTAATACAAGAATCCACAAGGGCATTAGCCGGGAAAGTGAGAGTTGCAGATATAGGGGGACACACTTTCTACGCCTTCCTGGTTGCACGTGCGCAGTAATGAAGCTATTGGATCCTTAGCGGTAAGTGACAAGTGTCGTTGTGGTGGTGACTCCCACACCGGTGCCGCTTGACATTGAGTTATGCTGCACGTTCACGATCTCGTAGCCGTCTGCCTGCATACCCGTCAAGACCGCATCGACCTCCTTGGCATATTCCTCATCGCAATGGAACTTCGTGGTAGTCCAAGTGCTGTAGGAACGCAGCATAGCGACATGCACATTCCCATCCTTAGCCGCCAGCGATGGTTTGACCAGTTCGTAAGGCTGCACTTCTTCTTTGTTGCCAAATAATCCCATGTGACATCATCCTTTCTGCCTTCATTATCCCATAGGATTTGGGACAGGCGCATAACCTCTTCACCAGAGATAACGATGGAGCTTGCATGCGACAACAGGGTCAGGCCTCTTTGTCACACTTCACTCGGCTTATGATGCCTCTGCCTATACCTGTTATCCGCTCTATCTGGCGAATCGACATACCGCTCGCACGAAGAGTTCCCAATGCATTGTCTCTATCTTCTTTCGAGTAGCTTTTAAGGCGACGAAAGGACTCCTTTCCGAGAAGAGCGATAGCACGCTCCACTAGTTCGTCTGTATCGAATTTTCGGGTGCTCTGACATCCCATCACCTTAGAGCTTGAAGCGTCAGCCTCCATCTCGCTCAATGCAATGAACTGTTCAACTGAACCGATTATCCCGAGAGCTATTTCTGTCTTACATCGTATGGGGGTGTTGATGTATTCAGCATAACTACTCCAACGATATTCTCTAGCAGAAGAGATTCCCGCCTTCTCTGGGTTGTTATGAATGTAGCGAATGACTGTGATGAGATACTCGTCTGAGTCGACTGGTTCGCTTTTGTATCTGCCTTGGAAAAGCGGTCCCACCCTATCGTGGCGGTTATTGAAGTACTGAGCGTATTCTGAGCAGAGTGTTTGTATAAGAGATGAAACGCAGTGCATATCGCCTTCGAGAAGCAAATGAACATGGTTGGACATAAGACACCAAGCAATTATCTGAATATCTTTTCTAGCTGAGAAGCGTTCGAGATCTTTCAGATAGCGGCATCTGTCAATGTCATCTTCGAAAATGATCTGCCTGCCTGCGCCACGAGCGATCACATGATAGATTCCAGATTCAGCAATTCGTCGAGGCTTTCGCATACTACTCTCTCATTCAATGGATGCACACTAATGTAAGAATGAATGTGTCAAAAAGGCCTGACCCTATTTTCACTTCATCTGCGCGCCATATTTCCCGCCGGGATATCGGGTGATGAGCCCCTTGGTCTCCATGAGCGCGATCCAGCTGTTGAGCGAGGCTGCTGTCCATATCCGCTCCCTATCCTGGGATGCCAGGAGGAAGAGCTCCTCCGCTCCCTGGGGCGTGGCCGTGAGCGCATCCATGAGCTGGCGCTCCATGCCCTGCAAGGCAACGCTTGCCTCCTTCGCCACCTCTTCCTGCTTCAGCAAGCCGAAGAGGGAGAACATCTGGTCGTCGAAGGACTCATCATCCACGATGGGGGTGGCCCCCTGATAGATGAGCCGATTGGCCCCGCGGGATTGAGAGGACTCTATGGAACCGGGGACCACGAGGACGTCCTTGTTCGCCCGCAGCGCCTCATCAGCCGTAGAGAACGTGCCTGAGGGCAATCCTGCCTCTACGATGAGCGTGGCCTTCGCCAACCCCGCGATGAGCCGGTTGCGCGCCCGGAACATGAAGGGAAGCGGCGGAGTGTCCCACTCATGCTCAGACACCAGCGCACCTCCTGCCTGCACGATCTGCTGGAAGAGAGCTGTATGCTGTTCAGGATAGACCTTGTGGCAACCACCACCCATGAACACCACGGTAGGTGCGCCCTCTGCCAGCGCTGCCCGATGAGCCTCTGCATCACAACCCCGCGCTCCCCCAGAGATGATGGCTATCCCACGCCGAGCTGCACGGCCCGCGAACCTTCGAGCGCAACCCCTTCCATAGGGAGTGGCTTTCCGAGCCCCCACCACCGCCAACCCTTCTTGGAGAGCATCCACATTCCCCAGCACGAAGAGCTCCTGGGGCGCATCGGTCAGCTCCAAGAGCGCAGGAGGATACCCGGCCTCCCCTCGTCTCAGCACGGTGTGGTCTCCTGCTATGGGGCCTGTCAAACCGATCCACCTCCTTCTTCGCTCATCCCCACGTCCACGCGGAACGAGAAGGCCTCTGCCAGATGGACATCCTTCACGCACTCTGATTCCTCGATGTCCGCAATAGTCCGTGCCACCTTCAGGGTATTGATGAGCCCTCGTCCGCTGACCCCGTCGCCTTCGGCTATCTTGTTGACGAAGGCATCGGCATTCCTGTCCAGCTTGCAGGAAGCTATGATCGTCTTGGGGGTGGGCTTCTTGGACCGCGCCCCTTCGCCGCGCTCTTCTGCCTGGGCCTGACGCCAGCTGGCATAGTCCCGCGCCCGCATGACTCCCTCTTTCAACGTGGCCGAATCAGTGCCATGGCCAGAAGAGAGGACGCTTGCAGGGGGTAGCCGTTCCACATCCAGCCGCATGCTGATCCTGTCCATGAGAGGGCCGCCTATCCTGCTTTGATACTTCCTCACCTGGGCGGCCGTGCAGGTACAGCGGTGCACCTTGTCCCCCAGATATCCGCAAGGGCAAGGGTTGGATGCGGCTACGAGCATGAACCGCGCGGGGAGCCTCAGGCTTGACTCCGCTCGGGTCAGATGCACCTCGCCGCTCTCCATGGGCTGGCGGAGGCCTTGAAGGGTAGATGATCGGAATTCGCTTAGCTCATCCAAGAACAAGACCCCGCAATGGGCAAGGGATACCTCTCCGGGCCGGATGGGGCTCCCTCCTCCCAGAAGCCCCGCAGAGGTTGCTGAGTGATGCGGGCTCCGGAAGGGGCGGATGCCGGAGAGGATGTCTTCGGTATCCTTTCCGGCCACCGAGTGGACCACGGCTGCTTCGAGCATCTCCTCTTCAGTGAGAGGCGGCAGGATGGAGACGAGCCGGGATGCCAGCATGGTCTTGCCAGAGCCGGGTGGCCCCATCATGAGCACCCCGTGATTCCCCGCCGCCGCTATCTGCAAGGAGCGCTTCGCTATGTCATGCCCAGATATATCCCTGTAATCGGGCACGGGCTTCGCGCTGAGCGTTGAGCCTGCGCCGTCTTCGTTGAAGAGCTCGTCGAAGGGATCGGACAGATGCAGGCTCCCCAAGGTTCGCAGGCCCAACTGGATGAGATCGTTGATGGGAGCTGGCTTCTGCACGGCGGTGATGAACTGGCATCCCACCTTCTTCGCGCACAGAGCGAAGGCTAGGTTCCCTATCACGGGCCTCACCGCCCCCTGCAAAGACAGCTCTCCGATCAGCAGCTTGTCCCTTATGGCCTCTTCCGGCACTTGCCCCGTGGCCACCAATATCCCAAGGGCTATGGGCAGATCGAACCCAGAACCGGTCTTCCGAATATTGCCCGGAGCCAGGTTCACCACCACTTTCACGCCCGGCATGGTGAACCCCGACACGCGCAGGGCTGACCTCACCCGCTCCTGAGCCTCTTTGACTGCGGTGTCGGCCATGCCCACTATAGACATGCCCGGAAGCCCACTCCCAACGCAGACCTCTACCCATACCGGCTCTGCCTCTACCCCTCGAAGGACTGCGCTTCGCACCGTGCATATGCCACCCACTTTCTAATCCAAGGAAAAGGCGTTGATCTGATGACGGATCATGGCCTTGTCAGGGCCCATCACCACGATGGCGATCACATCGAACCGCACGGGGAAATCCGTTGGCTCATAGTCCGAAAGGTAGGCAAGGGCTATCTTCTCGTACTTCTCCTTCTTCGCCGTGGTCACCGCCTCTGATGGGAAGCCATGCTCGCAATCCTTGCGCGTCTTGACCTCTACGAAGACGAGGGTGTCCTCATCCCGAGCGATGATGTCCGCTTCTCCTGCAAAGCATGTCCAGTTCCGCTCCAATATCTCGTAGCCGCGCCGGTCCAAGAAGCGCGCAGCCGCCTCCTCGCCACGCGCTCCAAGCATCTTATTCCGCTTGCCTATCCTCTGCTTGGGCTCAGGCTGATCGGCTGACCCCTCCCGCTTCAGCTGGGACTGGTGGGTCCTCTTCTCCAATAGGGCTTCTGTCATCATTCCTCCCATCTCTCTGTCTATGATCATAGGAGGCGCATCTAACAGATATCTATCACGGGCGTTGCAGACCATCACCATGGATCCTCAGGCCATCTGCGCGCTTTGAGCCATCTCTCACCCACCGATCAGCACCGCAGAGGCATCCATTCATCATCCATCCTTCACGGATCTGCACGATCTTGCACGAAAGATGAGGAGCAAGGGCTCTACCGGCCCGAAGAGAAGAAGGGAGGATCAGAGGAAGCTGGTGCAGAACGATGCACGATGCACGGTGGATAACCCGAGCCTGCGGACAGCATCGATGTGGGCTTCGCTCCCGTAGCCCTTGTTCGAGGAGAACCCATAGCCAGGATGAGCCTCATCTAGCTGGTCCATGAGCCTGTCCCGTTCCACCTTAGCCACCACAGACGCTGCTGCGATGGAAGCGCACCGGGCATCGCCCTTGACCACATTCACCTCGCGCGGATCAAGATGGAGCGGGTTGCCATCCAGCAACAGGGCATCAAGAGCCACCCCTTGGCTTTCGATATCCTTCACAGCATCTGAGAATGCCTTCACCAGACAAGCCATGATCCCATGATCGTCTATCTGCTGAGGCGAAGCATAGACCACCGACCAAGCCACGCAGGAGGCCTTGATCTGCTCTGCCACCGCTTCGCGCACCTTGGGAGCAAGCTTCTTGGAATCATCTAGGCGCTCTATGGGATCAGCCGAGGGGCCCAACACCACCGCCCCCACAGCCAACGGGCCAGCGATGGGCCCTCGGCCCACCTCATCCAGCCCAACGGCCACCTGCGCCCGCTTCGTTGCCAGAAGATCCGATTCGAAGCCGTAGAGGGCCGCAAGACGCTCCCTCTCCCACAGCTGGCGCTCAAGACGTCGTTGAGCCCGATCTAGCTCCCGCGCCACCCCCTTGCGCTCATCTTGAGCCAGCTCAGAGCGCAAAGCTGCCAGCTCTTCCTCAGAAGAGACTGCCTGAGCCCATCGGGCTATCTGCGAAAGAGAAGACCTCATGGCGAACCGCCCTTGCAAAGAGAACGAGGCCCCCAAATGAGAGCCTCGTCAAAAGGATAGGATGGGAGGAGAAGCCTACCTGAAGGCCTTCTCCTTGATCTTGGCCGCCTTGCCCACCTTGTCGCGCAGGTAGTAGAGCTTGGCGCGGCGAACCTGACCACGACGGGTGACCTCGATCTTCTCGATCTTGGGAGAGTTCACCGGGAAGGTGCGCTCAACGCCCACCGAGAAGCTGACCTTACGGACCGTGAACGTCTCACGGGAGGATTCCCCATGACGACGGATGACATCACCCTGGAAGACCTGGATCCTCTCGCGGTTGCCCTCAGTGATCCTATAGTGAACCTTGACGTTGTCACCCGGGCCGAAATCAGGCACGTCCTGCTTGATGTCCTGGGTCTCTATCGCGCGTATGATGTCCATTCTCTTCCCCGCTTATCTTCGATCATGCTTTCAATCCATAGCTGTGTAAAGACACGATTCGCAAGTATACCTCTAGTATCTCTCAAGGACAAGGAGAACCTTGGCAAATGGCACAGACGCTGTCATATCAGCAGGAGCAACCCATAGGCCACCACCCCAGACAGCGCACAGAGGAGCAATGACTTCGTCTTGAGGGCCACAGCCACCACCACAAGGGATGCGATGATGATAGCCCCAGCAGGCCAGAACCCCTGAGCGAACATGCCTGGGTTCAGCACATCATTGGCCACGAGGGCTGCGAAGGCCGCAGGCGGGATGAGGTTCAGCGCCAGCGTGACGTTCTTCGGCAGCTCTCTGCCCTTCAGCAGGAACAGCGGCGCCACCCGGCAGATGAGCATGGTCACCGCACAGCAGCCGAAGATGATCCAGAACTCCTCCCAGCTCATGAGCATACCTTCTGGCGGATCAATGTGTAAGCCATGGCGCAGATCACTCCCAGCACCGCTCCCAGGATGATGGCCGCCCCGGAAAAGCCCAACGCCTTGCAGACGTACACCCCGATCATGGCGAAGACGGCGGCGATGATATTGGGAGAGGTGATCCTCTGGGTGAAGAGCAGGCAGATGAAGATGGAGGTCATGGCGAAGGAGGCTATCTGCAAGGGGATGTCTATCAAAGACCCCACCAGCACGCCTGCAACATTGGAGAGCGCCCAGGAGGTCTGGGAGAAGAGGTTCACGAACAGGGCTCGATCCACTGACCATCCACCCTCCTTGAACCGGGCGATGGAGACCCCATAGCTCTCATCGGTAACGGTGGCAGCGAAGAGGAAGGCCAAACGCTTTCTAGCCCCTTCGCACTCCGGGGCCAGGGAGGCCGAATAGAGCATCTGACGTGTGTTCACCAGGGACACGCTGGCGATGATGGAAGCCGTAGGCGCTCCCGTCAGGAACATATTGGGGATCATGAACTGACCCGCCCCGGAATAGAAGAACGCAGACAGGATCAGCACCTGAAGCGCGTTCAGCCCGATGGAATCACAGAGGATGCCGCAGGGGATGCCAATGGCCACATAGCCCAGCATGATGGGCACGGCAGCATGGAAGGCGTCTTTCAGGGCAGCGCGAGAGGTCATGGGATCACCGACACAGCAACCCATCCGCGATATCCGAGGGCTGGAAGACGCCCCGTTCGGTGATGATGGCGCTCACGAGAGCCGCCGGGGTCACGTCGAAGGCCGGGTTCAGGATATCAACCCCTTCCAAGGGATCTGATAAGACCTCCTGGGAAGAGCGCTGCTCTATGACGATGTCAGCCCCCGTGGGAGTATGGGCATCGAAGGTAGAGGCAGGCGCTGCCACATAGAAGGGTATGCCGAAATGCTGAGCCAGGATAGCCACCCCCAACGTTCCTATCTTGTTGGCCACATCCCCGTTGGCGGCTATGCGGTCCGCCCCTACGATGACGGCATCCACCAGCCCCTGGGCCATGACCGAGGCAGCCATATCATCGCAGATGAGCGTGACCGGAACCCCTGCCTGGGAAAGCTCCCAAGCGGTCAGGCGAGAGCCCTGGCAGACCGGCCGCGTCTCATCGGCGAAGACCCGCTTCAGCTTGCCCTCTTCCGCAGCAGCATAGATGACCCCCAAAGCGGTGCCATAGAACGAGGTGGCCAAGCTACCGGCATTGCAGTGGGTGAGCACCTGACAGCCATCGGGAAGGAGAGCTGCGCCCAAACGGCCCAGCTCCCGATTCGCCTCTTCGTCCTCTTGGGCGATGGAGCAAGCTTCTTCGTAGAGCCGCTCAGTGATGTCAGAGGGAGCGCATCCCTCATCCCCAGCGCGGTGAGCAGCGCTCATCATCCGCTCTACCGCCCAGGAGAGGTTCACAGCCGTAGGTCGGCACTGGGCGATGGCGTCAGCAGCCGCGCGCAGTGCATCCATGAAGCTTGGCGCATCCGTTTCCTCCTCCAGAGAAGCCGAAGCCAACACCACCGCAGCGGCCCCAGCCACTCCGATGGCGGGGGCACCCCGCACCTTGAGCCCTTGGATCCAATCAGTAACCTCTTCCCAGCTATCGGTGCAGAAATGCACCTCTGCCTGAGGGAGGCGCGTTTGGTCCAAGATGCAGAGAAGCGGTGTTCCCTCAAGAACATTGCCGGGCACAACGAAAGCAGCTACCGCAGAAGCGGCAGCTGCAGGCAGATCAGCATCTCTGGTCCTCCCCACGCGGACCAAAGATACCGCACGGGGAAGCTTGGCAAGGCTGAAGGTCAAAGGACTCAGACCTGCTCTATCTCAGCCTGGGCCGCTGCCAAGCGGGCCACAGGCACGCGGTAGGGCGAGCAAGAGACGTAATCCAGCCCGATGCGGTTGAAGATATGGATGGACTCCGGGTCACCGCCATGTTCGCCGCAGACGCCGCAGACGATATCCGGATTGCCCTCATGGCCCAGCTCAACGCCCATCTTCACCAGCTTGGCCACACCGCCCTCGTCAACGGTGGCGAAGGGGTTGTGGGTGAGCAGGCGCTCTTGGAGGTACTGCGGGACGAATTCGCCCTCAACGTCATCACGGCTGAAGCCGAACGTGGTCTGGGTGAGGTCATTGGTGCCGAAGGAGAAGAAGTCCGCCTGCTGGGCTATCTCATCAGCGGTGAGGGCAGCGCGGGGAAGCTCGATCATGGTGCCGATGGGGATATCCAAGCCTACCCCTTCAGCTTCAGCCACCTCAGCGATGACGCCCTCGGCGATAGCCCGGAGCTTCGCCAGCTCATTCACCGTTGAGACCAAGGGAATCATGATCTCAGGAGCCGGGTTATGACCTTCCTTCAGCAGCTTCGCGCAAGCCGTGGCGATGGCGCGGATCTGCATCTTCGGCAACACCGGGTAGACGATGCCCAAGCGCACGCCGCGCAGGCCCAGCATGGGGTTCTGCTCAGCGAAGGCATCTATCTTCTCAAGCATGGCGCGCTTCTCGGCTATGTCAGCAGCCGAAGCCCCGGTCTCCTCCATGCGGGCGATGGCCACCTCCAAGGAACGGGGGCTATCCAGGAACTCATGGAGCGGCGGATCTAGCAGGCGCACGATGACGGGCAGGCCATCCATGGCCTTGAACATCTCATAGAAGTCACCGGACTGGGCCTCGTAGAGGGCAGCAGTGGCCTTCTCGCGATTGAGCTCATCATCGTTCAGGATGAAGGACTGGATGATCTGCTTCCGGTCACCCAAGAACATATGCTCGGTCCGGCAAAGGCCGATGCCACCCGCGCCGAACTCGCGGGAGAGGTGGGCGTCTTCCGGATTGTCAGCATTGGCGCGCACACCCAAGCGGCGGTATTCGTCCGCCCACTCCAAGATGGTGTCAAGGTCTCCGGTGAGCTCAGGCTTCACCAGCTCAACGGCTCCCAGGACCAGGATGCCCGTGGTACCGTCGATGGAGATCATATCCCCTTCATGGATGACCACATCCGTGCCGTTGACGGCAGCTTCCTTCTTCTCAGCGTCTATCCGCAGCGCCTCAACGCCGCAGACGCAGGGCGCGCCCATGCCTCGCGCGATGACAGCCGCGTGGGAGGTCTTGCCGCCGTGGGAGGTGAGGATGCCCTCAGCGGCGATCATGCCCGCCAGGTCATCCGGCGTGGTCTCCCAGCGGACCAGCACGCACTTACGGCCCGCCTCAGCTGCCGCCACCGCATCAGCGGCGGAGAAGACGGCCTCGCCCACCGCGGCGCCGGGGCTGGCATTCAGGCCGCGAGCCAGCACATCATAGTTGGCGTCTTTGTCGAACTGAGGATGCAGCAGCTGATCCAGCTGATCCGGTTCCACGCGCATGACGGCTTCCTTCTTGGTGATGAGGCCCTCGTTCACCATCTGGATGGCGATATGCAAGGCCGCCTGAGCGGTGCGCTTGCCCGCGCGGGTCTGGAGCATCCAGAGCTTGCCCTGTTCGATGGTGAATTCGATATCGCACATATCGCGGAAGTGGTTCTCCAGCACGACGAAGATGTCTTCCAGCTGCTTGCCAGCCTCTTCCAGGCCAGCCACTTCCTTGAGCTCAGCGATGGGGCTCGTGTTGCGGATGCCCGCCACCACGTCTTCGCCCTGGGCATTGACCAGGTAATCCCCGTAGAACTCCTTTTCGCCATTGGCAGGATTGCGGGTGAAGGCCACGCCGGTGGCTGAGGTGTTGCCCTTGTTGCCGAAGACCATGGATTGCACGTTGACGGCAGTGCCCAGGTCATCGGCGATCTTGTTCTTCTTGCGGTAGAGGACCGCGCGAGGGTTGTTCCAGCTACCGAACACCGCTTCGATGGCCAGCTGCAGCTGCATCATGGGATCTTGCGGGAAGGCCACCTGACCATCTTCCACAAGGGCCGGATAATCAGCGGCGGAGACGTTCTCAGAGAAGATCTGCTTGAAGACGGCCACCAATTCCTGGAGGTCCTCAGCGGTGAGGTCAGTATCAGACTTCACGCCTCGCTCGTTCTTGATAGCGGTGATGGCATTCTCGAACAGGTCCCCATCCAGGCCCATGACCACGTTGGAGAACATCTGGATGAAACGGCGATAGGAATCCCAGGCGAAGCGGGGATTCTCCGTTTGGGCGATGAGCCCATTGATGGACTGGTCATTGAGACCCAGGTTCAACACCGTATCCATCATGCCCGGCATGGACATGGGGGCACCAGAGCGGACGGAGACCAACAGCGGATCTTGGGCGTCGCCGATGCGCTTGCCCATGCGCTCTTCCAGATCAGCCCGATATTCGGCGATAGTGTCCAGAGCGCCTTCCGGCCAGACGTTCCCAGCGTTGGCGTATTCCATGCAGGTCTGGCAGGTGATGGTGAATCCCGGAGGCACCGGCAGCCCGATATTGGCCATCTCGGCCAAGTTGGCGCCCTTGCCGCCTAGGATGGCTTTCATGTCGGTGTTGCCTTCGGTGACGTTCTTACCCTCTGCGTCCTTGCCGAATGCGTAGACGCGCTTAACTTGATCGGTCACGATGCACTCCTTAAACGACCATCGACCAGACACGATCCCCTTGCTCATGGATGATGCCAAGCAAATGGGAGCCTTTGCTCTTCAAAGGCAACGTTATGATAACAATCAGAAGGGGTGCGAAAGGCGCTCTTGGCCCCTTTATTTCTTAAGTGGCAGCGTTGGGGTCATACATTGAGAGCCAGCTCCTCTTCGCGTAGGCTCGATACCCTTCCCCGCTGGGAATGGCCACGTAATCCTCATCATCCTTGCAATAGGACGCAGCCCTGGATGCTGTGGGGAAGATCACGACATCGCCATCGAAGCGCTGGCTATAGGTGGCGAAGGAGACATCTCCGATGGACATATCCACATATTCCTCGTAATAGTCTATGGTCTGCCCCGTGATGGCTGGGCTCCAGAGCTCTGGTCGCGCGTCGATGTTCACCTTGTAGCCCCGATATTCCAGGTATCCGCCCGCATTGAAGGAGGTCAGCACTTGGGTGGTGCTCTTGTCCGCTCCGATCCTATCCAGATAGTCAGCCGTATTGACGGGAGTGTACGCGTTGTTCTCAGGCAGCTCCTCCAGCTCTGGCACGTGGATGAGCGCCACTACCACTGATACCGCCGCCCCTGCCGCCAGGATGATGAGGCCCACAGCCCTCCCCTTCCGCATGACCTCTCCTCCAAAGGTGGGACCCGGGTGGGCCTGAGCGGTGCCCCAGGCCACGAAGAGGAAGCAGAACAGCGGCGCGAACCACTGGTTGCGAACGTAGAGCAGAGCAGCCAAGATGGATGCCAAGGCCAGAAGCACAAGCGGCAGGTTCACCCGTTTGAGGGACAGCCGCCCAGCCACATAGCAAGCTGCGAGCATCCAAAGGGTCACGGTGGCGGTGATATAGCTCTCAGCCGGCCGGAACGGGCCCATCTCCTTGATGTTGTCCTTATACCCCGCAGAACCGAAGGAGAGGAAGAGGTAGAGCGCTCCTTTCACCGTATAGGGATTGATGAACAAGGCAACCGCAGAAACAGCGATGGCGATCCATAGGGGGATGCGGGCATAGGATGCCCGCTCAAAGCCCACCCCCATCAGCTTGCCCTTTCGGTGGAAGGGGGCCAGAAGATCCGGCAGTGCATAGCAGCCCATGATGAACAGGTCATAGGGAGCCATGGCTGCGTGGATGTTCACATGCACCATCACGATCAGTGGCAGGCCGATGAGCCTGGATGCCTTCCCGCATCGGCGATAGCTCTCGCAGAGATAGACCACCCAGACGAAGGCCGTCATGGACAGCAGGTGGGGGCGGACGGAAGCATAGGAGGTGACGCCTATCAAGCAGAAGAGGACGAACACCAAGAGCAGGAGGTCACCGGAGCGGCCCTGGCGCAGATAGCGTCCTACCCAGAGAAGGGAGCCGCCGAGGGCCAGGTAGAGGACTGAGCTGAAGAGAGCCAGCCCCACGAACCCGAAGGGCTTGTAGATGAGGTACGCGATCACGCAATAGAGCCACTGCTGGGCCACGAAGCCCAGGTCAGGTTGGATGGAGAAGGGATTGGTAGCGGGGATGCCATGCTCTAGGATGTATTCACCCGTAGCCAAGATGAACCAGACGTCATTGTCGTAGGCATCCGCGAAGATGCATCCTGAGGCATAGAGGAGGATAGCGCTAGCAACGAACGCCATCAAGGCAGGAGTGAGCTTGCGCTTCGGCCGTGCCGTTGGCACATTCCCCTGAAGACCCATCCCCTGGCGGGAAGGCGCCTGAGACAGCGGAGCGTCTTCGATCATCTCGTTCACCGATCCTCTTCCTCTCAGGCAGGATGGGATCTCATGTACAGATCCATGATCTCTTGGGCTGTTTCCTCCACTGCCTTGCCATCGGTCCTGATGACATAGCAGCCCAGCTTGCGCATGAGCGCCCGAGCGCTCTCCAGGTCCTCGTAGATGCATTCCGGATCAGCATAGGACCCAGCCACCGCAACAGCATTGCCGATGCGTCGGGAGCGGATCCCCGAAAGGACGTCAGGGGTGGACATCAGTCCGAACAGGCGTGACGGATCCACTTCGAAGAGCTCTTCGGGGGGCGCTGTCATCATATCCAGGGGAACATTGGCCACCTGGAAGCCATGCTGAGCCAGGTAGATGCACACCGGCGTCTTAGAGGTGCGCGAGACGCCGATGACCACGATGTCCGCCTTGGTGAGATCCTGGGGATTCCTGCCGTCATCGTGTTCGATGGTGAATTCCAACGCAGCCACCCGGTTGAAGTAGTTGATATCGGCCACCCTGAGCATCCCGGGCGTATCCTTGGGTGAGAGCCCGCTGATATCCGCCATGGCCGTGATAGCCGAGGTCAACAGATCAACGCCGTAGATGTTCTCATGGTCAGCGATATAGGCCGAGACGGCATCCCTCAGATCTGGCGCCACCAGGGTGTAGAAGACGAGCAGCCGATCATCCCCCAACTGCTCTATGTGATAGGCAGCATGATGGTCCAGGTAATCCCGCACCTGCTGGAACGATTTCACCTTGCCCAGGATCTCTATCTTGGGATTGGTCACCCCGAACTGAGCGGCCGCTGCCTGAGCTACGGTACGGGCGGTCTCCCCCACGGAATCAGAGACCACATGCACGGTGGGGAACAGGGCGTTCCCCATCACGTCCTCGTGAACGAAAGCTTCCTCAGCCTGCTCGGATCCTAGAACCCCCATGGCGAATGCGCCTTTGCCCCAGCTACTTGGCCAAGACCAGCTTGCCGAAGTCAGCTACGTTCGCGAACACCTCCACGAAGGCATTCAGCAGACGCAGGCGATTGGTGCGCACCGCCGGATCATCTGCCATGACCATGGTCTGCTCGAAGAAGTCATCGATAGGCTTGCGCAGAGAGGCCAGATGGGCCAAGGCGGCCGGGTAGTCATCCCCCTCCAAAGCCTCCGCCACCTGCGTGCGCACCCCTTCGATGGCGTGAGCCAAAGCAGCTTCAGAGGCATCGAAGATGGAGGCATCATAGAGGCAGCCCGCCTCAGGGTCACGGAGGTTGTTCGCCCGAGCGAACGCCGTGGAGAGGTCTTCGAAATCAGCCGGGGCCTCTTTGCGTGCAGCATCCAAGGCCTGGGTGCGGGCGATGATGGTCACTGGTTCAGTGACGCCACATGCCAGCACCGCTTCGATGGCATCAGGGGTGCTGCCGCCATCCTTGAGCATGACCTTCGTGCGCGTGATGAAGAAATCCATCACAGCCTGCTCTGCTTGAGCTGCGTCCAGCTCAAGACCGTCTTCCTGATAGATGCGCAGGGAATCCCGAACGGCTGCCGTCAGGCTCACCTCAAGGCCGCTCTCCAAGATGGAGATGACACCCAAGGCAGCCCTGCGCAGAGCGAAGGGGTCAGAGGAACCCGTAGGGAGCTGGCCCACGGCGAACAGGCCGCAAATGGTGTCAACCTTGTCAGCCATGGCCACCACCTTGCCCACCACGCCTCCGGGCAGCTCATCCCCAGCGAAGCGCGGCTTGTAATGGTCAGCGATAGCCAAGGCCACGTCAGCGTCTTCACCATGGGCCTCGGCATAATAGGAGCCCATGATGCCCTGGACGCTGGTGAATTCCACCACGGCATTGGTGACCAAGTCAGCCTTGGCCAAGAGCGCTGCCCGAGCCACCTTCTGAGCTAGGGCCGCATCGAAGGCGGCATCCAGGCAAAGGCGGTCAGCCAACCGGCCCACCCGAGCTGTCTTGGCACGCATGGTGCCCAGCTGCTCCTGGAACACCACCTCGTCCAACCGCTCCACATATTCTTCCAACGGCTTCTTCAAGTCTTCCTCGTAGAAGAACTTCGCATCGTAGAGCCGAGCAGCCACCACCCGTTGGTTGCCGTCGATGATGTTATCTGCGAAGGACGGATCACCATTGGAGACGATGATGAACCGGTTCGTCAGCTTGCCATCCTTGTAGAGCGGGAAGTAACGCTGATGCATCAGCATGGCGTCCACGATGATCTCTTCCGGCACGGCCAGGAAGCCCTCGTCGAACTGGGCCAGCATGGGTGTGGGGGATTCAGAGAGGTTGATGACCTCGGTGAGCGTCTTATCGGGCAGCACGGCCTTGAAGCCCTCTCCCAGCTCTTGCTCCACGGCCGCCACAGCCTCTTCGATCAAAGCCTTGCGCTCAGCCTGGGTGGGAATGATGCGCAGGCTACGGACCACCTGCTCGTAGTCATCGGCCGTGGGGATGTCAGCCCCTGCCGGAGACAGCACCCGATGCCCCTCCGTATGACGGCCGGAGACCGCCCCCGCGAAGGTGAGCGGGATGACCTCATCCCCGAAGAGGGCCACGATCCAGCGGACGGGCCGAGAGAAGAACTCAGAGTAGCTGGCCCAGCGCATGGACTTGGGCCAAGGGATGGACCCCAGAACGCCCAGGAGCACCTCAGGCAGGAATGCAGCCACTTCTTGGGCAGGGATATGACGGCTGGCGAAGACATATTCCACGCCCCCCTCTTCCCGCACTTCCAACTCAGAGACATCCACGCCCTTGCCCCGAGCGAAGCCCGCAGCAGCCTTGGTGGGGCTGCCCGCGTCATCAAAGGCGATCTTGACAGACGGCCCCTTGAAGACCTCATCCACCGCGTCTGTCTGCTCAGACACGCCCTGGATGACCACGGCCATGCGGCGAGGGGTGGAATAGACGGAGATCTCACCGTAACCCACATTGCGCCCATCCAGCGCCTCTTCCAGGATCTGAGGGAGCTTCTGGGTTGCGCTCTTCAGGTCAAAGGCAGGGATCTCTTCGGTGCCTATCTCGAATGTCAGGGTCTTAGCGCTCATCGGCCGTCCTCCTTCGCCTCAGCCTTTGGTGCAATGCCGACGACCTGCTCCATGTAAGAGGCGCAGCAGGCCTTCGCCAGGGTGCGCACGCGCAGGATGTATCCCATGCGCTCTGTGGCGGAGATGACGCCGCGGGCATCCAAGAGATTGAAGGTGTGGCAGCACTTCAAGACGGAATCATAGGCGGGAAGCGGCAAGCCTGCCTCCAGCGTGCGCATGCATTCAGCTTCCCGATCGGCGAATTCCTTGAAGAGGAAGTCAGTATCAGCCACCTCGAAGTTGTACTGGGAGTATTCGCGCTCGTTCTCCAGATACACATCACCATAGGTGAAGGTGACCCCATCAGGACCCTTCGCCCAAACGATGTCATAGACGGAATCAACCCCCTGGACGAACATGGTCAGGCGCTCAAGGCCATAGGCTATCTCCACCGGAACCGGCTTGCATTCGAAGCCGCCCACCTGCTGGAAGTAGGTGAACTGGGTCACCTCCATGCCGTCGATCCAAACCTCCCAGCCCAAACCCCAGGCGCCCAAGGTGGGGGACTCCCAGTCATCCTCAACGAAGCGCACGTCATGGGCGTCGGTGTCTATGCCGATGGCCCGAAGGGATGCCAAATAGGATTCTTGGATATCATCCGGCGAGGGCTTGATGAGCACCTGGAACTGGTAGTAGAACTGCAACCGGTTGGGGTTCTCGCCATAGCGGCCATCCGTAGGGCGACGACAACCCTGCACATAGGCGGTACGCCACGTGTCCGGCCCCAACGAGCGCAATGTGGTGGCCGGAGCATTGGTGCCTGCCCCCACTTCATTGTCATAGGGCTGCAGGATGACGCACCCCTGAGAGGCCCAGAACTCCTGGAGCCTCATGATGACCTCTTGGAAGGTTGGAGCTTCTCCAACCGCTGCCTTGCTAGCCAATGGATCCCCTTTCCTTAGTTGCTCTCTTGAAAGCGCGATGGACCCGCGCGTCATTCCAATGGCCCGATGCTGTCCAGGGGCCAGTATTTGAAGATGGCCTTCCCGGATACCGAAGATACCGGGATGGAGCCGAAATACCGGGAGTCCTGCGAATTGGTCCGGTTGTCCCCCATCACCCAGAGCTCCCCCTTGGGCACCGTGTAGGGATAGACCACCGGAGAGCCGAAGGAGGAGACCAGCGGCCAGGATTCCTTCCCGTCCGTGTAGGGCTCATCCAGCTCCTGGCCATCCACGTAGACCTTCCCGTCGATCAGCTGCACCGTTTGGCCTTCGGTGGCTATCACCCGCTTGATGAGGGTGCGAGAGGGTATCTCAGGATCTTGGAAGGTGACGATATCCCCCCTCTTGGGGTCAGAGCCGTAATAGGTGATCTTCTCGGAGAAGACGTTATCCCCGGTCATGATGGTATCCTCCATAGATCCAGAGGGGATCTCATAGGCCTGGAAGACGAAGGTCCTGAGCGCCCACGCAGCGCAGACGATCAGGACCACCGTCACCAAAAGGGAAAGGGCCGAACGTAGGAAGCCCTTCTTCTTCTCCGCATGCTCTCCTGAATACATCAACCCTCCAAGAGGTCAGTCATCGTAAGAACGTAAAAAACGGCTGTCATCGGGCATAGGATGCCCTCAGATCCAGCCGCGTGCCATGATACCCCACCTGGACGCGCCCACACGGCAGATGCTTGAATCCACAGGGAATGCACCCGCCAGAGAGCCTAAAGGCGGCGAAGGGCATCACTTCTCCCTGATTCGCCCTTCGAGCAGGTCAGGGCGCAGGGCCTGGGTACGCGCCCATGACTGGTCGCGCTTCCAGGCTTCGATGCGCGCGTGGTGACCTGAGAGCAACACCTCTGGCACCTCCATGCCGCGGTATTCTGCCGGGCGCGTATACTGAGGATACTCCAAGAGCCCCTCCGCGAAGGATTCGCTCTCAGCCCCTCCCTCAGCGCCCAGGACGCCGGGGATCTTCCGCACCACAGCGTCTATCACCACCATGGAAGCCAGCTCCCCGCTGGTGAGCACGTAATCGCCGATGGATATCACCTCATCAGCCAAACAGTAAGCCCGCTCATCTATCCCCTCGTAGTGACCGCAGACGAACACCAACCGCTCTTCCGTGGAGAGCTGACTGGCCAGGGCATCTGTGAAGAGGCGGCCTTGGGGGGCAAGGAAGATGACCTTGGCATCCTGGGGCTTCTCATGAGCGGCTAAGGGCAAGGTTCCCTCCCCTACCCCCAAGACGCTCTCAACGGCTTTGAAGATAGGGTCGCACATCATGACCAGGCCGCATCCGCCTCCATAGGGGTAATCATCGGTCTTTTTATGCACGCCCTGAGCCCAATCCCTGAGGTCATGGGCATGGAAATCCAAAAGGCCCTTCTCCTGGGCGCGCTTCATCATGGATTCCCCCATGACGGAATCATACATGGCGGGGAAGGTGGTGATGGTATCTATCCGCATGGGTTGCCTCTCAGATATCCAGCAGTCCTGCTGGCAGCGCTACCCGGATCACCCGGGAAGCCTCATCCACCTCTTCTACGATGGCATCCACGAAGGGAATGAGCGCCTCTTCCCCTGAACCGGAGCGTGCAACGCGGATGAGGGGCTGCACCCGGTCTTCATCCACCGCAGTGACGGTGCCCACCTCACCCGATGCGCCATCCACAACGGAGAAGCCCACCAGATGGGCGAAGGCGACAGCCCCTGAGGTAGCCAAGGGCACCTCCCCCTTCACCAACAGCGTGCAGCCGATGAGCCGCTCAGCCACAGTGATGTCATCCACGCCCGTGAAGGTTGCCGTGCACCCCGATCCCCCTTCGGCTTCGAGGGAGACCACCCGGGCGATGCGAGGGGCATCCTCTTGGGGTGGCACGAAGGCCACTTCAGTTGAGGGCCCAGCAGACGCAAGGAAGGCTGAGGCCCCTATGAGCCTCAGCCTTCCCTCTAATCCCTTCGTACCAGCAACAGAGGCTGCCCGATGCCAGCCTCGCACTAATCGATCAGCTCCACCTCGACATGGGTGCCCTTGCGTGAAGCGGCAGCCCGCGTGAGCGTGCGAATGGATTTGATGACGCGCCCCTGGCGTCCGATGACCTTGCCCGCATCGTCTTCGTTCACGCGGATCTCAATGGTGGAGCGGCCATCCTCGTCAGCGCAGGTCACCGAAACATCGTCCGGGTTGTCAACCAAAGGAGTGACGATGTATTCGACCAGCGCACAAAGGTCTTGAGCGGTTGCATCCATGATGGGCTATGCGCTCTCTTTGACCTGCTTCATGAGGCTGGAAACGGTGTCAGAGACCTGCGCACCCTTCGCCACCCAAGCGTCGATCTTCTCCATGTCCAGCTCGATCAGCTTCGGGTTGGAGCAGGGGTTGTAGCGACCAACCTGTTCGATGAACTTGCCATCACGGGGGCAGCGGGAATCAGAGACAACGACCCTGTAATACGGGCGCTTCTTCGCGCCGTGCCTCGCAAGACGAATCTTAACCATGTAGAGGTACTCCTTCTTCGTGCAGATAGAAAAACAGCAGTTCCAAATCATACTTGCTTGAACGCCCTTTTGCAAGCATGGTCAAAGGTGAGCGGGGCGGAGCGCGCTCATCCTCACCACGGCTAAGACCGCAGCCTCCCTAGGAGCGCACCCGGAAGCTGGGGGATATCAGGCCGCCATGATCCAACGCGATGACCCCTTCGCGGCCTTCCCGGGAATACACCCCGGCGAAGGACCCGTTGTAGGTATAGAGCCCGGGCATGGTATGCCAATCCTCAACCCGCACGGCATCGCCGTCAGCTGCTAGGCGCGTGGGCATCAAGCGGATCAGGTGGGGCAGATAGTACTCCTGGACGATATAGCCGCTGTTCCAATGGTCATCCACGATGCGCGCCCACTCCTCTTCGCTGGCATCCACCCCTGCGAAGACGCCATGGGCACCGTAATCATCCTCAGGCTTCAAGATCCACGCGTCCTTATCCGCCTTCACGGCCTGGGCAGAGATGGGCGCCCCATCCCGCAGCCGATAGGTGCGAGGCACGTGGGCCTGAACGAAGGCGCGTTCCTCTTCGGTCAGGAAAGCCGCTGTGGCCTCATCATGCAAAGCCACTGATACCATCTTCGAATGCACCACTGTGGTGCGGAAATGCCCGATGGTGCAGACGTTCATATCCCGGGTAGCCTGGATGAACGCCTCGCATTCTCCAGGGTGCTGAAGCATCTCAGAGGTGACCGAGCGGCGGTAGATGGCGTTGATGACGGTGCCGTCTGAAGGGTCTATGAGGTGGGTGCCGTCATAGGTGAAGCTGCGCACATCCACGAAGCGCGCCGGGATGCCCGCCCGTTCGAAGGCGGCTATGAACCGGACGAAATCGCTCATGACGCCGCTTTCCGTGAAGTCAGTGACCGCCACGGTGGGCACCTCCGGGAAGCGCCCGCAGGAGCGATAGGTATCCATGAAGGCAGCCACCCAGGAATCGAACAGATCGAACTGCTCCAAAGGATGCAACTGGGAGAACCGCTGGAACGCCTCCCCCTCCATGAGGGCACGCCCGCATTCCTTGTCGCGCGACATGGCTCCCGAACCGTCCGTGTTGAATTCGCAGAACTTGTAGCTCATATCCCGGTCATCCAGGAAGATATCGAAGCGGGCCAGGGGCAGCAGCTCCTCATAGGGGCAGGGCATGAGGATGAGATCCAACACCTCCGGGGAGAAATGGAAGAGCCTCCGGTAGTCCGGGTCATCCAGGAAGCGGCGGATCACCTTCCCCAGGATGCGGTGGGTGGTGGCGCTGACCTCTTCCAAGAAGGCCACGTCCTCTTCTGAGAAGACATAGGGGATGTAGGAGAACTCCACCGGAGCGCCATAGGCCTGGATGTCAGAGGCGGCTATCCGCTCCAGGGCCTGCTGCCTGCCAGGCCCGTCTCCCTTCAATGACCTGACCACATCTATGTATTCCTCTCTGAGGTCATGCATGCCCATTCCCATACGCCCTTCTTCCTTCCCACTGCCATCCAGCTGACCTTCTAATATAGTGTATAGCCTACCATCGAAGAGAGGACTCATGCCCCATGACCAAAGCGTTCCAACGGAGGTTCCTGGCAACCCTTGCCGTTCTAGCCCTTCTGTGCACCTATGTAGCCATAGGGTTCGCCGTCTGCGCCGGATTCCCCCAGATCACCCGAAGCCTCGCGAATGGGAACAGCGCCTTCAGCGGATCTCCCTACACCCACGATGCCCTGCTGGACCTGGCCCTGGAGACCCGAGATTACACGATAGAGGACTATGGCCGGGATTCCTCCGGCCTAGAAGGGGCCCGCGAAGAGCTGGCTGCAGAGGTGGTGAGCGCCGCCCACGCTTCTTCTGAGGCATCCTCTCCCACGGCTGACCAGTGGAGCACCGCCGCCCGGGAGGCTCTGGCAGAAGATGCCCCCTCCCCTGCCGTGACCATGGAGAGGCTCTCCCAAGCCGGGGACCAGTACGCCCTTTCCAACGAAGCCCTCAACCACCTGGATGATGTGAATGAGGTCATCACCTCTTTGCGCATGCCGCTTCTGGGCATCACGCTCATCGCCACCTTCTGCCTGATGGGCCTCGTCTATCTGTTCGGTGCGAAGCCCGCAGGTTGGGCCCTCCTGATAGCAGGCTGCGCCACGTTGGGCCTGTTCGCCGTGATAGGCTTCTGGGCAGCGTTCGGGTTCGATGGGTTCTTCGCCGTGCTCCACGGGCTGTTCTTCGCTGAGGGCACCTGGGTATTCCCCGCTGATAGCCTGCTCATCCAGATGTATCCCCAGGGGTTCTGGATGGGGATGGGGATGTGGTGGCTGGGCTTCAGCTGCGCAGTGGCCCTCGCCAGCATCATCATAGGCTACGTCATCATCCGCAAGCGCAGACCGAAGCCAGAGCAGGCCTTCACCCCCGCCGGAGAGCAGGCCTAGGCTTTTCCTTTATATGATCGAACTCTCTCAAATCCGTAATGCATTCCGGATTTGAGAAATGGGCTCAGCATGATCCCATTTTATTTGACCAAGTAGTTGACCAAATGATATTCTTCTCGGAGCAGAAAGGAGTACCCATGACCAACTCCATAGCGGTTCCTTTAAGCGAAGCAAAGACCAATCTCAGCAGCATCATAAAAGACATCCGCGATACTGGCGCAGAATATACTGTGCTGCTCAGGAATGTTCCTGTCGCTACGATCTCTCCCATTCCCTTTGAAGCATCTAGCAAAACACGAACTCGAGGTCTTCTTGCGAAATATGCTGATCATGAGCTTCGCAGCAAAGAAAAGGATGCCTTCGGCAGTGCAATGAGGAGCAAGCATGCTCACACTGCTTGATGCCAATGCGGTACTACGGCATCTGCTCGATGACATCCCTGAGCAGGCTGATAGAACAGCTCAGGCTGTTGAGGCTGGAGCTGAGGTCACTCCCGAGGTGATCGCTGAATGCGTTTATGTTCTAAAAGGCGTTTACGACCTGAGCAAGGCCGAGCTTGCCCAAGCGCTTGTAGCTTTCCTCCATGAAGTCGCGTGCGAACGAAAGCCGATCATCATCGACGCATTGGAAAGCTTCGCAAATACGAACCTTGATTTCGTTGACTGCATATTGCTTTCCATGAACAAGCTTACGGATCAGCCTGTCCTCACATTCGATAAGAAGCTGTCTTCCCAGATGATCAAATGATAAGGATGACGAACGAGACGGATGCTTTTTATCAGTTGAAGGGGGAGTGTTGAGAAGGGGCAGGTGCTTTTCATCATCTCGCTGCGCTCAACGATGAAGAAGACACCCGTTCCTTCTCATCACTCCCTAAGCGAACATCGTTTCCAGGGTGGCGTCTATACGGGCCAGGACGTCTTCTCGGGGGAGCAGTTCGATGGACTCGAACAGCGGCGGTGAGACCATGTTCCCGCAGACGGCCACGCGCAAAGGCTGGAACAGGAGCTTCGGCTTGAGCTCTGCCGCCTCGCCCCGGGCCCGACACTCCTCTTGCAGAGCATCCGTTTCCCAGGCAATGCCTTCATCTGCCAGCACCTCCCGGCAGATCCGCAAGGCCTCATCAGCCCGCGCCCCCTCCTTCGCAAGCACCTTCGCCACGCTCTTCTCATCCAACGCCACGCTGGCGCCCCAGAAGAAGTAGGCCAGCTTGTCCGGCAGCTCATTGAAAGTGGTCTGGCGCTCGATGATGAGCGGATAGAGCTGCTCATACCACTCCTGGCGGTCAGCCACATCAGCCACGAACCCCTGCCAGGCTTCCTCGGGCACCTCAGTCCAGGGGGCTATCATATCCTGGAGGCGCTGACGCTGCTGATCCTTGTCAAGGCTAGGTACCACCGAAGCACCGCCTGTCACCTGGCTTCCTAAGAAATGGGCATAGGCCAGCCAGGGCGTGGCCCGAGAGAGCCACTGCCCTTCGCTCATGTCACGGATGTAGACACCATCCAGCCAAGTGAGCTTCTCCTCATCGAAGACGGCATCCTTCTTGGAGATGCGTTCCAGGGAGAATTCTCGCATTAGCACGTCCCGGGAGATGACCGTGGTCTCTCCATCCAAAGACCAACCCAAGAGTGCCAGGTAGTTCACCATGGCATCAGGGACGAAGCCGCGGTCCCGGTAGTCCTCCACATTGGTGGCCCCATGGCGCTTGGAGAGCTTCTTGCCATCGGGGCCCAAGATCATGGGCAAGTGGGCGAAGGTGGGCACCTCAAAGCCCAGGGCCTCATAGATGAGGATCTGACGGGGCGTGTTGGAGAGGTGGTCATCCCCGCGGATGACATGGGTGATGCCCATGTTCGCATCATCGCAGACCACGGCGAAATTGTAGGTGGGCGAACCGTCAGAACGCACGAGGATGAGGTCATCCATCACCTCGGCCGGGAAGGACACTTCCCCATAGACCGCATCCATGAAGGTAATGGGGCCATGGTCCTTCGGCACCCGCAAGCGCCACACATGGGGCTCTCCGGCTGCCATGCGCTCCCGGGCCTCGGCCTCAGGGATGTCCCGACAGTGGCCGTCATAGCCCGCGTAGCCCCCTTGCGCCTGCTCCGCAGCCTTGCGGCACTCATCCAAGCGCTCCTTGGTGCAAAAGCAGGGGTAAGCCGCCCCTGCCTGGATGAGCTGCTCAAGGGCGGCCGCGTAGGTATCAGTGCGTTGGGTTTGGAAGTAAGGGCCAACAGCGCCTCCCACCTCAGGACCCTCATCCCAATCAAGCCCCAGCCACCGCAGCGCCCGCAGGATGATCTGGGTGTTCTCCTCCGTGGAGCGCTCAGGATCAGTATCTTCTATGCGGAGGATGAAGTCTCCCCCTGTGGCGCGGGCAAAGGCCCAGTTATAGATAGCAGTGCGGGCTCCCCCCAAGTGGAGCATGCCCGTGGGCGAGGGAGCGAAGCGCACGCGCGCCCGATTCGCAACATCAGTCATCTTCAGCGTCTCCTTCCAGAACACCTCTGAGATATCTTAGGACAACGGAGGACCTATCCTCATCTTCATCTGCCCCAGAGGACACCTTAGCCAGGGGGATGATGGCTTTCTTCTTCTCAGGGAGATACCGCCCGCCAGACCGCTTGAGCCGGATCCGCTGCTCACGGTCAAGGGTTGCATCCTCTAGGTTCAGCTTGCCTGCGCTCACAGACACGTTGGTGATCCCACAACTTGCCACATAGGCGCGCAACCGCGCCTTCTGGAAGAGGCTCTTGGCCTCAGGGGGCATGCCCGGATGAGCCTGCTCGAGCTCTTCTTCCAGCCCGTCCACCTCTTCCACGGTATAGGCGCTGGCCACCTTGCGATACCAGAGCACCCGCTCAGGGATGTCCGGCAGGTATTCAGCAGAGAAGTAGGTGTGCCCCGGGATGTTCACCGTGATGTCGGACATATCCCGCTCAGGGAGCACCTCCCCACCGGGAGAGGAACGCACCTCAGACACAGCACGGTTCAGCATCTGAGAGAACAGGTCGAAGCCCACCGCGCTCATGTTGCCGGATTGCTCTGCCCCGAGGATGTCCCCCGCTCCGCGGATCTCCAAGTCCTTCAGGGCTATCCGCATGCCGCTGCCCAGGTCTTGATTGTCCGCCAACGCCATCAGGCGCGCATGGGCATCCTCCGAGAGGTAGGCATCTTCCGGGAACATGAAGTAAGCGTAGGCCTGGGTGGAAGACCTCCCCACCCGGCCCTTGAGCTGATACATCTGGGACAATCCCAGCCGCTGGGAGTCTTCGATGATGAGCGTGTTGGTATGGGGGTTGTCTATGCCGCTTTCGATGATGGTGGTGGCCACCAGCACATCCAGCTCACCGGCCGCGAAATCCTCCATGACCCGTTCCAGCTCATCTTTGGTCATCTTCCCGTGAGCCACGCCAACCCTGGCCTCCGGGGCCGCAGCGCTCACCCGGTCCAGCGCGTCTTCGATGGTGCGCACGCGGTTGCTGACGTAATAAACCTGACCCTTGCGCGCTAGCTCATAACGAATGGCCGCTGAGACCACATCCGGATCCCATTCCCCTACATGCACCTTCACCGGCAGCCGGTCATCCGGAGGCGTGAGGATGAGGCTCATATCCCGCACGCCCGAGGTGGCCATCTGCATGGTGCGCGGGATAGGAGTGGCAGACAAGGTGAGCACGTCCACGGATTCTCGCAGGTTCTTGAACTGCTCCTTGTGGCCCACGCCGAAGCGCTGCTCTTCGTCTATGATGACGAGCCCCAGCTCATGGGGGTTCACATCCCGGGAGAGCAACCGGTGGGTGCCCACCAGCACATCCACCTCGCCCGTTGCGAACCCCTCCAGGCTTGCCTTCTGCTGGGCAGGGGTGCGGAAGCGCGAGAGCACATCCACGCGCATGCCGAAGGGTTCCATGCGCTCCTTGAAGCTGGTGTAGTGCTGCTGGGCCAGGATGGTGGTGGGACAGAGCACCATCACCTGGCGGCCGTCTTGGGCGGCGGCGAAGGCAGCGCGGATGGCCACCTCTGTCTTGCCGAAGCCCACATCCCCGCAGATGAGCCTATCCATGGGCTTCTTGGAACGCATGTCCCGGAACACATCCTGGATGGCTCGCAGCTGGTCTGGGGTCTCTTGGTAAGGAAAGCTCTCCTCCATCTGCTGCATCCAGGGAGTATCCACCGGGAAGCTGTGGCCCTTGGCCGCTGCCCGGCGCGCATAGACATCCACCAGGTCGAAGGCCAGCTTGCGGGTGGCCTTGCGCGCCCGGGTCATAGCCCGAGACCAATCCGTGCTGTCCAGCCGCGTGATCTTCGGCTTGACCCCTTCGGGCCCCACATAGCGGGTCACCTTGTCGAACTGGTCTATGGGCAGGAAGAGCTTGTCCCCTTCGGCGTAATCCAGTTCGATGTAATCCCGCTCTACGCCGTCTATCTCCCGCAAGACGATATCCTTGAAGAGCGCTATGCCGTAGGTGGAGTGGACCACATAGTCTCCTGGGGCATAGGGGAAGGTGATCTGAGTGATATCCACAGCCTTGCGCTGACTGCCCTCAGCGTTCATGCGTTTGGTGTCATTGAGGGATACCAAGGCTAGCTTCGCCTTGGGGATGATGAGCCCCAAGGGGATGTCCTCTTCCACGACGTTCACCACGCCCCGGCGCAGGGGCGCTAAGCTCTCCCCCACCTCATCAGCCACATCCCGGATGGGAAGGCCATGGTCTACCAGTTCCAGCTTGAGCCCTTCCCGGGCACGGCTATCCGGCACGCTCAAGAGGCAGAGATAGCGGGCCTCGGTCCAGGTGCGCAGCTTGCCGAAGAGCCGCTCAGGCACCCCAGCCACATCCGCGCGCTTCACGGGCAAGTCATCATCGGAAGCGGAGCCCACCTGCATGATGGAAAGATAGGTGGCCCGCACGCCGCGCCCGAAGGTGACGGCCACGGGTTCGGCATAGAGCCCCTGAGCGGGGAAGGGAGATGCACTCAGACGCTCATCCATCCGCTCCTTCTCATGGGTCATGTTGTCCATGAGAGAACGCGGCTCTATGAGCGCACAGAGGGAATCCGGTCCAGCGTAATCTCCAATGGTGGCCGTCTTCGAGAAGATGTACGGCAAGAGTGCCTCAGCCCCTTCGAAGCGCAGCCCCTCTTCCAGATGGGTGAAGAGCTCTCGGGCTGCCTTGTTGGTGAGCGCTGGCTTCTCCAGGGACCTACGGGCCCGAGCCAGAGCCTGAGGGCTTTGAGGGAAAGCCGTGACGGGATAGATGATGATGGAATCAAGACCTGAGATGGTTTGACCAGTGGCGGGCACGATGCGGCGCATCTCTTCCACTTCATCCCCGAAGAGGTCTATTCGCACGGGGAAGTCAGCATTGCCCGGGAAGATATCCACCGTGCCACCCTGGGTGGCGAAGGTGCCCGGTCCGTCCAGCTCACCGGTGTTCTGATACCCCATCTCCTCCAGCTTGCGCTTGAGATCATCCAGGTTTTCCACCCCGTCTAATGCCCCCGCGGAGAGGTCATCTCCCACTGCCAGGCGAACCGGACGCTCCCAATGGGCATCGGCGGGAGGAAGGGCTCGGATCAGGGCTTGAGCGCTGGCCACGACGATGATCTTTCGGCTGCTGGCAAGCGCATCCAACGCCTCCATCCGCCGCGCAACCACCGAAGGGGGCGCAGGGGTACCCGCGCCCGGAACATCATCCCGCTCAGGGAAGCGCAAGACCACGCCATCCCCCATGTAGGCCCGCAGGTTACGGGCGAAGGCCTGAGCAGCCTCTTCACCGGAGATGATGACGAGCGTTGGCTGGGGCTCATGGGCGAAGCGGGCGGCTACGAGCATAGGACGGGCAGAGGCGGCTACCCCCAGCGTTGCATCTTCGCCCGCATCCAGCTTCCCCCAGAACCCGTCCAGGCAGCCAGAATCCTCCAGGGCCTTCTGAATGGGATCTATGAGCATAGACGGTGATGCCATCCTTTCGGTACGCTTTGACCACTCTCCTTGATGCGGATGTCATGACCCCGGAGCACCAGGTCCGCCAGGACGGCATCCACGAGGTTGGGCAGGGCATCATAGACCGGTTGGCTGAGCCCTACCGTGACCACCTCAGGAGAGCGGTTCAGAACCTGCATCCCAAAGCACTTGCCTTCGGCCTCATAGCCCAGAAGCCCGGCGGCGTCGAAGAGGTCCACCAGCTTGAGGTCATGAAGGGATGCCATGGCACCGGTATGCCGCGCCATGTCCTCTGGAGCGAATTCGAAGACGGTACCGGGAGGCTCTTCGGTGCCATCCACCGCATCTACCGTGATGAGGTAGTCCGCCTCATTCACCCGTTCCACCATGTTCAGGCTCATGCAGCCCACGTCCAAAAGCTCCACCTCAGGAGGAAGCTCATAGGCAGTGGTGAGCTCTTCAAAAACAGCGGGGCCCACCCCGTCATCCATCATGAGCGTGCTACCCACGCAGAAGACGATGACCTTCTCAAGGCGCGTTTCCTCGCGCTCAGGAGACGACATAGGGCCTCAGCTCAAGGTTATAGTAGGTGGCCAAGCCGATGAAGAGAAGGCCGATAAGGGCTGAGACCACTGCCCAGATGCGCTGGCGCTTGAGGTAGTCCGCCCGGCTCACCCCCTTGGCTTCCGCCCGATGGGCCGCCATGGGTTGAGCCACGACGGCGAAGGCCACGGTGATCCCCAGAAGCAGGACGAAGGTGAGGATGGCTATCACCAGCGCTAAGGGCGTAGGATCTTGAACGGCTGCGTAGAAGACGTTGTCTGCTAGAAGCCACGCCGGGTAGTACAGGATGGTCACCCAAAAACCATGGGCAGGCCCCCATATGGGTGGCATGAGCAAAGCGCCGATGTTCACCCGGGGAAGGCCCTTCAGGAAGGCATCTTCTTGAGCTATCTGTTCGTCAGTGAGCGTCATGATAGTTAGATTCTACCCGATGATGGTGGCGAATGATGAACGCTTCGCATGGAATCCGGTGCATCCCCATGTGGGCATCAGAAACGGATACAGGACCAAAAAAAACCAACCGGCGCATATCCCTGGGTGCGAAACGCTCTGCTCCCCAGCACCGTCATCAACGCACTGCAGCGTGTATTCGCTGCTTCATGAAAGCCCGGCATATCCAGAGGACCGAACAAGCTCCTGACCTTGAGGACCACGAATCCAATCGATGAGACGCCATACATCCTCATTCGCATCCCCTTGGCGCGTGACAGCATAGAACTCGCCCGTAAGCGGGTATGACCCATCCGTGATGGTCTCCAACGTGGGCTCAACGCCGTCAATGGCGAGCAGCTTCACGTCATAATCACCCACCAAGTCGGTCACGTAATATCGGAATGAATACCCGATGGCATTGCTCCCGTTATCGTAGTCAGCCACGCTTTCGACCAGACCTCCCATGGTTCCCACGTGCAGTTCCGTGGGCACATCCAAGAGCGTATCGCCTTCCATGAATTGGCTCATTCTAGACTGCGAACCAGAATTCTCATTACGTTGGTAAGCGATGATGGGAGCATCTTCACCCCCAACCTCGCTCCAATTGGTGATACGCCCTGCATAGATATCCTTCACTTGATCCAACGTGAGCGAACCCACCGGATTGGAGGCATTCACGAAGAAGACGAACCCTTCTCGGCAAATAGGGGTGTATTCGAACTCGACTCCCCTCTCTCGAGCCTGCTCTGCTTGCCGAAGATCAGCGATCGTACCAAAGAAGATATCCGTCCTTCTTTCGGCTAATGCCATGAAGCCAGATGATGAATTGTTGTACTGCACCGTAGCACGCTCCATCCGAAGCCAGTCTGCATCTTCCATAGCCCATGAGACGGTCGTCGCCTCTTCAGGATAGACAGCCGTAACGAATGAGGACATCAATGGGAGCAACGCTGTAGCGCAATCCAACTTTGGCAGAGGCCTATCCGCCGTGAAATGAAGCGTGCTCGGTTCCTCCAGGCGCGCAATGGCATCGCTTTTGAAAGGGGTGAACTCTGGTGAACCGTTCTTAAGATTCTCAAGAGCAAGTTGTTGAGCGGTTTCCGCATCATAGACTGCAGGGTCAACGACATTGGGGTAATAAGGGTCAGGGGAAAGATCGATCGCAGAAACCTGATTCGCTATCAGCACGAGCGCTAAGATGACGGCAGCTATACCTGATATCCGGGCGGCCTTCGGCCTGAGACCAGCAGCATAGATGAGCACCGTCAGGGAGACAAGGAGCGCTAAGAGAACCAATAGCTCTACATCATCGAGAAGGCTATTTCCCAAGATTGGATACAGCTGGTAGCTAAGACCGAAATAGGCGCCTGGAATCCCATACCACACCACGATCGTGAGGACGACGCGAAGCGGTATCAAACGATACCGACGATGCTCAGGGGGTGCGGTTTGTGGGTCCGTGATCATAGAACGATTATAGTCGCTTGATAGCGCAAGTAGTTCGAATGAAGTTCACCTTCGATATCACCATGGTCATGCAGATTTACCTTTGCAAGCCTTCGTAACGGATAAAGGGGAAGCGCAGCAGCGTTCATCACAACCTCAGTCATGGCGAATGCGCTTCGCGCAATCCGGTGCTCATCGCTTAGGCGAACATACCCCAGGATGACCCTGTAGTGTCGGTTCAAGCTCGGCGCTTCGCGCCATGGCTTAACCGACCTCATCCCTTGCCCGAATGCATGGCTGGTTAACCTCATGCCCTTGTAAGGGCACAAGGTTGAACCAGCACTACGAAACCGTTGTAACAGGTCTTCCATAATGGCAGACACCGGGCAGATCCGAAGGGTCCGTGCCTGTCATCGTGCTCATTCGGGATGGTGTCGTGCGAGAACCTAGAAGGATTACGACCCTCCCGGTCTTAGGGACAGCGGGCAACTCCTTGTCACCTCCGGACAGGAACGAGTTCCTGTCCCTACGGTCAACCAGACCAGCAACCCCCCCTGTCCATAGGTGCTGGCTTGCCAGCAGAAAGCCCTTGCCCTTCGCCGCCGCTCCCTAATGCAGCAACCCAGGAAGCGGGAGTGGCGGCCTATGGTTAGGCGCCGCAGAGGACTGACTGGGTTGGCGGATCAACCGGCGCACCTTCCTGGGCGCGAAGCGCCCACCACTCACCCGGATGGAGCATCAACCCGAGCGCGGAGCGACACCCACGCCGAAGGCGTGAGTGAAAGCGGAGGGGGACGCGATGAGCGTCCCCCGATACACTTGGCGGCCGCGGAGAGCGGACGTCCGCAGTGATGATGCGGGCCTGATAAGGCCCCATCAGCAATGCGGGAGGTTTTTAGTTGTTGCAGAAGAGACACCCGGGCATGCGGAGCCGAGGTCAAGCCAAAGGAGCCGAGAAATCCACTTTTTCGTGGGGTTCGGAAAAGTTAGTTCGAGGCGACGACGCGTCGAGGTGAGCATGGCCGGGTGCCTTTCTAGGAATGTAAGACAAAAAGATTCTTCGCTACACTCAGAATGACAAATGTGGGCATCAAGATCGGATGCCCACCTACGATGATCGTGGTTACTACGGTAGAGCCTGCGGAGCAGGCGAGATTGAATAAGTGAGCGAAGCGAACGACATGGATTCCGCGCAGCGGAAGCCATGGCACTTTTCCGCGAAGCGGAGGACAAAAGAAGAACAGCGGCCCCGGAGGGCCGCTGTTCGAAAGCACCGTTGAAGGAGGAGCTTAATCCTTCTTCGGATCCATGTCCTCGCCCACGATGTTGTGGAGCTCGGGATCATAGACCAGGCCGCCATGCTCCTTGTGCATGAACATGAGCTTGGTGGGAGCGAAGCTCTCCACGTTCGCCAGATAGATATGGATGAACATGAAGCAGATGAACACGAACATGCCATAGTAGTGGATGATACGCATGCTCATGGCACCGCCCACGAAGTTCACCGTGGCCGCGAAGGGGCCGCAATCCATCACAGGAGCCCAGATGCACATGCCCGTCCACCACATCAGGAAGATGAGGATGGGGATCAGCAGGTAAGAGAGCTTCTGCGGAACGCCCAGCTTCGCGCCCAGAGGGTGGTCCTTCTTCAGGAACAGGTAGTACTTGATCCACTCCAGTGCCTGATGGCGGTTATCCTTCTGAGGCAGCCAAGACTTGTAGTCTGCGATCTGCTTGCGGGTACCGCCCGTGGGAGAGGTCTTCACGAAGAAGGCCGCGATCACACGGAAGACCATGTTGATGAGCAGCACGAAGCCACAGAAGACATGCACGCCACGGCAGATGCCCATGATGCCCGCAATGAAGGGGTAGTGAATGATGAAGCCGGTCAGGATCAACAGCACCATGGCGACGAGGTTGATCCAGTGCGTCACCACGAAGATCATCGGGTGCGCTTCGCGATAGTGTGCGAGATGGGCCATCCTACTTCACCCCCCAAGGGCTCGTCACGGTCTTGAACGTCTTGCCCGTGGCGGGTTCGGTGATATGCACCGCGCAGGCCGTGCAGGGATCGAAGGAATGCACCGTGCGCAGAGCGTTGATGGGCATCTCCACATCCTGGACGGGCACGCCGATGAGCGCCTGCTCCATGGGGCCATGGACGCCGTCAGCATTCATGGGCGCCAGGTTCCAGGTGGACGGGATGATGATCTGGTAGCCATCAACGTTGTTGTTGGTGACCTTCTCGGAGTGATAGAGCGCGCCGCGCGGAGCCTCCCAGAAACCCGTGCCCTCACCGGTGGTGGTCAGCGGCTCTTCGAAGTAGTTGGAGTCACCGCCAGCGATGGCCTCCATGAGCTCCTGTGTCCATTCCTTCATGAGGCCAGCGATGTAGAGCGTCTCGATCTGGCGAGAAGCCGTGCGGCCCAGGGTGTTCTGCAGGACAGAGAGCTGGCCGGGACGTGCGCCCAGGGCCACCAGCATGGCATCCACCTGCTCCACGACGAAGGGAACGTTGCGCTGATAGGCTGCCAGGATGCGGGAGAAGCCGCCAGCCTCCATGGGCTTGCCGTCATAGGCGGGGCACTTGACCCAGGTGTAGCGGTCCTCCACGTCATATTCGGTGAAGTCAGGCTCCGTCACGAAGTAGGGTGACTCATAGGTGCCGTCGCCCTTGTACCAGGAATGGCCCATGTATTCGGTGATGAGCGGCTCTTCCACGTTGCTCACGTTGAGGTCCTCATCCAGAACGCCCATGGGCAGGTAGCGATGGATCATCTGCTCGGTGTAATCCCCGCCGTAGGGCCAACCGGGGCCTTCGAAAACGCCCCAGGCGATATAGCGGCCGCAGCCCTTGCCGAACTTGAGGACGTCAGTGTAGGCCGGAGCCAGGGCCAGAGTGTCCTGGATCATGGTGGTGGAGACCCAGTCATAGATCTCATTCACCAGCGACCAGAGGTCATCCAGCTTGCTCTCCGTGGGAACGAAGGCGGTGCCACCGGGAACGATGGTCATGACATGGGGCATCTTGCCGCCGATGAGCGCTGCCACCTGAGATGCCTTCGCCTGCATCTTCAGGGCCTCCAGATAGTGGGCCGTGCAGATCAGGTTCAGCTCAGGGGAGAGCTTGTAGCCCTGACCGTCATCGCAATCGAACCAGTTGCCCGAGAAGATGGACAGCTGTCCGTTGGCGGCGAAGGCCTCCAACTTCTCCTTGAGCTGATAGAAATCCGTGTTCATGGACGTGCCCGCTGCCGTGGCCAGATCGATGGTGTCCGGCACGTTGGCGTTCAGGGAATCCAGCGGGTTCACGTAGTCCAGCGCGCACAGGTTGTAGAACCACAGGATGTGCGAATGCAGGAACTGCGCGCCCTCGATGAGGTTGCGGACCAGACGGGCATTGTTGGAGATGGTGATCCCGTAGGCCTTCTCAGCTGCAATGGCGGACGCATGGCTGTGGCTGACTGGGCAGACACCGCAGATGCGCTGGACGATCTGGGCCGCGTCCTGGGGAGTGCGGTTCTGCACGACCAGCTCCATGCCGCGGAAGCATCCGCCGGAGACCCATGCGTCGGTCACGACTCCCTGCTCGACTTCCATCTCAACGCGGAGATGGCCTTCGATTCTCGTGATCGGATCGATGATCGAACGTGTCATTTAGTTACCCACCCCCTATTCCTTCTCGTAATCTTCAACCACCTCATCAGCCGCCGGGGCAGCCTGATGGGTGTTCTCTTCACAGACCTCAGCATCGAGCACAGGGCCGCCCTTCTCAGGGTCAGCGTAGACGCCGATGGACTCATTGGGGTGCTCCTTGTCCCACTTGCGGATGGGCTCGAAGTCAGCGCCACCGTCCATGCGGCCGGTCTTCTTCATGCCGAAGCCATGGATGACCAGAGCAGCCGCCAGGATGCCGGTGACCACCCAAGCCACAGGCTCAGGCTGGAAGTGCAGATCCCCGATGCGCAGATCGCGGAAGCGGTTGTAGAACGGGGTATTGACCTCCACCCAGTTGTCGCCCGGGTTGTTCGGGTTGGCCTCACAGCAGCCGATGCAAGGGCTGCCAGCCTGGACGCACCAGGAGCGACGGTCATTCCACAGGGTCACACCGCAGATGGAATGGGTCTGGGGCCCACGGCAACCCAGCGGATAGAGGCAGTAGCCCTTGGCCTCTTCTTCGCTGCCGAACTCATAGACGAATTCGCCGTTCTCGAAGTGCCCACGACGCTCGCAGTTGTCATGGATGGTCTGATCGAACGGCCCTGCCGGCATGGAGAAGTCATTGAGCTTGAGCAGGCTGGGATCCTGCAGCATGACCACGTCTACCAGAACGGACATGACCCATTCAGGATTCACGGGGCAACCAGGGATGTTCACCACTGGCGTTTCGATGCCCTCTTCCTTCAGGAACTGCTGAACACCCATGGCGTTGGACGGATTGGGATGCGCTGCGCACCAGCCGCCATTGACGGCGCAAGAACCCACAGCCACCACGGCGTTGGCGCTCTCAGCCGCATGGGCCAGGGCCTCAGTGCCCACCTCTCCGGCCACGCGCAGGGCGTTGCCGCCCCAACCCTTCTGAACTGCACCCTCGTAGATCAGGATGTAGTTGCCTGCTTCGATGGTCTGGGCCTTGGCCTCTTCCACCGACCAGCCAGCTGCTGCTGAAAGCGTCTCTGAATAGTTCAGAGAGATCACGTCCAGCACGACCGTTGCCACATCCGGTGTCTCTATCTGAGCGAACGATTCCGTACAACCCGTGCATGAACCGCCCTCCATCCAGATGACAGGATAGAGATCCCCCGATGTGGCACCGATGACAGACTTCTCGATAGCCTCGGCCACGCGCGGGACAGCCAGCTGGGACAAACCCGCTGCGGCAGCGACGCCCGCGCAGAGCTTCATGAAGCTGCGACGAGTGACGCCCCGTGACTCAAGGACAGAGAACGTATCTGTCGTCTTGGCCAGATCTTCCATGTGCACACCCCCTCCAGGTGCCCTCGTAGGTTACGAACATGAAACATTTTGCAATCTCCGCGGGATAAACGGAAGGCCGAAACAGGAAAACGTCTGCCAACCATGGCAAGCGGTCCCAAAATGTTACGTTGAAATGAGGCCGTAACAATCACGGGCAGATATGGTTTATCATCTCTCAGCGATCATCGAAGAACAGGAGCGGACATGAGCACGGACACCTTCTCCATAGCATTCCTCGGCCCTTTCGGTACCTATTCCCACGAGGCTGCCCTCTATTTCGCAGACCAGCTGGGAAACCCCAAGGCAGAGCTTCTGGAATGCGCCTCCTTCGATGAGGTGTTCGACGCGGTGGACAGGGGCCGCACCACCTATGGGGTGGTGGCCAAGGAGAATTCCCTGGAAGGGCCCGTCACCTCCACCCTGGACAACTTCGCCTTCCGCTCATCTTCTGTGATCCTGGCTGAGAAGGTCTTCGATATCCATCATTGCCTCATGACCGCCCCCGAGGCGGATCTGACCCAAGTGAAGACCATAGCCTCTCACCTCCAAGGCATAGCCCAATGCCGCCGCTACCTGAATGAGCGCTTCCCGGGCCGAGGCACCCAGGTGACCTCCTCCACGGCAGAGAGCGCCCGCTTGGCCGCCACTGACCCCACCATCGCCAGCATCGCGAATCCCCTGGCCGCAAAGCTCTACGGCTGCACCATCCACGCTGAATCCATCGAGGACAACCTGGGGAATCAGACCGCTTTCGCCCTCATAGGGCGCCTGGGCTCCGCCCCTATCCTAGGGGGAGAGCGCTTCAAGACCACCGTGGCCTTGTTCATGAGGGTTGACCGGGCAGGCACCCTGAATATGATCCTGTCTGAGTTCGCCTATGCGGGCATCAATCTGACCATGGTGCAATCCCGGCCCCTGAAACAGCAGCTGGGAGACTATATGTTCTTCATGGAATTCGAGGGGAAGGACACTGACCTGGCTGCCCAGACGGCCCTGGCCTGCCTGCGCCTGAAGCTGCGCGAGGTGAAGGTGCTGGGATCCTATCCGATGCTCTGATACCGGAGGGCCATTACGAAGCAGGCCTAGAGTCCGAACAGATGCTCAGCCAAGATCTTGAGGCCCAGCAGGATCAGGGCCACACCGCCCAGGATGGTGGCCGCCCGCTCATACTTGGCACCGAAGCGGTTCCCGATAGCGAATCCCACCAGAGAGAGCACGAAGGTGGTGAGCCCGATGACCAGAGCCGCCGCCCAGATGTTGATCCCCGTCATGGCGAAGGAGATGCCCACCACCAGCGCATCGATGCTGGTGGCCACCGAGAGCATCAAGAGCTCTCGTAGGTCAAAGCCATCGGACCCGTCCACATCGCAGCTCTCATGGAAGGCGTCCCAGAGCATCTTAGCCCCCACCAGGGCCAGCAGGATGAAGGCGATCCAATGGTCTACCGGCTCGATCAGCGCCGCGAAGGATGACCCCAGAAGCCAACCGATGATGGGCATGCCCGCCTGGAACAAGCCGAAGGAGAGCGCTGTGATGAAGGCCTGAGGCCAATGGATCTGTTTGCTCTGGAGGCCCTTGCAGACCGAGGCGGCGAAGGCGTCCATGGACAACCCCGCTCCCACCAGGAGCATGTCGATGATGAACACGGAACGTCAGGCGCTTTCCTTGAGACGGTTATTCGCCCTTGAGCAGATCATCCAGGTTGTCCAGGTCCCGTTTGAAATCCTTCAGGACAGCCTCTTCCAGCTCTGAGTACTCAACGGATTCCAAGGGCTGGTAGGCAGCCAGCTTATCGAAGATGTTGTCACGGGTGACCGGTACGTAGCGCTTGGCAGAGAGCCCCGCCTTGTAGGCGTCTTCGATGGCATCCCGCGCGGCCATGTAGATGTCGAACCGGGGCATGTTCGCCGAAAGGCGCACCAGTTCCGCTTTGTTGATGCCACGCAGAGAAGGATGCCTGCGAGAGATATCCATCCATATCTCCACGCGCTCTTCCGGCGTGGGGTAGTCTATGTCCACAACGGTGATGGGCTCCAGCGAATCCAGATAGAAGGGATCCACCACCCCTTCGGTAGAGGTAGTAGCGAAGACGTAGACGTTGGGGTTCTCCACCGAAGAGCGGATCAGCTCCACCGCCTCCCGGGCACCGCGGGTCAGCTGCATCATGAAGAAGGCTGGCCCCTCCTCGGGCATGTCGAAGGAGGGAGAGGACCACAGATCCAGATCCTCCAGCACCAACACGCCGCCGTTCTTGAAGATATCCTGCATGGCCGACCCTTTGGGAAGAGCATCAGCCCGGGCGCTGATGCAAAGCACCGGAAGCCCCTGGATGTTCTCTTCCATGTGCATATGGACCGCAGGAAGGCCCAGCTCCCCTATGGCGGCCATGACGAAGCGGTTCGCGTCCTCGCGCACTGGAGAGCGGAACAGGATGGAATCCATGGCGGGCATCTGAGAGAGGCCATGGCGGGCATTGAGCAGCTCTACCAGATTGGCGAAATCATCATCAGCCGCCATGCCCAGCCCCAGCGAGCGCAGGTCAGCTATAACGCTGCCATAACCTGCGATGGTGCTGAAATCCAGCGTCTCCTCAGGAACGCCCAAGGCCACCTCATCGGCAGCCACCTCCTCTGCCTGGCCGTCTTCGCCCACCTTCGCGAAAGAAGGAAGCGATTCGATCAGGCCCGCAAGCGGGCTTCCAGGAGCGGTGCCCTTGATCTTGGCCACGCTCACAGAGCCGCCGGGGATCTTGCTGGTGGAGATGTGCTCTATCTTGAAGTCAC
This sequence comes from uncultured Eggerthellaceae bacterium, assembly GCA_947566075.1. GTDB lineage: Bacteria > Actinomycetota > Coriobacteriia > Coriobacteriales > Eggerthellaceae > MGBC163016. The sequence continues at coordinate 139,050 of CANOIM010000002.1, read as the reverse complement.
CATCTTCGATCCCCAAGAGGTCCTCGGAGATCATCTGGGCCATCTCTTCCAATTCCTCCCGGGATAACCCGCATTCCTGGAGCTTGTCCAAAGCCAGCTCTTGGAGCGCCTCTGAGCACATCTTCAGCTCATCATGGGAGAGGTAGGGCTCCATCTTCTCGAAGATGTATTCCGCCAATGACCGCTCTTTGGCAGAGCAAGCCTCTGCCCATGCCTGCTTGATGCCCAGCAGGGCATCTTCCGAAGGGGCTCCCCCATCCTTGAGCGACCGCTCGAAGGCCGCCAGATAGAGGTACATGCCCAAAAGGCTATCCCCTGATTCGCTTGCCTTGTGCGCCTTATCCAGGAAATCAGATACGCTGCCGCTTCCGTTGCCTCTATGGCCTTCGCCAAAGCGCGCGTCGTGGTGTGTGTTACCGTCTGTCATAACCGAACCTCTCATGCTCATCCGATGCGCGTGTCTCTTATGGGGCGTATTCTATCGCACCTCGCACCCCTGAGGGGCCAGCTGCCTATTCCCTACAAGATGCGCACGAGAGGCGCTTCATCGCCAGTCCAGGATATCCCAACCCATCTTGCGGCCGTAGGCCTCCAGCTTGCCATCGGGAGTGACCGCGCACGGATGCTGAGCGGCCTCCAAGAGCGTGAGGTCAGAGAAGTGGTCCCCATAGGCCCAACCCAGCTCCCAGCACCCTTCGCCGAAGTAGCTGTCAGCGAACTGCCGGAGCACCTCTATCTTGGCAGGCCCTTCGGTAGGAAGCCCGTCCACCTGGGCCGTATAGCAGCCCTGGTCATCTATCTTCATGCGCGAAGCCAAAGCGAACTGGAGCGGATGCTCTATCATGGCCGACGCGATGATGGGCTCGAAGCTAGCTGAGACCACCACCACAGCGTGACCTGCCTCCAAGTGCGCATACATGCAGGCATCGGCATCAGTGCGGAACAGAGGGTCCACCTTGGCGTTATAGAATTCGCAGAGCCGGGCATTCACCTCTTTGGCTGGCATCCCCGCGAAGGCGGAGAAGACGCGCGTGCGCACCCCTTCGTCATCCCGGGGCCGGTTCAGCTTATAGGCCAACCCCCAAAGGCCCACGCGGATGAGCTTGTACAGGGACAGCTTCCCCCTGCGCCCAAGGGCATTCACCAGCTTCTTCGGAGAAGAGCCGGAGATGCAGGTGCCGTCGAAGTCAAAGGCCGTTATCTTGATGGGGGCATCCGACGAAGGCAGCGGCAGCGCTGGCAAGAGGCGCTCGGCCGCCAGCGCCTCAGGCGCCACCCGGATGACGCCTGCAGGGAGCAGCGAGGCATCAGAGCACAGGCCGTAGGGCACGGCACACGCATCCCCTATCAGCTCAGGGCCGTGGGAGCGGCTGTCATGTTCGGTCATCAGGGCCTCGCTCATCCTCTAGCGCTCATCCGGCGAAGGACCGAGGAGGTGACCCCCTCAACCCTCTTCTGCCATTCCTTCGAACTGTGAATTATACAGTTCAGCATAGCGGCCGCCAGCGGCAAGGAGCTCAAGATGCGTGCCCACCTCAGCCACAGCGCCCCCATCCATCACCACGATGACATCCGCTTGGCGGATGGTGGAGAGGCGGTGGGCTATGACGAAGGAGGTCTTGCCCACCATGAGGTTGTCCATGGCCTCTTGGATCTTCGCCTCAGTGCGCGTATCCACAGAACTGGTAGCCTCATCCAGGATGAGCATGCGGCGCCCCGCGATGATGGCCCGGGCGATGGTGAGCAGCTGCTTCTGTCCTTGGCTGATGTTGGTGGCGTCTTCATTGATCTGGAAATCATAGCCGCCCGGCAAGGTGCGGATGAAGTGGTCAGCACAGGCCCGGCGGCAGGCCTCCTCCACCTCCGCATCCGTAGCCTCCAGCCGCCCGTAGCGTACGTTGTCTCGGATGCTGCCGCTGAACAGCCAAGTGTCTTGCAAGACCATGGCGAAGAGGCTGCGCGCATCCCGACGGCTGAAACGGTCAAGGCCCACGTCCCCGATGAGGATGCGGCCACCCTGAGGGTCATAGAAGCGCATGAGCAGCTTCACCAACGTGGTCTTGCCCGCCCCTGTGGGGCCCACGATGGCAACGGTCTGACCTTCCCGCACCCTTTCGGTGAAGCCCAAGATCACCGGTTCGGACGGGTCATAACCGAAGGTGACCTCATCGAAGGTCACATCGCAGCTGACCTCATTCGCGAAGCCCGTCTCCTCTTCCAGGGGCATCTCCGGTTGGTTTAGGAACGCGAAGATGCGCTCAGCGGCGGCAGCCAGCTGTTGCAGCACGTTGCTCACCTGGGCTAGCTGGGTGATGGGTTGGGTGAAGTTCTTCACGTACTGGATGAAGGCCTGGATGTCACCTACGGTGATGGTGCCCTGCACAGCCAGGAAGGCCCCGGTCACGGCCACAGCCACATAACCCAGGTTCCCCACCAAGTCCATCAAGGGCTTCAAGAGCCCTGAGAGGAACTGGGACCTCCAGCCAGCCTCGTAGAGCTGCTGGTTCGCCTCCTGATACAAACGGACGGTCTCATCCTCCTGACCGAAGGCGCGCACCAGCTCATGGCCTGAGAACGTCTCCTCCGCCTGGGCATTCACCTGGCCCAACAAGGACTGCTGGGCATAGAAGTGCTTCTGGGAGAGCTTCACCACGACCCCCACCAGGATGAGGGAGAGCGGCACCATCAGAAGGGCTATCAGCGTGAGCAGCCAATTGATGGTGAACATCATGATCACCACGCCCACCACCGTCACGGTGGAGACGATCAGCTGCGTGACCCCTTGATTCAGGCTCTGACCCAGCGTATCCACATCATTGGTGATGCGGGAGAGGGTGTCTCCGGTGGAATTCTCCTCGAAGTACCCGAAGGGCATCCGGTCTATCTTGGCCGCTATCTCCCGCCTGAGCCGATAGCAGGTCTGCTGGGACACGTAGGACATGGTCCAGCTTTGCACCCAAGAGCAGGCAGCGGATATGAGGTAGAGCGCCAGCGTGACCAAGAGGATCTGGCCGATGGTATCCATGGGGATGGAGCCATAGCCTCCGATCTGGGCGATGGAGCCCTCGAACAGGACCGTGGTGGCCTGGGAGAGCACTTTGGGTCCCAGGATGCTGAAGGCAGTGGAAGCCAAGGCGAAGAGGAAGATGACGATCAAGCGGCCCTTGAACTGCCCCATGAACGAGACCATGCGCCTCATGGTGCCGCGGAAGTCCCGGGGCTTCTCTCCCCCGTGCATGGAGCCCCCTGGGCCGCCTCCATGGCCGTGGCGATGATGCTTCCGACGCTCAGCTTCCGCCTTCGCCCCTATCCCCAACATGGCTTGGGTGCGCACCCGCTGACGCCAGGAGGCCCGCTCAGTGGCCGTAAGCCTGTCCAGCTCAGCCGCCTGCATCTCAGGGACATCCGATGCCACGAAGGCGCTTGAGGTATTCCGAGCGCCTCTCATGCTGCATCCCCCGCTATCCCCAATTCCTCCTCGGAGAGCTGAGAGAGGGCTATCTTGCGGTACTGCTCGCATCCCTTCAGCAAGGATGCGTGAGAGCCCACTCCAGCCACTACGCCATCTTTGAGCACCACGATGGTGTCCGCCTCCCTGATGGAGGCTATCCGCTGGGCAACGATGATCTTCGTAGCCTGAGGCAGCTCTGAGGCAAGGCGCTGACGCAAAGCGGCATCGGTCTTGTAATCCAGGGCGCTGAAGGAATCATCGAAGAGATAGGCCTGGGCCTCTTTCGCCAAAGCTCGGGCGATGCAGAGCCGCTGGCGCTGACCACCTGACACATTGGTGCCCCCTTGGGAGATGGGCTGAAAGGTGCCTTCGGGCTTCTCGGAGACGAAAGCCCAGGCCTGAGCCAGAACTAGGGCCTCTTCCACTTGGCTTGAGGGCATGGATTCACAGCCGTAGGCCACATTGGTGTCCACTGTCCCTGAGAACAGATAGCTCTTCTGGGGCACGTAGCCCAAAGCAGCCCGCAGTGATGCCTGGGAGAGCTGGCGTACATCCACTCCATTCACCAGCACGGCTCCTGAGCCCACATCATAGAAGCGCTCGATCAGCTTCAAGATGGTGGATTTGCCTGCCCCCGTGCCGCCGATGATGGCAAGGGTGCTTCCCGGCTCGGCCTTGAAGCTCACATCGGTGAGCACCTGCTCGTCGCTCCCCGGATAGCTGAAGGAGACATGGTCGAATTCGATGGAGAGCCCTTGCTCCTGTTGGGGAAGCTCCTTCGCCAGAACCTCATCCTGAATGGAAGAGGAGGTGCTCAGCACCTCGTTCACGCGGCTGGCGGCCACATCAGCCCTGGGCAGCATGATGGATATCATCCCTATCATGAGGAATCCCATGATGATGACCATGGAATAGGTGATGAAGGCGATCAGATCCCCCGTCTGCAGGATGCCCTGTTGGATGTAGTGCCCCCCGAACCAGACGATGGCCACGCTGGTGAGGTTCATCACCAGCATCATGGTGGGCATCATGAAGCTCATGGCGCGATTGGTGAACAATTGGGTTTCCATGAGCTTACGAGAGGCCCCGTCGAACCGTTCTTGCTCTAACCCCTCTCGGCCGAATGCCCGGATGACGGGAATACCCGTGAGCATCTCCCGAGCCACCCGGTTCACCCGATCGATCAAGGATTGCATGATCTTGAACCGGGGCGATGTCACCTTGAAGAGGATCATCACCAGGCCCATCACCACGATGATAGCCACGACGATGATCCACCCCAGCGAAGCATTGGTGTAAAGCACCATGACGATGCCGCCCACAGCCACGATGGGTGCATAGAGCACCATGCGCAAGATCATGGTGGTCACGTTCTGGATGAGCTGGATGTCGTTGGTGCCGCGGGTTATGAGGGAAGCGGCAGAGAAGCGGGATACCTCCGCATCGGAGAAGCCCACCACCTTGGTGAAGAGCCGCTTGCGCAGGTCATGGCCCACTCGGGCCCCCGTACGCGAGGCCACCAGGCTCACCAGGATGTTCAACGCCATGCTGACCGTGGCCAGCCCCAACATGATGCCACCCGCACCCAGAAGGTATCCCATCTGCTTCTGAGGGAGGTCAACCCCCGCCTGGGCGTATTCCTTGAGCGCGGCCGAAAGAGCCTGCTGAGCCAGGATATCCGGGCTCTCCTTCGCCAGCGCCTCCTTTGCCTCATCCCCATAGGCCCTGAACTGCTCTTCGCTCACGGTCCCTGCTTCCACGGCCTGGAGCATCTGCTCCAGATCCACCGGCTGACCTCCCACCTCCGGCGATCCATGGATGGCCACCAGAGGAACCGTCAGTGCCTGATCCAATGCTGGGATATGCTCACGGCCATCATCGGTGAGGCGCCAGCGGCCATCTGATGCCCTCTCATAGGAGGATGCGAAGAGGGCTTCATCCGAAGCGGGGATGAGCTGCTCTATGAGCCTGTGGGTCTCATCGGTCATCTCATCGGTGGCTATGTGATCCACCCCCGATTGCTGGATGCCCACATCAACGATATTGGAGGTCATGAGCGGCAGGGCTAGATCGCACCCAACGCAGCCGATGAGGAGCAGCACCGTGACGAGCACGGCCAACCCATGGCTTCTCAAATAGAGGAATACCCGCATCCTTCTGAGCGCTCCTGAACGATGAGGCGAACCCGGGCCTCAGGGCCCACGCTTGCATCCTTTGGTCTATTGAGTCAGTATCCTAGCAGGTGCTCTCTGAGGATGAGGTGGCGAAACGGGTGAGTGACGGTAAAGTCTGCATAGCCATGAGCGGAGGTGTTGATTCCAGCGCTGCCGCGTTGCTGCTGACCCGCGAAGGCTTGGACTGCATCGGAGCCACCATGGTGCTGGATATCCCCGAAGACGAGGCGAACCTGCAGTCAGCCCAGGCGGTCTGCACGGCTTTGGGCATCCCTCATGTCATATTCGATATGCGCAAGGCCTTCAAGAGCGCAGTGACGGATCCCTTCCTGGATGCGTACCGGGATGGCCTCACGCCGAACCCCTGCGTCACCTGCAACCGCACCATCAAGTTCGCCGCCTTCGCCGCGAAGGCCCGTGAAGCGGGGTGCAGCCGCATAGCCACAGGCCATTACGTGCGCACCCAAGGCGCTCACGATGCCTTCCGGCTGCTGCGCGGGGCTGATCCCCAGAAGGATCAGAGCTACTTCTTGAGCCGGGTGCCCAAAGACTGCCTCCAGAATGCCCTCTTCCCCGTGGGCGCGCTTCCCAAACCTGCCGTGAGGGCCTTGGCCGAAGAGGCAAGGCTTCCCGTAGCCCACCGAGAGGAATCCCAGGATATCTGTTTCATCCCGGGGAGCTGCGCAGATTACCTTAAGGAGCATCTGGGCGCGAACCCGGGGAGCATCCTGGATGCTCAGGGGCGCTGCATCGGCAGCCATGATGGCTCCTATCTCTACACTCTGGGGCAGCGAAAAGGGTTGGGAGTTGCCCTGGGCCACCCTGCCTATGTCTGCGCCAAGGATGCTCAAGCCAACACAGTGACCGTGGGCAGCAAGGACGATGCCTTGGTGAAGGAGGTCCGCCTCAAGGACCTGAACTGGCTCTCGACCGCCCAGGAGGGACCCTTGAGCTGCACGGCGAAGCTCCGCTACAACATGACCCCCACCCCCTGCACCCTGACCATTGACCCAACGGGCGCGTGCGTTGCCTTCAGCATGCCAGTGATCGCTCCTGCCCCTGGTCAAACGGCAGCGCTCTATGAGGGGGATGCGCTCATCTGCGGCGCGGAGATCCTTTGAAGAATTCTCGCTTGCTCTTCCGGATTTTCTGTTTATAATAGCCAAGCTGCTTTTGCAGCAGATGCTTTTGCGGGGTGTTAGCTCAGTTGGTTAGAGCGCCGGCCTGTCACGTCGGAGGTCGCGAGTTCAAGTCTCGTACATCCCGCCATAAATGATCTTATAAGGCATCGGATGATCGATGCCTTTTTCGTTCTAAGGCAACCATGGCTGATCTTGGTATCACAGATGACGTCTTGGCCTTCATCCAGCGAACAGCCCACGCCCTTTCCATGGACCAAGTGATCCTCTTCGGCTCCAGGGCAAAGGGAAGCTTTACAGAGAAGAGCGATATCGATCTTGCCTTTTCCGGAGAGTCAGTTCATGAATTCGAATCCGCGTTGGAAGAACAGTGCCCCACTCTTCTCGCGTTTGACTTCGTCAACCTAGATTCCAACATAAGCGAAGGTCTCAGGATGAGGATATCCCAGGAAGGCATCATGCTCTATGGCTAAGTATGAGAATTACCTATCGAATCTTGCTGTGTTGAGAAACGCCCCCGAGCAAGACTTGACGAACGAATTCATCCAAAGCGGCATCATCGACAAGTTCACGCTGCAGTTCGAGCTTGCTTGGAAGCTGCTGCAGAAGGCGCTTGCCTATGAGGGAAGACTAGATGCGGCCACTGGTTCTCCCCGGGGCATACTGAAGGCAGCTTATGCAACCTATGATTTCATCGAAGAGGGAACCTGGCTTGCCATGCTGGATGATCGCAATGCCGCTCAACATGTCTACGACTCCGCGTTAGCCGAAAGGCTGGTCAACAGCATACTGGATGCCTATCTCCCCGCTTTCGAACAGCTTCAAGCAGACCTAGAAGGCATATACGAAGAAGATCTCTTGCAGACGTTCTGACGCTTCTCTTCCAAGATGATGAAATGGGGCGGAGCCTTGGGGTGAGACGGAGGACAACCGAATACTAGGCACGGGCGGAGCAGGGCTTGAGCGCGAGCATGGGAACAGCGGGCAAGCCGGTGGGATGCTAGGGCACCCACGTTCCCATCTGCACGAAGTCTCCCGCCTACAGAGAAACGAGAATCCCATCACAAGGTATGGAGCTGCCCCTGCGCTGGCTAGCATGTCCAGCTTTAAGACATAGGGGAGGGTATATATTACTTATCTAAGATGATTAGGAGTACTGGAAGTACCCGTGAGGATTAGCCCCGTGTTTTGCAGGGTCGAACATTTATCAGGAGTAGCAGGTCGGTAGCCCTGTTGTAGGCTGGTAGTAGATGGGATGTGAACCCGGTATTGGTAGAGCGTGCCTCTGTGTCGTATGAGTACGTCGGACATTCCAGACACTCTAAGCGGCGCGGCACATGAACGATGCATACACATCAGGCGCACCGCCTACACCAGTTGCCCAATCAGCATAGGGGGCACGTCTCTCAATCATCTGCCCACGATGCGAAGACAACCATCAGCACGAAGTAAGCGATAACGATTAACAGGCCTATCTGATACATTTGCGCCCCCTTGGTTGATACCGATAGTCCGTAGTTGGATTAGGAAGCCAAATCGAGAAGAGCCTGGAAGCGCCCAAGGATTTGCTGGTGCACATCTTTTCGACTAGTCGGTACCTTATCCTCATCGTAATCAAGGATGTAGTTGTATGCCTGTTTGATGTTCGCAACCGTCTCTTCGGTAGCTCCATTTGCCGCAAACTTTTCCGTAAGCATGTCATACCAAGATAGCCACATCCTTACATCTAAATCGTATATCACTTCTTGCTGAGGCTGCGAATTGCTCTCGAAGTACACCTTGCATGTTGACGCGGTGGCATAGCCCCTTCCTGCTGATTCGGATGGCGAGAACTCTACACGAGTTACTTTGCAGTCATCGTAATCGCGCACGCCGTTTTCCCATGCTCCGGGTACGTAATCACTATAGGGAGTCTCGTCAACGGGATGAGGCATCCAGCCTGCGTCGTAAAGCTCCGCACAGGCATCGGCGAGCGACATACCCACCACGTTGACCTTCTTGGGACTTGAAGCATTCGAGCCGCATCCTGCACACGCAAAGATCAACAAGATGATAAAGAGGGTGGCAACGGCTTTTCGCATAACGTGACCTCCTATTTGCTTGTCGCTCTAGAAGGGGGGATTGTCGAGAAGGGTTTTTACTCTTGTATACATAGCTTTGTCTTCCAATTCGTACTGCTTCGAAATAGAAGATGTATATACAGAGCCAATAACACCAGCAACAATCGGAATCGTTATAAGAGTAATGATGTCAGTCCATGGGTTCCCAATCTGCAGAATGAGTAGATCGTGGACAAGAAATGCCGCGAAGGCGGCGACAAGGAAAGCAATAATCGTGCAGTATTGCTGCTTAGCGGTTGCTTCTTTTGCCATAGTAACGTACCTTTTTGTTAGAAGGTAATCTTCATCCATGACACCATTTTCCAGTATATAAGCTGACCATGATTGGTCGAGCAGCTGTTCCCAGATGCCTTTCCTACACAAAGCAATTATTGGCATTGCAACCGCAGATGAAAGAAGCGCTCCATAGATTGAGATGCGCGCAATGTATGAAGCTATAGTTATAAGAGGCATCCCGCCAATCTGCCATTGTCCAAGTGGAGTAAAGGTTACCGGCAAGATACTTAGTACGAAGACCACGCCTATCGTGATTGATAGTTTCACAAAGACATCTGCCAGTTTGCTAATTGCTATCAATAGGCGAACTTTTCCAGAACGATACTTCTCATTTTCTTCAGCATGTTGTTTTTCCTGAAGCTCTTCAATCATTCGATTAGTTTCTTCTTGGAGAGCCCGTTGCTTGGCGTATTCTTCTGGGCTGTATATCCTAGGTGCGCTTCCATCAGAGGGCATTGTCATTTCAGTCCATCGCTTCCCATCCCACCAACGGTCTAGGTTTGGGTTTTCAGGGTCGCGATACCAACCCGTTGGAATGCTTTGGGACTGTGAATAGATTTGGGTGCTGTCCATGTTCGGCGACCTCCGCGTGAGAGAGTTTCAGCGGATGTCGCAGGATGCTTAGCGAAACATGTTGGAGGACATCCACCCTATGTCGCCAAACATTTACGCAGCGTGAAAGTACACAACTGGTCGGACAGATGCCCTCCGGCATATGTACTTTCGATGCTGGGATTTGTTCCCTGCATAAATGTTTGGCATCTTCCATTCTATCATCTGGGGCAACATGGCTCCTAACCCTTCTTCAAGAACGGCATGAAGCTCTAGGATGACGGCAGACGAGCGATGTTGCTTTTGCGTGGCCTTGGTTACGCATGGGCTGTTATCGCTTCTCAAGAGGTATAGAAAGCGTTCTGCTGGCGAAGAAAGAAGAAAGCGGCCTAGGTGCCTCTCGGCAACCCAGACCGCCTGTGGTAAGATAGTCCATGCAACACGCAGGCTTGAGCGTGTCTTGCCTTTGGTTTGACAGGACACATTCAGGACACATTGCACGTAATGTTAGGTATCGTTGGTTATTGTTATGTATAGCTCTGACCAGCGCAGATAGTGTTTAGTAATGTTGGGTAGTGGCGTAAGTGAATGACTGTCACGTCGGAGGTCGCGAGTTCAAGTCTCGTACATCCCGCCATTTGAATGTCGAGGCCAGGATGCATATTCTGGCCTTTTTTGCTTGAAAGCATCCTGTCTAGCCATATCGGCTCTGATGCGAAAGACGTCACGGAGGAATCACATGAACAACGTGGATAACTCGAACATACCCCGCTATGGTGTACTGCTCACGGATAACGTAGATCCTCAGTGGTTGCGTGACTGTTCGCCAAGGTATTTTGATGAATATATCAAGTTCACTGTCGACCCAGTTAATAATCAGATCGTTGTGGGGATGCAGGTTCATCGGAATGGAAAGGCCGTGCTTCAGGCCGAAGAGGATGATCTGCTCGGCGGGAACATCTTCTTCGACGATCTGCATGTGGAGTATGAATCCGGTTTGAACGAACTGGTCAACGAGCGCGTTGGCACAGAAAGCGACGATCTCAGGATCGTTACCAATCCTGAGATCATTGAGCAGATAGACAACGTTTTGAAGTCTTGGGTGGTGGGACTGTGATAGAGCTCCCAGTCGAATTGAAGGCAAGATCCGAGTTCGATTCGATCGAGCTTGAAATGTGGCAGGAAGGCGGTTTCCTGAGGCAGATCCTCGATATTTATCCGGAGGTCTATCGTCTGGAAAAGTATGAGGATGACGAGAAGGCGCTTCGTTCGCAATGGGAAACGATCCTGGAATTCGTGAGTATGACCGTACTTGACGAAGGTGTGGAAGAATCAACGAAATACGAGCTTTATCATAACCTCCTGAAGCTTCAAAAGTACTATGCCGATGCCGGTGTGAATAAAGCTACTGCTTTCGGATGGTGGAAACAGTGGAAGTTCGACTTGAATAGGTCGGTAGCCAGAAAAGGATACTGATAACCGCGCACAATGTCGGCTCGATCTTCGTTCTGTCACGTCGGGGGTCGCGAGTTCAAGTCTCGTACATCCCGCCATTCTTCTCCATAATCACCATCTCAAAAGACCCTCGTCAACGTGGCATCAATCTCCGAAGAGCTTCCTTTGGGAGATGAGGCCTTCGGGCTTATCCACCACCCAGTCAAGATGCTTGCGGGCTTCAGGGGTGTCAGGATCGACGGCGAAGGCCAAGCATTCAGCGCTGATGGATGCCAGCAGCTCCTCTAGAGACAGAGAAGCGCTCTGGGCAACATGGATCTTGAACGCCTGATACAGATCAGAGCGCTTCCCCGCATTGATATCTGGTGCGTTCTTGGATAACCAGGCATGCAAGGCTGCATCAAGATAGATGTCCTGTTCGGCACCGAACCGCTGGAATGCCTCATCTATGGGAGACCAATGGATGTCGAACAGGCGCTCTTGCTCCTCCTGGCCATATCTCACCAAGAGCACGTTGCGGAGCAGGTCAATGGTGGAGAGCGGGCGCCCTTTGGCGTTCAAGCTCTCGAAGACTTGCTGCGGTCTGTCTTCCTCCTCCAATTTCACCAGCACCACCCGAAGGGCCCGCAAACCTGCAAGCACCGCATCTGCACCCACTGATGCAGATGCCAGCTTCTCCTTGAAGAAGCGGTGATTCTCCTTGAGGAACCGAGAGGGTTCTTCGCCTGGAGGAAGCTCATCCCCATCGATCAGATGGGCCAACGTAGGCACGTCAGCCTCTGACGATGTCAGCCTGAGGACGCCTGGAGCAGCATGGAGATACCTCTCTTCTACCTGCGCCGCTTGGTCCGCAGCCCCCTCTTCACGCCACTGATCCCTCAGGGCGATGAGCATCAACATGACTGTGGTGAGACGTTGCTGCCCATCGATCAGGCTGGCTTGGCGAAGGGCCTTCGAACAGCCAGATGCATGCACACCATCAGCTTCCGGACGGGAGATGATGGTACCCGCAAAATGGGTCTTGCCCTGTTCCGCTGCCCTGAGGGTGTCATCCCAAAGCTGGCTGCATTGCATCTGATCCCATGCATACACCCGCTGGAAAACGGGGATGAGATAGCGCGTTCCCGGCTCTCCCAGGATATCCAAAAGCGGCGCAAGGGATACGATCATGACCATTCCTCCTCATCTTCTCGAAAGGCCTACCAGCGCGAATCCGCTTGACAGAGCTCTTCGCGGAGCTTCTGGGCATAGGCTTCGTTGGTGGCCTTCTTAAGCGGGTATCCTGCCGTCAGCGTAGGGGCGCCTAATTCAGCCCATGCAGAACCCGAGCGGAACTTCTTGACTCCGTGATACCGATAGTTCTCCGCCCACATCAAGCAGAAACCGCGAAGCTCCCGCAATAGGGGCTCTTTCTCCCCTTCATACACGTCTTCGGCGTATCTCTTGAATGAGCTGTAAACCTGATCTGCGCTCAGGATGCGTGCCCCTTTGAGCCGCACGGAAAGCCAGCTTTTGATCCCTGTATTGAGCTTCAACGAACCAGGATCGGGCGCGAACATCTCTTGGCTGGGTTTCCAATACTGTTCATATAAGCGTGCCTGCTCATCATGGCTTTCGATCAGGAGAAGATAATTGCGCACCATATCAGCCACATTGAGTCTCATGCCCTTGGAGTTGATGCTCTCGAAGATGGCTTGGGCCTCTTCTGGATCATCCACCTCCACTAGAATGGCCAGCAGATGCCGCAATCCCTTGAAGAGCGTTTGAGGGTCAAAAGCATCTGCCTCCATCTTCTCTTTGAAGAAGACGAGGTTCTTCACGATGGCAGAGGAGGGGTCTGCTTCCTTGCCGCTGGCCACTGCTACATAGGCGGGGATATCATGATGGGATGGGGTGAGCTTGAGCCATGAACTCCCGGGCGCTTCCCCTTCCTTTACGATGAGATCCATCATGAGCGCCCCAGAGCCCACCCCAGACTGGATCATCTTCTCGGGATGCGCATTGAGGTACTGCGCTAGAGCCAGGATGATGAGAGAAACCGTTATGAGCCGCTGTTGTCCATCGATCACCTCGAAGACGCGCCCATCGGCTCCCCTGGCATCCTCGCGATAGAGCAGCGTACCTATGAAGTGGTCCCTCTCAGCCCTGCCAGCCCTCATGATGTCAAGCCACAGCTCCTCGCATTGAGACGCGGTCCAAGCATACAAGCGCTGATAGGCAGGGATGACGAACCGCCCGTCCCTAGCAATGAAATCCAGCAATCCGCTCTGCGTCACTTCCATGAAGGCACCTCGCTTCCCTATCTTCTCCAGGCAGTATGGCCGCTCATGCCCTCTCTTGCCTTACAATATCGTACAAATTGTTCAATAGGCCCTTTCAAGAGAGATGAGCCTCTCATGTCCCTCACGGAAGACGCAAGATTCCAGCAGAGCGCTAAACGCATCAGAGGTGCCCTTGCGGGCCTCTTGCGAACGAAACCCTTGATGGATGTGACCGTGAGCGAGCTTGCTCAGGCAGCCTCCGTGAGCCGTGCCACGTTCTATGCCCATTATGACAACCTAGGTGATGTGTATGAGGAGCTGGTAGCAGAGGTCATGGCAGACGTGCGCACCTTCTCTGAACGGTTCTGCTCTGAGGATATCGGCTGTACCGGAGAAGGCAAGCCGCTCTATTGCGATCGCATACGCTCAGAGGAGCGCTTCGCTGGCGTGGTCCGAGAAGCACGATTCTTCCCTTCCATGATGGCCCTCACCTGGGAAGACCCGGAAGCGAACGCCGATGCCGCCGTGAGGGGGCTTGATCAGAGCGCCATGCGGGCTCTTCGCCTATTCCAGATGAGCGGATGCCACGCGGTGGCCACATCCGAATTCGCCCAGAGGAACGATTGGGAGCGCATACGCCGCATCATAGACGCATTCATCGATGGCGGGATGCGCGCGGTGGAGAAGATAGGCAGCTAAAGCCTCTAGAATATGGGGCAAATAGAATGCTTTGAGAGCGCTTAGGCATGAGACTCCATCAAGATCAAGCAAGAGAGCAACAGCGCGGCGAAATCATCGAAAGAAAGATCCTTGAGGGCGATGTCCATGATGCTCTGGATGCGGTCGAGCCGATAGAGCAGCGTACTGCGATGCAAGAACAGCTCCTGGGCCGTGCGCGAGGCATTCCCTCCATGACGCAGAAAACAGGCAAGTGTCTCGATGAGCACCGAAGCGTTGCTCGCCTTGCTCAATGCGAGCACATCAGGATGCACGAGCGCCAAAGCCGTTGCCCGCTGACCAAGAGCATGAACAGCGCACCGGGCATGGTTACCCTCGAAACGCAAGATGCCCTGCTCTCCTGCATCCGCTGCCACCTGCAAAGCGATCCGAGACTGCTCGTAGGCTCTACCGACCTCAGCGAAGCCCTTCGCCAGATAGCTAGCACCCGCACAGAGACCCATTTGCTTGAACAACGAATCCAACCGGCTCAATGATGCTTCATGCCCCTTCGACCGCGTGCTATTGACTACCAGCACCAGCTGCTCATCCAAACGAATGGTCAGCACCTCATCGATGATATCCAGGACCCGGGCCTCCATAGCTTTTAGGAAGGGAGCATGGCTTCCCGAGGCGCAAAGAAGGACGAAGTCATCCTCAACGCTCCATCGGTATCGCTTGAGCGCGTGAGACATCCTCCCCTCATCCACTAGTCCGCTCCTGAACATCTCCTCAGCCACAAGGGCGAGCTCATTTCGTGCCCGGCTTGCGGCGGGCATGACCTTCAAGCGCGTTTCGATACCCTCAGCGATGAGGGCCATGAGGTCCATCTGACCGTCGGTGAAAGGCTCACAGATATCAGTGGAAGCCAAAGCTGAAGAAGGCCTGCTACCATCGTCAACGGGCGCTATGAGGAAGCAGCCGTCTGCATAGGCTTCCTGGGGTTTGGAAAGATACGGGGCCTGATGGCTCTCGATCTCAGAGATGAGCCTATCACGCTCATCGGGCTTGATGGCTTCGAACGGAGAATAACCCTTAGCCAAGATGGTCTCTAAGATGGACCCTTCGATGTCCTCGGGCAGCTCAGCACCTGCCAGTGCCACGTTCTCCAAGGCAGGGTTCACGAAGGAGACGGGATTTCGAAACATGCGACACCCGACAATGAGCAGGTCAGGGAGAGGCAGACGTCCCATGATGGCATCCATGAATTCGTCGTGCCAGGCAGCGTATCTCTCGAATATCCCTGATACGGCATCAAGCACCTCGAACGGATCAATGTCAGGAGCAAGCTCTATGATACGGAACCCCTCTTTGGGTGTGCCCTTAGAAGGCGCCTGTCCAAGACAGAGGATATGAGCACCGACAGGCTCAAGGCAGCCAACATGGTCGCTCTGCCCGATATAGAGCAGCTCCGGATCAAGCGAATTCCCCTTGACCAAGCCATTGAGCATGCGCACCCCGCATATCCTCTGGCATGCCCTGGCGCTCTTAACGGAACGAGGCCCTGACGGCTTCTCATAACGCAAAAGCGGGGCAGGAAGGATATCAGGCCTGCTGTGCGAAAGCTCATCACATACCATCGAAAGCGTCAGCTTCATGAGGATATCCTCCCCCTCCTGCCCGGTCTTCGCAAGCAAGTCTATATTGTAGGAGATAGCAAGGTTCCATTCCTACGATCTCGTCTATTTCCCACGCTCACTGGTTCCTATGCTATGGGCCACCAGCAATGAAGGAGTCTTTCCTGGGTAACCAGACGAAAGGATGAACGATGGACGTGACCTTCAACGAGTTTCCCCATGTATTCTCACCCATTGATGTGGGGCCCGTGCACCTCAAGAATCGCCTTCAGTTCTCCCCCATGGTCTCTGCCCATGCAGAGCGCGTGAGCGGCGAGGTGACCGATGGGCTGATAGCCTATGTGGGTGCCCAGGCAAGGAGCGGAGCCGCCCTCGTGACCATCGGGTCCTCGCCCGTCAATCATGAAGAAGCCCGCGATTTCCTGGGATGCCTCTCCGTAACGCGCGACACCGATGTTCCCGGCTTGGCCAACCTTGCCAAAGAGGCCCATATCTACGGTGCCAAGATCTCTGCTGAGCTCATGCATGCAGGACGCATCGCAAACCCATTGGCCCTCAAGGGCGAACCTGCGTGGGTATGCTCCCTCTCCGATGACCTTGATCCAAAAGGGAACTGGCATGTGGTCACGAAAGAGGATATGCAAAAGGTGATCGCGGACTTCTGTGCTGCTGCAAAGCGCCTCAAAGCCGCCGGATTCGATATGATCATGGTGCATGGTGCCCACGGGAATCTGGTGTCGTCCTTCTTGAGCCCGGTGTTCAACACCCGTACAGATGAATACGGAGGCTCTCTTGAGAATCGCATGCGCTTCCAACTTGAGCTGCTGAGGGCTCTTCGAGAAGCTGTGGGCCCTGATATGGGCATCGAATACCGCATCGGCTCATGGGAGTACGCGAAGGGCTCGCCTTCCATAGAGGATGTCACCGCTTTCTTGATGAAGGCCCAGGAATACATCGACCTGGTGAACCTCTCTGGCGGTCTCATCACTGATTTCGACCTCGTGCAGTTCATGATGCCCGCCTATCCTGTTCCTCGTAATATCAACGTGGAGCGCACGGCCTACGTGCGTCAGCATCTGGACATCCCAGTAGCTGCCGTGGGGAACATCCCAGACATCTATACAGCCGAAGAGATCATTGCCAGCGGACAGGCGGACATCGTGGCCATGGCCCGCAACCTGATAGCTGACATGGAGCTTCCGAAGAAAGCATGGCGAGGAGAGGCGGACAGGGTCAAGCCATGCCTGCATTGCAACATCTGCTGTACCACCCCAGGGCTAGGAGAGCCGGTCCGCTGCGCCGTCTCCCCCACCCGCGGCCGCGAGCTCCAATTCGCCACCATCGCTCCGTCAACCAAGCCTGGTCACGTCATGATCATCGGCGGTGGCCCCGCTGGCATGCAGGCGGCACGAACCGCCATGCGCCGGGGGCACAAGGTAGACCTATACGAGAAGGCTGACAGGCTGGGAGGCAGGCTCCATGAGGCAAGCGCCATGTGGTGCAAGGACTATCACCGCCGTTACCTGGATTGGAGCATCCGGGAGACCCAGGAGTGTGGCGCGAACATACATCTGAACATTGAGGTGACCCCGGAGCTGATCGCCTCAGTGGAGCCTGACTACGTCGTCGTCGCCGCGGGTGCCACCCACATAGAACGCAACATCCCTGGCATGGACCGGGCTGATGTTCTCACCGTAACCGAAGCGGATCTCCGGCAGAAGCCCATCGGCAAGCGTGTCGTCTACTGCGGAGCAGGCACCTCAGCCATCGAATCTGCCATCGATCTGGCCCATGAGGAGGGTTGTGAGGTTACGCTCATAACCCGGCGCGGGCAGGAAGACCTGCTCCGTGACCTTCCCTTCGAGAATAGCGGGGCCCTTAAGGACTGGATCAAGAAGCTGGGCATCCGCATCATCACTCACGCATGCGTCACAGGCATAGATGAAAGGGGCGTGACCTATGAAGGCAAGGATGGGCAGGAGCGCATCGAATGCGACACCGTTGTTTCAGCCTGCGGAATGGCCCCAGACAAAGCTGCCATAGAAGCCCTGAGCGCTGTCATCCCTGATACCGTCGTGGTAGGCGATGCCCATGAGGTCCGCAACATCTACTGGGCCAACCATGACGCCTTCAATCACGTCGTTTGGCTCTAAGCACATACAGGGTACGAGCTCTGCATGCGCATGACAGATAAGCTGGTCCAATAGAAAGGAGCGTTCCCATGGCAGGTCGTCTAGAAGGCAAGGTCTGCATCATCACCGGCACCTCATCTGGGATGGGTGCCGAGACTGCTCGCGTCTTCGCACGCGAGGGAGCTAAGGTGGTCGGTGCCGCTCGACGTGCCGACAAAGGTGAGCAGATATTCGAGGAGATCCGCGCGGAAGGCGGGGAGGGCATCTTCGTGCAATGCGACATCCTCAAGCTGGAAGACCTCGATAACCTGGTCAACACCTGCATCAAAGAGTATGGACGGGTGGACGTGCTCATCAACAATGCAGGCACGGGCAACTTCTTCAACATCCATGAGATGGACCTCGAGCATGACTTCGAATGGACCTTCGATCTATTCGCCCGTTCCAGCTGGTACCTTTCCAAGCTCGTGCTTCCCTACATGATGGAGCAGCGCAAGGGAGATATCCTCTTCACGCTTTCCACAGCTGCCATCGAAGGTGTTCCGCAAGGGAGCGCCTACTCCGGGGCAAAGGCGGCGGTGAGCCGCTTGTCCAAGGCCATCGCCATGGGCTATGGCAAGTATGATATCCGCTCCAATACGCTGATGCCCGGCCTCATCACCACGGAGCTCTCGGATCCCGGCGGCCCCATGGAGCAGCTGCAAGTCCCCTACATTCCCCTGCATCGCCCAGGCACCACCAAAGAGATAGCTGAAGCCTATGTCTTCTTGGCGAGCGATGAATGCCGTTTCTGCACAGGGATAGACCTCATCGTTGACGGCGGGAACAAGGCAGGGCTGCTCTACCCAACCCCGGAAGGCACTGATCTCTTCCCTGACGAGGCCTAGCTGACAGCTCTATTCCTTCTCGTCATCAAGAGCGCGGATGGATCGGGGAAGATAGGCTATGAGACCAAGCGCCAGGCAGGCTAGGCCATCCACCACGAAGAACGGCGCGATGCCGATAGCCTCTGCCAGCACGCCGCCCAATGCGATGCCGATGGGGCTTGCCAAGCCGAATACGGCGGTCAGCAGCCCCATGGCGCGTCCCATCTTCTCATCGGGCACATGACGCTGGGTGAGCGTCATGGTGGGACCGTTGAACCAGGCGCAGACGACCGCCATCAATGCCACGAGCCCCACGAACGCCGGGAACCCATCCGGTGGCAGAAGCCCGCAGGCTGCGGTGGTCAGACCGGTGCCCACCGCAGCTACCGCGATCAACAGCGCCAGACGCTTCCCGCCACCCCATAGGATGAGGATGCCCGAGCCGATGAGCATCCCAACGCCGAAGGCTGCCTCTACGATAGAGGCCATATAGCCATCACCAGCGAAATGGTCATAGGTCATGAGCGGGAACACAGCGGAGAGCGGACTGAAGATCATCATGCCCACCGTCACCATGATGATGAGCAGCAAGAGCCCGCGGGTCTTCGCCACCGCGCCCCACCCGTCACGGAGATTCTCAAGAACGCGCTGCTGCTGAGCAGAAGGATCGATCACCGTAGGTATCTTTGCCAGAGCTAGCCCGAAGATGGCGAAGCAGGCGCCCGCGAAGTCTAGGAACATGACCGACGAGAACCCCAGCGTGGTATAGAGGAAGATGCCGAAGGCGGGCGCCCCGATGGAAGCTACTGAGGTGAGCAGCTGGTCAAGCGTGTTGATGCGCAAAAGATGCCTGTCTGGCACGAGCATGGGCATGGTGGCCATCATCGCGGGGCTGTGGAATGCCTGGCCGATCGCACGGGCGATGCACACTACGAGCAGCAGCGGGATGGATACATCCCCAGCTAGGATGAGGAATCCAGCGATGAGGGAAACGATGCCCACGGCGCCGTCAGCCGCGATCATGATGTTCTTGCGGTTGTGCTTGTCGGCCACCACGCCGCCAAAGGGCGAGATGAGGCCAACGGGCAGCATCACGCAGATGGTCATGACCGAGAGCATGAGCGCGCTGCCGGTGGTCTCGGTCACGTACCACACCACTGCATAGCCTGCGGCGTAGCTGGTGACCATGGAAACGGCCTGCCCGGCCCAGATCAGTGCGATGATGGAGAGCCAATTGCGCTGCAGCGGAAGCCCCGCTGCGCTCGTCTCGGATCGGGACACAGGCGCTTCACTCCCCCTCTGGTCTTGATGATGCTCGAATAAGGCCACACCTTCAGCCTGAGCAACAGGATACAAGAGATCGTGTAACGGTTCCCCTGCAAATGCAGGGGGCGAAATGCCCCTAACGGCTAGGAGCCTAGAATCTCCCCCAAAAGCCAAGCAGGAAGGCAGTAGATCATGGGCATCGCATCCACAGGTCTCAAGATACCGAAGCTCGCACTCAAGGCGGGGATCGCCGTAGCCTTAGGAGCGGGAGCGGCTGCAGCCAGCGTTGCAGGAGTGCGCGCTTTCAAGCGTCAGATCACGAAGAGCTGCTTGCCCTTCTACGCCGCCTCAGAGGCCTGCTTCACCATACCTGGATTGGATACGGGCTTCGTTCCCCAAGACCTCTTCCATATGGAAACTGAGGATGTGTGGCTGTTCAGCGGGTACCAAGCCAACCGGAAGCCCTCTCCTCTTTACCGGGTATCCCCTGATGGGACCACGGCGAAGCTCACCATCAAGCTACCCGATGGGTCTCTGTACAAGGGCCACGGAGCAGCCATCGCCGCTACACCTGAACACGCCTTCCTCACCGTGAAGGATGGCTATGTGGTGATGCCCACGGAAGGCATCCTGAGAGCTGTAGATGGAGACACCCTTCAGGCCACCACCCATGTACCCGTAGAGCTGATGCCCGCGTTCATGAACATCCATGATGATGTGCTCTATATAGGGGAATTCCATCACAACCTCTTCTACCAGACCCCGCGCAGCCATTGGCTGACCACGCCCACCGGCAAGACGAACCCTGCGCTCATGTATGCCTACACCGTTGATGAGAAGGGGCTCTTCGGCTTCGCCCAGCAGGCATCTGCCGTCTTCTCCATCCCCGGGAACATCCAGGGGATGTGCGTCACTGACAACCGCAAGCTGGTGCTCAGCCGCTCTTGGGGCTTTCGCGATGCCGAAGTGCTCGTCTATGACGTGAGCAAGCTCAAGGCAGACAGCACCTACATCGTAGACGGTCATGAAGCGCCTTTGTTCTTCCTGGATGAGCACAGCCTTGAGAAGACCATCACGGTACCACCCATGGCTGAAGGGCTGGATGCCGTCAAAGACCGCGTATATCTGTCGAACGAATCAGCCAGTAACCTCTACCTGCTGGGAAAGGCTGACGATGGGAAATACGTTTACTCCTTCACGGTGTGAGCACCTCAGCTCAGAATGGGTCAACGTAGAGGCGCAGGCCGTCCGGAAGGCGCACGAAGCCTGCCTTCTGCAGAAGCTCTTCGAAGGCAGAGCCGATGACTGGCTGCCCATTCACACGCTGCACCAGCAGCTTCTTCCGGGCGTGCCCTGAACCGTAGGCCTTCGCCTGACGCCCCATAAAGCGCACGAGAGCATCCAAGGCCCCCCTGACCGCGTCCTCGTCTTCGATATATATCAGCAGATAGCGCAACCGGGGTGCTGCATAGAGCACAGGAGCACCACCCTGGAAGATGATGAGGGCGTCAGACACCCTCCGCGGCTTATCCTTGCATCCCTCTGAGCCGTCAAAGGCAGGCCAGGGAAGCCCTTGACCATAGAGACAAGCCGGATCCTCCCCTGAGAGGACCGTGAATCCCGCGGCATCATCCTTGCGCTCTTCGGCGCGCAGCTCTTCCACGGTGGTAAGGTCAGCGTACTGGACAGGCCCCAACCCTTCCACGAACATCCCGCGAAGCAGCCGCCCCCGCTCCTCCCAAGAACGAAGGTAGGGCTCGAAGGCCGAAAGACCGCCGGGGATCCCTGAGAGGAGCGCAGTATCGCGGGTCACGATGGCATAGCGGTCTAGGACCGACTCCACGAGCGCCACCCCCTGAAGCGTTGGCTCTACTTGAGGCTCTACCACTCCATGCCAGGTGCCCGCCAGGGATTGGTGAGCCAAGGCGATGCCTGATGCCTTATCCGCAGCCTGCTTCGCAGCCGCCTGGTAGTCAGCCCCATAGCGTGAACGCCCCCGACGGCTGACAGCCCGTCGCGAACGCGGGAGCGCAACCTTCGGCTGAGCTGCCCCCACCGCCACGCGCACAGCTTCGAAGCTGGTGGTCATCGCTTTTCCTGCCCAGAGCTTGGCCTCATAGAGAGCCGCTTCGGTGATGTCAGGCTCCAACCGCTCCCCCTCTAAAGGAGCGAAGGGGGAATCTGTGGGGAAGAAGGCCACGAGCTTCTGGGGCGTACCTGAGGAAGCACCCTGAGAGGCGCTTTCCAAAGCATCCGTCTTTCCCACCCAGCAGATATCCTGGGATGCCAAGAGCTCATCCAGCATCTCAGGCTTGTAGCCGGGGACGCGGGCAGGGAAGACCACAGCCTCCCAGAGCCCTGCCTCCAAGTAGACCCCCTCGAACCGAGCGATGACCTCCGCCAACCGGTCCAAAGGCTCAGGCTCCTCTCTGTTCCCTTCGGCCGCGCAGACCCCTTGGATACTGAAGAGATAGCGCATATAGGTATCCAAGGGAACCGGGCTTACCGCGGCACGTGCCTTCGCCAATGAACGGGCGCGGATGCGGTCATAGACCTCTTTCCAGACCCAGGAAGGTCGAGGATCCCTTTCGCCTGAGGGGCTCTTGAAGCTTCCCGTGAGCAGCTTGCCTTCAGCCCGAAGCTCATCCAGCGTCCCTTGGATGAGCGCCTCCCCTAACCCAAAGGCACGGGCTGCTTCCTGGGTGGTGAAGGGCCCATGGGTGCGCCCGAAGCGGGATAGCAGCTCCTTCAAAGGATCCCTCAGGGGACGTTGATCAAGCCGAAGGGCCCACTCAGGCACCTCCACGCCCAAAGCCTCCTTGAGAGCGGCCGCGTCCTCAACGCCGATCCACTTCTCTTGGCCGCCCACGGCTGCCGGATAGGCGCGCTGTTGGTGCTCAAGCTCAAGCAAAGCGTCCTCAACCCCATCGGCTGAGATGCGCTCACGAACCTCTTCCATCGTGAGCGGCCCTAAGACCCTCAAGAGATCGGCCGCCACTTCCTTTACGGGGAGCGAAGACTGCCCCGAACCGCTCCGAGGAGACGTTCGCAACCGTTGGAGCTCCGCTGCTACATCACCTATGACCTCATCGTCTACCACATCTCCGATATTCACCGTACCCAACAGCTCGTTCAAGAGCCCAGGGTCAGCTGCTGCAAGCGAAGCGCGACGCTCAGCTGTGGGCAGGTCACCCTCATAGAGGTGCTCAGCCACATAGCCGAAGAGGAGCGGAGCACAGAAGGGAGAGGGTACCGAGGTGCGCACCTCCACGATGCGGATATCCCCGGCATTGAGCTGCTCCAGGATCGTGCGCAGCCCCTCCATGTCATAGACATCCTGAAGGCACTCTTGCACAGCCTCCGCGAAGATGGGCAAGTCAGGGTAGCCTTGGGCTGCCTCCAGAAGCTGAGAGCCTTTGAGTCGTTGGAGCCAGAGAGGCGCACGCTTGCCGAACGACTGGGATGGCAGCAGAAGAGCACGGGAGGCGCATTCACGGAACCGCGCCGCGAAGACGGAGGTCTGGGAAAGGGAGGAGCGTACGATCTCTTCCAGTTCAGGAACGCTGAACAGGAACGAATCAGGGCCAGGGGTGGATCCGACTGCTTCGGGAAGGGGGATGACGATACCGTCATCCTGGGCCAGCACCTGAGGACAGAAGCCATGCTCATGGAGGATGCGCTGGGACACGGCCAAGGCCCAGGGCTCATGGACGCGCTTGCCGAAAGGCGAATGGAGGATGATGCGCTCATCACCCATCTCATCGGGGCAGACCTCCAGGACCAACGTCTGGTTCGTGGGAACAGCACCCGTGGCCCTCCTCTGGCTTCGCACCGCCTGGAGCAGGTTATCCCGGGCGTAGCCGTCTAATCCGATGCGCCTGAGACGGTCTTCGAAAGCGCTGGGCTCAGTGGGCGGGCTGGGAACCGCCGTACCATCAGGGCCAGAGCCCTCCTTGGCTTCCTCAGCTTCGATGACGGCCTCCTCGGCTGCTTGTAAGAACGCGCCCTTGGCGAAGCCGTCTTCGAAGGGGCGCCCTACCCCCTCTCCATGCCAGAAGGGCAACCGGGACGTGCGGCCCGGCGCAGCCTCTACCAGAACGCGGTCACTGGCGATCTGGGTGATGCGCCAAGGGCTGGTGCCCAAGGTGATGATGTCTCCCACCCGGGATTCGTGGACCATCTCCTCATCAAGCTCACCCACGCGCCGTCGCCCTTGACGCCCCGCCCCTTCGGGGAGCATGACCGGATACATCCCGCGGTCCGGGATGGTGCCCGCTCCACCGATGGCGCACCTCTGAGCACCAGGGCGGCCCGTGAGCGTCCCCGTTTCCCTGTCCCAGAGGATCCGAGGCGCGAAACCGCCTGCATCTGCAGGAAGCAGAGCTCCCGAGAGCATGGAAAGGACCGCATCGAAGGCGGACCGGCTCAGATCAGCGAAATTGGCTGAGCGGCGCACCACGTCGAACCAGGCATCCGCGCTGAGGCCCTGAGCCCCTTCGCTACCCTGGCCCTGCGGATGAGAACCCTCTTCCAGAGCCAAGGACCCCAGGGAGACGGCTGCCACCGTCTGCTGGGCTAGCACATCCAACGGCGAGCGGACAAGGCTGGTGGCTTCGATGGCTCCGGCTTGCATGCCCTCTACAGCCACAGCAGCGTCGATGACCTCCAACCGCGTACGCGGGAGCACGATGGCCTGGGAGAGACCCCCCACGTGATGGTTCGCACGCCCCACCCGCTGCAGCCCGCTGGATACCGAAAGCGGGGGCGCCACCTGGATCACCAGATCCACCGACCCCATGTCGATGCCCAATTCCAAGCTGGACGTAGCCACTACACAGGGGATGCCTCCCCGCTTCAGCTCATCTTCTACGGTCTTGCGCTTCTCCTTGGAGATGGACCCATGATGGGCCTTCGCGATGACCTGCCCCTCCCCGATCCCCTGGACGAGCTGGGTGGTGCCGCCGATCTCTGGACGATGAGCGAAGGGAACGTCTTCCCGCTCTTCCGAGACTTGAGCATAGCACTCGTTCAACCGCGCTGTGAGCTTCTCGCAGAGCCCGCGTGAATTGACGAACACGATGGTGGTGCGATGAGCCAAGACCTCGCAAAGGATGAAGGCTTCCAAATACGGCCAGATGGATGAGGATCCAAGCCTCGAATCCGGTGTGCGGGGCGTACCATCTGGCAAAGAAGCAGCTTCCATGTATCTGCGCAGGTCACGATCGGTCCTCCAGGCATCCTTCTCTGACCCCTTGGCCTTCCTGGAGTCCTTTCGGCCGAGGGCTTGGATGTTCGCCATGTCAGGGACCGGCACCTGAACGCTCACCTGGATGGCGGGAGGCTGGGCTTCCTCCACGATGGTCACCGGATGCACGCCCCCTAAGAAGCGCGCCACCTCCCCAGAAGGACGCACCGTAGCTGAGAGCCCTATGCGTTGAGCCGGTGCGGCCAGCAGCGCATCCAGGCGCTCCAAGCTCAAGGAGAGATGGGCGCCGCGCTTGGTCCCTGCAACTGAGTGGATCTCATCCACGATGACGGTATCCACCTGGGCCAACGTCTGGCGGGCTTTCGACGTGAGCATGAGATAGAGGGACTCAGGGGTGGTGATGAGGATGTCTGGAGGCTTGCGCATAAGCGCGCGCCGCTGCTCTGGAGTGGTGTCACCGGTGCGGATACCCGTGCTGACCCCTGCCTCGATACCTTCCCGCTCAAGCATGAGAGCGCTGATCTGGGCCAACGGTTGCTGGAGATTGCGCTCCACGTCCACTCCCAGCGCCTTCAGAGGAGAGACGTAGAGGACGCGCACCCCCTTGACCGCAGAAGCTGGCTTCTTCCCAGGTCCTTCGCCATCTTTCGCCCCGTCCCGCATCATCAGACGGTCTATGGCAGACAGGAAGGCAGCCAGCGTCTTGCCAGAACCCGTTGGGGCGATGATGAGAGCATTCTCACCTTGGTCGATGACCTCCCAGGCCCGCTTCTGGATCTCAGTGGGCCCATCGAAGCAGCCCGAGAACCATTCCTCTACGAATCTTGAGAATGCCACCTCTTCCCCCTGCCCACCTGAACGCTCTGCTCACCATTTCACCACAATGAGGGCTTATCATATATCCCCAAAAGAGCGAAGGAAAGCATCATCGAAGATCGATACCGTTTAGGGCTGGACGCAGGCTCGAAGACCATCAAGGCCGTCCTCTTGGATGAGGACGGTTCGCTCATCCGCGCCCTCTACAAACGCCATGGTTCCAACATCAAGGAAACGCTGCGCGAAGTGGTCCATGAGCTCAAATGGCTGGAAGGAGACCTTCCGGTCACGGTCAGCGTCACCGGGTCTGCCGGGATCAGCGTATCAGAGCTGTTGGGCATCCCCTTCGTCCAGGAGGTCATCGCCACCACCGAAGCCGTACGCGCTTACCACCCGGAAGCCGATGCCATCATCGAGCTGGGTGGCGAGGATGCGAAGGTGGTGTATCTGACCGGAGGCGTGGAACAGCGCATGAACGCCACCTGCGCTGGAGGCACGGGGGGCTTCATCGACACCATCGCCTTCATGCTGGGAGTGCGCACCTCGAACATGAGCACGCTGGCCTTGGGGGCGCGACGCATCTATCCCATTGCCAGCCGATGCGCGGTCTTCGCTCAGACCGACGTGCGCCCTCTTCTGAACGAGGGGGCATCCAAAGCAGACATCGCCGCCAGTGCCTTGGATGCAGTGGTGCGCCAGACCTTGGGCGGCCTTGCTTGCGGCAGGCCCATCCAGGGTAACGTGGTGTTCTTAGGTGGCCCCATGGAATTCATCCCTGCCCTGGCCCAACGCTTTCGCAGTGCTTTGGGCCTGGACCGAAAGGCCACCATCAAGCCAGAGAACGCCCACCTCTATCCGGCCCTCGGCTCCCTCCTTGCCACGGAACAGGAAGCAGGCCAGAGAACCCCTCATCGTTGGACCCTCGAAGGGTTGGAGCAGATCCTGACCGATGAGGATACGCAGCTGGATGCCACAGGCCTTCCCCGGCTAGACCCGCTCTTCAGCTCCCAGGAAGAGCTTGCCTCCTTTCGTCAGAGGCACGCCCAGGCAGACTTCCCCAAGGCTTCGCTCATAGATGCCCAAGGGCCGCTCTACCTAGGGATAGACTCCGGTTCCACCACCGCAAAGCTTGCGCTCATAGACCAAGAAGGGCGGCTCCTCCATACGGATTACCAGTTCATCCGAGGAGACACCGCGGGCACGATCCGCTCTATGCTGGAACAGCTCCTGACCCAGCTTCCTCGGCAGACCCGGGCCGGTTCTGATCCTCCCTTCATAGCCCACTCCATCGCCACGGGCTATGGTGAGGAGATGCTCCTGAAGGGCTTTGGGGTGGATGGCGGGGTGGTAGAGACCACCGCCCATGTCAGAGCAGCCCAAGAGCTCTGCCCAGACGTCTCCTTCGTTTTGGACATCGGCGGCCAAGACATGAAGGCGCTTTGGCTGGCGAATGGATTCATCAGCGATGCCGTGCTGAACGAAGCCTGCTCCAGCGGGTGCGGGGCATTCATCGAAGGCACTGCCCATGGGCTGAGGTCAACGCCCTCCGCCTTCGCCACTGCCGCCCTTGAAGCCTCAGCCCCCGTTGACCTGGGGACGAAGTGCACGGTCTTCATGGCTTCGCGGGTGAAGCACGCTCAAAAGATGGGTGCATCCCGTGAGGATATCGCAGCGGGGGTCTCCTATTCGGTGGTCCACAATGCTCTCTACCGGATCATCGGCCATGATCGGCTGAGTTCCTTGGGTGAGCGGATCGTGGTCCAAGGCGGTGCCTTCAGATCCGATGCCGTCTTGCGCGCCTTCGAGATGACCTGCAAACGAGAGGTCATCCGCCCTGAGCGGTCTCATCTCATGGGTGCTATAGGGGCGGCGCTCATCGCCCGAGACCGGGCCCTTCCCCATCAGCGTTCGGGGCTCGTCTCTCGGGAGCAGCTGAAGGAGATGGAACCGCAGCGAAAAGCAGCCTGGTGCGCTGGATGCCTCAACCACTGCAAGCTCTCTGTGCTGGACTTGGGTTGCGGCACGCCGCTGATCACCGGGAACCGCTGCGATACGGGATCGGACACGGCGAACATCCGCTTTGGCGCGTTCACGGAAGAGAACACTGCTGACGAAATGGACGAGAGCAGACGCGCTGCACCAGCCGCCTCCCCTGCCCTGTCCCCGAAGCTGCCGAACCTCATCGCGCGGGAACAGCAGCTCTTAGCCAAGTTCGCGCGCTCTCAGTCCCAGGGAAAGCGCTCGTCTGTCCGGATAGGCGTGATGGACGGCCTGAACAGCTATCAGCATCTCCCCTTCTGGACCAGCCTGCTCTCCTCTTTGGGCTTCGCCATTGAGACGCCCCGAAAAGATATACCTGAGGACATCCGGTCCAAGGCATGGGAGACGGTGCCCGCAGAGAGCCTCTGCTATCCCGCGAAGCTAGCCCACGGGAAAGCCTTCGACCTGCATGCCCAAGGGATGGATGCGCTCTTCTTCCCCGAAGCCGAACGGGAGTCCCACTGCGCGGTGGCCTGTGGGTACCCTTCCGTCTTGGCGGATGGCATCAGTTGGCTGAGGGATGGGTCCGTGCCCCTGATCGCACCCCGCCTCTCCTCTGTGAAGCCCGCTGTCATAGCCAAGCGCACTGAGGACCGAGAGCTGCTCTTCGCCGCCCTTGCACCCCTGGCCGAAGCAGCAGGCCATCCCCTCTCCGAAGAAGAGCTTGCCGTGGCCCTGGAAGCAGCCTTAGATGAGCAGCGAAGATTCGAACAAGCTTTGGAAGAAGAGACCGAACAAGCCTTGCACCTGCTGGAGGAAGACGATTCCCAGCAAGCCGTCCTCTTGGTGGGCAGGCCCTATCATGGGGACGAGGCCATCATGCATGGCATAGATGAGATGCTCTCGTCCTTGGGGTTCATCGTGCTGGGGATGACAGGGATAGCCCCTTATTCAAGGCCATCTTCGCAGCCACCCTCAGAGGGCACCCATTGGAAGCAAGCCAAGCGGCTGATGCGAGCAGCTCGCTTCGCCGTTTCTCACCCTCGGGTGAACCTGGTCTGCCTGCACTCCTTCGGATGCGGCTACGATGCCATCTCCCTAGAAGCGGTGCGCGCCTTCCTTGAAGAGGCAGGGCGGCCTTTCACCGCCTTGAAGGTGGATGAGATGGTAGAGACCGCCCACATCCGGATACGCTTGCGCACATTGGCTGAATCACTGAGCACCCCCAAGGCCACCTGGGTTGCCCCCGAAGAACCCCTTTGCAGCCCAGAGGGCGCTCTGAGCAATGGCCTCCCCGAACTCCTTCCCGTCACCCGGGCAGTGACTGAAGAGGACGTCTGCCGTGCCCGCACCTCTCCGCTCAAGGATGCCTGCTTCACAGCCAATGTCCTTGGTGCCCAAGCACGCCGAGCACTGGACGAAGACCCCACCGCCCAGGCCATCACGTTACCGGAAGCCTGCAAGCGCTGCATGAACGAAGCGGCACCGCTCATGGTAGAGCGAGCACGGGGGCAAAGCATAGCCGTGGATTGGGATGCGGAACCGAAGACAGCCACAAAGGGAACAGGGGCGCTGTCCCTGGCCGAACCCAAGGACCGCCCCCGTATCGGGCTTCTCGGCAACCCGCTCCTCGTGTTCGAACCGCTCATGAATGATGGCATCATCTCTCTGATAGAGAGCCTCGGATGCGAGGTGGTGCTCCCTGAAGAGGAGGCCCTCTACACCGAAGATGTCAGCTATCTGGACCAATTGGAGCGCTTCTATGGGCTTGGGGTTGACCAGGTGATCTACCTCCAGAGCTTTGGCTGCGTGAAGGGCCATGTTCGCGCCCGAGGGCAGCATCACCGCTTTACCGAGCGCTTCCCGAAGATGCCCGTCACGGTCATAGACTATGATCCGGAATCCTCTGCGCTCAACCGAGAGAATCGCATCCGCCTCATCGCCGAAGCAGCGAAGCGCGCCTGGCGCTCTTCCGAAAGCTGACCCCATAAGAAAAGAGGCTGAGCCGAAGCCCAGCCTCTCAGGGGGGTATCAGGAAAGCTGTCTTAGGCCTTATCCGCCGCATCGCCGATGCGGGCAGCATCCTCAGCTGCAACCTGTGCCACCTCGTTGCCTTCTTTGAGGGCCTCTTCGGCCTTCGCAGCACGGCCATAGGCCTCGGCAGCTTCTGCGGCCTCGCCAGCATTCCCTAGAACGCCTCTGTCATCTTGGTCACGAGCGTCATATTCGCGCTCGATAGCCTCAGCCTTGACAGACTCGTCTTCCTTGATGGCCACTTCCCTATCCAGTTCGTTCATGGTCATTCTCCTCTCGTTTCACCGGTCGTATTCTCATGGGATGCCGGATACCCTATTCCCAGCATCTGGTCCTCATTCAGGAAACACCCAAAAGCTCCCGCGCTCGTTCGGCCCCAAGCATGCTTCCTTCAGGTTCTTCCGTTCGGGTCAAGAGATAGCGGATAGCGTTACGGATGTCCTCGGGGTTCTGGGCGAAGCCCGTGGCTATGAAGGCTAGGGCATCATCGCTGAGCGTGGGAGCGCCATCACGGCCTCCTTGGACCGTGTCTTGCACCCGTCGGGCGAATTCCACCCATCCATCCCTATCCAACGGCTCCACGGCTATCTGCCGGAATCCATCCAGCACGCCCTCCAGCTCAGGGCCATTCACCTCTGCTAGGGGAATATCAGAGATGACCACCGTGCTCAATCCCTTGGCATTGCGCGTGCCCAAGAGCAGCCGCGCCAACGAAGGCCCGGCATCAGGAGCCGCAAAGAGGCTCTCGAACCCATCCAGAAGCAGGATGTCCACCTCTCCTATCTCATCCAGGAAACCATCATTCACACCGCTTGCAAGGGATGCCATCACCTCTTGGGCGTGACAGGAGATGATCCTCCGAGTAGAGAGCAGATCCTTCTCACGACCCCGCGCGTAGGCCACTGATGACTTACCTGAGCCCTTAGGACCCCAGACGAACAGCCGTTGGGGTGTGGATGGGCCCCTCCCAATGGACAGGATGGCTTCAAATGCCTCTCGGTTGCCTTCAGTGACGACGATCTCATCCAGCAATGTTGGCATGGGCCTCTACCTCGTTTCCTCGATCATGCCTCCGGCTGCGCGAAGCGCTTCGCGATGCCCCAGCCCCAGCAGGCTTGAAAGCTGCATATCCGCAGGCAGAGCACAAGCCTGTGGCAGGGTCTACCTCACCTCCGCATTGAAAGCAGGTGATGGTGGCTGGAGGGGTGTAGAAGACGCTATCCTCCCGGTACTTGCCACACCGTCCACATTGGGTGCAGGGGTAGCACATGGTGACCGTGCCCTTCTACTCCATCCCTACGAGCTTGATCCAGTAATCCAGGATCTTGCCCGCGAAGGGGTGGTTGAAGTCTATCCGCACATTGTCTTCGGTCAGCTCTGTCACGAAGGCCGGTTGACGGGTTCCGTCCTCAGGGTTGGTATGGAACATCACATCGCCCACCTTCAAGGTGTATCCCTGGTCGATCAGGTGCTTGGGGTACCATTGGGCAAGCTCTTCCTGGTATTCGCCATAGCCCAGCTCCGGCGGGATCTCAAGCTGCTTCTCCTGGCCCACCTCCATGCCGATGAGCGCTTCCTCGATGCCCCGAGGCAGCTTCATATCGCCTATCATCACGCGCAGCGGCTCCCCTTCAGAGCGGTCATCCATCACGCCTTCGCCCTTAGCACCGCCCTTGTACAGGATATGGACTACGCTACCTGTATGGACCTTCTCACCCATGGCTCTCCTACCCTCGTGAACCTTGTTGGGCCGCGCGGTATCCGCACGGCCCTGCTACGCTCTCTTCTGCTCAGAAGACCATTGGCCCTCTAGGCTTCCGTCTCGTCTATCTCGCCCACCTTGGTGTCATGGCGATGCACGGCATAGCTTGCCTTGCCCGTACCCTGAACGTCTATGTGCGCCGCTTTATGGGTGCTCTTGTTCTTGGATACGAACGCTCCCTTGGCACTGATAGGATCGTACTCGGGCACCACCAGGAACTGCTTGGGCTTCTCTGCCAGCTTCTTTGCCAACTCTTCCACCGGCCCATAGGTGATGATGTTCGCCAGGCAATGATGCACGCACATGGGTTCACGGCCTTTGGCAGTGCGATCAGCGCACAGGTCGCACAGGTCGGTCACGATGGGCCAGTTATTGAAGTTCCAGTGATCCTCGGTGATCTTCCAAGGACCATCTACGAGCACCTTGATGCCCGTCTTGCCTACCGGATAGTCATGCTCTTCCTGGCAGGTCACCTGGCACGAACCGCAGTTCGTGCAGTATTCGTAATCGAATAGAAGTCCGTAAGTCGCCATAGTTACACCAGCTTTCCAAACTTATCCCAGATGAGGTCCATATCGGTGTCATAGTTCTCAGCGATGGGCTCCACCTTGCAGACCAGGCACTTGTTGGGAGCGCCGAAGCCGAGCTTGCCGAAATGGAAGTTGGGGAGCAGGTTGTTGATGTTGGAGCGGAAGTTGCCGTAGAGGTTCGGCTCATTGCCATCCTCCTCCGGGAACCACCAGGCATGCTGAGCATGGATGGTCTTCTCGTCCACGATCTCAGAGACGCGGGCCTTCTGCACGCATTCACCGAAGGGGCTCGTGAGCTTCACCCACTGGCCATCGGTGATGCCCAGCTTCTTCGCTGTCTCTGGGTTGATCTCAGTGATCGGGTTCGGGCAAAGCTCGCGCAAACGCGGTATCTGCCTATGCTCAGAGTGGAAGAAGGCTGTGGTGCGGGCACCGGTGGTCAGGATGAAGGGATACTCCTCCATCAGCTTCGGATCCACGGGACCGAATTCAGGCTCCTCGTAATAGGGCAGCGGATCCTCGCCGAACTGCTCGAAGGCCGTGGACCACAGCTCGATGCGACCGGTGGGCGTTGCGAAACCAGGGCCACCGTCAGTGCGCATCTCGCCGCGCTCGTACTTGTAATAATCAATGGGGATCTGGCTGACAACGCACTTGGACACCTTGTCGAAGTATTCGCCGTTCTGACGCTCACCCAAGCGCAGCGCTTCCATGAACTCCTTGGCAGAGCGGAACTTGAACTCGTTGGCCCAAAGCTCCGGGCGCAGGCGGCGGCCCAACTCGTAGCAAAGCTCGTAATCAGTGAGGCAATCGCCCACTTCGATAGCCTTATTCATGAAGCCAGCGGTGACGGTGCAGGGAGCATAATGCGTGAACACGGTGCCCTCGCGCTCAGCGATGGTCTTCAACGGCAGGAAGATGTCGCAAGAAGCCTCGATGGAGGGATTCATGAAGGTGTCGAACCCGATGCAGAACTCCAAGGACTTCACGATGGCATCATGCCAGCGCTTCGGTTCCATGGAGGTGCAGCTCATGAGGTTGTTGCCCGCGTAGAAGCCCATCTTGATGGGATAGGGCTTACCGGTCTCCAAAGCCTCCAGCATGAGGTCTGCATGGGCGTTCAGGATGATCATGCAGTAGGCCGGATACTGGTCTAGGCCGATCATCTTCTGCTGGAGCTCTTCGCCCAGGCCCTTCTCGAAACCGAAGCCTGCCTCGTTGTGCCCTGCCCCGGTACCCGGGAGGATCTGGCCGCCCGGCG
The DNA here is from genome assembly GCA_947566075.1 of uncultured Eggerthellaceae bacterium. GTDB lineage: Bacteria > Actinomycetota > Coriobacteriia > Coriobacteriales > Eggerthellaceae > MGBC163016. The sequence continues at coordinate 105,475 of CANOIM010000002.1, read as the reverse complement.
CGTCCAGGTTGCCCGTGATGGCCATGAGGTCAACGGTGATCTGGCCATGCTGCATGCCATTGGTCTTCTGGTCAGCGGCCAGGCCCCACTGGATGGCAGCGGGTTTGGCGGTGGCATACATGCGCGCAGCCTCGTAGATCTTCTCTACGGGCACATCGCAGATCTCAGCCGCCTTCTCCGCAGGCATGGTAGCCACGCGCTCAGCCAGCTGCTCGAAGCCGTAGCACCAGTACTCCACGAAATCATGGTCGTAGAGATCTTCCTTGATGATGATGTCGCACATGGCCATGCCCAGAGCGGTGTCAGTACCGCTGCGCAGCTGCAGATGGATATCTGCACGGGCCGCCAGCCAGGTGACGCGCGGATCGATCACGATCAGACGCGTGCCCCGACGCATGGCATCAACTACCGCATGGCCGAAGAAGCCATCAGGGTTGGACTCCAGCGGTGCCTTGCCCCAAACCACCAGCACCTCGGTGAGCTCATAGCGGGGGTCATCCCAGCGTCCCGGCAGTGCACCCGCATAGTCCCACTCAGGATAGGTGGTGCCGCCAATGTAGGCGATGGCAGCCAGACGCGGCGTATAGCAAGCATAGCCGGACTGGGTGTAGCAGAAGTTCGGCGTACCGAAGCACATGGTGCTGTAGGGAGCGAAGGTGCCTCCCTCGCGGCCAGTACCCGCGAACACCACGATGGACTCACGGCCGTAGGCATCGGTGATGCGATCATATTCGCTCTTGATGATGTCGAAGGCCTCTTCCCAACTGATCTGCTCCCAGGCATCAGCATTGCCGCGATCCTTGGGATCGCGCTTCATGGGATGCAAGAGGCGGGCAGGGTTGTAGACGTAATCCTTGAGTGCGATGCACCGGGGGCAAAGCCTGCCCTGGGTGACCGGGTTGTTCTCATCTCCCTCTACGCGAACGAGCTTGCCCTCGTCATTCACGTAGAGCTTGAGACCGCATCCCACCGGATGGCATCCCGGAGGAGACCACGGGCTCGTGCGCGTAACGGTGAGACCATCCTCCTCGTAGCGCCAAGGCTTCCCGATGTCGTTCACATCGGAGAGCGTGTCGAGCTTGACAACCGCAGCAGTCTTGTAGAAATCGTCTTCGCTCATGTCACATCCTTCCTCTCTCTGATAAGGCAGGGCACCGTTTGGGTCCCCGTCTCTTCAAAGCTATAGGCTAGATTCCCCTCCTGCGCTCTGTCGACGTAGCACGGAGGGTATCTTTCGCCGTACTCAATAATTGATGATGGGCTGAACTGGGCGTCTTTCTCTAGGCACCCACCAGCTCCACGGCCTTCACGGCAGCTGCTCCGGCATCCGGGGTGTAGGCATCAGCTCCCACCTCATCGGCAAAGGCTTGGGTGATGGGGGCGCCACCCACCATCACCTTCACCGAATCCCTCAGGCCCGCTGCCTCGATAGCATCTATGGTGGCTTGGATGGCGGGCATCGTGGTGGTGAGCAAAGCAGAGCAGCAGACGATGTCTGTATCCTCGTGCTCTTGCAAGAAGCTCACGAACTGCTCAGGCTCCACATCCACGCCCAGATCCGTCACCTCGAAGCCCTTGGATTCGATCATCATGCGCACGAGGTTCTTCCCGATGTCATGCATATCCCCCTTTACCGTCCCTATGACGGCTTTGCCGATGGGCTCCGAACCCTCTTCGGCTAGATAGGGTTGCAGGATCTGCGTACCGGCGGCCATGGCCCGGGCCGCCACGAGCATCTCAGGCACGAACACCTCGCCTGCACTGAACTTGTCCCCGATGATGTCCATGGCTGGCACGAGCCCCTCGTTGAGGATGACCGTGGGTTCCATGCCCTCGTCCAGCGCCTGCTGCACGAGCGGCTTCACTTCCTTCTTCTTGCCACGCTGCACAGCGCTTGAGATATCCTCAAGGATGGTCATAGCTTGCTCCTCTCATCCCCGTGAGCTATTCCGTTGCTGTTCATTGGTTCATGTCCGTGCCGGGCACCGTCCCCATCTTCAAAGGCTCCCCTGCCCGCGCATCCACCTGCGCTTTGAAAGCCTCCACATCATCTGCGTAGGCGTCGCTATAGAAGGTGCGTCCGTAGATGAAGCTGTCATCCAAAGCCTTCATGACATTGGGAGTGAGAGCCACGACGAAGGGGATATACCGGGCCCCCGCATTGCCGAAGAGGTCTATCTTGGACGTGACCTCTTCCATGATCTCTGCATCCGTCGCATTCGGGTCATCGATGACGTTCTGCGCATCCAAGCCACCCATGAAGATGACGTCTTCCTTGTACTGATCCACCCATGCGGGCAGGTCATTCACGGGCTGCACGGGATCCAGCACATCTATCCCCATGCCGATGACATCCCCTACGATGCGATCGATCTTCCCGCAGCTATGCTGATCGAAGAGCACGCCCATCTCATGGGCTGCGTCCACCACCCGTTGCACATGGGGACGGATGAGCTTGCGCCAGATCTCCGGCTGGAACATGAGGTCATTCTGAGTGCCCCAGTCATCCTGGAAGTGCACCATGTCCACGTCGTAGTACTGCTTCAGGCGCCGGATCTGCTCTATCTTGAAATCACAGAGCTTGGCGAAGAACGCCTCGCATTCATCGGGATTCGTGATGAGGGCGCAGAGCGCCTCCTCGAAGCCCATGAGGTCATGGAGCCGCTCGAAGGGGCCTGACACCATCATGGCGCAGAGGATCTTCGTGGGATCCTTTTCCGGCACATCCCTCTTCGCGCAGGCTTCCCAGTCTATGGCATCAAGATCAGGCCACTGGATGACCTCTTCCCAGTCCTCGATATCCTCCAACACTGGATCCACGCCCGGGGTGACCATGGGCATCATGGGCATATCCGGGTCTTCCGTCCAATGCACTCCGAACCAGTCATAGCCCGTCCCGCAACCAGGAGCCCTGTCCCCGATGGCTGATGGCAGCACCATCTGCAGGAGGCTGGGTTGATGGGGCATGAAGGCCGGTTCCTTGCCCTCTATCATGCGATAGAAGTTCTCACGTTCCGTTATCTTCTCCATGGGACCTCCCCTCTCAAAAGCGCGCCCCCTGGGAGTCAAGGGCGCATTATCAATTAGGCTTCGCTTGCCTCAATGGCCTCAGCAGCATCGCTTGAGGGAGCAGCAGGAGCATCCTCATGCTCATAGTCCACCTTGTTCTTCTTCACGATGGCCATAACCAGCAGGAAGATGCCACCCACAGCCAGAACGGCGATGGCGGGGTAATACTGGTAGAACGGATTCGTCTCAGTCTGCCCGAAGATACCCGCGAAGCCAGAGAGGATGAAGGGAGAGAGGAACTGGGCGATGCCCGCAGCAGCGATGAAGATGGAGGTGCCGGTGGCAGAAGCCAGCGGATAGTCAGCCACCTTCTTGTTCGCCATGTCGCCCCATGCGGAGTTCAGACCGCTGAACACGATGCCGATGATGACTGCGCAGACCATCAGCACGATGTAATCAGCATAGAGCATGATGACGACGAAGGCGATGGCATCGATGATGAGATAGACCGCCATGGCTGCGCGCTTGAGAGCGCCATAGAGCACCGGGTAAGCAGCACCACCGATCATCATGCCCACGGTGAAGCCGGTCATGATGGTTGCCACTGCCGCACCCGTCACATCGATGCCCGTGCCCACCACGATCATGGCGATGTTGTTCATGAAGGCAGCCGCCGACATGAGCGCCAGGGCCATGCCGATGATGAACAGCCAGAACTGCATGCCGAAGCTAGCCAAGGATACCTTCGCCTTCTCCTGACCCTGGGCCCCTTCGTCACCCTTGGAAAGCTCAGAGTGCTGGGGCATGACGATGGCGTAGTACACCAGGATGGGGATGATGACGAAGTAGCCATAGTAGATGAACTCCCAGCCCATGGGTGCCAGGGCAGCAGCCAGCAGGTTATACAGGATGCCTGCAAGGCCTGCGCCGAAGTTCACCGCTCCCACCACCTTCGTGGTGGCCTTGCCACGCCAGAATTCACCGCAGGCGGCGATGGAGAGGGTGTAGACCATGCCGTAGCCGATGCCGAAGAGCCCGCGCTCTATGATCATGAACTCCACGGAGGGGTGGATGAAGGCCGGAGCAACGCCGCCGATGAGCGCGATGACCATGGCGATGATGCCCGTCGTCTTATAGCCTATCTTATTCACGATAGGGCCAGTCACCAGTGCCGCCGGGATCATGATGAGGGTTGCGATGTTGATGATGGTCTGCACCGTGGTGACGGGAGCATCCGGGAAATCCCCCATGATGCCAGCCAGGGACGGATTGCAGAGCGCTTGGGTCATCTGAACGAAGATCAGCAGGACGACGGCCACCTTCACAGCCATGCCGTACTGCTTCCCTCCTGTGCTTGTTTGTGCCATTCTCTTCTCCTGTCAGACAGCCTGGAGGCGTGCACCCCCAGGCTTTCCTTGCTACTCAACGGTGGTGGTGTACAGCGCGAAGCGCGTCTTGCCATCCATCTTCTTGATGAGCTCTTCGGTGTCCCCGTAGTACATGCACCAGGCCTGGCAGTGCTGGACGCACATGGGCATCTTTCCCTTGGAAGTGCGGTCCTCGCACATATCGCAGGCCTTGGTGATCACTGGCAGCCACGTCCACTCCCAGTGGTTCGGGGCAGACACCCCCTCGTACTCATAGGGGCCTGTCTCTGAGAGCTTGATCCCGAACTCGCCCTTGGGCAGGTCCAGGTGCTTCTTGCACGCCACCTCACAGCTATGGCAGCCTGTGCAGTAGTCGTAGTTGATGAGTATTCCCTTCATGGATGTACGCTCTCCTCTCCTTGGTATTGGCGGCCTTGCCCGCTAGGCGTAGACCTCTTCGGTCTTGAGATCCATGCGAACGCCGTCTTTGGTGGTGATGATGTTGGTCATCGGATCGTAGGAGGCACCATCTGCCATGAGGTCGTGATACTTCTCGATCTCATCCTCGCGCGGGGATTCGACCTTCTCATACCAAGAGAAGTTCCCTTGTTTGGCAATGGCCTCATAGGGCATCTCATCGCCTTCCTTGACAGGGTAGATCTTGCAGATCATGCCCTTGATGGGGCTCCCCACGCCGCCTTGGCCCGTAACGAATGCCTTCGTGCAGTTGTTCGGATTGGATTCGAACGTACCGAAGAGGAATGGTGCTGAACCATCCGTCTCAGGGAACCACCAACCATGCTCTGCATGGATGGTCTTCTCGTTGACCACCGGAGTCACCTTCGCCTGCTGCTTGAAGCGACCATGGTCATTCTCGATCCAGATCCATTGACCGTCTTCGATGCCGTAGGTCTCAGCCGTCTTCGGGTTCACCAACACGCGTGGCTGGGGATGCAGCTCGCGCATGGTGGGCAGTTGACGATGCTCAGAATGGAAGAATTCGAAGGAACGACCGCCGCAGGTGAGGATCAGCGGGTATTCCTCCATCATCTCAGGTGTGGAAAGCGGGCTCTCAGGCGGTTCGGTGTGGAACGGCGTGGTCTTGAGCCCCCAATACTGGAAGAGGGCGGGAGCCAGCTCCAGCCTACCTGAAGGAGTGCCATAGCCTACAGAGCCATCAGCCCGGAACATGCCCTTGGCTGCCTTGTTGTAGGTGGCGTTGAACTCGTCATAGGCGTGACCCAGCATGGACGGATCCTTGACCAGCTCATCCCAGGTGGGCTTGAAGAGCGTCTTGCCAGAATTCTTCGCACCACCCTGATCCGTAGCTTCCGTGGTGGCGGAGAAGGAACCAGTGCCATCATGGAGGTACCAGTTCAGCCAGTCGATATCCGTCTCCCACTGATCGAAGACCTCAGGGTTCAGCCTCTTGCCCATCTCCAAGATGATCTGCTCATCAGATTTCGCCTCATAGAAATCACAGACCTTCACCATGGCCCGAGCAGGCGTCCACCAAGTGCGCGCAGAATTGCGCTCTGCGCTCATGGCCACTGGCAAGAGGATATCCGCCAAAGCCACCGAGGTGGGGGTGATATAGGGGTCAGCATTCACGATGAAGGGGATGCGCTTCATGGCCTCCATGGTGCGCGCCACATCCTGGGAAGGACAAGACAGCGTATTGGAGGACTGGATCCACATCATCTTGATGGGATACGGGAAGTCCGTTTCAATGGCTTGGAGCAAGCCATCTGAAGAGGCATGGGCCACGAAGTCCCCGCCCTCGATGCCCAGTGCGAAGCGGTTGTTCAGCTTCTTTGCGCGCCACTCAGGGGGCGTGAGGTCCTCACCGGAGGCATAGCCTGCGTTGCACTCGAAGGCATTGTGCACCAAGATATTGCCACCCGGCACGTCCACGTTGCCGCAAAGGGCCATCAGGTCGCATCCTGCCAAAGTGAGCGCCATGGCAGAGAGCTGCTGGTCGAAGGCCAGACCCCACTGGATGGCACCTGGCTTGGCGGATGCGTAGAGCCGAGCAGATGCGCGAATGTCATCGGCATCGAGGTCGCAGATCTCAGCAGCCCATTCCGGCGTTATATCCTTGACGGATTCGGCCAACTCTTCGAAGCCCGCGCACCAAAGCGATATGAATTCCTCGTCATAGAGCTTCTCGGAGATGATGACGTTGATCCAAGCACAGGCCAGAGCCGCATCGGTGCCCGGACGGATCTGCAGCCAGTACTCAGCTCTGGCACCCCACCAGGTCAAACGCGGGTCGATGGAGATGATCTTAGACCCCATCTGCACGCACTGGACCAGCCAGTGGCCGATGTAGCCGTCTGCATTGGAGGCCAAAGGCTCATTGCCCCAGACCACGATCACCTCAGGGGGCACCCATTCAGCGTTGCTGTAGCGGTCTGGATGGGTCTCAGATGCATCCACGATGGGGAAATCACCGAAGGGTGCGATGGAGCCGCAGATGCGCGGCATGTAGCAGGAGAAGCCCGTGAAGCCGAAGGTGGAGATGTTCGGGGTCTTCAGGGCCGCTTGGCCGAAGAAGGGCACCTGCCAGTTGATGTTGCGGCCCGTGCCATGAACGCAGATGATGGCATTGCCGCCGTCAGTCTTCCAGATCTCCTTGACCTTGGCTTCGATGGTGTCATAGGCCTCATCCCAGCTGATGCGCTCCCACTTGTTCTCGCCGCGCTCACCGGCACGCTTCATGGGATACTTGAGCCGGTCAGGATGGTTCACGGATTCATCCATGGTCAAGCACTTGATGCAGAGCTTGCCATTGGTGCAAGGATCCAGCGGATCCCCTTCAACACGTTCTAGCTTGCCATCCTTCACATAGAGCAGCACGCCGCAGGAAGTGTGGCACCCCGGAGGAGAGTAGTGGTAGGTACGGGTGACGGTGTAACCGTCCTCTTCCCACTGCCACTCTCCTTCGTGGTAGGCCTTACGGTCTAAGCTGTCTAAGAATTCCTTGTAATCTGCCATTACCCCTCCTTATCTTGGGTTGGTCAGGCTTGATCTAGATCAGGTGTCCTATTCCCACTGAGCCCGTATCTTCTTCTTTTGCGTAAGAGCCACAGCCACCAGCACAGAGCAGATGATGAGGATCACGATGCCGCCGAAGAACGAGCCCACATAGCTGCCCGTAAGGTCATAGCAGCCGCCCACAGCAGCAGCGCCGAAGCAGCCGATGATGCCGGACATACGGGAATAGGAGAGGATCTGTGCGAAGTACTTCTTGCCGAAGATCTCAGAGAGCAACGTAGGCACGGATATGGTGATGATCACCGAATTCATGCCGAAGATGAAGGCGGCTATCATGAGCGGGATCTGATCATGGAGGAATGCGAACCCGAGCAGGGATGCCGCCGTGATCCCGAGGGTGATATAGGTTGAGGCCGCCACCCCTATCTTATCCGTCACCCAACCCATGACCAGCGTTGCTACGGTATAGCCCAACTGCGCCAGAGCCAAGATCTCAGCTCCGAAGGCTGCGGTGTAGCCCAATGATTCTGCGAATCCGGGCAAATGGTTGTTGTAACCGCTGAAGAGCGCTTCGATGCCGGCGTAGATGAAGATGCAGACGAACGCCAAGGTGACGATGGCCTTCTTCGCGGGCATGCCGTGGATATCCTTCGCCTCCTCTTCCACCGTTTCCTGTTCATCGGCGCCGTAGGGCTTAAGGCCCATCTCCTCGGGATGCAGCCGGAATACGAACAGGGTCCAGGGAAGCACGAGGATGCAGATGATCAGTGCGATGGATGGATACGCCAGCCTCCACCCGATCTCTCCGATGAGCCACGTGCCCAGAATGGGAAAGATCACGCCGCCTATGCCGGAACCGCACATGGCGATGCCCAAAGCCGTGCCACGCTTCTTCGTGAACCAGTTCTCGATGAGCACCGTGGAGGCCACAACGAAGACAAGGGCGCCTGAGATGCCCAGCACCACACCACCCACATACCACTGCCACAGCTCTGTCATGAGCCCCATGCACGCCTCAGTGGCCGCGATGATGAGGAAACATGCCGTGAGGAAGATGCGGAAATTCCATTTGGGCAGGAACTTCGCCACGAACGGGTAGGTGAACGTGGTGGCGATGAAGTAGAACGTCAGGTACAGTGCGAGCGCCCCTCGGTCGAAGCCAAGATCCTCGCAGATGGGAACGAAGAAGATACCGCCCGAATTCATGATGGCTCCCAAAGCTCCTGCCTGCAAGAAGCAGCAACCGATCATCACGATCCAAGCGTAATGGATACTCCCTTTGTTCTGAGACAAGAGAAACACCTCCGAATGGGTATGGAGCCAACGCTCGTACCAGAGCGCCTGTCAGGCTCCGCGGATTGATAGGGATCAGTTGGGCATGAACCACATGCGCCCGGGAGAATGCAGGAGCATCTTGTAGATGAGCTCATCACGGCTGTGCCGTTTCTCCATGGCAGAACCCTCCTCTCCTCTGATGGAAGATGTGGATAGGGACGATCAACGAATCCGCTCAGCCGCCTGATGCCGAAGGGCATCGGCATCAGGCGAGAGCGAAAGGGGGGAAAGCTAGGCGTTCTCCCAGTGAGCTTCCTGGGTCTTCTTGGCTGTGACGTAGGTGATGAGGATGAGCACCATCGTGATGGCAGCGATGACCGCACCGATGGTGAAGGCGCCAGAGTAAGACCCGGTAGAGGTATAGAACAAAGCGATCACGGGCGCGCCGAACGCTCCACCCAGACCGACGCCCATCATGGCGTAGGAGAGCACCTTATCGAAGGGGCGCTCACCGAAGTGATGACGCACGATCATGGGAACGGAGATGGTGACCAGTGCGTTGTTCATACCGAAGAAGAACGCTGTGATGGCCATGGTGACCTCATTGGTGGCCACGAATGCCCAGCAGAGGAACGTGACGATGGTGATGACGAACAGGATGATAGTGACGTTCTTGGCACCGATCTTGTCGCACAGATACCCGCCGCAAAGCGATGCCAGGATATAGCCCGCCTGCAAGAGGGTCATCAGCGTTGCAGAGAACGTGGCAGCCTCAGGCCCCAGCACCTCCATGCAATTGGCTTGCACATAGGAGTTGAACCCGCCGGGGAACGAGATGCCCACACAAGCGATGATGAGGATCAGGAACGTGATGGAACCCACCGCGTACTTCAGCGGCACGCCAGGCTTAGCTCCTTCGGCCACCTGATCTGCATCCATAGCCGGGCCATAGGGCTCAAGGCCGCTCTTGGCTGGGTCAGTGGAGAACACGGTCAGCGAGAAGATGAGGATGAGCAGCACCAGCACCGCATTCACATAGTAGACGCCCTGCCAGCCGATGGACTGGAAGAGCTGAGTGAACACCAATGGGAAGATGGCTCCGCCGATGCCGGAGAACAGGTTCGCGATGCCCAGATAGCGGCCTGCGATCTTGCCTGAGAACCAGGAGTTGATGAACAGCGGGCAGGCATAGATGAAGAACTGGCCGCCGAACAGGCCCATGATCACACCCAGCGCAGAGAACTGCCAAGTCCATTCAGGGGTGGCGAAGGTGAACCCTATGAGGCAGAGCGCCACCACGATGACATCGATGGACAGGAACAGCTTGGAGTTCTTCGGCAGCAGGATGCCGCCCAAGAACGTGCCCACCAGGGCGGCGATGCCGTACATGGAGATCCACATGACATAGGACACCATGTCCACACCGGCCAACACCGGCATGAAGGCGAAATAAGCAGAAGATGAGTTCAGTACGGTGCCCAGACCCACGGCCTGCATGACGCAGCAGCCCACGAGCACGAGCATCGCACGCTTCTTCGACTGGGCTTGGATATCAGTTGACATTGGTCGTTTCCCCCTTTTCCTTTCAGCTACTCAGCAGTGGTGGTGTACAGCGCGAAGCGCGTCTTGCCATCCATCTTCTTGATGAGCTCTTCGGTGTCCCCGTAGTACATGCACCAGGCCTGGCAGTGCTGGACGCACATGGGCATCTTTCCCTTGGAAGTGCGGTCCTCGCACATATCGCAGGCCTTGGTGATCACTGGCAGCCACGTCCACTCCCAGTGGTTCGGGGCAGACACCCCCTCGTACTCATAGGGGCCTGTCTCTGAGAGCTTGATCCCGAACTCGCCCTTGGGCAGGTCCAGATGCTTCTTGCACGCCACCTCACAGCTATGGCAGCCCGTGCAGTAGTCGTAGTTGATGAGTATTCCCTTCATGGATGTACGCTCCTTTACGGCTTCATCGGCTCGAAGTCATCACGCCAACCGCCCTTTTCGACGATCTGGACACCTGCGGGCGTGTCGCCCTCTTTCCATTTGTAGATGCGGCAGCGGGTGCACTTGATGGGGCTGCCGATGCCACCAGGCCCTGCCTGGAAGTTGCGAGTCAGGTTGTTCACGTTGTATTCGAAGCAGTCGTAGAGGTTCGGCGAAGCGCCTTCGGTCTCAGGCTTCCACCAACCATGCTCCGCAGAGATGCAGTCATCCGGGACGCCTTCGAAGATCTGGACCATCTGACGGCAACGGCCCTCATGGTTCTCCATCCAGATCCAGTCGCCATCTTGCAGGTCGTATTCCGCAGCTGTCTTGGGAGAGATCTTCACGAGCGGTTCGGGATGGAACTCGCGCATGGTCTGAGCCATACGATGCTCGGTATGGAAGAACTCATAGGAACGAGCGCCGTTGATCATGTAGAACGGAAGCTCTTCCATGATCTCAGGGGTGGTCTCCCAGGTCTCCGGCGCGGGGGTGTAGATGGGCATCGGCGGGATCCCCCAGGCGGTGAAGATGGAGGGAATGAGCTCGATGCGGCCGGAAGCGGTATTGAATCCCTTCTGGCCGTCGGGGCGCAGCAAGCCCTTCTCATGCTTGTTATAGGTGGCGTTCCACTCATCGTAGGCATGGCCGCAAGCGTTCTTTACCAGCTGGTCGAAGGTGTAGGGGCACTTCGTGGAGATGGTGGGCCCGCCCTCTTCGGACACAGAGGTGTGACCCCAGTCCTCATCAGTGGCAGCGGAGAAGTTCGCCTTCTTCACCTGGCCATCCTCCCCTACCACAGCAAGGTCGGTCAGCAGGTAATCATTGATGAAGTCCTCGGGGGAATCCCAGCGGACGAACAGCTCCGGGTTCAGGCGCTTGCCCAGCCAGAGCGCTATCTCCTCGTCAGACTTCGCCTCATAGAAGGAGGTGACCTTCTTCATGGCGCGCAGCGGGGTCCACCAGGTACGGGCAGAGTCACGCTCCACTGACATGGAGACCGGCAGGATCAGGTCTGCGATGGCGATCATCGTAGGCGTGATCATGGGATCAGCGTAGACGATGAAGGGGATCTTGGACATGTACTTGTAAGCACGAGCAGCCGCGCCCTCATGGCCTGCGAAAGCGTTGCAGGACTGGGCGTAGAACATCTTGATGGGGTAGTCCTCACCATTGACGGGGATCTTCCCCGCCTCCAGCACCGAAGCCATGGCGTCGCAGTTGGACATGCCCACGAAGTCCATGCCCTCATCTCCCACCATCCACTTGCGGAACTTGCGGGCCAGAGCCCCCTCATCCGCATAGAGGTCAACGGAGGAGTACCCGGCGTTGATGTCGAAGGAGTTGTGCACCAGCACATGGGTGCCCGGCTTCTCGATATTGCCGCAGATGGCCATCAGGTCGCAGACGGCTTCGGTCCAGTGCATGGCCGAAGAGGTGCCCGCGTCGAATACGAGGCCCCACTGGATGGCACCGCGGTCAGCATTGGCATACAAACGAGCAGAGCCCACGATGTCATCCACCGGAACACCGGTGATCTTGGAGGCCCATTCGGGAGTGTACTGCTTGCAGTGCTCCTTCAGCTCATCGTAGTAGGCGCACCACAGATCCACGAACTCGTGATCGATGAGGTCTTCCTCCATGATGACGTTGAGCCAAGCCAGGGCCAAGCAGCAGTCAGTGCCCGGATGCGGACGCAACCAATATTCAGCCCGAGCGCCCCACCAGGTGAGCACCGGGTCAATGGAGACGATCTTCGTGCCCATCTGGACGCAAACGTTCAACCAGTGCCCCAGGTAGCCGTCGCCGTTGGATTTCAGAGGCTCATTGCCCCAGACCACCAGCACATCCGGGTTCCTCCACTCTGGATTCGCATAACGGTCAGGCAGCGTCTCGGAAGCGTCAACGATGGGATAGTCGCCCAGCGGACCGGCGGCACCGCAGACGCGCGGCATGTAGCACCACCAGCCGGAGAAGTAGATACCGCCCACATTAGCGGTACGGAAGCAGGCACCGGCGATGAAGGGCACCTGCCAGTTGATGTTGCGGCCGGTGCCATGGCCTACGAGGATGGACTCACGGCCGAGCCCTTTGCCGTCGATCTCTTCCTTGATGTAGGTCTCGATCATGTCGAGCGCCTCTTCCCAAGAGATACGCTCCCATTTGTTCTCGCCCCGCTCGCCGGCGCGCTTCATGGGATACTTGAGGCGCTGGTCGCTTTCCACCATCTCGATCATGTCAAGGCAGCGCATGCAGAGCTTGCCGTTGGCGTAAGGATCCAGCGGATCGCCTTCGATCTTGGCCAGCTTCCCGTCCTTGGTGTAGAGCAAGACACCGCAGGAATCATGGCACCCCGGAGCAGAGTAGTTATAGGTACGGGTGACGGTGTAACCGTCTTCCTCCCATTGCCACTCCCCTTCGTGGTAGGCCTTGCGGTCGATGCTGTCCAAGAACTCTTGATAATCAACCATAAGCTCTCCTCCTTGTCTTCGGCGCACTTTGCGCCAAAGAGGAGGCTACGTTGTGCCAAGAGGGGCTGTCATCACCGTAAGATCAGGGTTTGAGAGCATACTCAATTATTGATGATGGCTTTGAACGGGCCTTCCATGCAAAAGGGCACTCCGCGCCCCAACCTCCGGTATGACGAGGGGGATATCCTAGGTATGAGGGTCCTTGAGTCAAAGATGAGGACCGAAGCCATGAGGCTACTCATCCCCATAGAGCTTGGTGGATTCTATGACATCGATGAGCTCTTGCCGGGAGTGGACGCCCACCTTCCGATAGATGTTGCGGATATGGGTCTGCACCGTGCTCAACGATATGACCAACGCCGCTTCGATGTACTTCGCATTCCTTCCCTGAGTCAGTAGCAAGAGGATCTCCTGCTGGCGCTCGGAGAGCCCATACTTCTCAGACACGGCCTTGCACCGCAACCGCCAAGATGATCGAGGGCTGCTCTTCGCATCGGCCTCAGAGGAAGGCCGTTCGAAACCGCTCTCCGGGTAGCGCGGCTTATGGGAAAAGAACGCCAGCAAGCAGAATGCACCCGCAATGGCCACCCCAAGGCACGCTGCATATTCTTGGGGGAGCTGAAGGGCGATGATCCCCAGAATGGCACCAATGGCGAACCCTCCGAAATCCACCGTGCGCGCCTTAGCATAGACCCGGTAGGGGGAAAGGTTGCTCAGACGAACGTGCTCTACCATGGCCGCCCAACCCGAAGCAGAGAAGAACGTGATCAGGAACGTGATGGAGCACAGGGCCAGCAAGCGCAAGGGCCCATCGAACATGAACAGCACCATGAAGGCCATCACCGTCAAGGGAGGCGTCAGCGGAGAGAGGCTCCGCTCGGTGATGGCTTGATGCCACAGGGCATCCACGAAGAGCACCAAGCACACGCAGGCGCTTGCCCCCAAACACCACCAAACCCCTTCGAAGCGGGGAGCATAGGCCAGAACGAAGCCCAGTTCGAAGAAGCAGCTGGAAAGCATGACCGTAGAGGCCCTGCGGATCCTGGATCGCTTATCAGAATCCTTGTTCGTCACTGAAGATGCGAACAGATCCTTCTGCAGCCTCGTGGTCGTCAGCGCCAAGATGAAGGCCATGGCTGTAGTGATAGCCAATGCTCCATGAGCGGCCGCCACCTCCAACAACGACACCCCAAAACCCATGACCACACCCAGGCAGAGCCCAAGGGCTATGAAAGCGATGAGTATCCTCCCTTTCAGCTTGCAAAGGCTCACGAACCAGATCATCCCCTGAGCTGCCAATCCAGCGCACATCAGGATGAAGAGGGCGAGGTTGATGCCGGGATAGCTCCCCAGAGAAGGCAGCGCATCCACTATGGCCGCCAGGGCTCCGATGCCTGCGATGATGATGAGCGGAAGGGCCTTTGCGGCACCTATCCTCTGGGCGCCTATCCGGTAAGCGTAGAACGCCACCATGAAGCTCAAAGCCCCTATCCCCTCCTGCACAAGATCGAATGAACCTGGACCATAGGGGCGCAGCGGCACGAGGAAGAGGCAGAGGAATGAGGCGACATAGGAACCGAATCCGATGAATCCAGCTATATCAGTGAGGTTGAGCATCAAAGAGAAGACATCTACGGGCGAGGATCCGCTTGGCTTCGATGGGTTTCGCAGGTCTTTCTTAGACCGGGTCATGGCTCATACCTCCTCTACGCTGCTCGTCGTGCTCACCAGAAGAGATGAAAGCCCCTCTTCCCCTTCCACCAGATCGATCAGTTCTTGCTGAGAATGAAGCCCTGTCTTCTTGTATATAGCGCTGACGTGGGCCTTGACCGTATGGGGCGATATGACCAGATGGTCTTGGATGAACGCCGTATTCCTCCCGCGGGCCAAAAGGAAGAAGACCTCTTGCTGCCGCTCGGTCAAACCATAGAGCTTCCCGAGGCTCTCACATCTCCGCCGCAGCAACAGGTTGTATTCCGCCAAGGGACCCGAAGCCGCTGACCTTTCATCCTCCTCCTTCAAGGGGTCATGCTCTGCCGAAGAGGTTGCCTCGTCTCCCGGATAGAAGCTCTTCGTAGAGAGCATGGAGAAGACGACGATGAACACAACGACCACCACGAGGACCCAGACCTGCAAGGTGACATCGCCGAACATATCGCTGGTGGTGGCGAAACCGCCGAATGCCAACCCGAAGAACAGCCCTGCAGTGGCGTAGCCTCGCATAGAGGGGAACGCTCGGAATACCGACAGCTCCTCCAAGACCATGTGCTCACAGGTAGCGAAGAACGCGGTCGCAAAGGGCAGAAGCGAGAAAACGAAGGCCACTGCCATGGGCATGAAACGCCAAGACGCAGGGAGGACGAGCACCATCAGGAACGTGGAGACGATGACCGGCAAGAAGAGCTTCCGGATGAGCTTCTCGCGGATGACGAAGCAATGGAGCGTATCGATGAAGAGGATGACCATCACGAGAAGCGCGCCTCCCATGACGCAAGCAGGCAGCAAGGGACTGTTGCATAAAGGAGGCAAGAGCCAGGCCAACGAAAAGCCCTGAGCCATGGACCCGATGATGGTCAAAAGGCATGAGCGCCAGGTTATGAGGTTCCTCACATCCGTCTGTTTCACATCATGGTTGGCAAACCCATGGACCTTCGCGAACCGGGGTTTGAGGATGAGATAGCAGAGGGAGGATATGGCCCCGTAGGCCAGGATTACGAAGCTGGAGAAAGGGGCCATGACCAACATGAGCCCGAAGGACCAGAACACCCCCAGCGCCATGACAGCAGAGAAAGCAAGCCGCGTACGCAAGCGAGGCTGGGAACAGAGGAAATCCACCCAGAGCGACATTCCCACCGCACAGCTGACGCCCGCGAAGAGGATCTTGACTACAGTGAGGGATACCCCCCCCCCAAGCGGAAAGAATGCGATCAAAGCTGACACGAGGGCCACTGCTCCATCAACAGAGCGGTGAGATTGCACGAGAGAGGCTCCCATGGACATGACGAAATAGGCCAGGAACGTAGCGGTGATGAACCCCATGATCCCATAGAGAGGTTCTAGATAACCGCCGGAAGCATAGAGAAGGTCAGGGCGCAATAGCAGCGAAAGGTGCCATCCTACGCACAGCGACGCCCCCAAGACCCCTCCAACGGAATAGGCATTGACGCAAAGCCAGCCGCCTCTCTCTTCGGCCTCGGATGCATCGCTTCCAAAGCAGGCCTTCGGACGATCCTTGAAGACACGACCTATCATGGCACCTCATTCCTCCCCGCGAATGCATGGCCAAAGGAGTTGATGACGCTCCTACCTAGATCAGGTTAGGCATCATCATCCTGTGTGCGTCTGCCATCAGTTCCAGCAGCCCTCCCTGGAGGAGCAGGGAATTCCATCCCGCAAGCCTCACAGATGCGAGCATGAGGGTCATTCTTGTGACCGCAGCGGCCACAAAGCCCGGGGCCTGGCATGCGCCCGCACTTATTGCAATGAGTACACGGATAGCACATCTGCGACCAGCCCCCCTCTCTCGTACCGTCCCCCTGATGATACGAGACCGCATCCCCAAAGACATTCCCTCAACGTGGTTATCCTTGGACGAATGCATCTAATACTAACCGTATTAGAGAAGGTCTCTAGCTTGCATTTCCATCGAGCATTCGGTAAGGGAAGGCCGAGAACGCCTCCAGGGAACAAGGCTGGGATCACTTCTGGTTTTGCAAAGGATTGTCCCGAATGAGGGTTGAAAGCAGGGGGTATCTAGGGTATATTCTCCTCTAAGTAACCATTTGATTACATTATCTTCACTCAGAGGGGGCGGAAGATGAACTCCGAGCGAAAGATCCTGGCCCAGGAACCATTATCCTCAAGCAGCTTCAAGGGCGCTCCCCATGCAGGATTCCCCGCTCTGAGGATGCGAACGGGCAGGATAGCCATGGCAGGCCTCCTGGCGCTCACCCCCGCCGCTGCCCCCATCGTCGCCTTCGCAGAAACGCCAGAGGCCCCCTCCTCTTCCACAACTGATGAAAGCGGCACGCTCACCGTGGCGGACTTGGTCTATGTGGATCCTTGCAAGGAGCAACTGAACATCGCCCAGGCGGAATTCGAACGCGTCTCCACCTGGTTCGAACCTATTGATGCCGAATACCGCCAGCAGACCGCCGTGAAGGATGCGGCCGTAAAAGGCCATGCTGATGCCGCCTCTGCCGTTTCCAATGCAGAAGCTCAGGCACGAGGATACATATCAAGCATCGTCTTCGGCTCTCAAGAGGATGTTCGCAAAGCCGAAGCAGCGCTAACCTCAGCTCAAGGGAAGCTGGAGGAAGCCAAGTCAGCTCTAGCTCAGGCTGAGCGGACGAGGCAAGAGGCGGATACCAAGGCAAAGGATGCCCTCATCGCCTTGAATGCGGCCCAGGCAGCCGCGCCGGGAGTGAGCGAATCCAGCATCCAAGCTGCCAAACAGGCTGTGGATGATGCCCGGGCCGCCTATGGTCAAGCTACAGCAGAAGCGGCTACGGCCGAAGCAGCCCAAAAGCGCGCTCAGACCGAATACGACCGAGCAGTTGCGGTGAAAGACGCAGCCGCCCAAGACCTTGCCCAAGCAGAAACAGCTCTTGCCAATACCCAGGCTCAGAAGGCAAGCGCCCAGACCGCCTTGGATTCCGCCAAAGAGGAGCTGGCGCGCCAAGAGGAAGCAGCGGCGGGTATCCTGGCGGGAGCCCAGCAGAAGGTGGATGAGGCCAAAGCTGCTCTTGCCACCGCCAACAGCAGCTATAGCAGCGCTTTGGCAGCCCAGGACGCAGCCAAAGCAGAATACGATACGGCCACCACAGAGGTAGGAGCTGCCGAAGGAGCACTGGCAGATGCCCAAGCGAACCTAGCCGCAAAGCGGCAAGCAGTGACCGATGCCGAGAACCAACTGGCGGCAGACGAAGCTGCCCTGACCACAGCGAACCGAAAGCTCTCTGACCTTCTCTCTGATATCGCCCTTGCTGGAGATGAAGTGCGGTTCTGCGAGAACGACCTTGAGATCGCGCAGAAGACCGGTACTGCCGATGATATCGCCAAAGCCGAAGCAGCTTTGGCTGCAGCGGAAGCACATCAAAACGATCTGCTTGCCCAGCAACGCACCGTTAACACACAGATAAGCAACCTTGAATCCGCTATCGCAACCGCCCCTGAGAAGATCCAGGCCGCGAAGGACGCCATCACCCCTGCTGAGGCGGCCATAGCCCCTTGCGAGCAAGCCCTTGCTGCAAAGCAGGAAGTTCAAGAGCAGAAGCTTGATATCCTCAACCAGAAGAAGGGCTCCACCGCGGCTGCCTTATTGAATGTTGACACTGCCCAAGCCACCTTAAAGCAGACCGAAGATGACCTGAAGAACGCCGCACCCGCAGATCTGGCAGCTGCCCAGAAAGCAGTAGAAGACGCTCAAGGGGTGCTGGATAGCTGGACCCAGAAGGAGTCCGCGGCCTCAGAGACCAAAAGCCAGGCAGAAACAGCTCTGACAGGCGCCACAGGCGCCGTTTCCAGTGCCCAGGGCGCCTTGAACGCTGCCACTGGTGCCGTTGCCACCGCCCAACAGAACGTTGAAAGCTCTCAGGAAGCCCTGGATGCCGCCCAGCAGGAGCATCAGAGGCAAACGAACGCCTATAAGAATATCCTGACGGCTCAGACAGCCTATGACACCGCAGCGGGTCAGCTTGCCCTGGCAGATGACGCCCTTGCCACCGCCAACCAGAAGGTGACCAGTGCCACCAGCGTTGTTTCAGCAGCGGAGACCAGCAAGGCAGCGGCCCAAGCAGACGCTGATGCCATTGCCGCCCTCAACCTTGACTATGACAGCATCTATATAGAGCTGAAGGGCCAGCAGACTGCCGCGCGCAGCCGCATGCAGTCCCGCAGTGTTGACACCAATGCCATCAAGGGTCATGCGAAAGTCCTCGTGAGCGCCGTCATGGATGCTGAGCGAATCCGCGACGAAGCGAAGATCAAGATGGATGAGGCCTTGGAACTCTACGGAGAGCAATCCGTGGCCTACAACCGCCAGAAAGCCGTCTATGACAGGGCCCTTGAGAACCTGACCCTGGCTCAGGCATTCTATGATGCCGCCGTGGCCCGGCAAGAAGCCGAAGAGCAAGCCGCCCTGAAGCGCAACCAGCAGTCCGTGGGCGCACCTTTGGCTCAAACGGGAGACGATGCTCTCAGGAATGCAGCGCTCATCGGCACCTTGGCTGCCGCCACTATGGTCACTGCTGGCTTCAGCTCACGCCGCAAGCGGAACCATCAGTAGACGCCCCTCATAAGCCCGTTCGGTGCCTTAGCACTCCAATTCGTCAGCCAGTTGCTTCAGGAACAGACCAACGTCAGTGATGATTCCTATGGTCTGGAAGCTACCCCTATCTGAGAGCTTCGTGACCACCGCTGGGTTGATATCCACACAGACCGTGGTGACAGAGGCGGGTAACAGGTTCCCTGTGGCAATGGAATGCAGCATGGTAGACATCATGATGCAAGCCCCGGCCCGCTGGCACCAGACGCGCATCTCCTCCTGAGCGCGCATGACATCCGTGATGACATCGGGCAGCGGGCCGTCATCGCGGATAGACCCAGCCAGCACATAGGGCGTCTCCGTCTGCACCAGGGCATGCATGAGCCCCGTCTTCAGAACACCCTGTTCCACCGCCTCTTTGATGCCTCCGCAGGCGCGGATCTGATTGATGGCCCGCAGGTGATGCTCATGCCCAGCAGGCACCGGGATGCCCGTTGCCATGTCTATCCCTAAAGACGTGCCATAGAGAGCTGTTTCAATATCATGGGTGGCCACAGCATTACCCCCGAAGAGCACGCTCACATACCCTGCGCGCACCAAGCGCTCAAGGTGGACGGATGCCCCCGTATGGATGACGGCAGGCCCCGCCACCACCACGACCGCCTGACCGGTCTGACGCACTTCCTTGAGCAGGTTCGCCACTTGGCGGATGATCTGGGCCTTGGGCTTCTCGCTAGAGGCGGTGGAGTTCATGAACTCGAATTCCTCACGCTCCCGCTCCCGTTCTTGCAGGGTGACCCGCACGCCTGCATCCCCCACGATGATAGGGTCTCCCTTGCGCACCTGAGAGATGGGCACGCCCCAAGCCCGGTGGGCCTCCTCGTCAACGCTAATGCCCAGGTCCATTTCCGTGCCCCAGACCGGATACCACTGGCCATCCATGCGCACGAGGGTGTCCAGGTTGGTAGTGGCATAGAACCCCTCAGGGAACACGCCGTCTGCCGGGGCGGGGGCCGTGCGCACGTTCTCAGGATGCGTGGTGACCACCCCCAGGCGCAGCAGCATGCGCAGAAGCTCAGTCAGATGCTCCGCATCACGGCCGAAGACGCGCATCCGCATGGTGGAGGGGTTCTCATTGCCCCGACCAATGGAGAAGGAGAGCACCTCGAAGGCCCCGTCCAATTCCACGATCCCGCCCATGATGCGCGAGAGGATGTTCGAATCCACAAGATGGCCTTCGGCCTCGATATCCTCATAAACGTTATGCTCGCGAATCTCATCCATGGGCGTACACCTTGCTCTATCGTCCGTTGCTTACCTTCATCCCATTATCCCATGACGTCCTGCGGCAGCCGGGAGAAGCGCGGGCAACGTATAGGAGCCTTCCGCGAAGAGCGACGGCTTGGAATCGGATCAGTCACCTTTGGGTTATATCCCCCTCTCTGCCGCCCCTAAGACCCATAATGGCGAAAGAGGGCTAGCGGAAGAGCAGGGAGAGGAAGCGCCCATGAAGAAGGAGACCATCGCCACCGGCTTGGCGCTCTTCGCCATGTTCTTCGGGGCGGGGAATCTCATCTTCCCCCCCTATCTAGGCATGGAGAGCGGCTCGCTCTGGCCTGCGGGCCTGGGCGCCTTCGTACTGATAGATGTGGTGCTGGCCTGCCTCGGGATCTATGCCCTGAATGCTGCCGGAGGTGGAGAGGTAGCCTTCGAGCGCACCATAGGGAAGGTACCGGCCCTCATCCTCAATACGGCGGCCATCCTCTGCACAGGCTTGCTCATCGCCATGCCCCGCACAGCGGCCACCACCTTCGAGATGGCCATAGAACCCAACTTCCAAGGGTCCATCAGCCTGCTCCCCTTCTCCCTTATCTTCTTCGCTGTGGTGTTGGGCTTGACCATCCGGGAATCCAAGCTGGTGGACATCATAGGCAAGCTGCTCACGCCCCTGCTGGTGCTGGGGATCGTCGTCCTCATCATCGTGGGCATCGTGCACCCCTTAGGGCCTGTGGGGCAGCCCCATTCTAGCCATGTCATCCAAGATGGCACCCTGGCAGGCTATCAGGCCATGGATATCATCTGCGTCATAGGCTATTCCATCGTGCTGAAGGATTCCCTGCGCTCTGAGGGAGTCAGTGACCGCAAGCGCGGGCTGCGCCTCATAGCCACAGCTTCCCTCATAGCCGGGGTGCTGCTGACGCTCATCTACGGCGGCTTGACCTACCTTGGCGCCACCACAGGCCACACGTTCGGCCCTCAGCTCAACCAGGCAGAGCTCATCGTAGCCATCACCTATCAGCTCATGGGCCAGACGGGCACCATCATCCTAGGGGTGGTGGTGGCCTTGGCCTGCCTGACCACGGCCATTGGTCTCATCGGGGCCACAGCGGCCTACTTCGAGCACATCACCGCAGGCCGCCTCTCCTACCGCGCAGGGGTCATCATCTGCACCGTAGCAGGCGTCCTCATCTGCAACCTGGGGCTGGATATCATCATCAGCGCAGCCAGCCCGCTGCTCTCTTTGGTATGCCCGCCCTTCATGACCACCCTGGTGCTCATACTCTTCCGCAAGCAGATCCCTTCGAAGCGCATCTACCAAGGGGCGGCATTGGGGGCCTTCCTGGCAAGCCTCTGCCTGACCGCCCAGACCACCTTCGGCGTGCTCCCCTGGGTGGAAACGCTCCCGCTGTTCAGCTACGGCTTCGCCTGGCTTCCCTTCGCCGTGGCGGGAGGGGTCATTGGAGCTCTTCTGGCTAAGCTGTGGAAGCAGGCGTGATCCACCATCCTCCCTGGTTGTTTTGAGGTACCATGCTCAAGGATATGATCCTCGACCATTGGTGGAACCATGGATTGCACTATGAACCTCTCAACTCCGGAGCTGATAGAACTCTCATTGGAGCGGGGTGAGGGGAAGCTCTCGAACACCGGGTCTTTGTCCGTCTTCACAGGAGCGCGCACGGGCCGGTCCGCGAAAGACAAGGCCATCGTGCACAATAGCGCCACTGAGGATGCTGTGGCCTGGGGAGAGGTGAACCGCCCCGTATCCCAAAAGGCCTTTGACGCCCTCTTCGGCCGCGTTGAGGCCTATCTGGCAGATAAGCAGACCTATGGCTTCGAAGGCTACGCAGGCGTTCGGCCCGAACACGCCAAGGATTTCCGTATCATCTGCGAACTGGCCAGTCAGGCCCTCTTCATCTCCCAGTTGCTCCATCAAGGGGATATCCTGGAAGAAGACCCCTTCCAGATCCTGGTAGCCCCCACCTTCGCTTGCGAACCTGAGCGGGATGGCACCAAAAGCGATGCCGCCATCATGATAGATTACCTCCACCGTCGCGCCCTCATCGCCGGTACGCGCTACGCCGGAGAGATAAAGAAGACGGTCTTCTCTATCATGAACTTCCTCTTGCCCGCAGAGGGCATCCTGCCCATGCACTGTTCGGCCAACATGGCCCGCGACGGGCGCACAGCGGTGTTCTTCGGCCTCTCGGGCACCGGGAAGACCACCCTCTCCGCTGACCCTGCACGGCTGCTGATAGGAGACGACGAGCACGGTTGGGCCGATGATGAGGTGTTCAACTTCGAAGCGGGCTGCTATGCGAAGTGCATAGACCTAGACCCTACCCGCGAACCTGAGATCTACCAGGCCATCCGCTTCGGGGCCATGACCGAGAACGTGGTGATGGACCCGAAGAGCCGCGCCCTGTACTTCGCCGATGATTCCCTCACTGAGAACACTCGGGCCGCCTATCCGGTGGGCCACATCAGCAACACGGAACCTTCGGGCAAGGGCCGGGTTCCCTCCACCGTCATCTTCCTCACCGCCGATGCCTTCGGAGTACTGCCGCCCATATCCCGGCTCAACCTCCAGCAGGCCATGTACTACTTCCTTTCAGGCTATACCTCCAAAGTGGCAGGCACGGAAGTAGGCGTCACCGAACCGGAGCCCACCTTCTCCACCTGCTTCGGAGAGCCCTTCCTGCCCCTGCAGCCCCAGGTCTATGCCCGGATGCTCAAAGACAAGGTAGAGAAGGCCGGATCAGAGGTGTTCTTGGTGAACACGGGCTGGAATGGCAAGGGTGAGCGCATGCCCCTCTCCCAGACCCGGGCTATGGTGAACGCCGCCCTTTCTGGAGAACTGGCGAAAGCGGACTATCGGACAGACCCGCTCTTTGGATTCAACGTGCCCTTGAGCTGCCCGGGGTGCCCGGCGGATATCTTGGACCCCCGCACATCCTGGGAGGATGGCAAGGCCTACGATGCCCAGGCGCACAAGCTGGCTGCCATGTTCCAAGAGAACTTCACCGCCAAATACGGTTTCGTCTCAACGGACATAGCGAAAGCGGGGCCGAAGCTCTAGCCCATAGGCAGATTGGCCTCCGGAACAACGGGGGCCGAGGCCCCCGAAGCGGGGTGCGAAGCGCGCTCAGCCAGCAGCGTGATGAGCTCTTCAGTGGTCTGAGCGAAGACGAAGGCTGCTTCCACCTGCTCTTCCTCGATGAACCGTGCCTCTATCATGCGCCCGAGCAGTTCCTGAAGGCCCGCATAGAAGCCATCCAGGTCAAGGAAGTAGCAAGGGCCTGGAGTCATTTGCAAGCGGATGCGGCTCATGATCTCCGCTATCTCCTCCAAGGTGCCCACCCCGCCGGGAAGAGCCACGAACACATCAGCCAATTGGATCATGAGGGCCTTGCGCTCTTCCATGGTCTGCACCACGTGAAGGCGCGTGAGGTCATGCTGAGCCACGCCCGCATCGATGAAGAACTGGGGCTCCACCCCACAGGCCTCCCCTCCCGCCTCCAGGCAAGCAGCGGATACCTCTCCCATGAGCCCGATGGAGCTGCCCCCATAGATCAGGCCGTGGCCGCTCTGCCCTATCCAAGCACCCAGCTGGCGGGCTGCCTCCTTCAGGTGCGGAAGCGCCAACGGGCTTGACCCGCAATAGACTGCGATGTTCATATCCTAAGCTCCTTAGATGCTCATGGGATCATCTGGTTGACCAGGTTATCCGTCTCTCGGGCGATGCGCATCTCTTCGTCCGTGGTCACCACGCATATCTTGATGGGGCTGTCATCGATGGAGATGATGCGATTCACGCCGATCTGCCCGATGACATCATTGCGCTCCTTGTCCAAGATCATGCCCATATGAGCCAATCCGGCGAAGATGCGCTCGCGCAGCTCTGCGGAATTCTCACCGATGCCCGCCGTCATCACCACGGCATCGGTCCGGGTCATGGCCGCATAGAAGCCACCGATGGCCTTCTGGATGCGGTAGACGTACATATCTATGGCCAGCTCTGCCTGCTGGTTGCCCTCATCCACCGCATCCAGCACATCCCGCATGTCACTGGACACCCCTGATACCCCCAGGATGCCGCTCTTGCGATTGAGGATGGAATCCATCTCGTCGAAGCTGATGCCCTCCCGGCGCATGATGTAGGTGATGATGGCTGGATCTATGGAACCGGAACGGGTACCCATCATGAGCCCTTCCAGGGGCGTGAAGCCCATGGTGGTGTCGATGGATTTGCCATGGTTCACCGCCGTGATGGAGCCGCCGTTGCCCAGGTGGCAGGTGATGAGCCCCAAGTCCCGCAGGGGCCTCCCTAGGAGGTTCGCCGCTTGCTGGGCCGCGTAGCGGTGGCTCGTGCCATGGGCCCCATAGCGACGGATGCGGTAGTGGTCATAGTATTCCATGGGCAGCGGATACATATAGGCCTTCGCGGGCATGGTGGTGTGGAAGGCGGTGTCGAACACGGCCACCTGAGGCGTATCCGGCATCATCTGGCGCATCATGTCTATGCAGGCATCGGCCGGAGGGTTGTGGAGCGGTGCCAGCTCTTCGCAAAGAGCCAGCTTCTCCCGGGCGCCGTCATCTATGAGGGCCGCCTTGCTGAAGTACTCGCCTCCCGCCACGATGCGGTTACCGATGGCGTCTATCTGGTCCAGGCCGCTGATGGGGCTCTCTGGGTCATCCACCAGGATATCCAACAGCTTCCGCAGGCATTCTGGAACGCTCAGGCCCGCAACGCCATAGGTGGTCTTATGGAACTCCGGCGTGAAGGACACGTTCATGTACGCATCCGCGTCTCCCACCTTCTCAGCCAGGCAGCGCATGAGCGACACCTTGCCGTCAGTCTCTATGAGTTGGCACTTCAGGCTGGAACTGCCTGCATTCACCACCAATACGCGCATGGGCTCCTCCTCAGAATTCCGCTTTGAGCGGACGGTCCAACAACGTGCGAGCCACCAGCGCAGGGTCAGCCCCCTGCCAGACCACTTGACGGACCGCATCGGTCAGAGGGAGCTCAACCCCGTGCCGCTCGCTCAGCACCTCCAGCGTCTTGCAGGCGATAGCCCCTTCCACCACCATATGGGTATCCGCCTGGAAATCCTCCAACGTCCTCCCCTGGGCTATGTAATCCTCACCGAAGCGCCTATTGCGCGAATGACGGGAAGTGCAGGTGACCACCATGTCCCCGCAACCCGCCAGCCCCAGGCAGGTGATGGCCTCGCCCCCACAGTGCTCTACCATGCGGCTCATCTCGGCAAGGCCGCGGGTGATGAGCATGGCAGCGGTATCATCCCCCATCCCCAACCCATAGGCGATGCCCACGGCTATGGCGATGACGTTCTTGAAGGCCCCGCAGAGCTCCACTCCCACGATATCCTCTGAGGTATAGGTGCGGAAATAGTCCGTGGCGAAGAGGCTTCGGAAGAAGAGGGCCGTATCCGCTGAGGCCGCCGCGCTGACAGCCCCCGAAGGAACCTGATGGATGACCTCTTCGGCATGGGTAGGACCCGAGAGCACCCCTATGCGGCTGGGGTTCCCCACTTCTTCGGCGAACACCTCTGCCGGAAGCGCGCCGGTGGCCGCCTCCACCCCCTTGGAGCAGATGACCACGGGAAGCTCTGGGGGCAAGGCCCCTTGCAAGCTGCGGGCCGTGTCCCTGAGGTACTGGGAAGGCGTCACCACCACGCAGGCCTCCGCCCCCTCCAGCGCCTCAGCCAAAGAGGTGGTAGCGGTGACCTGTGGGGAAAGGATGGCATCCGTCAGGTAATCAGGGTTGCGGTGATCGCGGTTGATGCCCTCTGCCACGCTAGCGCGCCTCACGAGCAAAGATACCGTGCAACCCGCGTCTGCCAGCACTTGAGAGAGTGCCGTCCCCCAGGAACCCGAACCTATGACACAGGCTTTCATGAACGCTCCTTCGCCTTGGAACCTAGCTTGCTCTCCGTACCGTGCTTCAAACGGCTCAGGTTCGAGCGATGGGCCCAAATGACCGTGAGGGCTGTCAGGGTGATGAGCCCCACAGCCACCCATTGCCCCCAGAAGAGATACAGCCCGATGAAGGGGCAAGCCACCGCTGCTGCCACCGAACCCGCGGACACATAGCGGGTGAGCGCCACCACCAGGGCGAAGAGCGCTATCTCAGCCAGAGCCCAGAGGGGGCCGTAGAGGAAGAACAGATAGCCCACCGCCACTGAGATACCCTTGCCTCCGTGGAACTTGAGCCAGGGGCTGAAGATGTGACCCCACACGCACCCCAGGAATCCCACCGCCATGACCAGGCTGCCTGCGAAAGCCCCTTCCTCTGTCAGGTGCCCGGCCACCAAGAGCGCAATGACCCCAGAGAGGAGCCCCTTGCCGAAGTCCAACAGGAAGACGGCTGCTCCTCCCTTCTTCCCCATGGTGCGCAAGGCGTTGGTAGCCCCGATGTTGCCAGAGCCTTCGCTGCGGATATCCTTATGGAACCCTATCCGCGAGACGATGACCCCCCAAGGGATGGAGCCAAGGAGGAACGTGCCCACGAACAGGAGGGCCAAGATGAGCGGTTGGGTCATGGGCTAATCCTTCTTCTTGAACTTGAAGCGCACGGGCGTGCCCGTCAGGTCGAAGGCCTTGCGCAGACGGTTCTCCAAGAAGCGCTCGTAGTTGTCTGTGACCACATCAGGCCTGTTGCAGAAGAACGTGAGCTGAGGCGGGCACGTGCCCGTTTGGGTGACGTATTTGATGCGCAGCACCGTCTTGCCCTTGGTCACCGTGTGGCCCGTCTCTTGGATCTCTGCCAGCCAGCGGTTGAGCTGACCCGTGGGCAGCGTGGACGAGAAGCCCTCATAGGCCTGATCGATGGCCTTCCAGACTCGCTCCACCCCTTTGCCCGTGAGGGCCGATATGGCTATGACGGGGGCGTAGCTCACGAAGACCAGCTCATCCTCCAGGTCAAAGCGCACCTTCTCTTTGGCTTCCGCCCCCTCTACGATGTCCCATTTGTTCAGCACGATGACCAGGGCGCAGCCGCGTTCCGCGGCGTAGCTGGCCACCCGCTGATCCTCATTGGTGACCCCCAGGGTGCCATCTATCACCAACACCGCCACATCAGCCCGGTCTATGGCGCGCAGAGCGCGCACGAAGCCGTAGTACTCCACGGATTCGGTGATCTTGCTCTTCTGGCGCAGCCCCGCCGTGTCCACGATGCGGAAGAGCTCCCCTTCATGCTGGACCAGGGTATCCACCGCATCCCGCGTGGTACCAGCCACCGGGCTCACGATGGAGCGCTCTCCCTTGGTCATCTTGTTGGTGAGCGATGACTTCCCTGCGTTCGGCCGCCCGATGATGGCGATGTTGACCGCAGGCTCTTCGGCCTCCTGTTCATCCAAGCCAGAGGCCCGGATGGCCTCTACCACCCCGTCCAGCAGATCCCCCGTGCCATGGCCATGGACCGAGGAGATGGGCCAGGGCTCCCCCAGCCCCAGCTGGTAGTATTCCCAAAGGTCTCCCTCGGCATCGGGGTTGTCAAGCTTGTTCACCAGCAGGAACACGGGCTTGCCCGTGCGCTTCAGGATGCGCGCCACCTCTTCATCATCGGCCTGCATCCCCACGCGCCCATCCACCATGAACAGGATTATGTCCGCCTGATCCTTCGCCTCATAGGCCTGGGAGCGGATGGATATCTGGAAGTCATCGTCAGTGCCCACCTCGATGCCACCGGTATCCACCAGCATGAAGTCCACGCCGTTCCAGTCAGCCTCATGGTAGCTGCGGTCTCGGGTGACGCCACGCATCTCATGGACGATGGCATCGTTGGTCTGGGCTATCTTGTTCACGAAGGTGGATTTGCCCACATTGGGGCGCCCCACCACTGCGATCATCGGCAATGCCATGGGTTGGCTCCCTCGCTTCTGCTCTTCAATAGTCCGATACAGTCTAGCGGATTGGAAGGCACCACCTCCACCGCCTTCCCAGACTTCTCCATGATATCTTCCGGGGTCATCCCGTCCACCGTGAGGCCATCATCATTGAAGGCCACCCCCGGGAGCAGGTAGAGGCACCCGCTGTCACCTTCGTGGGCCTGGATGGACCACACCATATCCTCTCCCGCAAGCAGCCCCGTCACATCCACATTGCCTCCGAAGAAGCGGTTGGGCACGAAGAGGGCACTGGCGTTGGGAGCCAAGGGAGAGCCTTCCAGAAGCGCCGGGAAGTAGGATCCCATGGCTTGACCGCACAGGAAGATGAGGCGCTGACGGGCGTTCTCAAGGCTGGCTGCCACCTGAGCCAGGGCCTCCTGGCTTGCAGGTGAGCACCACTCATCCACGCAGCTGCGCACGATGCCTATCCCGTCCTCGAAGAGAGGGTAGCCCCCGTAGAAGGAGGCGCTGGGAAGGTGCTCCAACACCGTGTTCCCATAGGCGCTCAAATAGAATTCATCCGCGCAGAAGACCCAGGCATCCCCCCGCTCCGCTTCGGCCCTCATCTGATAGGGGCGCACCTGCTCCAAGACCGCCTGGGCATCGGAGGGGTCATCGAAGCTCTTGGCGAAGGTGCATTGATGACGGGTGAACCCCAAAGGCACGATGCCCACCCCGGTGATGCCGGGCCGCCCGTAGGCCCATCGAAGCGTCTCGTCCAGCACAGGACCATCATTGACGCCGGGTACCAGCACGATCTGGGCGTCCACCTGGATGCCGCCAGCCAGAAGCGCTTCCAGGTTCTCAAGACCCCGGGAGGCATGCTTCCCCATGAGGCGCTCCCGCACAGGAGCGCTCACGGCATGGAGGGAGACACGCAAAGGGCTCAAGCGCTGCTCCAGGATCCGCTGGATATCCTCATCCCCCAGATTCGTGAGGGTGACGAAGTTCCCTGAGAGGAAGCTCAAGCGGAAGTCATCATCCTTGAGATACAGGGGGCTGCGAAGCCCTTTCGGCAGCTGCCGCATGAAGCAGAAGGCGCAGGCGTTGCGGCAGGTGCGCACCTCATCATAGACAACGCCCTGGAAGGTGATGCCCCAGCTCTCACCGAAAGAGCGCTCAAGGAAGACATCTGCCTCTTCCCCTTGAGCGCCCACGCAGGAAAGGCAGCATTCCCCTTCCGTGGTGAGCCACTGCCAATCCAGGATGTCGCGCACCGGGTGGCCATCCACCGCCAATACTGCATCTCCCGCTTCGAGCCCTGCCCGAAAGGCGGGAGATTCGGCATCCACCGCAGCGATCACGGCCCGAGGCCCTCTCTCAAGGCTCACAGGGCCTCCAAGATGGATCGGGCGTCAGCGATCTGGTCTTCCGGGGTGGAAGCCCCGGCCGTGATCCCGATCACCGTACAGCCGTCCAGATCAAGGCGGCTCAGCTCAGCGGCTGATTCCACATGGAAGGTACGCGGGCAGCTCTGGGAGCAGATCTCTGAGAGGCGCGTGGTGTTAGAGGAGTTCTTGCCCCCTAAGACCACCATGGCATCCACTTGGCGGGCCACCTCCGCTGCCGTCTTCTGACGCTTGCGCGTAGCAGAGCAGATGGTGTCCTTGACGGTGGCCGAGATGCCCCGGTCCTCCAGGGCAGCCAAGATGCCCTCTAGGTTGTCCTTGGTCTGGGTGGTTTGGACCACCACGCCCACCGGTTCGTAGAGGTCAGCAGGGATGTCTTCAGGGCTCAACACCACATCAGCAGCGGCCCCCGATGCCTTCGCGTAGGCCAAGAGCCCCTCCACTTCCGGATGGCCCGCCTCCCCCACCACCAGCACCCGACATCCCGCCTGGGCCAGCTCAGCCGCCGCTGCCTGGGCTCGGGCCACATGGGGGCACGTAGCATCAGCCATGGCTAGCCCCTGCTCTTGGATGCGCTCCTTCACCTGGGGGGTGACTCCGTGACTGCGGATGACCACCGTGCCGCCATCCACCTCAGCCACATCCTCGGCCACGCGCACGCCCTGGGATTCCAGCTTGCGCACCACCTGAGGGTTATGGATGAGCGGACCCAAGGTGGTCACGGATGCACCCGCTTCCAAGAGGGAATCCACCATATCCAACGCCCGCTGGACCCCATAGCAGGCCCCGGAGAACTCAGCCAGGATCACCTGCATGCCGCTATGGCCTCAGCAGGAGTGCGCACGGGGATGGGATGCTCACGGAAGATATCAGCGTAATCCCGCGTTTCCGGGAAGAGGCTGACCATGTCCACCTCATCGGCCGGGATCTGACGGGAAAGCGCGAAGCACTCCCGCATGGCATACCAGGTACAGCCCTCCAGCCTGTCCCCCTTCGGCAAGAAATCGAAGTCAGAGAGCACCACCGGCGTGCCGTATTCCACGGTGATCTTCGGAAAATGGATGGGCTTGCCCTTCTGCTTCACGTATTCAGCATTGCGCACCGTCATGGGCAGAAGCGGCGCCTTCCCCATCTTCGCCACGAATGCCGCCCCCGCATGGAGGCTGGGGATCTTGGAGCCCTTGCCCCGACGCGTCCCCTCGGGCAGGATGCCCACCAGCTCATCTTCCTTCAGCATATGAGCGGCTCGCTTGATGGCGGTCCTATCAGAGCTATCCCGCTTGACCGGGAATGCCCCTACCCGGGAGAGGATCTGCCCCACCAGACCATGGGCGTTGTCGAAGAGGCTCTCGCGGCCCATGAGACGAATCCACTGTTTGGGACGGGCGGAAAGATAGATGAAGGCCACATCAAGGAACGACGTATGATTGCAGACCACCACCGCACCGCACTGACCCGCAAAGGCGCGCAGCGTCTCCCGGCCGTCCACCCGATAGCGGAACAAGAGCTTGCACACCCCGCCCACTAGCACGTAGGCCAGGTTCCCGAACCAATGGGGTATCTGCTTCTCAGAGGACACGCCCCCCAGGGGCATATCCCACATCTTCTCATAGGGAAGGAACAAGCCCATGGGAACCTCAAGCCCCCGGGCCCTCTTGGGCCAGGGTTGCTAGCACGCAGATGCTTTCGATGATGTCTTCTATGTAAGTGCCTGTGGAATCTATCACGCGGGCATCATCGGCAGGCCTGAGCGGAGAATTCCCGCGGTTCTGGTCAGCCTCATCCCGGCGGATGATGTCAGCCAGCACCTCTTGATAATCTATGGAGCCCACGCCCCTATCCGCGTTCTGACGCACGCGCCGGTGGGCGCGCTCTTCATCAGAGGCGGTGAGGAACACCTTGAGCTGGGCATCCGGGCAGACCACGGTGCCAATGTCTCTGCCTTCTATGACGTAGTCACCCCCGGAGGCTATCCGGCGTTGCTCTTCCACCAGCGCTTCACGCACCTGCCCGGCGGCGGACACCGGGCTCACCACTTTGTCTATCTGAGCCGTGCGGATGGCTTCCGTGACATCGTGACCGTTGATGGTGACCCCTTTGGCTATGGGGTTGCCTGCTTCGTGCTGGAAGCTGATGGTACAGCTTCGGGCCAGCTGCCCCAAGGCGTCATCGTCATCCAGCTCTACGCCCTCTTGCAACGCCAGCCAGGCAACAGAGCGGTACATGGCCCCCGTGTCCAGGCACTTGAACCCCAGCTTCTTGGCACAGGCCTTGGCAACGCTGGATTTACCGGCCCCGGCCGGTCCGTCTATCGCGATGATCACTCAAGCCTCCAAAGACGAGATGGCATCCAGGAACCCTGGATAGCTGATGGCGATGGACTCGAACCCCTGGATGGCAATGGGGGCCGTAGAGGTCATCCCCAGCACCGCCCAAGTCATGGCCAGGCGATGGTCCCCATGGGAATCGAACGTCACCCCTGCAGGCACGGTCAGGTTCGGGTCACCTTCTATGTAGAGGTTGTCCCCTTCTTCCCAGGCATCGATGCCGATGAGCTCCAGGCCGTCGATGATGGCCTGGAGACGGTCTGTCTCCTTCACGCGCAGCTCAGAAGCCCCTTTGAACACGGTGACCCCCTTGGCATGGGCGGCCACTACCGCCAGGATGGGCACCTCATCCACGATGGAGGCGAAATGCTGAGCAGGAACCTCACAGCCATGGAGCCGTTCGCTGAAGGAAGCCCTGATGATGCCGAAGGGAGCTTTGCCCTCAGCCCCTTCACGGGCATCCTCTATGTTGGCGCCCATGCGCTCCAACGTACGGACGAAGCCGATGCGGGCCGGATTCAGAGAGACGTCCTGGATGCAGATGGAGCTCCCGCGCTTGAGGATGGCCGCAGCGCAGAGGAACGCAGCTGAAGAGGGATCCCCAGGCACGTTCAGGTCAGCGGCATGCATGACCTGGGGGCCCGTGACGCTGGCCACCCGGGTGCCCGCTGTGGTGGGCACGCCGAATTCAGGGAGCATGAGCTCAGTATGATTGCGCGAAGGCGCTGGCTCATTCAGCGTGGTCTTGCCATCCGCATAGACCCCCGCCAAGAGCACTGCCGTCTTCAGCTGAGCAGAAGCCATGGGCGCATCATAGGTGATGGCGCGCAGATGAGAGGTGCCCTTCTCCGTGATGGGAAGATGGTCTGCCTCAGCAGGCTTGAACTGAACGCCCATCTTCATGAGAGGAGCGGTATTGCGCCGCATGGGGCGCCGCTTGAGCGAATCATCCCCCGTGATGGTGACCTGGATATCCCAAGGAGCCAAGATGCCCATGAGGAGCCGTGCGGTGGTGCCGGAGTTGCCGCAGTCTATGGGCACATCCGGCTGAGAGGGGCCCTTGGCACCCCAGCCCGTGACAGCGCCCTCCAATGAGCCGTCATCCGTTGGGTGCAGGTCCACCTGCGCCCCCAGCGCCTCAACGGCCTGTATGGAAGAGCGCACGTCCTCGGAGTCAAGGACGCCCTTGAGATGGGACGTCCCCTCGGCCATGGCCGAGAAGAGAACAGCCCGGTGGGATATGGATTTGTCTCCGGGAACGCGAACGTCCCCCGAAAGCGGGCTGGTCAGCGGTTTGATGGTAACGGCATCAGACATGAGCATGCTCCTTAGGCTCGATGGGTCTGAAGGATACAGTATACCCTGCGTTGATGAGTTGGAAGGAGAGCTGCCCCACATCTCCCTCATCCGTGAGCATGAGAGAGAGGACGGCATTGCCCTCAGAGAGATGGTCTATCTCGATGGATTGGATGTTGCAGCCCACGGAGCTGGCGATGGTGGTCACCTCTGCCACCACGCCGGTGCGATTCACCATGGGGATGCGCACCTCCAGGAGCTTATCCGAGCCAGGCACCCATTGGGCTGGCAATGCCCGTCGGGCATCCGCCGATATGCGCAAAAGCTGCTTCAGCTCCTCAGCATCACGCCCTTCGATAGCCTGGGCGTAGGCAGAGATGATGGATTCCATCTCATGAAGGCCGCTAGCAAGGGCTTCGGCATTGTCGAAGGCGATGCCGCACCAGAGCTCCGGTGACCCTGCCGCCACCCGGGTGGTGTCTTTGAAACCACCCGCAGCCAGACGCATGAGGGCGTTGTTCTCATCGGCGTGGTCAAGGGCCAGCCGCATGAGAGAGGAGGCCACCATATGGGGCACGTGGCTCACCACGGCCACGGCTTGATCATGGCTCTCACGCGGCAATGACACCACCCGGGCATCTATGCCGCAGATGAGCTCATGGAGCTTCTGGAAGCTATCCGGGTCAGTGGTCTCATCGGGGCAGAGGATCCAGTTCGCCCCTTCGTAGAGGTCAGTGCGGGCACCATCTATGCCGCTGGCCTCTGACCCGGCCATGGGATGACCGGGAATATAGCGCTGACCATCGTCCAGCAGCTCCCGAGCAGAATCCAAGATATGGGATTTGGTGGAGATGGTGTCAGTAACCACCCCTGCGAAGCCGGTCTTGCGCACCAGCTGGAAGTAATCATCCACCGCCGCCACCGGGGTGGAGATGATGAGCAGGTCAGCCTCATCGGCCAAGAAGCGGGCGAAGGCCTCATCCCGGGGCGTGCAGGCGTCATCCACCCATCCGCGCTCCTGAGCCACCACGCCGCTGCGAGGATCAGTGTCAACGCCGAAGATGCGCACATCCGGATAGGCCTTCTTGATGGCTCCGGCGATCGACGAGCCGATCAACCCGAGCCCGGCAATGGCGATGTTTCGAAAGGGGGCGGGCGCTATCTGGGTGTCTTCCATCAGTGGGTGCCTTCGTGTTGGGAACGGATATGCTCACCCATTGTACTGGAATGGCTCAGCAGATGAGAAGCCCTGCCTCCCGCTGGCCTACGGATGGGCGAAGAGGAGCTTCAGATCCCCTTCGCCAAGCTCTTGCCACGCACCCGAAGGCAAGCCGTTCAGCTGGTAGGCACCTATGGCCACGCGCTCAAGGGTGATGACTGGATGCCCCACCGCCTCCAGCATGCGGCGCACCTGGCGGTTGCGGCCCTCATGGATGCGCAAGCGCACATAGCTGCGGTCTGAGGGGTCCATCAGATCTGCTTCCGCGGGAGCCGTGAGGCCATCCTCCAAGAGCACGCCACGGCGCAGCTCCTCCAAAGCCGCCTCTTCCAGGCCCCTTTCCACCTGGGCCACGTAGGTCTTCACCACCCCCTGGGAAGGGTGCGCAAGCCGGTGCCCCAGATCCCCGTCCGTGGTGAACAGCAGAAGGCCGCTGGTATCCACATCCAGCCTACCCACGTGGAAGAGGGCAGGATGCTCATCTAGGGGGATGAGCTCAGAGACGCAATGCTTCGCATGGGGGTCTGCCAGAGTGCTGGCATAGCCTCGAGGCTTATGCAGGGCAAGGGTGAACCGCTCAGAGGACCGCACGGGCGCGCCGTCGAAGAGGATCTCATCCACCGCAGGGTCAGCCTTGTCCCCCAGCTTCACGGGCCTGCCGTTCACCGTCACGCGCCCCTCTGCCAGCAACGCTTCGCAGGCGCGACGAGACCCGCAGCCAGCCCGAGCCAAGATCTTCTGGAGGCGCTCCTCACTCATCGTCGGTATCGAAGACGAGCTCGTCGAAGTCTATCTTCTCCACCACGCCCGCCGTGGAGGCCAAGGCCTGGCGCATCATCTGCTGGAGAGGGTCATCATCTGCTGACCGGGTCAGATCATCCCCGCGCTCTTCGGCAGAGATCTGGGCTTGCGCCTCCACCATGCCAGCCACGGCCGCTTCGGCATCATCATCGTAGAGCATCTGCTCAGCCAGCCGCGCCGCTTCCTCATCGGTGAGGGACGCCTCATCTCGAGTGGCGTTGAGCCGCTCACGGATCAGCCGTTCGGTCTCCTCATCAGGAGCGAAGGCTGCCAGATCAGTCATGTCATCCAGGCTCTTCAGCCCGAACTGGTCCAAGAACGTCCGAGAGGTACCGTAGAGGGTGGGATTCCCCGGCGTGTCAGCGCTCCCCAATTCGCGCACGAGTCCCTTCTCCACCAAAGAAGAGATGGAGGAATCAGAGGTGACGCCTCGGACCGAGGAGACCTGAGCCCGCGTCACGGGTTGCATGTAGGCGATGATGGCCAGCGTCTCCATGGCCGCAGCTGAGAGCTTCCGCGTGTCCCAAGACCGCACGTAGCGCTCGATCAGCTCATGGTGTTCCGCGTGGGTCACCAGCTGCCAACCACTGGCCGTCTGGCGTAGCTGGATACCCGCGTTCTCCTGGCGCTTCTCCTCTTGCAAGCGCAAGAGTGCCCGCGTGACCTCAGTTCCGTCAATCTCCAGTTGCTCCGCCAAGACCGCAGCCGCCACCGGCTCATCGCTCACGAAGAGCAGTGCCTCTAAGGCGGAGCTCAGGTAGGCATCATCTTTGAACGTCATTCGCCGTCCTCCTCAAGGAACAGGGCACCGGACCCTTCGATGTAGCGGATGTCAATATCTCCGAACGCCTCAGGCTGCTCCAACCGCACCATGGAGCGCTTGTAGAGCTCCAGCACCGCCAGGAACGTGACCACGATGACCTGGGGTGTAGGAGAGGCTTGCACCAGGCTTCTGAAGGAGAGGCGCTTGTCCGTGACGATGCGCTCATGGATGCTGCGTACGAAGGTCTCAACGGGGATGGGCTTGCTGGCGATATGCTCGCTTTCCAGCAGGAACACCTCCCGGCGCGCCAGGGCGGCCGCAGCCTTCGCCCCCAGGTCATCCAGGGTGACGCCTTTGAGGAAATCCGGCATGAGGTCACCGAAGGCAGGGCCGGGGCCGAAGGGGCGGGAATGCATCCTCCCCTCCACGCGGAAGCGGGAGTACAGCTCTTCGGAGGCATTCTTGAACTGCTTGTAGGCGATGAGCTTCTGGGCCAGCACCTCCCGGGCTGCATCCGGCGGCAGGCCCTCCACGTCCTCATCCAGCTCTACGCGGGGCTTGGGCACCAACGCGCGGGCCTTCATCTCTAGTAGCGTGGAGGCCACCAGGAGGAAATCCGAGGCCACATCCAAGTCCAGGCTGCGCATGCGGGCCACCTCTGAGAGGTATTGGTCCGCTATGTCCGCAATGGAGATAGCCCCGATATCAACCCGCTTCTTGCTCACCAGGTAGAGGAGCAGATCAAAGGGGCCTTCGAAGGCATCAGTCTTGACCTTATACGCCATGGGATGCGCCCGCCTCCCCTAGGATATCCTGAAGGGGAACAGCGCATTCCCCAAGTTGCCAGCGGTCACGTCCAGATACCAGGAGAACGGGTTGAACCCCACCACATAGGGCAGGGCGATGATGGCGATCATGAAGATGGGGAAGGCGTAGTGCTGGATGGAATACCACTTCGGCAGCCACTGCTCTGGGATGAACACGGCGATGATGGAAGAGCCGTCCAAAGGCGGGATAGGGATCAGGTTGAAGAACATGAGATACAGGTTCACCAGCGTGAAGGTGGCCAGCAATAACATGACGAAGTAGCCCGCCTCGTTTTGCAGGATATGGGGTGCCAGCGCGAAGATCAGATGAGCCAAAAGCGCTGCCAGCACAGCCATGATGAGGTTCGCCGCTGGGCCTGCGAACCCGGTGATGGCATCCCCTTTGCGCGGGTCCTTGAAGTAACTGGGGTTGTAAGGCACTGGTTTCGCATAGCCGAAGATGGGCATATGCAGCACCATGAGCATGAGCGGGAGGATGACGGTGCCGAACGGGTCTATGTGCTTCAGCGGGTTCAGGGAGAGCCTCCCAGCCCGCTTGGCCGTAGGGTCTCCCAGCTTGTAGGCAGCGAAGCCGTGGGCCACCTCATGACCGGTCAACGCCACCGTGAAGCTGATGATGGCGCACGCGTAGTACATGACTTCCTCTAACATGAACCTACCTCAGCCAGGATCTTCTCCATCTCTTCTGTGAGCCCAAGCCACAGGGCCTCATTCTCCTCTATGCGCGCCTTGAGCTCACCGTGCTCCTTGAAGATATCGGTGGCAGCATCCTCTTTGATGTAGAGGTCCGGATCTGCCATGAGGGCCAAGATCTCCTCCATCCGAGCGTTATCCCGCTCCATCTGCTGTTCCAAGTCTTGGATGCGGCGCTTGATGTCCTTGGTGGCCGAGCTTCTGCGCTGACGCGCCTCGGCTTCGGCCCGCTTCTGCTCTTTGGTCTTGCGCGCAGGGGTTGGAGCCGAGCTGCGGTGGTTCACCCGGTTCACCTTGAGGGAAGAGCCGCTTGCCGCTCCCTGAGCGGCGGAGGCCTTCGCAGCACCTCCGTTGCCTTCGCTACCTTCGCCCTCTGCGAACAGCTCATCCACCACCGAATGGCCCTCAGGTTGTCCTTGGGCCTGCTGGCCAGATTTGAACAGGTAGTAGTCCCACCCGCCCGGATAGTCAGTGATGGCGCCGTCCTTCACCTCCACGATGCGGTTGGCAACGCTTTGGATGAGGTGGCGGTCATGGGTGATGAGCAGAATGGTGCCTTCGAAGTGGTTCAGCGCCTGTTCCAGGATATCTGCGCTAGAGATGTCCAAGTGATTGGTGGGCTCATCCAGGCAGAGC
The DNA here is from genome assembly GCA_947566075.1 of uncultured Eggerthellaceae bacterium. Taxonomy (GTDB): domain Bacteria; phylum Actinomycetota; class Coriobacteriia; order Coriobacteriales; family Eggerthellaceae; genus MGBC163016. Next base: position 67,013 of record CANOIM010000002.1, on the reverse strand, counting down.
AGAGGACTGGGGGCCACCAGCATCTTCGCCAGGGCCAGGCGGCTCTTCTCACCGCCGGAGAGGACCGATACCCGCTTGTCCACGTCATCCCCCTTGAAGAGGAACGCGCCCAAGAGGCTGCGCACCTGGGAGATGGACCATCCCGGGGCCGCCTTGTCCAGCTCTTCGAACACGGTGTTGCTACCAGTGAGCTCATCGGTCTGATGCTGGGCGTAATAGGTGAGGCTCACGTGCTCACCGTATTCGATGGTCCCCGCCTCCGGGACCAGCACATCCGCCACCATCTTGAGCAGCGTGGATTTGCCCGCACCGTTCGGGCCCACCAGGGCCACCTTGTCCCCGCGGTAGAGCGAAAAATCTATGCCCTCGTAGACCTGTTTGCCGTCAAAGGCCTTGGACACCCCCCGGGCGCGCACCACCTCTTCGCCGGTGCGCGGCGGCTGCACGAAGTTGAAGTGGATTGACTTCTTCTCTTCGGGCAGCTCTATGAGCTGTTCCCGCAAGCGCTCCAGCTTCTTCACCCGATCTTGGGCCTGCTTGGCCTTGTTCGCCTTATAGCGGAAGCGCTCGATGAAGGCCTCCAGCTTAGCCATCTCCTCCAGCTGGCTTCGGCGCTCCTCCCGCAGGCGCTCCAGGCGCTCTTCGCGGCTCTTGAGATACCGGGAGTAGTTCCCCCTATATAGGGTGAGCGCCCCATTGGACACTTCCGCCACGTTGTCTACCAGGTTGTCCATGAAAGCGCGGTCATGGCTCACCACGATGACGGTGCCCTCATAGGTCTTGAGGAAGCCCTCCAGCCAACGGACGCTCTCCAAGTCCAGATGGTTCGTAGGCTCGTCCAGGAGCAGCACCTCGGGGTTGCGCACCAGAAGCTTCGCCAGGGCGATGCGCATCTGCCAACCTCCGGAGAATTCCGTAGTGAGCCGGGTGAGGTCTTCCTCCTTGAACCCTATGCCGAAGAGCACAGATCGCACCTTGGCTTCCAGGGTGTAGCCACCCATCATCTCGTAGGCATCCCGCAACCGCCCGAGCTCCGCCAGCTGGGCTTCCGTGGCCTGAGCATCCAAGGAAGCTTCTAGCTTCGCCAGCTTCTGCTCAGCTTCCAAGACCTCCGCCTGGGAGGAGATGACCTCTTCGAAGATGGGGCGCTCTCCCATCTCGATGGCTTCCTGTTCAAGGTAGCCCACCCGGGCGCCCTTGGCGAAGGTGACCGTGCCTGCGTCTGCATCCTCTTTGCCGGATATGATGTTCAGAAGCGTGGTCTTGCCTGCGCCATTCGGGCCCACCAGAGCCAAGCGGTCGAAGGCCTCCAGGCGGAAGGAGGCATCGGCGAACAGCTGCCTGCCCCCGAAGGATTTGGAGATATGCTCAACTTGAAGGATCACGGTAGGTGCGGTCTTGCCTCTTCATCACGCTTGCATTCGAACCGCATATTCTACCGCATCCAAGATGACGGGAAGGGAGAGGAGCGATGAGACAGGGACAGATACTTTTCATCGCTCCCTTTGGGTCATTCGCGTTAGATAGCGCCGAGGCCGCGCTCTCCCGTGCGGATGCGGATGACCTCCTCCACCGGGCTCACGAAGATCTTCCCATCTCCCACCTCTCCGGTACGGGCGGCTTTGCTGATAGCGGCCACGATGCTCTCCACCACACCATCATCCACCACTACCTCAACCTTCACCTTCGGCACCATATTCAAGAGCACCTCGGTGCCCCTGAAATGTTCCTTCCAGCCATGCTGATTACCGCAACCGTTCACCTGGCTCAAGGTCATCCCGCTCACCTCCAAGGCGAACAGGGCCTCTTTGACCGCTTCCATCTTCTCAGGACGCACGATGGCTATCACTCTCTTCATCAGATACCCCCCCTAATCCATTCCCACATAGGCAGGATAGGCTGATTCACCATGCTCTGCCACATCCAAGCCCAACGCCTCTGCCTCAGAGCTCACGCGCAGGCTTCCCTTGAAGACCGCTTTCAGGATGAGTCCTATGGCCAGATCCAAGACGCCCACGAAGGCGATGGTAACCAGGATGCCTAGGACTTGAGCTCCTAGCAGATGGAAGTCACCGGTATAGATGAGGCCGCCGTATTCGGTCCAAGAGAGCTCTGGCACACAGAAGATGCCCGTCAAGATGCCACCCAGGATGCCCCCCACGCAGTGGCAACCGAAGGCGTCTAGGGCGTCATCGTAACCGATGGCCCGCTTCAGATGAGAGATGGCGAAGTAGCAGACCGGTGAGACGGCGAGCCCCATGATGATGGCCGCCCAGGGCTCCACGAACCCTGCTGCCGGGGTGATGACCACCAGCCCCGCCACGAGGCCCGTGCAGGCACCGATGAGCGTGGGCTTCTTCACGCAGATGCGCTCTACCACCATCCACGATACCACCCCCGCGCCCGATGCGCAGACCGTATTCACCAGCGCTAGAGCTGCGATGCCATCGGGCGCGAAGGCGCTGCCCGCATTGAACCCGAACCAGCCGAACCAGAGGAGTGCCGCCCCTAAGGCAACGAAGGGAACGTTGTGCGGGCGGTAGCTCATGGCCCCGAACCCGCGACGCTTGCCTAGGAGGATGCAAAGGATGAGCGCTGTGAGGCCGCTGGAGATATGGACCACATCCCCTCCGGCGAAGTCAAGAGCCCCTATCATGCCGCCGATGAGCGACCCTTCCCCACCCCAGACCATGTGGGCCAGAAGCGGATAGACCACCACGGTCCAAATGACCAAGAAAGCCATGATGGCTCCGAACCTCATGCGTCCAGCCACGCCACCGGTGATGATGGCTGTGGTGATCATGCAGAAGGCCATCTGGAAGCACACATCCACTAGGGAAGGATAGACGGCCTCGCCAGGCACATCCGCTTCCATCAGCATGGCTGACGTGTTCCCCAGGAGCATCAGCTGATCGAACCCTCCGAAGAGGGGGCTCTCGCCCTTACCTCCATAGGCCAGCGACCATCCACAGATGGTCCAAGTGATGGCCACCACCCCAATAGACGCTATCACCATGATCATGGTGTTGCCCACGTTCTTGCGCCGCGCCAGACCTCCGTAGAAGAAAGCCAGCCCCGGCGTCATCAGCAAGACCAACATGGCGCTCACCATCATGAACGCCGTCGTACCTCCATCCATCTTCGTTCCCTCCCCAGGATCGCATCCAAAGACTACCCTTCGATGATTCCAGACATCTGAAGGTGAAGGGAAATGAAGGGCGTGTATTAACAGAGGCACAAAGGGGATTTAATCCTGAGGAAGCGCCACGTTCACGGGCACGAAACACACCGAACGACTCAGAGGTTGCGCAGCTCTCCCACCGCGCTTGCGATGGCTTCAGCATCCAAATGCGCATCCCGCAGAAGCAGGCTAACGTCCCCTTGGAGGGAAAAGGCATCAGGCAGGCCCAGCGTGCGCACTGCCGGAGAGAGCTCAGCACGGGAGAGCACCTCCAGCACCCCTTCGCCCACACCGCCAATGGTAGAACCTTCTTCCACGGTAACCACCACCCCTGCGGCAGCGGCCGCGCGCACCGCTTCCTCATCCAAAGGCTTTGCCCAGCGCATATCCCAGACGCTTGCCTCTATGCCCTCTACGGCCAGCGCCTCAGCCGCCGCAAGGGCCGCAGGCACGCAGCGCCCCCAAGCCAGGATGGCCGCGTCCGCGCCTGAGCGACGCTGACACCCCTTCCCCTCTTCCAGGAGCTCAGGCTCACCAGTTGGCTCAGCCGGAGCGCAACCCCGAGGGTAGCGAATGGATACAGGGCCTTCTAGCCTCAAAGCCGTATGCACAGCGCTGCGCAGCTCATTCGCATCCGAGGGGACCAGGATGCGCATGGAGGGCACGAGCCGCATGAAGGCTATGTCGAAGGCACCGTGATGGGTGGGGCCATCATCGCCCACGAGCCCGGCCCGATCCAAAGCGAAGATGACATTACGCTTCGCCAGGGCCACATCTACGATCACCTGATCCAGGGCCCGCTGCATGAAGGTGGAATAGATGGCCACTACCGGCTTCAATCCGCTGGCTGCCAGACCCGAGGCCATGCCCACCGCTTGCTCCTCAGCGATGCCCACATCGATGAACCGCTCTGGGAAGCGCTCATGGAACGGCTTCAAGCCCGTCCCTTCCTCCATGGCAGCGGTGATGGCCACGATGCGCTCATCGGCCTCAGCCTCCTGGACCAGAGCGCTTCCGAAGACATCCGTGAACTTCGGTCCCGGAGCGGGCTTGGGATAGGTCTCACCCGTAGCAGGGTTGTAGGGGCTGATGCCGTGGAAGCGCACGGGATCCGCCTCGGCTGGCTCATAGCCCGCCCCTTTCTTGGTGACCGCATGGATGAGCACGGGGCAATCCATGGGAAGCACCAAACGCAGCATCTCCTGCATCTCAGCGATGCTGTTCCCGTTGAGAGGCGGCGTGCAAACGATGCCCAGCTGCTCATAGATCATGGAATCAGGCAGGAACATATGCTTCGTGGAATCCTTCATGCGCCGCCCCAGCTCCACGAAGGCGTTGCTCACCCATCCCCCGTGCTCCATGCGCTCTTGGATGAAGTCTCGGGTCTGACGGTAGCCGCGAGTGGAACGGACGTTGCCCAGATGGCGCATGAGAGCACCCACGTTCCTTGAGATGGACATCTCGTTGTCATTCAAGATGATGACCATGGGCAGCTGTTGGCTACCGATATAGTTCAGAGCCTCGAAGGCCATGCCGCCAGCCAAGGCAGCATCTCCGATGATGGCTACCACGCGCTCAGAAGACCCCGTGAGCACCTTCGCCTTCGCCAGGCCGGATGCCACGGAAAGGGAATCCGAGGCATGACCCGAAGGGTGCGTGTCGAAGGGGCTCTCAGACGGCTTCGGGAAACCCGAGAGGCCCCCATAGGCGCGCAGGCTGTCGAAAGCGGCAAGGCGTCCTGTCACCAGCTTATGGGCATAGGACTGATGGCCCACATCGAAGACGATCTTGTCCTGAGGGGCATCCAGCACGCTATGACAGGCCAAGATGATCTCAACGGCTCCCAGAGAAGAAGCCACATGGCCACCAGTCTTGGAGGTGGTGGCGATGATCTGCTGACGGATCTCCGCCGCCAGGATCTCCAGTTCCTCAACGCTCAGCAGATGGAGGTCTTGAGGGTCAGAGATGCAATCCAGTATGCGCTTATCGGCTGGTCTCATCTTCTTGGCTTAGCTCACTGGTCTCAGAGGGCAGAGCCCCCGATAGCTCATCCATGTCAGGCTCAGGGGAAGGCTCTGGGGAGTCTAGCTGGATGTCCTGTTCGCTCACCTCGCAGGCATGGAGCCCCAACGTGACCGCCTCTTCGAAGAGCGCAAGGGCCTCATCCAGGGAGATGTTCTCATCTTCCACCTGAGAGGCTATCTCTTCCAGCCGGGCCTTGGACCCTTCGAACGTCATGGTGCTCATTGGTCACTGCCCTCCTGACAAGCCGCCTCACCCGATGCCTCCGCTTCCATCTGACGGGCTACGCTACCTAGCATCCCATTGACGAACTTGGGGGAATCATCTTCGCAGCCGAAGCATTTCGCCAGCTCCACGGCCTCATTGATGGAAACGGAGACGGGAACCTCATCCACATGGAGCATCTCGAACAAGGCGATGCGGATGATGGTCACATCCATCAGCGGCATGCGCTCCAACGTCCAGTTCTTCGCGAGGCGCGAGATGATGGCATCTATCTCAGCGCCATGCTCCTCTATGCCGGATATCAGCGTGAGGGAATAGTCAGTCAGGGGATGCTCCAAGCAATCCACCAGACCGTCTTTCAGCATATCAGCAGCGCTCATCTCCCGGATGGCTGCTGAGTAGAGGACCTGAGCAGCGGCCCTGCGAGCCGCCGTCCTTTCGTGCTTGCGTGCCACGAGAGCCTATCCTTGGGCAGGGAACTGGATGCTGTCTATGTAGATATCCACCCGACTCACCGGGATGCCCACCTGCACCATGAGGGCGTCGGCAATGGCTTCGCGCAGCTTCTCAGCCAGGTCTGGCAGCACATAGCCGTAGTAGACGCTGATATGGAGCGCCACCTCCAGGTTGCCCTCCTCATCCCGCGATGTCTCTATCCCTGAGGTAGAGGGCCCCGCTGCGAACATGGCCCGAATGCCATTGGTGACCGGAGAGCCGATGCTGGCCACACCATCGGTCTCAGAGACGGTGATGGAGATGATGGTATCTATCACGCCAGGGCCGAGCATCATGTTCTTCGACGAAGTAGCTTCCGTCATAGCAAGTCTCCCATCTGGGTTTCGATGAAATCAGTAGTGGCATCCCCCGCCACGAAGACAGCGTTGTCCAACACGCGCTTATGGAACGGGATGGTGGTGGCCACTCCCTCTATCTGGAATTCATCCAAGGCCCGCTTGGCTCGGGCGATGGCCTCTGCCCGGTCTTGCCCATGGACGATCACCTTAGCCAAGAGGGAATCATAGTAAGGGGATATCTTGGAGCCCTCTTCCACGAAGGTCTCTACGCGCACCCCCGGACCTGCTGGAAGGCGGAACCGGGTGACCGTACCCGGCGACGGCCTGAAGGCATGGTCAGGGTCTTCGGCATTGATGCGCATCTCTATGGCATGGCCCTCGGGAGTGAAGGGGGCGCGCTCAGCGCAGCTGATGGGCTCCCCGGCTGCGATGCGGATCTGCTCCTTGATGATGTCTGTGTCAGTGATCATCTCAGTGACAGGATGTTCCACCTGGACGCGCGTGTTCATCTCCATGAAGTAGAAATCCCCGCGCTCATCCAAGAGGAATTCGATGGTGCCCGCATTGCGGTAATCCACCGCCCGCACGGCACGGATGGCAGCCACGCCCATCTGACGGCGGGTGTCCTCATCCAGAGCGGGTGAAGGGGCCTCTTCGATGAGCTTCTGGTGCCTGCGCTGGATGGAGCAATCTCGCTCACAGAGGGCGATGCGGTTCTCGAAATCATCAGCCAGCACCTGGATCTCAACGTGACGGGGCCTGAGCACCAGCTTCTCCAGATAGACGCCGTCATCACCGAAAGCGGCCGCAGCCTCTGTGCGTGCAGCCTTGTACTGGCTTTCCAGCTCTTCGGGAGAATGGGCTTCGCGCATGCCCTTGCCACCACCACCGGCCGTGGCCTTGATGAGCACGGGATACCCCACGGCATCAGCGAAGGAGCGCGCCTCTTCCACCGTATCGCACAAGCCGTCAGAGCCCGGCACGGTAGGAACGCCGCAGGCGGCCATGGTCTTGCGGGCCGTGGCCTTGTCGCCCATCTTCTCGATGCATTCGGCCGAGGGCCCGATGAAGACGATGTCATTCTCGGCACAGACCCGAGCGAACTCGGCATTCTCAGCCAAGAACCCATAGCCCGGATGGATGGCTTCAGCCCCGGTGGCCTTCGCTGCCTCTATGATGTTGCCCATCTGGAGGTAGCTTTGGGTAGAGGGGGCAGGCCCGATGCAGACCGCCTCGTCTGCATAGCGAACGGGCAGGGTGTCAGCGTCTTCGGTGGAATAGACCGCCACCGTCTTCACGCCCAGCTCTCGGGCGGCGCGCATGACGCGCAGCGCTACCTCACCCCGGTTCGCAACGAGTATCTTCTGGAACATCATGCCTGCTCCGGGGGAATGGTCTTGGCCTGATCATGGGGCTCAATGTAGAAGAGCACGGTGCCGAATTCCACCGGCGTGGCGTCTTCCAGACACACCTCGCGCACAGTGCCCATCTCCTCGGCGGTGATCTCATTCATGAGCTTCATGGCCTCCACGATGCAGAGGGTCTCACCAGCAGCCACCTCATCTCCCACCTTGACAAAGGGAGGCTCACCCGGTGCGGGGGCCTCATAGTAGGTGCCCACCATGGGAGCGGTGACCTTATACCAGGTGGAGGGATGGTCAGCCTCTGCCTCCGCTACGGCCGGTGCGGCTGCCTGAGCCGCGGGTGCCGCTGCCGCCGCAGGGACGGCCGGTGCGGCCGCTGCCTGGACCGGGACGCCCTCGCCGGGCATGCGGATGGCCACGCGCACGCCCTCTTCCTCTACGACGATCTCTCCCACGCCGCTTTCCTGGGCCAGCTCTGCCAGCTGCCTGATCTGGTTGATGTCCACGTAATCGTCCTCCTTGGTATCCGAAGACTCCTGTTCCAACATGAAATCCACACGCTCAGATGTGCGATGCTTGCTCAGATAGGTGCGCGCCTCGTTGGGGAAGAGCGCATACATGAGCACGTCCTCTTCGCTGTGGGCAAGATCCCCTACCTCTTCGGCCACCTGCTCATAGGTGGTGGTGGCCAGGGTGCCGGGTGCCACGTCAGAGTCAAGGATCTCTTGGCCATCCGTCACCTTCGCCACGATGGCCGGATCCATGCGACCGGGAGCCTTCCCGTAGAAGCCGCAGATGTAGTCTTTCATCTCCTTGCTGATGACGCTCCAGCGCTTGCCCGTGAGCACGTTGAAGACCGCTTGGGTGCCCACGATCTGGGATAAGGGCGTGACCAGCGGCGGGTAGCCCACCTCAGCGCGGACCTTCGGGATCTCCGCCATCACCTCAGGCAGACGGTCACGGGCCTTCTGGACTTCCAACTGGCTCATGAGGTTGCTCATCATGCCGCCGGGCACCTGATGGGAGAAGACCTTCATATGGGTGAGCGAGGAGACACCACGCTTGTAATGGCCGCGCTTGCGCATCTCCTCCCAGTATTCGGATATCTCGAAGAGCAGGTCAAGGTCAAGCCCGGTGTCATAGCGGCTCTCCTGGAAAGCAGCCACGATCATCTCTACGGCCGGGTGGGAGTTGCCGAAGGCCAGCGGCGCATGGGCCGTATCCGCGATGGCCGCCCCCGCTTCCGCTGCCTTGATGATGTTGGCCGGAGCCATGCCGCCCACATAATGGCAGTGGATGTGCACCGGCAGGCCCACCTCCGCGTTGAAGGCCTTGACCATGCGTTCGGTGCGATAGGGGGTGAGCATGCCCGCCATGTCCTTGATGGCGATGCTGTCCGCGCCCAAGTCCTTCAGGGCTTGGCCGTATTCCAGGAAGCTATCCAGGGTATGCACGGGAGATATGGTGTAGGAGATGGCTCCTTCGAAGTGAGCACCGCATTCCCTGATAGCCTCAGCGTTATCTACCACGTTGCGGATGTCATTCAGGGCATCGAACACCCGGAAGACCTCGATGCCGTTGCGGTGAGCTGCCTGGATGAAGTGGAACACGATATCTCGGGAGTAGTGCTTGTACCCTACCAGGTTCTGCCCACGGGAGAGCATGGAGAGGGGCGTGTTCGGCGTGTTGGCCTTGATGGAGCGCAACCGCTCCCAGGGATTCTCATCTAAGAAGCGCAGGCAGGAATCGAACGTGGCGCCACCCCAGGCTTCGATAGCCCAGTAACCCACCTTATCCATCTTGGGGAGGATGGGGAGCATCTCGCCTATCTGCATGCGCGTGGCCCAAAGGCTCTGCTGGCCGTCACGGATAGTGGTATCCATTATCTGAAGTCTGGCCACAGGCGCACCTCCTTCATTCGCGTATCAAAGAACCCTTCTGTTTCGAACGTCCCATTATAGAGGAAAGGACACCGGTCAGAGAACCAGTGTCCTTGAACGGCTTGATGTCAGATCAAGCTAGACGCGCTTGATGAACCGCCCATCGCGGGTATCCATCTGAAGCACATCCCCTATCTCTATGAACGTGGGTACCTGCACCTCTATGCCCGTCTCCAGAGTGGCGGGCTTGGTGGTAGAGGTGGCGGTGTCTCCCTTGAAGCCTGGTTCGGTATGGGTGACCTCCAGTTCCACGAACATGGGCGGTTCGATGGAGATGAGCTCATCCCCTGCGTAGAGCAGAGATGCTTCGTCGTTCTCCTTCAGCCATTTCGAGGCCTCGCCCACGGTAGCGGCCGGGATGGACATCTGCTCATAGGTGTCATTGTCCATGAAGTAGAAGTCAGCCCCGTCATTGTAGAGGTACTGCATCTTCTTCGTTTCCAGGCGAACGGAATCGAACTTAGTGCCAGAATTGAAGGTGTAATCAACCACGCGGCCGGTCTTGATGTCCTTGAGCTTGGTGCGCACGAAGGCGCCGCCCTTGCCGGGCTTCACATGCTGGAACTCGACGATGGTGCACATCTTGCCATTGTTGACGATGCACATGCCATTCCTGAAATCTGCTGTAGATACGGTTGCCACTTGCTTATTCCTTTCAACCTTGCTTGGATGTGGTGCTCATTATAGGCCCATCTTGCCCCGCGCAGTGCCTGAGCCTGTCATCTTCTTCTCCAGAAAAGTCCCCATTGCCTCTCGAATGTCATCGTCATCCCCCTGAGCGCGCACATTGCGGGAGGAGAACAGATGCGCATCCTCGACCCTGGGCAACTGCAGGATGGTTAGGATGCTTGCCATGGAACATGAGACAGATACGGCGAAGGGGCTATCGTCGGCAAAGCGGCAAGAGGTCCATTTCCCCTCAAGCGATGGGACCAGCTCCATCTATGGCTTCATCCTGATGCCAGAAGAGGGCGCAGGTGCATCTGAGCAACCTCCCTGCCGCCCTCGTGCCCTCGTGCAGCTGGTCCATGGCATGAGCGAGCACAGCGGACGCTACGAGGATTTCGCCCGGTTCCTCACGGGCAAGGGCTACGCCGTTTGCGCCAATGACCATATCGGTCACGGCGGAAGCGTTTCGAAAGATGGCTATGGGTACCTCCCCCATGACCGCGGTGTGGACATCATGCTGGAAGACGTTGACCAGATGCGCTGCATCGCTCAAGAAGCCGTCGGCGAAGATGTCCCCTACCTCATCTTCGGTCATTCCATGGGTAGCCTCATCGTGCGTGCCTACATCGCACGCCACAGCGCTGGCGTGCGCGGCGCAGTGGTCTGCGGGACTGCTGACAAACCTGCCATCGTGCCCCGCTTCGGCATGCTCCTCATAGGCGTGGCTGCCCTCTTCAAGGGCTGGCACGCCAAAGCCACCTTCTTCAACAACTTGGCGAATCGCACCTATACGAAGAATCTTCGCAGCGAAGGCTCGCCACTAGCGTGGCTCTCCACCAATGTTGAGAATGTGCGCGCCTACATAGCCGATGAGATCACCGGATTCACCATCAGCTTAGGAGCATCCTATACCCTCATGAAGCTGGGAAGCATGGCCATGGCGAAGAGCACAGCGAAACAGGTGCCCCCTGACCTGCCCGTGCTCTTCATATCCGGTGCGGAAGACCCTGTGGGGAGCAACGGGCGGGATGTCGAACGCGCAGAACGCAGGCTTCATAGAGCTGGCGTAGAGAACGTGGGGCTCATCCTCTATGGCGAGATGCGCCATGAGATCTTGAATGAGGAAGGCCGCGCACTCGTCTACGCTGATGTGGATGCCTGGTTCTCAGCCGAAGGTCATATCTGACATCCCCTGCTGCTGCACGCTCAGCCGCCATGAGGCTATACGCCCCAGGGAACGGCTCCATGATGGGGCAACGGTAACGCCCCTCCCTTCGCCTTGGCTTTCAGGATAGCCCATAATAAGGCGATGGGCTACGTCCCCCTTACCGGGGACAGAGCCGCTTTAGCCGAAACGCAAAGAAGGAGCGATGCACCATGAGCAAGTACGACAAGCTGTGGAGCTACGTAGAGGCCCAAGAGGGCGATGAGCTCATCCTGCCCTTCGATGAGATCGGCCAGATCGCAGGCGTGCCTTTGGACCATTCGTTCCTCAACTATAAGAAGGAGCTCCTTCCCCATGGATGGGAAGTGGCGAAGATATCCATGAAGCAGCAGACGGTACGGTTCCAACGCACGGCATGACCCGAAGCTGCGCACCGCTTGATGATGAGAAGGTCCGGGTGCCTTTTTCATCATTGCAAGGAAGTGCGAACGATTTCTTGTAGATGATCCTCTAGCTAGGACGCCTTCAAGGAGCGCCGCCACGTTCACTGGAACAGAGAGATGTTCCCTAAAAGGAACTCCTCCAAAGGGCAGCTCTCGGCTCCGACGATGAGCACGTAGGTTCCAGGATACCTTTCGACAAATGCTCCCAACCCCTTGGTTCGCCGCGCCTGACCTCCCTTGACCTCGATGGCTGTCCTCTTCCTGCCCTTCGTTATGACGAAATCTACCTCGTCGTTGCGATCCCTCCACCATCGGACGCTGAAGCGCTCCTGCCGCGAGCGTTCGAGGAGATAGGCGCCCGCAGCCGTTTCGATCAGATGCCCTTTTTGGGCTGGGTTGGCGAACAGGGCCTCTGCCTCCTCCTCGGATGCTGCCGTCATCAAAGAAGTATCGTGAACCAGAAGCCGAGGCGAGCTGGTCTTCGACCTCAGCGGCTTCTCATCGTACTTCCGCAGGCCCGAAAGGAGCCCCGCATGGGAAAGAAGATCGAGGTAATGCGATACGACCTCGGTGTTTCCTCGATCATCAAGCTGGCCCAACAGCTTTCGGTAGGATATTTCCTGGGCAGAATACATCGCGCCGATCTCGAAGAGAGCCCGCAGCAACGCTGGTTTCTTCACCGTTTCCATCTCAAGAACATCCTGCGTGATGGTTGGCTCGATGATGGAATCGTGCATATATGCGAACCAACGGTCAGGGTCGTCTTTGAGCGCGGCAGCTCCCGGATATCCGCCAAAGAATAGGAAATCGTCCAAGGAGTACCCGAACGCATCGCGACATTCCGCGAGGGTCCATTGAGTGGAGACGATCTCTTCGAATCGCCCTTTCAACGATTCCGCCATGCCTCCTCGCAGGGTGAGAGCAGATGATCCTGTGACAACCACCTTGATGTTGTTCCCGTGGCGCGTGTCCTCATCCCAGAGGAACTTCACGGTTGAAGACCAGTCTGGGACTTTCTGTATCTCATCCAACGAGAGGATAGCTTCCGGGCTCGTGTCAAGCATTTCTCGCGCCTGACCCCATAGTTCTTCTAGCTTTGCGGAACGCCTGTCACGCGGACGATCGAAAGCGTATTCGACGATGGGGATGCTCAGCTTGTCAAGAGCTTGCGAAACTCCCGTACTCTTCCCTGTCTGCCGAGGGCCGATGACGATCTGTATGAACCGTCGCGGCTCTTTGAGGCGCTCGCACAAAGTTGTTACGAAGGAACGCTCGTACATGCGGGCTCCCTTGTTCGGATATCAATAAACCTATCATATTGCATATTTTGTATTTTTGATAGGAAAACCTATCAAATTGTTTTGCCCTGAAAGCACTCCTCCGTTCTCCGTTCACCGGCTTGGGGTATTCTGGAAGGATGAATCAAAGGAGAAGGAGCGGCCTGTGACGTACGAGAACCTCGACCGACGGGAATTCGACACGGCCCAGGGGTCCATCGTCTACTGGATTGGCCGTTGTGACGACCCGTCTGCGCCCTGGCTCGTCTTCTTGCCGGGGCTCACCGCCGATCACCGCCTGTTCGAGAAGCAGCTGGCGCACTTCGTGGGCAAGGCGAACGTGCTCGCGTGGGACCCGCCCTCGCACGGGGCATCGCGCCCGTTCCCGCTCACCTGGACCATGGACGACCTTGCCCGTTGGCTGCACGGCATCTTCCGGCAGGAGGGCATAGAGCGCCCGGTGCTCGTCGGCCAGTCCATGGGCGGTTATACCGCGCAGACCTACATGAACCTCTACCCCGGCAGCGCAGGCGGTTTCGTGTCGGTGGACTCGTGTCCGCTCCAACGCAGCTATTACAGCTGGTGGGAGCTGGCGATGCTGCGCCATACGAAGCTCATGTACCTGTCCATCCCGTGGGGCACGCTGGTGAAGCTGGGTTCGGGCGGCAACACGACCACCCCCTACGGCGCCGAGCTCATGCGCGAGATGATGCTCAGCTACAGCAAGCGCGAGTACTGCGAGTTGGCCGCCCACGGGTTCCGCGCGCTGGCCGATGCTATCGAGGCCGAAAGGCCCTATAAGATCGACTGCCCCTATGCGCTGGTATGCGGCGAGCAGGACAAGGCCGGCTCCGCCAAGCGCTACAACCGCGCATGGGAAGCGCGCGAAGGCGTGCCGGTCCATTGGGTCCCCAACGCCGGCCACAACTCGAACTGCGACGCGCCCGACGCGGTCAACGCCATCATCGAGGACGTGCTGGCAACGGCGCGCTGCTGAAGACAAAGAGACAAAGAAAGGGAGACATTAGGCCTGACCCTTTGTCTCTTTAGAGGCTTCGTCTCACCTTGGCAGGCGCACCGAATGCGACCGAGTTCGAAGGGATGTCTCGGTTCACGACGGAATTGGCGCCGATGATGACGTTATCGCCGATGCTGATGCCGGGAAATACCGTGCAATTCGCCCCGATCCACACATCGCTGCCGATCCGTATGGGTGCGGCGCTGCAATGGAAGCCCCTGCGCTCGGCTGCATCCTGGGGATGGTTGACCGTCGTGAACACGCAGCCAGGAGCGATCATCGTATGGTCGCCGATCTCTATGGGGGCAGCGTCGATGAAAGTCACGTTGGAGTTGATGAAAACGCCGTTGCCGATGTGGAGGTTCTTGCCCGAGACAAAGCTCAGAGGCTCCAGGATGTACGGGTCATCTCCGAGCGAGCCGAAAACGCTGCGGAGATAATCGTTGCGTTCCTCCTCGCTTTCCCACCAACCATTGTTTATCTTGTCGAGCTGTTCGCGAACGGCTTGGCGCTTCTCGAACCAGCCCGGATACTTGAGGGTGAAGACGCGCTGCTCATCGGTCATCGGGGCTCCTTTGTTCGATCCTTCGCATTGCCTTTTGACAAGTATAAACTTCCTGGCCGACCACCTGCGAAAGCCAACGGTAACAGGGGGTAACACCCCGTCCCCTGTTACCCTCCCGCTACTCGATAGCCTTGATGACCTTAGCCGGTACGCCACCAGCGATGGTGCGCGGCGGCACGTCCCGCGTCACCACGGCCCCTGCGGCCACCACCGCGCCGTCGCCGATGGTCACGCCCTTGGTGACGGTGGCGTTCGAGCCGATCCACACGTCGTCGCCGACTCGGATGGGAGCGCAATGCAAGAGATCGCGCTTGGCGGGGTCCAGGTCGTGATCGAGCGTGGCCAGCACCACGTTGTGGCCGACGAGCACGTTGTTGCCGACGAACACGCCGCCGTGGTCCTGCACGCGGCAGCCGCTGTTGAAGAAGACATTACTGCCCACGTGGATGTTCTTGCCGAAATCGGCCGTGAAGGGCGGGAAGATGCGGAACGTCTCGTCCACTTCGCGGCCGGTGAGCTCGGCGAACAGTGCGCGTATCTCATCCAGCGTGTGATAGCTGTTGTTCATGTCGGCGGCGATGCGCAACGCCTCCTGCGCCGCCTCGTGCATCACCTGCGCGTCTTCGGAGCCGGGTTCAATGTCCAGCCCTTGGGCCCTCCGTTCGCAGAACCGCCGTATCTGCTCGTCTGTCATGGCCTTGCTCCTTTCGGGTAGCTCACTCAAGAGAAAACGTCACCGCCGCATCGCCGGATCCCAATGGGCCCCAAGCGTGTGCCAATTAGGTGTGACCCTTTGGCACACTTTGGCACCACGTCTTGAGTATCAGGTTATAAAACCTGAACCTGACTTCAAGTCAAGACCTAGGACAACGGGGACGTAGGCTGTTGTCCTCGCTGATGGCAGAATGGCATGCTCGCCCCGTTTTGACAATCGATCGATGGGAGGGGCGATGAAGCCCTTGCCACTCAAGGCAGCGGGGCTCTCGGTGAGGCAGGTCGAACGCCTGATAGGCGTGTCGAAGAGCGTCATCGCAAAGGCGCAAACGGAGGCGGGATAATAGCCTACGTCCCCGTTGTCCGTTAGCGCTACCGCTGGGCTTTGAGGCGCAGCACCTGTTCCTTCGCGCGGTTCATATGGGCTTGGATATCAGCCCCTACCACGTCTAGGTCTTCGGCGGCGGCGAAGCGCACTTCGGGAATGCCGAACATCCGCGCGATGCCGCAGAGGTACTCATACCCCAAATTCGCACCGCCCACCTTGCCGCCGCAGGTGGTGAGATAGGTGATATGCCGCGCCTTGCAGAGCCCTTCACACAGAGAGTCTTCGGTGTAATGGAACGTGACATCCATGACGCTCACGTGCTCGATATAGACCTTCAGCGCAGCCGGGAAAGAGAGGTCCCAATAGGGTGCGCCGATCACGATCTCATCGGCTGCAGCGAACTGCTTGGCCAAGTTGAAGATGGGGTCATCGTATTCCCCCGCCAGTTCCAGCTGGGCACGCCGATCCACCTCATCCTTGTAGAAGGGCTGCAGGCGAAGCTGGCTCAGGTCAACCTCCGTGACATCTGGCAAGTCCTCAAGATAGGTGCGGCAAAGCTCATGCGTACGTGACTCTTCCCCCCGCAAACATGCATTGATGAACAGTATTCCCATGACGGATCTGGCCTTTCTCTTGGTGACTGCAGGATAGCAGAGCTATTCCTCAAGCTCCTGCTCCAATTCCCTATCCAGGCGCTGACGGTTCTTGATGGCATCTTTGAAGAACACCGCCGTGAAGACCATGGACAGGCCAAACCCCATGACGAAGAAGACGACGCCCATGGCTATGTCTCCAGCCCAGGTCACCTGATCCACCCCTACGATCTGCACCTCTGCGATCATCCGCATCCCTGCGCTGAGCACGCCGATGGTGAGGCCCGCCGCCAATGAGATGAGGGTGACGAAATCCCATGGGATGCGTTCCACCGAAGCGTAGCGGCTCCGATCGCTGAATATCCCTGCACGAATCTCGAGCGAAAGCGGGACCAAACAGGCAATGAGAACTACGATGACGATGAGGCGCCAGACAGGGAAGATGCGTTCCCCCACTGCGGTGTAGATGGCTGTGTCAGTGGTAGAGGCCACCTGATCCACCATCATGGCATAGTACAAGCACAGCAGGATGCCGATGAGCAGGATGTGGTAGCTCATCTTCATGTACCGGGCGGATTCAGCAACCAGGCGCTCGTCTTTCGGGCCCAAGTACTGCTCCCATTTCCTGATGAGTCTCATGATCTATCCTTCCTCCCAGAAGAGCTCGTCCAAGGTCTTCCCTAAGGTCTTGCAGATGGCAGTGCACAGGCGCAGACTGGGGTTATACCTACCCGCTTCAATGAGGCCGATGGTTTGCCGGGTGGCATCAACCGCATCGGCAAGCTGCTGCTGAGAGAGCCCCGCAACCTTCCGCGCCTGCTGCATGCGCAGGTTCTTCCGATCTTCCAAACTGGTTCCTTCAATAGGTCACTCAATGTAAGATATATCTTGCATTGCAAAGTATATATTGCATTTCGGATCTGTCAAGGCCATCAGGGGGGCACGGCGCTTTTCAGGATAGGAAGTTGAGAGCTATGGCACCAGCCAAGAGGAGGATGCCCAGGCCGATGACAGCCCAATCGGCACCTCTCAAAGGGTATTCCTTGAAGCCGCTCTCGCGCGTGCGCAGATCGAAGCCGCGCACCTCGGCGGCGATAGCGGCGCTGTTGGTCTTGCGCACAGAGCTCACCAGCAGCGGTATGCACAGCGGCGCCATGAGCCGCACCTTCCTCACGAACCCACCCTGGTCGAACTGAACGCCACGGGCGGTCTGCGCTTCCATGATGGCTTGCATGTCGTTCATGAACACCGGGATGAAATGAACGGTGGAGGCGAATGTGAAGGCATAACGGTAGGGAACGTGGAGCACCTTCACAAATCCGTTGGATAGGTCAGACATCTTCGTAACATAGAACACGAGGAACAGCGGTATGGCTGCTGCTTCCAAGCGCAGGATGGTGGTGACCGCCGCCATTATGGATCCGGTGCCGATGTATCCCCAAGGAAGCTGGATGATCGGCACGCCCGTGGGGGTTGTGAACAACAGCAGCACAGCCAGCAAGAGCGAGAATACCAACACCGCCTTCATGAGCCCAGCCGTCTGGCGGAGAAGTCCGCAGGAGGCAGCTAGGCCCGTGGCCAGGACCAACATGACAGCCAAGAACACGGGATTGCCCGTACAGAAGCAGGCGATGGCGAACAGCCCCGCGAACAACACCTTGACCACAGGATTCAAGCGATGCAGCAGCGTATCACCAGGGATATACTCAAGGAACCCGTTCATCATTTCACTCCTTCCATGATAAGAGCCTCGATGGCCATCTGCATCTCACTGAGCGTATTGGCTGCAGCCACAGGCGTCCCTGCCAATGACGGCATCATCAGGGGCAGCGCCAATGACAGATCTACTATCTGAGGTGGCACGAGGTCTGCTTCTTCCAGAACGCGGGGGTGACGCAAGACAGAGAACGTGGGGCCTGCGTCCACCACCTTGCCGCTGCTCATAACGATGACCCGTTCCGCGAAATCCGCCACCACCTCCATGTCATGGCACACCATGACCACGGTGGCACCCTCCTGGTGCAGCCGAGAGATGATATCCATCACCTTCACGCATTCGCGAAAATCCAAACCTGTGGTGGGTTCGTCAAGCACCACCACAGGCGGCTCTAGCACCACGATGGAAGCCAAGGCCAATAGCTGGCGCGTACCACGATTCAGCAAGAAGGGATCAGCATCTGCCTTGAAGTCGAAGCGTTCGATCACCTCATCCACACGGCGCTCCGCTTCGCCATCCAAACGGTCAGTGGCCTTGAAGCCGAAGAGCAGCTCTTCGCGGACGGTGCTGCAGCAGATCTGCCGATCAGGGCTCTGGAACAGAAAGCCCACCCGGCGAGCCAATGCGCTGGTCTTCAAGCGCGTGGTTGGGACCCCATCGATCAGCACCTCGCCGGAGTCTGGCTTGAGCAGCCCATTGATGAGGCGCATGGCCGTGGATTTCCCGGCGCCATTGGTGCCCACGAACGCCACGAATTCGCCATCTTGGATGGTGAGGTCCACTCCCCTGAGAATGGGCGTGTTCTCATCATAGGATGCATGGACATTGCGGAACTCTATCACAGAATCACCTCCAGCACGGCGTTGGCCGCCTCCTCCACATCAGTGCACACAGAGCCCTGGTACACCCCCGCTTGCGCCAGCCGGTTCATCAGCGTGGTAGACCGGGGGCAGTTCACTCCCAGCTGCAGCAGCTCTTCGGAATGGGACAGGACCTCCCAGGGAGGCCCAGCGAAGCGGATGCGCCCCTTATCCACGATGACCACCTGATCAGCGAACTCCGACAGCAACGCGATCTTCTGCTCTACGACCACCACCGTGGTGCCGTGGCTGCGAGCATGGTCTTGCAGCAGCTTGAACACCTGCCGTGAGCTAGCAGGATCCAGCTCTGCGGTGGGCTCATCCAATACCAGCACCTTCGGTCGGAGGGCCAGGATGGAGGCGATGGCCACCTTTTGCTTCTGTCCGCCGGAAAGGCTGGCGATGAGGCGATGGCGCAGATCAGCGATGCCCATGGCCTCAAGCGCCTCGGTCATGCGTGCTTCGATGAGATCATGGGCTACACCGAAGTTCTCAAGACCATAGAGCATCTCGTCTTCTACTACCGAAGCCACGAACTGCGAATCGATATCCTGGCAAACGGAACCCACCATGCGCGACAGGTCCGTGAGACTGGTATCGCAGGTATCATTCCCATCGATGAGCACCTCTCCATAGAAGTCCCCTGGATAACAATAGGGAACGATGCCGTTCAAGGCGTAGGTCAACGTGGATTTCCCAGAGCCCGCAGGGCCGGTTATGCCGGTGAAGCTCCCCGCACCTATGGACAAGGTCACATCCAACAGCACAGGTTCGGTGCTCTCGCGGTAGCGGAAGCAGAACTCATTCAATTCGATCATGACCGCCTCCTAGCGCTTCAGGACCTTGCGGAGCAAGGGAGTGAGGATCTGGACCAAAATGGCGTTGAACAGCCCCGTGCCGAAGACCATCACTGCGTAGGTGACGAAGATGACGGGCAGGGACAAGCCGTTCATAGTGCCCACCAGAAGAGCGAAGGTGTAACCAGACACCACCGTTGACAAGAAGGTGCTGACCAGGGGACCAAGATCCAGCTTCCCCACCCTCAAGGGCAGGTTGATCAGCAGCCCACAGGCCAATGCTCCCAACGCCTCAGAGGGGATGTTCACCAACGGCGTGGCGTTCAGCAAAGGGATCTGGCACATCAACCCCGCGAGCAGCCCGATGATCAGAGCCTGACCCACCTTCGGCCGCGTCAGGATGATGGCCAAGCAGTACATGGCTATCACGAAGTTGGGTTTCATGCCCGCAAAGGAGAGGAAGCTCGCCACCGTGAGCTTCAACACCGCCCCCGCCGCCAAGAGCACTGCGATGAGTATGAGGTCTTGGATGGTGAGCCCGCGCCCCTTTTCGCGCCGTGCGGCTTTGCGAGCATCGAGCCCCACCGCTCCTCCGGTTATGACGCGAGGCGTACGACCTGCCAAAGGGTCGCACCTCTCCGTTCCCATTGCTTTCATCATCCTTCCTTTCGTCGAGCCGAATTCCGGCCGTGGTCTTTCTCGAACGCCTCCGCCGCCCTGACGCCCCGCGAAACAAGGGCAAATAAAAAAAGCCTGTCCTCCGTGGTCTTGGATAAGACCTCAAAGGACAGGCTTCTCACCTGCGGTGCCACCTTTGCTTGGTTCCCGAAGGAACCCTCTCACGGACGGGCCATCACCCCTCCTGCCTCTAACGCGGGCTCACGGTCCAGATACTCGGCCTTCAACCAGCGCAAGAGCGCTTCGCGGCCTTTCCCCTTTCCCTCGGCGACCCATTTACCAGTCAGCGTTCTGCGGGAATCTCAGCTGCGCCCGCTCTCTGTAAGTGCCCCTCTGGCTTGACTTTCGCCTCAACGGTTTAAAGCTATTCGATTGGCGGCTACTTTAGTGCAATGGAGTGATAGCTGTCAAGATGATGAGGACAACGGGGACGTAGGCTATCGTCCTGTTTTCCCAAAAAGGCCTGCCAACTCAGTTGCCGCTATTGGAAAACAGGACGATAGCCTACGTCCCCTTTGTCCTCATCATCTCTTACTCAGATGTAAGGCGGATGTAAGCCGAATCGATGGTTCCAATGCAAACGCGATCCTAGGATGGTTGCCCGAAGGCAATGAAGGGCAAACGTTCGAAGGAGGACCTATGAGCAAGAGGACAGGGGCGATCATCGGAGCAGCTTTGGCGTTCTTCTTGCTGATCGCCAGCTTGGGTTGGTGGGTATTGGTTGGCAATGTGAATGGCGAATACTTCACGCAGGTGGACAACAGCAAGACCTCTCAGCTTGAGTCAAAGGGCGGCGTCATAGACCCAACAGGGGGCATGAAGATCGAATATAGGCTTCCCGCCTACAATGAAAGCGGGGATGAGAGGGAGATCGCCTTCGGGACCGATCGTGAGCTTCGCGAAGGGGCGTACCTCAAACTGGAAGCCGAACCCATCAGAGGCGTCGTTGGTTGGAGCGAAGTCCAGTACGACGACCTGCCGCCCAAGGTCCAAGCACAGATGCGATAAGGGAGAAGATCGTGTGTCAGAAGAAACTGCAGCGCTTATCAGTTACGTGATCCGCGCAGCGGCCGCGTAACCAAAAGTGAGGCGAGAGAGTTGGCCGTCGGCTTCTACAAGGCGAACGGATATGGCATCTCCCAGCCGGAAGACCTCCCCTGAGCTGCTGCCCGTGAGGGTGAGGCGCACCGGATCGAAGGCGAAATGCTCATCCCCTAGCCCCCGTACGGGCAGAAGCCCTTCGGCACAATTCTCTAGCTGCACGTAGAGCCCATAGCTGGCCACCCCCGAGATGGTAGCCGGGAAAGCAGCCCCTACGAACTGCTCCATGTAGAGGCACATGAGCGCCCGGGTTGCTTCCAGGGAAGCCGCTTCCGCAACCCGCTCCCCTTCCGAGCACTTCTCGCAAGCGGTGCGCAGCATGTCCTTCTTCTGAGCAGCGCTCCTTTGGTCTTTGGCGAAGGCCAGCTTCAGCAACCGATGGACCAAGAGGTCCGGATAGCGCCGGATCGGGCTGGTGAAATGGCAGTAGGAATCAAGGCCCAGGCCATAATGGCCCAGGTTCTCCAAGCTATAGCGAGCCCGCGCCATGCAACGCAAGAGCAGGGTGGATACGAGCGCCTCCTCCCGGCGGCCCTCCACGGCAGTGAGCACCTCTTGGATGGCATAGGGGTCTGCCACGGCCAGCTTACGCCCCATCTCTCGAGTGAACCACTTGGATTCCTGGAGCACGGGTAGGAGGGCGGCGATGCTGTCTGCCGCAGGTGGCTCATGGCTGCGGAAGGGACAGGGGTAGCCGCGCTCTTCCAAGTAAAGGGCCACGGCCTCGTTGGCGAAGATCATAGCCTCTTCTATGAGCGCCGTGGAACGGGTCTTCTGACGCACCTCGATGGCCACGGGCTCTCCTGACTCATCCAGGCGCACCTTCGCTTCCTTCGTGCGGAACTCAAGGCCTCCGTCCCGCTCACGCGCACGCTGGCGCGCTTGGGCTATCTCGTCCGCCCTCTGGAGGCGGGAGCACACCTCTGACAGCTCCTCCTCACCCACGCCTGGCACCGATCCGCACCCTTCCAGGATATCCAGGGCACGGTCATAATCAAGGCGCAGGCGGGAGCGCATGATGGCGGGATAGATATCCACTCCCACGGGCTCTAACCCCGAATCCAAGAAGATATCCACGGTCATGCACAGCCGGTCCTCTCCCGGCTTGAGGGAACAGACCTCATTGGAGAGCTTCTCGGGCAGCATGGGCAAGACCCTGTCCGGCAGGTACACGCTGCAGGTGCGCTCCCGGGCCTCCAGGTCAAGGGCAGAACCCTCTTCCACGTACCGGGACACATCAGCTATGTGCACCCCGAGCCGCCAGACAGCCTTGCCCGACACGCCCGGACCTGGCTCCACTGCTTCCACGGAAAGCGCATCGTCGAAATCCCGGGCATCGGCCGGATCTATAGTGAAGACGAACCGCTCCCGGATATCCTCATAGCCCTCGGCCAGGGCAGCTGCCACATCCACCGTACACGCCTCAGCCTCAGCAAGGGTGGTAGAAGAGAAGCCCTCCTTGAGCCTATGGCGAGCGATGACCTGCTCTATCAGCAGATCCGGGTCATCCGCACTACCGATGACCTCTTTCACCACGCCGCAGGCAGCCGTGGTCCGAGTGGGGTATTCTGTGATGGCCGCGCGCACGATGCTCCCCACAGGGATATCCGGGGCCGCAGAGCGCTGAGTGAAGATGTCATGGCCGATCCGCGGATCCAGGGGGACCACGATGCCGAAGGGCTCAGCCACCTCGTAGCGGCCGATGATGCTGTCATGGGCCCGCTCCACCACATTCACGACTCGGGCCTCTTGCTTCTTGCCGCGCCGCTGCTCTTCCCGTTTCTCCCGATGCCCCCGGGATGCCTCGCGCTTGGTCTCAGCTATCTCAACGGTATCGCCCGGGAAGGCGCCACCGGTCTTCCTCTTCGGGATGAAATACTCCCCTTGGGCCGTCTTGACGAAGCCGTAGCCTTGAGGATTGATCTCTATGATGCCGCGGGCCAAGATGCGCGGCTTGCCCCTGGTGGGACCGCGACGCCCGCGAGACCTCCGTCCGCCCATGAGACTAAGACCCTTGGCTCTGGCCTATCAGGGACCGAGCCGTATCCAACGCCACCAGAAGCTGCGTATCCCCATCTTCGGTGGTGCCCACGATCAGCTCAGGGGTCACCCCTACCCCGTTGATCCCCCGTCCCGAAGGCGTGAGATAGTAAGCGGCTGTATAGCGAACGGCACCGCCGAAGGTGAGCTCACGGACCACCTGCACAGAGCCCTTGCCCATGGTGGTCTGACCCACGGTGGTGGCGCGCTGGTTGTCTTGGAGGGCCGCTGCCAGCACCTCAGCCGCTGCGGAGGTGTAGCCATTCACCAGCACCACCAAGGGTGCTGCGGTGACCGAAACGCCGCTGGCGCTGCGCGTGTTGACGCCATCCAAGGTCTGGATGCCCACGAGCGTCCCCGAAGGGATGAAGAAGCTGGCGATATCCAAGGATTGGGTGAGATAGCCGCCCGGATCATCGCGGATGTCCAGCACGAAGGCCTGAGCCCCCGCAGCGGAGAGATCCATCAGCGCCCGCTTGACCAGTTCTGAGGCATTGGCCGTCAGCTGACGCAGCTTGATGTAGCCCACATCTTCGTCCATCAGCTCAGAGGTCACGTTCTCCGCCGTGTATTCGCGACATTCCAGGGTGGTGGTGAATTCGTTGCCGTTCTCAGCATCCATGCTGATAGGGCGCATCCACGTGACGACGACGTTCTCGCCCTCCATGCGCCCGAGCGCCCCGATCACCTCAGATGCTGACCAGACATGGCCGGATTCCCCATTGATGGCCTGGACGAAATCTCCCTTGGTGACGCCCTTGGCCTGGGCCTCTGACCCCTCCAGCACATCTATGGCATAGGCACGGCCATTGTAATCACCGAAGAGGACGCCGATCCCCTGATACCCCTTGGAGACCGCCTCCTTGATGTAGGCCTCATAGCGCTCCTGGTCATAGTATTCCGCATAAGGGTCTTCGGTGGACTTGAGCATGTCCGTCAGCATGGTCTCAGTGGCAGGAGCCAGATGGATCTCATCCAAGCTGTAGGTTGAGAGGATGTCCTCCACCTCATCCACCCGTGCTGAGAGCGCATCGTAGGTGGTCTTCGCCGGTTTGGACACCTTGCCGGTGCTCACCGTTTCTGAACCCACATTGAACCCGAGGAGCTCTGCGAATTGCACGTTAGAGCGCAGGGCGAACCCCGCCATGAACGCAACTATCACCACCAGGAAGATGATGAAGAAGCCTGCGATCCGCTTATTGCGGGCATGCTCGCGAAAGGAGGCGCTCACCTTCTTGACATAGGCCGTGCTATTGCGCCGCTTCTCCGCCATGGTCTGACCTGCTTGTCCGCGTGATCGGATGAAGGGGACTAGACCTTGAGATACCGGCGCATGGCTATGGCAGAGCCGATGAGGCCGATGATGATACCCGCCACGATGAGGCCGCCATAGATGATCAGATACGTCACATCCGGCACCGAGAAATCAAGGAAGCGGATGGCGTTCTGGAGCTGAGGCAGCGCGAACATGCGCAGAAGCTGGATGACCCCTACTGCCAACAATGAGCCGATGAGCGCATGGAGCGCACCTTCCATGAGGAAGGGCCCTCGGATGAAGCCATTGGAGGCGCCCACCAAGCGCATGATGGCTATCTCCTTCCGACGGGCCAGGATGGCCAAGCGGATGGTGTTGTTGATGAAGACCAGCGCGATGAAGATCAAGAGGATGATCAGCGTGATGCCGATATAGCGAATGTAATTGGTCAGCTGGAAGAGCCGCTCTACCGTGCCCTGGCCATATTTGATGGAATCTCCCGGGTTGGAAGGATCCTCGGAGATGGCCACGTATTCGGAATCCCCTTCGATGGCTTGGGCGACGGTTTGGACGGATTGCGGATCCGTCAGCTCAACATCGATAGAGGCGGGCAGCGGATTGGTGCCATCCAGCTGTTCGATGATCTCAGGGTTGGAGGTCATGGAATTGGAGAAATTCTCCAAAGCCTGTTCCTTGGTGGTGAAGGACACGGTGTCAACATCATCCATGTTGGAGATGGTGGCCATGACCGCTTGGATGTCTTCCTGGGACGCCTCATCAGAGACGTAAGCGGTGATGGTGACCTCGCTCTCAACGGACTTCATGAGGTTGTTGAGCATGGCGCCCGCCACGAAGAACACGCCGATGATGAGCAATGACAAGAAGATGGTGATGATAGACCCCAGGGCCGTAGAGAGGTTGCGCGTGAAGCCCTGAAGGGATTCCTTGAAGAAATAGCCGATACTAGACATCGAACCCGTACACCCCCCGATCCTGGTCGCGGGTGAGGCGGCCGCGCTCAAGGGCGATGACGCGCCTGCGCATGTTGTCTACCATCTCACGGTCATGGGTGGCCACGAGCACCGTGGTGCCCGTGCGATTAATGCGTTCCAGCAGGTCCATGATGCCGCGAGAGGTCTGCGGGTCCAGATTCCCTGTAGGCTCATCGCAGATGAGCAGCGGAGGCCGGTTCACGATGGCCCGGGCGATGGACACGCGCTGCTGCTCACCACCGGAGAGCTGGTCAGGGAGCTTTCCGAACTTCTCCTGAAGACCTACGAGCCTCAGGACCTCCGGGACTTGGGTCTTCACCACATGCTTGCTCTTGCCGATAACCTCCAAGGCGAAGGCCACATTCTCGAACACCGTCTTGGAAGGCAGGAGCTTGAAGTCTTGGAAGACGCAGCCGATGTTGCGGCGCAGATAGGGAACGCGCCAATTCCGCATGGTGGTGAGATCCTCATCGGCCACATAGATATGACCCTGGGTGGGCCGTATCTCCCGCGTGAGGAGCTTGATGAACGTGGATTTCCCTGACCCGGAATGACCCACCAGGAAGAGAAATTCGCCTGCGTAGATCTGCAAGGAGATATCTGCCAGCGCAGGCTTGTTGGGCTGCGCGGGATACACCTTGCTGACATGGTCGAAGGTGATGACAGGGGTTCCCAGCTGAGCCCGGGTAGCTTCCACATCCAGCTCAGGCAGGGTTTGGGTCAGCTGGCTGGTGAGCTGGGCCTTGTTCCTGGGCCTACCCTGTGGACCAGCGGCGTGACCAGCATGGCTGCCCCGGTGGCCCCCTTGAGGCATGGTGCCTCGGGATCTATCTATTGCCACAGTACATGCTCCGTATCGATCAGTGTTCTCAACTGCAACTCATCTATTCTAGCAGGTATGCTCAAGATCTGCGATCCAAAGCCCTCTCAGCCGCAGCAGCGATAGCCGTGCTGTCAAGACCAAAAGCGCTCATGAGCTCTTCGAACTGGCCGGATTTGCCAAAATGGTCCTGCACTGCCGCGAATTCGCACGGAATGGGATCATGCTCAGCCAGAAGCCGCGCCACCGCATCTCCCAAGCCGCCCAGGATGGAATGCTCCTCGGCCACCACGGCGCAGCGGGTCTTGGCCACCGAAGCCAGCAGGGTGTCAGCGTCCAGGGGCTTCACGGAGAAGGCGTCGATCACCTCAGCGCTGATGCCCTGCTCTTCCAGCGCTGATGCTGCCGTGAGGGCTTCCTCTATCTCAACCCCACAGGCTATGAGGGTCACATCAGACCCTTCCCGCAGCACCTGGGCCCGCCCCCATTCCATCTGAGCCCCGGCCGCGTAGACGCAGGGAACGCTGGCACGGCCCATCCTCACGTAGACCGGCCCGGGGGTGCGGGCCGCCAGCTTGATGGCAGAGAGCGCAGCCGCATAGTCAGCGGGCACGAGCACCCTCATGTTCGGAAGCGCCCGCATGAGCGCGATATCCTCCAGCATCTGATGGGTGCCCCCGTCAGGGCCCACCGAAACGCCCGCATGGGTGGGACAGATCTTCACATCCAGGTTGGAATAGCAGACCGTGTTGCGGATCTGGTCGTAGGCGCGCCCCGTGCCGAAGACGGCGAAGGAGCCGGTGAAGGCCACCTTCCCCGTAAGGGCCAGGCCTGCCGCCACGCCCACCATGTTCTGCTCAGCGATGCCCACGTTCACGAGCCGATGAGCATTCTCAGGGCTTGAGGCGGCAAGCTTCGCCGTGGTGGTGGAACCGGACAGGTCAGCGTCCACGGCCACCACCGGAACACCCTCTGCGGCCAATTCGATGAGCGCAGGGCCGAAGGCGGCCCGGGTGGCCTGCCTGGTCTGCCTCTCTTCCGCGCTGGCGAGCTTGATCATGAGCGGCTCCTCTCGATGCGAGCGGCCCTGAGCTCTTCCAGGGCCTCTTGGGCTTGGTCCCCGTTGGGGGCCTTCCCATGCCAGGAAGCCTCCCCTTCCATGAATGAGACGCCCTTGCCCTTGATGGTGTTCGCCACGACGAGCTTCGGCCGCCCTTCGCGCGTGGCCTTCATATCCGTCAGCGTATCTACGAGCGCTGAGATGTCATGGCCGTCAACCTCCACTGCTTCCCAACCGAAGGCGAGGAACTTATCCTCCAGGCTCTCGGGATTGCAGACATCCTGCGTACGGCCGTCTATCTGGAGACCGTTGCGGTCAATGATGGCCACGATGTTGTCAAGCTGCTTATGGGCGGCGAACATGGCCGCTTCCCATACCTGGCCTTCCTGGCATTCCCCATCCCCCAACAGCACGAACACCGTGGAGGGGATGTCATCCATCTTGAGCCCCAGCCCCACACCGCAGGCCACTGAGAGCCCTTGGCCCAGGGAGCCGGTGGATACCTCAACACCCGGCACCAGATGCATATCCGGGTGTCCCTGGAGGCGGCTGCCCAGCTTGCGCAGAGTGCGCAGCTCATCAGAGGGGAAGTACCCCGCTCGGGCCAGGGCGGCATAGAGGGCGGGAGCCCCGTGACCCTTCGAAAGGATGAACCGGTCACGGGCCGGGTCTGCCGCGTCTGAGGCGCTATGCTCCATCACGCCGCCGAAATAGAGCACGGTCAGGATGTCAGCGCAGGAAAGGGAACCGCCCGGGTGCCCGCTTCCCGCTTCGAAGATCATGGAGATGATGTCCTCGCGCAGCAAAGAGGCCGTCAGGTCTAGGTCTTTGGTATCCACATGCACCCCTCTTGGATCCGTTGGAGACGATAGGTGAATTCTATCGGATGGGAAGGGAGACGCGGGCGAGGTATCCGGTCTTTCTGAGGAGGTGGCCCGGCAACTCCATGACCTGCCCTCGGCACTGTTGTATCATGCAGGGGATAGAAGCGAAGCCGCCCCAGAGGCGGCACAAAAGGAGGACAAGATGAAGCTAGCTATTCCCAGCGAGACCGCAGAGGGTCTCAAGGCCATGAGGTCTGGTCATTTCGGCCATGCCCCCTATTTCACCCTCGTGGATATCCAGGACGGTCAGGTGACAGCGGTGGAAGCTGTCAAGAACGCCGACCATGATGCTGTGGGTTGTGGGGGCGTGATCAGCTTCGCCCTGGGCTTGGGGATCGATGCCATGCTCACCGTGGGCATGGGCATGCCACCCCTCACCCGATTCACCGAAGCGGGCGTGCAGGTCTACTCAGAGCGCACGACACCCATCGTAGGGGATGCGGTAGAGCGCTTCCTGGAAGGCGAATGCCCCTTGATGTCCCTTGAGGATGCCTGCGCGCACTAGCGAAGGAAGAGAGCCCGCACCCATGCGGGCCTTGAGCCCTGCAAAGGCCTCTCAAAGAAGCGCCCCGGATCCGGGGCGCTTCTGCTTCGATGACCGGGCTATTGGCTGGCGCGCCATTTGTGATAGCCGATGATGAGCTCTTCCAGATCCCCGTCCAGCACCGCTTCCACATTGCCCGTTTCCATGCCGGTGCGGGTATCCTTCACCATCTGGTAGGGGTAGAGCACGTAGTTGCGGATCTGGCTGCCGAAGGAGTTCTCCATCTTCTCGCCCCGCAGGCCCTCCAATTCCTCCTGGCGCTTGCGCTCCTCAAGCTCGTAGAGCTTCGCCTTGAGCACGCGGAAGGCTGCTTCCTTGTTCTGGAGCTGGCTCTTCTCGTTCTGACACGTGACCACGATACCCGTGGGGCCATGGGTGAGCCGCACCGCAGAATCCGTCGTGTTCACGCACTGACCGCCGGGGCCTGAGGAACGGTACACATCCACCCGCACATCAGCAGGGTTGAGCTCCACCTCTATGTCATCCGGCAGGATGGGCAGCACCTCCACCCCCGCGAAGGTGGTATGGCGGCGCTTCTTGTCATCAGTGGGAGAGATGCGCACCAGCCGATGCACCCCGGCTTCAGAGGTGAGCATGCCGAAGGCATTCTTGCCTTCCACCTGGATGGTGGCCTTGTCAAGCCCGATGCCCTCACCGGGCACCAAGTCCAGCACGGTGACGTTCCAGCCCTTCGCCTCGGCGTAGCGCTTGTACATCCGGTAGAGCATCTCCGTCCAGTCCTGGGCCTCAAGGCCCCCCTGACCGGGATTGATGGACAGGATGGCCCCGCCGCGGTCGAACCGCCCGGAGAACCAGGAGGACACCTCAAGCCCGTCCAGCATCTTGTCCAGCTTCGCCATGCCGGACTCGTATTCGCCCGCGAAGGCCTCATCCTCTTCGGAGAGCTCATAGGCCGCCTGGGCGTCTTCCAGCTGTTGGGCTGCCGCCTCGTATTCGGCTATGGATTCCTTGAGGTCAGCTGCCTCCTTGGACACCTTCTGAGCCGCTTGGGCATCATCCCAGAAATCCGGCTTGGCCATGCGCGCATCCAGCGCCTGGACCTCTTCGCGCAGGGCGTCTATCTTCAGATAGGTGCGGGCGTCAGCCAAGCGCGACGCCGCTGCTTCCAGTTCCCTATTGGCCATGGCACTTCTTGAACTTGAGCCCGCTACCGCAGGGGCAGGGATCGTTGCGTCCTACGTTGGCGAAGGGGTCTTCCTTATCCTTCACGATGGTCTGGGTCTTCCCAGCGGAAGGCCGAGGAGTGGCAGGAGTGGCACCGGCTGCGTGCCGTGCCGCAACCTGGGCCGCACCAGACGCGCCTTCGGTGAGGTTCTCCTCCGGGTTGGAATAGGTGAGCTTCGCAGCCGGGGCGGCCTTCTCTTCTTCCGCTTCGCCTCCCGGCCTCAAGGCCACCTCCAACCTCAGGATGGTGCGCAGGAAATCATCGTACATGGAGGAGGTGAGGGCTTGGAAAGCGGAGTAGGCCTCGTTCTTGTATTCCACCAAGGGGTCACGCTGGCCCAGGGCGCGCAGACCGATGCCCGTCTTCAGGTAATCCATCTCTTGGAGGTGGGCCATCCACTTCGCATCGATGATGCGCAGCATCACCTGGGAGGTGAGGTGCTTCATGAGCTCTTCGCCGAAGGCATCCCTCTTGGCCTCGAAGAGGCCCAGCAAGTATTCATAGAGCGCCTCGGCTACCACATCCGGGTCTTCGTCGTGGTCTACCTCAGACACCTTGAAGCCGTCTTTGCCACTCATGTTGGCGGCCCAGATCTCCAAGGCCTCGGTATCCCATTCCTCCTCATCATCGGAGGTCAGCATCTCTGCCACCACGGCATTGACCGAATCCTGCAGGATCTCCGGGAAGCGGCTGATGAACTCCTTGCCATCCAGGATGGCATTGCGCTCCTCGTAGATGGCCTTGCGCTGGAGGTTCATCACATCGTCGTATTCCAGGACGCTCTTGCGGGCAGAGAAATGCATGGATTCCACCTGGCGCTGGGCGCTCTCGATGGATTTCGATACCATAGAAGCCTGGATGGGCATGTCATCCTCAAGCCCCGTCTTCTGCATCATGGCTGAGATGGATTCCATCCGATTGCCGCCGAACAGGCGCATGAGGTCATCTTCCAGGGACAGGTAGAACTGGGTGATGCCTGGGTCTCCCTGACGGCCGGAACGGCCACGCAGCTGGTTGTCGATGCGTCGGGACTCATGGCGTTCGGTGCCGATGACGCAGAGGCCGCCTGCTGCCAGCACTTCCTCCTGTTCAGCCGCACAGATCCCCTTCGCTTCCTCCAGGGCCTCCTCCCGCGCCTCATCGGAGGCGAACAGCGGGTCAGGCTGGCCCTCTTCGTCTAACTGAGGAGCTTCTGGGTCAAGGCCACGCTGGCGCAGGAGGTCTTCGGCCAGCACATCGGCGTTGCCGCCGAGGATGATGTCAGTGCCGCGGCCCGCCATGTTCGTGGCGATGGTGACCGCTCCCACCCGGCCCGCTTGGGCCACGATATGGGCCTCGCGCTCATGATGCTTGGCGTTCAGCGTCTCATGGGGGATGCCTCGCTTGTCCAAGAGGCGCGAGAGCCGCTCAGAGCTTTCGATGGAGACCGTGCCGATCAGGCAAGGCTGGCCCTTGCCATGGCGCTCGGCTATGTCATCGGCCACCGCGTTGAACTTCGCGTCCACCGTGCGGTAGACCAGATCGTTCATGTCTTGGCGCTGGACCGGCCGGTTGGGCGGGATGGCGAAGACGGGCAGCTTGTAGATCTGGCGGAATTCCGCATCTTCGGTCATGGCCGTGCCGGTCATGCCGGAGAGCTTCTCGTAGAGGCGGAAGTAGTTCTGCAGCGTGATGGTGGCCAAGGTCTGGCTCTCCTGCTGGATGCGCACATGCTCCTTGGCTTCGATGGCCTGGTGCAACCCTTCGGAGTAGCGGCGCCCTTCCATGATGCGACCGGTGAACTCATCCACGATCTTGACTTCGCCGTCTACCACCACGTAATCCACGTCACGGTGGAAGAGGAACTCGGCCTTCAGGGCCTGCTGGAGGTGATTGGCCAGTTGAGCTGAGGGGTCAGCGTAGATATCCTCTATGCCCAGCATGGATTCGATGCGATCAAGGCCCACCTCGGTGGTGTTGATGGTCTTCTTCGCCTCGTCCATCTGGAAATCCTCATCCAGCTTGAGCTTCGGCATGACCGCCGCGAAGCGCTTGTAGGTCTCCGAGGACTGGCTTCCCAAGCCCGATATGATCAGCGGCGTGCGGGCCTCATCGATGAGGATGGAGTCAACCTCGTCCACCACGGCGAAGTGATGCCCGCGCTGCACGCGGTCTTGGGCCCGCACCACCATGTTGTCACGCAGGTAATCGAAGCCGAATTCCGCATTAGTGCCGTAGGTCACATCCGCCTGGTAGGCTGGCACCTTCTCAGCGGGCTTCATGCCGTTCTGGATGAGGCCCACCTTCATCCCCAGGAAGCGGTAGATGCGCCCCATCCATTGAGAGTCACGCTTGGCCAGGTAATCGTTCACGGTGACGATATGCACGTTGTGGCCTGGGATGGCATTCAAATAGCCCGCCAAGGTGGAGACGAGCGTCTTGCCTTCGCCGGTCTTCATCTCGGCTATCTCCCCGGCGTTCAAGGCCATGCCGCCGATGAGCTGCACATCGAAATGACGCAGCCCTATGGTGCGCACACTGGCTTCCCGCACGGCGGCGAAGGCCTCGGGGAGCAGATCATCCAGCGTCTCCCCCGCCTGATAGCGCTCTCGCAGACGGTCGGTCATCCCTGAGAGCTCTTCATCGGTCATGGCCTGCATCTTTGGTTCCAGGGCGTTGATCTCATCCACCTTCGCCTGGTACTTCTTGAGTTGCTTGCCTTCTCCGATGGTGAACAGCTTCGATAGTATTCCCATGATCTAGCGGATCTTCCTTCTGGTTTGGCTGTCGTGAGCCCCTTTACGGGGCCTTCTTTCTCGAACGGACATTCTAATACAGCCTTGCCGCTGAAAGCGCTCTCGTAGCCATTTCTCCATCATCAAAGCGCCTCCTCGTATTCGATGATGGAACGATAGAGGCTCACCAGCTTGGGCGAAGGGTCTATCCCCAGGTCCTCCGCTAGGAACCGACGGCACTGGAAGTAGGTCTCTAGGGCAGGGCCGCGCTGGTTGGCGGCGATCTGGGCCTCCATGAGCGCGATATGCACATCCTCCCGTCGGCTATCCCGTCGCAAGGCCTCCCGAGCGAACCAAAGGGAACCCGTGTGCTCACCGGAGCGAGCCAGGCGCAGAGATGCTGCGATGAGCCCATCCACCAAGCGGTTGCGGCACCGCTCCCGTATCTCCTTCACATAGGTGCACTCCAGTTCCGTTGGCAGCAGCTCTCCTGAGAAGAGCGTCGTCACCCTGAGGTAGAGGTCTTCCCAGTTGCCCCCTTCCCCTCCCCCGAATACCAAGGAGGAGCAGGTGGCATCGAAGCTCTCCATGTCGGTGGAGAGGTAGCGCGCATCCAAGCTGCACCCCGTCTGGGACCGGATGAGATAGGGGCACTGACCCTCCAGGGAAAGCGCTTTCTTGAGCGAAGCCCAGATGGAATAGAAGCTGTTGCGGCACTCATCCGCATCCATATCCGGCCAGATGAGCTGGCAAAGCCGCTCCCGGGATATCTCCCGTCCCTTATTGAGAGCCAAGACCGAAGCCAGCGTCTTGGTGCGCTTGCGCGAGAGCTTCCGAGGGTCCACCATCTCCCCGTCTATCCTCACTTCCAAGCCACCGAACATGCGCACCTCCAGCTGAGGCGCAGAGGCAGGCACCAGGGAGGGCTTGGGGGCCGGGAGGCGAAAGGCATCAGGATGGGTGGCATCGAAGGCATGGCGCTTCTGAGCCTTGTCTTCCTGAGCCTTCGTCCACAGGCGCCGCTGCGCTTGGAGGCTGACGAGCGCCTTCGCAGCAACCGCCGATGCCTCCTCGGCAAGGCCACCACCCAGGCGTGCGGTCAAGGCCTTGAAGACGGCGTCATCAAAGCTCAAGAGAGCGAGGGGAAGCTGGAGGAGCTGTTGGGAGCGCCTGTCCCAGAAGACCTTCCCCACGCAGAGAGCCGCCAGGTCCAAGACCTTCTCTACCGCTTCCTTGCGCTCCCCCGCCCCTTCGGCCGCTCCTTGAGGCCCCAAAGCGGCCAAGGCCTCCAAGATCCATATGCACCCTAAGAGCTGGGAGAGGGCCAAACGGGTCATCTGCGAAGCAGGATGGCCCTCCAGAGCATCCCGCGCTTCCTCCAAGCCAGCAGGGTCAGGCGGATCGCCCAAAGAGAGGGAGAAGATGAGCTTGGCAAGGGCGATGATGCCGAGGGACTCACCAGACCTTGGCTGCTTGTTCGAGAGCTCTTCGGCCAGGCTGAGCGATGTTCCCTGATCCCCTTGGGGCAGAGCGCATCGTGTCAGCAGGCAAAGAGCCCCCAGCCGCTCCTGGCGTTGGGCATCTCCCAGCTTGAGCACGCGCTTCGCTCCCGCAGCAGCCTCTTCAGCCTGGTCGAGGAATAAGAGGGCATAGGTCCGCTGCAAGTCCGTAGCAGCCTTGCTCGCCTTCGCTGCTCTGAGGTGGTCAACCAATGACACCACCGCAAGCGGTGCCCCTGAGCAAAGAACCTGCCACCCATGGGCCTTCAGCCAAGCAAGAGCGGCTGCAGGCGTGATGAAGCGGGCCAGGAGGTTGCAAGCGCGTGCAGCATCGCCCTCCCTGCAGAGAACGTCAGCGATATGGCACCCAAGGGCATCTCCCGTTCCCAAAGACGTGCAGAATGCCAGCTCATCCAAAGAGGCTAGCAAGCTGCTCTTGAGCTTGTCCACCGAAACGACCAGCGCCTCGAACCGCCCCGTCTCAGCATTTATCCCTAGATAGGTGTAATGCTCATGGAGGTATCCCAGCATCTCCTGGGCCCGCTTCGCCTCGAAGAGGCTGAGCAAAGACAGCCCATCCCCGGATCCCACGGCCAAGAACAAGAAGATGGCCAGCCGCACATCCGCAGGCATCTCCTCGGCAGCGCATCCCTCCAAGAGGCGCTCTGCTCCCCTCCGACCCCAAGCCATGCAAGGGATGCTCTGGTGGGAGCAGGGCTCTTCGCCCATGGCCTCGAGGAGCGTCTCATCCAGCAAGAGGTCATGGCTCGTGACCAGGATGCGATCCTGCTGGCAGGCAGCGAAGGTGTCCGCCGCGGGCGTGCAGGCCACGATCACCTCACAAGAGGCTTCCAACAGGCCATCTATGACATCGGAGAGCGCCCGTGTCCGCCCCGGGTCTAGGGTGGGCAACCCATCGAAGACCACGAGCGCCGTCTTGTCCTGGGCTAGGAGGAGCTCCGCGCATAAGCGCGATGAGTCTAGGTCACGGATGAAGCACGGAGAAGCGCATTGGACCCAGATGACCCGCTCGAACGCGAACATGATGCCAGCGTATTCGAAGGCGACATGGGTCTTCCCATAGCCATCGGGGGCGATGATGAATCGAGGAACGCTCCTATCCTTGAGCAGCAGACCCACCACTTCGGGACGGGCTATCCTCTTCTTCTCCACGACACCCTTCGGCTGGATCCCGTGGCAACAACAGGATTCGATGAACGTTGACATAGGTAGCCCCTCTTCCGGATCGCGATCCGGCGGAAAGGCGGCGAAGATGGTAGGGCTTCACCCCCAAGCGTGCTCAGGAGGATGCCCGATGCACCCCACAAGAGGAGCAACGGGGGAGCTGGCAAAGGTTCCTAGAAGCGACGGTATCTATTGCCGCTTCTAGGAAGCGTGAGCCTGAAGGGGTGAACGGTTCAAGATGACGGGCGAACGGCAAAGGAATGCCCTCTGAAGAGGCCGAAGGGGCGTCAGGCCCCCAAGAGCTTTGCGATGCGCTCACCGTATTCCAGATGCTCGAAGCCCTCCTCAGCGGAGAGGTCTAGCATCTGGGCCTCATTCCAGAGCGTCTCAAGCCGGTAATAGTCTCGTGTCTCCGGCTGGAACACATGGATGACCACGGTCCCGTAATCCAAGAGGGACCACGACCCATCAGGGGCCAGCTCACGGCCTTCGGGCTTCATCCCGCACTCTTCCCGCAGCTTATCCTCCACCTCATCGATGATGGCATCCACCTGA
The DNA here is from genome assembly GCA_947566075.1 of uncultured Eggerthellaceae bacterium. Classification (GTDB taxonomy): domain Bacteria; phylum Actinomycetota; class Coriobacteriia; order Coriobacteriales; family Eggerthellaceae; genus MGBC163016. The sequence goes on along the minus strand of CANOIM010000002.1, from coordinate 30,828 downwards.
CGGTTGTTGGCTGCGGTCACGATCACGAAGTAGTCCGTGACACCGATATGGGGCCCCACTTCCTGGACCACGATATCAGTGGCCTTCTTCCCGTCGGCGGCCCGCGCAGCTATCAGCGCGGCTTCTCTAGCTGTGACGCTCATGCTTCTTCTCCTTGCATCTCTTCTCGTACCGTTGCAGATGGGCGTGGGCCTTCGGGAACGTCATCTCGTTCCAGATGGCCAGGGTATCCGGATGGAGCAGCTCATCGTGGGAGATCAGCGCCTCGATCCAGAACTTGTAGACCTGGAAATAGAGCTCATCCAGGCTGACCTTGCCGATGAGCCCTCGAAGCTCTTCCGCCTTGGCGAAGCTGCGATTGGGCTCGATGGCATCGGCAATATAGATGATCTTATCCAGCGGGCTCATCTCCCTAGCAGCGATGGTGTGCTTGTAGATGGCGCTCAGGACGTCTTCGGGTATCTCAGGATCAGTGCGCCGGAGCCCCTCAGCTGCCGTGGGACCATGGAGCACCTGAGGCATGTGAGCGATCATCCATTCCCCCAGCACCTCATCTAGCCCCAGATCCCGCGCCTTTGCCCGTATCTGGTCATTATCCAACCCTTTATCCCAATCATGGAGGATCCCCGCTAGCCGGGCCTTGGCTTCATCCTGCCCATAGGTGCGCGCTAACAGCTGAGCGGTATCCGCCACGCCCTCCATGTGCGCGAAGCGCTTCTTAGAGACGCGCTCTTTCGCCAGAGCACGCATCTGCCGAAGGCCCTCATCGCTCAATGGGTCAGTCATGCTGCCCTCCTCACCGATACAATCCCTGAGCACAGATGTAGCTACCCACCTTATCAGGAACGAGATAGCGGATGGTCTGGCCGTTGCGAACACGATCCCTGATATCGCTCGAGGATATATCCAGCAAGGGAGCGCGCACCGCCTCTATGAGGAAGCCTTGATCGGACAAGGAGCTGAGGAGCGCTTCATCTATCTGATACCCCGGCCGCGCCAAGCAGATGATGCGCGCAAGCTGAGCGATCCGAGCGGCATCCTTCCAGCTTGAGAGCGTGAGCAGCGAATCCGCCCCCAGGATGAAGGAGAGCTCGGCCTCCGGCCTTTCCTCGCAAAGCTCCTCCAAGGTGTCCACCGTGTAGGTGATGCCCGTTCGCGCTATCTCACGGCTGCTGACCGCAAAGGCGCTATTGCCCTCCACTGCCCGTTGCACCATGGCAAGCCTATCCTGCGCGGGAGCCAAGAAGATGCCTTGCTTGAAGTGGGGGTTGCCCGCCACGACGAAGAGCACCTCATCCAGCCCACAGGCATCCCGGGCCATCTCAGCGCAGACTAGATGCCCCAGATGGATAGGATCGAAGGTGCCACCCATCACACCCACGTGGGCCATCAGCTGCGCACCTGGCCTTGGCCGCGGATGAGGTACTTGGTAGAGGTGAGCGCTTCAGCGGCGAAAGGCCCCCGCACATGGAGCTTCTGGGTGGAGATGCCGATCTCAGCCCCTAAGCCGAATTGGCCGCCATCGGTGAAGGCGGTAGAGGCGTTCGCGTAGACCGCCGCGGCATCCACCCCGGCTAGGAAGGCATTGATGGCAGCCTCATCTTGGGCCACGATGGCTTCGGAATGGCCCGTGCCATAGCGGTTGATATGGGTGATGGCCTCGTCCACCCCGCTCACCAGCTTGAGGGCGATATCCGGCGAGAGGTATTCCGTTTCCCAGTCCGTCTCATCTCCGTGCACCAGCAAGGGGCTGCCGGACGCATCCTGGGCGAAGGCATCCAACCCAGATGCCAGGGCATAGGCGGCATCATCAGCGTGGATGGTCACGCCCTGGGACATGAGCCGCTCGAGGATGGGAGGCAACGCGCGAGGTGCAATGGACTCATCTACCAGCAAGGTCTCAGCGGCGTTGCACACCCCATAGCGTCGGCACTTGGCATTCTCCACGATAGCCGCAGCCTGGGCCATATCAGCGCTGGAATGAACGTAGATGTGGCAATTGCCCGTTCCCGTCTCGATCACCGGCACCTTAGAGGTTTCCACGCAATGCTTGATCAACCCCGCTCCTCCCCGGGGCACGATGACGTCCACCAGGCCGTGGAGCTGCATGAGGGCATCAGTGGCCGCCCTGTCTGTGGTGGTCACCGCTTGGATGGCGTGTTCAGGCAACCCTGCTGATCGGGCAGCCTCAGCCAAGACGTTCGCCAAGGCCTCATTGGAGGCGGCCGCCAGGCTACCGCCGCGCAGGATGGCAGCGTTACCAGACTTCAGGCAGATGCCCGCAGCATCCGCGGTGACGTTCGGACGGGCCTCATAGATGACGGCCACCACCCCCAAAGGCACGCTCACCTGGGTCAGCTGAAGGCCGTTGGGCAGCCTGCGCTCCTCCCGGACCTGGCCCACCGGATCAGGCAGTCCGATGAGCTCCTCCAGGGCCAGAGCCATATCCTCTAGCCGCTGATCATCCAGGAGCAGGCGGTCTATGAGCGAATCCTTGACCCCTGCAGCCTGAGCCGCTGCCACATCGCGTCCGTTGGCCGCCAGGATGGCCGCGCTGCTTGCCCGCAGAGCCTGGGCCATGGCTGCCAGGGCGGCATTGCGCTCATCTTCGGTGGATGCCCCCAAAGCCCGGGCTGCCTCCTTCGCTTGCCGGGCTATGGTCTCCATCTGCTGGGCTCTATCCATATCTGCACTCCTATTCGAAGACCACCAGGTCATCCCGGTGGATCAAGGGCTTCTCTGCCATGGGTGCCAGAAGGCGGTTGCGGGCCAGCTCATCGGTGCCCTTGCCCTGGGCGAGCATGACCGCATCGCTGGAGGCGCCCACGATGCCCCGGCCTATGACAACGCCGTCCGCATCCTTGACATCGATGATGTCTCCCGCCTCGAAGCAGCCGCTGACCGCCTGGACCCCTACAGCTAAGAGGGAAGCGCCTTGCTGTACCAGAGCCCGTTTGGCCCCCTCGTCCACGCTCACCTCTCCCCGCGCCGCGTCCCCCAACGCCAGCCAGAGCTTTCGGGGGGTTATCTCATGGGGAAGGGCAGAGCAGGCGAAGAGCGTTCCCGGGCAGTGGCCCTCAGCCGTCTTCGCGATGTTCTCCGTCTCCTTGCCCTGGACGATGGCCATGGGTATCCCTGCCGCCATCATCACGCGGGCCGCACGGATCTTCGTGACCATGCCCCCGGAACCGGCCGAGGACCCCGGCCCCCCTGCTGCGCCCATGACCGCACGGTCGATGCGCTGGACCCGGGGCACCAGGGCCGCCTGGGGGTTGGTGGAGGGATCAGCGTCGAAGAGCCCCTCTATATCCGAGAGGATGATGAGCATCGTGGCATGCACCAGGCAGGCCACGAGAGCCGCCAGGGTGTCGTTGTCACCGAATCGGATCTGCTCCACGCTCACGGTATCGTTCTCGTTGACGATGGGCACGATCCCCAAGTCCAGCAACCGCTCCAGGGCATCCCGGGCGTGGAGATACGCCTCCCTGTCTGCGGTGTCACGGCGGGTGAGTAGCACGATGGAAGGGGTCAGCTGGAAGGGAGCGAAGGCATCCTCGTAGGCGGCCATGAGCGCCGCCTCCCCCACCGAAGCTGCAGCCTGGAGGGTGGGCATGTCCTTCGGACGCCGTTCCATGCCCAGCCGCTCAAGCCCCGAGGCGATGGCCCCTGAGGAGACGATGACCACCTCAGCTCCTGCCTCCTTGAGCTGGGCCACCTGACCGGCTAGCTTTCCCATCCAGCCACGGTCGATGGAGCTGTCTGACGAGGTGATGGTGGATGACCCTATCTTGATGACGATCCGCTGACCCGCGCAGGGCCCTTGAACGCCTGAGAGGGAAGGAGAGGCACTCATCTAGATGTCCAGCTCCGCGAAGATGTCCTGAGCACCGTCAGCGGATTCGTAGTCGAAGGCGATCTGGCAGATGCGGACCTCATCCCCATCGCGCGCCCCCGCTGCCGCCAAGGCGTCATCCACGCCCAACCGGCGCATCCGATGCTGCAGGAATCCCACTGCCTCTTCGTTATCCCAATCAGTCTGCACCACCATGCGCTCTACCTGACGCCCTGCCACCCGCCAAGCACCCTCACCCTCAGGGGTGACGGTGAAGGCCGCGTCCCGCTTGTGGCGCTTGAGCTCCCACACCTGATCATAGGAGGGCGCATCCTCATCGGCCTTCGCGGCTTCTTCCCTCAACCCGCGCACCTTGGAGGCGATGGCAGCCTTGAGCTGATCTATGCCCTGACCTGTGACGGCGCTCACCTGATAGAGCTTCGGATCTATGGGGCTGGGAGCGAACTCGTCTCCCCCTGCCGCCTCAAGGGAATCCGCCCGCACCCGCTCTGCCAAAGCTTGAAGACGCTCATCATCCTCAGGAACGGCATCCACCTTGTTCGCCACAATGATCCGCGGGCGCTGAGCAAGCTCATCGGCATAGCGGGCCAGCTCTTCGGTGATGATCTCATAATCAGCCACCGGATCCCTGCCTTCGAAGCCACCGGTGATGTCTACCACATGGACGATGAGCGCGCTGCGCTCTATATGGCGCAGGAACTCATGGCCCAGCCCGCGCCCCTCATGGGCCCCTTCGATGAGCCCCGGAACATCGGCCAACACGAAGCTGTCATCACCGGAGGTGGCCACGCCCAGGTTCGGCGTCAAGGTGGTGAAGGGGTAGTCAGCTATCTTGGGCTTGGCGGCGCTCATCCGGGCGATGAGGCTTGATTTCCCTACGCTGGGCATGCCCACCAGCGCCGCATCGGCCAGAAGCTTCATCTCCAGCTCTATCCAGCCTTCCCTAGCCGGTTCTCCCAGCTCAGCGAAGGCAGGGGCCCGACGCGTGGAAGTGACGAAATGGATGTTGCCGCGGCCACCAGCACCGCCTTCGGCCACGATCACGCGCTCTCCCTCATGGGAGAGGTCAGCGATGAGCTCTCCTGTCGTGCGGTCCTCTTCGGAGTATTCCCGCACCTGGGTGCCCACGGGCACCTTGAGGATGAGGTCCTCACCACGGCTCCCATGCATCTTCGACCCTTTGCCGTGGGTGCCGCGGGTGGCCTTGAAGTGATGCTTGAAGCGGAAGTCGATCAGTGAGGACTTCTGAGCGTCAGCTACCAGCACCACATTGCCGCCGTGGCCGCCGTCTCCCCCGTCAGGCCCCCCTTTGGGCACATGGGCTTCCCGGCGGAAGGACATGCATCCCGCTCCGCCGTCGCCGCCCTTGACATGGATATGCACCTTATCGATGAAGATGATGGAGCTCCTTAAAGAAAAAGCCCTCTTCCGAGGGCTTTGCCATTGCCTATGACCTACCTGCAGCCCACGCTAGGCTTGGACCTCAGGGATGACATGCACCTTGCGCTTGTCACCGCGCGTGTACTTCAGGATGCCATCGCACAGGGCGAACAGGGTGTCGTCGCTGCCGCGGCCCACGTTGTCACCAGGATGGAAGTGGGTGCCGCGCTGACGGACGATGACGTTGCCCGCCTTGACCTTCTGGCCTGCGAACATCTTGCAGCCCAGGCGCTTCGCATGGGAATCACGGCCGTTTCGAGTGGATCCGAGGCCTTTCTTGTGTGCCATCTGTCATACCTCCGTGATGCTATTCGGTCTTATCAGCAGCCGCGTCAGCTGCCTTGTCTGCGGGCTTATCTGCCGCCTTCTTGGGTGCCGCCTTCTTCGCTGCGGGCTTCTTCTCCGCCTTGGGAGCGGCTTCTTTCTCAGCCTTGGCAGCCTTCGCATCCGCATCCTTCTTGGGTGCAGCCTTGGAAGCCTTCTTCGCAGGCTCCTTGAACTTCTCAGAGCCGATCTGGACGATCTGGATGCGGGTGAGGTTCTGCCTATGACCGCGCTTGCGCTTGTAGTTCTTGCGCTTCTTGAACTTGAAGACGATGACCTTCTTGTCCTTGAACTGCTCCACTACCACGGCCTGCACCTTGGTCTTGGCGGCCTCTTCGGCCTTGACCTGCACATCCTTGCCGTCAACCACGCAGATGGTCTGAAGCTCTACCGTATCACCCACTTCAGCAGGGATCTTCTCGATATTGAGCTTGTCTCCAAGGGCGACCTTGTACTGCTTGCCGCCTGTCTTCACGATCGCATACATTGATGTTTACTCCTTGAAAGTGTCTAAACGCAAGGCGTTATCCTACCAATGGGCAGCGCCCTCGTCAACCGGTCATCTGCCCCAAAGAGCGAATTTTCCCGAACGGAGGCTCCGGAAGGCCCAGCGCCTCACCTCTACCTCAAGGCCCCAGGGAAGCGATCAGTGGGCCTCGGCCCAGTTCGGGGCCCAGCGCACATCCACCATCAGGGGCACCTCCAGATGTGCGACCCCTTCCATGACCTCCTTGACCATGGCTGCGAGCGCGTCCACCTCTTCCTGCACCACGGAGAAATCCAGTTCGTCATGAACCTGCAAGATCATGGAAGAAGCGAAACCGCCCTCGCGCAAACGCCGCTCCACCTCTACCATGGCCATCTTGATGATGTCCGCCGCAGCCCCCTGCATGGGATGATTCATGGCCGTGCGCTCCCCTTGGGCGCGTACGTTGCGGTTGGAGGACTTGAGCTCCGGGATGCGTCGCTTGCGGCCGAACATGGTCTCGGCATAGCCCGTCTTCGCCGCCTCCTCCACGATGCCATCCAAGAAAGCCCGCACCTGAGGGTAAGCCTCGAAATAGGCGCGGATCATCTCAGCCGCTTCGGATTGGGGGATATCCAAGGTCTGGGACAAGCCATAGGCCTGCTGTCCGTAGACGATGCCGAAATTGACCGCCTTCGCCCGGCTGCGCAGCTCTGGGGTGACCTGATCAGGGGCGATGCCGTTCACATGAGCCGCGGTACTGGCATGGAAATCCTCTCCGGAGCGGAATGCCTGGATGAGGTGCTCATCCCCGGAGAGATGAGCCAACAACCTCAGCTCTATCTGAGAGTAGTCCGCCGCCAAGAAGACGCTCTTGCTATCCAAGGGGATGAAGCACTCCCGGATCCGACGACCGAAATCAGTGCGCACGGGGATGTTCTGCAGGTTCGGGTCAGAAGAGGAGAGCCTGCCCGTGGCGGTCACCGTCTCATGGAACACCGTATGCAACCGCCCGTCCCCTGCCCGCATCTTCGGCAGGCTGTCTATGTAAGTGCCCTTGATCTTGGCAAGCTCCCGGTAGGCCAGAACGTCGCTGGCCACCGCTTCGGTCTTCGCCAGCTCCCGCAGCACGCTGGCATCCGTGGAATAGCCTCGGGAGTTCTTCTTGAGGGGTTTGAGCCCCATCACCTCGAAGAGGATATGGGAGAGCTGCTTGGGGGAATCGATGTTGAACTCCTCCCCCGCCGCCTGATAGATGGCATCAGAGAGCTGGCTCAAGCGCTCTTGGGCATCCTCACCCATGGCGCGCAAGCGGTCCACATCGATGGACACGCCCGTGCGTTCCATGATGGTCAGCACGCTGACCAACGGGAGGTCTATGTCTTCATAGACCTTCTCGGATCCGTCTTGTTGAAGGGCCTCTTCCAGCTTGGGCTTCAGAAGACGGCAGACCTCCGCTTGGAGAGGAAGCGCCTCTTGGCCCTCCTCGAACGCCGGAAGCTCTCCGCCTAAGAAGCGCTGGCTGAGCCCCTCGTAGGTGTAGGAGCTCACCGTAGATTCCAGAACATACCCCGCCAAAGAGAGGCTGAACCCCTGGTGGCCGAAGAGCTCATCAGGGCTCACCGTAGCCTCTTGGGAGGTATCCGGTGGGAAGGATATCTGCAGCAAGCCTTTGAGGTCCAATACGGCGAAGGGGGCATGCTTGATGAGGTAGGCGGCCGCCTCACGGGCAGAAGCATCATCCAATAGCACATGGCCGCCTTCGAACGCCAGGGCCATCTGGATGGTCTGACCGAAGATGGTGTCCGTATCACCTCGGGCGAAGGCCACGCCCACACAGGAGCCTTGGGCTATGGCCTCATCCACATGGCTCTGCCATGCATTCGCGTCCCACCGCTCACCGGCATCAAGGGTGATGGCAGGTACCACCGCTTCCTCATGGATCAAGCCTAGGACCCGGGCCAAGGGGCTCTTGAGCTGATAGTGGTCGAAGGCCTCCTGCACCTCAACGGCTTCGAAGGCCGGAAAGGAAGCTCCTTCGATATCCAGCGGGAAATCCAGATCCCGGACGATGGTGGCTATCTGACGGCTGAGGTAGGCTATCTGCTCGTTCTCCTCCAGGTTCTGCCGCTGCTTTCCCTTGAGCTCATGGATGTGCTCATAGACCCCTTCGATGGAGCCGAACCGCTCCAAGAGCTTCGTTGCGCTCTTCGGGCCGATGCCGGGAACCCCGGGGATGTTGTCTGAGGAATCTCCCATGAGCCCCAGGAAGTCAGTGAATTGCTGGGGGGTCACGCCGTATTTCTCCATGACCTCATCGGGGCCGAAGACCACCACATCGGTGATGCCCTTCTTGGTGGTGACGATGCGGGTGAGGTCCGTTGCCAGCTGACAGGCATCCTTGTCTCCGGTGACCAGCAGCGTTTGGAATCCCAGCTGCTCATCCCGGGCGGCGATGGTCCCAAGGATGTCATCCCCCTCCCACCCGGGCACCTTCACCACCGGGATGCGCATGGCTTGGAGAAGCTCCTGGATGATGGGGAACTGGACATGGAGCTCATCGTCCATCTTCGGCCGCTGGGCCTTGTATTCGGGCATCTCTGCCATGCGGAACTCCGGCTTACCGGCATCGAAGGCGCAGATCACCGCATCGGGTTTAGCATCCTCAGCGAATTTGCAGAGCATCTGCAGGAATCCGAATACGGCGTTGGTGGGCGTGCCGTCTTGGGCTGACATGGGCGTCTGGATGGCATGGTAGGCCCGATGCATGAGCGAATTGCCATCGATGACGGCTACGGTCTTGGGCATGATCTTCCCTTCTTCCCCGCGCGATCAGGACCAGAGATAGCCCACGCCGCGCACCGTTTCCAGATGCTGGGCCAGCTCAGGCCCCAGCTTGGCGCGGACGCGCCGGACGTGGACGTCCACGGTCCTGGACCCGCCATAGTAATCGAATCCCCAAACCCGACGCAGCAGCGTATCGCGCGAATAGGTGCGCCCCGGATGGGTGACGAGGAACACGAGCAGCGCGTATTCCAAATAGGTGAGGTCCAGCGGCTCTCCCCCCACCTTGACCTGGTAGGTGGCCAGGTTCACCGTCATGCTATCAACGGCGATGAAATCCGAGGTGCTGGATTCATTGCCCGGCCAGAGCAGCTGTCGAATACGGGTGGCGCACTCCTCCTCAGAGGCGTCTGTCACCACGAAATCAGCCCGAGTCTGCACCGGTAGCCGGAAGGCGGCAAGGTCAGCTTGGTCCAGGATGACCAGCAGCGAAGAGGATTCCTCCTCGGCCAGCATCTCCTCCACGAGCCCTATCTGACCGCTTACATCCCCCCGAGCTTCCAGGATGATTAGATCACAGGAGGGGTTGGATTGGAGCAACCGACGCGCTTGCTGGCAAGAGCCAGCCACCACGGAAACATCCATGGTGCCCAAGACGCGCTTGAACCGCTGGGCGTTGTCCAGGGAATCTGCCAGGAATATGACTGACTTACGCATCTCAGAGCACCGCCAAGAGCCGATCGGTCTCCCATTGGGTGACAGTGGCCTGATAGCGTTTCCATTCCTCTGTCTTCGACCTGACCAAGAAGCCATGGGTGTGCTCCCCCAGCGTCTCCTTCATGAGGCTGCTGGCGGCGAAGGCCTCGATGGCCTCTCCCAGGTTCTGGGGCAGGACGCCGCAGCCATGGCAACCGCCCACCGCCTGAGCCGCTTCGCAGGGTTCGGGCAAGGCAAGAGAGCGCTGGATCCCATCCAACCCCGCAGCCAGAAGAGCGGCGAAGCTCAGATAGGGATTGCAGGCCACATCGGGGTTGCGCATCACCAACCGGCAGGTCTCGGCGCTCCCCGGACGATAGGCGGGGACGCGCATGATGGCCTCTCGGTTGGACCGCGTCCAAGCGATCTTCGTAGGTGCCAGCTCATCGGCGGTCAAGCGCTTATAGGAATTGACGTATTGGTTCGTGATGAGGGAGAGCTCTTTGGCGTGGTCTAGGATGCCAGCCATGAACCCTTGAGCAACAGCGGAGAGCCCCCAGCCTTTGGCGTCATCGGGAGCGAAGAAGGCGTTGTTGCCCTCTTCGTCGAATAGGCTCATGTGCACCTTCATGCCGCTTCCCGGCTGCCCATTCAAGGGCTTGGGCATGAAAGAGGCGAACACGCCGTGCTTGGCGGCGATCTCCTTCACCACCAGCTTGTAGGTCATGACCGAATCTGCCATGGCCAGCGCGTCAGTGGCGCGCAGGTCTATCTCATGTTGGGAGTTCCCCAGCTCATGGTGGGAGTACTTCACCGGAATGCCCATGCGCTCAAGGGTGAGCACCGTATCTCGGCGCAGGTCAGAGGCGTAGTCCAACGAGGTCAGATCGAAGTAGCTGCCCGCATCCAAGGGCGCAGCGCTCTCAGCATCCTTGAAGTAGTAGAACTCCAATTCCGCCCCTAGGGTGGGCGAGAAGCCCGCATCGGCCGCCTTCGCTATCACCTGCTCTAGGATATGGCGGGGGTCCCCGTCAAAGGGCTGACCATCGGGCAGCTTGATATCGCAGAACATCCGCGCCACCGCATCGGTCTGAGGCCGCCAGGGAAGCACCTGGAAGGTGGTTGGGTCTGGGAAGGCCAGCGCATCGGGCTCATCAGCGTCAGTGAAGCCCTTGATGCAGCTGCTATCGAAGGCCATGCCCTCGGTGAAGGCATTCTCTATCTCCCCTGGCACCACCGCGAAGGATTTCATGGCTCCCAGGACATCAGTGAACCAACATCGGATGAAATGCACATCCCGGCTCTCGATGTTCCTGCACACGTAATCCACTTGAGGGTTCACGCTCTCTGACATCCACGCCTCCCGCTCTCTTTGATGATGGCCTTGGGCAAGGCCCTATCATGCCCTTGCCCAAGGAAAGCCCCCTCCTAAGAGAAAGGGCAGCTGACCGGATGCCAGCTGCCCTATCAAAGCTCTCTCGGATGAGGGCTCCTACTCCGCTGCCTCCGCCGCTTGGGCCTCTTCGGCTTGGGCTTCCTCTACCTGAGCCTCAACCTCAGCAGTCTCAGCCTCAACAGCGGCATCTTCCGCCTGAGTCTCCGCCTCAGCGGCCTTCTTGGCAGCCGCTTCAGCGTACTTGGCGGCGCGCTCTTCCTTTTCCTTGGCCTTGGCTTCGCGCTCAGCCTTCTTGGCTGCCTCGCGTTCGGCCACCTTGGCTGCGCGTTCCGCCTTCTTGGCTGCCTCACGCTGAGCCACAGCGTCAGAAGCGGAGCCGAACCTGTCAGCGAAGCGCTGGACGCGACCGCCCGTATCGATCAGCTTCTGGGTGCCCGTGTAGAACGGATGACACACGTTGCAGATGTCGATGCGCAGCTCAGGCTTGGTGGAACGGGTCACGAATTCGTTGCCGCAGCTGCAACGGACCGTGCAATCCATGTAATCCGGATGGATATCCTTCTTCATCGTTCAACTCCTTGAGGTCATGCCTTGGTTTCCGACCAAGGCTCAAACAAGCCGAACGATGATACCATAAATCACAGGTCTGTCTTCCAAAGACCGTGAATGTTGCAGAACTCATAGACCTCCCGCGGAGCCTCCCCTTCGCCCAGATAGAAGTCAGTGGAGGGAGCATCTCCTGGCTTGAGCGGATGGATCTCATAGCCCGCATCCTTGACCAGGCAGATGAACTGGATGTAGTGCTCAGGCTCCATAGGATGGTCGATGCTGCCGATGTTCACATGGACATGGTTGCCTTCGATGGTGACGGCGGGCACGTGCTTCTCCAGGGAAGCATCCACGGTATCAGGGATGAGCTCTACCATGGGTTCTCCACAGCAGACCAGCGGCACGCCAGAATCATAGACCTTCACCGCTATGTTGCCGCAATGCTCGCACTTATAGAACTTCACTTGCATGATGTTCCCCTTCCTTCTTCGGACTATGGCTGGCTGCCATGCTAGGTCAACACGATACCAGAGGCGAGCAGAACGCTTCCCCTGTCATGCTTTCGTTGCGCAGGAGCGCATGTCACAAAGCGGTGGTGCCCTCTTCGGGTAGCTGGCGGATGCGTGCGTAGGACAGCAGAGCAACCCCCACCAGGACAAGGGGCACTGATAGCACCATGCCCATGGTGAGCCAATCCCCGAAGAGATAGCCCAGCTGCGCATCGGGCTGACGCACGAATTCTATGAGGATGCGGAATGCCCCGTAGAGGATGAGGAAGATGCCGATGAAGGTCCCCCGAGGGCGCGGTGGCACCTTGCGCGCCAAGACCAGAAGAATGCAGAAGATGACGATGCCCTCGAGGAGCGCCTCGTAGAGCTGGGAAGGATGGCGGGGCATATCCCCTGCCGCACCACCGAAGACCACGCCCCAGGGCAGATCCGTGGGCGCACCCCAGAGCTCCCCGTTCACGAAATTCGCCAACCGACCGAAGAAGAGCCCCACCGGAGCAGCGATGGCTCCCAGGTCAGCCAAGGTGAGATAGGGGATGTGCGTGAGCTTCGCGGCCACCACACCGGCGATGAGCGCACCCACGAGCCCTCCATGGAAGCTCATCCCCCCTTCGTTGAAGGCCAGCATCTTGAGCGGATTCTCAAGGTAGTAGCCCTGACCATAGAACAGGCAGTAGCCCAAGCGCGCACCCAAGAGGATGCCCGCTATCACGCAGATCATGATGGTCAGGAGGGAATCCACATCAACGGAGAGCTTCCAGTGACGCGCCACCCGATAGATGATGAAGGCCGCTAAGAGGAAGCCCACCAGATAGGCGATGCCATACCACCGGATGACCAGAGGTCCCAGGCTGAGCGCCACCGGATCCAAAGCCTGATAGAGGGCATTCAACATGGCTTCAGGCCCTCATCGGAACAAGTCGTGCCCCATTCCTGCGCCCAGCATCTCGGCCGCTTGGGCGATAGAAGGCTCCAGATCCGCTGGGATGGGCTGGATGGAGGTCACCTTCGCCTGACAACTGGGGCACACGATGGTGAAGAGCCCCATCTGGGGCTTCAACACCATGAGAGAGGTGTAATCCAAGAGGTTCAGATCCCGCGCACCGCAGGATGGGCAGATCATGATATGGTCGTAATTCGCCATGACCCCCTCCTTTACGGTAGCTCATCTTCGATGATTCTACCCGAGGAGGAGAAGCGCTTGGACACCCCATGGGTTCATGTTCCCCTTCTGTCAAAGAAGGAACCGGTTGGGGTTGCCCTGGCGCCTGAACCCCTCCGGACGGTCTTTGATATGAGGCCCATTCACCAAGAAGAATTCGCAGAAGCGGCAGATCTCCTTGACAGCCATGTCGTAGTCCCGCTCAGGATTCAGAAGCACGCCCAAGTCCTCGCAGACCACATGGGTCTCGCGCAGGCATGCAGCGAAACGGCAATCGGCCGGGCACGGCTCACCGGGGATGTTGTGAGGGCAGCGCCCCGCCATCTCCTCATCGCAGCCGCGCATCTCCCAACATGCTGTCATCCAGATACCTCCTGAACCACCCTATAGAGAAGACGCCTGCACAAAAGCAGGCGTCCTTCGAACGAGCAAGTGCGCTTGGCCGTCTTAGAAGGCGGCCATCGGGTCATCAGCCGGACGGACGGCCACCACGCCTTCGACGCGCTCCTTCAGGATGCGCTCGATGCCGTTGGCCAGGGTCATCTGAGACATGGGGCAACCCTTGCAGGCGCCTTGGAGCTCAACGTAGACCACGCCATCATCCGTCACTTCCACCAGGGCTACATCTCCGCCATCAGCTTGAAGGGAAGGGCGGACCGCATCGAGCACCTCTTTGACCTGTTCTTTATCTACCATGACGCCTCCTTGATATCAGCATTGTTCGCGAAGATGATATCACAGGCCTCAGTCCACAGGCATCCAGTCAAGGCCGATGATGGCGATCACATGGGCATCAGAGGAGTAGAAATCTCCTCCATTCACCAATCGGCCGCTGCCCATGTCCCCTAAGACCGCCTTCGCCTCTCCCTCGTATTCGCTCTTCGTGTAGATGACCAGCGTCTCCGGATAGATGGTGTTGTCATCGGTGTTGCCCACGCCGATGACCTCATAGCCATCCTGGGTGAGCAGCTCCCCCAGCTTCGCCGCTGCCCCCGCGGTGTTCGTGCCGTTGCGCACCTCCACAGTGACGCCGTTGGCATCCACGCTGGCGGATTCCGTTTCGATGTCATTGGGGTCCTCACCGGCTTTGATGCGGGCGAGCATCTGCTCCCAGCTCTTGGAGCGGCGCTCGTAGAGGGTGTTCCCCATCCCCGCAGCATTGGACTCCGCATAAGGGAGGATGCAGGTATAGATGGTCAGCTCCTCGAAGGGGAAAAGAGCGCCGCCCAACGCCAGCAGATCGCTGGCCGTCCAGTCCGTATAGATGAAACGGCTTGCCTCTCCCACTGCATTGGCGAAGGAGAGGCCCTGGGAGCTAGCCGCTTCCTCAGCCAGATTCAAGGTATAGGTCATGCGGTCCTGGAACATGTCGTCAACGCCTCCGGCCACGTTCGACGCTCGCAGGAAGGTCAAGGACTGAGAGCCGCTCAAGCGGTTGGTCCCCGCTTCCACCACCTCATAGCCCGTAGTTGGGTCATCGATCTGAGAGATGAGCTCCACTGGCACGCCTCCCAGTGCATCTGCCATGCCGCTGATCCCCGCGCTGTCTGTGGTGACGAAATGGGCTATGCCCTCACCGATGAGCTCTGATGCCACGCGGATGAGCTCGGCATCACCCCCCACCTCCTTCGCCTCGTCCAACGGCCGCGTCTCACCGTCGGAGGTACGCACATTGAGCTTGGACGGGATGGTGATCAAGGTCACCATGCGGGCGGCCTCATCGATGCGCACCAGCTGATACCCCTGGGCATTGGGTTGTTGCTTCGCGTAACCGGGCAGTGCAAGATCAGCTGCCATCAGCACGAAATAGGGCTCATCGGCCTTCTGGGCCACCAGGGCTTCCTGGGCGTTGGACGGGTCTAGGGCCAGGTTGGAATCCGTGGAGCGGAAGAAGGTGAAAGCGGACACGCCCGCGGCTGCCAGCGCCACCACGATGATCAAGATGACCACGATGAGCAACCCACGGCGCCGAGAGCGCTTGCGCTTGGCATCCACCAGGGCTGAGTGGGCAGCGCCGCCGCGCCGGGGGAGCGACCGGCCGGAAGCCGGGTGCTCCACATTGGAGATGACCCGTTCAGGCCTACGGGTCCGTTGCCGGGGGTTATAGGTCAGGGGCCGGGCCGCAGGGGCCCCGGAGGATACATGGCGCGGTCTGGTCCGACGGGTGGGCACGAAGCTAACCTAGCCTTGTTCTTCGGTGCGCACGACATCGGCGCCCAGGGACTTCAGCTTGCCCACATAGTCCTCATAGCCACGGTCTATGTGCTCTATCTCGTAGACCGTCGTGTATCCTTCGGCCACGATCCCCGCTAGCACCAGAGCCGCTCCGGCACGCAGGTCAGTGGAAGAGACGGGGGCCCCTTGAAGGTGATCCACCCCATGGATGATGGCGTGATGGTCCTCTTGGGTGATATCAGCCCCCATGCGCATGAGCTCGGAGGCGAACATGAAGCGGTTCTCGAAGACGTTCTCGGTGATGACCGAGGTGCCCTCTGCCAGAGCATCCAAGAGCATGAACTGGGCTTGGAGATCCGTGGGGAACCCGGGATGGGGCAACGTCTGGATATCCGTTGCCTCGATGGGGTCATCCCGCTTTACCGTGATGTAGTCCTCACCACAGTTGACCTCACAGCCCATGGCCTTGAGCTTCAGGATGGCCATGCGCAGGTATTCCGGGTCTATCCCCTGGACGGTGACAGGGCCCCCGGTGAGCGCACCTCCCGCCAGGAAGGTGCCTGCCTCGATACGGTCCCCAATAGTGGCATGGACGCAGGGGTGGAAGGCCTCCAGTGGGACCCCCTCCACTTCGATGATCATGGACCCACCACCGGTGATGCGCGCCCCCATCTCGTTGAGCATAGTGCAAAGGTCGACGATCTCTGGTTCGCGGGCAGCGTTCTCTATGACCGTGGTCCCTTCGGCCACCACCGCTGCCATGAGCATGTTCTCTGTGGCGCCCACGCTGGGGAACTCCAGCATGACCTGGGCCCCGTGAAGGCCGTCAGGAGTGGCGGCGATGAGAGTGCCATGGTCAACGCTGAATTCCACCCCCAAGGATTCCAGGCCCACCAGATGCATGTCTATCTTGCGCGCCCCTATCTGACACCCGCCGGGCATGGCCACGCGGGCCTTGCCGAACCGGCCGATCAGCGGCCCCAGCACAGAGATGCTCGCCCGCATCTTTGAGACCAGCTCATAGGGGGTGCTGAAGGAATCAACGGAGGCCGTGTCAATGCACAGGCTATGGTCTTGGCGGGAGACTTGCGCCCCCAACCGCCGCAGGACCTCTGACATGATGGTAATGTCAGAGATATCCGGCACGTTGTTGATCACGCTCTGGCCCTGGCCCAGGATGGCAGCAGCCATGAGCTTCAACGCTGAGTTCTTGGCTCCTGAGATCTTGACCTCACCCGAGAGCGTTCCGTTGCCTCTGACGATGATCGACTCTTTGCCCATAGGAAGTCCTTACAGTGATCCGTTCACGGCCTCAAGGAAAGCGAACGAGGCCACGCTGCTTGGAGCATGGCCTCGTTGCCTTCATGGTTATGAGAATGGCTACTCGCCCAGAGCGAAGCGGAGGAACCCGCTGATCTGGATGGTGCCGCCCATCTCCTTGGCGCACCCGTCCACGTACTGACGCACGGTGACGTCCGGATCCTTCACGAAATCCTGCTCAGCCAGGCAGCTCTCCTTGTAGAACTTCTCCATGCGGCCCTCGGCGATCTTCTGCTGGATGTTCTCCGGCTTGCCGGATTCAGCAGCCTGGGCCTTGTAGATCTCAAGCTCATGGGCTGCCACGTCAGCGGGCACGGATTCCCGGGTGGCAGAGACAGGGTTCACCGCCGCCACCTGCATGGCAACATCGCGAGCGCATTTCTGGAAGGCCTCAGAGGCCGGGTCTATGCCCTCAACGTCAAAGCTCACCAGCACGCCGATCTTGCCGCCGCCGTGGATGTAGCTGGCCACCGCCGGAGCCTCCATCTCAGCCACGCGGGAGAGCTGGCAGTTCTCGCCCATCACATGGATGCAATCCGTCAGGATCTCCTCCACGGTCTCGCCCTCGATGGTGCAGCTCTTGAGGCCCTCAGCGTCTACCGGGGCGTTCTCCATGGCCGCCGTGGCGATGCGGGTGGCATAGGCCTTGAACTTCTCGTTCATGCCCACGAAGTCAGTCTCGCAGTTGAGCTCTATCACGGCGCCCTTGGTGCAGGCGTCGTTGACCAGAGCCATGACGGTGCCCTCATTGGTGGCACGCCCTGCCTTCTTCGCCACTGCCGCCAAGCCACGGGTGCGCAGCACGTCCACCGCAGCCTCCATATCCCCAGCAGCCTCTGCCAGGGCCTTCTTGCATTCCATCATGCCTGCGCCCGTCATCTCGCGCAGCTCTTTCACCATAGAAGCGGTGATCTCTGCCATAGCTTCATCCCTCCTCAAGGGGTAGAAAGGTCATCGTTCGAATAGGGATGGGCATCCATCCCTGAGCTGAAGCAGCCTATTCGGCAGCCTCAGCAGCTTCAGCGGCCTCAGCCACCTCAGCCTGGACGGTTGCATCCGTTGCCTGGACCTGGGCGGCCGTTTCGGTGTCAGACACCTGGACCTCAGCCTCAGGGGCGGCTTCAGCCGGAGCCTGCTGGGCCATCTCAGCCTCAGTCACCTCAGCGCCCGTGCCTGCGATCACCGCATCAGCGATGAAGTCACAGAGCAAAGAGACGCTGCGGATGGCATCATCATTGGCCGGGATGCCGTAATCAACGTCATCCGGGTCACAGTTGGTATCAAGGGTGCCGACGATGGGCACGTTCAGCCTGCGCGCCTCATGGACGGCGATCTCCTCTCGGCAGGTGTCTATGATGAACACCGCATCAGGAACGCGGGTCATGTTGCGGATGCCGTTCAGGTTGGCCTGGAGCTTCGCCAGCTCCTTGCGCTTCAGGATCTGCTCCTTCTTCGGGAGCATGGCCATGCGCCCGTCAGCCTCTTGGGCCTCCAGATCCTCCATGTAGATGACGCGCTGGCGGATGGTGACGAAGTTGGTGAGCATGCCGCCCAACCAACGGTTGTTCACATAGGGCATGCCGCAGCGGTTCGCAGCGTCTGCCACGGCCTCCTGGGCCTGCTTCTTGGTGCCCACGAACAGGACGGTGCCGCCCTTGCGCGCCAGCTCAGACACGAAGCTGTAGGCCTTGTCCATGTCAACCAGCGTCTGCTTCAGGTCAAGGATGTAGATATCCCCGCGGCTGCCGAAGATGTAGGGCTTCATCTTCGGGTTCCAACGACGCGTCTGATGACCGAAGTGGGCCCCCGCTTCCAGAAGCGAGCTGATGCTTACCTTTACCGGTGCTGCCATGTTGCTACTCTCCATTCGTTGGTCCTCTGCCCAAGGTCATCCCCTACCCCCGCAGCCGCGCCTCATCTGAAGGCGAAGCCACTCGCGAGGTCAGGTCGCTTGAGCATGCGTATTGAAAGAAACTGCAAGAGGATACCATTGCCTCGGCCCATTCGCAAGAGGAACCCTATGACCCGACACTGCTTCTCAGATACTCTGGCCTGTGCACTAGGGGAGCAGCTCTTCCCGATCGATGACAGCCCAGCACATCCTGATGCTCAGCAGTCTTTTGAAAGCTATGGAAACGAGCAGCATCGTCTCTCAACCCACGAGTTGCTCTTGGAGCCGATGGCAGCCGCACGGGCAGTCGGCTGCATGCTGCTCGTCCTCCACAAGGCTTCCCGTGCGCGACGACATCGCAACCACCTCAAGATCGAACACGAGGGTCTTCCCGGCGAACTCGTGGTTGAAGTCGAGAAGGACGGCGTCCTCGTTGACATCGGCCACCTTTGCCCGCTTCCGCTCGCCATCGATGTCCAGCATAATGTAGCTGCCGACGGGCAGCTTCTCGATATCGGGGAACCCTGCGGCGGGAACGCGTTGGACGAGGGCCTCCTCGTAGACGCCATAGGCGTCCTGAGGTCCGATGGCTACGGTCTGCCTCTGATGGAGGTCCATGGAGACGACAGCGCGTTCCAACCCCGGCAAAACCGTTCCTGCCCCCACGACGAACTCCAACGGGCTTCCGCCATGGACCTGCGAGCTGTCGAACACCGTCCCATCCTCGAAACGCCCTTCATATATGACGCTTACCTTGGATCCAACACTGATCATCATCAGTCCTTTCGCTTATAGAGAGGCATGGTCTCTTTCAAAGGTGTCCGAGCGCCTGTGATAAGGTTCTCCCATTCCCCTTGGTGCAGTATATAAAGCGCTTTCAGTTCGATATGGCCGCCATGGGTTGCGCTGCCTAGATAGCGAACCACACCCTCTTTCAAAGCGTCTTCGGGTACCCATGTCCCATCGGCTCCATAAGGGCGAAGAACCATCCCATCTTCCGCGACGATGGTCTGGGATTCCCAATCGATCGAGCCGATCGGGAGCGCTTTGCATGACCCCGATCGGCTTGCAGCGTAATGATGATCGCCTGTCATGTATAGCAACCTCATTAAGACAACTGTGGTACTGTCCGTTTAGCGAACATCCCGCCATCCATCAGCACATCGCATCCGGTCAGATAAGAAACCCTAGGGTCGAGCAGATCGACAAAGAGCTGCGCCATCTCCTCTGGTTCTCCAAAGCGCCCGAATACCGTTGTCTTCTTGATCGAATCGAAGTTATCCGCCTGGAGTTCGAGCATCGGCGTCATGAAAGAACCTGGTGCCACTGAGAAGACGCGGCAGTTCTTGCGCCCGAACCGCTCCGCATTAGCCTTCGTATAGAACATCACGAAGTTCTTAGATGCGAAATAGGCCACCATACGGGGTGTCAGTTGGGCATCGGGCGCATCAACGACCTGCAATGCGCCCTTGAACGCCTCTCCGAAGCCCTCTGCGGTGGGATTGCTCCAAAGAACGATCTCCTCAGAGTTTGGCTGGTAATAATACCCTGTTACGGAAGAATAGTTTGCCAATGAGCAGCCCTGCTGGATCAGGGGATAAAACGTTTCCCCGATATTGATGGTTCCCTCTACGTTGATGCGCACAATGGTATCGACATCTGCATTGTCCATATCTACAGCCGCCGCATGAATGACATTGCCAATGGCGCCAATGGACTGTGCTGTCTTCGCGAATGCACGAACCGACGAAGCATCAGAGACATCAAGGCGCGCCCCATGCGCATCAACGCCGCTTGCTCTCAAAGATTCCAGAGCTTCCTGGAGTCTTTGCTCGTTGCGACCACCTATGAGAACGGGACCATATTTGGACACTGCTCTTGCCGTAGCCAAGCCCATACCCGAAGTGCCGCCAGTGACGATTTGGACCGTCTTTTCCATAACAACCCTCCTGTTTTATATGCCGAACGGCCTAAATAGCGTTGCCTCGTCACCGTCCCATTCTTCAGCAGCTTTGATGATCATGTCGTGCTGGAACTTTGCACGCGGGGTTATCAACTGCACCATGCATCCAAAGTCATCTCGCATATCCACCACCATGAAGCTTGGATGCTTGCAGCCTTCCTTGATCTGCTCGATCTGCTCATCGGTCATATTGAGCTGGCGTGCTTTCGCAAGGCTGGTCTCGAGATCCGAATAGCCTACTGTTACGACTGGGATGTCCAGATAATCACATGCTTCGAGGGCTTCTTCCAAATCATCAACGAACATATGAAGATGATTGAATCCTTTGACGCCTTCCTCATTTCCAACCGTATACATCGTTGGCACGTCAAAGGGGTCCGGTTGTACGACTTCGATGGAATGAGAACCCCACCCGCCATAGCACGCATGGAATTCGAGATTCGAGCAGTCCACTTCCTCGCCATAGTGCAAGAGCTTCCCAAACTTATTGGTCGTATAGAAGAATGGACCCGACCCGAATAGGTCGTGATGGCACTGCATGAACTCCTTCCAGTCCGGCGCATAGAACCCGATCTGGTGCACCCAATCGCGACCTTTGAAATAATCCGTATAGTCCTTCTGCTCTGGCATGATCTATCTCCTCTAATTCGCTTCTGCTTCAGATTCGGGTACCTTCTGCAAGAAGAAGGTGATGATGAACAAGATGATCCAGGCAACCAACGCGCATATCATGCACATGCGCATACCACCCACAGGATCCATGCCTACCAACAGCGTGAACACTGCCATCGCGATTGCAGAGCCAAGATTCTGTCCAAGCTGGATCACTGAATTGCCAATAGTGCGTAAGGACGGCTTGAGCTGGATCTGCGGGCCGGCGGATTGGGTAACTGTCTGTTGCGAGTTGAAGATACCGGCAAGGAACATGAGAATGTAGATGACCCAGACTGGCACACCGGGAACAAGCACCAACACGAACGCGGCCATGATGACCACGCGAAACACATTGCCGAAGATCATGACGCCCTTGGCGCTGTTGTTCTTGGCGATGATCTTGCCAAAGATCGGCCCCAGAAATAGGCCGAGCACAGCCATGAGCGCCGATGCTATGCCACCAGCGAGCGCGGGGCCCAACGCGACGACAGTCGGATCTGTCGCTAGCGTACGCATGATGAAGCCGGGTATGAAGAACGAAATGGTCATGGCACCAAAGTTGTGAAGCATGTTCGCGCCCGTGAATACAAGCGTGTTGCGGTCCTTCAGCGCATTAGCAGGAACGATAGCATCATCACCCTTCTTCTTGATGATGATCGCCAGGGCAATGAGTGCCACGACAGAGATGATAAGCAGAGCCGTATTCAAGGCTGAGCCAAAGGGCACATAATTGCCGCCCATAGACAGTGCGATCATGAGGCCGCCGAGGAATACCATGATAGCCACCGTGCCAGCGAAGTCGAAACTTCCACCTTTGACTGCGAGAAATGCAGCTTGCTCCTTAGTTGCTTTTACGCCACACAAAATGAGGGCGGAACTAGCTACCAAGAATACGAGCAATATAGCGCAGAAGAAGCGCCAGCCAACTCGATCGACGATGAAGCCGCCACCGAGCGGACCCACCAGCATCGCTATGGACATCATCGTGCCCACGAGACCCAATCTCAAACCGGCCTGATTCTTCTCGTACATATCCCTGATCATGGTAAAGCCGATAGCGAACACGCCTGCGCTTACCAGACCCCAAAATACGTTCACGGCGATGATCATCATCATATTCGTCGCAAGGGTTCTCACGAGGATGACAACGGCTCCCACTGCAAGGGCTCCACCGGCAAGAAGGCGTTTCGCAGCCGGATTGCGCGCACCGATAAAGCCAAACACTGGCATAGCGCATACGCCAAGGATGCCGCTTATGCCTTGGGCAAGGCCGTAGATATCCATGCCGCCGATCTCTGCGGCGGCAGCAGGCAGCACTACCGAGTTCGTCGTAGACACCATGAGATTTGCTATCACGGCGAGATAGATGCCGACGAGGGTCATCGTTTTCTTGATGCTAGGTGCTTCCATGAACGGGTTGAAATGCTCCTCCGCACCCTGATTCATACGGGTTTCCATATTCCCTCCTGATATCGGGGATCACGCACGCGCGATCCCTGCATTGTTGAATTACGCCAGCTCTCCGCCATCCACCACAAGATGCTGGCCTGTCATGAAGCTTGAAGCATCTGAAGCTAGATAGAGCACGGCATTGGCGCAATCATCGACGGATCCAAGACGCCCAAGAGGGATCTTCGCAACATTGCCTTCTTTGAACTTTGCGAATAGATCATCCATTCCTTGGGGATGCGTCATATCGGTTTCTATGAAGCCTGGATAGGGCGTATTGACGCGGATCTTCTGAGGGGCGAGCAGCTTCGCCAAGCATGGAGTAAGCGAACGTATGGCGCCCTTGGTAGCCGTATAGGCAACGGAACCTGCCGCATGCCATGCCGCCAGAGACGCGATCGGGACGATCGCCCCGACACCATGCTTCGCACATTCTTGATAGCCATGTTTGACCATGTAGAACACGCCATCCAGATTGATGCCCAAGACCTTGTTCCAGTTATCCGTATCAAAAGCAGCCTCGAGACCACCAGATAATGAAAGACCAGATATGCCTGCGGAAAGCACCATGATATCCAGGCGACCAAATTCGTTTACACACGCCTCGACGGCGGCTTTGCAGTCTTCCTCCCTTGATACGTCCGTTGCCTTGTAAGCGGCGATTCCGCCACTTGCGGCGATTTCTGCAACTGCATCCTTGAGCTTGTCCTCGCGACGCGCTGTCAAAAAGACCTTTGCCCCGTGGGCGGCAAGAAGCTTTGCGGATTGGTTGCCGATGCCATAGGAACTGGCACCGGTGATGAGAGCGACACGCCCTGTGAGATCGTAGGGATTCTTTGTACCCATCTTCTAGCCCCTTCCTGCCATGAGGGCGCTGATGGGGATGATCGCCGGTCCGTTCGGCTCTGCGTTTTCGTGAAGGCTTTTCACCGTCTCCCAGAGCTTATCGTTAGGAGTGCACAGTTCGATGTATTGCCCCAGCTGTTCACGAGCATCCACATAGGCTATCTTCTGGCCGCTGCCGCTCTCTAGGAGCATGGCAACCGTCATGCCCGCCGCCATCAATGCATCCACGGCCGCCTGTACATCATCAACGTAGATGCAGAAGTGATGAAGCCCATAGTGGCCCATCTCATGATAGGGATCTGGCCCATTGCTGGAAATCTCGATCAATTCAAGCTGTATATCATTCAGGTGTCCGAGAGCGGTCCGTATCTTCAACGGCACCGTTTTGCTTCGCACTTCGCAAGCATCGAATTCCGTGACACCGCTGTCGAGGAACGGACCAACGCCTATAGTGTCATGCAGCATCGCAGCAGTCTCTTCGATGCTCTGGACGTAATAACCGAGCTGCTTGATGCCATGCTCGTCGAACAAGGTAGTGTTGTTTGCCATGATGACCTCTCCTCTTAGACTGTCGGTGGCTTTGGAGCACTAGGTGCTGCAGGTGGTTTCGGTGCCCCGGGAACTGCTGGGGCGTTCGGGGCTCCAGGAGCCTTTATCGCAGAGTCGAGCTTTGCCTGATCGGCATCAAAATCGATCTTCTGGTCTTCAAGCTCGGCTCCGCATTTTTGACAGACCTTGTCTATGGGCCTTGCTGTAGCCCCGCAGGCCGAGCACTTCTTCATCTGGATCTCCGCCGGTCTGAAACACATGATTCTATTTACCGTCCTTTCAAAAAGGTGCTGTTCTAATCAAACAAGGTCGTCTGCGCAGGTGCTGTGCTCGAGAAAGAAGAAAGGAGAGCTGGGTTGCGCATGACGACCTTGTCACTAGGGGGTTGATTTTGCAGGCTAGACTAATGCGATATCGCCCAGTCCCTTATCCTCTGACATCGTGCTCGTTTGGAGCGTCTTAGTCTTTCCGTCAGCCTCGATGGTGACCGCCCAGTCGGCATCGGGAAGGTCCCGCAGCCAGAAGTCGCCCCAGCTGTCGGTCACGGCGGTGAAAGTGCCGGCATCGCTTGTAGCAGTCACCTTCGCGCCTTCGACGATCTCATCCTCGCCCGGGTCGAACACGGTGCCCGCGATGAACTTCTTAGGCAGGCCGTGGTAGAACACGCGCGGCTTGGTGCCGTATTCGGGATGAAGCACCTCTTCGGTGCCGTCGAGCCCCAGCTGGTCCTCCTCGCCGAACAGGATGACATCCACGTGGCAGTTGTCTACGCAGCGAGGCACCTTGATGGGCTCGTTGCCGTCGAGCAGATGGGCGCATCCGGTGCACTTCTGGGGGATGTTCAGCTCGTCGTTCCAATAGATGACGTGGTAGGGGCACGCCTCCACGATCTGCTTCTGCCCCTTCGACTTCACGGGGTCGATGAGCACGAGCCCGTCGTCGCGGCGGTACACGGCACCGTCCTTGGCCGCTTTCATGCAAGGCGCGTTCTCGCAATGGTTGCACAGCGTGGGCACATAGCTCACCTTCACATGGGGCTTATGGCCGCGCTCGTACTGGTTCACCTTGCACCAGAACTGGCCCACCTCCGGCTGAGGTGCGGCGTAGGAGCCCCAGTCGTTGCCGCAATGCTCGTCCTTGCAGCCGACCTGGCAGTCGTGGCAGCCCACGCAGTTCTTCACGTTGATAAGAAATGCCTTCATAGGTTGTTCCTCTCTGGACACGGGCGCGAGCTACTCGACGACCCAGGACTTGTAGTTGATGCCGATAGCCGGGTCGTAGTCGCGGGCGAATGCCTCGGGGTAGTCCCGCTTCCAGCCCTCGTATTCCTCGTCGGTCACCTTGGCGACTTCGGTCAGGTAGCCTGTCACGACGAAGCCCTTGCAGTGCTCGGACACCGTGGCCTGGGGGGCGATCAGGTTGATGGCACCACCACGGTCGAGGTGTGGCGCGATGGGGTCGACGCGGCTCCCTTTGTGGACCATGACAGAACCGGGCTGCACGCGCTCGGAGATGCGGGCGCCCAAGAGCACCGTGCCGCGCTCGTTGAAGATCTTCACGATGTCGCCGCCGGCGATGCCACGGGCCTTGGCATCCTCCGGGGCGATCCACAGCGGCTCGTATTGGTAGCCGTCGCGGCAGCGCACCTTGCAGGTCTCGATCTCGCGGAACCACTTGATGTCGTCGCCCTGCACGTGCACGCGGAAGCGGGCGGGGCTTGCCGTCACCAGCAGCGGATAGTCCTTGCAGCGTTCGCCCCACAGGGTCTCGTCATGGGTCCAGCCTTCGCTTGCCGGGCCGCCGATGAGCCACTTCGCCATAGGCGTGCGCTCCTTGTCGTCGGGGAAGTGCTCAGCCAAGGCGTCGGAATAGAACTCCAGCTTGCCCGTGGGCGTATCCAGCGGATTCGCCTCCGGGTCGTCGTAGAAGGGGCGCATCCCCGCGGGCAGGTCCTTCCAGTTGGGGTCGATCTGGGGGAAGTAGTATCCCTTATCCTTGAAATCCTCCCAGGAGATCTCGGTGCCCAGCTCCGACTGGTCGAAGCCGAACTTGAGCCATTCGTCCTGGGTCATCCCCAGGTCGATCTGGTCGCGCACGCCGAAGCGCTCGCCCACCTTGCAGGCGATCTCGAAGTCGGAGAAGGACTCGCCCACGCGTTCACAGGCCGGCGGCGTCAGACCGCTGCGGCGCAGGGCCACGGACATGCCGGCGCCCATGGAGTCGTTATCCTCCAGACAGGTGGTCACAGGCAGCACCAGATCGGCGAACAGCGAATCGTTCTCCATCCACTGGTGGTTCGTGATGAAGCACTCCACCTCGGGTGAGCGGATGGCATCCTGGAACGTGAACCCTCCGTTCCAGCAATTCATGTTGCAGGGCTTCTCAGACCACAGAAGGTGAACCTTGGCACCGCCCTGGTCGGCCGGGGCCGGGTAGTTGAACTCCTGGAATTGCTCGCTCGTCTCGACATAGACGATGCACGGGCTTCCCCACCACTTCACCTTGCCATTGTTGATGGCGTTCGCCACCTCGGTGCGTGGCAGCGACTGCACCGTGGGATAGAACATGCGACACTGGTTGATAGAGCTGAAGGGCGCTGTAGTGGAGCGGGCGATCTTCTCCTTAGCCACCACCATGGCGTTCAGGTGCAGCTGCTGCACACCCGGCTTACCGAGGCCTTGCATAGCCAGCTTGTATGCGCCGGTACGGCCTGCTTCATGGGAGTAGGGAACCTTGACGGCGCCAGAGCTGAAGTGGCAGTGCGAGGTGACCTTCTTGCCGACGTTGCGGGCATAGGCCTTGATGGTGTGCGCCGGCACGCCGCAGCGCTCGGAGGCCCACTGCGGGGTCTTCGCCACGCCGTCTTGGCCCTTGCCGAGCAGATAATCCTTCCAACGGTCGAAGTACACCGTATGGGTATCCACGTACTCTTTGTCGTAAAGC
Source organism: uncultured Eggerthellaceae bacterium (assembly GCA_947566075.1). Lineage (GTDB taxonomy): Bacteria > Actinomycetota > Coriobacteriia > Coriobacteriales > Eggerthellaceae > MGBC163016. The sequence continues at coordinate 3,859 of CANOIM010000002.1, read as the reverse complement.
CCCTCGGTGATCCAGACGTACATGACGCCCATATCGAAAGCCGAGTCCGTTGCCGGCAGGATCGGGATCCATTTCATGGTCTCGTGGCAGGCCGCCGTGTAGTTGCAGAACGGATCAACCACCACGAACTCCTTGCCAAGCTCCTCCCAGTACTTGAGCAGGCGGGAAAGGAACTGGCTACCATAGTTCTGGGTGAGCTCCCAGTCACCGGCGTCGAAGCAGACGAGCTCCGAATAGTCGGTGATGTCCTTGATGACGTTCCAGGAGTTGTAACCGGTCTGCACGGGGGCGCACATGCCGAGGCCCTTGTTGGAGCCTGAACCCCACACGTGCTTGGCGCCCCAGTACCAGCCCTCGACCGAGTCAGGAGTGCGCGTCTCGCGAGTGTAGCCGCCAAGCTTGCTCATCAGATTCGCGTGCATGCCACCGCCTGCGTGGAGGTCCTTCGACTCGCGGTGGCCATCCTCGCCCACGCAGAGCACGCTGAAGGGACCGTAGGTCTCGATGACGCGGGATAGCTCGGCCTCGATGATGTCTATGGCCTCATCCCAGGTGATGCGCTCGAACTTCGAGATGCCCCGGTTCTGCGTGTTGCGATCGCCGTCCGGGTTCCAGTCCACGCGCTTCAGCGGGTACTGGACGCGGTTCTTGGAATAGACGCGGTTCTTGTAAGCCAGCGAGAAGTAGTTCGGCGCGCCCTTCATGTCGGGCTTGAACGTCTTGCCGTCCTTCTCCAACTCCCAAAGCGAAGGCGCAAGCTCCTCCGCTGTATAGCGCTCGTCCATCCGGTAAGGCCGGATGCGGACGATCTTGCCGTCCCTCGCATCCACGGCGGTCATCTCGCCACCCATGCCTCCGCAGCCGATGCTCTGGATGGTCGTCTCGTCAGTGCCCTTGTAGGCCTCGACGATGTTCGGCATGCCATTGCCCATCTGCCTTCTCCTCTCATTCGCCTTATGCGATCCTTTAGGAGGGGGCGACCTTAGGTTGAGAACCAGAGGGCGCCTCCATCTGAGAGATACTTTGAAGGCTCGGGAGGACCCTGTTCAACTGCCAATATCAGGCAAAGCTCAGGGGATCAGGAACAGATAGAGCATCTGTTAGACGTTCACTGACAGATGAGAAGAAGCGTGACGATCTAGCGCTCGACGAAGCGATCCGTACGAAGAGCCTAAGCTGTTCGTGCAAGCCAAAACGGCGTCATGATCTGAGTATAGAGCGCGGTGATCTCTTCGACGCTCATATCATAATCTGCGGCTATCCATTTCTGCATCAACATGGCCTGAGAAGCGGCGAAGACATAGGCTGAGTACTCTGTCTCTTTCTGGGCGCTATCAAGCCCCATGCTCACAAGCAAGTCCATGTCAAAGTCATAGATGGCATTCGTGACGACACGGATGAATGTATCATCGTTGCCCTTCATGGGTTTGACGAGGTGATAATAGAAATCACCGTTATCGTAGACCCCTTGATACATCTTCCCCAGCAAGAGCTCACTTATACGGGGCATATCCCTGCGTTCTTCCAATGAGAAGAGCGCATGAGCATCCTTGAGGGGCTTCATCGCATCCTGAGAGAAGATGCTCGAGAGCACATCCTCTTTGTTCGCATAATACTCATAGAACGAATGGCGCGACAGATGAGCCCCATCGGCTATGTCTGAAACAGACACCGACCGATAGCCCTTCTCGAGGATGAGCTTACGGAAGCTTCCTTCCACTGATCGCTGGATATCAGACGGCGCCTTCCTCATCATGACCCCTCATTCAACGAAGACCACCTAATGACCTTAAACACAGAATAGGCTAATACTGGGATTCGTGCTTGCGGAAGAAGTCGAACCGGGGTGGCAGCTCGCAGACCTTATGGCGCGCCTCGTCTATCTCCCCGCCATGGCAGAGCTCCTCCATGCCGTTGAAGTCATAGCTCCAGCTGAAGAACTCCGCTGGTTCGAAGTCAAGGTAGTCGCAGATGACCTCGCAACCCTGGGGCACCACGGGATGCATCATGAGCGTGCAGACGCGCAGGAGGTAGAACGAATCCAGGAGCACCTGGCGACGCAACTGGGGTGCATCCGGTTCCCCAGCTTCCTCAGCGTCAGAGGCGGCCTTGATGCCATCTGCCCAATGCTTGTTGGCGAAGCGGATGAACTCGTCAGCCAACGACATCACGCTATGCAGCTCGAAAGCGTGCATCCTATGCTCGTAGCTGGCCAAAGCCTCCTTCGCCGCCCGCACCACCTCAGGGGCGGGAGCGCCCAAGGGCATGTATCCCTCGAAGCTCTTCGCCGCCTCATAGAAGCAGCTGCGCGCCAGGCGGTTGAACACGTTGGTGAGCAGCGCGCCTTCCTTGAGCACCGGATCGGCCACGCGCTTGTCCGTCCGCTGTTCTTCGGAAAGCGTTGGGTCGAAGGGCTTCGGCTTGAACCCGACCGACTTCTGCCCCAGTCCCAACGCCAAGAAATGGGCGCGCAGCTGCTCTACCGTATAGTGCTCCAAGAGCTCCTCGCCAGTAGGGGGCTTGACGTCAGAGGACGAGGAAGCCTTGGTCTTGCCGAAGAGCAGGTGATGGTTCGCCACCAGGGTGGTCTGGCGAAGAGGCTTGGCATCAGGGCCGCCGAAGACGCCGCGCTTGCCCAACGCCTCCCAGATGGCTGGCTGGGCCACCCCGTAGAAGTAGATGTTGTCTTGACCGATGAACTGATAGACCTGGGCATTATCAGCGCACCAGAAATCCCGCCAGGTATTGCGCGGCAGAGCCAGGTCATCATTCAGGGCTATGGTGAACGAGATGGGCGCCCAGAGGGATTCGGGCCAGCACCAGACCGTGAGCCCTTCAACCCCGTCCAGCACCGGGGCCTTCACGCCCCATTCAATGGAGCCGGTGATGCGGAAGGGCACCAGCGTCTTGGAGGTGCGGAAGCGGATCTGCTGAGCGGTGAGCACGGTCTTGGCCTCGTCCCGTTCTTCGATGGACTCGAACTGGATCTCGAAGCTATGCTTGCCCTTGCCCGCCTCGCGGAAGGTGTGGGGCGGCAGGCTATCCGCCAAGGCCAGATAGGCATCCAGGCATTCGCTCTTCACGAAGATGACCGGCGGAGCCAGGAACTCATCGATGGTCTTCGCCACCACCGGACGGGTCTCCGGGTCAGCCTCCATCTGCTCCACCTGGCCCTTCAGGAAGCCCGCGAAGGCAGGCAGATCGAAGTACCAGTTCTTCACGGGGCGCATCTCAGGCACCGTACCCGTGAGGGAGGAGACGGGATTGATGAGGTCTGCCGGGTCATACTGGTGGCCCATATCGCATTCATCTGCATAGCCATGCTCTGACTTGCAGCCTTGGACCGGGCAGCGCCCCTGTACCTGGCGGCCATTCAAGAAGGTGTTCGCCTCTGCATCGAAGAACTGGAGCGTTTCCTCCAGGTGCAGATAGCCTTGGTCGTACAGGCCCTCGATCAGCTTCTCCGAGAGCGTTTGGTGCACATCCTTGCAACGGCCGATGCCGCTCCCCTCGAAGATGTCCAGGCTGATATCGAAGGCCGCGAGCGTCTCCTTCTGACGGATATGGTTGCCCATCACGTATTCTTCGATGGTGCCTGTGAAGGAGCCGGATTCCACCGCTTTGCGGTACCCCTCGTTGATGGGGGACCCGAAGCAGTCAGTGCCGCAGACGAACCGGACGTTATCGGGCCCGATGCGGTCCCGCAGGAAGCGGGCGAAGGCATCAGCGGGGATGAAGACGCCCCCGATGTGACCGAAGTGGAGCGGTTTATTGCCATAGGGCATGCCCGCGGTGACCACGGCCCGCCTTGGCCAGACTACGTCGGTATCCAGTTCTTTGCCCATGGAGATGCCTTTCA
>CANOIM010000001.1 GCA_947566075.1 uncultured Eggerthellaceae bacterium | reverse complement strand
TGCATTTACACCGTCAGCGTTGCAGTTACCTTGTCTATCAAGCGGTCATCCTGAACGCCCCTGCCTGGGACAAGGCTCATGATTTACCTCTCTCCCAGCTGCTAGAATATGTCCATACGGGGCGCGCTGAAGGCACGCTTGCCACAACGTTAGACGAACAGGTCAAGCGCGCCAACACCGAAGAGGAGTGGAAGGAACGGGCCATGGGCTTCATGACAATGGAGATGGACCAGAGGGTCGAGCTTCGAGCTGCTCGGGAAGAGGGTATGATCGAAGAGCGCGACCGCTTCCAAGCCCTCATCGCCAAGCTCACCTCAGAAGGCCGTCTCACTGAGCTCGAATCCGTTGTGGATGATCCTGACGCTCTCAACACCCTCATGGTGGAAAACGGAGTGTAGATTTTTCACAAGGAAAGATGATGAGAAGCGACATGCATGCCGAGGCTCTTAGGCATGCATGTCACTTTGGCGAATCGATGCAGAATCGAACCTATCCGAATGATACAGGTGTTTCATGCATATCCCCCCGCTCCTTCTTTGTGGAGCAAGGCACATCAAAATGAAAACAAGCACAACGAAGAACGAATACCGAAGGTCGAAATCTACAAGGAAGTGCAGGGCCATGAAGAGCAGCGGAGGCCATACCATACGCTGACCATTGCCGACTGCACTGTAGATAGAATAGATGACCATCACCAAGAAGAGCACCATGGCGATGAGACCCGCATCAAGACCCAACTGTAGATAGCTATTATGCACCACTGCAGACTGGTACTCCGCGCTTCGCACAGTAAGATACTGATACTGCCATTGATCGGGCCCGATGCCAAATGGAAGGTTCTGACCAAGAAGCAGAACCGCATCCATATCTTGTACAAGCCGCTCCACTATCGTTGCCGAAGCCCGCGAGACACGCTGCAGGTTCACAAAGAATAGAAGTCCAACGATACCCATACCTGATATCATCAACCAAAGGAATGCTGTTCTTTCCCTTCTTCTCCTTTTCAGCATGGCAGCTGCCCTCGGCCATGCTTTCGTTACAAGGAAAGATGCCACAAGGTAAACAAGGACCCCAAGGGCAAGGTTGGTCTTCAAGCTGATGAACGTTATGGCTGCAAGCATTCCCTGCACTAAGAAACGATCGATATCCAGATACAGGTTATCGGCACTCCCCTTTTGCTTCTTCCAGACCACCTTGATAAGCGGGATGAAGATGCTCAGGGCGGCTATAAGCGCAAAGATGAGAAGAGAGCCCATGGACTGCGTGAACAATAATGCCGTGAGCGGAAAGAACACAACCTCCTTCAGTTTGCGATCCTCGCTCCCCAAGCACAACAGTGATGCAACGGCGAACCAGGCGCCAGCAGCATTGGCATACTGGAAGAAGAACTGCAACCTGCCCACATGCATGGTCCCACCAATGGGAAGCAATCCCACATACATAGCAGCGCCTAGGATAGAGCTGATCACCCCTAGCCATGCAATCCCTTTGAGCAAACGATCACGATCCGTGCCGTTCAATCGGATGCATGCGATCCCTACAAGACCAGAGAGCGCCCATGCAGAGGAGAATATCAAGAAGCGGACGGGTAGGCCATGGATAACAACGCTCAGCGCGAACAATAGCGCTATCACGAATGCACAAAGAGGGATCTTATATCTGAAGCATATCTTCGCTAGGTTGCTAACAGATGATGAGAACGCAGGTCGAGAGCGATGATTCCGCTCTCGACCTGCTGTCAATGCAAAGAATGAAAGGCATGCGACCCATCCAACGCAATAGGCTATCAAAGCGCCAACGGTTATCTCCTGAAAGAAACCACCCTGAAATACCATCAATCCAACCAGGAGCGCTAATACCAAAAGTGTCGGAAGGCGTAAGCGTAGCCGGTTGTGCATCTTAGAGCTCTTATCCCATTGTCAACCGCGTCGCCTTGCTCAGGAATCCAAGCGCCTCCTTGAAATAAGGAAGAAGGAGACCCCGAATGCGGCGGCTTCGACAGCTACAAGGATCAAAGCGAGAGCATTTGCCGCCGTATCGCCAGTCTGGGGCAGACTAGAAACGTCTGGCGAGCCTCCTTTGATGCCAGACAAGATCTCATCTTCCATCACCTCCAAGGCGAATGTGGATAGATCGGTAATGCCAGAAAGGATGACCATTCCATCTTCAGTGACATAGGATTCATGGGAGGTTATGTTGTTGCGATCATCCTTATGACAATGATGCACCACGGCTTTCTTCCCAGCACTCGAAGGGCCAGCCGGGAATGCGAAGGTCATGGAACCGAATTCATCATGGATCTCATTACCATCGATATTCAGCCTTACGTCGAACGTGCCTGCTGGCCAACCGCTTCCGATCTTTGCTACAAGAGCATCGAATACACCACCCTGGGTCACGGGAGCGATATCTATTTCAATGTGGCTGCCTTCGTCTGATGGAATATCAAGCTCTTGAGGCCATACATAGAACCCATCGGCCACGGGGGCGCCCTTCACCAGAAGAGAGCGCGTGATACCGTTCTTATCCGTCCAGCCAAGGGCCATGCGCCCGTCTTTGACGTCACGCCCGTTGATGTTCACCACCGCCGAATGCCTAGTGCCTCCATCGACGTTCTCATGGGTGAGCTTGACCTCCAGCGGCAGGTATTCCCCACAGCCATTCGTGCAAAGAGTACGCGCCGTGACGGATTGGAAATCAGAGCTCCACGTCCACTCGGGAGCGTAACTCCAATCGTGACCATAAGCACTCAGTGCCTGCTCTTCCTCTACCCCACAACGCTTGCAAGTGTATTTAGCCAGCCCATCTTCCGTGCAGGTGGGTCGCTTGATGGTCACGGAGTTGTAGTGATCCCAATCATGGCCAAGAGCAGGTCTTTCATAATGCTCATTTCCCTTTTTGTCTCCGCAGCGAGAGCAGACGGAGTACGCATAGCTACCATCTTCAGTACAGGTGGGCTCTTTATCGACGGAGATCTGTTGATAATCATGACCGAGCATGGGCACGACACTACCCTCAACCACATAACCATATCCGCAACGTGTACACATCTTTTGGGTATAGCCATTCGTTGTGCAGGTAGGTTGATAGGTATTCTCTGTAAAATCATGGCCTTTGGTTGCGCATTCATCATTCGATCCCTGTGATGAGAGATCGGCCACTGGTACAAAGAACCAGCCATCTATATCTCGCAATAGAATGTATTCAGAATCGTTTGCTCCGGCTTCAGCATCTTCTGCATAAGCTTCATACTGAAGGGGAATAATGATATTACCCGTGCCGTCAATGGCACCAACTTTTCCTTGAGCATCCTGAACATAAAGCATCAATGTTCCATCGGGTAGAGTACGAGTGTTGTAGTGCCCATCTCCCCCTGCGAAGGATGTCGCAAGTTGATATCCATATAAAGATAATTCTTTTATAAATCCATTTGACGACCTTTGATATACATGAGTATTGCCATCATATCTAAGGAGATAGACATTTGTATCTAAATACTCGAATTCATCTAAATCGCGATCAAAGATATCGTTGAGACTTTCATCAAAGATGCGCACCTTATCATCAAGATAAGCTCTAAATAAATAACTTGCTGATTCATCATCCCAAAAATATCTACTTTGGTAAATGCGGTCGTAGACAAACTCACTCCGCGGATTAAGACTACTGTCAACGAAACCATATTTCCCATTCTGCCTCGCAGTAAAAATGGAGCTGGTCAATGACCCAATTTCGTCATACTCAAAAGCCTTGAAAGCAGAATTCCAGTAAAGGGTCTTATAACTCAGATTTCCTTCATCGGAGCGGAAAGACATATTTGCTCCAAAATACTCACTCGAATTTGATCGAGTAAAAGCACTCACCGAACTAAGGGATTTTCCTGAGGGAATATATGGTTTTAAATCAATCTCTTTGGATAATTCCAAATTTTTATCAAATATACGCAACGTATCTGATCCGCTATCATCCATAAAGTAGAGATAATCTCCGAAATTGCCTCGGCCCTTTGTAAAAGGTAAAGCAAGGCCAATGTCAGAATAGCTGTTTAAGCTTCTATTGTTTCCAATTACTCGGATAGAATGGCCAGCTTTAGATTCATATCTACCTCCGGCATGTTCTTCAATTATCCAATTATCGTTTGGACACTCAATCAAATTCCATGACAGATTTCTTCCTTCGCTTTGATGATTAGCCATGTCCAGCTTTGTTTCAAATTCTTTTACGAGTAAAAGTTCTTCGTTATAGCGCTGGATTTTATTATCAGGAGTGATGCATTCAAAATACTTAGCGTTGCGATAAGCGCTTCCAAAAGAACCCTTCAAGATGGGCAAAGATTTAGCTTCGCTGCAGGCATCGCTCGTATCAAGAAAGACCTGCTCCCTGCCACTTCCATCGAATGCGTCTCGTTCATAGGAAACATAATTTCCCAAACCCGTGAAATGTAAGCCATTGAGATTTTGGAGAAGAGTGCCATCTAACATGAAATACTGATAATCAAAACCGTTAGACCCGCTCACTTCAATAAGGTTGCTCACTAATTCGCAGTCAGACATACTCGTCCGGTCAGTGACAAGTTTCACCGCTTTCGAAGTTCCTGATTGTGAGTCAGTAACGATGAATCCTAGCGAGTTGTCTTCCGTAATGAATCTAACACGGTGACCATCTGGAGTGGTAGATCCAGAATAGTAATTAGATGAAAGCTCTTTAAAGCCATCCACTGTTTCTATGATCATTATCGATTGATAGGCATCATTTATATCTCTCCAGCTAATATTCCAAGCACCACCACTGCGATAGATATTACCGTTGTTGCTATAATCGTTCAAAGTAAGTTGAAATACTTCCTTACCATCTCTCCAAATAATAGCTGTTGTCTCAGGATACAGTCCAGAGCTTCCATAAGACATGAACCCCCAGCTTTGACTACCAGCACTGTCCGATGAGCTGCTGACGTAATCGTATATAGGTTCTTGTACGATGCTTTGGGTAGAAACATCCATCAACCCATATTTCCCATTCTCCTTGAATGGAATAATCAGCTCTTCTTTACTAAGGAAAATCTCGGCGTTACTTGCACTGATGGCCATTCCTTCTGGTAAAAGCATTCCACTTTTAGCAGAAATGAGAGCTCCTTCATACCCCAGCTTCTCATTTGTTCCTATCGTATGCTCATCGCCAATGACCCCGTACACATACTCATACACATAGCGTTCTTCGGGAACATTGAATGACCGACTCTGATCCGCAGCCTGCTCTTCAATGTTTTCTTCGGAGGCCTGCGGCGTCTCGATTCCCGCTTCCGACATCTCTTGGTCCAAAGAGCCCTGTTCTTGGTCAACACCTTCTTCGAGGGAAATCGAGGGATTCTCCAGCTCGCTCTCACCTTGTTCGCCAAGTGCGGGCTCATTATCATTAGAACCAGCTTCAACAGAAACCGCTTCTCTGTTCTCAGCATCACCTCCGACGACTGCGAACGCCTCAGAAATGCCTTGCATCCCCGAAGCTCCAAGGAGAGACATACTGAGCAGAATCGCTAAGACGATCCGTAGGCTTTTCCTAGACGAATACTCCATGGTCGCATCTCCTCCTGGTCCCCGGTTGTCGGACCGTAAAGGATGCGATTGGGACAGACACATCCGCCACGGTCACCACAACCGTACGAATGCAAATACTCAGATACGCCAAAGAGACAACGCTCTTCGGGTCGTGCATTGAATGAAACGATATGATCCTTGCATCCCAAGGGTATGGTTGTGGTAACCCGGATTCTATCACGGTCAGCGCCAGGTAACGGCCAGGTAACGCGATATCCAAGAGTTACCCATAACGCCCATCCGAGGGGCCTCCGTAGCGCGGGCATCGCCCGCCAATGGTCGATCATGCGCATTGGAAGAGCCGCCCGCGCATCAGCCGCCGTACACCCTGATGCAGGATGGTGGATGCACCCGCGTTCGAACGCATCCATGCAAAGCATGGATGCACCGGATCATCTCTTGTGGAAAACCTACAGTCCGTTTTCCACCATGAGGATGTTGAGAGCGTCCGGGTTATCCACAACGGATTCAAGTTCGGCAAGGCGACCTTCTGAGGAGAGCTTTGCGATGAGGGCTTGGAAGCGATCGCGCTCTTCGGTCTTACCTTCAGCCTTCCCTCTAGCTTCGCCTTCAGCGAGGCCCTGGGCCATGCCCTCTTCCCGAGCAGCTCGGAGCTCGACTCTCTGATCCATCTCCATCGTCATGAACCCCATGGCCTGCTCCTTCCATTCCTCTTCGGTGTTGGCGAGCCTCACTTGCTCGTCCAATGTGATGGCAAGGTCTCCTTCTGCCCGTCCCGTATGGATGTATCTTAGCAGGCAGGAGAGGCTCTCATCATGTGCTTTATCCCAGGCGGGGGCGTTCAGGGTCATCCAGCAGATGCCATCATCGAGCTTGAGGTCAACGGCTTCCTCGCATTTGTGCCTCAGCGTGTAGCGGGGAAATCCCTTATCGAATGGATCGTGATCGCAGATGAAGATGATATAGCTCTCGGGCAGGTGATCGAAGTCCTCTCCTTCCTTGAGCGCTGCTGTGTCCATGGTCGCCTGGTAATAGCGCATCCTCCTTGTAATGGAATGCTTCTTGGTTGTCTGCATTTCTATGTCATAGACCTTGTTGCCCGACTTGACGAACACATCCATGCGAACTCCCCTGCCGTAGAGGCTCGGCTTCTCTGAGTGCTCATCGTCTATGTATTCGATGCGTCCCACCTCTATGCCGAGTATGGTCTCCAGCATCATGGCGCATACATGCGGGTCACGCACCACTCTGTCGAACATAGGCCAGTCTTTGATGGTGAGGTCTCTCATAATCGCATTCCCTTTCCTTGGACAACCATTCCAAGGAAAGACTCTAACCAGCGCATCTGACAGATGCGTGTTATCCTTTCACACCAGATCCAACAGCTTTCTGCGTGAATCCATCACCATTCTTCATGGATCCATCGATGGTTCTATATCAAGACGCATCCATGCAGAGCATGGATGCGCCGGATTCCGTACAAGATGAGAGAACGGGCATCAAGTTCGAATACCCGTCCACACTCCCCTTCTAATGACGATGATGGCAATGATGGTGGCTGTGGCCACCCTCTTCGAAAACGAAGACATACTTCGGAGAGCCGTGGTGGCCCTTACCCTGATGACGGCATCCCTTCCCACATCGACGGCCATGGCGCTTCTGGATCAGGGAGTAATCAACCCCCAGGGCCTTGGCGTTCGCAGATATCTTATTGCAAACGCTAATCAGCCCTTCGACCTCTTCGTCGGAGATACCAGTGAAGAGACTATCAGCCGCCTTGCTTTCAGCTTCTAGGCGCTTCTTGACCACTTCGGTTCCCATAGTGGAGAGCTCCATGGTGAAGCCTTCCTGAGAATCACTGATAGTGAGATAACCGTTCTTCTCGGCGATGCGAGCCACGGAGCGTACGTCGCATCCGCGCCAACCAAGCTCCTTTTTGGCTTCGTCTTTATCCAGCTTCCCATCACCGAACTTGTAGATTACCTTGAGCAGTGCTCCTTGCCCGCGCTTGAAGCTACGGGGACCGTCTTTGCGCATAGCCAGCTTCGTGTAATTCGCTGCCTGCTTCAGCTTCTTGAGTGCTTCTGTTGATTCTGCCACGATAGGCCTCGCTTTCTCTAGATTCGATTTCAAGGGTTCATTCTAAGAAGCTGGCAGAAGGCCTTGAGCACTGGGTATGGGGATTTGACCGAACCGTTAGCTGGCTGAGGGCTTGCGGTGGCGCGAGGTACGCCTTGATGCATCTTTAGAATGCTGTGGTTCCGTACTCCAAGCCCATCTCGTCAGCAAGATGAATGAAAAGCTCTTCGCAGGTGAACGTTGGGATGCTAGAACGGCTGAACCCCGAAGCATCCCGGGTGATGATGGCATCCGCCTTGACCTTCATGGCTGTTTGGAAAACGAAGGCATCTTCGATATCTTCCCAAGTTGAAGCAGCTACGGCATCGTAATCCTCTTCGTCTGTGGCGTATATCCGGAGCATCTTCCGAAGAGCGCGCATGGTCTTCTTCGCATAGGCCGCCTCAGATACGCGCCCTCCATCCGTGATCACATAGATGAGGTCTGTGATCTGAGAAGTACCGATCCATAGCTCCAGTTCATTGGTGTATCCCAGTTCCATCAGAAGCGTTGCCTTCTCAGAGAAGGGCTCCCTGCAGATCAGGTAGTCTATGAGGATGTCGTTTTCCACGACCAGCCTCATAATCATGAAAGGATCTTCTCGAGCTTTGAGCGCTTGATCTCAGCATCTGTCAGCGAAGAGAACCGATTCTTCTTAGGGATGCTGCGCACGAAGCTGCGGGCCTCCGCCCGCTCCTGGGCTGTGATGCTACGCACTTGCTTACCGGAGAAGGGAAGGCTCCCCTCTTCGATGAGATGATCATAGAGCTGATTGATAGCTTGAGAAGCGGAGATGCCAAGAGCTGCAAGGACGCGGTTTCCCGCACGCTTCTTCGCACTTGACATTCTACCTGTGACCATTGCGTCAGCCATGATGAACCCTTCATGTTGTATGTACAACATGAAGTATATCACTATCTTAGGATAGATGCTTGGCTTGGGCTATAGGATGGCCTTGCCGTGCAGAATGACCTGCTTCAGCTCCAACGTCTCCTCATCAAGCACCACAGCATCAGCCACATGACCCTCTTGGATACAGCCGTATTCGCCATCTATCCCGATAGCTCGCGCCGGATTGATGGTGGCGGCCTTGACCGCACTCACCAGGGGGATATCCATATCCTTCACCGCCACGCGGAAGCAGCGCATGAGATCGCTCACCGAACCCGCCAGCGCCCCGTTGGCGATGCGCGCCTCCGGGCCGCGCACGGTGACGTCTTGGCCGCCCAGGTCATAGGTACCGTCTTCCAGACCCGCTGCCCGCAATGTATCAGAGATGAGGATCATCCGGTCATCCCCGAACATATTGAAGGCCAAGCGCACCATGGAGGGATGGATATGCACCCCATCAGCGATGATCTCAGCCGTGACATCATCCCGCTCAGCCGCCGCCGGAATGGGGCCGGGCTTGCGGTGATGCATGGGATCCATGGCGTTGTACAGATGCGTGAGGTGCTTCGCGCCCTTCTGGAAGGCATGGCGCGCCGCATCATAGTCAGCGCAAGAATGGGCGATGGATATCCTCACCTCATCCTTCATCTCTTCGATGAAAGCATCAGAGCCAGGTTCTTCCGGAGCTATATCCACTAGCTTGATGAGCCCATCTGCCATGGATTGTAGTTGCCGAAACTCATCAGCGTCAGGATTGCGAACGTATTCCGGGTTCTGCGCCCCCACCTTCGAAGGAGAGATGTAGGGCCCCTCCAGATTGATGCCCACCAGATCCGCCTCATTGCAGGCCGGTTCATAGTCCCGGGCCACCTTCATGGCGGCGGAGAGCTGCTCGAAGGACAGCGTCATGGTGGCAGGGCATACCGCCGTGATGCCCCGGGAAGCCTCGTAGGCCGCCAAGGCATGGAGCCCGGCTTCGTCCCCGTCGCTGATATCCCCACCGGCAGCACCGTGGAAATGGATATCCACCAATCCGGGGATCACGATGCACCCTTGCGCGTTGAGAGTCTCCCCTTCTCCGCTAGCAGTGGCGAACCGCTCCCCTGCTATGAGGACGTCCTTGGCTTCGAACCCATCCCCACAGAACACCTTGCCGCCCGTAATGGCGGCCACTTGGTCACAGATACCCATGACGGTTCCCTTCCTTTCTCAAACACCCAGGGGCAATGAGAGCCCCAAGTGCTCGTAAGCCCTGGGCGTTGCCTGACGCCCCTTCGGCGTGCGAACGATCAATCCTTGCTGCATGAGGTAGGGCTCGTAGACATCTTCTATGGTGTCAGTCTCTTCGGAAAGGGCAGAAGCCAGCGTGGTGAGACCCACGGCCCTCCCTGAGAACTGCACGCAGAGGACTTCAAGCACCTTGTTGTCCATGGCATCCAGCCCCAAGCTATCAACTTCGAAGAACTGGAGCGCCTCAGCGGCAACCTGCTTCGTGATGGCCCCACCAGCCCTGACCTGGGCCCAATCCCGCACGCGCTTGAGCATGCGATTCGCCAGGCGCGGCGTGCCCCTGCTCCGGCGCGCTATCTCCAGAGCCCCCTCTTCATCCACTTCCACTTCCAGGATAGAGGCCGAGCGCTTCACGATGCCTGCCAGCTCTTCCGGCGTGTAGTACTGCAAGCGGAATGCGATGCCGAACCTATCGCGCAAAGGCCCCGTGAGAAGCCCCGTGCGCGTCGTGGCCCCTATCAGCGTGAACCGAGGGATATCCAGGCGAATGGAGCGAGCGGCAGGCCCCTTGCCCACCACGATATCCAAGGAGAAATCCTCCAAGGCCGGATAAAGGACCTCCTCCACCGCCCTGTTCATCCGGTGGATCTCATCGATGAACAGCACATCCCCTGCCTCCAGGTTGGTGAGGATGGCTGCCAAGTCTCCCGTGCGCGCAATGGCAGGCCCTGAGGTGGTGCGAATATTGCACCCCAGCTCATTGGCCACCACCACGGCTAAGGTGGTCTTACCCAAACCCGGAGGGCCTGAGAATAGGATATGGTCTGGGGTATCTTTGCGGTCTTGAGCAGCTTGGATGAGGATGGATAAGGACTCCTTTACCTTCGTCTGACCCACGTAATCAGCCAGCATCTTCGGACGCAGGGACCGGTCAATGGTGATGTCCTCTTCGCACAGCGTTGGGTCTACGCCCCGAGGTTCAGGTTCGGGCTTCGCAGCCTGCCCATGAGCACTGGCAGCTTCGAAGACCATGCCCTCTATCTCTATGTCATCTCTCAAGCGAACCTTCGCCTTCTCTTATCAGGACCCGTTGACCTGAAGCATCCGCTAAGCGCCTATCCTCTTCAGGGCATATTGTAGCAACAGCTCTTCGGTGGCATCAGCAGGCGCGCCCTGAAGGGCAACGTCAACCTCCGCCTTCGTGAAGCCCATGGAGAGGAGCGCATCCACGGCGTTCTTGAAGGCTCCTGAGCCCTTCGGTGAGTCCGAGACCTCATCCTGGGCAGGAGAGGGCAATGATCCCTTCAATTCCAACACCATGCGCGAAGCGGTCTTCTTCCCGATGCCGGGGATCTTGGAAAGGGCCTTCACGTCCTCAGCCATGACCGCAGCGGAGAGCTCTTCGGGGGTCAACGCCGAAAGCGCCCCCAAGGCCATCTTCGGCCCAATGCCGCTCACTGCTATCAGGGCCTTGAACAGCGCCTCTTCCTCGGGTTCCATGAAACCATAGAGGACAACGCCGCTATCGGACACAGACAGATAGGTGATCACGTGGGCTTGGCTGCCCTCAGCGGGCAACAGGGCAATGGAAGTGGCGGACATGAGCAGCTCATAGCCCACCCCCGAGACATTGAGCACCGCCCCTGCCTGTGACTTGAGCGCCACCGTGCCTTCTAGAAAGGCGATCATCAGCCCTCCTCCTTGCTTCGTTGGTCAACCAGCACCCTAGATGCTAGAGCGCGCCAATTCCAAGAACCGCTTCTCTGCCTGAGCGTAGCCATCATGGGTGGTGTAGCAGATGGCGGCCGCCAGGGCATCAGCAGCGTGATCAGGGTTGGGAACCTCGTCCAAGGCCAACGTTCGCTGCACCATGTACTGCACCTGTTCCTTGTCAGCGGTACCGAAGCCCACCACCGCCATCTTGATCTGGTTGGGGGTGAACTCCGCCACCTCCAAACCGCATTCTGCGCAAGCAACGAGGGCTGCGCCTCGGGCCTGCCCCGTGCCGAAGGCGGCGGTGATGTTCTGCCCGAACCAGACCGTTTCTATGCCTACGCAACTGGGTTTGAAGCGCGTTGCCACTGCTAGTATCTGGTCATGGATCTTCTTGAGCCGCAGGGAGAGCTCTGTCTTCTTCGAAGTGGCCACGCAACCATAGGCCACACAGGCTAGCTGCGTGCCGCTCTGCTGCACGATCCCCCAGCCCGTATTCGCCAGGCCTGGGTCTATGCCCAACACGACCCTATCCATTGGATGCCTCTTTGACCATCCCCTGCTTTCCTTCCCTTGATTCAAAGGTACATCATAGTACAGATGTTTGGGTTATACTACCAAGAACCCACGGAAGGATGCATCATGAGCAAGATCGTCATGACGGATTCGGATTTCAGTAGCTGCGCCTTCGAAGAGAAGATGGTGAAAGCTGCTGGCATAGGTTTCCAGGGCTACGATTCCAAAGGCGATACCACCCTTGAAGAGCTGATCGAGCACCTGAAAGACGCTGATGGCGCCATCACCTCCTACGGGAAGTACACCGCTCAGGTCTTCGAGGCGCTGCCGAACCTGAAGGTGGTCAGCAAGACAGGTACCGGCATTGACAATATAGATGTTTCTGCGGCCACGAAGAACGGAACCGCTGTCTGCAATGTAGTGGGCTATGGCACAGAGGTGGTATCCGATCACGCCATCGCTCTCACCCTTGCCTGCTTGCGCCGCATCTGCGAACTGGATGCGGATATGAGAAGCGGCATCTGGGACTATCAGCGCCGTCGCCCCTTAGGCCAGGTGCGTGGCCGCACCTTCGGCGTGGTGGGCATGGGACACATCGGGCGCGCTGTGGCCAAGAAAGCCCGCGGGCTTGGGTTCAATGTCATCGTTTGGGACCGCAAGGGCATACCAGAAAGATCCACTCCTGAAGGGTTTCCCTATGTTGATCTGGATGATCTCATCAGGAAAGCGGATGTGGTCAGCTTCCACACGGCCTTAACCCCTAAAACGCATCATCTACTGGATGAGGCGCGCTTGGCAACGATGAAAGAGGATGCCATCGTCATCAACACTTCACGTGGCGCTGTCATAGATGTGGATGCCGTGGCGAAAGCTTTAGAAGCGGGAAAGTTGTGGGGCGCGGGCATCGACGTCTTCCCCACGGAACCCTTGCCGGAAGATGCGCCCATCCGGAAGGCACCCCGCACGGTGCTCACTTCCCATGCCGCCTATTGGTCTGAGGAATCAGGGGTAGAGCTGCAAAGCCGCTGTACTCAGGATGCCATCAACGTGGTGTTGGGAAAAGTTCCGGAGAATTGCGTGAATCCTGAGGTGCTTCCCCAAGCGTTCGCAAAATAAAAAGGGCGGCACCATAGCGCCGCCCAAAACATCATGCTCATAAGCCTTCTACTCTATCGGGCTCTTCGCGTCCTTGGAGCCTTCCACCCGGCCCTCCAGATAGGCCCAGTAGGCTTCCACATCAGCCTTCATCTCTTCGATGATGTGCTCATTGCCCGGCTTGAACAGATGCTTGAAGCGCCCTTGGGGCTTCAAGAACTCCTCCAAGTCCTTGAGGTTCTTCTCCTTGACGGGAGTGAGCTTCCAAACACCGTTCTCAACTTCGAACAGGGGCCAGAACTTCGTGTCCACTGCCAAGCGGCAGATCTGGGCCGTCTGGTCAGAGCCCACGCGCCAGCCGCGCGGGCAGGGTGCCAGCACGTTCAGGAACGCCGGACCCTCAACGGCGAAGGCCTTCTCAGCCTTAGCCGTAAGGTCCTTCCAGTGACCCACCGTGGACTGAGCCACATAGGGAACGCCGTGGGCAGCGATGATGGAGGTCAGGTCTTTCCGCACCTGAGGCTTACCCTGCTCCACCTTGCCCACCTCAGCGGTGGTGGCCCAAGCCCCCTTCGGCGTGGCCGAAGAGCGCTGGATGCCGGTGTTCATGTAGGCGCCGTTGTCATAGCAGACATAGACCATGTCGTGGCCGCGCTCCATGGCACCGGAGAGCGACTGCAGGCCGATGTCATAGGTGCCACCATCGCCACCAAAGGCAACGAACTTCATCTTCTTATTCGCCGGGATCTTCCCTGCGCGCTGCATGCCCTTGAAGGCCGCTTCCACACCAGACACGGTGGCCGCGGAGTTCTCGAAGGCGTTATGGATGAAGGGTACGTTCCAGGAATCATAAGGGTAGATGGTGGTAGAGACCTCCAAGCAGCCAGTAGCGCAGCCCACGACAGGCATGGTGTCTTCCGGCACGCCCATGAGCACCTGACGCACAGCCATGGAAGCACCGCAACCGCCACAGAGCCGGTGACCCGGAGCCAGCATCTCCGGTCTCTTAGAAAGATCCTTTATGCTAGCCATTCGTTCTCAGCCCCTTCCGCTTCCTGCATGCCCAGATAGGTCAGCTGACCGCTCTGCGCTTCTCCGCTTGCCAGCTTCTCCAGGTTGGCGTAGACGCTCATCACCGTTTCGTTGGTGAGGTCATTGCCACCCAGGCCGTAGATGTAGTTATGCATGGGGATGTTGACCCCTTCGGCGTAGAGCGCGCTCATGACGTCCACCGCCAGAGGCCCGAACTGACCGCCGATGGAATCAGCGCGATCCATGATGGCGATGGCCTTGGCGCCCTTGCAGGCCTCGGCTATCTGCTTGGCCGGGAACGGACGGTACACGCGCGGACGTACGACGCCCACCTTCTTGCCCTCCGCCCGCAGTTCACGGCCCACATGGCGCATGTTGCCTGCAGCAGAGCCCAGAACCACCACGATCAGATCAGCGTCCTCCGTCTCCCAGGTGTCAACCAGCTGGAAGGGACGGCCGCATTCCTTCGCCCAGGCATTACCCACCTTCTCTATGATAGGAAGGGAATCCTGGCAGGCGCGGCGCAGCACCGCTCGGGACTTCATGTAGGAGGACCCATTGGCGAACATGCCCGCCCCGATGGGGTCAGCGCTGGTCAGAAGACCATTGACCGGCTCATAGCTGCCCACGAACTTGGCCACGGTGTCATCGTCTTCCATGACGCAACGCTCCATGGCGTGGCTGGTGATGAAGCCGTCCAGCGTGGTCATCACCGGCAGCTGGACATCCTTGTCCTCAGCGATGGGGAAGCTGATGACGGTGTTGTCATAAGCCTCTTGGGCCGTTTCGGCGAAGAAGATGATCCAGCCGGTGTCCCGGGCGCCCATGACATCAGAGTGGTCACCATGGATGTTGATGGGGGCCGAAAGGGCGCGGTTGGCGTTCGCCATGACGATGGGGAGCCTCATGCCCGCGGCGATGAACAGCTCCTCCCACATGAGGGCCAGGCCCTGGCTGGCCGTGGCCGTGGCCACGCGCGCACCGGCCGCAGAGGCGCCCACGCAGGCGGACATGGCCGAATGCTCGGATTCAACGGTCACGAATTCGGTGGTGACCAGGCCATTGGCCACGTACTTCGCGTAGTTCTCAACGATGGTGGTCTGGGGCGTGATGGGGTAAGCCGCCATGACATCCGGATTCGCCTGGCGCATGGCCTCAGCGATCATCTGGTTACCGGTGGCGGAGAACGGCTTAGAAGCGGTCATCTACCTCACCCCTTCCGCTTCATCCTCACGGATGAAGTCCAGGGCGTCGAAGCGGCACTCATGGACGCAGACGCCGCATCCCTTGCAGTGGTCATAGTCAATGCCGGTCATGGTGCCATCTTGCACCTGGATGGAGGAATCAGGGCACACCACCCAGCACATCATGCAGCTGGTGCACTTATCTGCATCCCACACCGGGCGCATGGAACGCCACCCTCCCGTGATGTATTCGCGGGATGTGCCAGCATTGCAGATGAGGCCCTTCGGGAACTCCTCGGGCTTCCAATCCTCGAACGTGGAAAGATCGGGCATCTTCATGCTACGTGCACCTCCTCATAGGCTCTATCCACCGACGCCAGGTTCGCATCGATCATCTCCTGGGAGAACTTCTTGCCGAACGTCTCCACCAAGCGCTCCTTCACCGCGTCCACCGGTACCACGCCGGTCACCTGGGAAAGCGCGCCCACGATGGGCGTGTTCGGGATATCGCGCTTGATGGTGTCCAGGGCGATGCCAGAGGCATCCACGATGGCCACCTTCACGCCAGCAGGCGCATGGAGCGCGGATACCGCTGCTGCGGCATCCATCTCGGTATTCAAGATGATGCAACCATCCTCGCGGATGCCTTCAGCCACATCGACGGTGTCGAGCAGCGTGTCATCAAGCACGACGACGATATCAGGGTTCACGATGGTGTTGTGAACCTCGATGGGGGAATCGCTCACGCGGGTGTAGGCCTTCAGCGGCGCGCCCGTGCGCTCAGGACCGTACTCTGGCATGGCCTGGATGTAGGCACCTTGCAGAAGCGCTGCATCTGCCACCAGCTTGGCGGCGGTCACAGCCCCCTGACCAGCCCGGGCATGCCATCGGATCTCAGTCAGCTTGGACATTCCTCTCCTCTCCTTGCATCTGTCAAAAGCGGATTCGCTCGGTCTGTTGCCGAGCCCCATATCATCCTATGAAAACGGAAAGGAGGCCATGAAACCGAGCGAAAAGATGATAACAATATGGTTACATTCGCCTCTGCCCTCCGAGAAGCGTGAGCAGATGAACGGGATGAACAAGAGCGGTAAGCGGGGGAACCTTCAGCAACACCTTCCGGTAAGCGGTCAGATGAAGGGTATTTTGTGAACCGGGGGCAAAGTGGGCGCAGCACTATCTTTCAGGCACGATTTCCATCATAATAGCGCACTGTATAAAAGCCCGTGACCTAGCATGGGCTTAACCGGGGGCAGGCGCCCTC
This sequence comes from uncultured Eggerthellaceae bacterium, assembly GCA_947566075.1. Classification (GTDB taxonomy): domain Bacteria; phylum Actinomycetota; class Coriobacteriia; order Coriobacteriales; family Eggerthellaceae; genus MGBC163016. The sequence continues at coordinate 233,964 of CANOIM010000001.1, read as the reverse complement.
AGACCTTAGTTGGAGGGAACAATGGAACAACCGAAACTGACTCGCCGAGGATTCCTGGCAGGGACGGCAGCCACGGGTGCTGTCGCGGCGCTCGCCCTGAGCGGGTGCGGCTCTAAGGAAGCGTCTAGCTCTGACAGCTCTGCAGCTGGAAGCTCCACACCGGCCGAGTCCATCTTCGCAGCTTGTGCCTACTCGTCCACGAACTGCAACCCCATTGGCAACAGCTCCGCTCTGATGCTCGCCGCTACCTGGCATGTGTTCGAAGGCCTCTATGATCTTGACCTTCACAACTACACCACCTACACCGCTCTGGCTGACGGTGAGCCCGTTGAGGTCTCTGACACCGTCTACGAGGTAGGCCTGCGTGAGGGCGCGAAGTTCTCCGATGGCACTGATGTGACCTCTGCTGACGTCGTTGCCTCCTTCGAAGCCAACATGGCCGATGACACCTATGGTGCCTTCCTCTCCTTCATTGACTCCGTCACCGCCAAGGATGACAAGACGGTCACCATCACCCTGAAGTACCCCTTCGCATCCCTGCTCAAGGGCCGTTTGTCCGTGGTCAAGATCTTCCCGGCCTCTGCCACCGAAGATCAGCTGAAGACCATGCCCATCGGCACCGGTCCGTGGATGTATGACACCATCAACGGTGACGACGGCGGCACCATCACCTTCAAGCCGAACCCGAACTACAACGGCACCCTCCCGGCCACCTGCGAGCAGATGGATTGGAACATCCTGCTTGACGCCACCTCCCGCACCACGGCCATCACCGACGGCTCCGTTCAGGTCATAGAAAATGTACCTGACACCAATGCTGACCAGATCGCTGGCTCCGGCGCTGCTGTGGAATACGTTCCTGGCTTCGCTCTGCCCTTCCTCATGTTCAACACGAAGAAGGCTCCGTTCGATGACGTCCGCGTTCGCCAGGCGTTCTACTACGCCATCGACGTTGAGAAGCTCATCGCCAACCAGATGGACGGCCATGCTGTAGCAGCCACGTCTTTCCTGCCCGAGGCTTACTCCAACTACCATCGTGCCTCCACGGTCTACACCCATGATGTTGACAAGGCCAAGGCGCTCCTGGCTGAGGCCAACCAGCCCTCCATCACCTGTGAGCTCATGGTCAACAACAACTGGGTCTCCGCTCTGGCAGCCCAGATCAAGGAAGACCTGGCCGCTGCAGGCATCGAAGTGACCATCAACGAGACGAAGATCGACTGGGCAGCCCTGGCGCCGTCCGAGGAGATCCTCCCCTACGATGTCATGCTCACCCCGGGTGACCCGTCTTGCTTCGGCAATGACCCTGACCTGCTCATGACCTGGTGGTATGGTGACAACGTATGGACCCAGGGCCGCTCTTGCTGGAACAGCACTCCTGAGTGGGCTGAGCTCCAGACGCTGCTCCAGAGTGCTCGCGAAGAGGCAGACGCCGCCAAGCAGCAGGACATCTGGAACCAGTGCTTCGATCTCATCGCTGAGAACGTGCCGCTGTATCCGCTGTTCCATCGTGAGACCGGTACTGCTTACACGGCTGAGAAGCTGGAAGACTTCGCCCCCATCTCCACTACGGGCCTCGTGTTCCTGGGCACCACGCCGCTGCAGTAGGACCGTCCTCGCTCGAAGGCGAAGATATCTACGATGAGGGCCTGCGTCATGCAGGCCCTTTCTCTTTTCCCGCTATACCATTCAAGGGGTCTATGAGGTAAACTGAGACCAGCGTAGCAGTTCAATGCAAGCGTCGAGAGAGGAGGGGAATGTGAATAACCTGTTGAGGCTCATCGGCAACCGCATCCTGTGGCTACCGGTCATGATCCTAGGCGTCACCATTCTCGTATTCTTCATCATGTCGCTCTCCCCCATTGACCCAGCTTATTCGGTCTTGGGTGAGAACGCCACAGAAGCCCAAGCCCAGGCCTACAGAGAAGAGAACGGCCTGAACGATCCCATCATCGTCCAGTATGGAAACTTCATGCTGGGCATGTTCCAGGGGGATCTGGGCACCTATGGCGCTTCTCGGGCCAGCGTGACCGCCCGTGTCATGGAGGCGCTCCCCATCACCCTCCAGCTGACCTTCCTGGGGCTCATCTTCGGTGTGGTGGTGGCTGTCATCCTGGGCGTCATCTCTGCTCTCTATAGGGATCGGTGGCCAGATCAGATCATCCGCATCTTCTCCATCGCTTGCATCGCAACGCCCTCCTTCTGGTTGGCAGTGCTCTTGATCCTGGCCTTCCAGGGCGTGCTCCCCGCTTCAGGCAAGCTGCCTGACTTCACGGTGGACCCGGGCGGTTGGTTCATGCGCATGCTCTTGCCTGCCATATCCCTGGGCGTACCCGTAGCCGGTCAGCTCACCCGCGTGGTGCGCACCTCCATGGTGGAGGAATTGGATAAGGACTATGTCCGCACTGCTTTGGGTGCAGGCATCCCCAAGAGCGTCGTGGTGGCCCGCAATGTGCTGCGCAACGCGCTCATCACCCCCGTCACCGTATTGGGCCTGCGCATCGGCTACCTCATCGGCGGTGCGGTCATCATCGAGGTCATCTTCAACCTACCCGGCATGGGCATGGCCATCGTATCCGGCATCCAATCCAATTACATCTATCTAGTGCAAGGGGTCGTGCTCACCGTAGCCGTGGCCTTCATCATCATCAACATCATCGTCGACATGCTCTACATCCTCATTGACCCGCGGATCAGGAGCGTGTAGCCATGACAGGAAACGATAATCTCATGACAACCCATGTAGACGACGCCAACCGTGACGAGATGCTAGCCCAGGGGGCTAGCGGTGGCGGTGGCGCAACTCCCAAGAAACCCGGTCTGACTGATCCGAAGCTGCGCGAGAAGACCACCGAGAAGCTAGAGGGCCGCGTGCGCTTCCGCAGGTGGAAGTCCATGACCATCGGCGCCCGCATATCCCTGGTCATCCTGGTGCTCATCGTGCTGGTTGCCGTCTTCGCCAACTTCTTGGCGCCCCACAACCCCTACGAGATCTTCACGGCCCGCCAAGCCCCGGATGGCACGTTCCCCTTCGGCACCGACGACAAAGGCCGTGACGTGTTGTCACGCATGATGTACGGCGCTCGGTACTCCTTGGTCATCGGCCTGGGAGCCACCGCCTTCGCGCTGGTCTTCGGCTCCATCATCGGATCCTTGGCTGCCATCGTGCGCTCGTGGCTCTCCAACCTCATCATGCGCATCCTGGACATCATCATGTCCTTCCCGGGCATCGCTCTGGCCGCCACCTTCGTCATCGTGTTCGGCAATTCCGTGCCCTCGCTCATCTTCGCCATCGGCTTTCTGTACATACCCCAGATCGCCCGCATCGTGCGTGCGAATGTGATGAGCGAATACAACCAAGACTATGTCCGCGCGGTCATCGTGTCCGGCGCACGGGCCAATTGGATCTTGGTGAAGCACGTCATCCGCAACTGCATCGCCCCCGTGCTCGTGTTCACCATCGTGCTGGTGGCCGATGCCATCGTCTTTGAAGCGTCCCTGTCGTTCATCTCCGCTGGCATCCCCGAGCCAACCCCCACTTGGGGCAACATCCTGGCTGATGCCCGCGACGGCGTATTGGCAGGCCGCTGGTGGCAAGCGCTCTTCCCGGGCCTGGCCATCATGATCACGGTGCTCTGCTTGAACATCTTCTCCGAGGGCATCACCGATGCCATGGCAGCTCCGGCGAAAGCGCCGGTTGCCACAGGCGATGACAAGCTGGCGGGCAATCGCGAAGCTGACCGCATGGTGGCTGACCCGAAGCTGGCCTACGCCGCTCAGGCTGAGATGCTGGAGAAGCGCCTGGCAGCCCTGCGTGAGATAGAGGCCAAGCGCAAAGACCGCTTCACCACGGACACATCTGTGAAGCCCATCTTGGAGGTCAAGGACCTCTGCATCAAGTTCCCCCGCCACGGCGACGTGAACGTGGTGGATCACTTGAACTTCGTCGTGCGTCCCCATCAGACCATGGGCCTGGTGGGCGAATCCGGCTGCGGCAAATCCATCACTTCCTTGGCCATCATGGGGCTGTTGGATCGCAAGGCTCAGATCTCTGGTGAGATCCTCTATGACGGCAAGAACCTGCTAGACCTCTCTGAACGTGAGATGAACCAGCTGCGTGGCCGCGAGATAGCCATGATCTACCAGGACGCCCTCTCATCCTTGAACCCCTCCATGCTCATCAAGGCCCAGATGAAGCAGCTGACCAAGCGGGGCGGCACCCGCAGCGCCGAGGAGCTGCTGGAATTGGTGGGATTGGATCCGAAGCGCACCCTGGATTCCTACCCCCATGAGCTCTCCGGTGGCCAGCGCCAGCGCGTGCTCATCGCCATGGCGCTCACCCGTGACCCGAAGGTCATCATCGCCGATGAGCCCACCACCGCTCTTGACGTGACCGTCCAGAAGCAGGTGGTTGACCTCCTGAACAAGCTCCAGCATGAGCTGGGCTTCGCCATGGTCTTCGTGAGCCATGACCTGGCTCTGGTGGCCGAGGTGGCGAACTCCATCACCGTCATGTACGCAGGCCAGGTAGTGGAGCAAGGCCCCGTGACGGAGATCCTCACCAACACCATCCATGAGTACACCCGCGGCCTTCTGGGTTCAGTGCTCTCCATCGAAGCGGGCGGCGACAGGCTCCATCAAGTACCCGGTTCTGTCCCCTCCCCGAAGGATTTCCCCGAGGGAGACCGCTTCACGCCTCGGTCAAGCCATCCGGACAAGGTATCCCCGGTCAAGCCCGTGCTCAAGCAGCTTGAAGGCTCTGATCATTACTATGCTGAGCTCCCAGATGATGAGCTCGAGCGCCTTGGCATAGAGCCCTATGCACCGGGCGGCCCCATCGAGTGGACGGACAAGCTATCATGACAAGAACATTGACTACCCAAGCAGAAGAGGTCATGGGATCCATGGGTTCCATGAGCCCCGAAATGGAAGAGAAGCTCCATGAAGAGGTAGAGGGGGCCGCCCCTGACCCTGCCAAGGAAGCCGAAGAGCGCTCAAGGGTCACAGCGGCAGAGGAGGCAACCCTCAAAGAACATGAGGGTGAGACCCCTATCATCTTCCTAGATGATATCAAGGTCACCTTCAAGACCCGCACCGGTTCCATCCTGCATCCGAACCTGGTCCATGCGGTCCGGGGTCTCACCTTGCGCCTGTGGCCCGGTGAGACCATCGGCATCGTGGGAGAATCCGGCTGCGGAAAGTCCACCACCGCCAACGTGATGTGCGGGCTGCAGTCCCCCACTTCCGGCAAGGTGTACTTCAAGGGCAAGGATGTCACCCATCGCACCGCAGCTGATCGACGCGTCATCGGCCGCGTGATATCCGTGGTCTTCCAAGACCCAGCCACGGCCTTGAACGCCCGTATGACCGTCCATGACCAGCTCATGGATCCGATGATCGTCCATAAGGTGGGCACCCCTGAGGAACGCGAGAAGCGCGTCCATGAGCTCATCGGGATGGTAGGCCTTCCGGAATCCGCCCTGGAGGCGCTCCCAAGCCAACTGTCCGGTGGTCAACGCCAGCGCGTAGCCATCGCCCGTGCGCTGTCCTTGAAGCCCGATGCCATCATCGCTGACGAACCTACCAGCGCGTTGGATGTGTCAGTGCGCGCGCAGATCCTGAACCTCTTGATGGATCTCAAGAAAGAGCTCAACCTGGCCATGGTGTTCATCAGCCATGACATCCAGACCGTGCGCTACATCTCTGATCGAATCATCGTCATGAACGCTGGTCAAGCGGTGGAAGAGGGCACGGCTGCTGAGGTCTTCAACAATCCCAAAGATGATTACACCCGGCTCTTGCTGGGAGCAGCGCCTTCGTTGCTCCATCCAGACCTCGGCGAATAGGAGATGCGCCCATGCCCATGTGCGACGACGATCTGAAGCGATTCAGCGGGGTGATCCCTCCGGTCATCATCCCGCTGAAGGGTGATAGGACCTTGGATAAGGAAGCCTTCAAGACCAGCATCGACCGGATGATCGATGCTGGCGTCACAGGGTTGTTCTTCTTAGGTTCAAGCGGCGAAGTGGTATTCCTCACCGATGAGCAACGTCTCGAGGTCTTGGAATTCGCCTTGGAAGTGGTGGATGGGCGTGTGCCCGTGCTCGTGGGCATCATCGACATGGAGACCATGCGCGTGATCGCTCAGGCGAAGCGCATCTCGAAGCTCCCCATAGACGCGCTGGTGGCCACCGCCCCCTTCTATGCCCTGGGCGGCCCCCATGAGAACGAGCGGCACTTCCGTCAGATCCGTGAGCATACTGACCTGCCCCTGTTCGCCTATGACCTGCCGGTCAGCGTCCACACGAAGCTTGATCCGGAGATGCTCATCAAGCTAGGGCGCGATGGCGTCATCCAAGGGGTGAAGGATTCCTCCGGAGACGATGTGGCCTTCCGCTGGCTCCTGCTTGAGAACGAAGACGCAGGTCATCCGTTGCAGCTGCTCTCTGGCCATGAGGTAGTGGTAGACGGGGCGCTCCTGGGCGGGGCTGATGGCTCTGTCCCCGGACTGGCCAACATAGACCCCCATGCCTATGTTGAGCAATGGAATGCAGCGAAGGCAGGAGACTGGGAACGTGTCTCCAAGATCCAAGACCACTTAGCACGCCTCATGATGATGACCCGCAAGGTCACTGCCACGGTGGGCTTCGGGGCAGGTGTAGGGGCCTTCAAGACGGCCCTCTGGCAGATGGGCATCTTCAACACCAATCAGATGCGCGAGCCAGTGCAAGCCCTGACGGGTGAGGACGTGAGATCCATCGTGGCTGTGCTCAGGCAAGAGGGCATGGTCCCCAAGGATTCCCTGATCAACTTCGACTGGGATTAGCATCAGAAAGGCCCCCGAAAGGGGGCCTTTCTTATAGGATAACAGGTGGACCGTAGCCGCGCTGATGGAGGGGGCGCAAGCCCATCCCCGAAGCGCGTTTCCTGAAAAGAGTGCGCTTCGCCTTCGGCATCAGCGCACTACGGATTCAACCAGAAACCTGATGGAATGCTATGCGATATCCAGCTTGCTGGCTGCTTCGGCATCAAGCACCACGGTCACGTCAGGGTGCAATTGCAGCACAGAAGCGGGTACCTGGGGCACCACAGGCCCGGTGAAGGCCCGCTTCACGATATCAGCCTTCCCGGCCCCATTAGCCACCACGATGACCTTACGGGCCTTCATGATGGTCCCTATGCCCATGGTGACCGCCTGGCGAGGAACCTCATCAGCACTGTTGAACAGGCGGCTGTTCGCGTTGATGGTGCTCTCCGTGAGATCCACCGGATGGGTGCAGACCGGGAAGTCATCAGCGGGCTCATTGAAGCCGATATGCCCGTTATGGCCCAAACCGAGCACTTGGATGTCTATCCCCCCGGCCGCTTCGATGGCCTCTTCATAGGCAGCGCACATGGCCTCAAGGTCTGCGGCGCAACCATCCGGCAGGTTCGTGCGAGCCTTGTCTATATCCACGGCATCAAAGAGGTTCTCATCCATGAAGTAGCGGTAGCTCTGATCATGGGTGCCAGGAAGCCCCACGTATTCATCAAGATTGAAGGTGGTCACATCAGCGAAGGACAGCTTGCCCGCTTCGACATCCTTCACCAAGCACGCATACATGCCGATGGGAGTGGATCCGGTGGCCAGCCCCAATACGCAGGAGGGGATCTCATCCATGACGGCCTCTACCACATCGGCCGCTTCCCTGCTCATTTCCTCGTAGGTCTCCGAGATGATGAATTCCATCCGCTGTCCTCTCTCATAGGCGCTTTACCGTTAGGCCCATTCTACGCCATGAAGAGCACCTAGAAGGCCCTAGGTCCAGAACTGGATAGCCTCCACCAGGTCATGGTAGGCCCACGGGTAGATATCAGAATACCAACCCGTCTCAGGCGTCAGGCAGAGCAGCAGGCTATACCCTACCCCTAGGGCCACCAGCACCAGCAACGTCTTCGTGAGAAGAGGGCGGATGGCAGGGGCTCTCAGGGCCTCTGCGCGCCTGCGCGCCAGACCCGAACGCTCTGGACTCTTGCGAGCCACGGGAAGGTCATCGATGTTCTCGTTCGCGATGAACACCAGGAGCACCACCGCCGCCAGGAACATGAAGCTGAAATCAGCATAGTAGCGCTGCAGGATGCCCGCCATCTCCGCATCCACCACCGCGATGGCCGCCCCCGAGAAGAGCAGCACCAAGATGACGCCCGTGATGGTCCGCGTTGAGCGCTGGGAGTTCCGAAGGGCCACCAGCGGCCGCAGGAAGCAGAGCACCCAGAGCACCGGGTAGCAACAGAAAATCCCTCCGAAGGTGACCTCTTTGATGGTCTGCCCCATGTAGGTGGTGGCGAATCCGGCAGGCTGCAGATACGGGAAGGCTCCCACCATGTCCGGCGGCTGGAAGAAGTAGGCGAAGAGCGCCGGAGCAATGCGTCCTATCACCCATCCCCGCTGGGTCATGTCATTGACGGTCAGATTGTAATTCGCCCCGAAATCAGTGAGGCTCCCGAACCGTGCTTGGTTGTACAGCATGATGCCCGCTGCCACCACCAGGTAAGGCCCGATCAAGCAGAGGAATTCCGTGAGCCCCTCCCGGGTGAGGATGCGCCGCTGGCTGATATAAGGACGCCAGAAGAGCGGGAATGCCAAGAGGGAGAGCAACAGGAGCTGAGGGCGACATCCGGCCACCAGCGCCATGCAGAGCGATCCAAGGGCGAAGAAGAGGCGCCGCTTCGAAGATTCCCTGCCGCACATCCAGAAGTACAAGCCCCAGACGCTGAACATGAGGCCACAGGCTATGGGCAGCGAATAGAAGGTAGGGAACTTCAGCAGATAGAGCATCCCGCAGCCAGACACGAAGGCGATCTGCACCACCAGATAGATCCCCAAGCTCACCCTGGCGAAATGGTGGCGAGCGAACCGGTCTAGAAGGGCTGATGCCCCGCAGATGAAGAGGAGGCAGGCGATGAGCACACCAAGGGCCGTGGGGAACGGAGAACCCGTCAGCAGATAGAAGGGCAAGTAGAAGAGCAAGACCGGCACCACGCCGAAATACACGTAGTAGTGGCCATCATAGTAGGCCACATCGAAGAGGTACCCCTCCCCTGTCTCTTTCTGAGCCTCATCCCGCAGGCCCTTGTCATAGGGGTTGTCCATGGCCTTGAGCCACTCCGGCGGCTCCTCTTCCAGATACAGCTTGCCCTGGGCCATGGACTTCGCCAGCTCCGCGTATTGTTGGGCGTTGCCGCCTCCCACCTCGAAGCTATTCACCAATGACGTTCCGTCCCATTCGCCATAGTTATAGGAACTGGTGGCCACCCCTACCATGTTCGACCCGTAGAAGAGGAAGATGGCACACAGCGCGCATTCGATGACCACGGCAGCCACCACGCCGATGCGGGACCGGACGGGATTCTCACGCATGCGCATCCGATAGATGAACGAAGAGGGCCTGAACAGGCAGATGAGCGACAGCACGCCTAGGGTTGCGAAGAAGCGCACCCCATTGAAGTGGAAGGGATGATGAGCATTCAGGTAGATGGTGTTCAGGCGCACCGGATACTGGATATCATCCCCCACTAGCTCTATCTTCAGATTGCGCACCGCGCCTGTGGTGTTCAGGTTGATGAACTTGCTCTGGTCTGACATGGTGGATACCTCTACCAGAGGCACGCCTTCGGTGTATTCGGTGCTGTCGAAGTAGGTGGAGTGGGCATCATCGGTGAACTGGATCTTCAAGGTGAGCAGCTGAGCCGGTTGGTCATGGCTGAAATCCACCTTGATATTGCTGATATGGGTGTTCAGATCCGTGAACTCCACCTCATGGTCCATGGAGGCGAAGCGGAAGACATCATCCTTGCCCTCATGGAGGTCTATCTTGTTCTTCAGGTTGATGGTATCAAGGCCTGCCGTGGTGTAGAAGTTGATGTTGAACACCACGGTCTCCAGGAAGAGCGCCAGGGCCAGCACCACGCCGATGCACTTCAAGATATGCCTGATGGCAGCTTCGTTCAGCTTGTAGAAGCGCCTCAGATGGTATGCGATGTTATCCAGTAACGTAGGCATAGGCTGATTATAGATAAAAAGCCCGCACCAGCTAGGCAGGTGCGGGCTTCAGAGGGCGTAGGGGCCGGTCTACAGACCCAGGGCGCCCTTCACATCAGCGTAGACCACATCAGGGTCACGGTCACCATCTATGGTGATCAGAAGGTCACAGCCGCGGTAGTAGTCTATCAGCGGGCTGGTGGACTTCTCATAGACATCCAGACGGTTGCGCACCGTGGCCTCGTTGTCATCATCGCGCTGGTACATCTCACCGCCACAGGCAGGGCACACAGCGTCAGAGGCGGTGCCGATATGCCCACACTCCCGGCACATGCGCCGAGAGCTCAGGCGCGCCACGATGACCTCAGGGTCAACGTCTATCAGCAGAGCTGCATCCAGCGGACGACCCAGGTCCTGCAGCATGGCATCCAGCGCCACAGCCTGAGTGGTGGTGCGCGGGAAGCCATCCAAGATGACGCCCTTGGCCGTATCCGGCTGCTGGAAGCGCTCTTTCATGAGATCTATAATGAGCTCATCGGGCACCAGATCACCGGCATCCATGAACGCCTTGGCCTTGAGCCCCAGCTCTGTCTGGTCCTTCACGGCCTGGCGGAGGATATCCCCCGTTGAGATGTGGCAGAGCCCCTCATCTTCCACCAGCTTGGCAGCCTGAGTGCCCTTGCCTGCCCCCGGTGCACCTAACAATACGATATTCATGAGTCTTCCTTACCTAGAGGCTCTTACTTGAAGAAGCCATCGTAGTTGTACATCTTCAGCTGGCTTTCCACCTTGCTCATGGTATCCAGCGCAACGCCGATCATGATGAGGATGGAGGTGCCCCCGAACGATTGGATCAACTGGTTGTTCGTGAAGAAGAAGATGATGGTGGGGACCACAGCGATCACCGCGATGAACAACCCACCGGGCAACGTGATGCGCCGCAGGGTGTTCTTGATGTACTGCACCGTGGCCGAACCGGGCCTCACCCCCGGGATGAAGCCGCCCTGCTTCCGGATGTTATCAGCCGTCTCCTCGGGATTGAACACCATGGAGGTGTAGAAATAGGCGAAGAAGACGATGAGCAAGAGCGTCAGCAACCAGTTCACCCAACCGGTAGTGCAAGCATCAGCGAAAGCGGTCAGCCAATCCACGTTGAAGATGGCTGCCAGCTGGGCCGGCAGGTACAGGATGCAGCTGGCGAAGATGATGGGGATGACGCCCGCAGCATTGACCTTCAACGGGATGTAGGTGTTCTGGCCACCCATCATCTTGCGGCCTTGGACCCGCTTCGCATAGTTCACCGGGATGCGGCGCTGGGCCCGCTCCACGAAGATGATGAGCGGGATGCATGCTATCACCACCGCCAGGATGAGGATGGTGACGGCAATGCCCATGCCTAAGTCAGCCGTGAGGTTGATGGATGAGAAGATGGCTGAAGGCACGCCGGACATGATGCTCAAGAAGATGATCAATGACATGCCGTTGCCCACACCACGTTGGGTGATGAGCTCGCCCATCCACATGATGAACGCAGTGCCCGCCACCAACGTGAACACGATCACGATGCTGGTCACCCAGTTCGGTACCTCGCTATCAGGGAACTGCACCCCATAGGTGGGAGACTGGAACAACAGCAGATACCCGATGGCGTTGATGAGGCCAAGGCCTAGCGTCAGATAACGCGTGACCTGGGTGATCTTCTTCCTGCCCGAATCACCCTCTTTGGCCCACCGGCCCACCGCAGGGATGACGCCCTGCATCAGCTGCATGATGATGGAGGCAGTGATGTAGGGCATGATACCCAACGAGAACACCGAGAAGTTCGAGAGCGCGCCGCCTGTGAACAGGTCCAACATGCTCATGGCCACGCCCGAGGATTCATAGGCGGTGGCGAACTCATGGAACGGGATGCCAGGTACGGGAACGTAGGCACCGAACCTGTACAGCGCCAAGATGGCCAGCGTGAAGAGGAGCTTCTTCCTCAGCTCTGGGATCTTGAACGCATCGACTAATGAGCTTAGCAAGGCTCTTCGACCTTTCCTCCGGCTGCCTCGATCTTCTGCCTCGCAGAGGCGGAGATCTTCTCCACTTTGACGGTGAGCGCCTTCGTGATCTCACCATCGCCCAGGATCTTCACAGGCTCATCCATCTTCTTGATGATGCCCTTGGCCTTGAGGCTCTCGCCATCTACCACATCCCCTGACTCGAACTTCGCGTCCAGGCGGGAAACGTTCACGGCCTTGTATTCCACGCGGTTGGGGTTGCGGAAACCCGGCAGCTTCGGGAGCCTGCGAGCCAAGGGCGTCTGGCCGCCCTCGAAGCCTGCACCCTTGCCACCGCCGGAGCGAGACTTCTGGCCATTCAGACCGCGACCTGCGGTCTTACCGGTGCCGGATGCAGGGCCACGGCCTACGCGCTTGCGCGGCTTGGTGGAACCTGCCGCTGGCTTCAGATCTTTGATCTCCATCAGTCTTACCTTCCTTTCGCCCTGGATCACCAGGACTCGCTTATGCTAGATATGGATGCTCTAGAGCTCTTCTACTTCAACTAAATGTTTTACCTTAAAGATCATCCCACGGACGCTCTCGTTGTCGGTCAGCTCTTTGGTCTTGCCGATGCGGCCCAGGCCCATCGCGCGAAGCGTCTTGTCCTGGTCAGCGGGCCTGCGGATCTGGCTCTTGACCTGGGTGACGCGCAGCTTCTTCTCAGCCATCTTCTACTTCTCCTTCCGGCCGAACATCTCGTCAACGGTGACGCCGCGACGAGCGGCAACCTGCTCGGGGCTCTCCATGGCCTTCAAGCCCTCAGCAGCTGCCTTCACGATGTTCATGGCGTTGCTGGTGCCCAGAGACTTGGTGATGACGTTCTTGACGCCTGCCAGCTCCATGATGGCACGGACCGGGCCGCCAGCCATGACGCCGGTACCGGGAACGGCCGGCTTGATGAGGACGCGGCCTGCGCCGAATTCGCCGATGATCTCATGGGGCACGGAGCCTTCGTCAGTGACCGGGACCGTGAACATATTCTTCTTGGCGTCTTCGGTGCCCTTCTTGATGGCATTGGGGACTTCCTGGGACTTGCCCAGGCCCACGCCCACCTTGCCCTTGCCATCACCCACGACCACCAGCGCGGTCAACTGCATGCGACGGCCGCCCTTGACGGTCTTGGAGACGCGGTTGATGGCAACGACGCGCTCTTCGAGCTCCGGTACTGCTTTTTCCTGTTGTTTACGAGCCATGTGCTTATGATCCCTTCTAGAACTTGAGTCCCGCTTCGCGGGCGCCGTCTGCCACGGCCTTCACACGTCCATGGTAAAGATTGCCGCCGCGGTCGAAGACGACCTCGGTGATACCGGCTTCCATAGCCATGGCTCCGATGATATTCCCCAGCTTGGCTGCACCTTCCACGTTGCTCGGCTTGAGGCCGCTCTCCTTGAAGGCAGCGCCCAGGGTGGACGCACCGACGATGGTCTTGTGGGCCACGTCGTCGATGACCTGGGCATAGATGTTGTTGTTGGAGCGGGTCACGCAAAGGCGCGGACGCGCTGCTGTGCCAGTGACCTTGCCACGAACGCGACGATGACGGCGGGCAAGTCCCTTCTGGCGCTTGAGAACAGATTTCTGCATGTTCGATTCCCTTTCGAAATTGCCAGCGGACGAGGCTTATTCCTTGCCAGCCTTGCCAGCCTTGCGACGTACGTACTCACCCTCGTAGCGGATGCCCTTGCCCTTGTAAGGCTCCGGCTTGCGCCACTTGCGGATGTCAGCGGCCACTTGGCCCACCTGCTCTTTTGAGGCACCAGAGACGATGATCTCATTCTGAGAGGGCACTTCGAAGGTGATGCCTTCGGGTGCCTTCACCAGGACCGGGTGGGAGAAGCCAAGCTGCATCTCCAGATCGCGGCCCTTGAGGGTGGCACGATAGCCGACACCCACCAGTTCCAGCTTCTTAGAGAAGCCCTCAGAGACACCCTCTACCATGTTGTGCAGCAGAGAGCGCGTAAGCCCCCAGTAGGCGTTGGTCTGACGCTCTTCGTCAGCAGGGGTGATGAGGAGCTCTTCGCCCTCCTGCTTGATGATCATAGTGGGCTGGAAGGTGCGCGTCAGCTCACCCTTCTTGCCCTTGACGGTGACGGTGGTGCCATCGATCTTCACTTCCACCCCAGAAGGGACGACCACGGGCATCTTGCCGATACGGCTCATGCTTATCTCTCCCTTCTACCAGATGTAGGCGATGACCTCGCCGCCGATGCCCGCCTTGCGCGCATCGCGGTCTGTCATGACGCCGCTCGAGGTGGATATGATGGCAGTCCCCAGACCGCCGAGAACGCGGGGCAGGTCTTCTTTGCCCGCATAGATGCGAAGACCGGGCTTGGAGATGCGCTTGATGCCCTTGATGATCTTCTCTTTCTTCGGCCCATACTTGAGCGTGAGCTCCAGCGTGCCGCGAGGCGACCCATCGATCACCTCATAGCCTTGGATGTAGCCTTCCTTGTCCATGATGCGGGCGATCTCCACCAGCTTCTTGCTCGTGGGCATCGACACCGTCTCATGACCTGCAGTCTGAGCATTACGCAGCCGCGTAAGCATATCTGCAATAGGATCGGTCATTGTCATGTTGAGCTTCTCCTTAAACTCGCTTGCCTGTCATACATGCCGGTTCGAACCTGAGCACCCGTAGCGCCCTCGCCTGGCATGCAGGAACCAAGATGATGAGATCCTACCAGGAGGATTTCGTGACGCCTGGCAGCTGGCCCTTGTTCGCCAGCTCACGCAGGCAGATCCGGCAGATGCCGAACTTGCGGTAATAAGCGCGAGGGCGGCCACACCGGCTGCAGCGGTTGTGCTGGCGGGTGGAGTACTTCGGCTCCCTCTTCGCCTTAGCGATCATGGATTTCTTTGCCATGCTGTTCCTTCTTTCCTGATATAAGCTGTCCGGCTATTCGCTCTTGAACGGGAACCCGAGGGCGCGCAGGAGCGCCAGCGCGTGCTCATCTTCCTTCGCGGTGGTGACCACGGTGATGTCCATACCGCGGGTACGGTCGATCTTGTCGTAATCCACCTCGGGGAAGATCAGCTGCTCGGTCACGCCCATGGAATAGTTGCCGCGGCCGTCGAAGCTCTTCGTGGACAGGCCACGGAAGTCACGGACACGGGGGATGGCGGTAGCCAGCAGGCGATCCACGAATTCCCACATGCGGTCACCGCGCAGGGTGACCTTGCACCCGATGGCCTGCCCCTCGCGGATATGGAACCCTGCGATGGACTTCTTGGCCCGGGTCACCATGGGCTGCTGGCCGGTGATGACGCGCATGTCGTTCATGGCTGCATCCAGAAGCTTCGCGTCGCCCGCCGCAGCGCCGACGCCCATGTTCACGACCACCTTGGAGAGCTTCGGAACATCCATGACGTTCTGAATCCCAAGATCCGCCTTCAGCTGTGAAGCGATCTCCTTGGTGTACTTCTCTTTGAGTCGAGGCATATCTGCCATCTCTCATCAACCTTTCTGTTGGTTTGAACCCAGGATTTCCGACCCTAGGTCCCTCAGCATCCTGAGGGCCAAATGTTGCTGCTTAATCGATATCCTTACCGCACTTCTTGCAAACACGATGCTTCTTGCCATCCTCGATGCGGTGGCCGATGCGAGTCGGCTTCTTGCAAGCGGGGCAAACGAGCATCACGTTAGAGGCATGGAGCGGTGCTTCCATGGAAGAGATGCCACCCTGGGGATTGGCCTGGGTAGGACGCATCGCCTTCTTCATGATGTTGACCTTCTCCACCACCACGCGGTTGGTCTCAGGGATAGCGCGGAGGATCTTGCCCTCCTTGCCGCGATCCTTGCCAGCGATCACCTTGACGGTATCACCTTTGCGGACCTTCAGGGCAGTGTGCTTGGTCTGGGTCTTCGTAGCCATTGCTCTTGACACCTCCTAAAGCGTCTCAGGTGCCAAAGACACGATCTTCATGTAGCGCTTGTCGCGCAGCTCACGGGCCACAGGCCCGAAGATGCGCGTACCGCGGGGAGTGCCGTCGGTATTGATCAGCACGCAAGCGTTCTGGTCGAACTTGATGTAGCTGCCATCGTCGCGGCGGACTTCCTTCTTCACGCGAACGACGACGCAGCGGACCACCTCGCCCTTCTTCACGGCGCCATTGGGCATGGCCTCCTTGACGCTGCAGATGATGACATCCCCCAGGCCTGCATAGCGGCGCTTAGAGCCGCCCAGGACCTTGATGCACTGCACCTTGCGAGCGCCGGAGTTATCGGCGACCGTGAGCATGGATTGCATTTGGATCATTGCTATTCGTCCTTACCTTCCAAGGCAAAAGCGCAAGCGCGCTATTTCGCCTTCTCCACTATCTTGTAGAGGCGCCAGCGCTTCATCTTGGAAAGCGGACGCGTCTCCATGATCTGCACGGTGTCACCCACCCCAGCGGTGTTCTCCTCATCGTGGGCGTGGTACTTCTTGGTGGACGTGATCATCTTGCCGTAGATGGGATGGGGCTTGCGCTCCTCCACCGACACCACGATGGTCTTGTCATTGGCGTCACTGACCACAACGCCCTGACGCACCTTGCGAAGGTTCCTTGTCTGTTCCATCTGCTATCCCCTCCTACGCGCTCAGCTCTCGAGCCCGCATCTCAGTGAGGATGCGTGCGATGTCCTTCTTGACCTGCTTGACGCGCGCAGTGTTATCAAGCTGGCTGGTTGCCATCTGAAAGCGCAGATTGAACAGCTCCGCTCGCGCGTCTTTGAGCTTGCCCGCAAGATCCTCTTGGGAAAGCTCGTGGATCTCTGATGCTTTCATCTATTCCTGCCCTTCCGTCTCACGCGTGACGATCTTGCATTTGATGGGCAGCTTGTTGGTGGCAAGCCTCAGCGCCTCGCGCGCTGTCTCGTCGTCAACGCCGTCGATCTCGAACATGATGCGGCCAGGCTTCACTACAGCCACCCAGCCCTCCGGATTGCCCTTGCCCGAGCCCATGCGCGTCTCAGCGGGCTTGGAGGTGATGGGCTTGTCCGGGAAGATGGTGATCCAGACCTTGCCACCACGCTTCATATGCCTGGTCATGGCGATACGGGCAGCTTCGATCTGACGGTTGGTGATCCAGTGGGCTTCCTGAGCCTGCAGGCCGTAGGAGCCATGGTTGAGGCGCGTGCCTCCCTTGGCCTTCCCCTTCATGGAGCCGCGCTGGACCTTGCGGTGCTTAACGCGTTTGGGCATCAGCATTAGTTACGCCCCCTGTCATTGCGGCGGCGCGGCGGCCGAGAGGGCCCTTCGAGCGCCGGGTTGTTCATCTTCTGGTTCGGCATGACCTCGCCGTGGTAGACCCAGACCTGCACGCCGATGGCGCCCATCTGGGTGTTGGCGGTGGCGAAGCCGTAATCTATCTTGGCGCGCAGCGTCTGCAGTGGCACGCGACCTTCGCGGTACCACTCGCGGCGGCTCATCTCAGCGCCGCCCAGACGACCGGAGCACTGGATGCGGATGCCCTTGGCGCCGGACTTCATGGCGGACTGGACTGCCTTGCGCATGGCGCGACGGAAGGCAACGCGGCCCTCCAGCTGCTCAGCCACGGATTGAGCGACGAGGGTTGCGTCCAGTTCAGGGCGCTTGACCTCTACCACTTCCACGGACACGGTGCCGTTGGCGATCTTCTCCAGATCCTTGCGAAGGGCATCGATCTCAGAGCCCTTCTTGCCGATGACCACGCCAGGGCGAGCCGTGGTGATGATCACCTTGATCTTATCCCCGGCGCGCTCTATCTCGATCTGGGAGACAGCGGCGCGCTTCAGGCGCTTGTCCAGGAACTTGCGGATGGCAAGGTCATTCTCCAACGTTTCCGCGTAGTTCTTGTCAGCGTACCAGCGGCTGCGCCAATCCTCTGTGATCCCCAGGCGGAAGCCTGTGGGGCTTACCTTCTGACCCATGCTAGGCCTCCTCTCTTGGAGCAACGATGATGGTGATATGGCTCGTGCGCTTGTTGATGCGGCTGGCAGAGCCCTTGGCGCGCGGACGGATGCGCTTCAGGGTGGGACCTTCGTCCACATAGGCCTTCTTCACGACCAGCGTGGACGCGTTGAGCTGGTTGTTGTGCTCAGCGTTGGCCACTGCGGAATTGAGGACCTTCTCAACTGTCTCTGCGATGCCACGATTGGTGAATGCGAGGATCTCCCGAGCCTGCTCCACGGACTTGCCGCGGACCAGGTCTACCACCACGCGGGCCTTGCGGGGAGAGACACGCACATACTTCGCCTGTGACTTGACTTCCATCTTCTCCCCTCCTTATTTCTTGCCCTTGTCAGCCGAATGGCCGCGGAAGGTGCGCGTAGGCGAGAACTCCCCCAGCTTGTGGCCGACCATGGATTCGGTGATGTAGACCGGGACATGCTTGCGACCGTCATAGACGGCGATGGTGTGACCGACCATCTCAGGGAAGATGGTAGAGGCCCTGGACCAGGTCTTGATGACTTCCTTTTCGCCTGCCTCGTTCATCTTCTGGATCCGACCGAGAAGGCGCGGCTCAATGAATGGGCCTTTCTTCAGACTTCTGCTCATTTCTCTCCTAAACTCGGTTACTTCCGGCGACGACGGATGATCAGGCGGCTGGAAGCCTTCTTCTTGTTGCGGGTGCGGTGACCCTTGGTGGGAACGCCCCAAGGAGTGACCGGGTGACGACCAGAGGTCTTGTTCTTGCCCTCACCACCGCCGTGGGGATGGTCAACCGGGTTCATGACCGTGCCGCGAACAGTAGGACGGATGCCCTTCCAGCGGTTACGGCCGGCCTTGCCGATCTTGATGTTGGCGTGTTCCGCATTGCCCACTTCACCTACCGTGGCACGACACGTGAGCAGGACGCGGCGCATCTCAGAGGAGGGCATGCGGAGGATGGCGTACTTGCCCTCCTTGCCCATGAGCTGGATGGAGGTGCCAGCAGAACGAGCCATGGAAGCACCCTTGCCCGGCTGGAGCTCAACGCAGTGCACCAAGGTGCCCACGGGGATGTTCTCCAGCGGCAGCGCATTGCCCGGCTTGATATCAGCCTCAGGGCCGCTCATCACCGTATCCCCCACCTTGAGGCCCTTGGGATGGATGATGTAGCGCTTCTCACCATCAACATAGTGGAGCAGCGCGATGCGCGCAGAGCGATTCGGGTCATATTCGATGGTGGCCACCTTAGCGGGCACGCCATCCTTGTTGCGCTTGAAATCGATGATGCGGTAACGACGCTTGACGCCGCCACCCTTGTGGCGCGTGGTGATGCGCCCGTTGTTGTTGCGACCAGCCTTGTTCGGCTTCTTGGCCAGAAGCGATTTCTCAGGCGTCGAGGTGGTGATCTCCTCGAAGTCAGAAACCGTCTGGAAGCGCCGTCCGGGGCTTGTCGGCTTGTACTGCTTGACTCCCATGCCGATAGTGCCTTTCTTGAGCTTCGACCTTTGATGGCGCGCCTCTCCGCACTCCAAAGGCCTTCCTACATACCAATGGTGAAGACGATGGCCTAGACAAGCAGAATGGAGGCTCCTACCTGCGACTCCGTCTTACCACGCGTCCGGGTGTGCCCATAGGTACACAGACGCAAGCGAGAAGTTTACCACAGATTCAGGCCTTCTTGACCAGGCATTTCGGACCACGGCCGATGAGGTCTTCCCTGCCGGACCGCCTGAGAGCCTCGCGGACGAGCTTCGCGTTCTTGGGGTTGCGGTATTGGATGAGGGCGCGCTGGAGGGCCTTCTCATGGGGAGAGGTGGGAACGTAGACGCCCTGGCCTGTGAGCGGATGGATGCCCGTGTAGTACATGGCCGTGGAAAGGGTCCCAGGGGTGGGATAGAAATCCTGCACCTGCTCAGGGTTGTAGCCCATATCCCGTACGAATTCCGCCAGCTCCACGGCAGCTTGCAGCGTAGAGCCGGGGTGAGAGGACATGAGATAAGGCACCAGGTACTGCTTCTTGCCCGCCTTCTTCGAAAGCGCGCGGAAGCGCTTGGCGAAGGTGCGATAGACCTGGGCAGGGGGCTTGCCCATGAGGCTCAGCACCTCATCCGCGATATGCTCAGGCGCCACCTTGAGCTGACCGGATACATGGTGCGCTACGAGCTCTTCCAAGAACTCCCCCGAAGGATCCAACAGAGCGTAGTCATAGCGGATGCCGCTGCGCACGAAGACCTTCTTCACCCCGGGAAGCTTCCGAAGCCTGCGCAGCAGCGCCGTGTAGTCAGACTGGTCTGCATCCAGGTGCTTGCAGGGGCTCATGCCCAAACAGCGCTGATGGGTGCAAGCCCCCGCCTTGTCCGCCTTGGCGCAGGCGCTGTGACGGAAGTTCGCCGTAGGGCCACCCACATCATGGATGTAGCCCTTGAAGCGCGGAGAGGCGGTCAGAAGCTCTGCCTCCTCGAGGATGGACTCGTGGCTGCGAGCGGATACCTGCCGCCCCTGATGGAAGGTGAGCGCACAGAAGGAGCATTCGCCAAAGCACCCACGACTGCTGGTGAGAGAGAACTCCACCTCCTGGATCGCGGGCACCCCTCCCGCCTCATCATAGGCCGGGTGCCAGGTGCGCATATAGGGCAGGCGGTAGACCGCATCCATCTCAGAGGTGGTCAGGGGCTGAGCAGGCGGGTTCTGCACCACGAAGACGCCTTCAGGATAGGGCTCCACTAGACGCTTGGCGCTGAAGGGGTCAGCGTTGGCGTACTGGAGGGCGAAGCTCTTGGCGAAGGCGGCCTTGCCCCCATCCCCCTGGAGCTCTTCCCAAGAAGGCAGAAGCTCATAGTCGACCACGTGATCGAGGCTCTTGGTGGCATAGACGGTGCCATCCAAGAAAGTGAGGTCTTGGATGGAGAGGCCCGCGTTCAGGGCATCGGCTATCTCGAGCACGGAGTGCTCCCCCATCCCATAGGAGAGCAGGTCAGCCCCTGAATCCAAGAGGATGGAGCCCATGAGACTGTCTGACCAGTAATCATAGTGGGAAAGCCGCCGCAAGGATGCCTCGATGCCCCCGATGATGATGGGCGCATCGGGATAGGCATCCCTGATCCTTCGGCTGTAGGCCGTCACAGCCCTATCCGGCCGCGCTCCCATCTTCCCGCCGGGAGAATAGGCATCTTGAGACCGGCGCTTCTTAGCCACCGTGTAGTGGTTGACCATGGAATCCATATTCCCGGCCGAAACGAGGAACCCCAGCCGGGGGCAGCCGAATTCCCGGAAAGCATCCGGGTCTGCCATATCAGGCTGAGCCAGGACGGCAACCTTATAGTCCTCCCGTTCCAGCAGACGCGTGATGATGGCCATGCCGAAGGAGGGATGGTCAACATAGGCATCCCCGGATACGTAGACGAAGTCAGGGACCTCCCACCCCGCTTCACCCATCTCAGGAGCGCTTGCGGGTAGGAAGCCGTGGGGTTCTAACAAGAGAGGAAGCCGCCCTCTCAGACTTCTGCCGGAGCAGCGTCTGCTGGTTCGATGATATCTATCTGAGCTTGTTCTACCAGATGCTTGTTGGCCTTCAGGCGCTCAGCCGATTCGCGCAGGGCGAACCCATGGCCAGACTGTTCGGCCTGCTTGCGCATCTGAGCCGGGTTCATCTGGGGATTCATGGCATGGCAGGCTTCCAATATGTCTTGGTCAGTGAGGGTGAGCCCTTCATGACGGAAATAGGCATCCAGCGCGAACCCTTGGGTGAGCATCTGGCGCACCTGCAGCATGAGCATCATGCCGAATTGCTGTTCGCCGCCGTTCTGCTCCACGAACTGATCCCAGGTCATCCCCTGCTGCTGCAGTTCCATGCGGATATTGGACACCATCTGGTCGCGCATGGCCTCATAGACCTCATCAGCTATCTTGCCTTCGAAGCGGGTAGCCAATTCCTGGGCTGCCATCTGGCGAACGTAGGCATCGTATTCCATCCGTGCCTGTTGTTCCAGACCGCGGCCCATGTCCTTCTTGAGGTCATCCAGGCCCTTGTACATGGGCATGTTCTTCTGGACCCACTCATCATCTATGACGGGTGCCTCTTCCTTCTGGAAGCCCAGGATGGTCACCTTCGCATCCACCACCTGGGTGCGCTCGTTCATGTCCTCATCGAAATCAGGGCCTTCGAAGGAGAATTCCTTCACTTCCCCCTTCTTCATGCCCAGCACAGCGTTCTCGAACCCTTCGGGCATGTAGCCCTCCCCTGCCGTATAGGTGCGGCTGGAAGTGGAAAGGCCCTTGAGCTCTTTGTCTCCCTCTTTGGCTTCCAGGGCTATCTTGATGTGGTCACCCTTCTGCACCGTGCGGTCTGCGGGCACATCCTCATCATCCACATAGGCGGTATAGCGGGTGCTCATCTCCTGGATCTGCTGCTCTACCACAGAATCATCCATCTGGAAGGGGGGCACCTTGATGCTAACGGGTTCATAGGACGTCAGCTCGTATTCCGGCTTCAGGTCAACATCCACTTCGAAACGGAACTCAGCATTGGGGCGGAAGGCATCCTTAGCCCGCGCCTTGGGCGGGAACGCCGGGGTGAGGCCGCGCTTGTCAACGGCCAGGGGAGCCAGGGCGTCTATGGCTGATGCCTCCACGATGGAAGCCAGGTTCTTGATGCCCATCTGCTCTTCGGCTGCTTGGTCTATGGTCTGCCCCTGGGCCGGAGGCTTCATGCCCATGGACTGGGCGAAGGCCATCTTCGCCGCCTGAAGGGCCTGGGCCGCCTCTTGGGCAGTGGCCACCGCCTCAAGGGTGATCTTATCTCCGTCTTTCTTGATCTGCTTTACCTTCATGGGAACCTCTCCTATTGGGGGGTGCGCTTGGCACCTGATCTTATTTCGGAAGCATTCTAGCACGCGCCCTAGGGCTTCACCGCGGGTTTCCGAAAGCGCCAGGTATAGGCGGTGGCAGTGATGAGCATGGCTGCTTCGATGACCACCATGATGATGACGATGTGCTGGAAGCCCGTCACATAGGCTGCCTGCTCAGCCATGCCGCTGTGGATGAGCGCTTCCATCTCGTTCGAGAACGACCCTACCAAAAGCGATGAGGAGAGCGAGCTGGCCAACTGGATGGCAACGGAGGCGATGGAGGCCCCGGCCGCCACCTGAGCAGCATTCAGCGCTTCCAGGGCTGTGGCCCTATTGGGCGAGTTCTCGAAGCCCACGCCCCCTAGGATGAAGAAGCAGGCTATGAGCAGCGGGATGACCAGCTTCACCTCAGCCAGGCCCAGCACCGCAAGGAAGCCCGCGGTTATCACCAGGAACCCCAAGGGCACGATGGGCCAGATGCCGCGCTTATCCGTCACCTTCCCTGCCACCATGGCCACCCCGGCATAGGCCAGCTGGGGCAAGAGCATGAACAGGCCCGCCTCAGAAGCATCAAAACCCACGGCCCCTTCCAGATAGAGCGGCACGGTGAGGCGCACCGCATGTTCGGCCAGAGAACCGAACATCAGCAGCAGGATACCCGCCAAGAAGGCTTTGTTCGTCAAGGGCTTCAAGCTCAGGAGCGGCACCGAGAGGCGCTTCTGCCGCCAAGCGAAGAGCCCCAGCACCACACACCCGCAGGCCATCATGGCCAACGCCAGGGGGAGCTGATGGTTGACCTCGGAGATGCCGAACATGAGGGATGCAAGGCCCAGGAAGATGAGCAGCACGCTCAGGCCGTCTATATCAGCCGCTCCTGGCTCTTTCTCGCCGATGGGCTTCATGGTGAAGAAGCTGGCAATGCAGCAGACAAGGCCCGCGATGGCCGTAGGCGCGAACACGGCATTCACACCGAAGCGCGTGAGCAGAAGACCGGAGACGAAGGGGCTCACGGCGAATCCCACCCCGCCGAAAGCGGTGAACAGGGAAAGCCAGAGCGCTCGCTTGCCTTCAGGGGCTATCTTCAGAAGCGCCGTGCTGGCTGAGGGGAACAACAGACCCGCCGCTGCAGCCTGCAGGATGCGGGCTGCCATGAGCGCCCAGAAATCCCAAGCCACCAAGCCCACCAAGCCACCTACGGCCATGAATGCAGTGGCCAGGCAGAAGATGACCTTCACGCCCCAGCGGTGCAGCAACCGAGCGCCGAGGGCGATCATAGTGGCACCGATGATGGTGAACCCCAGGATGACCCAGTTCGCCATGGAGACCGGCACATGGAACGCGCGGGACACATCGGGTAGGGTGACGGACATGAGCGTGATCATGAACCCGTTGCAGAACATGGTGGCGATGATGACGATGGTCATGGCCCGCGCATCGTGAGGTGAGAGGTTCGCCGCCTGGGGCTCAGAAGCAGGGGGCGCCTTTCGGGAGGGATCTGCTGCGGGGCTGGCCATGGCGCCTTCTCTCATTCGTTGGACTTCAGGCTCTCTATCATGTCTATGGCTGCTAGTTTACGGCGCATGACGAGCATCACGAGCACGGCGAAGAGAATGGTTACCACGAAGGCAACAACGAAGCTCAAGGCGTGGATATCTCGGCCGAACATGACGTAATCCACCTCGGCCGTGACGATGACGAAGCCCTCAAGGAATACCCCGAAGATAAGCCCTACGAGCGCACCCAGGATAGTGAGGATGATGGTCTCCCGGTAGATGTACATATCCACCTCCCGGGGCGTGAACCCCAGCACCTTGAGCGTGGCTATCTCCCGCTGGCGTTCGGTGATGTTGATGTTGGTGAGGTTGTAGAGCACGATGAATGCCAGAGCAGCCGCAGCCACCACCAGCACCACCACGATCATGTTCACGCTCTTGAGCATGGTGCGGTAGGAGCTGATGGTCTCATCATTGAAGGCTACGGTCTTGACCCCGTCAATGGCTCGGAGCTCTTCGCTCAGTTCCTTGCGCACCCCCAGATCCTCCACCGCCTCTGCGTAGATGGTGTTCGGAACGGGCACCTTGCCGTAGGCATCCCCGTAGGCCTGCTTTCCCATGAAAACGTAATTGGCGATGTAGTTCTCCATGATGCCCGTCACCGTGAACGATTTGCGATCATCGGTGGCATTGCCCATCTGATCCTGGGTGGCCAGGGTCAGGCTCTCTCCCACGGATACGCCCAGCTCGTTGCCGAGCTTTTCCGTGATGATGACGCTGTTCTCCTCAAGGGGGATGGGCTCATGGCCTATCCGTGTGCGCATGACCCAGAGCTCCTGGTAGCGCTGGGGGTCATCGGGGACGATGAGCGTGACCGAATAGTCCTTGCCGCCCTCTGCGGTGGCCACCATGGATTCGTCGAAGGACTCTGCTGTGGCGAAGATGCGCTTCTCATCTGAGAGCACCTCATCCACCTTCGCCGTGGATGCGAGCGAGATATCCTCGTCTTCCGTGACGATCATGTTGTATTTGACCGTTTGGCCGAACTGCTTGTCGATGATGTCATTGATGGAATCCTGGAGCCCCAGGCCCGTGAGCAGAAGGCCCGTGCACCCCGCGATGCCGATCACGGTCATGATGAGGCGCTTCTTATAGCGGAAGATGTTGCGGAAGGTGACCTTCCACGAGAACGATACCCGCTGCCAGAGGGGCGTGATGCGCTCCAACAGGATTCGCTTGCCCTCTTTGGGGGCCCGCGGCAGCATGAGCTGAGCTGGCGTCTCTCGCAGGGTGCTGGCCGCCGCAGCCCAGGTGGCGATGAGCGTCACCCCCACGCCCAATCCTGCCGAAGAGAGCGCAACGCCAAGATCCAGGGGCATGAGCAGCCCATGGGGCACGCTGTAGATGATGGCATAGGCCTCCATGATGACCGGCGGCAAGATCAGCGAGAGCACCAGGATGCCCAGGATGCTGCCGGTGATGGAAGCCGCTGCCCCGTAGATGAGGTATTTGGAGGTGATGCGCGCCCGGGAATAGCCCAGGGCCTTGAAGGTGCCTATGAGCACCCGCTCCTCTTCCACCATACGCGTCATGGTAGTGAGAGCCACCAGCGCCGCCACTAGGAAGAAGATGAACGGGAAGAACGAGGCGATGGAATCCACCCGATCAGCGTCAGAGGAGAAGCTGACCACACCGGGGTTCTTCGTACGGTCCATGATGAGCCATTCGGGCTCTTCGATGGCATCTATGTCCGCTTGGGCATCGTCCAGCTTCTGTTCGGCGCTGGCGAACTCATCCTGGGCCTTGGCGTATTCCTCTTGGTACTCCGCCAACCCGGATCCGTAGTCTGCCTCCCCGCTTGCCAGCTGGGCGCGTCCGCTCTCAAGCTCAGCGGCGGCGCTATCAAGCTGCGCCTGGGCCTGCGCGAACTGGGCTTCGGCTTGGTAGCGCTTTTCATCCAACTGCTGCTGGGCAGCCTTGAGCTGCGCCACCCCCGCCTCATAGGCCGCCTTGCCTTCGTCGTATTCGGCCTGTTGCCGGGAGAGCTCCTGGAGAAGGCCAATCCTCATCTGGAGGGCCTTGAGCTTCTCAGCGTGATCTGGATCCGCTGGATCCAGGGCGGCTATCTCGGACTGGAGCTGCTGGATGGCCTCTTGAGCCTGGTCCGGCGCGATGCCCGCTTGAGCCCAGGCTTCTTGGAGCTTCGCAGCTCCCTGCTCCAGCTGCGCAGCGCTTTCCTGGAGCACCTGCTGTTGGGCATCTATCTGGGCTTGCCCCTCTGCCATCTGAGCCTCAGCTAAAGCCCGTTGCTGGACCAGCTGCGCCTTGCCCGCGTCATAGTCAGCCTGGCCGCGCACCAGCTTCTGACGGCTCTCTTCCAGGGTTGTTGCAGCCTCATCCAGCTGCCGCTTGGCATCCGTCAGCTGCGCTTCGGCATCCGCTCGTTCGCGTTCGTAATCAGCCCGCCGTTCGTCCAGCTCTTCCTGGGCATCAGCCTTCACCTCTACCAGTCGTGCCGCCTCCCGCTCCTGCTGGATGCCATGGAGTTCCTTCATCACCTCATCCACCCGGCTTTGGTAATCAGAGCTCCCGGCTAAGAGGCCTTTAGCCCCCTCAACCTGGATGAATGCCTCGGTGTAAGGGAGATCAGGGCTGAAATCATTGGCGGGAACGTACATGAACTGATCGATGGACCCAGAGCCCAAGGACGTGGAACCCATGGCCGTGGTGGACACGTAGTAGGGAGAATGGGCGAACCCTACCACCTTGTATGAGCGCTCCTTCAGCGTGTCATCCAGGTCTTGGACCCCTTCATCCACTTGGATGACATCTCCCAGAGCAACGGGGGCATTCATCACATTGTCAGCGGAGATGATGCATTCATCTAAAGCAGCGGGCCAATCCCCCTCCACCAACGTCAGCTTGTTCAGCGCCGCTTGCTCAGGCCCGTTGGTGATGGTCATGACCTCATCCATGGACTCTGACACCGAAACGCTGTAGGGCAGCGAATGGATGCGCATGGCATATTGCTCATCATTGAGCGTGACCATGACATCGGTCTCATAGCCCCCTTCTACCGCCTGAACTCCCGGCACTTCTCGAAGCGCCTGAAGATCGGCATCGGTCAACCCCAGCGTAGACACCACCCGGATGTCCATGAGATCTGTCTGGTCGTAATAGGCATCCGCGGTCATATCCATATCAGGCGCCGTCATGCGCAAGCCCGCATAGAACCCGCACCCCAGCGCCACGATGCCCGCGATGGCCACGAAACGGCCCAGGCTATCCTTGATGGAGCGGAGGATGTTGATGTTGAAGGCGCTCTTCATGCTATACGGTACGAGACCTCAGGCCTCCTTGGCTACCATTCCAACGTATCTGCCGAAACGGGATGGCTGTTCAACTCAACGGAGGCCACGCTCCCCTCTCGCACGCGGATGATCCTGTCCGCGATGGCGCAGAAGGCGGAGTTGTGGGTGACCACTACCACGGTCTTGCCAGAAGCGGAGCAGGTGTCTTGCAAGAGCTTCAGGATGGCCTTGCCCGTGTGATAATCCAGAGCCCCGGTAGGCTCATCGCACAGCAGCAGCTTCGGATTCTTCGCCAAGGCCCGGGCGATGGCCACCCGCTGCTGCTCACCACCGGAGAGCTGACCGGGGAAATTGCCCATCCTATCCTGCAGCCCCACTTCCCGAAGCACCTCATCAGCGCTCAGAGGGTCCTTGCAGATCTGGCTGGCCAGCTCTACGTTCTCTCGCGCTGTGAGGTTCTGC
Organism: uncultured Eggerthellaceae bacterium; assembly: GCA_947566075.1. Taxonomy (GTDB): domain Bacteria; phylum Actinomycetota; class Coriobacteriia; order Coriobacteriales; family Eggerthellaceae; genus MGBC163016. Next base: position 205,897 of record CANOIM010000001.1, on the reverse strand, counting down.
ACCAGGTTATAGAATTGGAAGACGAACCCGATGTCATAGCGGCGGTATTCCGTGAGCTGCTTGGCGTTGTAGGAACTGACCTCATCCCCATCCAGGAGGATGGTTCCGCTGGTGCAGCTATCCATGCCACCCAGCATGTTGAGGAGCGTTGTCTTGCCCGCCCCCGAAGGCCCCACGATCACGACGAATTCGCCCTGTTCCATATCGAAGGACATATCATGGACGGCAGGGACCTCTATCTCCCCCATCCTGTAGATCTTAGAGACATCACGGAACTCAACGAACGCCACCGGAAGGCTCCCATCAACAAAACCGCATCGCTGCACCAAGGTGCAGCTTTTCCCTTACTGCTCATGATAGTCTAGTTTCCACGAAGACTGAAAGGAACCTACGGTGGCTTGCAACCTGAAGAACATCCTGCTCATAGCCAACCCCGCTTCCCAGAACGGCCATGGCGCCTTCTTGGCCCAGAGAGCCATGGAGGCCCTGTTCCACCAGCTGGAAGACTCTGAGATAGACGTCATCCTGACCACCCACCCAGATCACGCCACTGAGATAGCTGCCACTTCTGAGGGCTTTGACACCCTCATCGTATTGGGCGGAGACGGCGTGGTCCATGAAGCGGTGAACGGCCTCATGCAACTGCCGAAGGAGAAGCGGCCGCAGTTCGGTGTGATCCCCACGGGCTCCGGCAATGACTTCGCCCGGGCGGTTGGGATGCCGAAGGGGTTGACCAACGCCTGCCATGCCCTCTCCTCAGCCGTCTCAAGGCCCTCTGATGTGGGATGCGTCAATGGATGCTACTTTGCAGAAACGCTCTCATTCGGCCTTGATGCGGCCATTGCCTTGGACACCGTGGAGCGAAGGCGCAAGACGGGGCTCAAGGGAACGGCGCTCTATGCCACCAGTTCCCTCTATCAGCTGAAGCACAGCTTCAGATCCTATGAGTATTCCCTGGTGGTTGATGGCCATGAGGCCGAAGAGGGGCGCTCCATCACCTTCGCCGTGCAGAACGGCCCTTATTACGGGGGCGGCTTCAAGATCTGCCCTGAGGCTCAGTTGGATGATGGGCTCTTGGATATCTGCATCTCCCATCCGCCTATCAGCCGCCTCGCGGCTGCGCGGGCCTTCGCTAAGGCGAAGGGCGGCAACCATACCTCCATCAAGCAGATCCAGATGCTCCAAGCGAAGAGCCTTGATATCACCTTCACCGAGGAGCCACCGGTCCAGATAGACGGGGAGAAGCTCACGGGTACCGCATTCCATGTGCAGGTGGAACCTGGTGCCATCCGCTTCCTCTACCCGCAGCGCAGCTGAGCGGAAAACCGGGGGCAACCTGCCCCAAGAATGCGAAAAGGGCCAGCACGAGGCTGGCCCTTGAAGTAACGCTGCCTTAGGCGGAGAAGATCTCTATGGTGTCCCCTTCTGCCAGGGTCACCATGGCCTTCTTCCAGCTGCGGGTGTAGCCCTTCTTCTGATAGCGCACGCGCTTGGGCTTCGGCTTCACGTTCAGCGTGTTCACCTTCACCACGGTAACGCCGAAGATGGCTTCGATGGCCTGACGGATCTCGATCTTGTTCGAGTCCTTCGCCACCTCGAAGGTGTAGACGTTGTTATCCATGACGTCATAGGAATGCTCCGTGATGACGGGACGGATGATCACCTCACGCGGGTCTCGCTGCATTATGCCAGCACCTCCTCGATGTAGGGCAGGCACGCATCAACGATCACGAGCCTCTTATTGTCGATGATGTCATAGGTATTGATCGCATTCACCGGCAGGATCTCAACCTTAGGGATGTTGCGGAAGGACAGGTAGGTGTTCACGTCGTCATCTTTGATGACCAGGTTCACTCGCATCCCCTCCAGCCCCAGGGCCTTCAGAGCCGCCACCGCATCCTTGGTGGAGGGCTTGCTGAACTCGAAGGGCTTCACGATGATGAGCTCTTCATCTGCCAGCTTCGCAGAGAGCGCGCTGCGCATCGCCAGTTTGATCTCCTTGCCGTTCACCTTCTGAGCATAGGAGCGGGTATGCGGACCGAACACGGTACCGCCGCCGCGCCACTGAGGGCTGCGGATAGAGCCCTGACGAGCACGGCCGGTGCCCTTCTGCCTCCACGGCTTCTTGCCGCCACCGCGGACGAACCCGCGGCTCTTCGTGTTCGCAGTGCCCTGACGCCAGCCAGCCCGCTGAGCCTTCACGGTGCGATGCATCACATGCATGTTCGGCTCTATGGCGTAAACGGCATCAGGTAGCTCTGCGGTGCCTGCTGCCTTGCCAGCAGCATCCTTGATCTCAAGCTTTGCCATGTTCCTTAGACTCCTTCGGCTAATCCTGCGTCTTGGTCATGCGAACGCGCACGACTCCGTTCTTGGAGCCCGGCACCGCACCCTTCAGCAGGATGAGGTTCTGCTCCTCGTCGATGCGAACGACCTCCAGGTTCTTGACCGTGACGGTGTCACAGCCCATGTGGCCAGGAAGGCGCACGCCCTTGAACACGCGGGAAGGCGTGGCGCACTGCCCCACTGAACCGGGAGCGCGGTGGAAGTGAGCACCGTGGCCGCCCGGGCCGCCCCGGAAGCCATAGCGCTTCATGACGCCAGCGAAGCCCTTGCCCTTGGAGGTGCCCGTGACGTCTACCTTCTTCACCTCAGCGAAAGCGGCAACGGTCTGCTCGTCGCCCACCTTGTGCTCAGAGGCGTCTTCCACGCGGACCTCGCGCAGATGCTTCCTCGGCTCAACCCCCGCCTTGCTGAAGTGGCCCTGCATGGGCTTGTTCACGCGGCGCGGCTTCACATAGCCGAAGCCCATCTGCACGGCATCATAGCCGTCAGACTCCTTGGTCTTCACCTGGCAGATGACATTCGGCTCTGCCTGGATGACGGTGACCGGCACGATGACGTCCCCGTCCCAGACCTGGGTCATGCCGATCTTCTTCCCATATATCGCGTTGATCATCTTGCGTCCCCTCCTACAGCTTGATCTCGATGTCGACACCGGCCGGAAGGTCAAGGCGCATGAGCGAGTCAACGGTGTTGGGCGTTGGCTCGATGATGTCGATCAGGCGCTTATGGGTGCGCATCTCGAACTGCTCGCGCGAATCCTTATCCACATGCGGGGAACGGATGACGCAATACATATTGCGCTCCGTCGGCAGCGGGATGGGGCCGGAGATCTTCGCCCCGGTCTTCTGGGCAGTGTCAACGATGAGCTTCGTGGACTGATCCACGATCTCATGGTCATAGCCCTTGAGGCGAATGCGTATCTTCTGATTTGCCACTTGCTTTACCTCGACTCTCTTCAAGCTTCTCTAGGCGTTCCCGCCGGCTTTGCTGACGATCTCGGTTGCCACGCTCTTGGGCACCGGTTCATAGGAATCGAACTGCATGGTGTAGGTAGCCCTACCCTGGGTTCCGCTGCGCAGATCCGTTGCGTAGCCGAACATCTGAGACAGCGGCACCTTGGCGGAGATGGCCACGGCATTGCCGCGCTGCTCCTGGCCTTGGATGATGCCGCGGCGGGAGGGGATATCGCCCATGACGAAGCCGGTGTATTCCTCCGGCGTTTCCACTTCCACAGCCATGACCGGCTCAAGAATGACCGGATCGGACTTCTTGAGAGCGTCCTTGATAGCCATGGAGCCAGCCACCTTGAACGCGGCCTCGGAGGAGTCAACCTCATGGAAGCTGCCGTCGATGAGCTCTACCTTGACGTCTTCCACCGGATACCCTGCCAGCACGCCAGAGTTCAGAGCCTCCTTGATGCCCTTATCCACCGCCGGGATGAACTCCTTGGGGATCACGCCACCCACGATCTTGTTCTCGAATTCGTAGCCGGTGCCGGGCTCTTGAGGATACATATTGATGATGGCATGGCCATACTGACCGTGACCACCGGACTGGCGCACGAACTTGCCTTCGGCGTTCATGACCTCATGGCCCGGACGCTCACGATAGGCCACCTGGGGCTTGCCCACATTGGCTTCCACCTTGAATTCCCGCAGCAGGCGGTCGATGATGATCTCAAGGTGAAGCTCGCCCATGCCAGCGATGATGGTCTGACCGGTCTCATGGTTGGTGGACACGCGGAAGGTGGGGTCTTCTTCGGCCAGCTTCTGCAGGGCGATGGCCATCTTGTCCTGTTCAGCCTTGGTCTTCGGCTCAACCGCAATGTCAATGACCGGATCAGCGAATTCCATGGATTCCAGGATGATGGGGTGATTCTCATCACAGAGGGTGTCACCGGTGGAGGTGTCTTTCAGGCCAACCACGGCCACGATATCACCGGCAGAGCAGTTCTCAACGTCTATCTGCTGGTTCGCATGCATCTGGAGCATGCGGCCGATGCGCTCTTTCTTGTCCTTCACGGCATTCAGCACGTAGCTGCCCTTGTCCAGGTTACCGGAGTAGCAGCGCAGATAGGTGAGCTTGCCCACGTAGGGGTCAGTCATGATCTTGAAGGCCAGGCTGGAGAAGGGAGCCTTCGGGTCAGCCGGACGCTCTTCTTCGGCATCGGTCTTGGGATTCACGCCGGTGATGGGCGGGATGTCCACCGGAGAGGGCAGGTAATCCACCACGGCATCCAGCATCTCCTGCACGCCCTTGTTCTTGTAGGCGCTGCCCACGAAGACGGGGTTCAACTTACAGGCGATGACACCCTTGCGGATGGCCTCCTTGAATTCCTCCACGGAGACCTCTTCCTCCATGAGGACCTTCTCCATGAGGTCATCATCACAGTCAGCCGCCGCCTCCAGCAGCTCCTGGCGATACATCTGGGCATCCTCCAGGAACTCGGCCGGGATCTCATCCATAGGCTCGGGATAGGTCATGCCCTTGTCGTCGGCCTTGAAGTCCCAAGCGGTCATGGTCACCAGGTCTACCACGCCCCAGAACTGATCCTCAGCGCCCATGGGGATCTGGGCGGCGAAGGCAGGCGCGTCCAGGCGGTCGCGCATGGTCTGGATGGCATGGAAGAAGTCAGCGCCCACGCGGTCATACTTGTTGATGAAGGCGATGCGCGGAACGCCGTAGCGCTCAGCCTGACGCCAAACGGTCTCAGACTGGGGCTGCACACCGGCAACGGCGTCGAAGACGGCAACGGTGCCGTCCAGCACGCGGAGGGAGCGTTCCACCTCAGCGGTGAAGTCAACGTGGCCGGGAGTGTCGATGATCTGGAAGCGGTATTCCTTGCCATCCTCTTCGCCCCGGGGATACTTCCAGAAGCAGGTGGTGGCGGCGGAGGTGATGGTCACGCCGCGCTCTTGTTCCTGGACCATCCAGTCCATGGTGGCAGCGCCATCGTGCACTTCGCCGATCTTGTGGGTCTTGCCCGTGTAATAGAGGATACGCTCGGTCGTGGTGGTCTTGCCCGCATCGATGTGGGCCATGATCCCGAAGTTGCGCGTATCGTTGAGTGATAGTTTCGCCATGGTGCGTACCTCTAGAAGCGATAGTGGCTGAACGCGCGGTTCGCCTCGGCCATCTTGTACATATCCTCGCGCTTCTTCACGGCAGCCCCCGTGTTCTGAGAGGCATCCATGATCTCATTCGCCAGGCGCTCTGCCATGGTGTGCTCACGGCGAGCCCGGGAGTAATCCACGATCCAGCGGATGGCCAGCGTGGTGGCCCTACGAGAGTTGACCTCCATGGGCACCTGATAGGTAGCGCCACCCACGCGCTTGGGCTTGCACTCAAGGGTGGGACGGACATTGTCCATGGCCTTCTTGAAGACGGACAGCGGGTCTTCGCCGGTCTTCTCTTCCACGATGTCGAACGCGGTGTAGACGATGCGCTCGGCCAGGGACTTCTTGCCATCCAGCATGATCTTGTTGGTGAGCTGGGTGACAAGACGGTTGTTGTACTTCGCGTCAGGCTGGATGAGCCTGCGCTGTGCTGCTGCACGACGTGGCATAGATGATGCTCCTTCTTCTCTGCGTGCTTCTGGCTGGGTGCCTCACGCCCAAGGCGTCCCGGTCATTAGGCTTGTCCTCCAAGCCCGCACGGCTTAACGAATGGTTACTTCGGGCGCTTTGCTCCATAACGGCTGCGGGCCTGCATGCGGTTGTCCACCGATGCGCAGTCCAGCGTGCCGCGGATGACCTTATAGCGAACACCAGGCAAGTCCTTCACACGGCCGCCGCGGATGAGCACCATGGAGTGCTCCTGCAGGTTGTGGCCGATGCCCGGGATGTAAGCCGTGACCTCCATGCCGTTGACCAAGCGGACACGGCAGACCTTGCGGAGAGCGGAGTTCGGCTTCTTAGGGGTGGTGGTGTAGACGCGGGTGCAGACGCCGCGCTTCTGGGGATTGCCCTTGAGCGCCGGGGTCTTCTTCTTGTCTACCTGCTTCTGGCGGCCCTTGCGGACCAGCTGGTTTATGGTGGGCAACTCTTCACTTCCTTTTCATTCCTTGATGCTTGCCTTGCTGTGCTCTTTCATGTGCGCTTCACGAATGCGCACGCGAAAAAATGCGCCCTCAGAAGGCGCGACGATGCATATTAGGTATGTCCTCCCCGTGTGTCAAACGCCACGCATCCGGGAGTGTCTATCACTGCTCCGGCGAACGGCGCATAGGCTCCCAGAAGGGTCAGCTCAGGTACTGCTTGAGGTCAGCCTTCAGGACAAGATCCCTCTCAGATGGGTCATCAACGGGGGTGCGCAAGAACAAGAAGCCGTAGGAACCTGTCTTCTCAGCTTCGAAGCGGATGAATGCCAGCACATCTGAAAAAAGGCTGGCGAAGCGATCATACTGGAACGCTCCCTGACCAACGGACCCGAGAAGCGACATGGAATAGACATCCGTGGGATGGGCTTTGTAAACGGCCTGCAGATCCAGGGGGATATCTTCCAAATAGCATTCATAGGTGCGATACCCACAACCGTAGTAGGCCATGTCAGTGCCACCCAATCCCGCGAAGCGCAACGGGTTGAACTCGATGGGGATGATGGTGGGGCCTTCCTTGCGAACCTCTACATGAACGCAAAAGCCCTTCGCCCCTACCACCCGGTTCACCTGGTCAAGCCAAGCAATGAATGGGTCATGGGTCTCATCAACGATAGCATGACTAGAAAGGTAGAGGCGATCGCTCGTATCCTTCAGCCCCGCGAAATCATGACGCCAGATATTGAGGATATGAGGCGTCCCTTGTTCGTCATAGTAGGCATCCAAGGCATATTCCTCCCCTTGGATGTAGCCTTCTATCAAGTATTCCTCAGATCCGATGACGCTCTCAGGGTAGAGCCGCTGCCACTCCTGCTCATGGGCGCTGATGTCAGCAAGCGCATCAGTCCAAGCAGCCTCATCTTGGATCACATAGACCCCCATGGAGCAGAAGCCCACGTTGGGCTTCAGGACCACTGGCAATGGGAGGTCTTCCACAGCCACTTGCGCCAAGGCTGCCCGGGACACGCGCTGATAGAAGAAGCCAGGCATGAGGGGGCTTAAGGCTTCACGCATGCGGCCCTTGTCCTTGAACAGGGAGATGGCCTGGGTAAGGCCCTGATTCGAGGAATTATCCAGCAACCACGCTAGGGCATTCTCAGAACAGGTGTAGATGCGCTCCCCCGCATCTGCTCGCTGGACGGCCTCCGCCTCACCGATGAGGTTCAGAGAGAGACCTTGATCTTGAGCGATGGCCAAAGCGAAGGGGTTGGAGAGGACCGGGTGCTTGCTGGCCTGGAGCCACTGGAACAGCGGCTGGGAGGCGAAGGGCTCGTCTAAGATGACCATGGGCCTAGCCTATCTCATCCGCCGCTACCAACCCATGGAGGTACTGGATGATGTCATTTGACTCATAGAGGGGCTGACCATCTATGACGAGGCAGGGCACCTGACCCTTCCCGCCGATGCTGATGAGCTCATCGCGCACGCCCGGCTCTAACGTGTTGCGCATCTCGCAGGCGATATCCTGCTCTTCCATATAGGTCAGCACCTTCACGCAGAAGGGGCACGTGGGCTTGTAGTAGAGGGTGATGTTCGGGATATAGGCCATGATCAGGCTCCTTCCATATGAGGATGATGGAAGATCATCTCATGAACGCTCCTGAAGCCCAGGGATGCATGGGGTGATCGTTCCCAACCAGTTATCCGGCGTACACGTTGATGAGGGACTCAACGAGGCGAATGTCATCCAGCAGGTCTTGTACGCGGATGTATTCGCTCGTGGAATGGAAGTTCGCCATGCCCGTGCCCAAGGTGACCGCCAAGACGCCCAAACCGTTCAGGTTGTTGGCATCAGCGCCACCCCCGGTGCGCACTAGCTGGAAGGGCAACCCACAGGCCTCTATGGCCTGACGTGCCCGGCCGATGATAGGGCTCTCCTCAGAGAAGCGCACTTCCGGGTAATCCTCTTCCCAGGTGATATCCGCGCTACCCCCGAAGAGAGCGCAAGCCCGTTGCACCGCCTCGGTCATCTGACGCTGCACGCTATCGGCCCTCTCAGGGAAGAGGGAGCGACACTCCCCTTCCAGCCTGCACACCTCCGCTACGATGTTCGTAGCCACCCCACCTTCGATGATGCCGATGTTCGCGGTGGTGGCCTCATCCAAGCGTCCGAGCTCCATGGATGATACGGCCGCTGCGGCTATCTGGATGGCTGAGATGCCCGCCTCCGGTTCCACCCCCGCATGGGCGCTCTTGCCCTGGATGCGAACGCGCATCGTGCGGTGACAGGGAGCCTCTGCTATGACAGAGCCGGGAGCGCCATCAGCATCCAAGACGAAGCAGTGGGCATCCCGGGGCAGATCAGAGCCCTTCAGGGCCCCTGAACCCAGCAAGCTCTGCTCTTCACAGGTGGTGAGCAGCACATAGAGGTCAGGAAGGTCACGGCCGCTTCCCAAGGCGGCACGGATGCCTTCGAAGATGGCCGTCACCCCCGCCTTGTCATCAGCGGAGAGGATGGTATCCCCTGCCGAGCAGAGGACATCCCCGCGTTCATCTTCGGTGCGGATCACCTGGATGCCTTCGCAGGGCTTCACCGTATCCATGTGCGCTGAGAGCATGAGCTGACCCTTCGCCGATCCAGGACGATAGGCGATGAGGTTCCCCGTGTCAGAGCCCGTACGGGCAGCAGAGCCATCCTCCCGTACCGTGAAACCCAGCTGCTCAAGCTCCTGGGCGCACACCTTCGCCATGGCGGATTCGCTCCACGATGGGCTTTCGATGGCCACCAGCCGCTCGAACAGCCGCAATGCCCTTTCCTCATCCATGGGCTACCTCAGTATCCTTGCGGCCACTTGCTTCTTGCGGGAGAGCACGCCGGGCATCCAGGTGCCCCCCTGGCCCGTGCAGTGGATATCGAAGGCACGGTCGACGATCTTCCGGTTCCCTTCGGCTAAAAGCTGGGTGCCCTCAGCCAGGATATCCGTGGCCATGAGCACCACGGTCTCATAGCCCCGGTTCTTGAGCAGTGAGCGCATGTGCTCGCGGATCTCTTCCTCCCGCTCCATCACGGCAGCCAGATCCACCGTCTCGTGCTGGGCGATGAGGAGGGTCTTATCATCAAGATGGAACTCCTTTGAGTCAGCCTCTACCAGCTCTTCGATGGGCATGTCAGCATCCCCGCCCCGAGCCCGGAACACCTCCAGACCGAATTCGGTGGGCTCCACCCCCACGATGGCCGCTAGATGAGCCGCTTCAGCCTCATCCACCGCAGTGGCCGTGGGCGATTTCAAGATGACGGTGTCGGTCATGATGGCCGAGAGGAGCACCGCCGCAATGCCCTTAGGGATATCCACTCCGCATTCCTGGAACTCCAATGCCACGATGGTGGCCGTGGACCCGATGGGCCGGTTGATGAACTTGATGGGATTGGCCGTGGAAACGTCAGCGATGCGATGGTGATCCACGATCTCAATGACATCTGCCTCTTCGATGCCCGCCGCCGCTTGGCTCACCTCGTTATGGTCTACCAAGATGACCCGGCGCTTCGGAGGAGTGGCCACATCTGAACGGGTGACGATGCCCACCGCCCGTCCGTCCTTGTCCAGCACCACCGCTTCGCGCAGATCAGAGGCTATCATGTCATCCACCACCTCTTTGAGCACGTCCTCCTCTTCCAGCTGGATGACATTGCCGAACATGAGCTCTGACACCTTCTGAGAGAGGGATTCGATGAGCGAAGTGGCTACGGCCATGGTGGATTCAGGGGTGGCATCATCCAGGGCATCCGTAGCCGCCATATAGCGCTCTGCGATGGCTCGAGTGGAGATGAGCCCTTGGAACTGCCCCCGCTCATCCTGGACCACCAGGGAGCGGATGTTGTGCTGACGCAGGGTGCGGCCAGCCTCCAGCATGCTGGCATCTTGGCTGATGGAGATAGGGTCAGAGGTCATGACATCGCTCACGCGGGTGTGAACGTGCCCGATCAGGCGCGGAGGCTCTACCCCATAGGTGCTCAGCACCCATTGGCTCTCAGGGGGCAGCGGGCCCAACCGTGCCGGGATGTAGACGTCATCCCTTCCCGCCCTGCGGGCCAGCTCGTTCTTAAGGTGCGCGTAGCCTACGGCTGCGCTGATGGAGTCATTATCTGGGTTCTTGTGCCCCACGACGATCACAGGTTTGGGCATGGTGAGCCTGACCTCCCTATCCTATCTTCACGATGGGGGCGTAATCCTTGAGCAGCTTCTTCGTGGCCCCCGTGTTCTTGAATTTGACGTAGATGACATCCCCGGCCGCCTTCACCACGGTGCCGCGGCCGAAGGTCTTGTGATCAACGGTATCGCCGCTCTTGAAGGTCTCCTTGGCCCCTGCCCGCTTGCCATCAGAAGAGGTGCCCCGGGAGGCAGAAGCGTAGGAGCGGCCCCGGGAACCCGAGGCGCTGGACTGGCCGAACACGCGGCCGCCGCCCGCCTCCGTGCCGGAACCGGCGATGCCCCGACGGCTGCCCCGCTTCTCCCAGCCGCTCCCGGAGAAGCCCGCTGAGCCTAATCCCCTGGTCTCCCGCAGCTCCTGGGGGATATCCCGCAGGAAGCTGGATATCTGGTTGGCGTTAGTCTGACCGAAGAGCTTGCGTGTCTGGGCGCAGCTCAGGTAGAGCTTCTTCCGGGCACGGGTGATGGCCACATAGGCCAGCCGCCGTTCCTCCTCATAGCCTGATGCTTCTGAGATGGAGGTCATGTGAGGGAAGATGCCCTCTTCCATGCCACCCACGAAGACGGTGTCGAATTCCAAGCCCTTGGATGAATGCACCGTCATCAACGTGACGGCATCTCCGTCTTCGGTCATGGAATCCAGATCCGTACGCAAGCGCACCCACTCCAGGAAATCCGGGAGCGAATCCCCTCTCAGCTCACGCACGGGCTCCTCTTCGCCGCCCTCCTCAGCAGTGGGGGGCGCATAGAGGGCGTCTTCGGAGGCATGGGTCTCAGCGAATTCAGAGACCACCCCGAAGAACTCCTTGATGTTCTCCACGCGCCCAAACGCCTCATCGGTGCCTTCGGCCTCATAGGCCTGGATGAGCCCCGTATCCTCTATGATGCGCTCTACCACCCGGCGCAGATCCCCCGAATAGGTGCGCGCTTGACGCAGAAGCTCTATGAGCTCACCCAAGGCACGGCGCACGGAAGGGCGGACATCCTCATCCACCAGGAGCATCTCCGCTGCTGCCGAGAGTGGCATGCCCAGCTGTTCGGCGAAGCTGCGGATGCGCTCAAGAGTAGTGGCGCCGATGCCGCGGCGGGGCACATTGACGATGCGTTCGAAGGCCATGTCATCGGAGGGATTCTCTACCAAAGAGAGATAGGCCATGACATGGCGGATCTCAGCCCGGTCGAAGAACTTGGTGCCACCCACGATCCGATAGGGCACCCCTGCCCGCAAGAGCATATCCTCCAGCACGCGGGACTGGGCATTGGTGCGATAGAAGAGCGCCATCTGGCTGTAGCGCTTGCCTCCCTCATGGAGCTTCTCCATCTCTCCAGCGATCCAACGGCCCTCATCCCGTTCATCGGCGGCCACGTAGACCGAGATGGGCTCACCATCCCCTTGGTCAGTGAACAGGCGCTTCTCCTTCCGGGAGGTGTTGTGGGATATCACCTCATTCGCCGCCTTCAAGATGGTGCCAGTGGAGCGATAGTTCTGCTCCAGCTTCACCGTGGTGGCATCCGGGTAGTCCTGTTCGAACTCCAGGATATTGCGGATGTCCGCCCCTCGCCAAGAATAGATGGACTGGTCATCATCGCCCACCACCATGATGTTGCGGCTCTTGGCCGCCAGGAACTGGGTGATGGCGTATTGGGCATGGTTCGTATCCTGGTATTCGTCCACCAGGATGTAGCGGAAGCGCTCCTGGTAGGCTTGGAGCACCTCAGGGTGATGCTTGAACAGGAGATAGACGTACATGAGCAAGTCGTCGAAATCCATGGCGTTGGCAGCCCGCAAGCGGCTTTGATACGCCTCATAGACCCGGGCTGCCGCCTTGTCTTGGATATCCACCGCCTCATCGGCGAAGTCAGCAGCCACGATGAGCTCGTTCTTCGCCTGGGATATCTTGGCGGCGATGACGTTGGGCTGGAAGACCTTCGGGTTCAGGTCAAGCTCTGCCATGATAGTCTTTATCAGACGCTTCTGGTCATCGGCATCATAGATGGTGAAGGTGCGCGTATAGCCCAGCTTCTCAGCGTCTTGGCGCAGGATGCGCACGCACATGCTATGGAACGTGGAGACCCACATGCCCCGGGCTTGCCCCCCTATGAGAGAGGAGAGCCGCTCCCGCATCTCAGCGGCAGCCTTGTTGGTGAACGTGATGGCCAATATCTCCCAAGGGTGGGCTATCTGCGCGTCTATCATGTGCGCGATGCGATAGGTGAGCACCCGGGTCTTGCCTGAACCGGCGCCCGCAAGAACGAGAAGCGGCCCCTCGGTGGTGAGGACCGCTTCTCTTTGGGGCGGGTTCAGCGAATCAGTATCTATGGGCAAAGCGTACCTTCCTTACCGGTTCCCAAGAGCCTAGACGATCCTCTTACCCAATACATCCGCGATCTGGCGCAGCTCAGCGACGAGGGTCTTGAACTGAGCGGGCGTCAATTGCTGCGGGCCATCAGAGAGGGCCGCGGGAGGATCAGGGTGCACCTCTATCATCAGGCTGTCAGCCCCCGCCGCCACCGCTGCCTTCGCCAAAGCGGGGACCAGGTCTCGCTGGCCAGCAGGATGGGACACGTCTATGCAGACCGGATAGAGCGATTGCTTGTGGATGACAGGCACGGCAGCGATATCCAACGTGAAGCGCGTGGCTGTTTCGAAGGTGCGGATGCCGCGTTCGCAGAGCACGATGTTGTCATTGCCACAGTCAGAGATGTAATCACAGGCGGCCAGCCACTCAGCGATGGTGCCTGCGAAGCCGCGCTTGTAGAGGACCATCTTGTGGGAGTCTGCCGTCACCTGGCCGATCTTCTTCAGCAGGCTGAAGTTCTGGAAGTTGCGCGCACCCACCTGCAGGCCATCCACATAGGAATGGACCAGTTCGCAGTGGGCTGAATCCATGACCTCGGTCAGGGTGAGCAGCCCGTGCTTCTCCCCGGCTTCCTTCATGATCTTGAGCGCCTCTTCGCCAAGGCCCTGGAACGAATGGGGGTTGGTGCGGGGCTTGAAGGCGCCGCCGCGGACCCAATGGAGCCCGAGCTCCTTGACGCAAGCCGCCACCTCATCGAACTGCTCAGCGGATTCCACAGAACAGGGACCAGCATAGATGGTTATCTCATCGGACCGCTGGCCCAAGTCTTGGATGGGGGGAATGTTCTCGTAGCTCATACCGACGGCGTCTCCTTCATGACCTTCAAGATGGTGCTGTAGATCTCACGAAGGTTCTCGTTATACAGAGGGCCGTCATTCATGCTGGACACCTTGGTCAAGATCTCCTCTTCGCGCTTGGCGTCGAAAAGGCCCATCTTGGCTTCGGGCTTCAGTCCGCGGATCACAAGGGAGTGACCTGCGCGCTTGTTGAGGAGGCTGACCAGCTGCTCGTCTATCTCATCGATAGAGCGACGGTGCTTCTCGATCTCCTCGAATGCCTGGTTCTGATCTGGCATCTTCCATCCTTTCGGATCTATCCTTAGCGCTCAAAGGATGCGTGCACCCTGTCTGCGCGTGGGGGCTATGATACACCCGAAGCGCCCCCGTTCACCGTGGATGAGGGGACATCAGGTAGAAGGATGGGCCAACAGCGCCTGAGCGTTCCTGAGGATCACCGCTTCCAAGCTCAAGGGGCTCACCCCCCTGAGCCGGGCGAGGGAGATGAGCGTTTCTTCCAGCTGTTGGCGCCAAGCGGCCACGCTCCAGGAACTGCCCTCATGGGCGGGCTCATCGGTTTCCAAGAGGAGCTGGGCTTCTGGGATGGCAGCGGCTATCCGTTCGCCTCTTTCGGTGGTCAGCATCCGCTTCCCCACCGAGAATGCGGCTCCTGTGGCCACGGCGCGGCTGAGCTCTTCTGGGGAGCCCTGGAACCAATGGAAGAGGCACTGGTTGCACTCAAAGGTGCCCAGATCATCCAGCAGGTCCATCAAGGGAGTAGCAGCATGGACGGCATGGAAGGTGATGACCCGGCCATCCCCCGCCCCGTGGATGGCCTGGAGCAGGCGCGTGAGCACGGCTATCTGATGCTCCTTCGACTTCTTGCGATCACCGGCGAAGTCAAGCCCTATCTCTCCGATGAAGGGGGCATCAGCCAGAAGGGATTCGAAGTGCGCTAGATCAACTTCGCTCACCCGCCCGTCAGCCACCCACCAAGGATGCATCCCCAGCGAGAACCGGATGTTCTCATAGGCGGCGAACCGGTCTTGATCGGACACGTAGCTGGTGGGCACCACCGTGCAGCTGAGAGCCTCTATGCGCGCCTGGGCAGACCCCTGGGCAACCTGATCGGCTTCATCAGCGAAATCAAGATGGCAGTGCATGTCATAGAGCATGTCCATGCTAGAAGAACACGATGACGATCAAGACGATGAGCAGCACCACCAGTACGGGGATGGCGATGCGCACGAAGGGCGGGAAGGACGAGAACGAGCGCGGACCCTTGCCGTAGTTCGCGCTGCCGCTGATGGAATCAGAGAGCGATCCCAGATCGACCCTGCGACGAGCGCCGTTGCCGAACCCCTGACCTGCGTGGGAGTGCCACTTCGCCTTCGGGTTCGAGGCATCCACCGCAGGAGAGGGCTTGTCATCTTCGCTGACGGAGTACCCCACCATCCTATTCTGTTCGTTGAAGGCCCGCGAATCGATGCTCCCCCGACCATCGATGACCTCGCGATTGGTGGTGCGGGCGCTGCGCCGAACCGAGAGCGCGTCCCGCATCTCCCGTTCACGCTCATAGGCATCCCGGGACATCTGCGTGCGATTGCGGCTTTCCTGGGAGCTCAAGGGGCGCGCTATCTTATGGGCCCGGGTGATCTCATGGGCCTCTTGCTCATGGATGCTGGAATAGGTGCGCGCATTGGCCGCGTCCATCTCACGCTGGGCCTGGCGTCGCTGAGCGCCCATGCGCTCTGATTCAGCCCGTTGAGCCTCTAGGATGCGGCGCTGGTTCTCGCGTTCCTTCAACCGAAGGGAGTTCTCGTTGTAGCTGCGGGCCGCCTCTTGGGAGTGCATGCGAGCATTCCGCGCCCGGGCCGCATCCTGGGCGGCATAGGAGGAGATGATGGTCTCCCGGGAGGGCCTGCTGGTGATCTGTCCCCGATTCCCAAAGGGAGCGCGCCGCTGGGCGCCTTGCTGAGCATTGGTATCGTCTGTTGTCATAGGTCTTTTGCCGCCTAGAAGAACGTCTGATTGAGCCAGGGGCCGTATTCGCCCGTCCACATATCCCCCAATTGCTGGAACACCTGGACCCAGTCTATCCTCACGCCGAAGAGCGCCTCCAGGTAATGGAGGTTGCAGATCCCTTCATCCGGAGCAGCCAGGCAGGCTTGGGCTACGGTATAGGTGCAGGTGGGGCACATGGTGATGAGGGTGGAAGCGCCCGTGCGCTTCGCCTCTTCGATGACCCGCCAGACCCGTTCGTTGGAGATATCAGCATCGTAGGAGGAAACGGCCCCACCCGCACCGCAACAGAGCGTGCCGCGCTTGGAGTGATCCATCTCCGCTTGAGCAGCCTGGGGCAAATAGCGCGCGAAGAGCTGCCGCAGGGCATTGGCATTGCGCGCATCTTCCCTATCATGACAGGAATCGAAGAAGGTGACGGAAGGGATATCCAAGGGCTCGAACCCCAACGGAGCACCGGACCGCTGGAGCTCATCCGCCTTCGCTAGGAGCAGCTCCGGTAGGGGCACGAGCTCTATATCTGCGGGCATATCTTCTCGGAATTCGTCAGCACAACCAGGGCAGATGGTCACCATGCGCGTGATCCCTGCCTTCTGCATCTTCTGGATGACCGAGAGGCGAAGGTCATGGGCGCGTTGGAAGAGCCCCGCGCTCATGAGCGGACTGCCGCAGCAGGCATCGGAGAGCGCCCAGGAGATATTCGCGTCCGTGAGCCACTGACCCAGGACCTTGACCACCTGAGGCGCGTAGGACACCAGAGAGCACCCGGGGAACAAGAGCGTATCCACCCACCCGTGGCCATAGTCAGCTGCTGCGTCCAACGTGACCGCCTCAGGATAGGCCACCTGATAGATGGCCCGATAGGCGCTGAAGATATGCCACTCGTTATCTACCATGACCAGCTTGGAATCATCGGGCGGCATGAGCCCTGCCCGCATGAACAGCTCACGCCAGGCCCGCATATGGTCAGGAGCGCCGATGTGGCGGGCGCAAGCAGCCGTGCAGTGACCGCAGAAGCAGCAGCGCCTGAGCGTGTGGTAGAGCAGGAAGTCCTCTTGGGCTAAGGCGAGGACACCCGCGGGCTGCTCATCGTAAGGGAGCGCCATGATCTTCTCATAGGCGGCGATGATCTGGCCCATGTCGAAGCCAGGGCCTTCTAGGATGTCACAACGACGCGTGCATTTACGACAATGGGAACAGGTGAGCTGACCATCCAGCCACTGGCTGAGGATATCCAGCTTCTTGGACCCAGCCTTCGCCAGATCCGCCTTCTCTTCCTTTGTCAACCGCATTGCCTTCATAGCATCCTGCCTGCCACGCTCCCCCGCCCTACCCGGCCGCTTCGCTGGCACGCGGGGGCGGTGAGCTCCAAAGAACGTATACTGGATAGGATAACCCAGGAAAGCGTGAATAGGAGTGCCAAAGATGAATGTCGTGTGCCTTGACCTTGAAGGCGTGCTGGTACCGGAGATCTGGATAGCCGTGGCAGAGAAGACCGGGATAGAGGGCCTTACGCGCACCACCCGAGACGAACCAGACTACGACAAGCTCATGGAATACCGACTGGAGCTTCTGCGTGATCACGGCCTGGGGATACAGGATATCCAAGAGGTCATCGCCCAGATGGAGCCCATGGAAGGGGCGAAGGCCTTCCTGGATGAGCTACGGCAGCTGACCCAGGTCATCATCATCTCAGACACCTTCTCGCAGTTCGCGAAGCCCCTGATGGAGAAGCTGGGTTGGCCCACCATCTTCTGCAATGAGCTGATCATAGCCCTTGACGGCCAGATCACCGGCTACAAGATGCGCTGCGATGAGACGAAGCTCACCACCGTGCGCGCGCTCCACACGGCTGGCCTTGAGACCATCGCCTCGGGGGATTCCTACAATGACCTGGGAATGATCCTCTATTCGAAGGCGGGCTTCTTCTTCCGCACCACCGACGCGCTGCGGGAGGAATACCCGGATGTGCCCGCCTATACCCAGTACAGTGAATTGCTCCAGGCCATCAAGGACGTGCTGTAGCAACCTTTGAAGCAGCCCTAGAGCCGCTTCTTCTGATAGAGCCCCGCATCCTCAAAGCCGAGGCTGCGGTAATAGGCGCGGGTACCCACGGCGCTGATGACGAGGATGTCCTCATAGCCCGCCGTCTTCGCCAATGCTGAGGCCCTCTCCACCAGTTGCCTGCCCAGCCCCAGATGCTGGTTGCCCTCTTCGCTCTCATGGATCCGGGAAGCGCGGCCATAGACATGGACCTCTCGGATCATGGCCGCATGGCTGCCCCAAGGAGCAGCCTCCTGGGGCAAGGATAGCCTCAAGAACGCAGCCAGGGCGCCCTTGCCATCCACCCACTGGAGGAACACCTCCTGGGTGTTGCTGGTCTCATAGGGCACCTCTTCCAGGCGAAGAGTGGCCTCATCCAGGGCATCCGTGGCAACCTCTCGCAGGCGCATCTCGCGCACCGGCTCCTCTGCAGGCTGAGCATTGACCACGTCTTCCACGATCTGGCGCAGGTTCGTCTTCTTGCAACCGGTGAGGATGTCCTGGGAGGGGATGTCCCGGATCATGCGCGATATGCGGGTATGGACAGGGGTGAGGCGCACGCAGGCAGCCAAGAGGCCGACCAGCTCCTCTTCGCCATAGGGCTGCCACACCCCCGCTTCGAAGGCCTTGGTCAGATGGGCGCTTTCCACCAGGGCGCACGGATAGAGCTTCACCTCGTCAGGGAGGTAGCGCCCGTCCCCCACGAGCCTGCGATACTGCTCCAAGTCCTCCTCGGGGCTGCCTCCCAGCAGGTTCGCCATCATATGCACATGGGATTTGAATCCGAAGAGGCGCAGGAGGGCCAGGGCCTGTTCCACATCCTGAACGGAACCTCTGCGGCAATTCTGGGTCAGGATGGCCTCATCCAGGCTCTGGATGCCCAGCTGCACCTTCGTGGCCCCTAACCGCCGCAGTTCAGCAAGGGTGTCTGATGAGATGGTGTCAGGCCGCGTTTCCACTACCAATCCCACGCAACGAGCTTGGGCTGTTTCGTTAGCCTTCTGCAAGATTCCCAGCCGCTCCCAGCTGACCTCATCTTCCAGCTGCTGCGCTTCCGGGAAGCCGGGCAGGCCCCTGAGCGCCTCTTGGTAGCTTTGCTCCCCCCTATCCACTTGGGATTGGATGGCTGCGAAGAGCGCGTCCGGGGCCTTCGGCCAGCTTTCGTAGAAGCCGCTCCTGCGCTCCGCCTCCGCTGAGAGCCGCGGAGTGTTGAAGTCATCCAGGGCCTGGAAGAGCTGGGAGATGAACCAGAGCCGATAGGCCTCCGGATAATCCAACCAGGTTCCGCCCAGCACGATGAGCTCTACCTTATCAGTGTTGTGTCCCATGGAGGCCAGCACCCGCAGGCGCGCTGCCACCTGAAGGTAGGGATCGAAGGAGCAGCGCTCTGCCCGCTGGCAGGCAGGCTCATCGGCCAGGTAGCTCTTGGGCATGCGCACGTCATTGGGGCAATAGAGGCAATCAGCCCCACAGGGCCAGGGCTTCGTGAGCACCGTGACCGTGGCCACCCCCGAGGCGGTCCTGCGTGGCTTCGCTCGCAAGAGCCGAATGAGGGCGTCATCTTGGGCCTTGTCTAGTTGAAGGGATTCCCAGAAGGCAGTGCGCTGCGCCCTCTCTTGCATGTACCAACCCATCAAAGCGCGTTTAGAGAGGCGCTGGGATGGGTCTGTCAGCTTGCGGCTCTGCTGGCGCAAGATGCGCTCCAGCTGCTTGGGCGAGATATCCTCCCCCGCCCGCAGGTGCTCTGCTATCTGCCTCAATGCCTCTTCCATGACCAGCGATTATACTTGCACCCATGGACCAGATCCGCGACATCGCGCGCATCACCCGCACCTTCTACGAGGAGCATGCATCCTCCTTCTCAGCCACCCGTCAGGACGGCTGGAAGGGTTGGACGCGCCTGGTGAGCCATTTGAGCACACAGCATCTCACGGTAGCCGACATCGCCTGTGGGAACCTGCGCTTCGAACGGTTCTTGGCTGATGCGGGTTTCACTGGCCGGGCCTTCGGAGTGGACGGCTGCCCAGCGCTCCTGGCCGAAGCAGCGCCAGAGGCCTTCACCCTCAAGCGCATAGAGGCCGATCTCATAGGGATGCTGGCCGAAAAGAGCAGCTTGAGCTCCCTTGGCCTTCCTGCCTGTGACCTGTGCGCCTGCTTCGGGTTCATGCACCATGTGCCCACCGCGCCCCTACGGGAGGAGTTCCTGGATTCCCTGCTCAACCTGACCGCGCCGGGCGGGGTGTGCGCCCTCTCTTTCTGGCGGTTCTCCACCGATGAGCGGCTGGCCTTGAAGGCCCAGCGCGCCACCCAGCGCGCTCAAGAGCAATGGGGAGTGCAGCTGAGCGAACCCGGGGATGCCTTCTTGGGCTGGCAGGCAGAAGCAGACGCCTTCCGCTTCTGCCACAGCTTCGAAGACGATGAGGTGGACCGGTTGTGCGCCCGCGCGCAGACCCAGGGTGCCATCCTCGTGGATGACTTCTACGCCGATGGCAAGACTGGCACCCTGAACCGCTATGTGCTCTTTCGGAGGGCCTGATGGGATTTTTGGACCGCTTGCTCTCGAAGCGCACCTATGACACCCTCTTCGGCCCATTGCACGTGATATGCATGCCGAACGCTCAGGGGGAACGGGTGCGCATCATGGAACTGGACGGTACCTTCCAGAGCGCCAGCCTGGAAGGAGACCGATGGGCAGAGCCGCCCTTCGAGTACTTCCGTCGCTTCGACGCCCTCTTCCAGGCAGAAGCAGACGACCACAGCATCCAACGCGTGCTCCTCTTGGGCGGTGGCGGCTTCGCTTGGCCCAAGCACGGGCTCACCACCCGGCATGGCCTTGAGCTGGACGTGGTGGAGGTTGACCCGAAGGTAGTGCAGATAGCCCGCAAGCACTTCTACCTGGACCGCTTGGAGGAAGAGCTGGCGAAGGAGGGCGAAGGGGACCGCCTGCATATCTTCTGCGAAGACGGGATGGCATTCCTCCGGCGCTCAGAGGATGCCTACGATGCCATCATCAATGACGTGTTCCAGGGTGCCACCGTGCCCGAGCGGTTCCAAAATGCAACCTTCTTCGCCGCTATCAAAGAGCATCTGGCACCCGAGGGCATCTACGTTCAGAACGTGGTGGCGGACTTGAGCCGAGAGGGGGCCTACCGGCTCTTCGGCCTGCTGAATAGGCTGAATGACGCCTTCGACCATGTGAGCATCCTGGATGCCACCGATGCGGAATTCGGCGGAGCGGATAACTACATCCTATTGGCTTCGGATGCAGACTACCCCTTCGAAGGCACCCTAGACTATACCTTCGGTTGACAGGGGCCCTGCATCCCGAAGGGCCACATCTATGAAGTAGGCACCGTCTTCCTCCACCTCATAGACGAAGTACGCCACCTGGGGCTGCTGGGTGCAGGCAGCCACCGCATTCAAGTAAGCCAGCGGGAATGTGATGGATCCCTCTTCCCCATCTTCCAGCATATCCGTGCAACCCGCCGCCTGCAAAGCCTCCTTCGCCGGAACCACATCCGGCCCGAATGCCTTGCCTGCCTGCAGAAAGAACGTGCCCTCATCCAGGGTGAGGCACGGATGCAGCCCCCTCGCCCGCTCGTTCTTCTGGCGTATCTCAGAGCGATGCTTATTCTCAAGCGAACAGTAATGCAACCCAAGACCCAAGCCCTCATCCAGCGCCCACACCATGAGCTTCAAGATGAGCTCTTCTGAACCGGAAACGGCCAAACCGCCCGAGTACCCGTAGTCGTACATCACCTCGAAGGGCGGTCGCTTGAGCTTGAAGCCGCGCCGTTCGAATTCCTCCCAATAGCAGAAGGGGAAGCAGAATTCCAACAGATTGATGCCATCCACCCCAGCCTCATCGAACGCGCGCAGGAGCTTCTTCATATGCTCCTCTGCTCCCGGGATGACCGGCATCTCCACCATGACGGAGGGGATATACCGCTTCGCCAACCGGATGGCGCTGAGCACCTTCTCTTGCAGGGGGCGCGGGTCATCATCCTTCACGCTGAAGCGGATCTCATCCAGCCCCACGTCCCGCAGGCGCGCGGCCGCCTCTTCGGTGAGCAGGTCTCCTGAGGTGTACATGCGCAGATGTGCCTTTGGGAAGCGCTCCTTCGCCGCCGTGAGGAAGCGGATGGACTCATCCACGTCCAGCAATGGCTCACCACCCGTAAGGCCGATGCAAGCCAGGCTCTCGTTCTCAGCCGCGCTGCGGCGAAGCGTCTCTTCCCAGGGGCACCCTTCGCGGAAGAAGCGCTCATAATCAGGTTGGTTGTGGTTGAAGCAGAAGTAGCAGTCCCGGTGGCACTTGAAGGTGGTGGAGAAGGTCTCAGACCCTCCCATCCCCGTGCATTCCACGCAGGCCGGAGAAAGATGCCCCGCGCTCAGGCTGGCCCCTCCGTTGCGGAAGGCCACGCCGCGCTGGCGCAGCGCCTCCAACAGCTCTTGACGTTCCTCTTCATGGGCATGAGGTTCATCGAAGGTGAGGCCCTTGTCCGTAAGGGCCTCCACATAGCGCTCTTCCACCTGCTGATAGGCTGCGCGGGCCTTTTCCAATGGGATGTTCTTCATAGGGCAGATTATAATCTCTAGGCCTTGCCCTGTGGCAAGCCACCTTCAATATCACAGCCCAAAAGGCTTAAGGGAAAGGACGGATATGGCCCGCATCAACGAGAACTTCGAGAAGCTACCCGGCAGCTACCTTTTCGCAGAGATAGCCCGTCGCACGGAGGCCTTCCAGCAAGCTAACCCCGATGCTCGCATCATCAAGCTGGGCATCGGAGATGTGACGCTGCCGCTGGTGCCTGCGGTGCGCCAGGCCATGCATGAGGCCGTGGATGAGCAGGCTGACCCGGCCTCCTTCAAGGGCTACGGCCCCTACGAGGGCTACGATTTCCTCCGTGAGGCCATAGTCCAGCATGACTTCGCCGCCCGCGGCATCGACATAGAGCCCCATGAGATCTTCGTGTCTGACGGTGCGAAATCCGATTGCGGGAACATCGGGGACATCCTCTCCGTCCAGAACAAGGTGGCCGTGTGCGACCCGGTCTACCCCGTTTACGTGGACAGCAACGCCATCGAAGGCCGCGCGGGCGAATACGATGTGGATGCTGAGGCTTGGACGAACATCTACTATATGCCCACCACGGCAGAGAACGGATTCTGCCCGGCGCTGCCCCTAGAGGACGTGGATGTCATCTACCTCTGTTCCCCCAACAACCCCACGGGCACCGTGCTCACGAAAGAGCAGCTGAAGAAGTGGGTTGACTACGCCAACGACCACGATGCCCTCATCCTGTTCGATGCCGCCTATGAGCGCTTCATCACCGAAGAGGACGTCCCCCACTCCATCTTCGAGGTGGAGGAAGCCAAGACCTGCGCCATCGAATTCCGCAGCTTCTCCAAGACGGCAGGGTTCACGGGCATGCGCTGTGGCTATACGGTCATCCCGGAAACGCTAGTGCGCCAGGGTCAGAGCCTGAATGAGCTTTGGATGCGCCGTCAGTCCACCAAGTTCAACGGCGCCTCCTATATCATCCAGAAGGGAGCGGCTGCCATCTACACTCCCGAAGGTGCGGCCCAGGTGGAGGAGAACCTGGACTACTACCGTCAGAACGCGCGCGTGATCAAGGAGGGGCTGGAGAGCGCGGGGCTTGAGGTCTACGGCGCTGTGAACAGCCCCTATATCTGGTGCAAGACGCCTCAGGGAATGGACAGCTGGGACTTCTTCAACAAGCTGCTGGAAGAGGCCCAAGTGGTCACCACCCCCGGTGCGGGCTTCGGACCGGCGGGTGAAGGTTACATCCGCCTGACCGCCTTCGGCGGAGCAGAGGCCACTGTTGAGGCGGTAGAGCGCATCAAGGCCATCCTCTAGACCGCTTTCCCCATGGCTGCTACAACCCTTCAGAGGGCAGACAAGGTCCTGACAGGGATAGGCTACGTGGCCTATCCCGCGTTGCTCCTGTACCTGGTCATCACGGGTTCCCCGCTGCTTGCGGCCTGCATCATCGTTCCCGCCGTGAGCTTTGGGCTGATCACGTTGCTGCGCCTAGCAGTGAACTCGAAGCGCCCCTACGAGGAGGGGAAGGCCCAGAACCTCCTTGAGAAGCAGACCCAGGGGCGTTCATTCCCCAGCCGCCATGTGGCTTCGATGTTCATCATCGCTTCCAGTTGGCTTTTGGTATGTGAACCGGTGGGCATCATCCTCTGTGGATTGGGGTGCGTCATGGCCTACATCCGCGTGAAGGGTGGCGCGCACTATCCACAGGATGTCATCGCCGGGGCCATCTTCGCCTTCGCCCTGTGCGCTATAGGCTACGCTGTGGCCTATAGCCTTTAACGTTGAAGGAGCACCCCATGGGCAAGAAGAAGGACAAGAAGAAAGCCAAGCCTGAGAAGAAGGCTGATAAGGCCAAGAAGAATAAGAAAGCAAAGAAAGCAGCGAAGGCAGCAAAGAAGCAGACGAAGAAGCCCCAGGCAACCGTGGCTATGTGCCCCGGTTGCAAGAAGCACTGCCCCCTTACCGCCTTGAAGTGCGGTAAAGGAAGAAAGCTCCTGAAAGGATCATGAGCCCAAGGCCTACGGCATCGAAGATGAGGAAGCGCTGGATGGAAGCGGCCAAGAGCTCATAGCCCACAGGAGGCAGCGTGGCCAAGATGAAGGTCTCTCCCACACAGCCGATGACCTGCTGGGCTACGATCACCCAACCCAAAACCTTGAAGCGTACCGGGTTCATCAAGAAGGCAGGGTACGTGGCGTTCCACATCAGGAACACCACCCCCATGCCCCGTACTGCCGCTTCCCCAGCCGCGCCGGAGAGCTGATAGGCGCCCGCGAAAGCCGCAGGCGCCACCAGGAACTGGAACGCGCAGAGCACGTTCCAGATGAATACCACCGCAAAGCAGACCCGGATGACCCAGGCCGCCCCCTTGCTACTTATTGATGACAACTTCCTCCAATGGCTCACCCGTGGTGCCTCCAAAGGCGATCACATCCTCCTCATGCCAGCATTCCGTAGGGGGAAGGCCTGGGATGACATCCGCGTGGAAGATGGGGTTCACCCCCGCCTTGCGCTGACGCGAATAATCCTCCAGCGCTTTCAAAGCGTACTTACCCAGAAGGATGATGGCGATGAGGTTGATGATGGCCATGAAGCCCATGAAGATGTCAGAGAGGTTCCACGCCAGATCGAAGCTGTTCACCGCACCGTACATGATGAAGCACAGGCATAGGATGCGGAACCAGAAGAGCAGCGTCTTGTTGTTCTTGATGAAGCGGATGTTGCCTTCGGCATAGAAGTAGTTGCCCACCAGGCTGGAGAAGCCGAAGACGAAGATGGCTGCCGTGATCAGATGGATGCCGAATTCCCCAATGGAGTTGTTCATGGCCATTTGCACGAAGGCCATGCCGTTCAGGGTGGTGGCAAGCTCTGGGTCTTGCACGTAGAACACCAGCATCATGAAGGCTGAGCAGGTGCAGATGAGCAGCGTGTCAATGTAGACGGACAGGCTCTGTACCAATCCCTGCTTCACCGGATGGGATACATCTGCCGTGGCAGCCGCGTTGGGCGCAGAGCCCATGCCCGCCTCATTGGAGAACAGGCCGCGCTTGATGCCCCACATGAGGCATGAGCCCGTGAAACCACCCGCGAAGGATTCGGGGTTGAAGGCTTCCGTGAAGATGAGCGAGAGGATAGCCGGAACCTCACCGATATTAGAGATGGTGGTCCAAAGCGCTATGAGGATATAGGCCACGGCCATGATGGGCACGATGACGCTGGTGATGACGGAGATGCGGTGCATGCCGCCGAAGATGACCAAGGCAGTGGCTATGACGATGAGCAAGCCCACCAGGGCATTCACGGTGAACTGATGCTCGGGCAGCACATAGTAGTCAAGGGCTGAGGTGATATTGAACGTCTGAAGCCCATTGAAGCCGAAGGCGAAGCAGAGGATCAGCGCTATGGCGAACACCACGCCTAGCCAACGCTTCCCCAGCGCCTGTTGGATGTAATAGGCCGGGCCACCTCGGAAGGTGCCATCAGGGTTCTTCACCTTCCAGATCTGAGCCAAGGTTGATTCCACGAAGGCCGAAGCAGACCCCACGATGGCCATGAGCCACATCCAGAAGACCGCCCCAGGGCCGCCCATGGCAATGGCTGTGGCGATGCCCACGATATTGCCCGTGCCTACTCGCGAAGCCGTGGATACCATGAGCGCCTGGAACGAGGAGATGCGCTTCTTCTTGCCCGCATGGGCCTTCGAAGTGCCTCCGCATTCGGCAGCCATGACGTCACAGTCCTCGTCCAGTTCCGACTCCAGCTCGTCGGCGGCTTCCTCCGCTTGGATGCGGTCAGAAGAAGCCGTCAAGGAGGTGAACATATCCTTGATGTAGCGGATCTGAACGAATTTCGTGCGGACAGTGAACCAGATGCCCACGATGACCAACAGGATGACCAGGATGTAGGTATACATGAAATCGTCGATGACGCCCGTGAAGGACACGAGCGCATCATTGATGGCTGTGAAATCCATCGGCGCTCCTTTCTCTCCTCACCTGATATGATGAGCCAGATGATACCCTACCTGGGCTGAAAAAGCGCATAGATGAGATGTTCCACATTGCCCTTATGGCCCGTCAGAGGCGATTCACAGGTACCTTGCACTAGGAAACCCTCCTCTTGGAGGGCAAGGCACACCTCCCCCACTACCCGCTCTCGCACCTGAGGGTCACGGACGATCCCCCGTTCCGTCTCATCATGGGCGCTTTCGAACTGCGGCTTCACCAAAGCCAAGAGCAGGGTGCCCGGGGATGCCAAGGTGGCCAGGACGGGTGCCAGGGAAGCCAAGCCTATGAAGCTCACATCTATGACGATGATATCGAAGGGAGCTCCCAGCTTCTCCGGATCAGCCGTGCGGATATTCGTGCGCTCGAAAGCGATGACCCGCGGGTCTGTGCGCACTTCCCAGGCCAGCTGACCGTAGTTCACGTCCACGCAAGCCACCGAAGCCGCTCCTGCTTGAAGCAGGCAATGGGTGAAACCGCCTGTGGATGAGCCCACATCAACGCAGCGCTTGCCTGCCACATCAACGTCGAAGGCATCCAGCGCCCCTTGGAGCTTGTCTCCCCCTCGAGATACGAAGCGCTTGCGCCCCTTGACGAGGATATCCGCCTCTGGTGATACCAGGGTTGCCGGGCTTGAAGCGTAAGCGTCATTCACGCGCACTTCGCGGGCATAGACCGCCCGAGCTGCCTCATCAGCAGAAGCGAAGTGCCCCCGCTCTACCAGGATCTCATCTAAGCGCCGCCGCTTCACGACAAGAGGAGCTGGGCTATCTGCACCGCATTCAAGGCTGCACCCTTGCGGATCTGATCCGCCACGTCCCAGAAGGCGATGCCGTATTCCACGCTGGCATCCTGACGAATGCGCCCCACATAGACCGGCGTGGTATGGGCCAAAAGCCCCGGCATGGGATAGAGGTTCTCAGCAGGGTCATCCATGACCACTACCCCCGGTGCCTCTTCAAGGGCGGCCCGGGCCGCCTCAACGCTCACCGGCCCTTCGAATTCCACATTGATGGCCTCGCCGTGGCAGCGCAGCACGGGCACTCGCACGCAGGTGGCCGCCACTTCCAGGCTATCCCGGTGCATGATCTTCTTCGTTTCCGCGATCATCTTCCACTCTTCCTTGGTGGAACCGTCATCCAAGAAGACATCTATATGGGGAATGCAATTGAAGGCTATCCGGTGCTGGAAGGCGCTCACCGTGAGGTCTTCTTCCGGGGTGCCCTCCAGGAACTCCTTCGTCTGACCATAGAGCTCATCCATGGCCGCAGCCCCAGCCCCTGAGGCCGCCTGGTAGGTGGATACCACCACCCGCTTGATGGGGCTCACCTCATCCAGGGGCTTCAACGCCACCACCATCTGGATGGTGGAGCAGTTCGGGTTCGCTATCACCCCCGGGTTCCAGGCCACGTCTTCCGGATTCACCTCGGGCACCACCAGGGGCACATCGGGATCCATGCGGAAGGCGCTGGAATTGTCTATCATCACGGCCCCTGCTTCCACCACCGCCTGCCGCAGTGCCTTGGAAACGCTGGCTCCGGCTGAGAACAGTGCGATATCCACGCCTTGGAAGGACTCAGGGGTCATCTCCTGGACCACCAGGTTGCCTGCAGGCACCTGACCACAGCCCTCAAAGGGCAGTTCCTTGCCCGCCGAGCGTGCGCTGGCCAGGGCGCGCACCTCCGAAGCCGGGAAATCAACCTGATGGAGCACGTTCAGGAATTCGCGCCCTACGGCCCCCGTTGCTCCGGCAACGGCGACGACAGGATTCGCTGGGATGGGTCTGGTCATGGCTATCGGCCTTTCTGCATCTTGGCGGCTATCTCTTCGGCGGAGAGCTGGGTCTCTTCGAAGACGCTATCAGAATCCAGCTCGAAGGCGGTATGGAGCACCTGCACGGCCCGCTGGCCATCGGCTGCGCGGATGACCATGGATAGGCGGATAGGAGAGGTGGATATGGCCATGATGTTGATGTTGTTGTCGCTCATGGTCTGGAACGCCCGGGCGGCAACACCGGGGGATGTCTTCATGCCCGTGCCCACCAGGCTCACCTTCGCCACGTCCTCATCCACATCCCAGCCATCTGCCCCTATCTCCCCTATCATCTGGCCGATGGTGTCAACAGCCCGGGCCAGGTCAGCCTCAGGGCAGGTGAAGGAGATATCCGTCGCCCCATCCAGCGAGGTGTTCTGGATGATCATGTCCATGTTCACCATGGCCTCAGACAGCGCACCGAACACCTTGGCAGCCACCCCGGTGGTATCAGGGACATGGCGAATGGTCACCTTCATCTCAGACGTGTCGTAGGCGATGCCGGTGATGACGGCTTGTTCCATAAGGCTCTCCTCTTTGACAAGCGTGCCCGGAGCATCTGAGAATGCCGACCGAGCATGGATGGTAACTCCCCATTTCTTCGCGAATTCCACAGCGCGCATCTGGAGCACCCCGGAACCTGCGCTGGAGAGCTCCAGCATGTCATCATAGGAGATGCTGGCAAGCTTGCGGGCCCGAGGGGCGACGCGCGGATCGGTGGTGTAGACACCGTCAACGTCTGAGTAGATCTCACAGATGTCAGCATGGATGCCCCAGGCCACCGCCACCGCCGTGGTGTCAGAACCACCCCGGCCGAGGGTGGTCATGTCCCCATTGGCATCTATCCCCTGGAATCCCGCTACCACGGGGATATAGCCCGCATCCAAGGCCCGTTCGATGCGCTCATTGTGCACCTTCACGATCTTCGCCTTGTTGTGGGTGCCGTTGGTCTGGATGCCTGCCTGGCGGCCGGTGTAGCTGATGGCCTTGTACCCCTTCGCCTCCAGGGCCAGGGCCAGAAGCGTCATGGAGACCTGCTCCCCGGTAGAGAGCAAGCGGTCCAGCTCCCGGGCGGGAGGGTCATCGTTCACGGCAGCGGCCAACGCCATCAGCTCATCGGTGGTCTTGCCCATGGCAGACACCACAGCCACCACCCTATCCCCATTCTTACGGATCTTGATGAGGCGGTCAGCCACTCCCCGTATCCTTTCGGGGGAGCCGACGGAGGTCCCTCCGAACTTCGCAACTATCAATGCCATGGGCGGATGTTCGCATTCCTTAGACGTTCTGGTTCCAATATGCATACATGAGCTGAATATCATACAGGTAAAGCGCCCGTGGAACATGATAAAGGGAGGTAAACAGCCTATAATTCGGGAAACGCGCACGGAAACGAGGAGCCACCTATCATGCCAGCAGTCATCACCCATTACCTCTTCGGAAAGGATGTCTACCAACGAACCCAGCCAGACCCTTTCGAAGGGGCCGATGAGTTCTCAGCCTTCATGCTAGGTTGCCAAGGGCCCGATGTCCTCTTCTACAGCGCCTTGAGCCCCAAGCAGCTCTCCGCTGCCACCATAGGCTCTGACATGCACAAGGCTGACCCGATGCGGCTCTTTCGGTCCCTCCAGGATGCGGCGAACATGCTGCCTGAGGATATCCGCGGGATCGGCCAGGCCTACGTGCAGGGGTTCTTCTGCCATTATCTGCTGGATAGCACCCTGCATCCCCTCATCTACGCTCAGCAGAACGCGCTCACCAACGCTGGCGTGGACGGACTGGATGAGCGGGATGGTCACGAGGTGCACGCCGAGATAGAGTCAGAGCTGGATGTGCTGGCGCTCAGCACGAAGGAAGGCATCACTATCAGCAGCCTTGATCCGCTGCTGCCGCTGTTCGCCTCTGAGCGCTGCGTGCAGGTGATATCGCTGCTGTGCAAATACGTGGCGAAGAACGCCTTGGGCAAGGACATCCGCCATGATGCCTTCGAATCCGGCGTCAACAACTACCGCGTCATCCTCTTCGGACTGCGCTCCCCCAAGGGGATCAAGCGGAAGGTGATGGGAGTGGTGGAGAGGCGCTTCCGCCGTCATTCCTTCGTTCAGGCCATGAGCCATAAGAACCAGCTGATCAGCCATTCGATCTTCGACAACCGCACCCATGATCCCTGGACTGACCCCGAGACAGGCCAGATGCGCACGGAAGGCTTCTGGGACCTCTATGACCGGGCTTTGGGCACCGCCCTGGAGGAGCTGCCGAACATCTTGAGCGCTTCGGAGGATGACCTTCTGCGCCTCACGGGCGGCCTTGACTTCAACGGAACCCCCACCCGCCCCCTGATCCTAGCTGTATCTTAAGACCTTCCTCCTGGAGCTTTTGATCCTCTTGCCGGGAGACCCTTTCAGAATAGGGGAACTTCACCACACAGGAATGCATTCAACGGGCATTCTGTAGAACCGATGATAAGCGTGGTTGCAGCAGGGAACTTATTGACGAAAGCGGTCATTCCCTTCAGTGACTTCACGCGCCCGCTCTTGACCTCGATGGCCCTCACCTGCTCTCCTTGGGTTAAGACGAAATCGACCTCGTTCGCCCCCTCACGCCACCAGTGGACTTCGAATCGTTCGGCAGCAGCCCGGGCAAGGAGATAAGCACCAACGGCACTCTCAACCAAACGTCCCTTTCGCTTAGGGTCGGTGAGCAGGAAGTCGCGGTAAGGGCCGTAACTTGCCACCATGAGCGATGTGTCATACACCATGAAGCGCGGAGAGCTGCCCCTTTCACGTAGGAGCTTCGGATCGTATTTGGTAAGCCCGCACAGAAGACCGGCATCGTTGAGGAGGGAGAGGTAGTGAGCGAGCGTCGTAGTATTGCCTGCATCATCAAGCTGCCCCATGATCTTGCGGTAGGATAGCTCTTGCCCTGAATAAGATGAACCCAGACGGAAGAGGCGCTCCATAAGAGCAGGTTTGCGCACCTCTTCCATGGCGATGACATCTTTAGTGATGCTGGGATCTATAACGGCGCTGTTCATATAGTCAAGCCAGCGCGTCCCATCGCTGCGCAGCGGTGCGCCTCCAGGATAGCCCCCGAAAAAGAGGAACTCATCAAGGGTATATCCGAAAGCATCACTGCACTCCGTCAAGCTCCAATGGGTGCTTCGGATGACCTCGAATCGTCCGGTCAGGCCCTCACGAAGGCCTCGCTGGAGAAGCAGCGAGGAAGAGCCGCTCAGCACCACGCGAAGATCGATATCAGCCCATGCATCCTCGTCCCACAGTTCCTTGACCACGGCCGACCACTGCGGAACGAGTTGCACCTCGTCGATGACGAGAAGGGCAGAAGGACTCTCATCTGTTATGAGGTTTCGAGCCTGGATCCACTGGGCTCGCAGCCAATCACGGCTTGAGGAGTCAATGCTCGCAAGGGCTATATGGGCGGGAATGGACACCTCTTCGAGCGCTTGTCTCAGAGCCGTGCTCTTACCGGTCTGTCGCGGACCTATGAGCATCTGAATGAATCGCCGTGATTCGTTCATGCGAGCGACGAGAGTGGAAACGAGAGAGCGTCTGTACTTTGGGAGCATCATGGTTGAACTCCTATTGAGCAATTTTGCTCAATAATAGCGCAATTTTGCTCAATAGTAAATCGATTTGCCATGCAGCCGACGTGCTTGTATGTGAAATGAGTTTTGAATGCGCAACGTCTTAATAGGCGATATGCCAATCTTAGACTGTCCACTCACGGCATTTGGCTGCCTTTCATATGACTAAAATGTCTGGGTGCTGTCGTGGTACTTCATCCATGGCTTGTCGATGGAAGGATAGCCGGTGAGAACCTTACCACTGCTATTCATGCACCGCCTCCCCTTTAGAAGCAGGAGCGCTCGCTATCCAAAATACCTTGAACCCAGAAACACCCAAATTGGTCTCATCCATTTCGACAAGCACGCAATCATTTCTATAATTGGATTCAACTATTGCCTTATAGTCGCGCTTTCCGCTTTTTGCTATAGGCATTTTCTCTAAAAAGAAAAAGCGTGTAGGCAGCTGCCTAGACGAAATATCCGATTCAGCCAGCTTTTCTAAAAGACCTTCAACAAACGCTATTTTCTGATCGGGATTGGCAGAAAAAATCTCTGGGACGATCAGTGTCGCTGCAATGGAATTACCAAAAGATTTATCTCTGCAGTGAGGAGAAATGACGCATTCTTCCATCCCTCCAAAGCTTTCCAATGCCTGCTCTATAACAGAAGGAACAACCTTGTAGCCATCAAACCGAGTAAACGTTCTATCTGTTCTTTGTAGAAAAGTGACAATTCCATCTTCGTCCATGCTTGCAAGGTCACCCGTGAGCAGATACTTCTCTCCATTTATCTCTCGAATATTCGCAACATCTATCCCATCAAGAAAACCTGGCGTCATAGAAGGAGAGGCTACGGCGACCTCTCCTACTGCTTTACCATCATGAAATGCCACCGGCTCCTTTGTTTCAGGGTCCACCAACATATAGATAGTCATCGGTAAGGGGATTCCGCAACTTCCTGGTTTGTTATATTCGGCTATCGCATAAGTAGCGCACCCGCAAACTTCAGACAAACCATGTCCTTTAGTAAGTAAATTCAAACAGCCATGGCTCGCTAAAAAAGCGTTGACCGTAGCTTCGTCTTTGGCTGCCATAGAGTCGCCGCCATAGGTGATCATCTTAAGAAAGCTCAAATCCATATTTGCCAGATGCTGACTTTTAGGCAATGCAAGAAACCACGCAGGTACACCAATAACGATCTGGGGCTTGTGATTCGCAATTAGCATCGGCATAGCATCAGGTGCAAACTCTGGAATCTCGATCAGATTATTAACATGGCAGAATCCAGCATGCACAACCCCAACCAAACCAAAAGCAGCAAAGTATGGAAGCAAATGAAGAACTCTATCACCTGGTGCGATATTCATATTGGCATGCAAAGTTTGTAAGACATAAGAATTGAGATTTCGATGACTGAGTGGAATAGGCTTTGGACTTCCTGATGTACCGGATGTATGCACTATGGCAACAATGTCGTCAGGATTGACAGACGCATTAGGGTAATTGCGAAAAGCTCGATGGGAACTCTTACACTCAGAATCAGTTAGAAGCGTGGCATAACGATAGCTTTCAATCTTTTCTACTATACCTGCTGAGGTCTTCTTTTCTCCTTCTCTTGCGCATTTGATCCAATAAAGAAACCGCATCAATGGATTCATCGAATCAGCAGCAGAAACCTTGATTATTGCTTTAACACCGAAACCACTTAGCTCGTCTTCCAGAGGCTCAACTATCGCCGAATAGCATTGATCAAGCGCAATGATATATTGAGGCTTCTCGACTTCAAGAATGGTTTTGAGCCGTTTTGCGTTGGTTGTAGAGTTAAAAGTTTCTGGTCTGGGATCTATGAAGTCAGATACACCTCCTAATGCAGCGCAACCATAGAAAAGATATGCTGTTTCTGGAATATTGGGCATAAGGAACAAAACCCTATCGCCCTGTTCTACTCCTATTTCATGCAAAACAATTTCAGCAAGTTCAATATTCTCTTTTAATGCCTTATAACTAATCTTCTTTCCGAAATAGGTCACTGCCGTATAGTCGCCATACTCATCTATACAGGAATAAAGGTAATCAACGATACTGCTCGCAGGAGGCTCAAGACACTGCACGACTTCGTCATAATATTTCATCCACGGCTTATCAATGAAAGGATAGCCGGTAAGAAAATGAAGCTTTTCGTCTAACACCTTCATCATCTCCTTACAGAGATACCTAATCAGCTGGTTTACTTTCTGGAAAATGAAGTTTCTGCAATCCTTCGCGATTGCCCTTCATGCAAGTCACATCTAGCTTGCCGCTTGGAGCTATAGGGAGTGACCCTTCATAGAAACGTATCCAGAAAGGAAAATGACTTGCAGGAAGCACATCTGCACAGCGCTTCTCGATTTCTTGCATCGCTCTGCCGCATTCTGCCCCTGGCGCTAAAACCATATGACAGACATGGGCGATTTCGTCGTTCACCTCGCAAGCAATCGCCTTACATTGCCTGACGCAGTCGATATCAAGAACAGCTCTTTCTATATCGAAGAGATACACGATCTCTCCCCGGCTTGTGGTGTAGGAGTCGCATATCCTGCCATCAACATAAACGTTTCCGTCTTCTGTCACATAACCCATATCGCCTGTACATGCCCACTGAGCACCAGCCTCATCAACCCAGAAGTAGGCATCTGTCGCTTCTGGATCACCCAGATAACCCAACATTGCGCAAGGGGTCTGCACGCGCAGTTCCCCTCGCTCACCATAGGGAAGCTCCTTTCCAGAAGAAGCATCAAATGCCGCAACTATCACATGGGGCAAAGGAATGCCTGATGAACCAGGAGCGTTCATATTCGAATTTGTTGAAGTAACCGCTCCACCACATTCGCACATCCCATAACCCTTATGAACACCTTCAGCGCTCCCGTTACATTCAAGCCATTCGTTAATTCGCTTCTCTGCTGAGGGCGCAAGATACTCACCACCAACAGCTAGATATTCAAAGGAGCCGTAAGCTCTAGATGTGTCCTTTTCGGAGGCAAGGAACTCCAACAAGCCTGTGGCTGTAATAAGATAATCCGGTTCATATCGCAGAATATGAGTGCGAAATAGTTTGAAATCATAAAGCGGTTCCAAGATCACCGTGATCCCCAACGCCAGAGGGACAAGCATGGTGACCACTATTCCCGTTGAAAACCAAATAGGAACCTGAGCGAAATACCTGTCTTGCCTCTCCATCTTGAACCCGGCAATGCGGTATTGGAGGATCATCGCGTTCACGCTCTTATTGGAAAGCTGAATACCTTTAGCATCTCCGGTAGTACCAGAAGAGAAAACCGTGATAGCAGGCGTATCCGATGAAGCTCTCGTATCATCAACATAGATACTACAATTGGTCTTGCGTCCCTTTTCAATGAACTTTCCCCAGGAAAGAGTTCCAGAATTTTTGCGGCAATGCTTGATAACCCGAACAAGTGGATTCATGGAATTCATTGCGGAACATTCGATTATGGTTGAAATCCTTGTTCCTGTAAGTGCTTCCTTCACGGCATCGATAATCTCACTCGCAACCACAAGCACTTGCGAATGCGCCCTCATTAGGATTCGATGAATCAGTTGAGCATCAGAAGTTGGATTGAGTAGCACCGCGTTCGCCCCGAGTGCATCTAAAGCCAAAATGGAATAAATCGCCTCTGGCATTGCTGGCATGCAAAGAGCAACGTTATCCCCTGCACGGACATTCTGCGCAATGAAAGCTTCGCGTGCCTCATCGACTCGGCGAAACATCGTCTTATAGCTGATCTTTCGGCCGAAATAGAGCAATGCGATTTCATGAGGATAATTGTGATTGTTCGCAACGACTGTCTCCCATATGGAACCCTCTGGGATAACGGCTGATGCAACCGCTTCGTCGTAGTACTTCATCCATGGCTTGTCGATGGAAGGATAACCAGTGAGAGCAGGAGTGTCGCCGACACGCTGGGTCTCTTCGTTGATGTCGCTCACGAGCACTCCCCCTCCGCAGCCATCGCTTCCAGTTTTCGGTAGTCCACTTTGCCGACCTTCGTCAGAGGCAAACGCTCGACAACGAAATAAGCTCTCGGGGCGTTCCTTTCCGGCAGCGCTTCCTCGCAAGCCGTTCGCACAGAAGCCATAACGGTTTCGGCGTCGGCACCGCCTTCCACCACAACAAACGCAGCCGGAACGCTTCCAAACCCATGCTCGGTATCATCCATAGCGACCACGCAACAATCACTCACGCCATCGCACTTCCTGATATGCGTCTCAATGTCGAACGGCGAGATCTTAAAGCCGTCATAACGGATGATGAGCCGCTTAATGCGACCAACAACCTCGACTCCGCCATCCTCGCGAATCAGTCCGAGGTCGCCCGTATGCAGCCAGAGCTCGCCGTCGGGATGACGCCGCAACGCCTCCCTTGTCGCCGCTTCGTCCTCCAGATAACCCGCCATCACCGTTGGCCCGGAGAAGCATATCTCGCCCACCTGCCCGAATCCGAGTTCCTTGCCAGCCTCACCGTCCCAAATGCAGGCGCTCATAAGCGGCAACGGAACGCCGACCGTGCCTGCCACGTTGTAAGCCGGCACGGCGGTACACATGGCCGAGCTGCCCTCCGTCATGCCGTAGCCCTCAACAATCGGGTTTCGGCACCCAAGGGACGCAAGCAGCGAGTTCAGCTCGGCTTTCGTTTTCGCATTGAACGCCACTCCCCCGCTGGCAAGCGTGCTCATAAAGGAATAGTCACGAGCCTTCGCCTTGCCGTCCACGAAGAAGTTGCTCCAGTCAGCTGGACAGGCCAGAATGTGCTGCGGCTTTGCCCTGTAAACCCTTTCAGCGAAATGGTCGGGTTCGTACGTAGGGAACATGACGATGCACATCCCCAACGCAAGCGGCAGGTTTATCCCCAGAACCGCGCAATAGGAAATGAAGGGCGGATTCTCGTTGAACATCCTGTCGCCCGCAGCGAACTCCAAGCCGCAGTTCGCATATTCCTGAACCATGGCGACGAGATTTCCGTTCGTCAGCACGCAGCCCTTGGACTTGCCTGTAGTGCCGCTGGTATAGCAGATACATGCAGACTGCGAGGCTGGGTCGCAAATGCGCGGCAGCGCATCGGCTCCTTTTGCATTCCGCAAACCTACCTTCACGAAATCGCTCCACAACATGCACTTATCGAACAGCCTCGGCCTTCCCGCCTTTACGCGATACGCGGCCCTTTTCCAGAGCGGGAGGCTGTCAACCGGGGTCGTAATGATAACGTGGGCTGCGCTTATCTCCCGCTCGACCGCCCTCAACGAGTCAAGGAAAACATCGGTTGCCACTACGACCTTCGAGCTTGCCCCGTTGATTTTGTCCACAAGGTCGGAGCCCTTCAATGTGAGGTCGACCATATTGGCTACCGCTCCTAGCTTGTTTAGAGCATAAAGGGCGACGACGTTCTCTGGGGTGTTCGCGGTGACCAAAGAGACCCTGTCTCCCGAGCGCACGCCCAGTGCGGAGAAAGCTC
This sequence comes from uncultured Eggerthellaceae bacterium, assembly GCA_947566075.1. Classification (GTDB taxonomy): domain Bacteria; phylum Actinomycetota; class Coriobacteriia; order Coriobacteriales; family Eggerthellaceae; genus MGBC163016. The sequence continues at coordinate 168,629 of CANOIM010000001.1, read as the reverse complement.
GCGCCGTGCTGTCGATACGTTCCTTGAGTTCGCTATATGTGATCTGCGTGCCGAGGTAGTCGATAGCTATGTGGTCCGGGTGCGTGAAAGCAACGCGGGAGAACTCATCATAGATGGAGGCGTTCGGTACCGTTAAGCTGCGACATTGCTCACCGTAGTGCTTCATCCACGGCTTGTCGATGGACGGGAAGATAGCTTGCTTATTCATGGATTGTCCTTGATTGGATAATTGCTTTTTGATCTTTGTGAGCTATCTCTCCACTTCCCTCAGAGAAGTTATCTCGATAAGGCAGCACGCGTTTGAATCTTCTCCATACAAGAACTCTTTCTGAATTAAGAATGCTTTCATAGGTGTAACCTTGCTTTAGGTAACATCTCGCAGCATATGGATTCTCTTCATGTTCGATACGGTCTATAGCAGCGATAACGCAGCGTGATTCTGAAAAGATTTGTAAGACGAGTTCTTCTCTTGCAGGGATATAGAGAAAGATTTTTCTAGTAGCTGATTCAAGTATGCCAATAGAGAAAAAGAGTAGCGACAGTTCGACAATTATGAAAATAACCTCTTCAGCAGAAAAGAGGATATTTCCTAATGTGTAGAGCTGGTTGGTAAATGCGGCAAGATGGTTATAGAGCCATGCGGGAATCGACACTAAGTCAATCAATAATAATATGATGATAAGTACCCTTTCCAAAGATGAAATCTCTTTTAACTGGAATAGCAAGAGGTACATGCCCATGACGAAACTCGTGATGCACAAGAGAACAATCGATATGCCAAGAGATCCAGCAAGATTCCCAAAAAATATAATCAGAACAATAAAAACCGCTGCCGTAGAGGCGTACATGACCAATCGCGGAGTAGGTGATATACAGATAGACGGATGAATCCGAAAATATGCCGATGTTCCTGATATAAACCAATTTGCTACAAATACGGCTAATATCGGAATAAGGGTAATATATGCAGGAAATGAAATAGAGGGATCAAGTGCAATGATTCCCGCAATAAGTTCATCTGTAGAAACCATCTGTAAGCTCTTATTGCTTCACGCCATCACTAATTCTCGCGCAGTTATTTTGAACGCCCCTCAGAACTCGCTTTACTAGCACTGTCAACCTCGTTTCGTCGATCTCGCTCGACGATTCCTGCTCTGTATGTTTCTTTTGCATACTTATCTGCAACATTGTCATTCGGTGTGGAGACATACATTCCAACTACGGCTGTTGCAGCAAGTCCGGCGTTTTTCACTTTCCCTGCAACAGACTTCAGGGTCTCCTTTTGCTCTTTACTCATTTCCTTGTCCTCTCTACTTATCCTACGCTCCTCTACTCTGTCCCCAGGACTTCTTCGATTCCGGCGATGTCGCGCACCACAAGCACGTCATCGCCTGGATCGTCGATACCTTGCGATAGAATCAGCTGATAGTCTGGCTTAGCACGCGATGTGTAAGGAAGCTGCGTACGGAAGCGATAGGCGTAGATCTTCGTGTAGCTGGGCAGTTCACAGGCAATCAGCTCGTCAAATTCGTCAGCAAGTGTCGCAGCATTCTCAAGCAGCTCGGTAGCGACCACGACATTCGCCACCGGGGCTGCGCCCATGACCTCATGCTCGATACCCACGACCACGCTTTCCATCACGCTCTGATGCATGCCAAGGACGTTCTCGATTACACTCGGGTAGATATTCATGCCGAAAGAGTTGAAGCCACGCCCAACGCGGTCGACAATCTTGATCTTTCCGCTCGAATCCATAGTGCAGATATCACCAGTAGCAACCCAAGTCTCACCCGTATCGTCAATGACGAAGATTTCCTCGTTTCTTGATGCAGCAAGACCGTGATAGCCGAGCATCACTGTGGGTGTTTTTATCATTAAGAGACCTTGCATTCCTTGGCCATACGGAAGCTCTTCAAATGTCTCCGGGTCCACGATAACCGCATCGTTGCCAGCCAGCGGAATGCCAATGCAACCAATCTTATTCTTCCGTCCAATACCGTAGCAAAATGCAGCATTGATCTCAGTCAACCCATAGCCCTGTCCATAGACACCATCTGCACCGTGAGCCGCGAAGAACAGATAATTCGAGGTATCTTCCTCATAGGGCATGCCAGCACCTCCACTCGCTACAAACTCAAAGAATGAAAGGTCAGCATCTTCAATCAAAGGGGACTGCTGAAGAAAACGAATATGGGGAGGGCCGGCGTATATATGCTGAGGAGCGTATTTCATGACATAAGTTGCAAATCGATCATGATGAAACGGATTGACAAGCACAATCGTCTCACCCCACATGAGCGGCACATGAAGGGCATTACATACGCCATAAGCTATGAAAAGTGGCAAAACATCGAGAAGCTTCTTCCCTTGCATAAATCGATAGCCAGAATTAACCCATGCAACGCCCATGGCATTGAAACTATAGTCGCTCAGCATCACACCCTTGGCTGCACCGGTAGAGGCACCCGTATAGACTATGGCAGCCACATGATCCGCGCGGTAAGGAGCGGGAGAAAGATCCGCAATCTTCTTTCTTCCTTCGAGGAAATCGTCGTAGGCTATGGCATCAAACACGGCATCTTTGTCCACGGAGTCAGGCGAAAGCGAGACAACAGTGTCCACAAGTCCGCCGGAAGCAACATCGGCCACTTTCTCGAATCCCGCCGCCACGAAAAGACACTTGGGCTGCGCCTGCTCAAGCTTCGACTTGAGCTCGTTGGTGCTGTCGCGCGGATCCATGCTGGCGAAGGTAGCGCCCACCTTGCTGGTGGCATAGAGCAGACACACCGCCTCGGGAGTGCTCACCATCGCAGCAGATACGACATCGTCCTCGTCCACACCCAAGGCCCGCAAGGCACGAGCAATCTCGTCGATACGCGTGAAGAGTTCGCGGAAGGAAACGTTTTGCTCGCCAAAGACCAGCGCCGTTCCATCGAGATTATTCTGATTGTTGTCGAATACGGTCTGATAAATAGTCTTCTCGGGAATCGTCACCCACTGCTCACGCGGAGCATAAAAGCGATTGTAGGGTTTGTCGATAGAGGCAAAGTGCCCGTCTTCACCCGCTGAAGGCTGATGGCTCTTAAGATGAATATACTGCTGGTTTGCGTTTTCCACGGATACGAGAGTCCTTTCTAGGCGGTCAATATTTCCCTCAGTGCCTTCACATCCACTTTGCCAATTGGAGTGAGTGGCAGTGCATCGATAAGCTCATAGCGGACAGGTTGTTTGTAGTCGGGAAGCTCGGAAGCGCAGATAGCACGAATCTCGGCTTCGACTTGTTCCCAAGAGTCGGTAAAACCGTCCTCAAGCACCACGAACACGCAGGCAAGTTCCCCTTGGGAGTAAGAATCGTCGGGGTAGCCTACGGCCTTGGCTTTATGAACGTGCGGGTGCTTGCAAACGACATCCTCTATCTCCTTCGGCGGGATCTTGAAGCCTGACGCCGACACGATGAAGTCCTTGATTCGGCCGGTCACATAGACCTCGCCACGGCTACCGATGTAACCTGCGTCACCCGTATGCAACCAGGTGCGGCCGTCCTCATGCTGGATGAGCACCTTCGCCGTCTCGGTGGGATTGTCGAAGTATCCGAGCATCACATGAGGACCGGTGATGCAAAGTTCGCCGGTCACAGATTCAAATTCCTGGGAAGAAACATCTTCGGATGCGTAAGGCAGCTCTTCGAAGGTGCCGTCTTCCATTTACTTGAAAGCTGCAACCGCTGAATCGGGGAAGGGGAAACCGACGCTTTGTACGGAAACCCATCGCTTATCGGGAAATACGCTTGTGGCCCCGCCGCATTCGGTAAGCCCGTAGCCTACTCTGAGTTTTGCATCGAGGCCGTGCGCATCGAAGAACACATTGATACTCTTCTCTAGCTTAGCGTTGACGCTGTCTCCGCCGCATATCGGCGTAATCAGAAACGACAGATCCTCGTTTTGGACAATCGGGCTATTTATGACATCTTCCCAATGTCCTGCGGTACCAGTCACATGATTTGGGCGATATTTCAGCAGTTCTTTCTCCACTTCAATGGCATTGGGGTCCGGAACGATGACCACTTCCATACCAACGCAAAGCGGAAGATGCAGTCCGTTCACCAAGCCATAGGCAATAAATGGCGGCATGATGTCGTACCAGATATGGCCTTGGAGAAAGTTGAACCCCATGCGACGAATCAGATGCACCGATGAATTGAAGTTCTCATTGGTGAGCAAGACCTTCTTCGGCGTTCCTGTGGTGCCGCCTGTGGAGACGGCCACTACCGGCGTGTTCGCCTCAAACCCCACCGGCGCTATCTCCTGATCGCTTCCGGCAGCGATGAACTCGTCCCATACCAGATGCGGGAATGTCGGCTTCGGCTCCTTCTTCCCCAGTCCTTGAAAAAAGGCCTTGCGTACCGCCTTGTTCTTCAGCAGCGAGCGCGGCCCCACCGAACGTGAGGGCGAGACGAGCACCGCTTTCTCGATGGTGCCCTCCTCGATGAGTGGCGCAACTTTATCGGCAACGCCGTCGAAGGCGAACAGCACCGTGGAATGCGTGAGCTCTATCTGCTCGCGAAAGCCGTTGGTGGGATAGCGCACGTCGATCATGTTAGCCGCAGCGCCGATTCGGCTGAGTGCGTAGACGAGGTAGAACACCTCTGGGATGCTGGGCATGATGACCGCGACCACGTCGCCGCGCTTCACGCCGAGCGCTGCGAGCGCCCGTACTGTCTGGTCGCATTGTTCCTTGAAGGTGCCATAGGTGATGCGCGTGTCCAAGTAGTTGAATGCCGGCAGCTTCGGGTTGAAGTCGGGCTGACCGAACAGGTAGTCGTAGATGGTCTTGCCCTCGTAGGCAGGTGGAGCTGCGTCTTTGGGAAAGTGCGCCTCGTGGCGACGTTCTTGAGAGGGATACATGGCTTCTCCTTGGGTTTTCTTTAGCAGTATTGCTGATAGAAACCGGGTTTTGTAGGCCCTTGGAACAAACGACACGGCTGCCGTAACAAACAACAGCATTTCGGATGCGACGTCCCGTTCGCCGTCAATACCGGCAGGTTTCGCTTCGTGGTTCGATCGATGCGTTCGTCCGGATTAGGCGCTGCGGTCTGCCTCGCCGGAAATCCCCTTCCCTGATGCGTGCTGCGCTCGCACGCGCGTTCTCTGTTTGACTTGTTTTAGCAAGTCACTTCGGCGAGTATACCACATACTATGGGCGCATGGCAGGCATCAACAGAAAAGAGCGCCTTGGTGCGGCAATACGCGCACAAAGGGAGAGCCAGGGCCTGTCCCAGCGCAAGCTGGCGCTGATGGTCGGAAGCAACCAAACCCACATCTGGCAAATCGAAACAGGACAGGTCAGCGTCGGCATCGAACTGCTCTGCCGCATTGCCGACAGCTTCGGCATCAAGGTCAATGACTTGATTGACTTCTAAAGCACTTGTGAACTGCGAATGGCTACCTCCAGTGAGATAAATATCTCTCATCCCGAATTTGACGCCACTGAATTCGCCCGCCTGCTCAGTCAACGCCTTCGTCTGCTCCGCGAGAAGAGTGGTTTAAGCCAAGAGGCCGTTGCCAACAGAGCGGGTTTATCTACCTACACGTACCAGAAATTCGAGAAGGGCGAATCAAAACCAGGCACGCCCATGAATCCAAGGATCTCCACCCTCTACGCTCTGGCCCATGTGTTCCAGGTAGATGTGTGCGACTTACTACGGTTCGAATAGCACCCTGCTCAAGTGATGCGGGCCTCAAGACCGAATGTCTGGCCTCGCATTCATGCAAATTACTGCTGCGAGAGAACCTGTCCTAGTTGAAACCCTCCCAACCTCACAGACGGCGAACATCCTCCTCGCAACCGCCGGACAGGAACGAGTTCCTGTCCCTACGAGCAACCAGACCAACAATATCAATCCGGGATCATACCCGTAGGTGCTGGCTTGCCAGCACGAAGATCTTGACCTTCACCGCCGTGACCGACAGCGCCCATCATCTACCCAAGTGGGGTATCACCTGAGATGCGCGAAGCGCGCGATCTCACGCCGAATGGCGTGATATATGAGGGCTGCCCGAAGATCTTCGGGCAGCCCTACACTTTGTGGCTGCGATGAGCGGACGCCCGCAGTGGTGATGCGGGTGCCGAAGGCGTCCCGCAAGGGGTTGAGGCCGATTCCGCAAGGCAAGAAAAGCGTGGTATAAGCGAAGCACCACGTCTTTTCGCAGCCTGAGGCCTAGGCCGAACGCCCCTTGCGGGACGCATGAGCCAGTGAGACAAAAAGGTTCTTCGCTACGCTCAGAATGACAAATGCGTATGAGGGATAGAGTTGCAACGTTAGAGCCTGCAAAGCAGACGAGACTGAAAAAGCGAACCGAAGGTGAGCGACGGGCATTTTGCAAAGCAAATGCCCGGCACTTTTTCGCGAAGCGGAAGATCAGAGGCTAATCTTCCAGTTGTTCGGCTATCTCATCCGTTATGTCCGCCGTGTGGTAGACAGCCTGAAGGTCTTCCAGCTCTTCCAGGCGATCGATCAGACGCATGACCTTCTTGGCGTCAGACACCGTGACCTCAGAGGGCGTGGTGGGCACCATGATGAGCTCCGCGCCCTTGGTCTCAACCCCTTGCTCATGGAGAGCATCCTTCACCGCAGCCAGCTCAGTGGGGCCAGTGTAGACGATCCATTCCTCTTCGGCATCTTCGTAGTCATCGCCGCCTGCCTCGGCCACGGCCATCATGAACTCGTCCTCATCAGCCGCTGCGCCGTTGGGACCGGTGGGGTTCTTCTTGTCACCCGTCTCAACTTCCTTGGGGACCATGATCTGGCCCTTCTTCTCGAACTGGAAGGCCACAGAACCCGAAGTGCCCAAGCTGCCCCCTGCATGGGAGAAGGCGCTGCGCACATCCGCTGCCGTGCGGTTGCGGTTGTCTGTCAGGGCTTCGCAATAGACGGCCACGCCTGCCGGACCATAGCCCTCGTAGATGACCGTTTCGTAGTTGGCGGCATCTTTGCCGGAGCCGAAGGCTTTATCAATGGCCGTCTTGATCTTATCCTTGGGCAACGAATAGCCCTTGGCCTTTTCGATGGCGGCTGCCAGCGAAGCATTGTTGTCAGGGTTCGGGTCTCCCCCCTCCTTCGCTGCTACGGTGATGTTGCGCGAGAGCTTGGAGAAGAGCGCGGACCTCTTCGCATCCTGAGCTGCCTTGCGATGCTTGGTGGTGGCCCACTTTGAATGTCCTGACATAGAAGATACCTTTCAGATGCACGTTACTGCCGCCGGAGATGTTACCACAGACCGGCAGCCTTCGCCCGTGCGCCTTGATGTGAAAGGGGCTCAGCTCAGCTGCGTGGAGGACCGATCGAAGAACGCATAGGTCATGAGCGCATCCCCCGTGCCGTCATCCACCGCCTGGACCATCTCCTGAGGATGGATCTGCACCACGTACATGACGTTGGCGGGAGCGAACCGCTCCACTGACCCATCAGGGAAGCGCTGCACCGGAGCGGTGAACCGATCCCCGCAGGTGAACACCGCGATGTCCCCCTCTTCAACACCGCCTGCCTCATAGACCACATCCCGAGCGTTCTCTATGACGCTCTTCATGTTGCCCTGCACGTCTCCCAGCATGGGGGTGACACCCCAGAACAGCTGCATGGAGCGCATGACGCGGGAGCTGGGAGACACGGCATAGATGGGGATCTTCGGCCGCAGGGAGGAGATGAGCCGGGCAGAGCGCCCCGTCATGGTGGGGCAGACGATGCACCGGGCATCCACATCCAGCGCCGTTTGGACCGCGGCGATGCCCACGGCGTGGGAAACGCTCTTGAGGCCGCGAGAATGGTGGGGCTGGAAGCCGTCGTCGAAGATGTTCTTCTCCGTGACCTCAGCGATCTTCGCCATGACCGTGACCGCCTCTACGGGGTACTGGCCTGCCGCCGTTTCTCCGGAGAGCATCACGCAATCAGCGCCGTCATAGATGGCGTTGGCTACATCCGTTGCCTCCGCGCGGGTGGGACGCGGATTGGCGGTCATGGATTCCAGCATCTGCGTGGCGATGATGACCGGCTTATGTTCCGCATTGCACTTGCGTATGATGCGCTTCTGCAGGTGCGGCACCTCGTATTCGGGAACCTCTACCCCCAAATCCCCCCGGGCCACCATGACCGCATCAGCAGCCTTGATGATCTCAGCCACATTCGCCACGGCATCAGCGTTCTCTATCTTTGCGATGATGCCGATGTTCTCATCCGTGAGCGATTGGATATAAGAGCGCACCTGGCGCACAGCCTCAGCCGTCTTCACGAAGGAGAGGGCGACGAAATCTATCCCCTGCTCAAGACCGAAGGCGATGTCAGCCTTATCCTGTTCGGTGATAGCGGGGAAGGGGATGCTGACGCCAGGGACATTCAAGGACTTGCGGGATTTGAGCGTGCCCGGGTTCAACACCTCGCAATGGACATCAACGCCATTGCAGCCCTTCACCTTCAGTTCGATCAAGCCATCATCCAAGAGGATGCGGTCTCCGGGATGGACCTGGGTTGCCAGATCAGCATAGGTTTGGGGGAGGGCGTCACCCGTAGCGCTCTCCACCGGTGAGAGCGTCACCTTCTCCCAGCGCGCTAAGGGCCGCGGCTCCGGGATGATGCCGATGCGGATCTCAGGGCCTTTCGTGTCCAGCATGATGGCCGTAGGCGTACCGCATTCAGTGCGGATGCGCTTGATGCGCTTGATGCGGGCGGCCTGCTCCTCATAGGTGCCGTGGGAGAAATTGAGCCGGGCCACATCCATGCCAGATATGATCAATGACCGGAGCAGGTCATCGTCATCCACTGAAGGCCCCATGGTGCAGATGATGCGCGTCCGCTTGCTCATGTCTTCTCCTTGCTCACGGCTACCGATGGGCCTGATGGTAGCGAAGGGGAGCGCGAAGGTGAGCGGCGCAGGCGATACGGAAACCGAACGGATAAGAAGCTTAGAGATCCTGGCGCAGCCACAGACCCGTCTTGCCGCCGTCCTTCTTGAGCAGCCGGATATCGCAGATCTCCATGCCGCGGTCGACCGCCTTGCACATATCGTAGATGGTGAGGCAGGCTATGGAGGCAGCGGTGAGGGCTTCCATCTCTATCCCCGTCTTGCCCGTCACGCCGCAGGTGGCCAGCACATGGATGCCCACGCGACCGTCTTCGCGCTGGCCAGGGCCGATGGGCTCCAGCTCCACCTTCGCCTTGGTGATCATGAGCGGGTGGCACATGGGGATCAGATCAGAGGTGCGCTTCGCCCCCATGACCCCTGCCACACGGGCGCAAGCCAAGACATCGCCCTTCTTCGCCTCCCCTGAGGTGATGAGGTCAAGCGTCTCTTGATGCATGAAGATGAACCCCTCAGCCACGGCGATGCGATCTGTATCGGCCTTTTGGGAGACATCAACCATGCGGACATCCCCGTTGCTGTCTATGTGCGTGAGTTCCATCTGATCAGCCTCCTATCGCGCTCATGTTGCGCTCGGTTCCCACTTTGTCATGGTGCTCATCGGGCTTCGCCCCCAGGGCCTCCAAGAGCACCCGGGACACCTCTTCATCGGTGCCCCCTCGCAGGGCAGCGCGCACGTCGTATTCGGTATCAGAGAACAGGCAGGGGCGTATCTTGCCGTCAGCCGTCAGACGCAGGCGGTTGCATTCGCCACAGAAATGACGGGACATGGGAGATATGAACCCTACCGTGCCCTGGGCGTCCGGGAAGGCCATGTACTTCGCAGGCCCCCAGCCCAGCGGATTCTTGTCAGCAGGCATCAAAGGCTCCATGCCCGCAGCCGCCGCATCAGCGTTGATGCGATCCAAGAGCTCCTTGCAGGAGACGACGTCCTCCTCGCCCCAGCCCGCCAAGCCGTCGGCAGCCTCTTGGCCGATGGGCATGTATTCGATGAACCGCACATGGAGCGGCCGATCAAGGGAGAGCTTCGCGAAGCCTAGAAGGTCCTGATCCAGCCGCCGCACGACGACGGCGTTCACCTTCACAGGGCTGAAGCCCACCTCCAGAGCGGCGTCTATCCCCGCCAGGGTGTCCTCCAGCTTCCCCACCCGCGTGACCTCTTTGAACTGCTGAGGATCAAGGGTATCCAAGGAGATGTTCACGCGGTTGAGGCCCGCGCGCTTCAGGTCATCCGCCATCTTCGGCAGCAATACCCCATTGGTGGTCATGGAGACGTTCTCGATGCCATCCATCTTGGTGATGGAGGCCACCAGGTCCTCCACACCCTTGCGCACGAGCGGCTCACCCCCGGTGAGGCGCACGCTCTTGATGCCATGGCCTACAGCGATGGCCACCAGCCGTTCGATCTCTTCCAGAGAGAGGATCTCATCATGGCTCATAGGGCACACGCCCTCTTCGGGCATGCAGTAGATACAGCGGAAATTGCATCGATCCGTAAGCGAGATGCGCAGATAATCTATGACGCGTCCGTGGGAATCCTTCACAAGACACCTTTCGAAGCGATGAATCTGTTTTCAGATGAGATTATATACAACTGCGGAGAATCCCACAGGGATCATGCAGAAACGATATAGATGCGCTCCTGGGGCAAGCGGACCCAAAGCTCCTCCCCTACTCGGGGAAGCTCATCTTCCGGCACCGCCAGCTTATCCACTCGCCAGAAGAGATGCTGATGCAGAAAGCGCATCTCATCATCTTCGCGGGTGACCGTGGCCATATCCTCTTCAGAGCGATCCAAGAAGGCCAGAAGCGCTGAGCGGTCGAAGCGGGAATCGCTCACCCGGTCCACGCGCATCCGATAGCAGTTCTCACCGGCGCCTTCCACCCGTTCCACATAGCGCGCCCGCACGCCCAAATACCCCTCTTCGAAGGGCACCGGCTCTGCGGTCTGCACGGTCACGCCCCAGCGCGGCACCCATACCGCCCGCTCTGACGTGCGCAGGAAGGGCACAGAGTTCTTGCACCCGGAGAGCTTGAGGGCTGCTTCGGACTTGGGAGCATTCACCAGCTCGTCCCCCGTGTCCAGCTCCCGGATGCGGCCCGCCTCCACCACAGCTATGCGGTCACAGAAGCGCAGAGCCTCGTCTATGTCGTGGCTCACGTAGAGGACAGTGCCCTTGAAGGCGGCAAAGAGGTCCACCAGGTTCTGCTCCAATACGCCCTTCAGGTGGGAATCCAGGGCGCTGAAGGGTTCATCCAGCATGAGGATATCCGGCTTGGCCGCCAGCATGCGCGCCAGGGCCACCCGCTGCTGCTGACCGCCCGAGAGCTGGCCGGGATAGCGCTTCTGAAAGCCGCTCAGGCTGAAGCGGGCCAGTTCCCGCTCTACGATATGCGCCGCTTCCTCCCGGGATGTTTCCCGACCGATGCCCGCCGCCACGTTCTGTTCGATGGTCAGATTCGGGAAGAGCATGTAGTTCTGGAAGAGGAGCGCCGTCTTGCGCTCCTGGGGCGAAAGGTCTATCCCGGCAGCAGAATCATAGAAGACGCGGTCATTCACCCGGATGTAGCCCTCATCGGGCTTCTCGATCCCCGCGATGCAGCGCAGCGTAAGGGATTTCCCACACCCGGACGCCCCCAGGAATCCCAGCGTCTCCGTACCGGCCTGGATATCCACATCCAGGCTGAACCCGCCCAGGTCCTTCCGTATGCGCGCTTCCAGAGCCATCTAGTCCTCCCCTCGCTGGCGGTAGCGGGTGGTGCGCCGCCCCCATAGGTTGATGAACAGGATCACCGCGAAGGAGAAGAGGAGGATGATCACCGTCCAGAAGATGGCCACATCCGTATTGCCGCTCATCCATTCGAAGTAGATGGCGATGGGGATGGTGCGCGTGATGCCCACGTAGTTGCCTGCCAAGAAGAGGGTGGCACCGAATTCGCCCAGGGCCCGAGCGAAGGCCAACACCGTGGCTGCCGCGATGGATGACCAGGTGAGCGGGATCATCAGCTTGAAGAAGATGCGCCGGTTAGACCATCCCAGCGTGCGCGCCGCATCCAGCATGTTCGGATCCAGGTTCTCGAAGGCCCCCCGGCAAGAGCGGTACATCAAGGGGAATGCCACCACCGTGGCCGCTATGACGGTTGCAGGCCAGGAGAAGATGAGCGGGAACCCTATGTCTATGAACCACTGACCCACCGCCGTATTGCGTCCCAACAACAGCAGCAGAAGGAAGCCGCAGACCGTGGGCGGCAACACCATGGGGATGGTGAAGAGGGTATCGAAGATGTCTTGGGCGCGCTTGGGAATGCGCATCGTGAAATACGCCGCCGCCAGCCCCAGCACGAAGATGAGGAGGATGGCGCAGCCGGTGGTCTTGAGCGTCACCCACAACGGCGACATATCTATGCCGGAGAGGAACTCACCGAAAGCCGCCAAGCCTGTAGCGCCTGACGAGATGCTCACGGCATCCGGAGCCACGATCTGAGCGATATCCGCGTGGTCAGGGCCTGAGGGCACACCCGTGGTGGAGAGGATCCCCAGATAGAACTTCCCCGGCTGAGCCTCCACGCTGAACGAGACCTGGATGCCATCAATCACGAAGACGCTTTCGCTGGTGAATATCCAATCGGCCACATCCACAAGGAGCGCGCCCCCTTTGTTGTTAGCCTCATCAAGAGCGCAGAGATAGGCCTTAATCTGCTCTTTCGAGGTGGGATCAGCCACATCGCAGAGGCTGTGGGAAGCAGGTGGGATATAGACGACCACCCTGTCATCAAGCTGGACGGCAGCTGCATAGTCAGCCCTTGAGCCCGCATAGTAGTTATAGCCGATGTACGCACCGCCCCGCTCTTGGTTGGACCCTTTCTCGAAGCGCGAGAAGCCATCCAGAGCGAAGGTGGCCCCTTCGATCTTCGCCGAGCCGCCCCCTTCGGAGACAAGGACCTCATAGGGCCCCTCGGCATAGGCAGGCGCTGGCAGGAGCACCGCCAGCGCCAAGATGAATGCTGCTATAGAAGAGAGGTGCTTCATGAGTACCGAATGATACCCCTTATGCCAATTCGAAACCCCATTCCTGCCATACCTTGATGGCCTCTTCGTTGGTGAAGCACCACTCCAAGAACGCCTGGGTCTCTTCGGGATAGGCGGAATCAGCGCAGACGGCTGCCGGATACAGGATGGCCTTGTGGGTGTCATCTGGGGCGATGCCCACCTGCTTCACGTTGCCGAACCGGTACACATCAGAGCTATAGACCATGGCCAGATCCACGTCCCCGGAATTCGCGTAGTTGCAGACATTCCCCACGCTAGAGCCTTCAGTGACCTTCCCCTCAAGGGGTGTGCCCTCGAAGGTGCCGTCCTTGCCGGAGCAGTCTTTGCCGGTGGTGCCATCAGCAGAGATCCAACAGGGTGGCGTAGTGGTGGAAAGCGATTGCTTGGCGTAGTTGCCCGCGGGTACGTTGGCATCCCCCACAGCCAGGGTATAGGTGCCAGAGGCGATGTCTTCCAGGGTGATGTCAGCCAAGGCGGAATCTTGCCCCGCCACGATCACCAGATCATTGGTGAACAGATCGAAGCGCGTAGCTGGATCGATATAGCCTTCCTCTTCCGCGGTATCCATGGTAGATGCCGAGGCTGTGATGAGAGCATCGGCATAGGCGCCGCCTCCCAGCATCTCATTCAGCGTGCCTGAGCCCTCATACTGGGTGTCTGCGAAGGTGACACCGGTCTGATCCGTATAGATGGCCTGGACTTCCTCCATGGCCTTGGAAAGGGAATTCGCCGCGAAGATCTGGAGCTGCACCGTGTTCTGGGCATCAGAGCTTGATGCTTCTGCACTGGAGCTTGGTGAACCGCCGGAACATCCTGTGAGAGCCACCGATGACACCAGGGCAAGAGCGGCCGCGCTGACCGCCACCTTCTTGAACGCTGCTTTCATGCTTCCTCCTTGGCTTTGGGTCCTCCACAGGCTCCTCTTCGGTTGACGCAAGCCTGCCGGTGACCCGAAGCGTAGCACAAGATATATCTTTATCTGAGGATAATTCTCGGGAAAGGTTTATCTTCACCCGTGGATAATATGGATCAACGGGCTGAGCTGTTCCAGTCAGACCCGATGACGATCAAGAAATTGGATTCGAAGAGATAGGTGCCGTCATCCTTGACAGGAGTGCCTCCCAGCTCGCGCGCGATGGCCTCCGCTTCGGAGAGCTGGTTATCCTTCTTGTAGATGATGATCGTCTCCGTATAGTCGAAGCTGTCAGCATTGCCAGTGTTGATGCGCTCATAGCCCATGGCCTGGAGCTTCTTCATGGCCAGATCGCACACACCGTCCACGCCGCTGCCATTGCGCACCCGGAGGGATGTGGCTTTGTTCACCTTGTACATGCTGCCTTCGGACTTCCCGCCCGCTGAAGCCAAGACCGTACCCGTGCTGAGATCCACTTCGCTGGAAGCCACCGGCGGCAGACCCTCATCCAGCCGCTTGATCATCTCCTTCCAAGCAGCCTTGTCCAAGATCTCATACCAACCACCGTTCTTGTATTCCGAGGTGGTGGGTGCCACGGCCGTGTAGATATCCTCGGAGGCATCGATGCCGCGCATGGCCTGGGCTATGCCCACGATGGAAGCCACATCCAGATCGGTGGTGACGAATTGGGACAAGGTGCTGACGGATCCACCCAGGCTGAAGGGGTCAGCCGAGAGCATCTTCTGGGCGATGGCCGAGAGCACCATGCGCTGATTGGCGGCCCGGTAGATATCTCCTGCCCCATAGTCATCGTAGGTGTGACGCGTCCGGCAGAGGATGAGCGCCCCTCCCCCGTCCAGCGTCTGCACGCCCGCTTCCAAGCTGCCTCCCGCTTCGGGGTCATCGATGGCGATGGGCACATCCACTTCGATGCCACCCAGCGTATCCACCATGGCCGAGAAGCCGTCGAAGTTGATCTCTGCGTAATGGGTGATGGGCACGCCTGCCAGCGTTGAGACCGTCTTCACCGCTAAGGAAGGGCCTCCCAGGGCCAGGGCGGCATTGATCTTCTGCTGGCCGTTGCCAGGGATATCCACCAACAGATCACGGGGGATGGAGATGATGGCAGCCTTCTTGCCCTTCGGATCGACCCGGGCCAGCATCATGGAGTCACTGCGGTACGAGCCCTCATCCAAGCCGTCTTCCGCTTCGCGCTCAGCTGAGCCATCCGTGCCCAGCAAGAGCACGTAGAAGGGATCAGTGGGGGTATCAACGGGAGAGAGCACGGACAGCAGGGCATCATCCACCCGATTCTGAAGGTTCTTGTTGATGGAGTAGATATAGGCGAAGGCGGCTCCTGCCCCTATGAGGCAAACGCTGAGCAGGCTGACCAACACGCCGACGAGGACCTTCTTCCGACGCCGCTTCTTGCGCGAAGCTGCCCGGACCTGGGCATCCATGGCAGAACCCGTAGCAGCATGGGAGGATGCGGGGGCATCTGCGTGCCGCTTCAGGCGTTCGTATTCCGCATCGGTAGCAGCGGGCGCTGGGCCAACGGCCGAAGCAACCTCAGAGGAAGGGCGCTTATGGAGGGTGGAGCGCCTCTGGGTAGCCTTCAAGCCCCGAGAATGGGCAGGTCCGCGCCGGTTGGCCCGGGGAGAGCCGCCAGAGGCAGCACGATCAGCAGACCCTTCGGTCTTAGCCGCTGAAGGCCCTTGGGAGGATGCCGACGTTGCGGCCAGCTGCACATGGCGGATATTCCTAGAGTGCTTAGGAAGAGGCTGTTGAGGGGCTTTATGAGCATCTGAGGATGCATGCACCGCCCGGGGGTTTCCGTGTTTGGAAGCCATGATGGTGAAGGTATCTGCGCCGTTCTTGTCAGGTACGGAAAGCCTGGGCTTTCCCGTACACGCGTTCTCGCTTTGACTGATGGATTATAGAACAGGGGGCACTCCAGTGTCTATGATGGCGGCTAGCTGCGCTTCATCCAACACAGGAACTCCAAGCTTGACAGCCTTGTCGTACTTAGAGCCCGGGTTATCCCCCACCACCAGGAAGGAGGTCTTCTTGGACACGCTGGAAGACACCTTCGCTCCATAGGCCTTGAGCGCATCTCCGGCCTCATCCCGAGAGAGGCGAAGCTCTGTGAGGGTACCGGTCAGCACGAAGGTGAGGCCTTCCAGGGTCTGCGGCTTCACCTGGCCCGGTTGGGCCTGCACGGCCATGGCCACGCCCGCCGCCTGCAAGCGCTTGATCACGCTCACGTTGTCAGGTGTGCGCAAGAACGTCCAGATGCTGGCGGCGGCCCGCTCCCCTATGCCACTGATCTGCTGCAGCTCCTCTTCGGAGGCTTCCATGAGCCCTTCCATGGAAGGATAGGCCTCGGCTATCTCAGCAGCCATGTTCTTGCCGATATGCCGGATACCCAATCCGCAGAGCACCCGGGAGAAATCCCTCGTACGAGAGGCATCGATAGCGGCTATCAGCTTCTCTGCCACGGTATGGCCAAGGGTGATGGGCGCTCCCTCCTTGTTCACGCGGCCCGTAGCAAGGGAAGCCAGCTCCGCTTCGGTCAGCGAATAGAAGTCCGCCACATCCGTCACGCGGCCCACTTCCACCAGACGTCCGATGATCTCTTCTCCCATGCCGTCGATGTCCATGGCCTCACGGCTCACCCAATGGAGGAGCCGCTCCGCCGCCTGGGCCGGGCAATCTATGGAGACGCAGCGCAGCTGAGCCTCCCCCTCTTCGCGCACCACGGGCATGCCGCAACTGGGACAGACCGCAGGGGCCTTCCAGGGCAGGGCATCATCGGGCCGAAGCGAGATGACCGGCCCCAGGACCTCCGGTATCACATCTCCCGCCTTGCGCACGATGACCGTGTCCCCGATGCGCACATCCTTGCGATGGACCTCATCTTCGTTATGGAGGGTGGCCCGGGCCACCACTGACCCAGCCACAGCCACAGGCTCAAGCTCTGCCACCGGGGTGAGCGCCCCCGTGCGCCCCACTTGCACGGTGATGCCCAGAAGGCGCGTGGTCTTCTCTTCGGGAGGGAATTTGAAGGCGATGGCCCATTTCGGAGCCCGCGAGGTGAACCCGGCGCTATCTTGGAGAGCGAAATCGTTCACCTTCACCACCACGCCGTCTATCTCATAGGGAAGCTTCTCTCGCTTCTCCAGGCAGGCTGCGCAGAAGGAGAGGACCTCTTCCCGGCTGGTGCAGAGCTGCACATCCGGGTTCACGGAGAAGCCCGCCCCCTTCAACCATTCCAGAAGCTCCCACTGCCCTTTGAGGTGCAGAGCGCGGTTGTCGGATATGGAATACATGAACGTGGCCAAATCCCGCTTGGCGGTGATGGCGGCATCCTTCTGGCGCAAAGACCCAGCCGCTGCGTTGCGGGGGTTCGCGAAGGGCTTCTTGCCCTCAGCCTGGGCTTCCAGATTCAACGCATCGAAGCTGGATTTCGGCATGTACACCTCTCCGCGGAACTCAAGGGGGACATCCGGGTTCGCCACTTGTTCCAAGGATGGCTGCTTGAGGGCCTTGGGGACATCCTTCACGCCCATCATGTTCGCTGTGACATCCTCCCCCGTAGTGCCATCTCCCCGCGTGGCGGCTTGAACGAGCAAGCCGTTCTTATAGGTGAGGGCGATGGAGGAACCGTCTATCTTGAGCTCACAGCAGAGGGCTGGCAGATGACCGTAGAGCTCTTCGATGCCCTCCATCCAGCTGATGAGCTCCGCTTCGTCCATGGCGTTATCCAGCGAATACATCCTATGGGCATGGGACACGGGACTGAACTGCCGCTCCACATAGCCACCCACGCGCTTGGTTGGGCTGTCATCCCGGTCAAGCGCAGGGAACATCTCTTCCAACGCCTTCAGTTCCCGCATCAGGGAGTCATAGGCGGCATCGGATATCTCCGGCGCGTCTAGCGCATAATAGAGGTAGGTATGACGCTCTATCTCTGCCCGAAGGGCCGCTGCTCTCTCTTTGGCTTCTTCGAAGGTCATAGCCTGTTCCCTCTCTGACATATCCCCGTCCTTCGCCCCGGTCCCCGGTGTGGGTCCCGTGATGTTTTTGCAAGTTTGAACGATTTTCCTGTGATTATTGACTATAATCCATAGTTGATTGTGAGCAGGCATGGAATGCTTGCCGAACGTTTACGTGGAAAAGGAGCATCTACATGAATGAGGGACTGAATCTCCCGCGCCTGCAAAGCCTGAATGACTGGATGATCACCAAATCTGAGATGGACCGCATGTCCGAGACTGAGCTGATCGACATCGTGAAGGATCAGAAGGTCAAGGTCATGATCACTGACGGCCAGGTCTCCTCCGTGCTCATCTCCCCGGATCTGTACAACACCTTCGTGAGCACCGTTGAGAAGTTCGCCGCCTCTCGCGCTGAGTAAACCTCACCTTGAGATCTGAGAAGAGCCGCCTTCGGGCGGCTCTTTTTTTACCCTTAGGGATGCGAAACTCCCGCCAGTCACACGGATAGGGTATCACCCAGAGGCGCGAAGCGGGCAGAGGGGTTATTCAGAGACCACCTTGAATTCAGAGGCATTGGTGGAGAGCAATTCGGTATACGTAGCCTCATCCAGATCATCCCGCGGAGAGCTCACCGTGCATTCCACCTGTTCCGCAGTGGCATTGCCGTCCACGAAATTCGAACCATAATCTTGCCTGAGCTGGTCCAGAAGGCTGTTGCCGTCCTCTTGGGAATCCACTGATATGCGCAGAACGCTGGAGATGAGCTTGCCATCCTGTCCGAAGGTGGCCGTTTCGATGGCCTCGTGGGTACCCCCGTCCACGCCGCGCACCACATAGCTGAACACCTTCTGGGTGGTGGGAGCAGCGTCAGCCGAGCCTTCGGCATCTTGCGCGCCAGCGGGAGCACTGGAAGGTGCCTGGCCAGAGACCTGAGAGGCCTCGTGGCTGCTTCCTCGAGAACCCGTCAGATCAAAGGTGCCCGTGATCAGGCAAATAGCCACGATGGCGCAGGCCACTGCCATGACGATCAGAGCGGCACCGATGATATGGGTGGTCTTGGAGGAACGCTCCTCCTTATCAAGGGCTCCTGGAGCGGCTGGCTGAACAGGAGAGGCCATCATAGGCGGCGCATAAGCAGGCTGCTGATAAGCTCCGGGAGGAGCCGGAGCGAAGCCGTAGGGCATGGAAGGCTGCTGCCCTCCTGCTTCAGGGGGCACCGGGATGCTTGCATTCTCAGGGAGGAGGACGGCCTCAACAACCACTGGCTGCGACCGCGTGACCGCTTCTGCCGGAGCTGAAGGGGCCTGGGGAGGTTCTTGGGGAGCGGCGGGCTGTTCAGGGGCGTTCGCCTCCGATACCGGCGAAGGCGCCTCAGCCACCGGAGCAGCCACAGGCTGGGCAGGGGCCATGAAGGGACGCGTCATGTCTTGGGAGGCTATCCCCGATTCCCACGAAGAGGCAGCGGCAGGCTGCAGAAGGGCAGCTGAAGACTCTGGGCTTTCGGGGGCAGCCTGACCTTCCGAAGTAGCATCAACCGGCTCAAGAGCTGAGATGCCCCCAGGACCGGCCTGCTCAGGAAGCTTGCGGCCCTGCTCCAACGAAGCGATGCGACCAGACGGCATCTCAGCAGCGGGCGGCCACTTCCCTTGCACAGGCTGGGCCTGCTGAGGGTGCTCTGGGATAGGTTGCGTGCTGGCACCTGCCTGAGCCCAGGGCGTTGGCTGACCTTGGACCAGGGGCTGCGGGGCTGGATAGGGCTGCTGCGCGGGGGAAGGATACGGCGCCCTTCCCTGTGGCATTGGATAGGGCTGCTGCGGATGCCACGGCTGAGCATAGGGAGAATGAGGCTGTTGAGGGTGTGCCTGTTGAGGATGGGGCTGGAAGCCTGGTGCTCTATGAGGAGCCCCCATGGCTCCTCCGGAAGGCATTCCCTGGGGAGCGCCCGCAGAAGAGAGAGGCTGCAAAGCTCCGATCCGCTTATGGGGCAGGGGCACCGTTTGGGCAGGCAGCGGTTGGGTGCGAGCGCCCTCTGATTCCTTAGGGCCTTCAAGGGGGCCCTGGTCTTCAACTACAGCACCCTGCTCCTTCGCCTGGGTCATCTCCCGTTCCCACTGCAGAGCCCTGTCTCGCTGCTCTTCGCGCAGCTCCTTCAGTTCTTCCTCCCGGGCTTCTGGAGAGCTGTTGGCCTTAGCCTCTTCCTTGGGCAGGGTAGATTCAGGAATCCCCAGGGCATGGAGCAGGTCAGCCTCTGTGGTGTCAGGCACCTTCGGCGCTTCCTCCACGGGAGGAGCGGCCTCCTGCACAGCTGGCGCATCTTTGCGGTCTTGGGCTACCCCGAAGGCGGCGAAGAGGTCATTCAGAGATATCTGGTCTGTGTCTTGGGGGGCCATAGGTTCCCTTCGGAAGACGCTGTCACGCCTTCAGAGCATTGCTGTACGAAGCCGAGGCGATGCTTGCCCGCGCCTTGCGCGCAGAGGAGATGGACCGCATGCCCAAGATAGCGCAGAGCAAGCCCAGGGCCAGGGCGAAGGAGGCGCTCATCAATTCAAGGGTGCGATCCTGTTGGACCCGCTCTGCCGAGATGGCGCCTATGACAGCATCACGTTCCACCTTGGCGGCAGAGACGGCCTGGACGCGCTTCTTGGCAGAGACCACCGCTTCATCATCGGCGGCTATGCCGGGGCCCGTTGTCTCAGTCACCGAAGCATTGACCTTGGATGCAGCCCGAACAGAAGAAGCACTGGCGGCGGTGGCCGGAGAAGGCTCATCAGATGTTGCATCTGCCATGTAATCAGCGTCTTTGATGGGAGCAGCGAAGATGGTGCCACCACCTTGAGAGGAGAGCCCTTCATCCCAGATGCTTGCAGCGAAGCAGGGAATGGCATAGGAGACCATCAACAGAGAAGCCAAGAGCAGTGCCGCCCCCTTGAGCTTGGCGTGCCCTTTGGAGCGCTTATGCGCTTTCCTGCGAGTGACCGCCTGCCTTCCCGTGCGCAAGGGGCATTCTCCTTCTTCGTTGACGATACGGGCGAGAATGTATCATGCCCATGATACCAGACCCATGGCCGCCCGGGCAGTGGAACCCCTACTTCTTGAGTATGACCAAGTCATCTACGCTATAGCGAAGGGCGTTCTCGTAGCTTTGCCTATCCAGGCCCAACCCGCTATTGTCAACGGTGACTGTGGCGTTCGCCCCATTGAGGGAATCCAGGGTGTACTTAGACCCCAGATCCCGGGCCAGGCTGTCCGTGAAATCCTTCGCGGCGGCTTCTGTGGGGAACTGCATGGCCATAGTGGTGAACGTGCAATCGCCCGCATCGTTGAAGATGGTCTTCTCTTCCACGGAATACTCAACCCCTGAAGCGGTCTTGGCCGTATAGCGGTAGGTGACCGTTCCGGCACCATTGCTGGGAGCCTGCGCTCCGTCATCAGGGGAAGCAGCCCCATCGTCAGTGGAAGCGCCCGATGACCCGCCTTGGTCTCCCCTTCCGATGTTGTCAACGGTAGTGATGTGGAACTCCGGCACGGGAATGGTGCCCGTGGTGCCGATGAAGGCCAGTACCCCTACCAAGGCTACGATGATGAGCACCAGGCTGCCTATGAGGAGCTTCCGGCCCTTATTGCGGCTCTTGTCCGCATCCTTCATGCCCTCAGAGATGGGAATGGGAGGCTCATCGAAGATGGTGCTCTCTTCAAGGGCATGGGAATCCAAGAGCGGCTTAGCTGGGCTCATGGCATCGGATGGGCGAGCTGAAGAGGAGGATGTCACGGGAGCAACGGGAGGAGAAGCCACCGGGGCAGCCATGGGCGAAAGCGGTGCGCGCTTCGGAGGCAGAGGCCCACTGTTCCGGGTCAAGGCGCCAGAGGTGCTAGGGGGTTGAGCTGACCGAGACATCCGAAGGTCCTGAGGACCGGCCCCTCCCGGCCACAACTGCGCACGAAGAGGCCCTGAGGAGCTGGGTGTCAAGGTGCGAGGGGCTGGAGCAGACCCTCTGAGTGCATGGTCTTGCCACTTCAAGGTGGCAGAAGCTGGCTGGGCGTTGAGCGCATAACCCCCTGGATGGGAAGCGGGGGTGCGCTGGACGGGCGCTCCAGTGAAAGCAGCAGCCTTTGAAGGGGAACGAGGCGGAAGGTCAGCGGAAGCCCGTGAGCCCCTATCCAGAGGGCCGGAGATGGCAGGGATGCGCGCTGTCTTCGATGCTGGTGCCACAGCTGCACCAGCCCGGGGCTGACCCGAGGACGCCCGCTGCTGCGTGCGCGCTTCGGCATCCCGGATCATCTTCTCATAGCGCGGGTTCACATAGGCCGGTTCACGCCCCTGAGAGGCAGGGCCTGAGCCCTTAGGGCCCTGACCATAGGGCCTCCCCGCTCCCCCGAAAGGAGCATCCGTTCCATTCGGGCCGAAGGGGTCACTGTCAGGAAAGCCCTGAGCGTCAAGAGCGGAGGGCTCTTCCTCTTCCGCATCAGGGAAACGGAAGATGAGCCCATTGGGTATCTTGGGAAAGGCAGCGGCGAACTGAGCCAGGTTCTCCGGATCCTCCTGAGGTTGCCCTGGGTCAGAACCTGCAAGCTCTTCCGGTTGAGGTTCGGCTTCAAGGACGATGCGCAAAGACGGAGAGGGCGTTTGCTGAGGAGCCTGCTTGGGAACGGCCGCTGGCTGGACCGCCCGCGCTTTGCTCTGAGCGAAGCGCTCAGCACTGCCCCCTCGAGGCACACGGAGCCGCTTCTGCCGCGGGGCGGCAGAAGGATCAGCAGGGGCTGCCCCCTTCTGCTTGTCCAAAGGCACCGACACGAAGGGGCTTGAGGACAGGGGCTCAGAGGCCTTCAGCTTGATCCCCGAGGATGCAGCGCCGCTCTCAAGGCTTTGTTGTCCAACGCTTCTCATTTGGCAGCATTATACGCGTGAGAAGAGCCCGTTTCGCTCCCTCACAGAAACAACTTCCCCACTTCAGCTTGATTTCAGGTTAGGGCGAAGGGGCCTCAGCACCCCTTGAGCACCTCAATGGCAGCGGGAAGATGGCTGATGACATCCTCAGCGCAGACGCTGATGACACCCACCTCAGCCGCAGCGCACCGAGCGGCCTCCCCATGAAGGGTGCAGGCCAGGACACAGGAGGCAAGCGGGTCTCCCCCTTGGCAGAGCAGCGCCCCCACCATGCCCGCCAGCACATCTCCCGTTCCCGCCTTGGCAAGCGCCGGGGTACCCTGATCCATCAGATAGACCAGCGGTTCCGCTCCTTGCGTCTGCTCAGGGGCGGCGATGAAGGACACGGGGCCCTTGAGCAGCACGAACGCCTGATAGGCGTTGGCCAAGGCCTGGGCGAAGGCAGCCTGGGCTTCGATGGCCGTCTCATCCCCCGGAGCTTCGATGCTCACCGCCCGGGCCAAGGCGGCCGCCTCTCCCCCATGGGGCGTGAGCACGCTGACCCGATGAGCCGCAGCGCGCTTGCAGGCCATCTCTGACAGCTGGGCATCGGCCAAGACCCGTAACGCTCCCCCATCCAGCACCAACGGGGCCGCGCAGCCCTTCAAGGCCTCCTGCACCAGCCACCGCTGCAGGGAACGGTCATCGTACATCCCTGACCCTATCAAGCACGCTTGAGGATGGCGGTCATCCTGAGAAGAGAGACCCCCCGAGGACAGGAGGGCAGGATCCCATTCGCGCACCACTAGAGATGCTAGGGACTGCTGCACGATGGGCACGGTAGAAGCCGCGCAGAGGCATTCCACATAGCCTGCCCCCAAGCGCATCGCCGCTGCTCCTGCCAAGCAGACCGAACCAGGGTATTCCGCCGCGCCACCCAGGATGGTCAGCTTGCCCCGGGTGTATTTGTTGGTATCCGCCGCTGGAAAGGGGATGGCCTGGGCCAGCCGATGGGGGTCATAGCGCTCTATGTCCATGGCGCTCACGCCCCTTCTGCAGCTTTCGCCTCAGATGACTGCGCCTCCGGGCCTGCGTCCAGCTCATCCAAGAGAGAGCGCGTCTCCTTGAACTTGCGGGCCAATTCGTCAGCGGCTGAGACCTTCGCCACCTGCTTCTTGGCAGCATCAGCAGTCAATGCCATGGCACAGGCTATGGCATCCGTGCGCGTGTGGGAGAGGGAGAGGGGTATCTCCGTCACGCCCTGCTCAGAGGCCACCTCTTGGGCTCTGCCTGTGAGGACGGCTTCTGGCCTGCCCACCGAAGACCGCCTGACCTCCACATCCCGCACGGAGACACCGGAGGTGAAACCGCAGCCCAGCGCCTTCACCACGGCCTCTTTGGCAGCGAAGCGGGCAGCGTAGTGCATGGCAGGCCGCTTCTGACGGTCACAATAGGCGCGCTCCTCTTCGCTGAACACCTTCTCTTTGAAGGATGGGGTGCGCCCAAGGATCTGCTCCATTCGGTCTACCTCTACCAGATCCACTCCCAGCCCTACGCTGGACTGGGCCTGGCTGATGGAAAGGGCGTCATCTATGGCGGCTTGGGCCTTCTTGCTGCGTGCCATGGCTGCTATTCCACCGTGACGGACTTGGCCAGGTTCCGCGGTTGGTCTATGTTGCATCCCCGCAACAGCGCTATCTGACGGGCCAGCATCTGGAGCGGGATGATGGCCGTGATGGGCGAGAAGGCATCACGCACCTTCGGGATGAAGATCACATGATCCGCGTAGCCGCCGATGCGCTCGTCCCCTTCCGTGGCCACAGCCACCACCATGGCACCCCGGGCCTTCGCCTCTTGGATGTTGGAGAGCACCTTCTCATAGGTGGGGCTCTCTGTGGCCACAGCGATGAGAGGGAAGCCGGGTTCGATCAGCGCGATGGGACCATGCTTCATCTCCCCAGCCGGATAGGCCTCAGCGTGGAGGTAGCTCACCTCTTTGAGCTTGAGCGCACCCTCTTCGGCCACAGCCGCCCCCATGCCGCGCCCGATGAACAGGGCGCTCTTCGAATCCTTGCAGGCTTGAGCAGCAGCCTGGATGGGCTGTGCATTCCCTAAGATGACCTCAGCCTGCTCAGCCGTCTGAGCCAGCTCAGCGAACAGCAGGCGCATCTGGCCGCGCGCCAGGCGGCCCTTGGATTGGGCCAGGAGCATGGCCAGCAGCGTCAAGGAGACCAACTGGCCCGTGAAGCTCTTGGTGGAAGCCACCGCTATCTCCTTGTTCGCTCGAGTGTAGATGACGCCATCGGATTCCCGAGCCACCGGGGAACCCAAGACGTTGGTGATGCCGAACACCTTCGCCCCCTTGATGCGGGCATCACGGATGGCAGCGAGGGTGTCTGCCGTTTCCCCAGACTGGGAGACGGCCACCACCAGCGTAGTGGGGGTGATGATGGGGTTGCGGTACCGGAATTCGCTGGCTACCTCTACCTCGCAGGGGATGCGCGCCCAACCCTCTATCAGGTTCTTGGCCACCAAGGATGCATGGTAGCTGGTGCCGCAGGCGATGATGCAGACCCTATCTATCAGGTTCATCTCCTCGTGGGTCAGCTCTAGCTCATCGATGGAGAGCTTGCCGCCGTCGAAGCGGCCTTCCAGCGTGTCACGGATGACCCGGGGCTGCTCGAAGATCTCCTTCAGCATGAAATCAGGGAAACGGCCCTTATCAGCCCCCTGGGCGGTGAGATCCAACGGTGTCAGCTCAGCTTCCATGGGGTGCAGCTCAACCCCTGATGACCGAAAGACATCGAAGCCCTGGGATGTGATCTCAGCCAGCTGGCCATCAGCCAGGACACAGGCTTCGCGCACCGGCCCCGCCAAGGCAGCCGCATCAGAGGCCACATAGACGCCGTCCTGCCCGATCCCCAACACCAACGGCGATTCCTTGCGGGCACAGACGATGGTGCCTGGCTCTGATTCAGAGAGCACGCAGAGGGCCCAGGAGCCTATGAGGAAGCTGCATGCCATGTTCACTGCCTGGGCCAGCAGCGATGGCTCATCATGGCTCAGCTCGTCCTCAGGGGTATGGGGCTGACGCTGACCCAGAGCATCAGCCATATCATCAGACTCGGATTCCTCGAAGGCGAGCTTGGCATAGGCATCTTCGATGAGATGGGCGATGACCTCAGAATCAGTCTGGGAGGTGAAGCGGTGACCGCGGCCTTCCAAGATGCGCCGAAGCTCAGCGTGGTTCTCGATGATGCCGTTATGGACGATGGCGATCTTCCCATCACAGGAGCTGTGGGGATGGGCATTCAGCTCTGATGGCACGCCATGGGTGGCCCAGCGGGTGTGGCCGATGCCGCAGGTGCCCGTCAAGGAGATGGCCGCCAAAGACTGCTCCAGCGCCGCGATCTTCCCCTTGCGGCAAACCGTCTGGATGGTGCCACCTTCCTCAACGGCGATACCCGCTGAATCATAGCCCCGGTACTCGAGCCGCTTCAGGCCCTCCAGCAGGATAGGCGCGCAAGGCCTATCCCCGGCAAATCCCACGATCCCGCACATAGGTCCTCCTGACAGGAGAGGTTCTCAAGAAGACACGATTCTAATCCAAAGGACTGCCCTGCGCAGCGTGCAATGGTCACAGAGGGGTGGGGCAGCGGTGAAGCTCTAACGCCTCTCATCCCCGATATATTTCATGTTGCCAATGCTTTTCCGATGAAATATCGACAAACGGATCATAGTTTGAGATTATGGATGCTGGTTCTTGGATTGCTCGATCGAAGGGAAGCATCATGTGGAGCGGCTGTCACCCCCAGTCAGATTCCGATCTGGCCGAATGCTCTGAGCTCGGCAAATCGCTGAGCAGGCTCTCTCAGCCCACTATCCTCACGCTGCTTGCCCAGGCCAAAGAGCCCATGCACGGCTATATCATCGTGCAGAAGTGCGCCGCTTCTCCCATGTTCGGCGGTAAGAAACCAGATGCAACGGGTATCTATCGCGCTCTCAAGCGCATGGAGGCATCAGGGTTGGTCACCAGCGAATGGGCCATGCCGCAGCAAGGGTCTGCGAAGCGCATGTTCACCCTCACAGATAAGGGCTTCTCTTGCCTGAGGCGCTGGATAGATGCACTGGCGTGCTATGAGCTCACCATCGAAGAGCTGCGGGAGCAAGCCGCCTGCGCCTTGGGGATAGACCTACCTCCCACTCCTACCTGCATGCATGAGCCAGAGGTAGGCTAGGAAGGCTCACCCCTTCGTTTTGACCATGGGCACCGGTGCGCATTCAGCCCTGTAGGGGCATCCTTCGCAGTCTTCCGTGACTGCCAGATCCACCTCATCCCATTCGCAAGCTGTGAAGCCCTCTCGCTCGTAGAAGGGCACCGCGCTCCCGCGCGCCACCAACCGAAGCTCCCCTTTCTCAGTCAGGGCGGCTTCCGTGAGCGCATGACCCACTCCATACCCGCGCCAGGGCCCATAGACCACCACGGGGTTCACGTGCCAGAAGCCGTTGGCCCCCAAGACCAGCCGCAGGAAGCCCACGGGCTCCCCTTCGGCATTCTGAGCCACCGTGATGCCCTGGGGGCTCCCCACGGCATCCATACCCTCAGCCAGGGCGTAGGCATCGATCAGAGCCATGTCCTCTTGGGTGGCTGGACGCAAGGTGAACAGGTCAGCCATGATCACATGATGGGCGGCACGTAGATCTTGTTACGGGAATCCGGGATGGCCTTCTTCGCCAATTCCACAGCCCCTTTCGCTATGGTGGGCAGAAGATGGGTGGGCACGCCCATGAACATCATGTCATCTCCCACATCGGATGCCGCCCGGCAGCCATAGCAGCCGAAGGTGATGTTGGGCTCATCATTCTCCATGGGCAAGAGCACTGCCTCCACGCACATGGAGTTGAATCCCGACGCATGGAAGTCATGCCTGTGGCCAGTGTAATAGCTCATGGACATGCACATCCACATCATCTGCTCCGGGGTGCCGGTGAAGACCACCACCTCAGGGTCGCGCACGGTCTCAGCCAAGGGTGCCACATAGGTGGCCCTACGGCTCTTCGGCGGCAGGGTGGGCCGTTCGGCCACCATCTGCGCGGCAGCCTCAGCCGTTTCCACCTTATGGAACAGCACGTAGATCTCTCCTGTGGCAAGCTTGGGCGGCACACCGGTCATACCGAAGATGGATGTGCCATCGGGGCAGGAATGCTTATGGGGCGGCATCAGGATGCTCGCTCCTCGCCGAGCAGCCATGAGCGCCTGGCAGAACCTAAGATTTTCGGAAGGCATAGGGACTTGAGGTAAAGGCTCATCAGCATTGATAAGGCTCACTGCCACAGGCTGCCAACGCAGATCCAATGCTTCCATGATGGTCTTCTGCAAGCTGGCGTATTCTTTTCGCTTGTCCTCCCCTAGGGGCTTGGCGCGCTCTTCGCCTGCGAAGGGGTCATAGACCGCATCTCCTGTGGCTTCCACAACCAAAGCGCGCTTCGGGCAATTGCCAGAACAGGTCATGCATCCGACACATTCTTCAGCGCTTGCTACCTTGGGATGACCGTCCTCCCCTACCTCCAATATGCCAGGAATCGGGCAGAAGGCCACGCAAAGACCGCACTTGACGCAGCGGTCTTTGTCGTTGGTTATCCTGTAATCAGCCATGCTCAAGCTTCTTTCTTTACGGCCAGATCCTCTGGCCAGTCATCTTCTTTGCACCACGGAGCGTATACACGCCTTCCTTTGCTATCGGTCAGATGATAGGAGCAAAAAGGTATGGCGCGGCCATCGGGCACGCAAACCATCATGGAACATTCACGAAGACGTTCTGTGTCCATGCTGTAGGCATCCATGTAATTCATGATGATCACAGAAAGGCCATCTGACACAGGAACGCCTTTACCGTGAAGGATATCCAAGAACACCGAGCCTTGGGGAGAATCGGGGCTGTAGCCTTCCGCATATTCCTCCATGGTCATCATCTGCGTTGCGGGAATGAATCCGCTCTCATGGGTTGCCTCTGGGGTCTTCAGCAGAAAGACCCCTGTATCGCAAAGGGGATGCGAACATCCCAAGGGCCAGATATCCCGCACCTCCAAGAGGCCGTCGGACTGGGCGCACAGGTCATGGATGACATCCCCTGAGGACATGGGGATGGCCCGAGTGGCGTCGAAGCGGCCTGAGGTGAAGGCTGGTTGCAAGGCAAGGCCCGCCACCACGTCAGAATTCTCCAAACTGAAGCGGAGCAGGTCTCCCAGCTGATCGTCATTCACGCCGGCCACCACCGCCACCGAGAGCACCACCTGGATGCCGCACTCACGGCACCGCTCGATGGCGCGCAGCTTGGTGGCCAGGATATCCCTGCCGCAGGTGGCCTCGTAGACCTCAGAGGTGAGGCCGTCGAAGGAGAGATAGACGCCCGTGAGTCCCGCGCCCACCAAGTCCTCCAGATAGCCGGGGTTGTTCGCGATGACCAGGCCATTGGTATTGACCTCTATGCCCCAGAAGCCCATCTGTCGGCCCAGGTAGATGATGTCCTTCAGATCCTTGCGCGTGGTGGGCTCTCCCCCCGTGAGCTGAACGGCCCCATCGGTGCCCACAGCGTTCGCGATGACCTGATACATGGCGCTGATCTCTTCCATGGTGGGATCATATTCGCCCGTCTTAGAGGAAGCGAAGCAGACCGGGCAGTGCAGGTTGCAATTACGCGTGACCTCTATCTCTAGGAGCGTCCCGCGGCGGCCATGACGGGCACAGGTCCCGCAGCCGAAGGGGCAGTCATCGGTAGCTGGGATGGTGTTCTGGGGCCGCGTCTTCGGGAAGGCCTCAGAACGCAGCCACTGATAATGGTCTGCATCCGGCCACATGCGCGTGGCGAGCATGCCATGTTCGGGACAGATGCGCTCCATCCAAACGATGCCCTCTTCATCTGCATAGACCTCAGCAGGTAGTTCGCGCAAGCAATCAGGGCAGAGGGCCTGGGTGGTATGAAGGGGCGTCTTATTCTGCATCGATGTACTGCCTTGGATCATGCTCCTCATTGGGCGGCGTGGATACGCTGATGCCCATGAGATCGCACCAGGTGAGCACCCGGTTAGGCACGAAGAGCTCAGACTGGAACTGGGCTGCCTTGCGAATGGCCTTCATGCAGGAGATGGCATGGGCAAGGTCTGTGGTCTCATCGATGTCAGCCACCGGAGAGAAATAGGCCACGGGGATGTCGGCCTCCTCTATCTTGCGCATGTAAGCATCCAGGGCAGGGACGCCATCTTTGTTGTAGTAGACCCCCTGGTTGTTGATGGGCGTATCCTTGGACAGGCCGATCAGCGAGGTACCGCATTCCTGACAGGGAGCCAACACGAAGCCGGGGCGCCCGATGGACTGGAAGTACTCCAACCACTGGAACGCGTATTTCAGATCAGACTTGGGCAGAGTGGGGATATCTCCCCCGATAGAGACGATGTTGTCATAGCCCAAGGCGAAGATCTGGGCGATAGCGTCATCGAAGTGGTCGTCGAAGGTGGCGCCAGAATCTGTCAGGTAATGGATCTCCATGGGCCAGGGGCCTATCTCATCGAAGGTCTCCTTCATGAGCGGCAGGTTGCTGGCAGGGGTGGTGGACAGGAAGAAGTCATAGGTGATCTTGTCTGCACTAGGATCTGCCGCCACCAGCGCGTCGTTGTCCCGCTGCATCTCTATGAGAGCGTGCATGGCCAGCTCTGAGACATCATAGAGGCTGAGCTTGAAGAACTGAGCGGCCTGCTCATCAGTGAGGATGCCCCCGTGAGCCTTCGTGAGGCGCGTCTTCACCATGCCCGGAATGGGCGGCTTGCTGAATACCAGGAGCGCTTGCTTGCGTTCGGTCATCATCTCTCCTTGTTCCCTGTCTGCCCTCCGCACTCAGGCGAAGGAGCCTTTCTTCTCTATGGCATCTGACCAGGTCAGATCCGCGTCATCCACCTTGACCATGCAATCCATGGCATTGTAGGCCCAGGTCCCGATCATGGGTTCGGACTGAGCCAGAGAGCAACTGGTGAGCGTGTTGATGTTGCTCTCGAAGATGCCGCCGAAGCCAGGGGCGCGAACAGGCTCTTCAGGATGCCACCAGCCGTAGTCTGCATGGATCACGCCTTCGGTCATGGGGATTATACCCAGGACGAACCGCGCTTCTCCCCTATCAGTGGCGAGCGCCACAACATCTCCCGCCTGCGCACCCAGCCGGTCAGCCGTGGCCGGGCCCACCTCCGCCAGCGGATAGGGCCGCTGGCGACGGAAGGGGGGATGGTTGAAGTACATGGAGGCGTTATAGGGCTGGCGACGGCCGCCCGTGATGAGCGTCAGATGGGTCCAACCCTCCCCTTCGCAAGCCTTCTGGAAACCCTCGGAGCAAAGGGAGTAGTTCTCCGCAGGCGCCGGAAGACGCGTGGAGCCCATGGCTTCCAACACGCTGCTGGCCAGTTCCACCTTGCCCGTAGCAGTGGAGAACCCGCGCTTGCGGCCATCCTCCAACAGCTCCTCATGCTTCAGCGGGCGAGTGGCCGTGGCGTACATGCCCATCTGGCAATAGCCCTCCCAGTCCAAGCCCGTG
The DNA here is from genome assembly GCA_947566075.1 of uncultured Eggerthellaceae bacterium. Taxonomy (GTDB): domain Bacteria; phylum Actinomycetota; class Coriobacteriia; order Coriobacteriales; family Eggerthellaceae; genus MGBC163016. Next base: position 137,312 of record CANOIM010000001.1, on the reverse strand, counting down.
GGGGCCAACGCGCGCTCACAGGCCTCTTCGAAAGTGGCATCGGGCCAGTGGTCCCCTTGACCGCAACGCAAGCCCAGCTCACGGAATATCTCGTAGTCAGGCTTGCGCTCATGGTAAGGATCCACCGCCTTCGCCCCACCGTAGACGAAATCCGCAACGCCCCCATGGGCCTGGAACGTGGCGCGCTCCATGGCCCCGGCCGAGGGCAGCACATAATCAGCCAAGGCCGCCGTGGGAGTCAGGTAGTAGTCCAACACCACCAGCAGATCCAGCCCTTTGAACGCCTCCAACACCCGGTGGGTGTCAGCATAGGTGAGCAGCGGATTGGTGGCCTCTACGATGACCGCCCGCACGGGATAGCGCCCCGTGCCTTCCATGGCTTCCAGCAGAAGATCAGGATGCACGCTGGTGAGATAGCGGGCCGGGAGGCGCTTGCCTGCTGCATCCATGAGCTGCTTCACACGCCCATAGCCCTCGTAGCTCTGAAGCGGCGTGTAGCCGGTATTCAAGCTGAGCTCAGCAAGCGTATCCCACGTTTCCAGAGTGCATTCCAAGTCAAGCTCTGAGGTGAAGCTGCTGGTTTGGAGCAGTGAACAGCCGCCCGGCCTGTCCACATCGCCGCAGATGGCCAGCAGCGCACAGCGAGCCCGATGGGTGGGCAGCACGTTTCGGCCTATCTGATCTATGCCGCGGCCAGTGATGATGGCCGAAGGGGACTGAGCGAAGGCCCGAGCCACTTCGCGCACCAGATCCGGCTCAAGGCCGCAGACCTCTGCCACATGATCGGGGGTGTAAGGGGCCACATGGCTTCGCAGCTCTTCGAAGCCTTCGCACCACTCCTCAACGAAGCCGTGGTCATAGAGGCCTTCCTCGATGATGACCTGGAGCAACCCCAAAGCGAAGGTGCAATCCGTCCCCGGCTTGAGGGGCACCCAGATATCAGCGATGCGAGCGGTCTTCGTGAAGCGCGGGTCTATCACTACGATCTTGGGCATACCCGCCTTGGACATCTTCAACAGGGACCGCCAGAAGGCGGAATTGTCAGATTCAGCCGGATTCGTGCCCCAGACCAATAGGCAATGGGTCTGGTCGGTGATGTCTGGTTCGATGGTCCAGCCGAAGGCGAGCGTGTCTGACCAGATGCGCGGATTCCAGCAGATCTGCCCGATGCCCGCGTTGTTCGGCGAGCCGAACAACGACATGAACCGATGCAGGGGCCAGAAGGAGGTGTGGGGGCCACCGATCAGAGAAGCCACCACTCCGGAGTTGTATTCCTCCCGCAAGCGGCAGAGCTCAGCCGCTATCTCATCCAAGGCCTCATCCCAGCTGATGCGCTCCCACTGGCCGCTCCCCCGCTCCCCCACCCGCCGCAAGGGGTGGTTGACGCGGTCAGAGCCATCCAGCACATCCAGATTCATCCTCCAACGCTGACACCCTGCCAGCACCTGCTCATCATAGGGGTAGCGCTCAGGATCGGGCGCGAGCCCCACGATGCGGCCATCCTCTACCTCAGCGGTGAACCCGCAAAGATACCCGCAGAAATGGCAGTTGGTCTTACGTATCTCAGTGCCCATGGTGCACGCCTACTCGCCAAGCGTCTTCACGTTCGCGTTGGACAGGCGCACATCCTGGGCCGCCTCTTCCTCTGCTTCGGTGATGGCGGCTTCAGCCTCTCGTTCGCCTGCTACCTCATCGGCGATCGTCTCCTCACCGGCCGCGGCATCCCCATGAACACCAGTGAGCCCGGCGAAGGAGCGTTGGCTTTGCTCGCGCTCCACAGCACCCAGGGTATCTCCGAACAGGAAGCGCAGCTTCATCCAAGCGCCCACGGTAGACCAATCCACGCGCCAACCGAAGAGCAGCTCCAGGTAGTTCACGCATTGCACGAAGGGCTGGGCCATGTTCAATTGGAAGGTGCAGCTCATGCAGGCCGTCACGATGGCATCCGCCTGAACGGCCAGGGCCTCTTCGCCGTTGGTGCGAGCGCACTTGTCCGCCTGTTCGAACTTGCCCGCCGCTCGCGGCAGGGATCCGCAGCAGATGGAGCGCTTCCCGCTGTGAGCCGGATCCACCCAGAGCCCTTCGGGGATGATGGCGCGCAAGCCCCGGGCGAAATCACCGTAACCTCGATCGGGACAGGAATCATGGGTGCAGAGCAGTACATCTGCCGCCTCATCCCCCTGGATGAGGCGCGCGCAGGTTGCCTTATCTAAGCGATAGCCCAGATCAGCCAGCACCTGGGGCAGCACCGCCAGCTCAACGTTGCGGGTGCGCTCATCATTGGCGAAGGCTTCGCGCAGCGCTTTCACGCAATTCGGGCAGGCGCAGATCATGCGCTTGATGCCTACGGCAGCCACGTGCTCACGCAGCTCCTCTTCGAAGCTATCCCGGATGATCTGGCCATCGGGCTCATAGGAGAGGATCTTCCCGCAACAGAGGACCGATATGCCATCGGCCTCCCCTGCCTCGCGCAGAAGATCGTAGGTGGCAGCCACCAAGGGCATGGCATAGTTGATGAAGGAGCAGCCGGGGAAGAAGAGCGTATCGCAAGACCCTTCCGCGGGCACGCTTTCGCCCCGTTCGATGATGGCATCACCGCTTTGGTAGTTGAATTCTATGAGATCGCCGGTCAGGGCGTCGTTGATAACGAAGTCAGCCACGCTCATCTCCCTGTCTATAGGATGATGTCCACTACCGTTCTGATTATACTGAGTTGAGATGGAAAGAAAAAGCCCCCTCGCAGGTGAGCGAGGGGGCTTGTGCATCCAAGCTCAGTTCGAGCTTAGAACAGGTTCTCACCATAGGTCCACTTGGTGATGAACTCAGCATCCCGCGGCGGGAGCTTCTTGAAGTACATATCCTCGCCGGGCAGCGGAGCACGCTCGTCGGAGTTGACCACCATGAAGCGGAGCAACAGGCCGCCCAGAAGGACGAAGATGGGAGCGATGACCGTAGAGCCCACGGTCTCAGGAAGGCCGATGTAGAGCAGCTCCGGGATCACCAGACCCATGGCGATCATGCCACCCCAGAAGGCGAAGGCATAGGAGCCATGGACCCACTTGTGAGCCACACGGTTCGCCGTCTTGTTGCCCGCACCCAGGAAGGAGAGCACCATGACCAGAAGGACGATGATCTCACACACCACCAGGATGACATCCACCACATGGACGATCTCATGGACGGCGTGGGCAGCCAGGAGATTCATGAGAGCAGCCTCGGTGTAGATGCCCTGGGGAGCAGGCCACCAACCAGCGGAGAGCGAGATGGCAGCGCAGGCGGTAGAGAGGGCGGACACCGTGAAGAGCACCGGCAGCGCTGGGGTTGCCCAGAAGGCATGGGACTTCAGGGTAGAGAGGAAGATGCCCGTGTAGAGCATGATGCACGTGCCCGCGATGCCCGCAATGGCGATGTTGAACGCGCGGAACGGCACGAAGAAGTTCGCAACGGGAGCGAACCAATCCCACGGCACGTAGCTGGCGAACCAAAACAGGCCGAAGAACATGCACACGGTGAGGAGGCGAGCACCCCAAGCCAGGACGCTGGTGCTCTTCACGAAAGCGCGGTAGAACACCATGGGCTGGCCCAGGTCAGCCACGAGCATCAAGCAACCGAAGCCCAAGGCCAGGATAGCCAGGAAGCCCGGCCAGGCCATGGCCATGGGGACCGCGTCAACGCCCGGATAGACGCAGAGGGACAGCACGGCGATGAGGCAGAAGATGCCACCGCCCAGGCCGCCTAGGAACAGGTAGGTTGGGATGGGCCATTTCCAGAAATGTCTTCTCATCTTGCAGTACCTCCCAAATCAGGAATGTAGTAGATCTGCGGGCCGGTGCCCATGTCCTCCAGCAGGCGGACCGTCTCAACAGAATTGACCAGCTTCGACACCTCGGAGTTCGGATCATCCAAGTCTCCGAAGATGCGGGCCTTCTGATGGCAGGTTGCCACGCAATAGGGCTGAGCATCAGGATCCAGCTTGCGCTTGTCACGGCAGAAGGTGCACTTGCGGACGAAGCGATGCAGATGGGGCTGCAGCTTGGACTGGTCACGCATGCCGTAGGGGCAGGCATTCACGCAGGCAAGGCAGGCCATGCACTTGTCATATTCGATCCAAACGGTGCCGTCCTCATCCTGCTGGCTGGCACCGGTGGGGCAACAGGGCACACATGCGGGCTTTTCGCAATGCATGCACAGGGTGGGCGTCCAATTCCTATGAACGTTGGGCCACTCCCCTTGCACGCCCTCGGTCAGCACCGGATTGTACACGATATCCAAGGGCAGCTCGTTCCAGGTGCGACAGGCTACCGTGCAAGAATGGCAGCCGATGCAGCGACGCTGGTCGATGACCATGCAATATCTCGTCATTACTTGACCTCCTCATCTGCCGCAGCCGGGTCAGAAGAAGCCTCGGCCAGCTCTTGAGCCAAAGCGGTATCTCCGGCCTCAGCAGCCTCAGCCGCAGCGGCGTCCATCTCCACCTGGGTCTCAGCCGCAGCAGCCGCATCGGTGTTCTCTTCAGCAGCGATGGCAGCCTCGTTCACCGGCAGCTCCTCATTACCCGTGATCTGCTCGTAGTTCATGGTGTAGCGCAGACCCGTTTCCATATCAACGAGGCAGTTGTCGTTCGGATCATAGGCGTAACCGCGATGCTGATCGTAGTAGACGTTGTCTTCGATGCCGATGACCCACTGGGTGTCAGGGTTGAAGATCTTGCCTTCGCCCTTGGCCCCTTCGAAGGTGGCGTAGCCCTTCTCCTTGTCCCAGACCAGCGCCTGGCCCGTGATCTCATAGGGAGCATCCTGACCGGGATAGGTGCGGATGCCAGCCACTTCCACGATCTCTTGGCGATCCATGGTGTACTTCTTGCCGGAGCTCACATCCACCAGGCAGTCCTGGTTGGCATCGTAGCGCCAGCCGGTATAGGCATCTATGTAGGCCTTGTCCTTCGGATCGATCAGCCAGCCAGACTCATCCAGACGGAAGCCGGTGCCCTTCTGATAGAGCTGGTCATCCTGCCACGTCCAGACATAGCCTTCCGGAACCTCTTTGGTAGGCTGGGGCTCTTCGAAGGGGATGGGCTCACGGCAGAGCTTCATCTCGGAGGGCATCATGTGGATGCCCGGGGTGTCAGCGTTGCCCGGGATGGACCACTGGGCATCCGTTGCCGTGAAGGTGCTGTCAACCTCACCGCACTTGTAGACCTTGCACATGAGGCCTCGGTTGTTCCAAGAACCGCCCATGGGGTCACAGTCAGGGTCATCCACGCAGGTGAGCGTGTTGACGTTTGACTCCAGGCAACCGAAGGGGTTGTCCAGATCAGCAGAGCCGTCACGCTCAGGGAACCACCAGCCGCGCGGGCACATGACAACGCGCGGATCCACGATGGGCTCAACGCTGGCGCGCATCTTGATACGGCCGCGGCGCGTCTCGATCCAGCACCAATCCCCTTGGCTGATGCCCAGATCCTCTGCCAGATGCGGATTGATGAAGAAGTACGGATCAGGATAGAGGTAGCGAATGGCCTGCATGTTGAAGTGCTCAGAGTGGTGGTAGGGCATGAAGCCGCCACCGGTGGTGAGCACGATGGGATATTCAGCTGCCACTTCCGGAGTGGTGAGCTCAGATTCCGCCATGCCGGTGTAGATGGGCATGCCAGAATAACCCAGCTCACGCAGGATGGTGGAATTGCACTCCACCTTGCCGGAAGGAGTCCAGAAACCGCCGTTCTGCTCGTACTTCACCTGATGCAGCGGCGGATAGTACATGCGGACCATGTCAACGAAGTCATTGTAGCTCTCGATGGGGAGCCCGATGCCCTCGATGATGTGCCAATAGGCCTCTTCTTCCGTCTCCCACGGCCACATCTCCGGATCCTGCCCGCAGGCCAGGCCCAGCTTGCGCCAGAAGACCATGTCAGTGTGACGGTCGTACTTGGGCTGGATGGCACGGCGGCCAGCCATGAGGGAATCCGTAGCGCCATAGTGGGTGATGATGGTGGGACGCTCCAGAGCGCCCGCGGCCGGGAAGACGTAGTCAGAGAACAGGGCCGTGGGGGTCATCCAGTAATCAACGGTGACCAAAAACTCCACTTCCTTGAGCGCTGCCAGGACCATCTTCGCATCGCCATAGGAGTTCACCGGGTTGGTGGCGTTGCAGATGAGAGCGCGCACCTTGTAGGGATCACCGGTGAGGATGGCCTTGAACACGCTGGGGCCATGGGCCTCGCAGAACCATTCGGTGGGGAGGGTCTTGCCCCACTTGCGGATGGCGTTGTCAGAGATCTTCTGATAGCCAGGCCAGCTGGTCAGCTTGAACTTGTTGGAGCCGATCTGCTTCGCCTTCATCTCCTCAGGCAGGCACTCATTGGCTTCCATCTCTTCGTCGGTCAGGAAGTTCAGAGCCGGGCCGGGCATGCCGTCGCCACCGGGCACATCCAGATTGCCGGTGATGGCGCGGCAGAGCGCCAGGGCATGGCTGGCTGTGGTGGAGGTGGAGCCGTTCTGGTCCCAGGTGCAGCCCCACTGGATGCAGCCAGGCTTGTTCATGGCGTACATGCGAGCGGCATTGCGGATCTGGTCAGGCTCCAGCCAGGTGATCTCAGAGGCCCATTCGGGCGAATACTCAGCCATGTGGCCCATGAGCTCTTCGAAGCCATCGCACCACTTGGTGACGAAATCAACGTCATAGAGACCTTCGTAGATGAGCGTATGGAGGATGGCCAAGGCCAGCGCCGCGTCAGAACCGGGACGCAGGGGCAGCCAGAGGTCAGCCTTAGAAGCCGTCTCAGAGTAGCGCGGATCCACGACGATGATCTTGAGGCCGTTCATCTGGAGGTCAGTGTAACCATGCATGCCACCCAGGGTGGAGGCAGCCGGGTTCATGCCCCACAGGATCAGGCTGCGGGCAGCGCCCAAGTCAGTCTCGAAGGGTGACCAGCCAGCTACGCAGGTCTCCGCCATGAACGTGGGGATCCAGCACAGAAGCGCGTTGTGGAACCCGTTCGGCGTGCCGAACTGGTTCAGGAAGCGCCTGCGCGCCCAGTCATCGGTGCGGGTGGTGCCACCGGCTGACGCCACGTATTCGGCACCGGATTCCTGCTTGATCTGGTTCAGCTTGTCGGCAACCTCTTGGATCGCCTGATCGTATGGGATCTGCTCCCATTTTCCCTCGCCCTTCTCACCAACGCGCTTGAGCGCATGGTTGATGCGGGCCGGGTGATTCACGTGCAGAAGAGCGCTGGTGCCGCGGCAGCACAGGCCACCTTGGCTGGAATAATCAGGATCGCCTTCGATCTTGATCACATCCCCATCCTTGACGTAGGCAAGGACACCGCAGTTCGCATGGCAGAAGTAGCAAAGCGACTTCACCATCTCGACTCCCTCTGCGTGGATATCGATCTCCGCCATAAACCTTCCTCTCTACTTCTCTTAAAGCCTTCGCGCAGGCGCGCGAATGGACAGGCTTCCCCCTGTGCCCCTGGATTATACCCACTCAGCCGTATAATCGGGAGTGGCACACAAGCGCGTTTCGCTGAAGACGGCAAGCGGCTATGGATATCCTAGGAGGTGCCGATGGCAGACCATCTGTTCACATTCATGGGCACGGCAGCAGGCTGTGGCGTGCCTTCCTTCTTCTGCGATTGCCCTGCCTGCACTGAGGCCCGGGAGGATCCAAGCCTTGCCCGCGGGGATTGCGGCGTGATGGTGTGCCGGTCAGGGCTGTCTGAGGCCCAGACCCCTACCCTGGTGATAGATACCCCCCCTGACGCCCGCCATCAGCTGCTTCGCGAAGGGGTGCGCCATGTGGATGAGGTGCTGTTCACCCATTGCCACTATGACCACATAGGGGGCCTGGGGGAATACGAGTACCTGGTGGCCTTGAAGCGCGGAGGCGAACCCCTTCCCGTCTACGCCTCCCCCGCTGCCCGCGAAGGGATCCTGACCGAATTCCATTACATGGACTACTGCTTAGCCTTCCATGACCTGGCCCCCTTCGAAGCGCTGGAGTTCGATGGCGTCCGCTACACGCCCCTGCCCGTCACCCACGCCCCAGGCACCTACGGATACCTGATAGAGACGCCTTCCACACGCCTGTTCTATGCCTCAGATACCGGTCCGCTGCCCGCGGACACGGCTGATGCCATCCGCGGCGTGGATATCCTGGCCATGGATGCCACCTTCTGGAAGCGCAACTGGAACCCCGATGCCCACCATTCGGTGCAGGAATGCATCGAAGAGGGCTTGAGCCTGGATGCGGGGAGGATCTACCTCACCCATATGTGCCTGCACTACGATGAGCCCATCACCATGGCTGAGCTGACAGCGTGGCTTGAGCAGTTCAAGGGACGTGTGCTGCCCGCCATGGACGGCCTCACGTTGGCCATCTAGCAGCCGTTCGAAAGGGCCCGCTGACCATAGGGGACGGGACAACGGGGACGTAGGCTATTGTCCTGTTTTCCCAAGAGACTTGCCAGCTCAGTTACCGCTGTCGGAGAACAGGACAATAGCCTACGTCCCCGTTGTCCCGTCCCCGTCCCTTCTCATCCCGCCTCAGATGTCCAAGGCAGCGTGGTAGGCCTCATAGATGGCGAAGGTGATGTTGGCCGGGCGCAAGGCATCCCCCACCACCCGCACGAAGGGAGCGCCATCTCGCAGCGCATCAACGGCGGCGCTCCGGCTCCTGCGGCCGATGGCGGCCACCACCGATGAGCCGATGCCGCCCACCATGCGCTCGCTCCCATCTGCCAGGACCACTTTCACTCCCTTCAAGGTAACCACCTCAGCCCGGGCACCGGTCAGCACATCCACCCCTGCTGCCTCTAGCTCTGCCAGGAGGATGGGCCGATGACGGATGTTCGCATCCGGTGCCAATTCTGGCCCCATCTCTATGAGGTAAGCACGCCTCCCTTGCTGGGCCATGAGCAGCGCGCATTCGCAACCCGTGAGGCCACCTCCGATGATCACCACATCATTCCCCGGGTCAGCATCCTCAAGGTAGAGCTCATCGATGGATATCACCCACGCGTCCTCCACCACGGGCATAGGAAGATCAAGCTCCTCAGAGCCCACGGCCACGATGAGCGCATCGGGCTTGAATGCGTCACAGAACCCGGCATCCACCGTCTGATTCAAGATGATGTGCACGCCCGCTTCCTTGCAGAGCCGCTCATAGGTGCGGGCCAGCTCATACATATCGTGCTTGAAGGGGAGCGCCTCTTCGGTGTTGAGGATGCCGCCTAACCGGTCCCCCGCTTCGCAAAGGGTCACATCATGGCCGCGTAGGGCCGCTGTATGGGCTGCTTTCATCCCCGCGATGCCGCCCCCTGCCACCAGCACGCGCTTGGCTGCCTTGGCTGACGCTACCTCAAGGCCTTCCAGTTCCCGGCCGATGAGCGGGTTCACGGCACAGCGTCGCGTTTGGGTGATGGGACGCTCGGCCATACAGGTGAAGCAACGCACGCACTTCACCACGTCATCTCCCCTATTCGCCATGACCTTGTTCGGCAGCTGCGGGTCAGCCAGAAGCCCGCGGGCCATGGCCACCACATCCGCCTTGCCCGACGCGATGATCTGCTCCATCTGAGCGGGATCGGACAATCCTCCGATGGTTGCCACCGGCACGCTCACCACCTGCTTGATGCGCGCCGCCAGATGAGCGTTGCAGCCATGCTCACGGAACATGGAAGGGTGGGTGATGGAGAAGCCGAACTGATATGAGCCCGCAGACACATGGATGATGTCCGCCAGGTCTTCCAGGGCCTGGGCGATGCGGCAGCCCTCTTCTATGTCATAGCCGCCCGGGAAGAGCTCCGATCCGCTCATGCGCAGCTCTATGGGGAAGCGCGGGCCCGTAGCAGCCCGCACGGCAGCAAGCACCTCCCGGGCCAGGCGCACGCGGTTCTCAAGGGAGCCGCCGTAGCGGTCAGTGCGCTTGTTGAAGTAAGGAGAAAGGAACTGGTTGATGAGCCATCCGTGCCCTGCGTGCACCATGCACATCTGGAAGCCCGCCCGCTTCGCCAAGGCCGCGGCGTTGCCATAGGCCTCTACGATATCTGCTATCTGCTCTTCGGTGAGCGCCTTCACCGGCAGGCCATCCGGACGCACCCCATCACTAGGCCCATATTGGCAAAGCTCACCCTTAGCCTTCTTGTCAACCATGTAGGTGCCAGCGTACTGGCCGGAATGGGACAGTTCGATGGAGGCCACGGCCCCGTGACGTTTGATGGCATCAGCCACATAGGCGAACGCTCCCAACTGCCCTGGGGTTGACAGGGACAGGTGCAGCATCTGGGAGCCATCCGTCTCAGGATGCACCACCAGTTCGCTCACCGTGACCGAAGCAGCGCCGCCTTTCGCCCGCGCCTCATAGAACCCCAAGGTCCGCGGGCCGGGCGTACCGTCTGCCAAGATGTCCGTGGCTCCCATGGGTGCCGAGGCCATACGATTCCTGAAGGTCAGGCCGCCGATGGATAGAGGCTTGCAGAGATTCGGATAGTCACGACGCATGATGCCTCCTTGGCCCTATTTCCTTACGCGCTGCCTCCAGCGGGCTTGAGCGTTTCCCTGCCATTATAGAAGAGCGACTGACGCTCAGTGCAGGGGAAAGAGCATCAGCGCAGCTACGAACAACCTCAAGCGAAACGCGACTACGGGCATTTTGGAATGAAGAGCATCATGTCACCTCAAGTTGACAGATTTGACGGACATATTCCACCTTAAGATGGTAGTCATCCATGAATCGCAGCAATAGAATCTTCTCGGAGGTACGAAAGGCATGATCGGTCAGAATATCCTCTCGCTCAGGACAAGGAACGAGCTCACACAAGAAGAGCTTGCATTGAAGGTGGGCGTTGCCAGGCAGACCGTTGCCAAGTGGGAGTCAGGAGATGCCATTCCCGACTTGGACAATGCCTGCAAGCTCGCAGAGCTCTTCGACGTGAGTCTAGATGCGCTCGTTCATCATGACGAGGAGAGAGCGGGCTATCCCATCCCGCCTCGCGGATTGCATCTGTTCGGCATTGTGCGCATGGGTGAGCGTGGACAGGTAGTCATCCCGAAGAAGGCACGTGAGGTCTTCAGACTGCGCGGGGGAAGTGAGCTGCTCATGTTGGGAGACGAATCTCAGGGCATAGCGCTTCAGCGCGTAGAAGATGCTGTTGCCGCCCTGGAGGCCTATGGGCGCGCCGTGAACGAGAGGGAATCTGACTGACGTTCTTGAAAAAGGAGATGAACCATGCAAACGGAATTCGTCACTATGGACATGGAGAACAATCCTGCCTGGAATGCGGAACTTGAAGGATGGCGCCCCATAATCAAGAAATGGGCTGAGAAGGGATACACTTATGCTGGATTCGTTCCCGTGAAGTCAGGACCCACCGGCAAACTGCTCGTCATCGACCTCGTCTTCCAAAGAGCCTGAGCGAAGATCATACCTATCCCCTAACAACTCTGTATGCAGTCTCTCTTCGCACGGCATGTTTGACCGACCCATACCTGATAAGGCTGGTTGATCTCAGCCCTTCAGGCATGAGATCGAACCAGCACTACAAGTTTCCAAGACAAAAAGCTATGGTGCACGGAAGAGCATCGTACCTTTGAGATGGCGCTACTTATGCAGCGCCGACAAAATCCCTCACTTGGCGAGATGATGGAAAGAACGGATGCTCTTCATCATCTCGCCGCCGCGACCCAAGGATGCGAGCAAGGAAGTGGGAGCGGCGGCAGATAGTTAAGCACCGCAGAGAGCAAACTGAGTTGGTGGACCACCCGGCGCACATTCTTGGGCGCAAGAGCGCCCACCATCCACCCAGGTGCGGCATCACCCCAGGCGCGCGAAGCGCGTGATCTCACGCCGAATGGCGTGATATATGAGGGATGCCCGTGATCTTCGGGCATCCCTACACTTGGCGGCCGCGATAAGCGGCCGCCCGCGGTGATGATGCGGGCCCGGAGGGCTCCATCAGCAGTGCGGCTGGTTTTTAGTTGTTGCAGAGAAGAGGTATCCAAGAATGAAGGGGAGGGTGGAGAGAAGGCTGCGGAGCTTCTGAACGGAACCCTCCCCTTCATTCGATACAGATAAGGGGTTGCGACGTTAGAGCCTGCGGAGCAGGCGAGAGTGAATAAGTGAGCGAAGCGAACGACAGAGGGGCCGCGAAAATCGCGGCCCCTCTGACACTTTTTCAGGTTAAGAGCGGACTTCGGCGCCTGTGGCCCCTTGGACCTTCTTCACCAGCTTCTCATGGGCCTTGTCCACTTCCTCAGAGGTGAGCGTGCGCTCGGGCGCGCGATAGGTGAGCCGATAGGCCATGGACTTCTTCCCCGCACCCACGCGTTCCTCATCCCGATACACATCGAACAGCCGCACGCTTTCCAGGAGCTTGCCGCCCGCAGAGGTCATGACCTGGCTCATCTTCTCAGCGGTCACGGCCTCATCCACCACGAAGGCCTGATCGATCTCCGCCGCTGGGAACGTAGGCACATCCACATAGTCACGGGCCGGACGATAGGCCTTCTCAAGGGCTCTCATGTCCAGCTCGAAGGCGACCACAGGAGCTTCAGCATCGAAGGCAGCCACCACTAGGGGATGCACCTCCCCCACCCAGCCGATGACCGTGCCCCCGGAGAGCACTTGGGCAGCACGGCCCGGTTGGAGCTGGGGCGCCTCTTCAGCGGAGAGCTCCTTGAAGCGCACCTTCGGCAATGCTAGCTCACGGGCAACGTTCTCTACGATGCCCTTCCCATCGAAGAAATCGAAGGACGAGCGCTTCTCGTTCCACCCGTCTTCGCCCATGGCACCTGCAAGGACGCCTACCACCTTCGTGCGCTCCTTGGGCTTCTTGCGCCCCTCAGCCGTAGAGAACACGGTACCTATCTCGTAGAGCTGGATGTGCTTCGTGCCGTGATGCTGATTGTAGGCCACAGACCGCAGGAGCCCCGGCAGGATGGTCTGGCGCATGACGGATTGGTCAGCATTGAGCGGGTTCAGCAGCTCTACCGCCATCCCCAGGTCAAGGCCGTCCATGCGCAGGGACTTCACATCACCGGGTTCAGCGAAGGAATAGGTCATGGTCTCATTCATGCCGCTGGCCCGCAGCGTGTCATTGAGGATGCTGCGGACGACCTCAGAGTGCTCACGCACACCAACCCGGTCAGGGGACGCAGGCAGCGAAGGCGGGATGCGGTCCATGCCCCAGAGACGCACCACTTCTTCATAGAGGTCTATCTCCCGTTCCAGGTCAGGGCGGAAGGTGGGTGCCACCACGTCTAGCACATCCGGCTCAGATGAGGGATGCACCTCGCAACCGAGGCGTCCCAAGATATCCACCACGAACTCAGCAGGGATATCGGCTCCCATCATGGCATTGAAGCGCTGGATGCGGAAGATGAGCGGGATGGGTTCAGATTTCACAGGATACAGGTCAACGATGCCCGGCCGTACCGTGCCGCCACAGACCTCCGCCATGAGCGCTGCCGCTGCCGCGGAGATGTCAGCAATGGGCACATCATCCACCCCACGCTCGTAGCGCATGGAGGCCTCGGAGATGAGCCCGAGATTGCGGCTGGTGCGCGAGGTGTGAGCCCGGCTGAAGGTGGCCGTTTCCAGCAGGATGGTGGTGGTATGGTCTTCCACTTCGGACTTGAGGCCACCCATGACGCCCGCCAGAGCCACGGCCTCTTTCGGCGTGGCGATGACGGTCATATCAGAGGTCAGCACGCGGTCAGTGCCATCCAACGTGGTGAACTCCTCACCCTCTTCGGCCGGACGCACGATGACCTTCACCTGTCCGTCTTCACCTTTGAGGGTGTCGTAGTCGAACGCGTGCAGAGGCTGGCCGTAGAGGAACATGATGTAGTTGGTGATGTCTACCACGTTGTTGATGGAACGCGCGCCCGTTGCCACGACGCGCTCAGCCAGCCAATCCGGAGAGGGGCCTACCTTCACCCCTTCTATAACGCGAGCGGTATAGCGCTGGCAGCGGTCAGGATCGGTGATCTCAAGCTGGACGGAATCAGCCACGGGAACCCCTGCCGTGACAGCATCCAGCTTCGCCACGTCAGCCTGCAGCGGGAAGGATACGGGTGCTTGATACATGGCTCCTATCTCTCGCGCCAAGCCAGTCACGGAGAGGCAGTCAGGACGGTTCGGGGTTATCTCCAGATCCAACACGGTGTCACCCGCGTCCAGGTATTCCGTGAAAGCCATGCCCACCGGAGCGTCTTCCGGCAGCACCCAGATGCCCTCATGGTCTGCCCCCTGGCCCAGTTCCCGCCGGGAACAGCACATGCCGCAGCTAGCAACCCCGCGCAGCTTGGACTTCTTTATCTTGAAGCCGCCGTCTTCGCTGGGGAGCACGGCACCCACGCAGGCCACGGGCACTTTGATGCCAGCAGCTATGTTGGGAGCTCCGCAGACGACCTGCACGGGCTCCGCTTCGCCCACATCCACCATGACCACGTGCATGTGATCAGAATCCGGGTGATCCTCACAGGTGAGGACATGACCCACCACCACGCCTTCCAGCGCCTGACCCACCTGCTCAACGCCTTCAACACCGGTGCCGGTGAGATCCAAACGGTCACAGAAGGCCTGGATGTCAGCTGGTACGGCAACGTAGTCGCTTACCCATTTGAGTGAAAGTCTCATCTTCGTCTCTTCCTAGAATTGCCTGAGGAACCGCATGTCGCCTTCCAGCAGCATGCGCAGGTCTGGCACGTTGTACTTGAGGCATGCGGCCCGCTCCACGCCCAGGCCGAAGGCGAATCCGGAATAGACCTCAGGGTCTATGCCGCTCATCTCAAGAACGTTCGGGTCTACCATGCCGCAACCCAGAAGCTCCAGCCAACCCGTGCCCTTGCACATGCGGCAGCCTTCGCCCCCGCACACCCCGCAGCTGACATCCACTTCGGCCGAGGGTTCCGTGAATGGGAAGTAGTGGGCGCGGAACCGGGTGCGCCTATCAGGACCGAAGATGGCCTTGCAGGCGAAATCCAGAGTACCCTTCAGGTCTCCGAAGGTGATGCCCTTGTCTACCACCAGGCCCTCTATCTGATGGAACTGAGGCAGATGGCTGGGGTCTGCCACATCCCGGCGGTACACCTTGCCCGGCATGATGGCATAGATGGGCAGAGGCCTGTCCTCCATGGCGTGCACCTGAACGCCCGAGGTCTGGGTGCGCAGGAGCACATCGGATTCGCCCTTGACCGCGCTGCCATCCCCTGAGAGGTCCTTCACGTAGAAGGTATCCTGCATAGACCGGCTAGGGTGGTCAGGCGGGGCATTCAGAGCTTCGAAGTTATAGTAGTCCGTTTCAACTTCGGGGCCTTCGATGACTGAGTAGCCCAACCCCAAGAACACGTCTGCCATCTCATCGATCATGGCATTGATGAGATGGCGCGTGCCGATCTGCTGAGCCCTGCCCGGAAGGGTGACATCCACCGCATCCGAAGCAATGGAGGCCGCCAGCTCCTGGGCTGCAAGCTGCTCCCTCGCAGCTTCCAGAGCCCCTTCAACAGCACCACGTGCCTCATTGACAGCGCGGCCCACCTCAGCCTTCTGTTCCTTGGGAACGCTACCCATGGAACGCAAGTAAGCGGTGAGCGTACCGGACTTGCCCAGAGTGGCAACCCGGATATCTTCCAGAGCAGACGTATCCTGGGCCTTGGCTATGGCATCCAGCACGCTGCCTCTCAAAGAGTCAAGCTCTTCGATGATGGTCATCTATCTTCCCTTCTCATGTTCAAAGACACGTTGGGATTATAAGCGTCTTGGAAGCTGCTGAGGGGGATTCAGCCGCCTAGGATCACAGGAAGCGGTATTTGACCGTGCGAACGCCCCAGGCATAGCAGTCCCCATAGCCGAAGGCCTTGAAGACGCCCGGCTGGAGGTCCAAAGCGCGGGAGCCCCCGCCCATGGAGCCGCAATCATTCACGGTGGCATAGACGGTCATGCCGTTGTAGACGATCTCAACCGTGCGCCCGAAGTAGCTTCGGTAATTGGGCATGGACATGGGCACGGCCACACCCGTGGAGTAATCATCGCAGATGGCACCGGTGGCCGTGATGCCAGGATTGGGCGTGTAAGGATCAGAGGAGCCGCCATAGGCGGAGGCGATGCCGCTCCGATACTCTCCCGTTGGAGAGGAAGGAGCTGGATCAGGGACCGCAGGGGTCTCCGGCGGTATGACCTCATCCCTGTCAACCGTATCAGCCCCTGGGTCTATCACCGGTTCAGGATCTTGGGATTTCCAGATGAACTGCTCTGCCTGCTCTTTGAGCTCAGCCAGCTTCTCAGAGCTCTCATCCACATAGCTGGAGGCCTCATTCACCACCGCCGTTGCTTCCATCCGCTTGGAGTTCAGCACCTCCAGCTTCTCATCCTGTTCGTTCTTCTGCCGGGTCAGCTGATCAGAGACCTGGGTGAATTGATCCTTGAGCTCTTTTTGCTGGGCTATCTCCTCGGTCTGCTGGTCCATGACCTTGCTGACGTAATCCACATTGCGGGAGAGCTCTTTCCAGCTGGAAGCCCCCAGGATAGAGCTCAGGAAATTGGAGAGCGAAGAGGAGCGGTATTCATAGACTGCCGTGTTGGCCAAGACGCTACGCCCCTCCAACATGGAGGCTTGGACTTCGAGGACCTTGCTTGCCTGTTCATCGATCTGGGCTTGGAGCGCATCGATCTCATCGGAGAGCTGACTGTATTCCTGGGTGATGGCCGCCAGCTTCTCCTCGGCGGCCGCCAAGGCGGCTTCGGCGCTCTCATATTTGGCTTCGGCGCTAGCTATATCATCCTGTTCAGCAGCAATGGCCGGAAAGGGAAGCCCGAGGCCTAAGGCAAGTGCCAGCAGGATGCAGACGGTGCGTTTGACCGGGCGAGCGGGACTGAGTGCGTATGTGGCATGTTTCGTCATATCTATGGAATCATCCCGCAAGAGACGGATCATTGCAACCCATGCAACGAAAATGCATAACCTTTGGCAGCCTTCGCAGCCCCATAGGCGCCGCTCATCCGCTTACAGGCCCAGGAGCTCTTTGGCGTGGGTGGTGGATGCTTCCGTAGAAGTCCCCGAGAGCATCCGCGCTATCTCTGCCACCCGGTCCTCCCCCTCTACGGTTTGGATGGTGGTGCGTGCCACACCGCCCGTCTCTGCTTTGGATACCACATAATGACGCTCAGCCTTGGAGGCCACTTGGGCCAAGTGAGTGACCACGATCACCTGATGGGTCTCAGCCAGGCGGGAGAGGACCTCCGCCAAGGCATTGGCCACCGCTCCCCCCACTCCGGAATCTATCTCATCGAAGATGAGGGTGGGAACGTTGTCAGCGTCTCCCAAGACCACATGGAGGGCCAGCATCACCCGGGAGAGCTCACCTCCCGAAGCCACCTTCGCCAAGGGGCGCTCCCCCATGCCTGCTGAAGGCCGGAACAGGAATTCCACCTTATCCGGGCCTGATTCCGTCCACTGATCCGCAGGCAGGAGCTCCACCTGGCAGAGGAGCGAGGCGCTCCCCATCTGGAGGGAGGCCATGACCTCGTTCACCTGATCGGCCATGGAGGGGGCTTGGGCAGCCCGTGCCCTATGGAGCTCTTCGGCCGCCTGGGCCAAGGCAGCTTCGGCCTGCTGCACGCGGGCAGCGGCAGCGGATTCAGCCCCTTCGGAATCTTCCATGAGAGACACCACGCGCTGAGCCTCCTCGGCTCGGCGGATGACATCCTCTAGGGTGGGGCCGTACTTGCGGATGAGCCCCTGATAGGCCGCCATGCGCTCTTGAGCCTGTTCCAAAGTGGACATATCCAAATCCACTGCATCCCGAAAGCGCAGCACATCCCGAGACACATCCTCTATGACATAGGATGCCTCACGGAGGGATTCAGCATGGGCTCCCAGCGGTTCATCGAAGCGCGCCCCCTCTTCCAGGGAAGCGATGGCAGCATTCAGCCCATCTAAGACCCCCTCTTCTCCGCAGAGCGCATCGTAGGCCTCAGAAGAGGTGCGAGCCAGGGCTTCGGCGTTCTCTGAGCGCCGCACGAAGAGCGTGAGCTCCTCATAATCACCCAAGCTGGGTTGGATGGGCTCTATCTGACCAAGGATGAAGCGGGCCTCTTCGGCCTGAGCATCCGAAGTAGCGCGAAGCTGGCGCACCTCTTCCAGATAGACGGCCGCCTCCTTGGCCTGAGCGAAGGCCTCAATGTAGGCCGCAAGCGGCCCTTCCACAGCCTCAGCAGCGAACAGATCCAAGAGGCTGCGATGGGATGAGGCATGGGAGAGCGCCAGCTGGTCATGTTGACTGGAAAGATCCAGCAAGGGAGAGATGGCCTGGGATAGCTCGGTCACGCTGGATATCTCTCCGTTGATCTTGACCCGGCTGCGCCCATCAGCGCTCATGCGACGCGAGGCCACGATCTCTTGGGGAGCGTCATCCCTCCCCTCTGCGCCCTTGCTGCCCGGGATGAAGAACCTCCCCGATGCACTGGCTTCGTCAGCCCCTTCGCGCACCATGGTCTTGTCTCCTCGCTGACCTGAGAGCAAGCGACAGGCGTTGAGGATGGCGGTCTTGCCCGCTCCCGTTTCACCCGTGATGGCGGTGAGTCCGGGGGCAGGTTCTATGGAAGCCTCTTCGATGAGGGCGATGTTATGAACGCAGATCTCGTCGATCACGAGTGCTTCCTCCTGCCATACTTCGAGCCCTTCCGGGCGTTCTTCTTGAGCTCTTTCAAAGCATCCTGTTCGGTGGTGCCCTCCACGGCTGACCGGAGGGAGACCACTTGGTCACGCAAGCGAGCCGCCTCTTCGAAATCCATGCCCGCGCTGGCTGCCTGCATCTCCTCTTCCATGGACATGATGACGCGCATGACCTCTTCTCGAGAGAGCTCAGCCAATTCCTTGTTGATGTCAGCGGCATCCACTCCGGCAGCCTCTTCGGTGATGGCGCCCATGATGTCATTGATGGCCTTGCGTATGGTCTCAGGCTGGATGCCATGGGCTTCGTTGTAGGCCATCTGGATGCTGCGACGGCGACAGGTCTCTTCGATGGCCCGGGCCATGGAATCCGTCTGGCGGTCAGCGTACATGATGACCTGACCAGACACATTGCGAGCAGCGCGGCCGATGGTCTGGATGAGAGAGC
Source organism: uncultured Eggerthellaceae bacterium (assembly GCA_947566075.1). Classification (GTDB taxonomy): domain Bacteria; phylum Actinomycetota; class Coriobacteriia; order Coriobacteriales; family Eggerthellaceae; genus MGBC163016. The sequence goes on along the minus strand of CANOIM010000001.1, from coordinate 118,191 downwards.
GATGATTGCGCAGAAAGCCCTCCTTGTCAGCATCCAGGATGGCCACCAGGCTGACCTCAGGCAGGTCAAGGCCCTCTCGCAGCAGATTGATGCCCACGAGCACGTCGAAAGCGCCCAGGCGCAGGTCACGCAGGATCTCAACGCGGTCAAGGGTGGCTATGTCTGAATGCATGTAGCGGGCTTTGACCCCCTGATCCAGCAGATGGTCGGTCAGATCCTCGGCCATCTTCTTGGTGAGCGTGGTGATGAGCACGCGCTCATCCCGTGCCGCCCGTTCCTTGGACTCATCGATGATGTCGTCGATCTGGCTCTTGGAGGTGCGCACGATGATCTCAGGATCCAGTAAACCGGTGGGACGGATGATCTGATCCACCTTCGCCTGGCTCACCTTCTCCTCGTAGTCTCCCGGCGTGGCGCTCACATAGATGAACTGGGGTACACGCTCTTCGAACTCATCGAAGCGCAAGGGGCGGTTATCCAAGGCGGAGGGCAGCCGGAAGCCATGCTCGGCCAGGGTGACCTTCCGGCTGCGATCCCCCTCATGCATGCCGCGGATCTGAGGTACCGTGACATGGGACTCATCTATGATGCAGAGGAAATCATCGGGGAAATAGTCTATGAGGGTATAGGGCGGCTCACCGGGAGCGCGCCCGTCCAAGTGTCGGGAGTAGTTCTCTATCCCAGAGCAGAAGCCCATGGTCTCCAACATCTCAAGGTCATAGTTCGTCCGCATCTCCAGCCGCTGAGCCTCTAACAGCTTGCCCTCTTCGGCGAACTCTTGCAGGCGCCCCTGCAGCTCATCGCGGATGGTAGTGAGGGCCTTGTCCATCTTGGGCCGGGCTGTCACGTAGTGGGAGGCAGGCCAGATGGGAAGGGCCTGATAGGTGCCCAAGACCTCACCGGTGACGTTGTCTATCTCAGCTATCTCCTCTATCTCATCCCCCCAGAAATCCACCCGCAGGGGATTGTCCGCATAGGGAGGGAAGATATCCAGCGAATCCCCTCGCACGCGGAAGGTGCCGCGGGAGAGTTCGTAGTCATTCCGGTCATATTGGATGTCGATGAGCCCATAGACCACCTCATCCCGGTCAGAGGGGACATCCTTGTCTAAGAAGACCGCCATCCCAGCATAGTCTTGGGGGCTGCCGATGCCATAGATGCAGCTGACGGAAGCCACCACGATGACATCACGCCGAGAGAGCAGAGCGCTGGTGGCGGCATGGCGCAGCTTCTCCACCTCTTCGTTGATGGAGGCATCCTTCTCTATGAAGGTGTCAGAGGAGGGCACATAGGCTTCGGGCTGATAGTAATCGTAATAGCTGACGAAGTAGACCACGGCGTTGTCAGGGAAGAACTCCTTGAGCTCCGATGCCAGCTGAGCTGCGAGCGTCTTGTTCGGAGCCATGACAAGCGTGGGCTTCTGCACTGCCTCTATGACCTTGGCCATGGTGAAGGTCTTGCCAGACCCGGTCACACCCAGCAGCGTCTGATAGCGCAGGCCCTCATCCACCCCCCGGGCCAGCTCAGCGATGGCCTCAGGCTGGTCCCCGGAAGGCTCGAAGGGCGAGACCACCTTGAGCGGAGAAGAGGCCAACTTCGCCGCAGGAAGCTTCCCCTCCATCTCTACGCCTTCGATATTGCAAAGATGACTGGACATGAGGCCCCTCCCTTCCAGAAAACCGATGGGTCGTAGAATGCGAAGACCCGATGCGCTCCCACAGGGAGGCACCGGGTCTGAGAGTATATGCTCAAAGGGTTAGGCGTTGTAGGTATTCCACCAATCCAACACCTTGTTGTACAGCTCTTCTTTGGTGGAGTTGTTGTTGAACACCACATCAGCTGCTTCCACGCGATCAGCATCGGTGATCTGGCGGGCGATGCGACGGCGCACGTCATCCTCATCGAACCCGGAAGCCACCGCCCGTTCGATGCGCACATCCGTAGGAGCCAGGATGGCGATGACCACATCGGCCGAATAGGCCAGGGAGCTTTCGCGGTTCTTGAAGGCGGAGTATTCCACCACTACGGCATCAGCCCCCGACGCCTCTATCTCTGCCAGCTTGTCAGTGTAGGCTTCTTCGATGCGAGGCATGGTGATGCGGTTGAGCTTGCGCGTGTCAGCAGGCGTCTTGAATGCCTTTGCAGCCAGCGTAGAGCGCATGACCTCTCCATCTTCATCCAAGATGTCATCACCGAAGGCTTCAGCGAGCTCTTCTTTCACCACTTCCCACTTGAGGATGTCGTGGCCCACCATGTCAAGATCTATCAGGGGAAGGCCCTGATCCAACAGTGCACGGGTGGCTGAGGACTTACCAGCACCCATACCGCCGATGATGAAAAGCTTCTTCACAGCATCCTCCCCCTGACTCCTCTTACGGCTTCGACTTACTCCGTGGCGCTCGTGTCTTCGATCACAGCCTCTTCCACCTCAGCTGCGTCATCCTCAACAGGTGCCACCTCGATGACCTCAGCCTCAGCCACCGGAGCCTCTTCCTCAGCCTTCTTGGGTTTGGGCTCTGCCTGGATGGATTCATCCACCTCTATCTCAAAGCCGAGCTCTTCAGCGGCAGCCTTCATGGACAGGCTGATGCGACGACGTTCAGGGTTGATCTCCATGACCTTCACCTTGACGTCTTCGCCCTGCTTGACCACCTGAGCGGGAGTGTCGATGTGCTTCGGGGACATCTCAGAGATGTGCACCAGGCCCTCTACAGCCTCACCCAGCTCCACGAAGGCGCCGAACGGGACGATCTTGGTGACATGACCATCAACGATGGTGCCCACAGGGTAGTTCTCCACCAGCTTGATCCAGGGATCTTCCGTGGTCTGCTTGAGGCCCAGGGAGATGCGCTCACGGTTGAGATCCACATCCAGGACCTCCACCTCCACTTCATCGCCCACCTTGACCACCTCGGAAGGATGGTTGACATGGTTCCAGGAAAGCTCAGAGATGTGGACCAGGCCGTCGATGCCACCCAGGTCAACGAAGGCGCCGAAGTCAACGATAGAGGAAACGGTGCCCTTGAGGCGCATGCCCTTGGAGAGCTTGGAGAGGATCTCTGTGCGCTCTGCACGGCGACCTTCCTCCAGAAGGACGCGACGGGAGAGGACCACGTTGTTGCGGTTGCGATCCATCTCGATGACGCGAGCCTCGATCTCAGTGTTGAGGTAGGTATCCAGATCCTTCACGCGGCGCAGATCCACCAAGGATGCGGGCAGGAAGCCGCGCAGGCCGATATCCATGATGAGCCCGCCCTTGACCACTTCGATGACCTCACCGGTGACCGTTTCTCCGGCCTTGAACTTCTCTTCCACCTGGTTCCAGGCGCGCTCGTACTCAGCACGCTTCTTGGAGAGGATGAGACGACCGTCCTTGTCTTCCTTCTGAAGGACCAAGGCCTCGATCTTATCCCCCAGGTTCACGATCTCTGAAGGATCTATATCCTTGCGGATGGAGAGCTCACGAGCAGGGATGACGCCTTCGCTCTTGAACCCGATATCCACCAGCACCTCGTCATGCTCCAGCTTCACCACGGTGCCGTCAACCAGGTCACCCTCGTTGAAATCGGTCAGCGTGCCATCGATCATGGCATTCAGCTGATCATCGGAGATATCATCGAACTGGATGACGGACGTGTTCTTGATCTCGGTCAAAATGGACCCCTTTCACATCTGCGGGGACCCTTTGCTCATGACGGGTGATACTTACCATGTTCGCTTGCAAACGAGCAGACGAATTGTTTGTAAAACCAACATGTCTCAAGGGCCTATAGTCTTCTTGCCTGCGATTTTTCGCAGACCGTGGAAGTATAGCACCAATGACCCGCCCGAACGGCACGACAAATCGGATAAATATGTGGTTTTCAGGGCAGCTGCTAATAGACCATGCCCATGGCCTGGCGCACCTCATCCAAGGTGGCTTGAGCCACATCCATGGCGCGCCGGTTCCCTTCGGCAAGGACCCCTTCGATGTAGGGGATGTCCTGCTCCAGTTCCTGACGGCGCTGGCGAATGGGAGCCAGGTAGGCATTCACCGATTCGGTCACGTAGGTCTTGAGGGCGCCCGCCCCCGCCTCCCCTATCTCAGCGGCGATATCCTCTTCGGAGCGGCCCGTGGTCAGCGCAGCTGTGGTCAGAAGCGCGCTCACCCCGGGACGGCCCTCGGGGTTAAAGGTGATGGTGCGCTCAGAGTCAGTCTTGGACTTCTTGATGAGCTTCGCCGTTTCCTCAGCGGTGGCCGAAAGCGAGATGGCGTTCCCATAGGACTTCGACATCTTGCGCCCATCGAGGCCCGGGATCTCAACGGCTTCTGTGAGCAGGCCCACCGGTTCAGGGAACACGGGGGCGAAGCGCTCATTGAAGCGCCGAGCGATCTGGCGGGTCTGCTCTATGTGAGGAAGCTGGTCTTTGCCTACGGGTACGATGTTGCCCTTGCAGAACAGGATGTCGCAGGCTTGATGAACCGGATAGGTGAGCAGAAGGCCCGTGAGCGCATGGCCCGAAGCCTCTTTCTCCGCCTTCACCGTAGGGTTGCGCAGAAGCTCCGCTTCGCTCACCAGGGAAAGGAACGGCAGCATGAGCTGATTCAGGGGCGGGATGGCCGAATGGGTGAAGATCATGGTGCGCTCAGGATCTATCCCGCAGGCCAGATAATCTATGACCATGTTGAGCACGTTGTCATGGATGTCTGCGGTGGTGTCACGGTCAGTGATGACCTGATAGTCAGCGATGACGATATTGGTGTGAACCCCTTCATCCTGCAGGCGGACGCGTTCCTTGATGGTGCCGAAGTAGTGACCCAGGTGCAAACGGCCGGTGGGTCGGTCTCCCGTGAGCATGATGTACTTCGAAGGATCCTTCGCCAGGTCCGCCTTCACTTCGTCGCTCATCTTCTTCTGGGTTTCGAACGTGGTCATCTTCGCCATGAGGGACCGCTCCCCTTTCTGGAATGCGTCAGGTTACAGCGTTTGCTTGAGGGCCTGGGCCAGCTGATCGGCGCAGCTGGTGGAACGCGGGCCGCAGGTGTTGCCCTCCAACACGTCTATCACCTGTTGGGTGGGCATGTCCTTGATGAGCTTGGCGATGGCCTTCAGGTTGCCATCGCACCCGCCGGTGAATTCCACATTGCGCACCACGCCATCTTCGGTGGCGATGTTGATCTTGCGCGAGCAAACGCCCTTCGGCGTGAATTCCATGGTCTCCATCCCGTCCTCCTATCGAACCGCTTGCATGAAGAAGGCCAGAAGCAAAAACGGCTTCTGGCCTGCGTGTTCATGGTGGTCGCTACAGGATTTGAACCTGTGACCCCCGCCGTGTGAAGGCGATGCTCTCCCGCTGAGCCAAGCGACCGGATATGTGCAGCCCGTTGCTGCAAGCAGGTATTCTAGCGTGTCTGCCAAGCCGAATCAAGGGGAACTTAGAGCTTATCCTCTAGATCCATCTGCATGAGCGCCACGTTGTCGCGCATGGTCTTGGCACCGTGGCGATCGATGCGGGAGCGCTCATACATCTTCTGGATCTCTTCCAATTCCAGCTGGTAGGCAAGGCGACGGATGTCATCGGTCTGATCCACGATCTTGAATGATGTGGTCACGCTGGGCGCGCGTTTCCGCAAGGCCGCCAACGTCGTCTCATATTCAACGATGAGCCTGCTCACGTCTTCTGTGAGCACATCATCTTGGGTGATCATGTCATGCAAGATGCCCAAGACATGGACATGGGTCTCCATCTGAAGCTGGTGCATCTCGCTCAGGCTGTCCGCTTGAGCCGCCTTGGGCAGGATGCGGAAGAAGGCCTGACGGACCTTGATGAAGAAGGCGCGCACGGAAGCCAGGGCACGGCGCGGGGAGAGCCGTGAGCCATGGCGAGCGAACCGCTCCATGCGCTCAAGGCGTCCGATGTACTCATAACCCACATCATGGCTGACGCGCCCTTCGTTGATGAGCGCTAAGGTGTGCTCCTGCTCCCATTCCAGGGCCTGATAGCGAAGCTCAGAGCTCTCCTCGTCCTCTTGACCCGTGTTGCTCTTGGTCCGTTCCAACCGGTCTTGGTATATCTGGATGACTCGGCGGGTGGCGGTGATGTTGTCTCGCGTCTGCTGAGCCGCAAGCCCTTCGATGACATTGCGCAGGATATCAGCCAAGCATTCGAAGTACTCTTGACGGGCCTGGATCTCTGTGGGCTTCCGCTTGCGTTGAGGCGCCACCAAGGGCACCACGAAGGTGGCCAGCAGAAGCGTCACCAAGATGACGCCACAGCCGATGAAGATGATCAGATGACGCTCCGGGAAGCGCACGCCCGTTGAGAGGAAGACGGGGATGGTGAAGAGGATGGAGAGCGTGATGGTCCCCTTCGCACCGCATAAGGTGACGACCAGGGCATTGCGCAGGTTCCTCTTGGTGAAGCGCATCTTCGGAGAGCGCTTGGTATAGGCGAATTCCATCCCCAGGCACCACAGGAACCGAACGCCCATGAGGATGAAGGTGACCAAGAGCACCAGGGCCAGAAGCGTCCAATTCGATATGGAAGCGTCTTCCCAGGAATAGAACATGGCCGTGGGGATCTGGGTTCCCAACAGCACGAAGACCACCCCGTTCAGGGTGAACGAGATGACCTGCCATACGCTGGACGAGACGATGTTCATATGGGCGATGGAGGGGCTCACCGTACGCGGGGCGATGACGTTCACGAGCCCAGCCACCACCACGGCGATGATGCCGCTCACATGGACCGCAGCCGCCGTGAGATAGACGACGAAGGGGATGCATATCTCGAAGAGCACATGGAACGTGGTGCTCTCCACCCCCACGTCGCGGATCTTCCGGAGGATGAAGTTGCTCAGATACCCGATGGCGATCCCGAAGATGAGGCCCCCGAGGAATTCGACGATGAAATCCTCTCCGGCGCTCAAGAACGAGAACGAACCGGTAGCCGCTGCCGCGATGGCGAGCTGGAAGCAAACGATGCCCGAGGCGTCGTTCAAGAGCAGCTCACCTTTCAAGATGCCCCATTGGCGCTCAGGGATGCTCACCTGCTTGGAGAGGGAGGAGACGGCCACGGCATCCGTAGGCCCCAGGGCGGCTCCCAGTGCGAAGGCGGCCGCCAAAGAGATGGCAGGCATGAGCGCGTTCAATACGAAGCCGATGATGAGCATGGTGATGACCACCAGCCCGATGGCCAGGGAGAGAATGGGACCGCGGTTGTTCCAGAGTATGGCCTTATCAGCGTGCTTCGCCTCTATATAGAGCAAAGGAGCGATGAAGAGCACCAAGAAGAGGTCAGGTTCCAGCTCTATGACGATGTTGCCGCGGGCGAAGAGGGAGATGATCACTCCCATGGCCACCTGGATCAAGGGGAGCGATACCTTGGGAACGAACCTGTCAAGAACAGCGGAGATGAGCACGGCGATCACTAGCAGCAATACCAGCGTCAGCGTCTCCATGCCCACCTCTTCTTCGTTTGCGCTGTTGCTTCAGGCGAGTCTCTTGGTGGGCCCTGCAGGATTCGAACCTGCAACCAAAGGATTATGAGTCCTCTGCTCCACCATTGAGCTAAGGGCCCTTCACGAACACGACCGACATAGATGCCGGTCGTGTGAGCTTCGTGGTGCGCCATGAAGGACTCGAACCTTCGACCTTGGGATTAAGAGTCCCCTGCTCTACCAACTAAGCTAATGGCGCATGTCTGCTGCGAAAAGCAGCGCAAGCTATTGTAGGCGAAGCCCGTTCCCTGTGCAAGGAGAGTTTCAAGGTTTTTCTCCCAGGAGCATTCCACCCTGAACAGGACCCGAGAAAAGCAAAGGACAGCTTGGAGAAGCTGCCCTTGGATGATCAGAACTGGGGTGGCTGATGGGACTTGAACCCACGACCTCCAGAGCCACAATCTGGCATTCTAGCCGACTGAACTACAGCCACCACACCTTACAGCGCGTGAAGCGCAATGCGAGATTATAGGGGTCTCGTCACCCGCGCGCAAGCGCAGTGCTACATCTTTTCGGGAGCGCTCACGCCCAGCAACCCCAAAACGAGCGCCAGCATGATGCGCGTGGCATCACAGAGCGCCAAGCGTGCCTGGCGAATGGGATCATCAGCGGGACGGGGATCGTTGTTGTCATCGGTCAGCACCCGACAATCCGTATAGAACCCGTGGAAGAGGCTGGCAAGGTCTTGAGCGTAATGGGTCATGCGGAAGGGAGCGCGGTCTCGGGCGGCCAAGGCCACGAATTCGCCGAAATCAGCCATCTTGCGCATGAGCGCTAGCTCAGAGGGATGGGTGAGCGGAGAGAGGTCAACGCCCTGGGGCACGACTGTCTCAGCAAGCTGTCCTATGGTGAGCTTCCCTTCGGCCTCCTCCTTGGCCACCGCCTCCGGAGCCGCCTTGCGCAGGATAGAGCAGATGCGTGCGTGGGCGTACTGCACATAATAGACAGGGTTCGAGTTGTCCTTCTTCTTGGCCACTTCGATATCGAAATCGATGGGCTGGTCCGATGAGCGCGAGAGCATGAGATAGCGCGTGGCATCCACGCCCACTTCATCCAGCAGCTCTTCCAACGTGACCATCTCACCGGTCCGCTTGGACATGCGCACCGCTTCGCCATCCCGATACAGGTTCACCAGCTGCCCGAGGACGATCTCAAGGGCCCCCGGCCAACCCCAGGCTTCCAGCATGCATTCGCAGCGCTTCACGTATCCGTGGTGGTCCGCCCCCCAGATGTTGATCAGGTGGTCGAAGCCGCGCATCTTCTTGTCATAGTGATAGGCCACATCCGACATGAAGTAGGTCATCTCGCCGTTGGCCTTGATCATGACGCGGTCTTTCTCATCCCCCAGCTCAGAGGAACGGAACCAGATGGCGCCGTCTTCTTCTTTGACGTAGCCCTTATCTTCCATGGCCTTGAGCGAGCGGCTGACGGGGCTTTCCCCCGTCTCGTCTTCCACATACAGGCTGCGCTCAGAGAACCATTTATCAAAGGTGGTGCCCATGCGGTCCATCACGCGATGCTGGAGCGCCAGCATCTCCTGATAGGCCATCTCACGGAATACCTCAGTGCGCTCTTCGTCAGTCATGGCCTCGTACTTGCGCCCATCGCGATCGATGATGCCTTGGGCGATGTCAGCCACATAGCTGCCACCGTAGCATTGCTCCGGCATCTCAACGTCATGACCCAGCAGCTGCATATAGCGAACCGCCACGGAATTGCCGAAGACGTCCATCTGCGTGCCGTGGTCATTGATGTAGAACTCTTCGTACACGTCGTAGCCCGCATGGCGCATGACCCGCGCCATGGCATCGCCCAGCGCCGCCCAACGACCATGACCCACATGGAACGGGCCGGTGGGATTGGCCGAGACGTATTCCAGGTTGATCTTGCGCTCCCCTTCGGGGATGGTGCCACGGCCATAGTCATCCCCCTCTTCGCGGATGACGCGCACGACCTGTTGCAGCTCTTGGTCAGCCAGGCGGATGTTGATGAAGCCGGGGCCTGCGATCTGCACCTCTTCGATCATGTCATTCGCCGGGATATGATCCACGATGATCTGGGCCACATCCCGCGGCGCCATCTTCGCCAGCTTCGCTGAGCGCATGGCAACGGTGGAAGCCCAATCCCCGTTCGCCTCATCCCGAGGGCGCTCAAGGGCGCTTTCCGGCACCGTGTCCAACGGCAAGGAGCCATCAGCAACGGCTTGGGCGATAGCCTGGTCCATTATCTCCTGCAGAGAACTGCGGATGTCCATCTTTCCTCCTAAGAGAGCCTGAAGATATCCAAAGGGGCTAAAGATACCTGGTGCGCCCAGCAGGACTCGAACCTGCAACCGCCGGATTAGAAGTCCGATGCTCTATCCGTTGAGCCATGGGCGCATCAGATATCGTCAGCCTATCGTGGATAGGCATTATATAGCGTCATCAGGGAAGTTCCCCTCAGGTTCACAGATAATCATAGGGGCAGACAGCCACCCCGTTCACTTCCACCTGGAAATGCAGATGAGGGCCGGTGGATTTGCCCGTGGAACCCACCGCGGCGATGTTCTGGCCGCGTTCCACCCTGTCTCCCACGTTGACGAAGACGGCAGAGCAGTGGAAGTACTTGGTTACCAGCCCATTGCCATGGGCGACGGTCACGTAGTTGCCCGCGCCTCCATGGTAGCCGCCATCTTGAGAGGCCCCTATGACCGTGCCCGCCTCAGCGGCATAGATGGGCGCGCCCATGGGGGCCGCCATATCCGTACCCAGGTGGAACTTCTGGTCGAACTCACGCCAGCCGAAGCCACTGGATTCCCAGGCGTCAGGACAGGGATTTGCGAAGAAGCCATTGCCCACGTCACGGCCGTCCTGGGCAGACATGGAGGCAGCGAAGGCGCGGGCAGCAGCAGCGGCCGCTTCTTCGGCCCGGCGTGCCTCTTCGGCCTCTAATTCTGCCTGGGCTTCGGTATCAGCGATATCCGAAGCCACGCTGGCGGCTTCCGCTGAGAGCCTTCCCTGCTTCTCGGCTATCTCGTTCTTCTTCTGGCGGGCTTCCTCCAGCTTGGCGTCAGCCTCGGCCTTCTGGGTGACGAATTCAGCCTGGGCTGCCTCTGCCTCAGCCTTGACGATGCGGCACTCTTCCACCAATTCCGCATGACTCTCATTCACGCGCTCCATCATATCCAGCCCGGTCATGAAATCAGTGAAATTGGATGACCCGAGGAGCACATTCATATAGCTAGAGCTCACCCCGGCTTTATCGCTCTTGTACATGGTTTGAGCCAGGGCCGTGATCTGCGCTTGGAGCTTCTCCATCTTCTCTTGGGAAGCATCTATGCGCACCTTCGCCTCGCGCATGGCCTTAGCGGCCACATGACGTGCATCAAGGGCGGCGTTGTACTCCTCCGTCACCTGATTGAGCTCTGTCTGGAGGGCATCGATGGAGGATTTGATGGAATTCGCCTGCTGGCGAAGGGCATCAAGCTGCTCCAAAGTGGAAGGATCCGCTTCGCCGCCTTCGTCGGCCCAGGCAGAAGCGGTCAGGGCGAAGGAGCCCGTAAGGGCCAAGGTGCCCGCCAGCAGAGCAGAGAACACCCTGTTCCCAAGCTTATCTATTCCCTCTTTTGCTTCGTTTGAGTGCATGCGTCTCCAGTGCTGTGTTGCAAAGCTTGAAAAGTAAACGGAATGGTAACGCTTTCAGATGAAGAAATGATGGAGCGGATGACGGGAATCGAACCCGCGTCAGGAGCTTGGAAGGCTCCGGTTCTACCATTGAACTACATCCGCCTGAAAGACAGCGCAAAGGATTATAGCCTACCTTCCTCCGATCCGCCTGAAGATCACCCAATGATGACGTTGGGAGTGTTCTAATGTCATCATTCCTGCCATGACGGGCATGCTCGATCGTTTCGCAAAGTGCAGCAGGACCATGCATTCATCAACATGACCCTATAGCTTGCGAACTCTGACGAGTTCCTGCCACGAACGAGAAGACAGGCAGCTGATCGGTGCGTCTTCAGTCAGCTCGGCGAACCTCTCGTATGTCATCGTCATGGAAAGGACATTGGCAGGAAGCTGGTGCCGCTGCGCGACGTCGAACATCCCCATCACCATAGGGGCTTCGGGGTCTTCCACCATGCTGCGCACCCGCAATATCGACTGGCAGGCCGCAGAGAACGGCGCGATGACCTGAAGCGCCTCCCCGCTGCGGAAACTTCCCATGGAAACGACTGCTGAAATCTGATCCGGGTTGAGAAGAAGGATCACGACGTCAGGAGACCTGTCGTCTGGCCATGTGCTTTGCGGGGCGAAGAGCGCGTACTTGTCCCTATCATCACCGTAGGGAATTTGTTCCTTCCACCGATCGACTATTTCAGGACAGCGAAAGAAGCGTTCGCCGCCCACCATATGGGGCGGCAGCATGCGGGGATCTTCCGGCGGCATGTCAGCGGCGCCCGTGGACAAAAGGTAGCGCGTGGGATGACCGCGTCGCTCGAAGGCGTTTCCGAACCCGAGCCCGACGGCGCCTCCGGCACACATGCAGTTCTCGTCCCATGTCACCACCGGCTGCCCCTTCGCGGCCATCAGGATCATGGACACGACGCAGTTGCGCTTGCCTTCTGGAAACTCGAACGCGCCACTAGGCTTCTCGTCGAGATAGAACACCCCGACGGGTTCGTATTCCATGAAAAGCATTTCAGCGAGGGTATTCGACATGATGAGACCTTTCACTGTGAGTTTCGTGCAGGCTCCGCGCCATCCTCGCGGCGCACCTTCCCCCAGGGTTTCAGGGCTGATATGAGCACCATAGCAGCCGACAGGACGAGCAGGTACAGGGTGAGCCCCAGCAGGAGAAGGCGGTCGCTCTGGAAGGCCTCGCTGGCCAGAGCGGTATCTCCCAGCCCCTCTAGCATCCCCTGCATCGACTCGCAGGCGGGCATGAACAACAGAGCGGCGGGAACGACGGCCGCGAAGAAGAGGGCCCACTTCGCGATCACCCACTTGTGCTTCGCAAAGCCCCAGTTCGACGCTAGTCCGTAGACCACGGCCCCGACGGCCATGACGCCCACAGCTGGGATGATGAGCCAGATGTCGACATCCAGCAGGAAACCGGTCTGGGCAAGCGCGCCTTCGGCCGTTTTCTCGGGCAGTCCTGCGCAGACGAGCAGGATGCAAGCGAGGCTTCCGACCCATACAGCCGCTGCGACGATGTGCGCGGCACGCAACGTTTTCATGGTCTTGGCGGTCAGCTTTTTCACAATAAGGCCTTTCTGGTTACATTCGCTACCTTTACAAAGACACCCGGTGTTCACCCTTTAGCCTAGGGTGAGCGTCGTGTCGTGAACACGTCTATGACCATTCCGATGATCAGGAGGAAGGCGATCAGGTATTCCACAAAGGCGAACTGGGTGGTTCCGAAGACGGTGGGGGTGCCCTCTGCAGGTTGGGCAAGCCCGGCACTCACCAGAAGCCCGGCGATGACCAGTGCGTAGGCCACACGGTTGACGATGCGCGATGTCTTCCGCAGCAGCTCGTCGTAATGGGACACCTCCATATTGAACCTGAGCTGCCCTCGGGAGAGCATCCTCATCGCGTCGCCCGAATACCGAGAGGCCATGAGAAAACCTTGAGTGGCGGCCTTCGTGGCGAGGAGGGCTTCGGTGACAGCCCCGGACAGCTGCCCGGCGGTCGCTGTCCTTTTCTGCAAGAACCGTGCTACGACGTCCATCGCCTCTACCGGCCCTATGGCCTCGGATATGGTCACATCGAGCGTGACCAGCCCCTTTGCAACATCGAGAAGCGATGCCGGAAGGGTCACGGAGTGTTTCCGCGTGAGCACGATCATATCGGCCAGGAACCGCGAGAAGTTGACTTTGATGCCCATGGAGCAGTACTCCTCGACAAGCATGTCAAGGTCGGTCAAGATGCCGGGATGGTCCATTTCTTCGGCATTGGACACCGCAAGCGACATGAGCGCGTCCTTCAGCGCCACCGGGTTCCGGTCGGCAGCCGATCGGATGATCGATTCGAACTTCGCTCGCTCGCGGTCATCCATGTGCCCCATGCTGCCCATGTCGAGGAACACCACTTTCCCGTCGGCGGCGAAGACGTTTCCGGGATGGGGGTCGGCGTGGAAGAAACCGTGATCGAGCACTTGGGAGAGGTAGGAGGACAGGATAAGTTCGGCGGTCTCTTTCGTGCGCATCCCTTCGGGGGCTTCAGTGAGAGGCACGCCCTTCACGTATTCCATCACGAGCACATCCTCTCGGCAGAGTTCAACATAGGGCTGCGGGCTTGTGATGCCGACTTCTGCAGAGGTGACCGCATGGAACTCCAGAAGGTTCTGCGCCTCGTTTATGAGGTCGCACTCCGCGGAGAACATAGCCGAGAGCTCCTCTACGACTTCCTCCGGATCCATCATCTGCCCTCCTTTGGCAAGGGCCCGCGTGCGTCTTGCGAGAGTCCGGAGCATCTCGATGTCAGCCTCGACAGAGGCGACGATTCCGGGGCGCCTGACCTTTACCGCAACCTCGTCCCCGTTCACCAGTGTCGCCCTGTGCACCTGGGCGATGGAGGCGCTCCCCAAAGGCGTCGGATCGATGGACGCGAAGGCCTCCCGGAATGTCTGCTCTCCGAGGGAGGACCTCAGCTGTTCGATGATGTCGTCGTAGTCGGCGGGCGTGCATCTCGCGTGCAGCTTCGAGAGCTCTGCTCGATGGGCCTCGGGGATGATCTCAGAACGAGAGGAGAGCAGCTGTCCGAGCTTGACGAAGGTCGGCCCTAACTCCTCCAGGCACAAACGGAGGTCTTCCGGCGAGAATCCCTTCATCGCGTTGTGCTTCACGGCGATGCGGATGATCTCCAGCATCCTCTTGTTCCCAGCGGCCTGAGGGCGGCTGTTGGGCTGCTCATCGCGAAAGAGCTTTTTCAGCGGGTTCGCCATATCCCATCCAACCTTCCATGACCGAACTGCCTGCAGATGCTCTGAAATCTAGTTGCGACTGCAACTGAGTATACGATTAGATAGTTGCTTTTGCAACTACTTGAGACTAGAATATCCCCTATTGGATATGCGGAACAAGGAGACCCCTCTCCGGTAGATGCTCAGGAGATTGAAATGGAAAGAAGGATCGGCTTCGACATCACGCTTCTGGCTCGAAGCATATCTTTGAAGATGTCCGAGGTCATGCGGCCCTTCGGCCTTACGGCTGGCGAGCAGCCCTTCATGGCCCAGCTCTATCGCAGAGATGGCATCACCCAAGAGGAGCTGACCGATCTCGTGCATGTGGATAAGTCCGTCACGGCGAGGGCTATAGGAACCCTTGAGGCAAAGGGCTACGTAAGGAGAGAGCCGAACGAGAGCGACGGGCGCAGCAAGCGCGTCTTCCTCACGGAAAAGGCCCAAGCGGCCCACGGGCCTTTCAGGGAAGCTCTGGAGGACTTCGGCGACCGCCTGACCGTAGGCTTGGACGAAGAGGATCTGGAAACGGCCGCCGCCTGCATCGAATCCATGCAGGCGGCTCTGGACGATCAGCCCATCCTATAAGAGCGCTTTGCCCGCGTCCCAGGCACCGCCGACCACGTCTCCGATCACGCGGTAAATGCGGCGGGTGGAGTCGTAGCAGATGGGGCGCATGCGAGCGAAATCCACACGGCCTTCCTCGTCAAGGATGGATTCGTCAACACGCGGAGTGTCAAGGGGACGGTTCTCTTGACACCATTGGTGCGCTGCCGTCCCATCAAGGCCTCGCCTTCTCAACGATACCCCTATTGAGCCCTGTCAGGCGGGCGATCTGACGAACAGAGCATCCCTTCCCGCGACATTGCCGAATCATCTCATCACGATCAGCCTTTTTCATATGCACCGACTTAGTGCAGTCCTGCAAGTTGCCGAATGCCCTTATCAGCTCAATCGCTTGAGCATCCCTCATGCGGCCGCCGTCGGCAAATCCCCACTCAGGAAGCGACTGAAGACATTCTTCCCCTTGCAAGAAAGTAAGAAATGCGTGTCGAGCCTCATCCTCATCCTCGCTAAAGAGCCGGAGCACCAACTCCCCATCAAGCAGAGCCGTCCATCGTCCCCTGCCCTGATAGGCATCACTGCTCGTCCAGAACGAGATGCCTTCTCCGATCTCGACAGGATTCCTATGAATGTAGCGAACAGCGGCCAAAAGGTAGCTCTCATCATCGATGGGCTTGCTCTTGTACCTGTCTTGAAATAGATACCCCACACGGTCGTGCTTCTTGTTAAAGAAATGGGAGTAGCTCAAAAGGAGCCTCTTCATGATGGTGGCAAGCGGTTCTTTCGCTCTGTTGACGCTAAGAGCGAGATGGAGATGATTCGACATGAGGCTCCAAGCTAAGATTTCGAAGCCACACTGCTCCTTATAGCGAGTAAGCCTTTCTAACATAGCTTCTCGCTCATCATCGTCATAGAAGATCTGGCTTTGAGCAATGCCTCGCACCATGATGTGATAGATGCCTGAAGCACTCTGCCTCCTTGGCCCACGGGGCACCCAACCACCTCCTTGAGAATACAAAGATCATTGGAACAAGCGTACCATCTGCATAGATGGTGTCAAGAGAACCGTCCCCTTGACACTCGAGGCAGATGACGGCAATCAATCTAGTTTGCGTCAAGACGGTTACCCTCACCTCATGCGGTAGGCGTCTGCCCGTTCGTACCGCATACTCGTTCTCAGGTTCTGATAACCGCGTTGCATGCGAAGGGATACGGAGCACAGCGCACGAACAAGGAAGGTGAGGATCATGGGCTGCGAGAAAGAGACCAAGGGCGAAAGCATCACATTCGAGGGCTTCGAGTCTGACAAGTGCGATCATATCTCCGTTGACGAGGCTGAGGCTCAGGAAGCCACGGCCGAGGCAGTTCGCGCTGCTGAAGGAGAATAACCCGAAGATCGCGAGCTGAGATAGCTTGCACAGCAGAGAGGGATGGTCGAAAGCCCATCCCTCTCTTCTTTTTTTCCTTGTTCGTAAATGACGGCTTACATGAGCCTGTAAGCCTAGTTTTACGCTTCTCTTATGACGCATATCATGAAAGAAGCAACAGCCACCCAGGGGCGGGATTACCCGTTCTATCCCCTGGAAGAGGCCGTTCTCTTCGGCATGAATGTGGAATACCTTCGTGAGCTCCAAGGGCTTTCGAAGACGAAACTCTGCGCCATGGCAGGGATCTCAAGGCCGACGCTCTACAAGATAGAGCGCGGGGAATCGAACCTGCAGCTTTCGATCATGGTCAGGATAGCGAAGGCCCTGGGCGTACGCTTCACAGACCTCTTCACCGTCCCTTACGAATGAGCAGCCCCTGATGTGCCCTCACCCGGCAGATCCCCTGACCCTTTCACAGCCGAGGAAGACGAAGCTGCTGAGGAGGAGCTGGCTGAAGACGAGCTAGCGCTGGAGCTGTCAGAGGAACCAGATGCATCCTCTGAACCAGAAGATGAGCTAGCACTGGAAGAGGAAGCGGAGGAGGAAGCGGAGCTGGCCGAAGATGTGCTGTCCCCTTCACTGGCATCCTCTGCTGGGGTTTGAGAAGCAGCACTGGTTCCGCTCTCCGAAGCAGAACGCGAAACGAAGGTGATAGGGTCAGGCTTCGTGCCGATGCCCTCCCCTGCTGTGGCGAAGTAGATCACCGCTCCCGTAGCAGCCGCCGTCAGAAGAGCAGACACGATGCAGACGATCACCAAGCCACGGATCATCCGCTTCTGATGGGCAAGGGTGGCCTCTTCATCTTCCTTTGGAGCCGTTTCCTCATGCTCTTCAGGCTGAGCCTTCGGAAGGACCTCGGGCTCACCGGCTCCTTCTACCTTGGCGTCTTCATCCTTGATGTCTTCGCTCTTCGCCGCTTCGTCTGTGACCCCTTCGCCATCCTTTTGATGGCCCGGCAGGATATCAGCCAGCGTCTTATCCGGTTCCGTGATGACGGGAAGTTGCTTGATCTTGTCAGCAGAGACCGAGATGAACCGTTTGTAGAGAGAGGCAGCCAAGGTGGATACGATGGAGGCTACTGCCACGCCGATGAGGGAGCCAGCGATGCCGATGTAGGAGGCCAGCAGCACAGAGGTCACCGAAGCCAAGGCCGTGGCTATCATCTGAGTGGCTGAGATATCGCTGAAGAGGCGCTGCTTCTTCGCGTTCTCATCTCGAGGTGATCTATCTGTGGGGGCTTGCGTCATCGGCCTTCCCGTCTCATCTTCACTGCCGTCAGGCCAGTTCCAGCTGGGCGATGACCTCTTTGAGCTGAGCGGCAGAGCTCTTGAGCTGCGCCTGCTCCTTATAGTTGAGCGCAGGCGGCATGCGCACCTCTATGCCGTCAGACCCTATCACGCACGGGGTTGAGAGCGCCACCCCTTCAAGGCCGTACTCCCCTTGCAAGGAATTGGAGACAGATAGCACGGATTTCTCATCCCGCACGATGCATTCGCAGATGCGCTTAGTGGCCATGGCTATGCCGAAATAGGTGGCTTTCTTCTTTTCGATGATCTCATAGGCTGAGTTGCGCACCATATCCGTGACTTCCCTGCGGAACTCCTCATAGGAACCCGCATTCCTCATATTGAAGAAGTCCTCCAGAGGGATGCCTGCCACGTGAGCGCTGGACCAAGCGATGAGCTCAGAATCACCATGTTCTCCCAGGATGCGCACATGGACGTTGCGCGGGTCAACGCCCAAGCGTTCGCTGATGATCTGCTTCAGGCGGCCGGTGTCTAGCACGGTGCCCGAGCCCATCACGCGGCTTTCCGGCAAGCCAGAGAGCTGGATGGATACATGGGTCAGCACATCCACAGGATTGGACACGATCAACAGGATGCCCGCGAATCCGCTTTCGCAGATCTGAGCCATGATGCCTTGGAAGATGGCCACGTTCTTGTTGACCAGATCAAGCCTGCTCTCCCCCGGCTTTTGAGCGGCCCCGGCGGTCACGATGACCACATCAGCATCAGCTATATCCCCATAGTCACCCGCGTGGATATCCATAGGTCTGGCGAAAGCGAGGCCATGGGAGATATCCAATGCCTCCCCTTCGGCACGGTCATGGTCAACGTCGATGAGCACCATCTCTGAGAACAGCCCGGATTCCATGAGCGCGAATGCGGTAGTGGCACCCACGAACCCGCAGCCGATGATGGCCACCTTCCTGCCCTTGATCCCCACAGCCATGATGTACCTGCCTCCCTTACCGCTTCTGATCGCGGCAAGTCTAGCACCGGAGGGCAAGCCAGCGGTCACCGCTCACCCTTCGTTAGCGAAGCCGTAAGATGGAAAGAGGGTGCCGAAGAGATGTAGCCAGTCAAAGCGAGCATCTTAGGCATCACGAAGCCGAAGAGAGGTTCGGGCAGACCCTGCTAGCCGGAGGGAAACCCCACTGGCGAACCTCCGGTTCCAGTAGGATGCCCGCATCGGTGCGCACGCGCTCTTGCACAGCCTGGATGAGCTGCCGAACATCCTGAGCCGTGGCACCACCGCAGTTCACGATGAAGCCTGCGTGCTTGGAAGATACCTGAGCCCCGCCGATGCGGCAACCCTGCATCCCCGCGTCTTGGATGAGCTTTCCGGCGAAATGACCCTCAGGCCGCTTGAAAGTGGAACCCGCCGAGGGCATGTCTAGGGGCTGCTTCTCCTCCCGGCGCTGACGCAGGTCATCCATGCGCTCCTGGATGGCAGCTGGATCGTCTGGGGTCAAGTTTAGCCCCACCTCCAGCACCAGGTAGCCCTCCTCCATCATGAGGCTTTGCCTGTACCCCCAGTGGGCCTCCTCAGCCGAGATGCGACGAACCTCTCCCTTAGGGGTGAGGCAGCGCACCCACTGGGCCACGTCAGAGAGCTGGCCTCCATAGGCGCCCGCATTCATAACAGCCGCTCCTCCGATGGTGCCCGGGATGCCGCTGGCGAATTCGAAGCCCGCCAAGCCAGCCTGCTGGGCCACCGCAGCAATGTGCTCATTGGCTGCACCCGCCTGAGCCTGGATGCAGCCATCTTCGCCCAACGTGACTTCGGCAAAACCCTCTGCCAGTTTGAGCACCACGCCCCGAACGCCCTCATCGGCCACCAGCACATTGGAACCCGAACCCAGCACGTGCAAGGGCATGCCCTCCTGATGGCAGAGCGCAGCTACTCCCAGCACCTCATCTTCCGCGCAAGGGGTCACGAGCCATTGAGCGGGACCGCCTATCTGGAACGTGGTGTGCTGACTGAGCGGCTCCTCCCCCTGCAGGGAACCTTCCTTCAGAAGGGCGCACAGCTGTTGAGAGAACGAGTCATGGACGGCCAAAGCGGCTCCTTTCAGCGCTTTGGGAACAGGCTACCATAGAACACGATCAGAGCACCCCTGCCCCGGCAGCCTCTGAGCCTCTAGCTCTTGTAAGCTAAGCGCCTCTCAAAGGAGCGGCTCACGAACATGACCGGCAGCGTCAGACACAGATACAACACACCCAACAGCAAGAAGCAGCCGAAGAAGTTGTAGTTCGTGGCGCTGATCTCACGCATGGTCTGGGTCAGCTCTATCACCGCGATGACGGACAAGAGTGATGAATCCTTGATGATGCTGGCGAACTGCCCGGTCAGCGCCGGTAGCGTATGGGTGACCATCTGAGGCAGTGCCACATGCACTGCCGTCTGGATGCGCGTGAGCCCCAATGCCCGGGCTGCCTCTAGTGGCCCTACGGGCAGCGATTCGTACCCAGCTCGCACGATCTCAGCGATATAGGCGCCAGCGAAGATGGACAGGATGATGATGCCAGCTGCCACCTTGTTATCAATGCCCCAGGCCGTGCCGATGATGTAGTAGAAGAAATAGACCTGGGCGATGAGCGGCGTGCCCCGGATGATCTTCACGTACAAGTCACAGAGATAGCGCACGGGAAGGAAGCGCGCATTGCGCCCCAGGGCCACGGGCACCCCTATGACCATAGAACCCACCAGGCTGGCCCCAGAAAGCCAAAGCGTCATGAGGAACCCATCGATGATGCGCTGTTCATACTGGGCAACGAAATCGAAGTTGAGCGCGATGCCTGCTGTCGAGAGCGACGCCGCCCCTACAGCCACCACGAGGATGCACACGAATAGATAGTTCAGCGCGCGCTTCAGTGGCGCCACCGGCTCATTCGGCGGCGCCACGAACATACGGGCGAAGGGGTTGCCCTGGGAAGCCACGCGCTACCGGCCCTCCCCTAGTCCTCGAAGTCGAAGAACCACTTGAAGCTATGCTCGTCGAAGGCCTTCTTCTCCTCGGCCAGGTACTTCTCGGTCAGACGATCGAATTCTCCATCTGACTTGGACTGGGCGATGAACTGGTTCAGCTGGTCCAGCAGCTCCGTGTTGCCTTTCTTCACGGCAATGCCCCAGGCCTCTGGGTCTTGGAAGGGGATGAATACAGCAGTGGTGGTATCTGGGTTCGCCAGGTTATTGCGATAGATGGTCAGCTGGTCGTAGAGGAAGCCATCGGCCTTGCCCTGCACCACCTCGGTCACGCAGGCGCTCTCATCAGCCAGGCGCACGATCTCTGCTTCGGTCAGATTCTTCGTGGCGTACACATCACCCGTGGAGCCGGTCTTCACGGCCACCTTCTTGCCCGGCTGGTTCAAGTCAGTCGCCTCTTCGATACCTGAATCCGCATTGGCCAGGATGGCCAGCTGAGCCATGGCGTAAGGGTCTGAGAAATCCACCACTTGGGCGCGTTCATCGGTGATGGTCATGGAGCTGATGACGCAATCAGCCTTATCTGTCTGCAATGACGGGATGAGCCCGTCCCAGGCGGTGTTCTCCACCACCAGGTCATAGCCATACTGGTCAGCGAAATCCTGCATGAAATCCACCGCGATGCCTTCAGGATTGCCAGCGTCATCCTTCGTTTCGAAGGGCGGATAGGCCAGTTCCATGGCTACGGTGAGCGTGGGCTTCTCAGCCTCAGAAGAGCTTGTAGCGGCGTTGGATGAGCCTGCGCTCTGACTGCTGCAGCCCGCCAGAACCACCAAAGCCACCAGAGCGAGGGCCGCTAAGGCAGCGCTGAAGAACCTCGTGGATGTACGTGCGCGTTCGATCATTGCCATCTCCTTCTCTTCGGTTGCTATTCTAATCTGTTGTTGCGCCTTGAACGGCCGTGACAAGATTCTGCTGCACTTGACGGAGCACTGCGCAGGCAGTATGCAGTTCTCCTTCATCCACGTTCTGCATCTGCACCGCTAGCAGCTCCTTCGAGATAGCATCGAAATCACCGCGGAGCGCCTCACCCTTCTTCGTGAGCAGGACCTCCACCACCCGATGGTCAGCCGCGCTGCGTTCAGTATGGGCATAGCCCTCTTTCACCAGGCGCTTGACCAAGGCGGTCACTGTGGACGGGTCTCGGTGGATGCGCGCAGCAAGCTCCTGCATGGATAGCGGCTGGCCGTCGAACAGCGCCACCAGGATGTCACCATGGGATGACACCAGCCCCTCCATGCCGCGTTCAGTCATCTTCTCTACGATGAACCGGTTGGCCTCACGCAAGGTTCGCGAGAGGCTGCTGACGAAGCCTTGCGCATCAGCGCTCATCGCCCCCATGCTCATTGCGGCAACCCCTTTTCCACCACAGCCCCCGTGGGGCACACGTGGTGACAGTTGCCACATTCATCGCAGCGCTCACCCAGGATGACATAGGGCTCTCCCGCCACGATAGCCGCATGAGTGCAAGCCTCGGCGCAAGCGCCGCAACCGATGCAGTCATCGGTGATATGGAACCCCGGAGCTGCGAATTCGGCACCACCCCAAGCGAACCGCTCACGCAGGATCTTGTGATCCCGGTGCACCTTGTTGAAATCGTAGTCATACAGCTCGCCCCAGGCGCTCTGCAGCACCAACACCACGGTCTCAGGGTACTTGTTGATGTCATAGATGGCCACGTTGAACTGCGGGTTCGCTGCCGCTTTCGCATCCACCTCGGCCTGGGTCAAAAGACGCACCTGACCGCTCACGCGCACCATGTAGCCGGGTTGGAAGTGGGGCATGTTGTCATCGTCCCACTGGCAGAGCGCTTCGGTCCTCTCACCGCAAACGCTCAGATGACCGCCTTCCATCATCTGGCGGAAGAACGGCTTGCCGGTCATGGTGCGCAGGTAGAGCCCTTCCTCATCCCAAGCGAAGAAGTGAGCGATGCGCGAATCCACCCCGCCGTTGCCGTCCAGTGTGGCGAAGCTACAGCAACCCACCGCGTCGAACAGGTCATAGACCTCTTTGATCGAGAGCATCCTTTCCTCCTATCTGTTCTGTGATGGCCTTGGCGTATTCAGCCATCAGATCCATGCCGAACGTCTCAGTGCAATCCTCTGACACGTTGGACACGCTGTTGGCGTCTATGAAGAAGTTGCCGCGTGCTGTTTCTATGACATCAAAGCTGCCGAAGCTGAACCCCAACGTCTGAGCAGCGGTGAGCACTTCGGCTTGTAAGGAAGCGGGCACATCGTCATAGAGCTCATAGGTGGAACCCAAGTGATAGGCCGAAAGGCCGCTCGGCGCTATGCTGCGCCTCACCACCAACGCCACCGCTCCACCCACCACCTCGGCCCGCGTGATGAAGCCGTATTCCGGTTCTATGTATTCCTCGGCGATGAACGAGATGGCCGGGGCGGCGCTCAGGAACGCGTCGCGTTCGACAGCGTTGTGCACGATGGCGGTACACGTGGTGCGGCCCCCGCAGTTGGGCTTGATGACAGCGGGGAACGCCAGAGCCGCAGATGCCAGCTCTTCAGGCCATCCGCAACCATAGACCGTGGGTGTGCAGAGCCCCACCCGAGCAAGCGCCTCGGTAGCTGCACGCTTGTTCACTTCGAAGCGATGGGCAAAGCCGGGATTGATCAAGGGGATGCCCGCGCTCTCTGCTGAGCTGATGAGCTGCTCCATGCGTTCCAGCGAAGCGCCGTGACCACGGAACTGGGCGCTGGCGAAGATGCGGCTCACCAGCATACGGCAGGCTAGTGCCTGTTCCAAACAATCCGGCTGTTCCATGTTGATGAGGCGCACCTGCCAGTCAGCGCCCGAGGGACGCGCCGCTAAAGCGTGCTGGAGCTCAGCTGCCAGCTTGTGGTCAGACCACTCGTCTGATTCATAGAGCACGCCTATGGCGTACATATCGCGCTCCTGTCCCACTTCCCCTCCTCTCATCGGCTCCTACCCGTTAATACTTTGATATCAAAGTATTCTAACACAGCATCAGATGACTTCGGAGCGTGATGCGCCGTTCACGGATATTCCCGAACCCTGAGCTTGTTATTTATTCGCACTCGTGAATAATACCTAGCCAAGGATATTATCCATAGTTAGGAATAATACAGTGACCACGGTAGCCTCCTCCATAGAGACCCCTGTCTGTGAGCGAAAGTCTTCCTACAGCCGTCGGGCTGACCTCATCATCGCTGCTCTTGCGGTGGCCATGGTGCTCCTTACGGCAGCATCCCTCATGTTGGGACGCTACCCTATCAGCCCGTTGGAGGCAGTGGCTATGCTTGTGGACTGCATCGTCCCCCTTGACCAGACTTGGACCAGCCAGCAAGCCACCCTGTTCTTCAACGTGCGCTTGCCGCGCATCCTGTTGGCCCTCATGGTGGGTTGCTGCCTGGCCGTTGCGGGCGCTGCCTATCAAGGCACATTCCAGAACCCGCTGGTCTCGCCTGACATCCTGGGCGCCAGCCAAGGAGCCGCCTTCGGGGCTGCCCTGGCCATCCTTGCCGGGTTCACTGGTGCCTTGGTATCCGTTTCCGCTTTCTTCATGGCGCTGTTCACTGTCTTCTTGGTGCTGCTCATCAGCTCACGGGCGAAGGGTAACCACATGATGGTGGTGGTGCTGGCAGGCGTCATGGTCAGCTCGCTCTTCCAAGCGGGTGTCTCCTACACGAAGCTCATAGCAGATCCTAACAACGATGAGCTGGCTGACATCACCTACTGGCTCATGGGGAGCCTCACGGGAGCGAAGATGGACCAGGTAGCTGTGGTGTTCCCCATCCTGCTCCTAGGCTGCACGGCCCTCTTCGCCCTGCGCTGGCGCATCAATATCCTCACCATGGGCGATGACGAGGCCTCCACCATGGGCGTGAATGCGCGGGCCATCCGCATCGTGGTCATCCTGGCCGCTACCTTCATCACCGCCGCTTGCGTATCCGTCACGGGCATGATCGGTTGGGTGGGCCTGGTGATCCCCCACCTCTGCCGCATGATGGTAGGCGCTGACTACCGAAAGCTCATTCCCGCCTCCATGCTCATGGGGGCGGGATTCCTCTTGCTGGTGGATGACATCGCGCGCCTGGCCACCACCGCAGAGATCCCCATCGGCATCCTCACCGCCTTCGTGGGAGCGCCTTTCTTCCTGTACCTCATCACACGAAAGAAGAAGCTATGAGCATCTGCGTGCAGGACCTGAGCTTCTCCTATGGCTCCCACGAGGTGCTCCATGGCCTCACCTTCAGCATCCCTGATGGCTGTCTGGTGAACGTGCTAGGACCGAACGGTGTGGGCAAATCCACCCTGTTCCGCTGCATCCTGGGGCTGAACCAGCACTACTCGGGCAACGTGCTCGTGAACGGAAAGGACCTCAAGAGCCTCTCCATCAAAGAGCGTGCCCGTGAGGTGTCCTATATCCCTCAGACCCACGCGCCAGTCTATGACTACGAGGTGCTGGACGTGGTGCTCATGGCCACCGGGAGCGATCTGAAGATGCTCTCGAACCCCGGCTGCGATCAACGCAAGCGGGCCTACGAGGCACTGGAGCGCATCGGCATAGAACAGCTTGCCCACCGGCAGTACACCCACATCTCTGGCGGCGAACAGCAGCTGGTGCTCGTAGCCCGAGCCCTGGCCCAGAACGCCCGCACCATCGTCATGGATGAGCCCACGAGCGCCTTGGATTACGGCAACACGGTACGGGTACTCTCCTGCGTGCGCCAGCTGGCCCGCGAAGGGCTCTCCATCGTGCAATCCACTCACAACCCTGACCACGCTTTCCTCTACTCTGACCGCACCCTCGTGCTGAAAGACGGCTGCTTGGACGCCTACGGCAGCCCCCACGAGGTCATCACCTCAGAGCTCATCGGCGGCCTCTACTCCGTGGATGTGGAGGTCAATTCCCTCTATGGCGACAAGGTGCGCGTCTGCGTACCTGCACGCGAAGTCGAATGCGCACGGCAAGGAACCAAGACGAAGGAGGAATGCATATGCGCTTGAACAGGAAGCACGAAAAGAGGAAGACCCTGGCGAAGGGGGCATTGGCGGCGCTCTGCGCAGCTACGCTCTGCCTCGGAGCCTTAGGGCTGGCTGGCTGCGCAGGGAGCTCCAACGAAGACACCCAAGCCTCAAGCCAAGAGGCAACTGCAGCAGATACGCGCCTGTTCACGGATTCCCTGGGCCGGGAAGTGGAACTCCCGGCCACCATCGAGCGGATCTGCCCATCTGGCCACACCGCCCAGCAGGTGCTCCTCACCATGGCCCCTGACCTCATGGTTGGCCTTTCCCAAGAGCTTTCTGAGGAGCAGCTGACCATCTTCGGCGAGCAGTTCGCTGACTATCCAGTGTTCGGGGCGGTGCTGGGTGCCAAGGATGACTTCAACCGAGAAGCCGTGGCCGCTGCTGCACCCCAGGTGATCATAGACACGGGTGAGGTGAAGAAGGACACCCAAGAGAGCCTAGATGCGCTCCAAGACCAGCTGGGCATCCCCGTGGTATTCGTGGAGGCCTACCTGGAAGACTACGGTGCTGCCTACCAGACGCTGGGTGAGCTGTTGAACCGAGAAGAGCGCGGGACAAAGCTCTCACAGTACTGCACTGACGTCTATGACGAAGTGCAGACCACCATGGCGAACATCCCTGAACCTGAGCGCGTGAACATGGCCTACCTCCTGGGGAACAACGGGCTGAACGCCATTGCCAAGACCTCTGTGCAAGCCCAGGTCATCGACATGGTTGCCAACAACGTGGTGGTGGTAGATGACGTATCCGGCAAGGGCAACGGCAATGAGATCAGCTTGGAGCAGATCGCTGTCTGGAACCCGGACCTGATCATCTTCCAGGCGGGCAGCATCTATGACACCGTGGGATCCGATCCTGCTTGGGCGGGCATCGCCGCTATAACCAACGGCAACTACTATCAGGTGCCGAATGACCCCTGGTGCTGGATGAACAACCCGCCTACAGTGAACCAGCTCATGGGCATGCAATGGCTGCCGCGCCTGCTCTACCCTGACGCCTTCGATGATTCCATCCAAGACGTAACGAGGGCCTACTACAGCACCATGTATGACTACGATCTGACCGATGCAGAGCTCTCTGAGCTTCTGGAAGGAGCCTTGCCGAAAGCCTAGGATGGACAAGGGGCAGAGATATATTCACGTAGGCGAAGGGGAGCGCGCGAAGCGCTCCCCTTTCTCATGTCAACGCTGAGAGCACCGTCTGCATGGCCTCATCATCAGGATGGATGCGCACACAGCCGCCCCAAGCACCCGCAAAGCGTTCCTCAGCGTTATCCACCAGCGCGCTGCGCACCACCGCCACCGCATGCTCTCTACCTAGCACAGGTCCCCGTTCCAGAAGATGCACGGCTTCGGTGAAGCCTGTGCCCTGCAAAAGCTCCAGCTTACCCAACTCATCCACCACCAGAAGCGTTGGATGCGCCC
Organism: uncultured Eggerthellaceae bacterium; assembly: GCA_947566075.1. Classification (GTDB taxonomy): domain Bacteria; phylum Actinomycetota; class Coriobacteriia; order Coriobacteriales; family Eggerthellaceae; genus MGBC163016. Next base: position 91,078 of record CANOIM010000001.1, on the reverse strand, counting down.
TGCCGTCTGGGAGCGGAAGCGCTGCCAGGTGCTCATTCACCTGGACGATAGCCGCATCAGAGATATGCCACCCGAGCCCCGCGTGAGCAGCCTGGCTCTCCTCACGAAAGACGCCTGCCGCCTCAGCAAGGTCTCGTCGCTGGGCAAAGGGAATGCGCTCGCCTCCCGGAAGCAGCACCGCTTCGATACCGAGCTTCTCGAAGGAAAAGCTGTCGCGCCGCTCCCACACACCGGGTGTCATGACTCCATGACACCGTACGCTTACCGTGTTCAGCTCCGCAACCAAACGCTCAAGCCAACGGGTCTTCCCCGTGCGAACGTCTCCGGTCAGCAGGAACAGCATGGCACCTATTCCCGCACCTGAATGCCATGGCCGCTGCGCAACTCCACCTGGATAAGAGCCCCCTCTTCGGGAAAGACCGCATCGGCTCCCGCTGAGAGCATGTACAGCGCGTTCGCATGCTGGGTCTCAGCCGAACCCGCCTTCCCCGCCACGGGTGTGGCGCTCAGCGTGCCGTCAGGTTCAGCCACCAGCTCCATGAAGCGCACGGAATAGAACTCAGACCCCGGCTCTGTGGCCTCGGGCGGCCTCTCCTCCCCCGGCACTGCCTTCGCCAGGCTCTTCCGGGCGAACCGGTTCTTGCCGAAGGTGCCACGAAGGCGCGCCGGGATCAGCTGCGGGTGCGGGTCCAACCCCAGGAAGGCGCGCAGAACAGGACGCAGGTAGAACTCCAGCGTGAACGATACGCCGCCCGACGGGCCTGAGATGCCCACCACCGGCACGCCTTCCACCAGAGCGAAGAAGCTATGATGACCCGGACCGTGATTCGTCTGATGGTAGACCACCTGGCCGACTTCCTCCAGGACCTCAACTGACCAATCCTCTGAGCCCTTCGAAGACCCGGCATTCAGCACCACGATGTCAGCCACCTTCGTAGCCGCGAGCACCGCCTCCTTGATGGCCGCGTAGTCATCCGGCACCGTATCAAAGGGAGCGAAGACGCCTCCCCAGGCCTCTACCTTGCCCTGTACCACGAAGCTATTGGATTCATAGACGCGCCCCGCCCCGGCAAAGCTTCCCACCATAGAGCTGCTGTAGGGCAGATTGGGCGGCACCAGCTCATCGCCCGTAGGAAGGAAAGCGACCTGCGGACGGCGGCGCACGGTCACACTGCCATGGCCCGCACCAGCGATGCGCGCAGCCACATCTGGGTCTATGATGCACCCAGCCGATACAGCCAGCTGACCACACTGTAGGCTAGCCCCCGCCGCGCGGGTTCCTGCGAAGCGTTGGGAGGGAGCAGCCGTCAGCTGGATGGAACGCTCATCCTTAGAGACCTTGACGTGTTCGATGACTACCGCGGTATCGAAGCCCTCCGGCATGGCTACGCCCGTATTCGCGAACTCCCAATCAATGCCGCGCACCCAAGCAGACGTATCAGGCAGCTGACCTTCGGGCAGGCCCTGGAAGGCATCCCAGTGTACCGCCACCGAATCCAGGCAGCAGGTGAGCACGTTCGGCACATCCGTCTTCGCGCGCACATCTTCCGCCAATACGCGCCCGAAGGCATCACTCAGAGCGATATGCTCAGTGCCGCAGATATTCGCATCACCGAAGCCGCAGCTTCGCAGCTCTGCCAGCAAAGCCTCCACGGCATCATCCCTGCTCAGTTCGATATGGCTTGAATGGTCTCGCATGATACCCCTTCCTTGCGTGGTCAAAGGATCGCTTTAAGCGTCTCCTCCCTACCACAGAGCGCTTTTTGAGGCATATTATACTTACTCAAGTATATAATTTCCTGTCAAGGATAATAGAGACAGACAATGCTCGATCAGAGAAGGAGATTCTGCGGATATGAACGGACGCGAAAAAGCCAACTCACCCTGGGGCCTCTACGACGAATTGATAGAGGGCATCCCCCAAGGCATCGCCGTCACTGATCAAGCGCTGGGGCTCCACTGGTCCTGTGTGGCTGCCGAATCCGGCATGGGGGTCTCCTATACGCTCACCGGCGGCGTGAAGCGCAAGCGCCTGGAGGACCTGCGCGGCAAGGACCTGCGTGATGTAGCGGCCCTGGCCAAGTCATGGAACATGCAAGAGGCCACATTGGGCGTGGCTGCCTTGAATGCTTACTACGCCCAAGACGCCCAGATCAAGGCAGCGGGCTTCCAGGATCGGAGCAGTGAAGCCGCAGCTCTGAGCTTGGATAAAGCCAAGGTGGACGCCTTCGATCTATACCGCCCCACCATCGAAGCCGCCCGAACGAAAACGGGTAACGGCGAAGACGCGGCCAAGGTAGTAGTGGTAGGTCATTTCCCCCATGTGGAGGATATCAGCGAATATGCTCAGCTGACCGTATTGGAGCGCAATTGCAAAGGAGATGCGGACACCCCTGATCCGGCTTGCGAATACGTAGTGCCGGAAGCGGATTTCGTGTTCATGACCGGGGTCACCCTCATCAACAAGACAGCTCCCCGGCTGCTGGCGCTGGCCGCTGACGCGCACACCATCATGGTGGGCCCTAGCGTGGTACCGGCCCAAGCGCTCTTCAACCGCGGCGTTGAGACGCTGGCCACTCGGGTGGTGGAAGACCCGGAAGCCTGCCTATTCTGCGTGAAGGCCTGCCTTCCCTTCGGCACCTCCCTGCGCACCGTGAACCTGACGCAGTAGCCCTTCTACGAAGCCGTGACCTCATAGTCAAGGCCACGCTCTGCCTTCATCATGGTCAGCCATCCTGCAGGGGTCATGATGGGAACTAGGGAACGTGCGAACCCTTTTTCGTCCCGAGTGATGATGTATTCCGCATTGGCCTTTTGGGCGCAGAGGGCTATCAGACAATCCTCATAGTCATCCCATTCCAGCCGAGCCGCGTTGATGAAGTCCTGATCAGAGAGCGACACAATGGAAAGGGCCTGGGACGCCTTTACCAAGGACCGTTGGACTGTGATGGGATTCTGATACTTGCTCAGAACATAGAAGGCATCCCTGAGGGATTGGCCCGCCACCCAGAGGCGAACGTCCCTGAAGTAGCCCGCCGCCATGATGCGCTGGGCGTCTTGGAAAAAGGGATCCTTCCCTCCCAGGAAATCTATGAGAACGCAGGTATCAAGCAAGAGATTCATAGTCAGCCACCTTACCTGCACGAATGATGCTGTCATAGGAGCTATCAGCACCAGCCACCGACCAATCAATATCCAAGACACAATCAGCGCAGAAGGCCTCGAACTCATCAACGGGCTTCTCAGCGCTTCGCTGGACCGAAGGCATCTCCTTCGTGGCAAGGACATAATCGAAGGACCGCTGGATGAGATCGGACACCGTTGCATCCATGGAAGCGAGCAGCGCAGACACCGATTCCTTCTTCGCCTTCGGGATGCGGGCGCTCACGAGCGTATCAGCCATAGGAACACCTCTTTCTCATGTTATACGTATAACATCATCATAACATAGAGGAGAACCTCCTCTGTCCTCATCCATCATCATCGTTGACTTGCATCTAGGTAATAGCCTGGCAAAATGCCAATAGGGGCGCATTACTGCGCCCCCGCCTTCAACCTATCTCGTCTTGGGTGTTCTAAGTGTGCATATGGATGCCGCCGTCCACCATGAACGACTGGCCGGTGAAGTAGCCACCTTCGTCACTGGCGAGGAATACGATCAGCGGCGCGCAGTCCTCTTCGGTGGTGCCCACGCGACCCAGCGGGCTCTTAGACTCCAGGCTCTTCAGCGCCTGTGGCTGCGTTTCGCGGAAGAAGTCGGTGGCGATGATGGGCAAGAATACGTTCGCCGTGATGGCGTGCTTGCCCCACTCGCGCGCGGCAGTACGGGTGATAGCTCGGATGGCCTCCTTCGCCATACCGTAGGCACCGAAGCCCTCATTGCCGTCGTAACCGGCAGCCGACGCGGTGTTGATGATGCGTCCGTGGCCGCTTTCCTTGAGGTACGGGAAGCACTCCTTCATGAACAGCAGCGTGGCCAGGGCACCGCTCTTGTAGGCCTCCATGGCGTAGTCGATGTCGATGTCCTCGATGGTGCGGAAGGCCATGGACCCCTGGGCGCAGTTCACCAGGATGTCCACGCCGCCGAACTCGCCCACGCACTGGGCCACCACGTTCTTGATCTGGCTAGGGTCCATCACGTCGCAGGCGACGGGCAGCACACGGGCGCCCTCGGCGGCCAGCTCGTCGCGCAACTCCTCCAGCTTCTCCCTACGGCGCGCGCAGGCGCACACGTTGGCGCCGTTCTCGGCCAGCACCTTCGCCAGACCGCGGCCCACCCCCGAGCTGGCGCCCGTGACGATGGCCGCCCTTCCTTCGAGCTTCTTCGTCGTGCAAGTCATCGCGCGGGTCTCCCTCCGTCGTGGTTGCGAATGCGAGAACTATAGCATGGGGGAACGCACCGAAGCCGCACCCCTCGGTCTCAGGCAAACGGCTCCGCAACGGCTCCTCCCCTCCCCGGCTCGCAACGGACACCGCTTGGTATCGTGACCCCGAAAGAGACTGCTAGGCAGAGCAGAGCGACCTTCGCTCTGCGGGAAAGAGGCCATCATGTGCACGGGAATCAGGTTCACGGACGCTCAAGGCAACATGTACTTCGGCAGGAACCTGGACTGGATGGAGCCGTTCGGGCAGGACGTCTTCGTCACCCAGCGCGGGTTCACTCATCCCTCCTTCATGAACGGTGCCCTGACGGCGAGATACGCCTCCATCGGCGTGGCCGTCGCGCCCGATGGCTGCCCGCTCTACTTCGACGCCATGAACGAGGAGGGCCTGGGGGTCGCCGGACTCAACTTTCCCGGCTATGCCGCCTATGCACCCGCGCCGATCGAGGGGAAGGTGAATGTCCCGGCCTATGCCTTCCCGTTCTATATAGCCTCTCAGTTCAAGACGGTGGACGAGGCCGAAGCGGCGTTGCCCGGCGTCACCATCGTGGGCAAGCCCTTCAACGACCGCTACGGCGTGTCCCTCCTCCACTGGCTCATCGGCGACACCCAGCGCAGCATCGTGGTGGAGTACCAAGAAGACGGCATGCACGTCTACCGCGACGACCTGGACGTGCTCACCAACCAGCCGGCGTTCCCCTACCATCACGAGAACGTGCGCAGCTATCTTGCCTGCACGCCGGAGTACCCGAGCTCGGTCACGTGGGCGGCCGACGAGCTTGCACCCTACGGGTCCGGCGCTGGCATGCGGGGCATCCCCGGGGACTATTACTCGCCGTCACGTTTCGTGCGGGCCGCCTACCTGAACGCGCACTACCCTGTGCAGACCGGCGAAGCCGACAACGTCACGCGCCTGTTCAAGACCCTCGGCGGCGTCTCCATGATCAAGGGAGCAGCCGAAGTGGCAGACGGCAGCCCGGAGTACACCGTCTACTCGGGCGGCTATTCCGCCGCCACGAAGACCTACTACTACAGCACGTACGATAACCTCGCCTTGCAGGCGTTCTCGCTGGAGAAGAGCGGCGTCGAGGGCGGAAGGGCGCTGAAGGCCGCCCGGGCGTAGCGTGGGCGAAGCACAGTTCGCTAGCCATGCCGCCGCCGATCTTCGCCCGGCCCACGCTCACGCTGGTCACCGCGCTGCCGGCTGCTTCGGCTCCGCCTGCCCTTTCCCACGGGACGACTTCCTTATCTTCTCGTGGTAGAAGAAGTTCACCAAGACGGGCGGCGCATCGAAGGGCCGGAGCATGGTGTCGTCGTTCGTGCGGTACTCGAGCCCCGCCCGACCTGCATAGGCCGCCAGGTCGCGGTCGAGCTCCTGCCAGTAGGCCATGTCGCCCTTGCGGTAGATGGCGTCGTACAGCGGTACCAGGCCAGGGTGCTCCGTGGCCACATAGCTCAATATGTCCGCCTTGAACGCGCCGCGCAAGTTGAGGTTCTCCAGCCACACGAGGTTGCATCGGTCCCGCACGGCCTCCACGATTGCAGGCACGTCGGTAATGCTGGGGAAGATGGGAGACACGAAGCAGGTGGTGCGCACGCCGGCGTCATGGAACGCCTTCATGGCCGCAAGGCGCCGCTCGATGGGCACAGCCTGGTCCATGTCGGCGCGGAAGCCCTCGTCGAGGGTGTTCACCGACCACGACACCCGCGCATCCGGGAACTCGCGTATCAGCTCCAGGTCGCGCAGGATCAGGTCTGACTTCGTGGCTATGCTCAAGCGCGCACCGCTGCCACGCAGCTGCTCCAAGAGCGTCCGCGTGCGCCGGTGCTGCTCTTCTTCGGGGAGATAGGGGTCAGTGACCGAGCCGACGAACACCTCCTTGCCGGCGTACTTCTCGGGATGCTTGATGGTGGGCCAATCCTTCACGTCCAGGAACGCGCCCCACGGTTCGTCGTGCCCCGTGAAGCGTTTCATGAAGCTGGCATAGCAGTAGCGGCACCCGTGCGTGCATCCCACGTACGGGTTCGCCGAGAAGTCGCACACCGGCAGGTCCGATCTCGTGATGACGCCTTTAGCCGGCCGATGCTTGACCAACGCTTCGCGGCCTGCGCGGCCACGTTCGGCAGCGGGTTCTCCCATGGCCGCTGCCCTCATCGCTTCCAGCGGCCGAAGCGCAGCTGCTTGTCCAGGTCCGCCTCGCACTGTTCCAGCCTGTGTTCTGCCGGGTCGGGATGCCCCACCCCTATGAATGCGGGAATCATGTAGGTCGGTGGCACCTTCAGCGCTTGCTTCACGATGTCGTGCTCCTCGTTCAAGGGAATGCGCAGCGAGCAGTTCAATCCTTCCGCAGCGGCAGCCAGAAGGATGTTCTCGACGACGCACCAGATGGTCGCGAACGGGTTCAGCTTGGACACGTATTCGCCATTGAGCCCTTTCGACTTGAACACGGGCACCACCACGTAAGGCGCGCTTGCCAGCATCGTGTACTGGCGGGGCATGGCGTGGGCGTACATCTTCTGGCCGAGCGTCGTGGGGTACGGCCGCGGCGCGCTCAGGTACTTCTCAGCATCGAACTTGTCGGCTGTCTTCCGCGCCTGCGCGAAGGCGCGCTCCTTCTCCTCGGGAGTCCGCAGGATGATGTAACTCCAGTTGCGGTTGTGGTTCCAGGTAGGGGCGGCGTTCCCTGCCTCCAGGATGCGCCGCACGACATCGAAGTCGACGTCTTCGTCCAGGAACTCCCTCACCGTGCGCCGTCTGCGCACCGCCTCGTAGAAGTCCATGCGTCAATCCTCCTCGTCTTCGTCGAACAGCTCCCGCAGCTGGTCGGTGAACCTGCGCGAGAATGACACCAGCATCTCCTGCTCCTCCGGTGCGAGCATCGCCATGGCGTCGTCTTCCGCCTTCGTGATGTGGCGAAGCGGCCGCCCGTAACGGTCGCGCCCTGCCTGGGTCATGCGCACCAGCTTCTCGCGCCTGTCCGCTGGGCTTTCCTGCAACGCGGCGTGCCCTTGGGCGGCGAGCCTCTTCACGATCAGGCTCACCGTCTGCTTTGATTGGAAGGTGCGCGCCGCGATCTCGCGCTGCGCCAGAGGCTCCTTCGCGTAGAAGAGCACGTTCGCGACGAAGAGCACGCCCGTGGTCATGCCATGGCGCTTGGCAAAGGCATCGTAGAGCGAGAACTGCTCGTCGCGCAGCATGGCGTAACGATACGCGTTGCGTCTTGCTTGCTTGTCCGCCATCCTACCCATTCTTAATTAGTCAATTTTTTGACTATATTACCACAACGACACCCGCTGCAAGCCAGGAACGGCAATGCGGCCGCGGCCCGTGGTATACTCCCCTTGCATCATTCCGGCGGGGCCTTTGGCAAGCACCGCCTCGAGTAAGGATCAGTGCATGAAGAAATAGCAACGCCCTCTGGGCACCTTGCAGAACCGACCTTCCCGTCGCGCTGCCGAGGTGTTGCGTTGCTGTTTCCCCCTTCGAGCTTGTCGAACCGCACGGCCTTGTCAGCGCGGCCTTCCGAAAGGATGCCGCCATGCAGTTGAACCTCTCCCACATCACCTATGGCTATCCAGGTGCCGCCCTCGATGCCGTCAACGACGTCACTGTCACGTTCCCCCAAGGGTGGACAGGCATCGTTGGCGACAACGGCTGCGGCAAGACCACCCTGGCCCGCATCGCCGCCCGTGCGCTTAACCCGGATTCCGGCACCGTGTCGCCGCGGCTGCATTCCGCCTATTGCGCCCAAGACCCGTCCCTTCCGCCGGAATCCCTCTGGGAGTTCGCGGGCGACTGGGGGTGCCGCGCCGTTGCCATCAGGCGCCTCCTTGCCATCGAAGAGCAGTGGCCCTTCGAGTACGGCACCCTGTCGGGCGGCCAGCGCAAGCGGGTGCAACTGGCGTGCGCGCTCTGGTGCAACCCCGACGTCCTCGTGGTCGACGAGCCCACCAACGACCTCGACGAAGGCGCGCGCAAGGCGGTTGCCGAGGCGCTCGCGGCCTTCAAGGGGGTCGGCATCCTCATATCGCACGACCGAGCATTGCTCGACCGCATTACCTCCCAATGCCTCATGTTCGAGGGAGGCCGCTTCGTCATGCGCCCCGGAGGCTACAGCGCCACCCAGCGGGAGGCAGACCTTGAGCGGGCTTGCGCGCAGAAGGCCCGCACCGATGCCAAGCGGGAGGTCGCACGCCTGCGGAACGAGGCCGCCCGCAGGCGGGACGAAGCGGCGAAGACGAAGGGCCGCCGCAGCAAGAAAGGGCTCGCCAAGGCTGACAGCGACGGGCGCGAGAGGATCGGCCGCGCCATCGTGAGCGGCAAGGACGCCATCGCCGGGAAGCAGTCGGCGAGCATGGAAAGGCGGCTTGCCCGGGCAATCGCCGAGCTGTCCGGACTCTCGGTGTCCAAGCGCTACGACGGGGGCATGGCCTCCTATGGGGCCTCGTCCCGCGCCCGGCACGTCGCGCACATCGAGGCAGGCACCGTGCATGCGGGCGACTTCGCGTTGTCCGTGCCGGAGCTGTGGGTGGCGCCCACCGACCATGTGGCCGTCTGCGGGGACAACGGCAGCGGCAAGAGCGTCTTCGTGCGCCATCTTCTGGCCGCGGTCCCCGCCACGGTGCGCTGGGCCTACGTGCCCCAGGCCATCGAGGGAGCCACGCGCGAAGAGGCCCTGAAGGCGCTTCGAGGGCTGGACAGGGCCCGCGCCGGGCAGGTCCTGTCCATCGTGGGCAGGCTCAACTCCGACCCCGACCGGCTGCTCGACGGGCGCGACATCAGCCCGGGGGAGCTGCGGAAGCTGCTCCTTGCCGAGCAGCTGTTGGACGAGCCGGAACTGCTGGTGCTGGACGAGCCGACGAATCACCTGGACATGGGCTCCATACGGGCGCTCGAAAACATGCTGGCGGCCTTCCCGGGCGCCTTCGTCCTGGTGACCCACGATGCCGCCCTAAGGGCAGCGGTCGCCAACCGGCAGTGGATGACGAAGCGCTGCGGCAATTCCTCGACCCTGATCGTTGCCTAGGCAGGGCCGCCCCTTTGCTGCCGTTTCGCCCCCGCTGCTCTGCAGGGGGACACGGGCGCCCACAACGGATTCTCAACAAGAGCGCAGGCGGCATGCCTTTGGCTGCGCAGGACGGTATCCTTCGGAAAAGCGCCGGAATGGCTGGGTGCATCATTCGGAAGAAGACGGAGAGCCGCCGTGGCGGAACCCATGCAACAAACCCAGAGCGCGGCCCGCGCCATCGAGGAGGCAGCACGCGAAGTGGAACGAGGCTGCAGCTTCGACGCTTTCCAGCGCCGCATGGCCGTGCTGGAGCCGCTTGGCACGGCGCTCGTGATCCTGGCGTTTTCCGCCATGCACTTCGGCGCCTTGGCCACCGTCTCGTTCGGGGCCGACGGCACCGTGGTCGGAAGCTTCCTGGACAAGCTACTTAGCATCCTCACCAAGGAGTTCGTCGAGACGGACTACGCGCAGGCCCACGTGGTGTCCATGGCTCTTTTCTTCGCATTCCTGGTGGCAGCGCTGTTCGTCCAGAGGAAGGCGAAGGAAGAGGCCAGCGCATTCCGCGCGGCACATCCCTACATCGGCAAGCGTTCCGATCCTGCAAGGATTGCGGCCGCCAGAATCCACGGGAAAAGGTTCGCGCTCGCAGGCGTCGCGCTGCTCGGCTGCGCCTTCGCCGTCCACCTGGCGACCCTGGGGTTGGAGCCGCAGGCGGCCCACAACGTCGATGCCTTGTTCATTGACTCGGGTTCGGCGGCCTACGAGGTCTCGGACGGCGTAGTGCTGGCGCTCGTGGGCCTAGGCGTCGGGTTGGTGATGCATGGCGACCGCGCAGCTGCCTCACCCAGCTACGAGCTCTACAACCTGCGCACGCTCGCACGCCGCTCGGTCTACGACGTCGAACAGACCGCTAACAAGCGCCTGAAGCCCGTGCTGCTGGTGATGAAGCGCTCGCTCTCGCGCTGCATCACCGCAGCCCATGCCGTCGCAGCCGTATGCGTGTTCGCCTCCGTCTGCATGTTCTTCCTGCCTTCGCTGGAAACGCCGCTGTGGTGGGTCCCGCTGGTCATCGGCTTCTTCCTGCGCGATGCCATCGAATCCGCCAACGTCGTGCGCCTACATCGGCGCTACGGCCCGCTGCTGGCCGAGCTGAGCACTCCGGCATAGGAAAGCCCGATTCGGATTTCCGCAGGAAATCGTTCGGATTTTCGCAATTGAAAACTCGGATTTCGGTAGATGTCGGTTTATGCCGCACTAGGGATTCGCGGGCGCTGTACTCGATTCGTCTTAAAGATAGCGCCCCTCCGTCCACTGCTACTTCCGCGGGATGGCATCTACGTCATCCCTATCAGGACGCTTACGGCGTAGCGCTCTTCCGTGAACGGCGGCGGCGCTCGATCCTCCACTGCGCCTCATCCGGGGTTATCTCCATGATGAACGGCGGCTTTCCCCACACGTCGAACAGCTCCCGGCTCGGCAGCCACTTCTCCATGACGAAGTCGTAGGACTCGGGGTACGGGCCTCCCACGCGGAACAACCAGATGCCGTAGGCGTCGGTGTAGTATGCGAACGGGTCCATGCTCATGTCGCTGCCTCCTTCCGTGCGCGCTTCTTGCGCATGGCAAGCACGCCGACAACCAGGAACAACAAGGCGAACGCGGCGATGGCGATGAGATCAGGGGTGATGACATCTCTGCCAGAGCCATACAGCATGACCTCCTGCAACGCATCTACGCCGTAGGTCAACGGAAGCAGCCTGCTCAAGACCTGCAAGGGCAGAGGCGCAGCAGAAAGGTCGAACAGCCCGCATAGAAGGATCTGCGGCACCACGAAGACCAGCATCAACTGCACCACCTGGAACCCGGTGTTCGCAAGCCCCGAGAGCGCAAGCCCCATCATGACGCTGACCACGGCCATGGACACGGCCACCACCAGCACGAACTCCAGGTTCCCTTCGTTCGGCATGCCCATGGGCCCCAGCGCGATGGCCAGGATGATGCCCGACTGAACCAGCCCCACGAGTCCGAACGCGATGGCGTAGCCCGCGATGACCTGCACGGGCGCGACCGGCGTCGCCAGGAACCGTGCCATGGTGCCAGCCTCACGCTCACGCACGAGCGACATGGTGCTAGTGACGAATGTGAACACATAGATCAAAAGCGCGATGAACGCAGGCCCTAGGGCATCGGTGTTCAAGATCATGGAAAGCAGCCAGATGACAAGGAGAGGGGCACCGAGCAGAAGGAGCAGGGTGCGCGGGTCATGGACGAGCTGAGCCATGATCCGTTTGGTTATGGCAAGCGTCCTACTCATCGCCGTTCCCCGCATCTGATCCGGCGGCACCCTTGAATGTACGTGCGACACCAGCCTTCTCCCCGTCGGGAACGGGCGCACTGAAATCGGAATGGTCAACAGATGCGGCACGCAGGTTCTGGAAGACCATGAACGCTTCTTCTAGGCCAGCAACGCCTGCTTCAGCGACGACCTGCGCAGGAGTTCCCTCAGCCACGATGCGACCATCGTCTAGCATTGCCACTGAATCGCATCGAGCAGCCTCATCCATGACGTGAGTGGTGATGAAGAGCGTGGTACCCTGCTGGTCGCGCATCTTCCGCAAGCTGCTCCAGATGCGGCGCCGGTGTGCTGGATCAAGTCCCACCGTAGGTTCGTCCAGCACCAACAGCTCGGGTTGGCCGACCAGCGCAACGGCCAGAGACAGCCGCCGCTTCATGCCACCGGAGAAGCCGCGAACAAGAGTCCTGCGGTCACGCTCAAGTTGCATGAAACCCAGCAGACCATCGATCTGCTGGTCTAGCTCCCTTCCCTTGAGGCCCTCCATGGTACCGAAGAACCGCAGGTTCTCCTCGGCAGTGATGTCGTCGTAGAGCGCCTCGCTTTGCGGCATGAATCCGATCTTGCAGCGCGCGTGCGGGAAAGGGGCCAGCTCGCCAAGCACGCGCACTTCGCCTGCATCGGGCACCATGAGCCCCATGATCAGCTTAACCATGGTCGTCTTCCCGCAACCCGAAGGCCCTAAGAGGCAGATCATGTCACCGGGATACACGTAGAATTCGAGCTCATCAAGGATCTTCGTCCGACCATTGACCCCGAAGCGCCGCCCATAGGATGCTGTTACGCCTCGGAAGGCGATAGCTGGCGAGGCCTCTTTCGCTAGGAGCTCGATCCACTCTTCCCTTCCGTGCTCCACCGCGCTACTCCGACACCTGATCAGCGGAAGCAGCCTCATTACCGTTGTCTGTGGAGGTCTCCAGCAGCACCACGCCCACGATGACCAGCGCGATGCCCAAGAGCACGACAGCATTGAACGGGTCATGCCATACGAATGCGCCGATGACCGACACCGCCGCTACGCCCACGCCCGACCAGATACCATAGGCCGCCCCAAGCGGGAGTCCCTTCAGCGCGAAGGTGAGGAACGTGAAGCAGGCCAGATAACCCACGATGAAGAGCCCCGTGAGCACAGGCTCCGTGAACCCATTCGACGCCTTCAGCATGGTGGTACCGAACACCTCACAGACGATGGACGCCGCCAAGAGCAAGTAGTATCTATTCATGCCGCACCTCCCATCTCGCAGGCTGCAACGCTTGCGACCAACACGAGCAATATCACGAAGAGCAAGAAGTATTTCCTCACAGCATGGCCCCCATCTCCAGAGCGGCGATACCTGCGACCACCAGCAGAACGCCGATGACCTTGCGCACACCCATCCCTTCTTTCCAGAACACCGCCCCCACCACGGCGGTCAGCGCAGCCCCTACTCCTCCCCAGATCCCATAGGCAAGGCCCAGTGGCAGCTCCTTCACAGCCAGCCCTAAAAGCGCGAACGCCAAGGCATAGCCTGCAACGATGCCCAGAATGGGAAGCTTCTTCTGGAATCCATTCGACAGCTTCATCATGGAGGTGCCGAACACCTCACAGATGACCGCTGCCGCCAACAATACATAGGGCACGATCAACCTCTTTCTCTTCTGATCCTTGGACGATCTGATGCTAAACTATCGGGTAACCATAGAGTCAAGGGTCTTTTCACGGAGGTTCGCCATGAAGTCCGGCGAGTTCGCACACCTATGCGGCACCACGAAGAACACGCTCATCCACTACGACGACATAGGCCTCCTGCACCCGGCGGAGAAGGGCGCTAATCGCTACCGCAACTACTCCATGGCCGACTTCGCGCGCTTCTCGGTCATCCGCGCCATGACCCAGGCAGGATTCTCGCTGGCCCAGGTGCGCGCCATGCTGGACACGCCCGACCCGGAGCGGCTGGCGGCACTGGCCGATGAGAACACGAGCGCCCTGAAGCGGCGCATGGCCGAACTGCGCCGATCGGAGCGCCTGCTGGCCGAGATAGGGCGACAAGCCGCGGCGGCGCAGGAGGCAAGCCCGCAGCCTGCCGTGCGCGTCTTCCCCGAACGCGTCGTGCTCGTGGCAGAGGACGTGAGCGGCCTCAAGATAGACGGCAACTGGGAGGGCGTGCTGGCGAAGGACGCGACTGTCGTGGAAGGGCTAGCGAAGCTCGGGGTCGAGGCTGCCATCGCCCCCTACGGCGTGACGGCTCAGGTGGGTGCCGATGGGCTGCCCAGCTACCAGGAGTTCTTCTACCTGCTGCCGAAGAAGCCGCAGCGTGCACCCTTCGGCACGGCGCGCACGCTGCCCGCCAGGGAATGCGCTTGCATCGGCTATGTAGGGCCCTGGAAGGAAGTTGGCAACGCATACCAGCAGCTGGCGGCCTTCCTGAAGCGCGAGGGCCTACGGACGGAAGGGCCCTGGTACGAGATCAGCCAGACGCGCCTGCTGGACACCGACGAGGCGCACTACCGCTGCACCCTGTCGGTAGCTGTTCGATAGTCGCCTGGGCTATCGGCAGCTGCGGCAGGCTAGGCGGCTGCGCCTTACCAGCAGCCATGGCAGGTTAACCGACTGCGCCTTCTACGTACCGCATCAGAAATTCGGTGGACTCTTCCACCAGCTCGTCTGCCGGGAATGGCTTGTCGGCAAGCATCCAATAGCGCAGGGTGTGCACCATTCCGCCCGTGTAGAACAGGCTGATGAACTCGGGTTCGGCATCCAACGCAACGCCGCTCTCAACGGTGTAGGCGTTAACATGCTGAGCCACCCCGATGGCAACCTGCTCCATGATCATGTCCAGCGACCCGGCCAGCGCGTTGCGTCCCATGGTCTTCATGAACCAGTTTCGATGCATTTCCAGGAAATCCACGAGCTTACGGTGCATGAGCTCAACGTATTCGCGAAGCCCCAGTTCGTCGTGATTGTCCGATAGTTCGCTCACGAACCGGTCGGTTATGGTGCCCAGATACCATTCGAAGAACGCATTCTTGTCCTCGAAATGCCGATAGAACGTGGCACGGCGTACGGTGGAACGCGCGCAGATCTCGCTCACCGATATGGCCTCGAGCGGCTCTTCCTCAAGCAGATCCTCGAACGCATCCCGCAAGAGGGCGCGCGTTCTTTCCGCGCGTATGTCCATGGCTCTCCCACCCTTCTCGCTAGGGACCCATCATCGTTCGATCACGAATGCGGCTCCCTGTTCGAAGACAATTCCATACATCTGTCCCATATGTGACACTGCAGCGTTTCTGTGCCTTACATCTTAGGCGTTGATTCTGCATCATAGCCCTATCAGTGACATCTGTCACATAAAAGGCAAAAGGAGGAAATCATGGCAGTAGAAACTTACGAAGCGATCGTGAAGATCCCCATTGGAAAGAAACCCTGCATGCTCACCATCGACCGTCAAGGCGACGGCACATTCGTGGGTGACTTCACGGTGCTGGGTTCCACCGCTCCCGTCAAGAACGGCAAGATCGACGACGAGGGCAACTTCAGCTGCGACTGCACCATCACCACCATGCTCGGCACCATGGAGGGCGTTGCCGAAGGCCGCGTCTATGACGGGCTCATCGATGGTGTGGCCAAGGCGCGCATCGGCGTTCTTCCCATGAAATCCAAGGAACTCTGGTAACGGGCCATCGAAAGGAGAAGCCGATGAAGGAATCCTTTGTTCAGGAGACGCTACAGCCGCGCGTCGTCGTGGAGGGAAGCGACATCCTGAAGAACGACCGGGACATGGCGTACTTCGAACACGAGCTGCCCTGGGAGTACGAGGAGGATGGCTGCAAGGTAACCCGGGGCAGCGCCTGGTCAGCACCGGGCTGCCATCTTGGCTGCGGTGTGCTCATCTACTCCAAGGACGGCAAGGTGGTGCGCGTGGAAGGCGACCCAGAGAACCCCTACAATCAGGGCCGTCTTTGCCCAAGGTGCGTTGCCGTGAATGAGATCGTCAATAGCGACAAGCGCCTGCGCTACCCCATGAAACGCGCCCACGAAGACCGGGGCAAGGACAGGTGGGAGCGCATATCATGGGACGAAGCCCTTGACACCGTGGAGCAGCGCTTCAACGAGTACAAGGAGAAATACGGTGCCGAAAGCGTTGTGTTCCTGCAGGGCACGGGCCGCGACATCGCGGCGTACATCAGCCGCCTGGCATGGTCGTTCGGCAGCCCCAACTACACGTTCTCGCTTTCCAACGTGGCCTGCTTCGGCCCACGCATCTTCGCAGCCACCATGACCACCGGCGTGTTCACCATCGGCGACTACTCCCAGCAGTTCATCGACCGCTACGACAACCCCGAATGGGCCTGCCCGGCGCTCACGGTGGTCTGGGGAAACAACCCCGTGGTAGCCAACTCCGACGGCGCCTACGGGCACTGGGTCACCGACGTGCTGCAGCGCGGCAGCAAGCTGCTGGTCATCGACCCGCGGCTGACCTGGTTGGCCGCCCATGCCGACTGTTGGCTGCGCGTCCGTCCCGGCTCCGACGGGGCGCTGGCCCTCGCCATGGGTAACGTCATGATCGAGGAAGAGCTCTACGACAAAGACTTCGTGGATAAGTGGTGCTACGGGTTCGACGAGTACACAACGCTCTGCAAGGAATGGACCCCAGAGCGCGCGGAAGAGGTCACCTGGGTATCGGCAGACAAGATCCGCGAAGCCGCGCGCCTTCTAGCCGAGAACGCACCGGCGCTCTTGCAGTGGGGCGTGGCTCTGGACCAACGCGAAGACTGCGTGTTCGCGTCCCGCGCGGTGCTGTGCCTGTTCTGCATCACGGGCAACATCGAAAAGCCGGGCAGCAATATCGTGGGACCCGAGCTCCTGAAGTACATCACCGGATGGGGCCGCGATCTGCTCTCCTTCGATGCGGAGGAGAAGCGCATCGGCACCGACGAGCTTTTGATATACAAGCTGGGATTGCAGGTGGCCTCCATCAACAAGATGATCGACCACATGATCGAGCAGCCCGAAGACTACCCCATCAAGGCATCGTGGATCCAGACCGTGAA
The DNA here is from genome assembly GCA_947566075.1 of uncultured Eggerthellaceae bacterium. Taxonomy (GTDB): domain Bacteria; phylum Actinomycetota; class Coriobacteriia; order Coriobacteriales; family Eggerthellaceae; genus MGBC163016. Next base: position 74,304 of record CANOIM010000001.1, on the reverse strand, counting down.
CCAGATCGCCTGCGGCGGCGTGGATAACGAGCACACCATGCAGGCGTTCCAGAACCTCGAGTTCAACGTGTTCGTAGACCTGTTCATGACGCCATCGTGCATGGCCTTCGGCGATCTGGTATTGCCGGTGACCACCTACCCGGAACGCAACGGCATCCGCTGCGGCGACGGCACCCAGCGCGGCGAGACCATCAACCGGGCCGTGCCGCCCCTAGGGGAGTGCCGGTCTGACATGGAGATCAATCTGGAACTGGGGCGCCGTTGGAACCCCGACGCCTGGCCGTGGGACACGGTGGAGGGCATGTTCAGCCACATCCTCTCCGAGACCGGCATGGACTTCGAGGGCGTGCGCGCAACCGCGCCGAGCTACCTGCCCTTCGAATACGACAAGCACGAGAAGGGGCTGTTGCGTCCCGATGGTCAGGCGGGATTTCCCACGCCGACAGGCCGCATAGAGCTGTGGAGCAACGGGCTCGATTTCATGGGATTCGACCCGCTGCCAACCTACACTGAACCGACCATGACACCCTACTCTCAGTCGGAACTCGCTGAGGATTACCCGCTGGTGCTGACCACGGGGGCAAGGCGCCACAACACGTTCCATTCCGAGAACCGCCAGGGCGCACACCTGCGCGCCATGCACCCCGAACCCGCTGTCCAGATGGCGCCCGAACTGGCCGACGACCTGGGCGTGGCGGAAGGACAGTGGGTCTGGGTCGAAGGGCCGATAGGCGACACCGGGCGCACCGCCCGCGCCAAGCGGCTTGTCGAGCTTCTGCCCGGCATGGACCCGCGCGTGGTCAGCTCGGACCACGGCTGGTGGCATCCCGAGGCCGACCCCGAGGACCTCTACGACGTGGACGAGCTCAACATCAACAACCTGATCTCGTGGGCGTCAGGCGAGACCGGGGTGGGATGCAACTACAAGTGCATCCTCTGCAAGATATACCCCGTGAAGGAAGGTGAGTGAATATGGCACGCAAAGCGCTCCTGCTCGACTACCGCTGGTGCACCGGCTGCCACTCGTGCGAGCTGGCCTGCCAGGTAAAGAACGAGCTTCCGCCCGACCAGTTCGGCATCAAGCTGAACCAGGTGGGACCCTGGGAATATGCGCCCGACACCTGGGAGTACTCCTACTTTCCCGTGCTCACCGCGCAATGCAACCTCTGTGCTGACCGCATGGCTGAAGGCAAGCTGCCGAGTTGCGTCCAGCACTGCCAGGCCAACTGCATCCAGATCCTGAACGCTGACGAGGCGGCAAAGATCGCTTCCGATAACGGCAAAATGCTCATGATGACGCTGTAGCGCACGGGGATTCCGGCAGAGCGCAAGTCGTTGGCAGCTTTCCTGAAGCGCGAGGGCCTGCGGACAGAAAGGCCTTGGTACGAGATCAGCCAGACGCGCCTGCTGGACACCGACGAGGCGCACTACCGCTGCACCCTCTCGGTAGCTGTTGCCTAGGCAGAACCGACGCTTTATTCTCGGAAAGGGGACGCTATCCCCCCCCCTGCCTTTGTTCTGTTCGGCAAAAGCGGACAAGTTATCTTGCTACTTTTTGACGAGCTTGGCCAAGTTGCTTTGCCGCTTTGCAGCTTCCGCTTCGTCCACCTTCCGTGCTGCAACGATCTCTTCCGCAGCTGCGCGGGTATACTGATGACACCGATATGCCTACCCCATTGGAAGGATCTCCGTGCCGCTGTTCGAAGCCTGCGACTTGAGCGTTTCCTATGCTGGCGACGGACAGGCTGCGCCCGTACGCCTGGAAGGTGTGTCCTTCGGCTTGGATGTCGGGAGCGTCTACGACCTGACCGGCCCTTCCGGCGCGGGGAAGTCCATGCTGCTGCGGGCCTGCGCCCAGATGATGCCCCTCGCGGGCGGGTGCCTGCTGCTGGATGGTGCGGATAGTGAGACTTTCACGTGCCAAGAGTGGCGTCGACGCGTCTGCCTGGTTCCCCAGCGGGCATCGCTCGTGCCGGGTACGATCCGCGACAACCTCCTGTTGCCGTGGTCGCTCAAGGTGAACCGAGGCCGCCCCACCCCCTCCGACCTGCAGCTTCAGCAGCTGCTCAAGGCCGCGCTGTTGGATGTGCCCTTGGACCGGGATGCCGCGAAGCTCTCAGGCGGCCAAGCGGCCCGGGTGGCGCTCCTGCGCGTCTTCGCTACCCGGCCCCCTGTCATGCTACTGGACGAGGTGGACGCGGCGCTGGATGACGAGTCGGCACAAGCGGTGGCCGCCCTGACGGTTTCGCTCGTAGCCGAAGGGGCAACGTGCTTTCGCATCCGGCATCGGCCGCCCGACGGTTTCGCCCAGGGCGTCTTCCATTTGGAAAGCGGTAGGCTTTCCTACGAAGAAGGCTTGGAAGGGGGTTCTTGATGGAAGGCGGCGTCATCGACATAGGCTACCCTCAGCTCTTCGCCGCCAGCGCCCTCATGCTAGTGGCTGGCATCGTGTCGTGGAAGCTGGAGCTGGGCCAGGAGAAGAGCATCGCCGTGGCAGCCGTGCGCGCGTTCGTCCAGCTGCTGGCCATGGGCTTCCTGCTGGTCTACCTGTTTCGCTACCAGAGCTGGTGGCTCGTGTCGCTGGTGCTGCTGGCCATGGCGCTCTGCGCCGCGCAGATCGCGGTGAGCCGCGTGAAGCACCGGGTCAGCGGCCTGTGGCTGCCGGTCTTCGCCACGCTGTTGGCATCCTCTATGACCATCGCATTCATCGTGGTGGAAGGTGTCATCCAGCCTGATCCATGGTATAGCGCTCGACAGCTGGTGCCCATCGCGGGCATGGCGCTGGGCAACACTATGTCGGCCACGGCCGTGGCCATAGACCGGCTCTTCGCCGACCTGGACGGGCGCTCCGACGAGATGTTCGCGCTCGTCGCCCTAGGCGCCACGCCGCGCGAGGCGGCCTTCCCCTCCATCAAGGCGGCGGTGGGGGCGGGCATCCTGCCCACGTTGGCCACCATGTGCGCTGCTGGTATAGTGCAGATACCGGGCATGATGAGCGGGCAGATCCTGGCCGGGGCCGACCCGGTGGTGGCCGCGAAGTACCAGATCGTGGTGCTGCTCATGATGTCGGCCGCCACCACGCTGGCCATCGTGATGATCAGCCTGCTCACCTTCCGCAAGCGCTTCTCGAAGGAGGGCTACTTCCTCGATGCCGGGCTGCGCTAAAGGTAAGGGTCGCCGTCAGACTGCCAAGGCTATGGCGCGCGACAGGCGATCCATGGCCGCTCGAGAAAGGGAGCAAGCATGGCTTTTGACTTCAAGAAGGAATACAAGGAGTTCTACCTGCCCAAGCAAAAGCCTACCATCGTGCGCGTGCCGCCAGCCACCTTCGTAGCCGTGCGCGGTCAGGGCGACCCGAACGAGGAGGGCGGCGCCTACAAACAGGCCATCGGTGTGCTGTACGCGGTGGCCTACACGGTGAAGATGTCGAAAATGGGCGATCACCGCATGGATGGCTACTTCGACTTCGTGGTGCCTCCACTGGAAGGCTTCTGGTGGCAGCCGGGCACAGACGGGTTCGACTACCGGAACAAGGCGGCGTTCCACTGGGTGTCGGTCATCCGGATGCCCGCGTTCGTCACGGCTGATGAGCTGGAGTGGGCCAAGGCGGAAGCCGCGCGAAAGAAGAGTATCGACACCGCGTCCGCCGAGCTGCTGACCGTCAACGAGGGCCTGTGCGTACAGGCCATGCACCTGGGCCCCTATGACGACGAACCAGCCACGGTGGCGCTGATGGACGAGCTCATAGCCGCCGAGGGATACGTGAACGACATGTCCGACACGGAAGTCGGCCGGCACCATCATGAGATCTACCTATCCGACGCCCGCCGCGTGGACCCCGCCAAGTGGAAAACGGTAGTGCGGCATCCCATCAAACCCGCACGCTAGCCATCCTGGACGCCCAGCCTGGCCCCGACGTCGGCGATGAAGGCCTGGGGGTCGTCCAGGCTGAGGCCGATGGCGCGGACGCGCTTCGTGCCGAGCAGGGTGCGCACCTCGACGGGCCGTTCCGCGACCACCCACACGTTCGCCTGGTAGAACGTGCCGTAGTTGAGCCGCTCTGCCTTGCCTATGGCGTCGGCTGCCGGTTCTGCCGCAGCGACGCGGGCCACGGTATCGAAGGGGATGCGCGCCTGCATCTGGATGCCGCATTCCAGGCGCAGCCCTTCGCTGCCGACCGTCACCGGGCGCATGATCCGCGCTCGGGCATCGCCCACAAGCCAGACGCCGGCGTAGACGGAGAGCAGCGTGGCCACCCAGGCGGCCGCCGCGCTCCACTGGGACAGCAGCAGGTGCACCCCGACGATCTCCACCGGGAACGCCAGGGCAAGCCCCATCATCATGTTCAGGTAGCCCCCGGCGTTGTGGTAGGAGTAGCGCGCCTCCTCCGCGGGCGCTTGCGAGCGTTCGCGCCACGAGAAGAGCGCGTAATACCACACGGCCAGCTCCGCCGCCATCATGCGCGCGGGCAGCTCCTTGCGCACCAGCTGCCTCGTTGCCGCGAAGAGCCATTCCATCGGGTCTTCGCTCGCAGCCTTCGCCTTGCGGAACGCGCGGACGATACGCACTACCTCGCACCCGGCTATGCCCACCTCCACGGGGACGAGCGCCGCAAGCAAGAGGGGCAGCACGCCTGCGTCCACAGCGCCCAGGGCCAGCACGGAAAGCCCGTACCCCAGCCAGATGGCTGGCAGCACCAGCAACGGCGTCAGGCACCGCGGACGCACCACCAACAGGTAGAACGCCAGCGGGATGCCCACCATGAAGTCGAGCGGGAGCGCCACGGCGGCAGCTTGCACCGGCATGTGCGGTGTCAACAGCACGCCGTACAGGTATAGCAGCGCAGCCCCAGCGAAGAAGGCGCCTGCCGTCCAGCGCGTCGTACGTATGCCCGCCATGCGGCCCCTTTCCATTCGTATTTCCGCCCTTGATTATACCGGCCCGCGCCGAGCGTCTTTGATGCGGAAATGCACTATGCGACGCATCGCTGGTCAAGCTTTTTCGCCTGCGGCCCAAGGCCGATCCCCTGCCCAAGACCCAAGAATCCTCCATACGGCGCCTTAGCCCAACAAGCCCCGGTAGAGGCGCTCGTCCGTGTCGGTGAATACGTCGAAGACGACGGTCATGTCCGACTCGTGCCCGTCGAGCCATCGGCGCACCGTGGCCACCGCTATCTCGGCGGCCTCGTCTTGCGGGAACCCGAACACGCCCGTGCTGATGCAGCAGAAGGCGATAGAGCGCAGTCCGTTTGCGGCGGCGAGGTCAAGGCAACTCTCGTAGCAGGAAGCCAGAAGGTGCCGATCCTCGGCGGTGGGGCGCCCGTCCGCGATGGGGCCGACGGTGTGGATGACATGCTTCGCCGGTAGGTTCCATGCGCTTGTGATCTTGGCGTATCCGGTGGATTCCTCGTGGCCCTGCTCGGCTATGATGCGGGCGCATTCCAGCCGCAGCTGCATGCCCGCGAACGTGTGGATGGCGTTGTCGATGCACAGGTGGTTGGGCGCCCAGCACCCCGTCATGCCGCTGTTGGCCGCGTTCACCACGCCATCGGCGGCCAAGGCGGTGATGTCCCCACGCCACAGGCGAAGCCGCGGATCGAGCGCCGACGGGGCCGCTTCGCTGATGGAATGCACCCCCACCTCTTGGATCAGACCGCACAGCAGCTCGTCCTGACGGGCAAGCATGTCCGGCGGAGCCGACACGGCTTCCCGCGTGTTCACGAGGCCGCGGAACGTGCGCCATAGCCGGTCGAGGTCGACATCGACACCGGTCTCCGCCGCCTCAGGCTCCGTCAGCCCGCGCTCGGCGCACAAGTCGGCGACCAGGCCATGCAGCAGCTCCCTCTTCCGCTTCTCGTCCATCATGACCGGCCCTCCTTTTCCGCAACGAGCGTCCTCAAAACCTCAGCGATGTCGGCATCCACGAGCACGGAGCGCCCGGCGATCTCGGGCGGCGCGAAGCATTCCCCTTGGTTCACGCAAGCATATACGGCATGCGCGTCCTTCGCCACCGCCTGCATGAACGGGTACTTGATGATGGCTGGCGTGTTGAAGCCCACACCAAGCTCGAGGTACAGCGTCCTGCGGCCTTCCTCTGCCGACCTGCGCAAGAAGTCCGCATACCGGGTGGAAGCCTCGTGCCAACCGGCATCCTGCACGAACGCGTCGTCCATGCGCAGGTTCGGTACCATCGGCCGTCCGCAGCGAGGGCAATGGGGCACCAGTTCGCTGGGCACCCGCATCTGCAATCCTCCATCGCCGGGTGGGATGAGGTCCCCACCTTCCCCGATGGAGAACCCCTGCGCGAGCACCATCTGGCGCACGGCCTCCTCATTGTCGAACGTTTCCGCGCGACATGGCCCCGAGCATTGGAAGAGACCGTAATCGCCCTGGGTATAGAAGAGGCGGCTCCTGGGGAACCCGGCGCGCTGGAAGCAATGGTCCACGTTGGTGGTCAGCACGAAGAAGTCCTTGTCGCCGACGAGCGCCAGCAGGTCGCCATAGGCGCTGCCAGGAATGAGCCCGTAGCGGTTGACCCAGATGACCCGGCTCCAGAACGCCCAGTACTCCTCCAGCGTGCCATAGGGATGGAAGCCGCCCGCATACATATCGCGGAAGCCGTGCTTGGCTGCGAAGTCGGCGAAGTAGCGCTCGAATCGCTCGCCGCCATAGGTGAGCCCCGCTGCCGTGGACAGGCCTGCGCCGACGCCGATGATGACCGCATCGGCCTCATCAAGGGCCCGCCCCAGCCCCGCTATCTTGTTGCGTCCGCCCTTCATGGTGTGCACCTCCACTGACACGCTCACAACCATGCCACCCGGTTCGGGTAGAGCTCGTAGGGGTCGGCCTGGGTGCTCTCGGGCACGCCGACCACCAGGTGAAGCTGGGCCTCGTAGTCCTCGGGGATGCCTGCGCGTGCCGCCGTGGCCCTCCCCTCCTCGGTGGCGAACGTGCGCCCGGCGCGGCTGACCACGCAGCTACCCAGCCCCACTGACCACGCGGCGTTCATCATATTCGCCACGCATACGCCAGCATCCAGCGGCGCATAGCTCCAGCCCTTCGGCGTGAACACGGTGATCACCACGGGTGCCCCGTAGAATGCGTCCGTGATGCCCACCATGCAGGCCGTCGATGGCTGAGCGTCCGAGACGGGATAATAGCCCTCGTCGTACAGGTCGTTGGAGATGCGGCCCAGCACCCGATTCGACTCGCGGTCTTGGCTGACGAGCAGGATAGGCGCCTGGCAGCCGCCCGCATTCGCCGACCGCAGGCCCACGTCCACGATGGCGTCCAGCGCCTGAGGGTTCACCGGCTCGTCCTTAAAGCGCCTAATGGTGCGCCGACCCAAGAGCATCGCGATAGTCTCGTTGGGCGCCTTGCCCACCGAGGGCGGGTTCCCGATGCCTTTCCTCGGGAACCTCTCTGAAAGCATGGGCTGTTCGTTGAGCTGGTTCATGGTGTGTTCCCCCCCTCCCTTATGGAAAGCACTGTGCGTCGGTTTGGCATCCACGCTAGCTTCTTTGTGATTCACAGCATAGAATCTGCGGTATGTGTTGGGAAGTAGGCACCTTATTGTGCTATAGGTACCCAAAAGTAACCATTGTTGTAATGCAGGGAGAACAGGAGAGGCCATGGATGTGAGATCGCTGAACGAGCTGCCCGCTTGCCCCGTGGAAACCACGCTGGCGCTCATCGGCAGCAAATGGCAGGTGCTCATCTTGCGCGACCTGTTCCTGAACGGCACGATGCGCTTCAAGGAGCTGCAACGCTCCATCGGGAAGGTGTCACAGAAGGTGCTCACGCAGAACCTGCGCACCATGGAGGAAGCGGGTATCGTCCGTCGTAAGGTGTTCGCCGAGGTGCCCCCACGCGTGGAGTACTCACTCACCGACACGGGCCAGACGCTGAGGCCGGTGATCGACGCCATGTGGGCCTGGGGCGAAGGCTACAAGGAGCAGCTGCGCAACTGGGGCTGACGATTCCCGGCATGCGACCCGACATGATACCGGCACAAAGAAGATGTTTTGCTGGCTATTTCGTTGATTGAATTATCTACACGGCCATGGTATATATGTATCGGAGGCTTCAAGCTTCTACCAAGTGGCCGGGGGTGTCCCCCGGCGCTTTTTTAGGAGCGGCCATAGACGGCGAACTGAGCATATTCGTTGATGAATCGGGTGGTCAAAAGGGCCATTCATCATACTGCATCGTTTCGCTCGTGTTCCACGAACAAGACAAAAGCCTTCGGCCCTCAGTTGGCTCTTTCCAGATGGATCTTCGCGCTAAAGGATTGCCGGATTTGCCTTTCCACGCATCGCCCTTGATGTACGGGAAAGCTCCCTACGAGGGCATGGACGTAGGCTGTCGTAAAAGGCTGCTCGCCTGCTTTGAGGCTTTCAGCCGCCGTGCGCCGTATTTCTGCACGGTGTTTTCCTACCCCAGAAAAGAAGTTGCGTCGCCCGAGCTGTTCATAGCAAGATTCAAGCGCGATCTTGTTATCTTCCTTACTGACCACCTTGAGTACTTCCAAACGTTCAGGCAAGTGAAAATCTACTACGACAATGGTCAGCAGATGATCACCGAAGCTCTGCACGGTGCACTTGACTTCGTGCTTTCCCAAAATGCCGTTCTCTACAGGATGGCGAATCCAAAAGAATACCGGTTATCGCAAATTGCGGACCTGATCTGCGCGCTGGAATTGACCGATATCAAATTCCAAAAAGGCGAGCTGACCGCAACGGATGCCAAGATATTCGGCACGAACTACTCAGCCTTCAAGAAAAACCACCTCAGGCACATCCGCGCCAAAGAGTTGTGCCGCCGCGCGTCGAGTACGCCCTGACCGCCCAAGGGAAAAGCTTCGTACCCATCCTGCTGGCCATGAAGCAGTGGGGCGAGAAAGAGCTGGGGCTATAGCGGGCAGCCTTGAGGCTGCAACTCGCAACTAATACCTGTATCAACGGCATGTGACGTACAGTTGCTAGTTTGATTCGAGAAAAGTTTGAAAAAACCCTTGCTCGTGACGCGGCGTCATGTTGTAGAAACGGCCCCAAGGAGGTGAGATCCATGACCGTTCGCACCATCGAAGGCAACACTATCAGCACCGGCAACGCCAACAGCATGCGTGGCAACCGAAGCTTCGGCGAAGGCGAAGATGCCGTCTATACCACCGGCGAGCTGGCCGAGACGTGCGGCACCACCGTGCGCACCGTGCAGTACTACGACCAGAAGGGGCTGCTTGCGCCCTCGGGCTACTCCGAAGGCGGCCGGCGTCTGTATACAGAAGCCGATGCCGAGCACTTGCGCTTCATCCTTCTTCTGAAGGCTCTGGGCCTGAAGCTGGCCCAGATCAAAGGCGTGTTGGAAAGCCCGAACCGCGAGACCATCTTGGAAGCGCTGTTGGACGAACGCCAAGAGGAGCTGCGGCGAGAGCTGACCGAACGCACGGCCATGCTCCAGGGCATCGAGCTTCTGCAAGCGGACCTGCAGGCCTTCGGGCATCTGACCGCCACATCGACCACGGCCATGGACACCAGAATGGAAGACAACAGAGCACGCAACCGTTTCTGGGTGGTGATGGTCGTCGTGGGCGTCTTCATAGACGCCGCGTGGATCGGCACGCTTATATACGGCATCGTTTCCGGGGTATGGTGGCCATTCCCATTGGCCCTGCTGTTCGTCGTGGCGGCCGCCCTGTGGATGGTCGTGCGTTACGACGCCCACGCCACCTCCCTCTGCCCCGCATGCAAGGCGGAGTTCCGGCCGAAGATAGGCGCGTTCATCCTCTCCGGCCACACCCCGACGACGCGCAAGCTCACGTGCCCCTGCTGCGGAACGAAGGACTGGTGCGTGGAGCGCTACCACGCCGAACCCCTTACAGTGGCTCCCGGCGAATGTCTTCCCGGCACGTGCCATCGCCATGATGCTGCTTGCGAAACGCCCGCGTCTGCAGGCGGTGATGCCCGATGAGCCGCTTCCGCGCGTTCCTTGCGCAGCATCGCGTTGCCACCTATTGTGCCATCACGTTCGCCCTCACCTGGACCTTCTGGTTCGCAACCGTATACCCCACTGCATTGCCGTTGCTGGAAGCCGGCGAGAACCCCTTGGGCGCCCCCGTCACCACGCTGCTGGTGGGAGCGGGCATGATCTTCCCCGCCATCGGCGTAGTGCTCACACGCCTCGTCACCGGCGAGGGTTTCCTTCATGCAGGGATCAGGCCGGTCGACTTCCGGCATACGTGGAAGTACTACGTGGCGGGCTGGTTCGGTCCCATCGCGCTGGTGGCCGCCGGCGCCGCGGTGTTCTTCCTGGTGAATCCCGGCGACTTCGACCCGGCCATGCCCAGCTTCATGAGCCTGGTGCAGGAGCAGCTGGCGGCAACCGGCCAAGCCGACGCCTTCGACGCCGCGCAGCTTCGGGCCATGGGCTACGCCCAACTCGCCTTGGTGCTGGTCGCGCCGCTGTTGAACTGCGTGCCGTGCTTCGGCGAGGAATGGGGCTGGCGGGGCTATCTGCTGCCGAAGCTGATGGAGCGCCATTCCGCCACCTATGCCGTGGTGGCAAGCGGCATCGTCTGGGGGCTCTGGCACGCACCCATCACCGCGCTCGGGCACAACTACGGGCTGGGCTATCCCGGCTGGCCCGTCACGGGCGTCCTTGCGATGTGCTGCTTCTGCGTGGTGCTTTCCGCCTTCCTCAGCTGGCTGACGCTGCGTGCGAAAAGCTGCCTGCCAGCCGTGCTCGCCCATGGCGCCCTCAACGGCTGCGCCGCTGCGCCCGCCATGTTCGCACTCGCAGCCAACCCCTTCGTCGGCCCTGCGCCGACCGGCATCCTCGGCGGCATCGGCTTCATCGCCATCGCGGCCGTCCTGCTCGTTGCGATGTCCCAATCGAAGAGCGTGGACTGACTGACATCTATTCAGCCTGCGATTCGTTAGCCTTCACAAGCAGACAACGGAGGGTGGAGAAATATTGCCAGATGTTCCTGCTGTCTCCCGACGGCACTGGCTACACGTTCGCTATCGTTTCGCTGCCAAAAAACAGCGGGTGCCTCCATCGCGGAGCTTGAGCAAATCGGACTGTCCGTCCATCAGACCCAGCGTCTGATGGGCATCGGATTCCACATTATCGCGAAAACGATGTTCAGAGAGAAAACATCACTGGCAGCGCTCCTTCGTCCCCGTACGCTCTGTACGAAAACCAGTTATCGGGTAAAATACAAGAAAAGTGTATTTTACCCGAAAGGCGAGTCATGAATTACATCCCGCGCGCCATGGAGCCATTGGTGGAAAGGACGGCTTCCGAATACTCCGTCGTCCTTGTCGTAGGGCCGCGGCAGGTGGGGAAATCGACCATGCTCAACCACGTCATAGGGCAGGCGGCCCTCGACGTGGAGCGTGTCACCCTGGATGATTTGACGGAGCGGCAGCTAGCCTCGACGGACCCGGCCATGTTCTTCCAGGTGCACAGGCCGCCGGTTCTGGTCGACGAAGTGCAGTACGCACCCGAGCTGTTCTCCCAGATCAAGATGATGGTTGATGCCGGCGCGCCTGCGGGGTCGTTTTGGCTGACCGGCTCCCAGCAGTTCCGCCTCATGGAACTTGCAGGAGAGTCCCTTGCCGGCCGCGTGGCAGTATTGCCGCTTTCATCTCTGACCCAAGGGGAGAACGCCCGCGCCATCGGGCGGCCTTTCAGCTTCGATCTGGCCTATTGGAAGCAACGCGAAAGGGAAGTCGCGGCGAGGCCGGTCACCGCACTCTTCGAAGAGATGCATCGCGGCGCAATGCCCGCGGTCGACTCCGGACGCTACACGGATCTTTCCGTGTACTACGGCAGCTACACGCAGACCTATATCGAGCGCGACGTGCGGCGGCTGCTCGGCGGCCTGGACGCGCTGCAATTCTCCGACTTCATGCGCGCGGCAGCGGCGCGATGCTCCCAGATGCTGAACGTCGCCTCCATCGCCGAAGACGTGGGCATCCGGCCCGAGAAGGCCAAGGCGTGGCTTTCCGTCCTGGAGAAGTCGGGCGTCGTCTTCTACCTGCATCCCTATTCGAATAACCAGCTGAAGCGGACGGTGAAGGCGCCGAAGCTCTACTTCCACGACTGCGGCCTCGTGGCCTACCTGACCAAGTGGATGAGCCCCCAGACGATGGAGGCTGGAGCTATGAGCGGGGCGTTTATGGAGAACTTCGTTGTGTCCGAGATATGGAAGGGCTACCTGAACGCCGGCATCGAGCCGCCTTTGTACTATTACCGCGATCACGACGGTCGGGAGATAGACCTCGTGGTCGAGGCGGACGGGGAGCTGCATCCCGTCGAGATAAAGAAGACGGCTTCGCCGAACAAGGGGATGGCCCGCGGGTTCGGCGCGCTCGATCGGTCGTCGGTGCCGCGTGGCATCGGCGCGATCGTGTGCGCCGCCGAGAAGGTGAGCGCTCTCGACGGCGACACGCTCGTGATCCCCACGGGCCTTCTGTAGCGCGTCGGTGGAGGTAACAGGGGGCGAGGGTAACACTCGTCCGTCCCTTGTTACGTCCCAAAATGGTTCTTTATTAAGATTTGCTCTTGAACTTAAACTCTGGTTCAGGTCAATAATGATCCAGGATGGATCTAAGAGCCGGTGGCGGCACAGATAGAAAGGAAGCCCTATGGCAGATTCATTGGTCGCCTATTTCAGCGCAACGGGAACGACGAAGCGAGCAGCAGAAGCGCTTGCGAAGGCGGCGAAAGCTGACCTGTTCGAAATAGTCCCTGCAATACCCTACAGCAGTGCCGATCTGGATTGGCATGATAAGAACAGCCGCTCCTCGGTGGAGATGAACGACGATGCATGCCGCCCTGAAATGGCAAGCCATGTGGAAAACATGGCACAATACTCTACCGTGTATGTGGGATTCCCTGTGTGGTGGTACGTGGAGCCACGCATCATCGATTCATTCTTGGAAGCGTACGATCTAGCGGGCAAGATCATCGTCCCGTTCGCAACATCAGGCGGAAGCGGCCTAGGCAAAACGGCCCAGCACATGCAAGCGATATGTCCCGAAGCGAACGTACAGGCAGGCGGGATGCTCAACAGCTTGTCTCAGAGCAGCTTAGATGCGGTATTGGTGTAGTTGGATGAGGATGAAAGACATGACCATGACAAAAGGCGTTTTGAATCGAAGAAGCTTCTTGAAGCTAGGGGGCGTAGCGCTCGCTACCTGTGTAATACCCGGGCTTTGGGGGTGCAGCAGCCCATCAAGCGACAATGCGAACGAACCCGATCCAGCTTCTTCGGCAGACGCTTCAGCCGCTGATGCGAATGCCTCATCGCATAGCAAGACTGCCGCCGCTGATCCAGCAACGAGCAGCAGAGGAGCAGCGGTAGTCTATTTCTCCTGCACGGGGAACACGAAGGCGGTTGCAGAGAAGATCGCTCAAGCTACCGGTGGATCGCTTGAGGAGATCATCCCCGCTGTGCCTTACACGGCGGACGACCTTGATTACAACTCCGACTGCCGTGCCAACGCAGAGCAGCAAGGCGGCGCTCCCCTCCCCGAGATAGCGAACCCCGTTCCGAACATCACCAACGCTGGCATCATCTATCTGGGATACCCCATCTGGTGGGGCAAGGCGCCACGGATCATCCTCTCCTTCCTTGAGCAAGCGGATACTGCAGGCAAGACCATCATCCCGTTCTGCACATCGGGGGGCAGTCCCATCTCAGGCAGCCTCGCCGAGCTTGAGGCCGCAGCACCGAATGCTACGTTCATGGATGGAGAGCGGTTCTCCAGCAGCGTTACACAGGAAGCTGTCGATGATTGGATCGCGAGCATCCAACAATAAACTGAAATGGTGGAACGGGGGTCGGTTCCGCGTTCCAGCCCAACAACGCCAACTACTTCCATGAGGAGGCTCGGCGGCCTCGACGGGATGCCGAGGTCTTTCACAGCGAAACAATACCGCTATTTGTACAAGTTCGCTCCGAATGTGAAAGCGCCTGCAAGATGGTCGGTATCCGCGATGCAGGGTTTTCCGTTCGTGTCGCCACAGCCTCCTGCAAGATACATCCCACGGTCTTTAAAGCCGATGTAGTTCACGAGAGCGAACTGGTAGTAAGAGGCTGCCTGGTTGAACGTCCAGAAGAAGTCGTCTGCCGCGGTCATGAGAAGCGCGCTGTCGTGTACCGGATAGCTTTCGTAGCGTCCAAGTGGGGGATCGGCGTCTTCTATGGCAAGACAATAGAACCTTTCGATGAACGCTTTTAGCTTGGAAGAAATCGTCCAGTAATAGAGAGGGGACGCGAAAACCAGGCAATCAGCTTGCAGGATCTTAGGAGAGATCCCGTTGAAGGCGTCCTTTTGGATGCAGGGCTTGCCGAAGCGGCACGCATTGCAGCCGAGGCATCCGTTTACCTCTTGCTTGTTGAGATCGATGACCTCAACCGTATGCCCGGCAGACGAGGCTCCTTCAGCGAAACTCGAAACTATCTGGGCAGTGTTGCCCTTTGGGCGGCCTCCGCCTTTCGCCACTAGTATGTTCTTCACCATGCCCTCCTTGGATCCATCTCTCTAGCATATTATCCATCAGGAAAGCAAGAACGAAGTGGAATGCTGCGCACTGCCATGGAACAGGGGCCATCCCCTTGCTTGCGCCTACAAAGCGCGCGTCCCCAGCTTCACTAACTGGAACGCGGAACCGACCCCTGTTCCGCCTTTGGCTGACCGACACCTATTCGCCTGACGAGACAAGAAGACGCAAAACTTGCTTCGAATCAATTGCAGGCTTCCACTCTTTACGGATTGACCCACTGAGGCCGAACGCCTATAGTTACTAACTAACAAATGTTAGTTAGTATTCAGGAGCAAGATTGACCAGAACCGAAGGAAGCGCGCGGGAGCGCATATTGGATGAAGCGCTGGCGCTCTTCAGCGACAATGGCTACGCGGCAACCACCATGCGGAACATCGCCGATGCGGTCGGGATGAAGGCTGCATCGCTCTACAACCACTTCAAGGGCAAGCAAGAACTCTTCGACGTGCTCATCGAGCGGGAGACAGCCTATATCGAAAGCACGGTAAGGAACGCAGGTGCAATCGCATCGCCCGAAGATGACCCGCTTCCTTATTCCGCCGCTACGGGCAAGGAGCTCCCTAACCTGGTTTGGGACAGCTACGCACCCTTCTTCGACGACGGCAGGATCAAGCTACTCATGAGGATGCTCGCCTCCAACCGCTATGGCGACAAGCGCTGCGGGAACCTTTATAAGACGGTGTTCATCGAGCGGCCGCTGGAGCTTCAGAAGACCATCTTCGCCCATTTGATAGAAGTGGGAGCATTCACGCTGTGCGACGTCGAACTCGCTGCCATGGAGTTTCACGGCCCCATGCTCATGCTCATGGAACAGGAAGCATCCTCAGACGATGCGCGTGCCTTCTGCATGCGGCACGTCGAACAGTTCAGCGCTGCTCGCAGAAAGGATACCCCCAAATGAAGTCGGTCATAATCTATTGCTCGCAAACGGGATTCACGAAGAAGTACGCCCAGTGGCTCGCAGAGGACCTTGGGTGCGAAGCGATACCGTTCGCGAACCGGAGTAGCATCGCCCTGGATGAGATCGGGCTGCTCGTCTTCTGCAGCTGGTTCCATGCGGCCTCCATCAAGGGCGCGAAATGGCTGAAGAAGGTCATGGCAGATAACCCCGAACTTGAGGCTATTGTGATAGCCACCGGCGCTTCCCCCATGCCCTGCGAGGCATGGTCAGCGTCCGAAATCGAAGAGGCCTTCCGCAAGACGTTCCCTGAAGTCGAATACTCCGACCTGCCCCATTTCTATTGCCAGGGCGGCTTCGACTACGACCGGCTCGGCGCGCCCGACAAGATAGCCATGCGCATGTTCTTCAAGATGAACGCCAAAGCCGCCGAGACAGACCCGAAAGCTGCCGAGATGCTTCGCGTCATGAAGGCCGGCTTCGACGGAACGCGGCGGGAATACCTGGATCCCGTTTTGGAGCACATCAGATCGCTCGAGCAGGCTCGGCAATGATGGGAAAGCCTGCACGGGGATTTTCCCTGTTCATGAACTGGTTCGATGGAATCTGCGCTCGCTCTATGTTTGGGGCATGATCGCAGGCGTGCTATATTCCTTCCAAACGACAAGGACGGGCGACGAAAGGCACATCATGGACATCATGCAGCTGATGAGGGACCGTTATTCGTGCAGGGGCTTCACCGACGAGCATGTCGGCGAGGCCGAGCTTGCCTCGATTCTCGAAGCAGGGCGCATAGCCCCCTCGGCGTGCAACAACCAACCGTGGCGCTTTATCGTGCTGCAAGGCGCAGAAGGGCTCGCTAAGGTGGACGGCTGCACGAAATGCCGATACGGCGCACCCGTTGCCGTCTTGGTTTGCTTCGACAAAGACGCCTCGGCGAAGAATCCGGCCGTCACGCCCGACTACGGCTGGATCGATTGCGGCCTCGCCATCATGCAGATGGCCTTGGAGGCCAAGGCGCTGGGGCTTGATTCCTGCATCGTCGGCGCCTATGACCCATCAGCTGCGCGCGTGGCGCTCAACATTCCCGAGAACCTCGTCACCTACCAATTCCTCATGCTGGGCTATGCAGAGAAAGGGCCTGTTCGCATGCATTTCGACCGCCGTTCTATGGAAGAGGTCGTCATCCACGGCGGGTTCTAAGAAGACTGAGACAAAGAACGTGAGGCAAGACAGCGTAGAACTTGTCTCATCTTCTCCCCGGGCCGAGATAAATAGGTTCGTTTACGTCTTCTCGTCTCACGAGGCTGTCCGGCTAGCAGCTCTCACCGCCTGAGGGCGCCCGGTCCTCCGCCTTCCGGCCCCTTGCGCCAACCGCCTTGCGCGCCATGGCCCAGCGGGCTGCGCAGACGGCGATGACGGCGAAGAGCGCATCGGAGGCGGGCAGCGCCCACCACACCAACGCCTCCCCGCCCGCCCAGGCGAAAGCGAAAGCAAGGGGCAACATCCCGCCAAACAGCCGGGCCGCCGTAAGGGCAAAGGAAAGCGCCGGCTTCCCGCAGGCCTGGAGCATGGAGTTCCCCAGCACGCAGACGGCCGCGAACGCAAGGCCCAAGGAGAGCGTCCGGAACGCCCTCTCGCACAGCGCCGCCGAAACCGGGTCCTGGACGAAGAGCGACGCGAGCGGCAAGGCGGCCGCCCAGAACGTCGCGCAAGCCGCCGCCATGATGGACGCGCCCATGAGCAGGGCCTGCCTCCACAGGCGGCGAAGGCCGCCCGCATCCCGCGACCAGAAGCGGTAGGACGCCATGGGCACGAGCGAGGCCGCGATGCCGTAGACCGGCATGAAGAAGAGGTTCTGCAGGCGCAGGTAGGCGCCATAGGCCACGACGCATTGCTGGGAGCATCCCATGAGCACGCCGTTGAGCACCACGCCGGAAAGGCAGGACGCAAGCTGAATGGCGACGCCGGGAACGCCCACGCGCAGGATGGAGGCGACGACCCCTCCAAGCGGGATGGGGGCCGCCATCTCTTGCAGGAGCGCGCGGTTCACCTTGAGGTTGAACCCTACGGACAAGGCGGCGGCCGCCGTCTGGGCGACGACCGTTGCCGTTGCCGCCCCGGCCACCCCGAAGGCCGGGAGCCCGAAGAAGCCGGGCACCAACAAAAAATCCAGCGCGACGTTCAAAGCCGCGCCCGCAAGCTGCGAGGCCATGACGAGCTTGGAGCGCCCGCAGCCCAAAAGCACGTTCTCGGAGGCGACCTCCACGTAGTAACCGAGGCTTGCGCCGCAAACGATGGCAAGGTAGAGGCGCCCGCTGTCCGCGACGGCGTCCGAGGCGCCCTGCAACTCCATGAAGGGCGCCGCACCGAAGAGCGCGAACCCGGCGGAGAATGCGAAATAAGCCAGGGCGAGCACCAGCGCCCCCAGGGCGCCGCGGCCGGCGCGCTGCCTGTCGCACTCCCCCAGGCAGCGCGAGACGAAGGCGGTGATCCCAGGGCCGGTGCCCGTGGCGAGGGCCACCATGACGAGCGATGCCGGGGCGGCCAGCGTCACCGCCGCTAAGGCGGCCTCGCCCGTGGAAGCAACGAACATGCCGTCCATCAGGCCGTACAGGGCGTTGCTGGTCATGGAGGCCATGACGGGCAGCGCCATCCTCCAAAGGGGCCTTGCCAGGGCCGGGTTGTCGTTGCGGGTGCTGGCGGCGGGTCTTGACGGCTTCATGGGCGCTCCTTCGCGCGCCGCCCGCGGACCCGTCATGAAAAAGAGGCGCGAAGCGGCACATCTGCCACCTCGCACCCTGTACTGAACGAACTACGTATTCACTTGCCGAGCATTGTAGCACCCATGGCAAGGCCGTAGTGGCAAGAACCGTCGAACAGGGCACGACCCCTCCCCAAAAAAATTCGTCTTGACATCTTCTACCGGTACCTGTTAAAGTAGCGAACATAAACTAACAGGTACCGTTAGTATCAATGTTCGCCCAGCGAACGAGGCACTATACCTCCGTATAGCGATAAGTCCTATGCAGCCAGCTGCATAGGACTTTTTTGCTGGAAAGGAACACAGGGAGGCGGCATGAACAACATCATCGAAGTAGAGCACTTCTCTAAACGCTACGGCGACTTCGTTGCCGTGGACGACATCTCCTTCACCGTGGAGGAGGGCAGCATCTTCGCATTCCTCGGGCCCAACGGCGCGGGGAAGAGCACTACCATCAACACCCTCTGCACCATACTCGACAAGAGCGAGGGGAACATCTACGTGGCAGGACACGACGTGTCGAAGGAGAAGCCGCAGGTCCGGCGCGACATCGGCATCGTGTTCCAAGAGCCCACGCTGGACGAGAAGATGACCGTGGAGGAGAACCTGAAGTACCACTGTGCGTTCTACCAGGTCCCGAAGAACGAGGTCAAGGAGCGCATCGACTTCGCCCTCGAACTGGTGGAGCTGCTCGACTGGAGGCGCTCGCCCGTCGCCGCCCTCTCGGGCGGCATGAAGCGCCGGGCCGAGATCGCCCGCGGGCTCGTCCACTACCCCAAGGTCCTCTTCCTCGACGAGCCCACCACCGGCCTGGACCCCCAGACCCGAGCCAACGTATGGACCTACGTCCAGGAGCTCCAAAAGCAGAAGAGCATGACCATCTTCCTCACCACCCACTACATGGATGAGGCCGAGGTGTGCTCGAAGGTCGTGATCATGGACCACGGAAAGATCGTCGCCGAGGGTTCGCCAGAGAACCTCAAGCACCGCTACACCGGCACCCGCGTGGACGTGGAATGCGAGGACCCGCAGGCCTTGGAGGCAGCACTCAAGGAGCGCGGCGTACCTTACGCGCTCGAAGGAGCGCGGCTGGCCTTCAATGCCCGAAGCGCGCCCGCCGCCTTGGACCTCTTGGCGGCCAACCGCGGGAAGATAAAGGACTTCGAAGTGAAGAACGGGACCTTGAACGATGTGTTCCTGGCCATAACCGGAAGGGAGATCAGGGAATGATGAGCCCCATACTCGCCATAGTGCAACGCAATCTGCTGAACTACGTCCGCGACAAGGGACGCCTGTTCGGCAACCTCTTCATGTCGCTGTTCATGCTCGTGATCTTCTCGTTCATGATGGACTCGTTCATGGGCAACATCGACACGCCGTTCAATTACCTTATCGCCGGTGTCATCATCATGAGCGTGTTCCAGACGAGCATCAACAACTCCTCGGACATCCTGACCGACATCGCGAGCGGCTACATGAAGGAGGTCATGGTGGCGCCCATCAGCCGCTCGCAGATCTCCATGGGGCACATCCTCTCCGGCGCTGTTATAGCCACGTTGCAGGGCATCCTCACGCTGGTCGTCGGCATCGTGCTCGGGCTCCATATGAATCTGCTGCAGTTCGTGCTGCTCCTTGCGGTCATGTTCGCCGCCGCCGTCACGTTCAGCGCTCTGGGATTGTTCCTGGCCACCGTGTCGCGCAATTCTCCGGCGTTCCAGACCATGAGCTCCATGATCACGATGCCGCTGGTCTTCGTCTCGGGCGCGTTCATCCCCACCACGGTGATGCCCGGCTTCCTGCTGCCCATCGTGTACCTGAACCCGCTTACGTACACGACGTCCATCTTCCGCTACATCGCGCTCGACGCCTTCAGCATGAGCCAGGCGGAACTGGTGCAGCAGGGCATGGCGTTCGACATCGCGGGGTTCGTCATCACGCCTTGGATGGGGCTGATCATCACGCTGCTCATCGGGGCTGCGTTCTTCGCTTTGTGCGTGGTGAAGTTCAACAAGGCCGATTTCTCCACCATCAAAGTGGCGAGGGCTGCCCGCGGCGGCGGCCCGCGGTAGAGGGGGTGAGTCAGGGTGAGTCAGGGGACGTTCCTTCTGACTCACTATCAGCTCGGCGAAGCAACCCACGGTTCAGCTCCGTTGGATGATGTTCCTCCCTATCCCGGTCACTCTCTCGATCTGTCTCACGGATAGTCCCTCCGCCTTCAATCTCCTCAGCCGAGCATCCCTCTCTTCACGTCCACATCCCGCAAGGGATGCTCGCCAATCATCGCCAAAGATATCAACAACTAGACGAAGAACTGCATCATCGCCGATCTTCGGACGCCGTGAACATCCAGAATCAACATCCATCATCTTCGACTGTTCCTCTGCCATATGGAAAGACACGAACTGTTCGACTCCCCCTATCACCTCCAGCACACGGTCAGTCTCACAGAATCTGGGTATATGCACGTATTCGTCATAGCTCGTCCAGGGATATTCGTAGTTTTCGCATAGACCTGCTTTCTGGGGGTTCTGGTGAATATAGCGAACTGCCGTGAGAAGCTGAGGATCGTCTCCTATCCCCTCGGTGCCAAACCGTCCTTGGAAAAGATGCCCAGATCTATCATGCCTTCCATTGAAATAACCAGCATAAGCAGTGGAAAGACTCGCCATGAAGCGGGAGACGCGGGGTAAAGGTGCGCTCACAAGAAGATGGAAGTGATTGCCCATGAGCGCCCATGCTAGCAGTACAGCATCACGAGCTTTAGCTGCTTTCTCCAGAGACCCAAGGAAGAAGGACCTGTCGTCATCGTCTTCGAAGATGAGCTGCCTGCCCACTCCCCGGGCGAACACGTGGTAGATATCGCTTTCACAAGACTGTCTCGCAATTCGCGGCATCGTCTCGCCCCTCCCCCTTTTTCTCTATCATGTCCACGAATATGATAGCGGGAATGAGCCAGAAGGAACGTCCCCTGACTCATCTGACTCATCTCGCTATCTTCCCACGGCCGGCCTTCCAGCCGCACAGCGCGATGCCGCAGGCCAGCACGAACAGCACCGCCAGCGGCAGATCCCACGAAAGCGTGGCGTCGAACAAGGCACCCAAACACGCAGGTCCCATGGCGGCCATCAGGTAGCCGAACGTCTGGGCCACGCTGGAAAGCCGCGCGGCGTCGGCGGCGTTTTCCGTACGGAACCCGAAGTAGAACATGCACAGGCAGAACGGCGCCCCCAGGGCCAGCCCGTAGAAGGCTGTGGCGAACACGGCCCAGCCGTCCGTGGGAGCCCATGCGAGCAGCGCCATGCCCCCGGCACAGCACGCCCCCACCACGGCGCCCAGGGCCCGCTGGCTGCGCATGCGCTGGGCCAACGGCGGCAGGAACATGGTGCACGGCATCCCCATGATGGGGAACAGCGCCACGCAGAGCGCGATGGCCCCTCCGCTGATGCCGCGGGCCGCTAGCATGGCCGGCAGCCACGCCACCGAGCAGTAGAACAGCACCGATTGCAGGCCGAACAGGCCCGTCACCCACCAGGTCAGTGGGCTACCCACGATGCGCGGATGGAACAGGCGGCCCGCCTCGCGGCGCTGCGCATCGGAGACGGCGTCCCGCGCTGGCACCCCGCCTCCCTTCGACACAACCCAAAAGGCCACGGCAACGATGGCCAGCGGCGCGATGAGCGCCAGCACCGTGCGCCACCCCATCGACGCGTCCGCAAGCACCGACGCCGTACCTGCGAAGCCGCCGGCGAAGATGGACATGGTCGTGGTGTAGAGGGCCGTCATGGCGCCGATGCGTAACGGGAAGCTCTCCTTGACCACGGCCGGGAGCAGCACGTTGCCTGTGGAGATGCCCGCGCCCAACATAACGGTACCCGCGAACAGCCCGACGTCGCCGACATAGGAGCGCACGAGAACGCCCACAGCCACCAACGCCATGCCCCAGGCAAGCGTGCGCTTCTTGCCGATGCGGTCGGAGACGGCGCTCACGGCGACAGCGGATGCGGCGAATACGAGCAGTGGCAGCGTGGTGACTAGCCCCATGGCACCGGCGCCTAGCCCTAAGTCGGACTGGATGGAAAGCGAAAGGGCGCCCAGGGACGTGAGGGGCGATCGCAGCACTGCGGCCGTGAAGAAGATGCCCAGCGCCACGAGCAGGCTCGTTGTTTTTGCACCGTACCGCATCATCCGACTCCTTTGCCGCGTCCACCAGATCCGCTAGTAGTTCAACCCGAAGGCCCAAAGCGGCACAACGTTCCCGTGACCGTATTCGATGTCATCCTTCACTACATAGCCCGCGTCGGCTCCTTTGAGCTGCCGAGCCGTCTTGCTGCGGCCACCAACCTCGAACGTCTTACCGTCTATGGAGAAGTCGGCAATGGGCGAAGCCGTCACCGTGTTCTGTACCCTCATCTGGTTGAGGAAGAACGTCTCGCGCACCGTTCCCACCGGCACCGCATCCTCGCACAAGGCGTACAGGAGGTTCGTGTTGTCCAGGTACACCTTCTCCACCTTCCCCAAGGTGTTCAATCCTGACCCCTCGTTCCGCAGCTGGGCGATCATCCCCGCCTTCTCGATCAGCATGAGGTAGTCTTCCAAATTGTTGCGGCTGACCTGAACCTGCGCCGCCAGCTTCACCATGTTCGGCTTGAAGGGTGCCAGCGTGCTGACAAGCGCTAGCAACTTCTTGAGCTTCCGCCCCGTTGACGCGTTCATGGACGCGAATTGAGGGATATCCACCTCCAGCGTGCAGTTGATCACCTGCACCAGCTCTATGGGGAAGTCGGGGTCTTGCCCGAACGGGTAATAGCCGCTCTCAAGGTATTCTCGGAACAGCGGAAGCGGATGATCGATTCCCGGAATGCAGCCTTCGTTGGCAAGGATGGCTTCCAGCGGCAGGGGGTCCATGCGGACCTCGTAGCGAAGCGCGAGGAACTCCCGAAACGAAAGCCCCTGCATGAGGTACTTCGGCGCCCGTCGGCTCAGATCGGCCTCTCCCTTCTCTATATCGAGCACCGAGGACCCCGTGAAGTAGACGTGCAGGTCAGGGAAGGAGTCGTACATGGTCTTGAGCTCCTGTGACCAGCGTTCGTATTTGTGAACCTCGTCGATGTAAAGACGCGTGCCGCCTTGCTGGTAGAAGCGCTTGGCAGTGTCAAGAAGCGTGTGGTCCGCGAAGTAGATGTCGTCCGCGGATATGAACAAGCAGTCGGCAAGGTCTTCCTCGCGCTTGATGTGCTGGAGGAACAGCGTTGTCTTGCCGACACCCCGAGGGCCCACCAGGCCGAGTATGCGGTTGTCCCAGTTGATCTCGCCGTAGCGATACCTGAAGAACTCACTGGTGGTGTTGGCAAGAAGCCGCTGCATCGTTTCGTATAGGCGATCCATAACGATCCTTCGATATGCATTCAATGAGTGCATATTTTAACATATACTGCACTCAATAAGTGCATTTTCCTATGACCTTCGAAGGGTGCTATGGCTGTAACAGGGGATGGAGAAGCATATCAGTCGGCATTTTCGCCAAGGCTAAACCCTCGGCAACGATCCACCGCTCCCTGGATCCTCGCAAGGGCCCAGTCGATCGCTTTGAGCACTTCGGGATTTTCCGTGGTCTCCCGCGCCCGCTCCAATGCGGGAACATGGTGCGGGTCGTGCGTGTTGCCTAAAGCCACGGCCGCATTCCGGCGAAAGATATCCGGGTCTTTGATGTAGTTGTACATGATGGGATGGACCACCTGGTCGTAATAATCGTCCTCCAGCGCGAGCACCTTTTCCAGGTCGAATTCCCCTTCGAGCAGCTCGAGGAACCCGTCTTTCTGGGTGGCGCGGTCCAGGAACTCCTTGTTCTTGGGGCATACGAGCTGGCAAACGTCGCATCCGTGTATATGCTCGCCCATGCCGTCCCAAATGCGTTCCTGCGCGCCCGGCTTGAAGCGCTGGTTGTTGAAGAGGATGCAGCGGGCGCAGTCGAGCCTTTTCGGCTCTAAGATGGCCTGGGTCGGGCAGGCTTGTCGGCACAGGTCGCAGCTGTCGGGGCAATCGTTCACGATTGCGCCCCCAGTGGACGCGAGCTTTGCGTCCACAAGGAACGTGACGAGTATCACGAACGACCCGTCTTGCTCGCTGTAGGCGAAATTGTTGTTGGCGAGTTTCACGATTCCCGCTTCGGCGCAGGCGATACGCTGCGGCATCACGAACTGGTTGCGCTCCACACGCATGCCGAGCCCTTCCAGACAAGCCGCAAGCTCCTCAATCTGGAACGCATGCACCGTGCCTTCAAGCGGAGTGTAGACACGGGCGAGATACGTCCGGCCGATGGACTTAGCCAGCTCGGGCGGGTAGTCGGCGGAAGAGAATCCCAGGGTCGCGCATACCACGCTCTGCGCCCACGGATTGCGCGTTTTCGTTTGGCTGAGGCGCACGAGAAGCGAATCCTGGCCGTCCGTGAAGGCGGCGTAGTCCGGGCGCGAGCGCACTTCCTGCAAGTATTCTGGGTAATCCCGAACTTCAGTGAAGCCAACGTTCGTGAATCCGAGTTCGAGCCCTTTGCGGATGATCTCGTCTTCTAGACTTGCCACGGGTCCTCTCATCCTTTTCCCATCATGGGGCAAGATTTGCGCCCACTTGCCTCGCGCGTCTCACGCGCTGTCTTTGCTGTCCGACCTCTAAGCCGACAGGTATGCCAGACACTCGTCCCGCTTCTCGCCCAGCAGCGGAACATCCACGCCGCGCACGATCCCCCGATCGTGGAACCCCAGCTTACGTATCACGTTTGCCGATCGATAGTTGTTCATATAGAAGCCACCCCAGATGCCTACGAGCTTCAGATCGTCGAAGCCATATTGGACAACGCGTCGGGCAGCCTCGGTCGCGTAGCCGCAATCCCAGAACGGCCGCCCTATCCAGTAGCCCAGCTCGCCTTCGCCCTCGGCAAGTTCCATGGTGGCGGCGTCGCCGAAGTTGAACCCGGCGCATCCGATAAGCCGCCCCGTCTCCTTCAGCACCACGGCGAAGGTGCCATCCGCGGAAAGCACATCCTCGATGATCCGGGCGCTCTCCTCCACCGAACGGTGGGGCGGCCAGCTTGCGGCAGGCCCCACTTCCGGGTCTTTCGCAAGCTCATAAAGGTCCTGGGCGTCCGAAGGCAGCCACGGACGCAGGACGAGGCGCTCCGTTTCGAGGACCGGGGAAAGGCTGTCTGGAACAAACTCCGACGTCAGGACGGCGCCGTTAGCGCCTTCGTTGTGCTCAGCGTAATCCATGGGAGCATTATAGGTTCCTGCGGGCGCTTTCGCCAAGATAGCTTCGAAACCCAATCCGGCATCCAGGGCGCTATCGCACGCATCAGATTTCGGCTGATTTTACTTTTCTGATAAGATTAGCCGAAATCGATTGGAGCAAGGCAAGGAGCGTGCCTGATGCAGTACATCCGCCGCGACATTGAGGGGGAGTTCCTCGCCTACAGTCGCGAGTTCCCCATCGTCCTTCTGACCGGCATGAGGCAGTGCGGCAAATCGACCATGCTCGCCCACCTTTCCGATGGCGCCCGCCACGTCGTGACCCTCGACGACTTCCAGGCCCGGGAACTGGCTCAGGCCGACCCGCAGCTCTTTCTCCAGCTGCACGAGCCCCCCGTGATCATCGACGAAGTCCAATACGCCCCGCAGCTCTTCCCCTACCTGAAGATCCACGCAGATTCCTATCCCGACCGCATGGGGGAAGTCTGGCTGACAGGCTCCCAGCCGTTTCCCCTCATGAAGCTGGCAAGCGAATCGCTGGCCGGGCGCGTCGGCATCCTTCACATGCTGCCGCTGTCGCAGCACGAGCTGTACGGCACGGGCGCCTTGCAGCAGCTGAACCTGTCCCTTCCGGCGTTGAGGAAGCGGCTGTCGGGCATGACGCCTGCCACGCTTCCCGAAACATACGAGCGGATCTACCGGGGGTGGATGCCGGCCGTGTCGAACGAGCGCGGCGTGGATCCGTCGCGCTTCTATAGCAGCTATGCCCAAACGTACGTAGAGCGCGACGTGCGCGAGCTGGACTCCGGAGCCGACCTCTTGTCGTTCTCCCGCTTCATGCAGGCCGTGGCCGCCCAGGTCTCCCAGCTGCTCAACATAGAGTCGCTTGCACGGGACGTCGGCATTCCGCGGGCGCAAGCGCAGGAATGGCTCGGCATCCTGCAGAAGTCCGACATCGTCTTCCTGCTTCAGCCCTATTCGAACAATGCGCTGAAACGCGCCGTCAAGACCCCCAAGGTCTATTTCAACGACACGGGGCTCGCTTCGTGGCTCGGCCGTTGGAGCTCTCCCGAAACGCTGGAAGCAGGCGCCTTCGCTGGCCAGATCTTCGAGAACTACGTCGTCGCCGAACTCGCAAAGGCGATAGCCAACTGCGGCGACCCGGCGCAGCTTTGGTTCTACCGCGACAGGGACGGCAAGGAGATCGACGTAGTGCTGGAGCGTGACGGGAAGCTTCACCCGATGGAAGTCAAGCGAAGCGCGAACCCGCAACGCTCCGACGTCAAGGCGTTTCGCACCCTCGAAAAGTCGTTGCTTCCCGTTGGCGAAGGAGCGTTGGTGTGCATGACCCAGGAACTGGGCGCACTTGAGGAAGGGTGCTCTATCCTGCCGGTTTGGGGAGTGTAGGGTAAAAAAGAGGATTGGCGGCATATCAACCCTGCATCCCGTCACTGCGAGTCGAAGGCCGCCTCTATCAGCGCTATAGTCTCGTCCTTGGAATTGACCCCGAGCTTCCTGTATATGTTGTGGATATGGCTTTCCACGGTATGAGGCGAAATGACCAGCTTCTCCTGAATCGTCTTCGTGCTCGCCCTTTTCGAGAGGAGGTGGAGAACCTCCACCTCCCTCGGCGTGAGGTGGTATCGGGCCGCGATCTTGTCGCACGCCACGTCCCATCGCGGCGACTCCTCCGACCGCTTCGAAACCGAATGGCCCTGCAAGACGTCAGGCGGCGCGGTCAGTGCAACGACGAGCACCAGTATCACCGTCAGGCCCAGCGCGACGATGGGCGCGGGGTTCACACCTTCGCCACCCAGCGCTAGCGATACCGCCACTTCGACGACAATGCCGATCGAGAGCCCCAACATGGTGAAAACCTGGTGACGGACAGCAAGGGCCTTGGCTTCCTCCATATCCGACACCTGCATCATGATTCGACTGGAAAGGTCGATGGCGAGATACAGAGAGAATGCCCCGGCTATGACCAAGCAGCAAAACCAGGTGGCCACAGGCCCGAAGATAGCCAAGGGAAGGAACCCGACGACCACGAACGCCGCCACGGCTCGTTGCGGCAGCCCCTTGCGTATCTCGCTCACAGCCCCCTGGCGTAGGACCGCACAAACGCCCACGGCCAAAGAAGCGGCACATATCGAGACGGTGGACGCAATCAGCCAGGAACCCTCGTCCAGGACAACGGTCTGCGGAACCATCGTTCCGAATATCATAGCGTAGAGCACGACCGCCGCCTTGAACGAGCGGGAATAGGTCGTCTTGGGGCCATGTTGCCCCGAATCCTCAGGCGCCGGCCTCCGCAAGACCTCTTTCCCGTCTCGAAATCCAAGGTTCGAAAGGGCGGCGCTCCAGCCATCCAAGATGGCAAGCAGCAGCATTCCGCCATGGCGGCCCAGAGATGCCGCGGAGAAGCAGATGACGGCGCCGAACAGGCTCGCACCAGCGACCACAGAAAGGATGTGGCGCTGATCAATAGACCTGAACGGCAAGATGCTGCAATAGAGCTGCAACGGTATGGCGGCACCCAGGGCAAGCCACTGCAACGTGCCCAAAATGCCGGCGGCGTCTCCCAAGGCTTCGCTAACTAGACCGATAACCCAGCATGCCACCAGGAGAAAGGGGCCGGCAAGGGTGACGGCCAGCTGTCCGGCCGCCCCATCCAATCGGCCTCCCTTCTTCGCCATCCTGCAAATGACGAGCGAAACTGCGGCGCTAACGGCAAACGCGACCGCTTGCTGCAACTGCAGAAGCAGCAACAAATGGCCCGGATTGGGAAAAGAAGCCCCTTGGAAGACGAGGAGATAAAGAAGGGCGAAAACGCATCCGAAGGAGGGCACCGCGCACAATGCGGGAAGAATGTCGGAACCTCGCATGTCGAACCCGTTTTTCACCCGGCCCCCTGCCCGCCATGAGCCCATCTGCGCCTTTTCGATTATAGGGCATTCCCCGTACGATGCCTCAGCGCCCATCTGGACTTGTTTGCAAGCAATCGCCAGTTCACAGGCACAGCTAGCGGATTATCCATGAGGAATCTCCGGTGAAAATCAATGGCGGATTCCTTGATTAGACGGCAATCTGCGATGCATTGCGGGGCCGACGGTGGCACCTTGGTCCCATGCGCAGCGCAAGAACGCAAGAACCTGGAACGCAGAAAAGAAGGAGGTTGCAATGGAAGACAAAGGATACAAGATAGTAAGCCACGACAAGCCCTATCAGTACCAAGAGGGCGACCTGACGGTGACCCGGGGAGGCGCCTGGTCGGGCCCTGGTTGCCACATCGGGTGCGGCGTCCTGCTTTATACCGACAAGGAGGGGAGACTGGTGAAGGTCGAAGGCGACCCCGAGGACCCTTCGACGGGCGGACGCCTTTGCATGCGCTGCCTCGACCTTCCTGAAGTGGTGTACAACGAATCGCGTCTGCTCCACCCCATGCGCCGGCGCCGAGAAGACCGTGGGAAGGACGCCTGGGAGCGCATCAGCTGGGATGAGGCCTACGACCTCATTGCCAACGAGTTCAACAAGATCAAGGAGGAGCACGGGGCCGAGGCGGTAGTGTTCGCCCAGGGAACCGCTCGCGACATCTCGGCCTACATCACCCGGCTTGCATGGTCGTTCGGCAGCCCCAACTACACCGGCTTCCTATCGGGTCAGGCTTGCTACCTCCCCCGCGTCGCGGGATGTGCGGCCACTACCGGGGCCATGTGGGTCTGCGACTGCTCGCAACAGTTCATCGACCGCTACGACAATCCCTCCTACAAGGTCCCTGACGTCATGCTGGTGTGGGGCAACTACCCGATGAAAGCGAACGCGGATGGCTTCTACGGCCATTGGGTGGTGGACCTTATGAAGCGCGGCATGAAGATCATCATGATCGACCCACGCGTCACCTGGCTTTCCAACAAGGCGGAGATGCACCTGCGCGTCCGGCCGGGCACCGATGCTGCCTTGGCGCTGGCCATGGTGAATGTCATCATCGAAGAGGACCTCTACGACCACGACTTCGTGGACCGTTGGTGCTACGGCTTCGACGAACTGGCCGAACGCGCCCGGGAATACGCGCCCGAGAAGGCGGAGGAGATCACCTGGGTGCCCGTAGACCAGATCCGCGAGGCTGCGCGCCTATTCGCCCGCGCCGACTCCGCCTGCCTCCAGTGGGGCGTCGCCGTGGACATGACACGCGAGGCGGTGCCCGCAGGCCAGGCCATGCTCGCACTCACGGAGATAACGGGCAACATGGACGTCCCCGGCGGCATGATCGTACCGCCCGAGATCCTGTCCTATTCCGGCGGGTGGGGCCGAGAGTTCATTAGCCCCGAACAATGGAGTAAGCGGATCGGGCTGCAGGAATACCCTCTCTACAACTTCGGCTTTCCCTGCAGCCAGCCCGATATGACGATCCGCGCCATGAAGACGGGGGACCCCTACCCCATCAAGGGGCTTTGGCTCCAAACCACGAATCCCATGGCATGCATGGCCGCCGAGCCCCGCGAGTTCTACGACATGTGCAAGGACCTTGACTTCATCGTCGTGGTTGACCTGTTCATGACCCCTACCGCTGCCGCCCTCGCCGACGTGGTTTTGCCTGCCGCCACCTACCCCGAGCGCGAAGGCATCAGCTTCATCGCTGGCGTGCAGCGCGGGGTGGCCATCAACAAGGTCATCGAGGTGGGAGAAACCAAATCGGACATGCAGATCAACCTGGAACTCGGCAAGCGGCTCAACCCCGAGGCATGGCCTTGGGACACAGTGGAGGAGATGTTCACGAGCATGCTCGAGGAAACGGGCATGACCTTCGACGAACTGCGCCAGAACTCCCCCGCCTACATGCCTTTCGAGTACTACAAGTACGAGACGGGCAAGCTGCGCGCCGACGGCAAGCCGGGCTTCAACACGCGCACAGGCCGCGTCGAGCTGTGGAGCAACTTCTACAACAACGCCGGCCTTGACCCACTGCCCTATTTCGAGGAACCCGAGCCCGGTCCCGGATCGACCCCCGAGCTTCTTGGCGAATACCCGCTCGTGCTGACCACCGGCGCACGCAACTGGAACAGCTTCCATTCGGAACACCGGCAGATCCCCCGGCTCCGCGCACTGCGTCCCGACCCCATCGTGGAAGTGCACCCCGAGACCGCGGAGCGCTTTGGGGTAGCCGACGGTGATTGGGTCTGGATCGAGAACCCCACTGGACGCGCCAAACGGCGCGTGCAGGTCACCCCGACGGTGGACCCGCGCATGATCTCTTGCGACCACGGATGGTGGTTCCCCGAGGCCGACCCCGAGGAGTTCTTCGAGGTGTTCGACGTGAACATCAACAACTGCATCCAGGGCATCCCCGGCAAGAGCGGCATGGGCGCGAACTACAAGTGCTCGCTTTGCAAGATCTATCCCGTCGAGAAAGGGGAATAGCCATGGAGAAGATGGCAATACTGTGCGATTACGAGTGGTGCACCGGCTGCAAGAGCTGCGAGATAGCCTGCCAGTCCGAGCACGGACTGCCCATCGGGAAGACGGGCATCAAGGTGAACAAGATCGGCCCGTGGCCCCTGGGAGAGGACGAGTCCGGGAAATGGCAGATAGACTATCTGGCCGTCCCCACCGACCAATGCGACACCTGCGCTGGCCGCCGCGAGATGGGCAACCAGCCGACCTGCGTGAAGCACTGCCAGGCCCAATGCCTTTTCTTCGGCGCCTACGACGAGATGGCGGAGTTGGCAGCAACGAAAGGCAAGCAGGCCTTGTTCGTCTTAAGGGATGCATAACCGCCGCCCATCGTAACGACGCCTGCGCCATGCAGGCCAGAAGCAACAACGAAGAGGAGCCCGCAAACGCGGGCTCCTCTTCGTTCTTCTTTACCGCAACGGAGCCATCGGGCCTTCAAGAAGCCTCAACGCCATGGCGCACATCTCCTTACTTGCGAATGCCGTCGCCGGCCTCGGTTGCCGGAGTTCCTTCAGCGGGCGGGGCGCAGACGAACCGGTCCTGCGGCTTCACGATAGCCTCGGCAAGAGCGGTGCAGATTGGATACAGGAAGAACACCACCAGTAGCACCAGGGGCGTGAACTGAATCATCCCGTTGACGAAGCGATCGAAAAGCGTGAGCCCGGCCGGATTGTCCGGCGTGACGCCGAATCCGGTATTGTAGGCGATCATGGTGAATGCCATCACCATCAGCATCATGAAGCCGATATTGATGGCGGACAACAGGTTGAGGCCGAGCGATCCGGGCCTCGCCCCGTACTTCATAGCCAGGCCCGCGCCCCACTTGCCCAAGGGCAGGATGTTGGCCACGAGCATGGACACCACGAACCCGATCAGGAACATGACCAAGAACCCGTTGGGACCCAAAAGCGGCACCGTGGGGGCTCCCGACCCCAGCGGCATGCAAACGCCGAACACGGCGCTCATGAAGATGCAGAAGAACAAATTGAACCATACAAGATACTTTCGTGTGTACACAGCTTGCCTCCTTCTTTGGTTTCCGTTGACTGGCGGAAGCTTCTTCCTCCTCCCCTCGTGCCTCTGCCTTTCCGGCACGGTGCCAGACAAGGTCGGCGCAGCACATCCCCGAAAGTCGGTTAAAAAGCACGACTCAGCATTGAAATTACTGGCGGTTGCCCCTGGAGGCGCCTCAATGCATTTCAACTAGACAAGCACCTGAACGGGTATTCCTCGCTGTCAGACATAAATGGACACAAACGCTTCCGAGTCGGTTCCGTATTTTCTTACGGTACCTGAAAAAAGTGCTTGCACGTTGTGCAGGTACCTGTTATATTTATGATGGAAAAATCAGCAGGTACCATTAGAAAGATAGGAGACACCATGGAAGCAACCAAGGAAACGCTGGCCGAGAAGCTCATGATCGTCTGGCAACTCGCTGGGGCGGCACGCCGTCCCGGAAGAGGCCCGCGGAACCGCTTCGACCCGACGAGGGGCAAGGGGCGCGTCCTTGCCATGCTGAAGATCAAAGACGGCCTCAGCACCAAGGAGCTTGCGTCCGTGACCGGGGTGCGCGTCTCTTCCATGAATGAGATCCTCGCGAAGCTGGAAGCAGCAGGCCTGGTGGAGCGCAGGCCGTCCGAGTCGGACAAGCGCGTGATGCTCGTCTATCTCACCAAAGCGGGCAAGGCAGCGGAGGTGGAAGGCGCCATCGGCTTCGACCTGCTTGCAGGGCTCTCCCAGGAAGAGCTCGACCAGCTCAACATCATCTTGGACAAGATGATCGCGAACGCGAAGGAGGCTTTGGGCGAAGAGCGTTGGAGCGAGCTCCAGGAGGAATGGGAGCGCCGTCAGGAAGCCGTAGCCAGCTTCATGGGCTCGGATGACGACCGCAGGGCGTTCATGGGTTCCTTCCCCGGCATGGGCAACAACGTGCCCTTCCCTGGTAGAGATGTTATGCCGCCCTTCCCAGGCCACGCTGCTGGCTTCGGACAACCCTTCCCGAACGGCGGTCAAGGGTTCGGCTGGGGTGCCGAATAGCCTCTCGGTCATGCTCAGGGTCAACCAAAGAGCTGCCCCTGAGCATGAACAGAGGACCCGTTTACCTCAAGCTAGGTAATGGAATACCCAGATACCCCTGGTGATGCCCTCGCCATTCCAAATAGTGCGCAAGGCAGCTTCATCGCCCGACTGAGATATCTTGATCCTCATCGCTGCCTTTTCTGACTAGAGCTCTCACGAAGCGAGCAGCCAATCTTCCAATCTCTGGATACGAATCCCGGAATCCGTAACGCCCTCTCGCCAGCCATCAAGCGTCAGTATCATCTTGGGAAAGGAATCGCTCACCGTTTTCAGAGGAGCAAGCTCGCGTTGATAAACGTCCTCATCAAGCAGGGATGCCGTCACCTGGATATATAGACGGTCATCTCCCCTCTTCGCCACGAAATCTATCTCAGAGTTCTGCAATGCTCCAACAAAGGGTGTGAATCCACGCCGCACGAGTTCCATGAACACGATGTTCTCAAGCTGGTATCCGATATCAGACCCATTGAAGCCGTTCGGCAAGTTTCGAAACCCGGTATCTGCCGGATAGAGCTTGCGCAATGGCCTGAGCACCCGCTTACCAGCAAGGCCTTCTTGCTCGCATTCATAGAGTGCGAACGCACGGAAGAGAGTCGCGAGGTAATTGTCGACGGTTTCCGGTTTCACCTTGCGCCCCATGCTGGTGAGAGCATCAGATATCTTCTTAGTCGAAAAGAGCGAGCCTGAGGTGGAGTAGGCATACCGTATGAGCTTTGTCAGAAGATCCATGTCGCTGATAGAGGCACGTCGTGCGACATCATTCAAGATGATCGCATCGAACAGGGTGCTCAATTCATCACCGATGCTCTGCTCGTCAAGCGACGGTAGCTCGAACAATCCGGGCATCCCCCCAAAGGTCGCATAGCTACGGAAGCGCTCATCCTCCCGAAGTGACGTTGCATACACCTGAGAAAAATCGCAATACTCGCGAAACGATAAGGGGTACACGTCGATGCGCTCATATCGACCAGCTAAGAACGTCGACAGATCAGAAGAGAGAACGTAGGCATTTGAGCCGGTTATGAACACGTCGCATGCTCTATCGGTATGGAGTTGGCGTACCACCTTCTCCCACCCATGCACCTCTTGCACTTCATCGAGGAAGACACGGAACGAGAGAGCAGGATCAGCATGTCTCCGGGCCTCGATCAACTCAGACAAAAGCCATTCGGCATCGGGATTGACCGGCATTCCGAATTGATCGAACTTGCGATAGAAGATGTTGCTCGACGGAAATCCCTGTGCTTCCATGCGCGCAACAAGCATTGAAAGCAATGTCGACTTCCCGCAGCGGCGTATCCCCGTGAGCACCTTGATGTTGGGCGAACCGAGACTCTTCTCCAGCTTACCGTCATAAGCCGGACGGGGGATCGGTCGTCGTCGATCCATATGACTCCCTTTCATAAAATCCATTGCAATGGAAAATTATAGGTTAATAGGCCGGTAATTTCCAATTCAACGGAATATATATGAGAATGACGCCACTGCGACAGGGGGCACCTGATGATGTGCCATTTAGCCGCACCCTAACACGGTCTGTGCATTTCGGTCAGGTCAGAGCGCATCTTGCGTTCAACCGAAGGACCACAGACGCAGACCTGCTTATACTCAGCCCCATGAAGTTAACGGTGGACATAGATGATTCGCTGACCGAGCCGGAAGTGCTCATCCGCTGTGCTGAGATGGATAGCGATATGGAATCACTCATCTCAAGCTTACGCATGCACGATCGCCGCATCGTTGCCATGAGTGATGGGAAGACCGTCCTTCTTCCCGCGAGCGAGGTCCTCTACATCGAAAGCGTTGACGGGAAGGCCTTCGCCTATACCCGTAAGGCCGTTCTCGAGGTTCGCCTGAAGCTCTATGAGATGGAAGACCGGCTCTCAGATTGTGGGTTCACCCGCGTGGCAAAAGGCTGCCTGGTGAACCTCTGCCATATCGCCAGCTTGCAACCCTATGTGGGCGGGAGGCTGCTGGCCACGATCAGCAACGATGAGAGCATCCTCATATCAAGGAAATATGCTCGGAAGATCAAGAAGCTCCTAGGCGTAGGGTAAGGAGTTGCCATGGAAAAGCGAATGACCGATCGGGAACAGAGCACCGGCAGTGCATACTTTCAACAACTGTGTATGAACTTCTGCATCGCGTTCACCCTCTTCATGCTGTTCAGCATGGCGGCTGGCATGATATTCGCCGATGATCAGGCGAAAGGGGGCATAGCCTATTGCTGGATGATCGCGGGGGCCATGCTTATAGCATGCCTCTTACAGATCGTGTTCTTCACACCGCTCGTGTTCAGGTCTATGGCCTATGGCCCGCGTATCGGCCTATTCGGCTTGAGCCTCTACCTGATTCTTTCCCTCTTCGCCATTGGCTTCGATTGGTTCCCCGCAGATAGTATCGGCGCATGGGTGAGCTTCACGGTGATCTATCTGATCATCCTCGCGATCATGACCGTGCTCTTCACAGGCCTTTATCGTCGCAAAGCCAAAAGGCTCAACGATAGCCTACAGAAGTACAAAGAGACTCTATCCTAGAGAAATCTCATCCCCCTTTGAGGAGCAAGCGCGGTCTGCCACAAGCTTGGTGGGATATTCAGCTGAGAACGGAACACCAGCTCAGAGCCCCTGTCAAAGGATTTTGACAGGGCCATTCTGTCCCTGATCCGACTCTTTTCCCCAGAAGCGATGCTACTATCTTCCCTCATCCTGTCGGCATCGCGTTCCGTGCCGATCAGCTGACGGTCAGAAGAGAAAGGCACCCCCATGCTGTCAATGAACGCCATTACCATCCTGATATTGCTCCTGGCTATCGCATGCGTCATCCAATGCGCTGCTATCGTGCACATCACCATCAAGTCCGACCAACGATTCAAGGAACTGGAAAGGCGCATGGCGCTGCAAGGCACCGAGGGACGGTCTGACGCGCCTATATGGAAAGGCGCGGACCGTGAAGCTTGCTGAGCAGATCCGCAAGCGTCGCACAGAGAAGGGCATGTCCCCGGAGGAACTCGCGAAGGCCATCTTCGTATCCCGCCAGACCATCTCCAACTGGGAAACGGATCGCACCTACCCGGATGTTGAGAGCTTACTCCTTCTCAGCCAACTATTCGATACGCCCGCCGGTGAGCTCATCGGCGGCGATGCAGAGGCCATGAAGCGCATCGTCCATGATGACGCGCAGAAGCTCCGCTGGCTTTCGTGGGTGATGGTCATCTCAGTGGTGCTTGCCATCGTGTTCTTCGCTGGATTCTCCGTAGCTTTGTCTGATCCGGTGGACATCGGGAACCTGACTGAAGGGAATGTGGCGGGAGCGGCCGTCTTCGTGCCCCTGTGGGCCATCTGCCTGGGATGCGCCATTGCGGCTGAGCGCCTCAAGAAGAAGCACGACCTGGTGACGTACCGTGAGATAGTCGCCTTCGTTGAGGACAAAGAAGCCGTCGATGGCGGTGATGAGGGATTCGCGCGGTCACACCCTCTCCTGACGTCAGCGGCGAAGTTCCTTCTGGGTGCAGGGGCAGGCGCGCTCCTAGGCATCTTGGCCTATAAGCTTACCTCCGGCTGACACCGAACCCAAAAAGACGCTCTCTTATGGACCGTAATGGGGAGATCTAGAGCTCCATCTGCACATTGCTTTACGTAAAGCAATGTGCTAGGATCTAAGCATAGTTAGGAGGGAAGATCATGGCTGCAACAGCTATGCTGAACGTCCGGATGGACCGTTCGCTCAAAATCGAAGGGGACAGTGTCCTCGCCCGCGCGGGAACGAACGCCTCAGATGCCATCCGCTCCCTCTATCGTCACATGGAAGACAGTCAGATGGTTCCCGAATGCTGCGTCGGAGGCTCTCGCGCGCTGTCCACCGAAGAAAAGCGTGCTGCTATGCGGGATCTCGTAGGTATAGCCCCGCTCAAGTCCGGCGAAACCGTCGAAAGCCTTCGGGCCGAACGCTTAGCCGATATCCAGTAGTAAGCGCCATGAAGATCCTCTTCGATACCTGCATCGCATTCGACATCTTCGGGAAGTCAGCTGACTTCTTTGACTCGTACTGCGCCTACGACGTTGCCTTGCTGCGAGGCTTCATCCCCTGTCTTTCGGTTTCCTCCACCACTGATGTCTGCTATCTGCTGCATGCGCGCGGCGTCGCAGACAGGAAGAACGCCCGCAGCATCACCAACAAAGCACTCGATCTGTTCGAGCTGATAGACAATACTGGCTCTGACTGCAAGCGGGCCAGCGCCAGCCCTATGGCAGACTACGAAGACGCGCTGCTTGCCTACAGCGCTCAACGCGAAGGCGTTGATCTCATCCTCACGCGCAATAAGAAGGACTTCGTCTGCTCCCCCGTCGCAGCACTCACTCCTAAGGAATTCCTGAAGGCGTACAAGCCGCAGGGTATTGAGTACGCAGAGGCAGATCTCTAGGATCTACGACGTCTAGAGCTCCATCTGCAGCAGCGGGAAGGGCTCACCCATGTCATCGGTCTCGCGGCGGCCCGTCACGCGCCAGCCGCAATGCTCATAGAACCCAGCAGCCTGCGGGTTCTGCTCGTTGACCTCCAACCGACGCGCGCCCAGTTCACGCACGGCGAAGTCCAACAGGGCGCTTCCCGCCCCCTGGCCGCGGCATGCGTCATCCACGAACAGCATCTCCAGCGTGCCGTCCTGCACGCCCGCGAACCCCAGAAGCGCACCATCTTCCGCGCGGGCCACGGCAAGCGTTCCTACAGAGCTGATAGCCTCGGGGACGTAGCCGCCGATGCGATCGATATCAGCTAGCGTCAAGAACCCATGGGTAGCTTCCACTGACCTGCGCCATAGAGCCGTGAGCTGCTCTAGCAGCTCTGGCGTACGGTCTTCGACCAGCGCAATGTCCATACTGACTCCCTTCGATGCCTACCATTGAAGGTAATCTTAAACACATCGGATTAGCAACGACAGAACCGCTGGGATGCAACGTATTGAAGACGTGATCATATAATCTCATCCAAGAACCTTGCACGTAGCGGGGGATCCTGTTCGGGAAAGGAAGGCGCTGCCTACTGTTCGCACCACTTTAGAACGCTTTCTATCCGGATGCCCGTCTCGGTGCATCCGGAGCGAAGGCCGTCCAAGGTGAGGATGGTCTTCGGAAAAGAATCATCAATGGCCTCAAGCGATGCCTTCTCGCGTTCCAGGACCCCATCGTCCACGACCGAAAGCGCCACTTGGTAATAGGAGCGCTCGGTGCCCCTCACTGCCACGAAATCCACCTCTCCCTTTAGAAGCAACCCAACCTTCACATCATATCCCCTGGCGCGAAGTTGGTTGTAGACCAAGCATTCTAGCTTGAACCCGGCATCAGCGGCAGACTGAAAACCGCTCGTCAGGTTACGCAGCCCGTTGTCGATGGGGTAGAACTTCCGCTGGGGACGAAGGATGTC
This sequence comes from uncultured Eggerthellaceae bacterium, assembly GCA_947566075.1. Lineage (GTDB taxonomy): Bacteria > Actinomycetota > Coriobacteriia > Coriobacteriales > Eggerthellaceae > MGBC163016. The sequence continues at coordinate 35,880 of CANOIM010000001.1, read as the reverse complement.
CTTTCCGGCCAGGCCGAACTGCTCGCATTCGCTGAGCACGAGCGCATCCCTCAGGGCCGTAAGGTACGACTCCACCGTTTCAGATGCCGTCTTCTTCCCTGCCGCAGAGAGGGCATCGGCCACCTTCTTCGTGGAGAAAAGGTTACCCGAGGTTGAGAACACATACCTGATGAGCTTCGACAGCAGGTCGAAGTCAGACACGCTAGTGCGGAGAGCAACGTCGTTCATGACCACCGTATCGAAGATACCCGAGAGCATCTTCTCTTTGCCGAAGAGGTCATCTTGGTCGAACTGGAATAGCCCCGGCATGCCGCCATAGGCAAGGAACGCCTCGAACATGGCGGCATCGCTTGCGAACGACCACCCGCATGCGTCGCAGAACGTGCGATACTCGTCGAACTGCAACGGCATGACATCCAGCTCGATGTAACGTCCGGAAATATGGGTCGCCAGGTCTGATGAGAGCAGGTGCGCATTCGATCCCGTAAGGACCACCTGCGTCCGCGGTCTTTTGTACAGCCGACGAACCACGTCCTCCCAATCTTTTATGGTCTGCACCTCATCCAAGAGCACATAGAGCGGCTCACCCTCGACCACTCGCACCAGCCATTCGTCCAATTGTGCTTTCAGCCACGCAGCGTCGGCCCCTATGGGCACCTCGTACTCGTCGAAGGAGCGATAGAACACTTGCGCTTTGGGCACCCCGCGCTCAAGGATGCTGTTCTTCAGCATGGTCAATAAGGTGGACTTGCCGCACCTGCGAACACCCTTGAGGATCTTGATCTCCGGAAGATTGAGGTACTTGAGAAGGGGTTCCTCGTAACGCGGACGACGGATGGGCTCCATAGACACCTCTCTCTTATCGAGAAATGAAACTTAAGTTCTAACTGAATTCTATCCTACAAATGAATAGAATTTCAGTTTGAATTGAAATCATCTATATGCAGGATGGATGCTAGGCTACATCTGAGGCAGCGGGAACGACTCTTCCCATCCTCTGACCGCAGCATACCTACAAGATGTATTCGAACATATCAAGATCCACGGTGCCAAGGTCGTCGTAATACACGGGATGCGGCCCATGGTTGATGAACCCCAACTTGCCATAGAGGCCATGGGAGCGCACATTGTCAACGAATGTATCAAGCTGAAGCGCCCGCAGGCCTTCCTCACGCGAAGCACTGATGACGAACTCCATGAGCGCAGCGGCATAGCCCCGCCCGTGGTAGGCAGGACGCGTGGCTACTGAATGTACGATGCCCAATTCGTCCAAGGGCGCATTCACCCTCCAAGGCACGCGTTCATACCCGGGCGCCCGGTCGTGGTTGACGACCAGCGCGGTGGCGATATTGCCGTCATCGGCCACGCCGATGAACATATGCCCGCGTTCTACAGCCTCGCGCAGGTGAGCGTCACTGGGATGCTTGTCATGCTGCCATAGGATGTCGAAGTCAGTGCCCTTCATCTCCTCGATCATGTTGTAGTAGAAATCCATGACAGCATCCATGTCCGCCATGACAGCCTTACGCGTCAGAAGACTTCCCATCGTCAGCCCTTTCCCTAGCAAGCGTCCATGCCCTGTAGCCTTCGCCTGCATGATAGATGCGTGCCCCTTAGGCCAACCCGCACCCATTCGCTCTCCGCAAAGGGTACCATGCGCACACAGAAAACCCTCGATAAGGGAATCGTGCTCAGGAGCAAAGGGAGTCGAACGCACATCGCTGACGAAAGCGCCCTGTGGATGCCAGGCCAGAGCCAAGCCGAAGACGCACCAGCTTACACCGTAGCTTACAGGCCAAGTTTCGCCAGGAGCAGCTGAGCCTGCATGGCGAGAGCAGCCTTCTCTTCAGAAGAAAGCTCCAGCTCATCGGTGGTGAAGTCGTGCCGATCAAGAGCCACCTGAACATGGACCGTCTCCGCTACGTCGGCCTGGACGAACGACAGCACCTCGGCCAAAGCAGCTGCGCAGAAGCGTGCCTTGGAGCCGCCTCCAGCGCAACTGTACAGCACAGGCTTGCCCTTGAGCACCGTCTCATTCGCTCCGGGAACCACGGGACGCGACAGCCAGTCAAGGCAGTTCTTCAGCACGCCGGGGATACCATGGTTGTATTCAGGCGAGAACACCCAAAGCGCGTCAGCTCCAGCTACTGCGTCACGCACGCGCTGCACAGGTGCCGGTGTGGGGAATTCCACATCCTGGTTCATGAAGGGCAGATCCGTGTAATCAAGCCAGTCCACGCACACCGCATCAGGTAGAAGACCGCGCACGTATTCCCCTGCCTGCCGGTTCAGCGACCGTTTCCGCAGCGACCCACAGACGAACAGAACGTTCTTCATCCCAGCCTCCCACCTTCCAAGCCCGGATCGGAAACGAAGAGCGCTGTCCCCCGATCCGAAAACAACGTCCTGCCCAGGATAGACATCCCTTCCGTAGGCAGCACTGCAACAAAGGAGGTTTGAAGGAAGAACGTCACGAGAACGTGCAATGACCGTCGCTGATAAGTCCCCGGCGCCGTCTGGCCCAGCAGATCGTGCTCGATCACATCACCGCGTTGAGCCAGGAACCCCATAGCACCAACGGTATACTGTGAAGGCAAACCGGGTCGGCAACCCAAGGCTGGCCGCACAGGAAAGGAAGCAGCCATGCAGAACTGGCGCCTGATAGCAGGTGGAGTGGGGCTGGCCCTCTTCATAGGGTTGGCAACGGCCGTGGTGATGGGCGCTCCCTTTGTGGGCGCGTTCGATGCATGGATGCAGTCGTGGGTGTTCCCCCTGCGCAATGACAACGCCACCGCAGCCCTCACTGCCCTCACGCACGTCTCCGGCACGAAGGTGTCCATCGTGTTAGCGGGCGCTTTCACCATCTACCTGTGGGTGCGCATAGGGAGGCGCCAGGCGCTGACCTATGCGGGCTGCGTCGTTGCAGGCGAGGCCGTGGTGGCCGTGGCGAAATTCGTAGTTGACCGCACGCGGCCTTTGGGCATGAACCTGATCGAGTTCCCCAACGACGCCTCGTTCCCTTCAGGCCATACCTTCGCGGCCATCGCCATCGTGGCCTTCGCGCTGTACGTGGTGGTGCGCACGCACCCCGCCATGCCGCGCAGCGCCAAGGTAATGCTGGCGGCTGTGGCCGTGATATGGCCCCTTCTCATCGCCTTCACCCGCATCTACCTGGGCGCCCACTGGCCCACTGACATCCTAGGCAGCCTCCTCTTGGGCGGCTGCGCGTTCTTCCCCTTCGCCACCTACGCGTGGGACCGCATCTGCGGCGATGCTGACAGCAGCCGTCCACTGCAGGCCGTACGGGGTGCCCACGCTCGGCTGGACTAGCCCCTAGTCGTACTTGTAGAAGCCCTCACCAGCATTGATGCCCGTCTTGCCCTCATCGATGCGGGCTTTGAGCATCTCCGCGATGCGGGCAGCGGTGCTACCAGGCTCTTGGGCGCCCGGGCTTGCAGCCACGATATTGTAGGCCGTAGTCAGTCCCACGATATCCAAGATGCGGAAGGGGCCCAGCGGCGCGCCCGTGCCCAATGTCCACGCCTTGTCTATGGTCTCGAAATCAGCCACCTCGTTGGCCAGCAGCGCCTCAGCGGCGTTCAGGAACGGCACCAGCATGCTGTTCAACAGATAGCCCGGCTGCTCCTTCTTCAGCTCCAGGGGCACCATGGCTATGGCCTTCGCGAAATCCACCACAGCCTGATACGACTCTGAGCTGGTCTCGGCAGTGCCCATGACCTCGGCTGTATTCTGCTTCCAGATGTTGTTGGCGAAGTGCAGCGCCAAGAACCTATCCGGCCGTCCGGTGAAGCCCGCCATGGCACTGGGCAGCAGCGTGGAAGAATTGGTGCACAGGATGGCATGGTCAGGCAGCAGGCCCTTGATGGCGGTATAGAAGGCGTCCTTCTCATCCATGACCTCAGCAATGGCCTCGATGACCAGATCAGCGTCTCCGAAGGCTTCCTCATAGCTGGTGGTCAGCACCAAGCTATCGAAGGCAGCATCCACCTGGGCTATCAACTCATCCAGCTTGTCTGCAGGCACATCCGGTGAACTGGTAAGACCGGGACAGAACGCGCGCGGATCCGTCTTGAGGGCGGCCAAAGTCTGCTTGTAGATGCCACGCAAACGCTCCAGCTTCGGACGCGTGCGCTCTATGGAGCCTTCGCTGCGCAGCCATAGGGTAACAGGGAAACCCTTATAGGCGCTTTGCAACGCTATCTGGCTGCCCAGCACACCTCCACCGGCTACCGTGACGTTCTTGATCTCCATGGGGACCTCCTTGTGGTTGGGGGTTCTCGTGTTGGGCGCCCTAGGACGCCCGTGCATGCAACAGTACGTGAGCCAGGGGCATCAGAGCCATTCTGTAACATCCTCGTAGCATAGGGAACGCTCAGTGGCGCATTCGCCCAGGCATACGGCACCCCTTTCTTTCGTCAACGGAGTGACAGAATGAGATCGGGCAACGAACATCTCTGGGCTTCTCCTTGGAGCGGCATTCTCACCCAGTAGCATCCAAGGAAGCATTGGCATCTTCTCTGACAGGAGCACCCCATGACGAATACCACGAACCCCATCCAGACCATTGGCAGCCGTCGCGTTCAGCAGGCCCAGGATGAACAGGTCACTTTGGTAGATGTGCGCCCCGCCTTCATGTATGACGAAGGTCATATTCCCGGTGCCGTGAACGTACCGCTCGTAAACCCTGCAGACGGATCCATGGTCCCCGATGATGACCTGGTGGCCGCCGTCAAAGCCGCGGGCGTGCAACCCGAAGATGATGTGGTCCTCTATTGCCAAACAGGCTATCACGCAGGCCTTGCCGCCGATACGCTGGCAAAAGACGGGTACTCAGACATAGAGCTGTATTCCGGCAGCATGGATGACTGGGGCTCGCAAGGCCTACCCGTGGAACGCTAGCTTACGCATCTCCCTTTCTGACACGCCGCACGGAAAGAGCAACCAGGAGAGTAGAAAGCAAGCCTACCAGGCCCAGCAACATAAGAGGTGCTCCCGTATCGTCTCCTGTCTGAGCCAGAGCAGGGTCATCATCCGATGCACCCGAATCCCTTGACCCAGAGTCATCGCCACCATCAGGACTGCCTGATCCTCCATTCGGCGTATCTCCCACATCCGGCGTATTCGGCCTCGTTGGCGTCCCAGGCCCGTCTGGGCCATCCGAACCACCGGGCTTGTCAGGCGTGTCGGGTTTGCCAGGGTTGTCAGGATCATCTGGATTGTCAGGATCGTCAGGATCGTCAGGATCATCTGGGTTGTCAGGATTATCGGGGTTATCTGGGTTATCGGGATCGGTCTCATCCAACGGGACTATCTCAAGGGTATAGACCTTCCGCGCAGCCGGGTCTTCGGCGTTGGCCAAGCGCCTGAGTTCGATAGCCCACATATCCGGAACCGCCGCATCCCGATCAACGATGCGCACGAGCATCGCAAGCGGGTGCAGGTAGGTGCGCTCCAGCTTTGTGATGGAATGAACGTACACACCGTTAGGCGTCTGTATCTTGAAATCATCCCCGGTCTTCGGCATCTTATCCCGGGGCATCTCTATGCGCCCATAGCCTGCATCATTCCATGAGATGGGCTCTACCCCGAAGCTTGCGAAAGCCAAGGAGGATATCTCCAGCTCTGGAAGCGGAACGGTGCTGTCATCCTGCCACTTGGCATAGAGCGTCTTATCACCCGTCGTACCGCCTGCTATGGCTGTGACAGGGCTTCCTTCTAAGCCCTCATCCTCATACCATCCCAAGAACGTATGGCCCTCGCGCACCACTGAACTGCCTGCAGGCAACAGCACATCTCCCGATTCCACCGTATAAGAGGTAGTGGGCCTATAGCCATCAGCCCATGCTCCCCCATTCAGCTCATAGCGGATCTCATAGTCTTGGACAGACCACTTCGCGTAGAGGTTGATGCCTCCCTGCACCAGCTGGACGGTGGTCAGCGGATCTCCTGAGCAAGCAGCATCAGCATACCAGCCTTCGAAGGTATAGCCCGCGCGCCCGAGAGCCGTCTCATCAGGAAGCGTGACCACATCTCCTGCCTCAACGCCGTCTTCGAACGAATAGACCCTCTGAGGCTCGGTCTCAAAGGTGCCCCCGTTGGTGTAGAAGGAGAGCACGCAAGCCCGCCCTATCCACCTTGCGTACAGGATCACTTCGCCATAGCGCTCAGCGCTGATCTCTGTCAGCGGCGTTCCTGAGAAATCCTCTTCCTCATACCATCCGGCAAAGGAATGATCTGCCCACACCATCACATCGGCGCCGGGAAGCGCGAAGGTGGTCCCCGTCGTGTAGGTTTCGAAGCTGTCTAGGTTGATGTTGGCCGGGGGAGCATTGCCTGCCTCATCAGTGCCCATGATGTAGGTCACGTCATAGGTGATGGGGTCCCATTTCGCCCAGAACTGCCGCGGGCCCGTCTCGTCCGCCTGAATGGCCTTCACAGCAGCGCCCGTGAACCCAGGGTCAGCATACCAACCGCCGAAGTCATAGCCCAAGCGCTCAGCCTGAGGCAACGTAGCCCCTGTCCCGTATTGATAAGAATGCAGGTCCGATTCGCCCACCACCAGCTTGCCCTTGTTGAGCGCCAGCGTCACCTCATAGGTTGCCGGTGTCCACCGGGCCCAGTATTCCTTGTCACCCGTGTCCATCCCCGTGATGGCCTCTACAGCACCCTCTCGATAGGATTCGTTCTCATACCAGCCAGCGAAGACATAACCCTCACGCCAGATGTCATCCGCACCAGGTAAGGGCGCACCCACGCCCGACTCATAGGTGAAGGTGTCAGCAACGCCCTCCGCGAACGTCCCTTCTTCGGGATAGAGGGTGACGCTATAGGTGATGGCCTCCCATTTCGCCCAGAAGTGCTTGTCGCCCCAATCTGCAGCAGTGATAGCCTCCACCGGATCGCCTTCGCAGGCCTCATTGTCATACCAGCCTGCGAACGTGCGATGATTGCGCGTAACGGCAGGAAGGGATATCTCAGAGCCTGCGGTGTAGCGCGTGATGTTCGTCAGCGGATCAACGAGCGAACCGCCATTCAGATCCAACTGCACCGAATAGGTCAAGGGCGTCCACTTGGCATAGAGGTCTTGGGCGCCAGTCTTCCCGTCAGGGATCTCCGTCACCGCCTGACCGGTGAAGTTGCCCGCATCATCCTTATAGAACCAGCCGTCGAAGGTATAGCCATTGCGGTATATGTCAGCGTTGGTGGGAAGCGTGATGGCATGCTCGCTGTGGTACGTGTCAGGCACGTCATAGTCATCAACCCAACTGCCACCATTCGCATCCAGCACCAGATCGAAGGTGACCAGAGATTCATCGTAGGGGTCTACCGTGACCTCTGTGGGGTAGGAGGCGAAGGAACTGTCAGTGCTGGCCGCACGCACCTCGTACACACCAGGAGCCACCTTGGTGGAAACGGAAGCCATAGGGATCCACGGCCCTGGATCAGGAGCATCCGTCCCATCAGAAGCGTCGGGCGCAGGCACATCGCGCACCTTGCGGTACTCCAACTTGGATGCTACGTCATAGGAAGCAACGGATACCAAGCGGATGGCCCCCTGACCAGTAGAATCAGCCCGCACGCCACGGAGACAGTCAGCATAGGGATTCTGGAGCCGTGGCGGCAGCTCAACGGATTTCTCGAAGCTGACGGGCTTCCCCGAATCGCGTACGTCGTAATAGAGGCTTACCGTACGCGTACCCTTCCAGTCGGTCTCCTCATATTCGAACTTGCTATATTCGATGATGTTCGAAAGGTTGATCGTGTCGGCTTCATTGGTCATCTGCCTGAACGGAGCCGTACCCGAATAGAAATACGCATCCGCCCAATCGCCTTTCGAGATGTTCGATTGCGGGATATCAACCAGATATTGGTAAGGAAGGTTGTTGATCCTGACCTTCGTCCGGTCGAAGCTGCTGCCCCAGAACACCAGCTGCTCGTTCTTGTAATCGATCTTGAAATCCATGTCATAATCGAAGAACGTGTTCCTGTCACCTACGAACCGCAGCATGGGATAGCCCACCTTGATGGAAGGGTCATACTCCCAGACATCGGCCGCGAATCCGGCATCTTCATAGAGGTGCTCGTTGTTCCTCAGATTGGGAACGGTGTAGTCATTCTCCTTCACCACGTTGTTGCTGACGTCGCGGAGTATCTTCAGGTCAGTGCGTGCCCAAGAAACGTCTGCCTCTTCATTATTCGTCATCGTCACGCCCACGCCAAACCGCCCCGCCATGATGTCCTCGTAACAGTTGATGAAGGCTTCCCCAGCCGGGGCGGTCATCTTCGCCAGGCGCCCCACGTTGGCGCCGGCCACCCCCAGACCGAAGCAATGGGAGATATTGGTGTTCTCGGGGATATAGGCGTTGTTGCCCACATTCTCTATATCACCCAGCACGATGCCGTTGTTGCCGTTATGGGTAGAGGACAGGTTCACTTTCGACACACAGCGGTCCAGCTTTGCCGAGCGCGTGATGGCACCTAGCACACCGCCGCTCGACATACCGCAGGAGGCCAAGTCTCCCTGCACGAAGATATCCTGCAACTCGCTTTCCACCACCCGTCCCGTGATGAACCCGGCATAGCAGCATTTACCCGCAACGCTGCTATTCCCCATCCAGAGCTTGCCATTGGTCACCTGGATGCGGCGGAACTGCGAACCGCCAATGCGGCCTTCCCCACCCGCCGCATTGATGCCACCGTCGTCTCCCGTGATGAAGCCGATGCGGTAGCGGCCTTGGGCTGACACGGTATCCATGTAGATGTCTTCGAAGAGGTTCTTAGCGCTCCGCCGTGCGATGAGAGCCACAGCATCACCGCTTGCAGCGTCCTGCATGTTGTTGCAATTGCTGATATCCAGGTCAGTGACGTCGGTGAAGACCACCTTGTCGAAGAGCGCCGCACCAGAAAGCCCCGTGACCCTATGCCCGTTGCCTGCGAAGCTCTTGCGCTGATCCATGGTCCCAGCCATGAGCTGGGTGACCACAGAAAGCTGCTTGGTGTCAGCAGCTGCGTTGGCAGCAGACCATTCCGTGAAGTCAAGGTCAGCCAGCAGGTTGAACGTATCCACGCCCATGCGCAAGTCGTCGTTGATACGCACGAAGTCCTCGACCGAGCGGATATTGCGCACGAACTTCTCACACGTGATGTTCTCGTATTCGCTGTTGCTCGTCGTCTTCGCGGGACTCGCGCTGCCCGAGCCGCCCAGCACCAAGTCCTTCACATAGGCCTGTTTGGTGCCCGCGAAGATGTAGGGCATCACGTCCTCCGCTGCATATATCCTGTGCCCCTGGCCGTCTAGCTTACCGAAGAACACCGTGTTGATCAGGCTGCTATTGACTGCCTGAGCCGTCACGCTATCAACGCATACGTCGTTGTCAAGCACATAGTTGCCGAAGGGGTCATCCACGATGGCCATCAGATCCTCAGCCGTCTTGATGTGCTTCACGGGTGCTTGGTTGTCATATACCCCATAGCGGAAGTCATCGGTCAGATGCTTGGTGAGGTACAGCATGCGCACACGCAGCGCATGCATCTGAGTGAGGTTGCGATCCCCCTTCCCGGCATCAGTCTTCAGAGCTGCCTCGAACTTATCCACCAAAGCATCCAGATCGCAGTAGGAGAGGTTGTCCTTATTGGCTTCGATGGCAGCCCATTTGCCCAGCTGCCATTCCTTGAACGAATCAGCTCCGGTGATCTTGTTCAGCTTGTACAGGTCGCCGCCGCCTCCATTGCGCCCGAACTCGGCGAAACCGTCCAATCCGGTCGTGCCCATCATGCGGTACATCTCCAGCTTGAACGAGCGCGAATCGGGTCGATTTCCGTTGCAGTGGATGGGGTGCCACCACACGCCGCGCAGGTCATCTGATACATAATTAGCCCACAGCCATACAGTGCTGCCGCTCTCAGGGATGCCCGGTCGCAGGAATATCTGATTGTCGTAGACCTCTTCAACGGTTTCGAACTTCTTGCTGCCGTCGTTGAACGCCTGCAGGTTCAACGGCGCCGTGGCAGCCGTGCCGTCGTAGCCCGCAAGCACGTCATTGCGCGAGCGCAGGATGGTCGCCGTAGCACCGGTGTCTAGAGCACTGTTGCCGTTCTGCCCGTCGTAGCGTACCTGAGATGCCACGGCGTTCTGCTCATCTTTGTCAAGATGCAAAAACGCCTGCAGAGCTGCGTAATCAAGTACATCCACCGTGGTGTAGAGCTTGTTGTAATAATCGTCCAGCTTCTCCTTGGACGAGATGCGCTCACGGGTCAGATTGGCCAAGATATCAGCAGACTTCGCATAGTCGAAGCTGAGATTAAGCACGGGTGATAGGGAACCGTGGCTCTGGGTCAGAAGGCCGTCGGTGTAATCCTCGGTGTTGTTGATGCCGCGGCGATCCCCACCCAAGAACACATCGTTATCGATAGCATGGGCCACCTCGTGGGACCAGTAGTAGGACCAGCTGCAGTTCAGCGCCGCATAGCACAAAAAGAAGATGCGTTTCTTCTCAAGGCTGATGTTCAAGGTCATGGCCGCAGCGCCCTGACCCGAGCTGTTATAGATTCCTGCCACATCCGAGAAGTCCTTATGGTACGGATCCACAGAGAGCTTCTTACCCCACAGCTTCTCGCGCTCCATCCACGAGGTGCCCCCGTCAAGCTTTGACGACTTCTGGTCGATATTGAGCATGGATATCTGATTCGCTTTGTCCACTCCCACGATACCGGCCGTGGTAGAGGCGTAGCAAGAGGCACCCACGAAAACGGCATCTATCTTCTTCTTGAACCATTCTCGGTTCGTGTCGTTCATATCGGCGGCGTTATTGAGGTAGATGCCGGCAGAGCCGGTGGCTATCAGCATAGATGTTGATGCGAAGTACTGCGCCCCCGGCTTCATGGTCAGCCACAGCAGCAGTTGGTCTTGGAACACCGAGCGGCTCGCCTGATCCCATCCGCGCCACTTCATCTTGCTGACATCCGGGCCGTCATCCACATCAGGGGGCCGATATTCCTGATAGTAGGCGATGGTATCCATATACGCTGCGAACCAGTTGGCCGTATCCGTGAAGTTGGAGGTACGCTTCACCAATAAATCTACGAACGGCCCGGCACCGTTGAAACCGGTGAAGGGTTGGAATGCCGCCGATCGCAACACGGTGGAAGACAACTTGTTCTCCGATGCGAAGGTGAGCATGCTGCTGGTTCGCACGGTATAGGTCATGTTCACCAGCGAGCAGTTCTGCCTGATCACGCTGCCGCGAAACGCCAACACCAAGAACGCATTGGCGTTGCTCTGGAAGCCCACCTCCTCGCTGCCTCCCATATTGAAGTTGAAGAAGCGCTCATAGTAGGTATACAAGAACAGCAGGTTGAACATCTTCAGCTCGATGTCCTCGGAACCCCATGCGCTGGTGGGCATGGCTTCCTCGGCCTTTTCGATGACTGAATTCCACGCCAGCACACCCGAAGCGGTGGCCGTCCATGAATCGATATTGGACACCAGGTTAGCCGCCACTTGCTCGGCGTTCTCGTGCATGTCCACGTCGAAGTGATCGCGGACACTGCGATGAACTGCAACCCGTTTGTCCAACGTGCCTAGCCAGCCGTTCCATGTCTTGGAGCGAATGAAGCTAGCGATGCGCTCGATACCGGGTTGTGCCCCCTCGCCCAACACCCAGAAGTCGGGCTGGTACAACACGCCCGAGTCCTTCATGATGTAGGAAGCAGCCAACTGATGGGTGCCCGCATAGTCAAGCTCGAACGTCTGCGAAGTGCCATCTGTGTAATAGACCAAGTTGCGCACGATACCGGCTTCCTCGCCCTCGAACAGGCTCACCTTCATGCCCTGCTCCTCGTGCACCGGCCACAGCTCCTGGATGGTCTTGGTGGCCAGAGCGCTGCCCGCAGGGATGGCGTTGCCAGACTTCACGATGTCCTCGAAGGAGGCGAACGGAGCCAGCTTGTAAGCGTTCAGGTAGGCGTTGTTCCTGGCGGCATCGTAGCCAGGCACGTCCTTGAGGGAGGAGAAGATGGTATCGTCGTTGACCGCATTGCTCCACGTGGCATGGGCGTAGCTCGAATCGGTGACGCCGGAGCGGGCGTACACCACGTCCACGGTCTTCTGCGCTTCACCCTGGGATTGGGGGAGCAGCAAGGTGAGGATGTACTGGCCCGATTCGGTGCGCCGTCCCGCAACCATCTTCGCGTAGAGCGCCGGCATGCGGTACATCTTCACGTAGATCAGCCGGTTGGCGGTGTTGAGCTCCTCGCCAGGGTCTCCGATATAGAGGCTTTCCCGCAGGTCGCCCACCTCATCCAGCGCGCGCATGTACTGGACGTCCTTCAAGGTGGTCTCACCCGAATAGGACAACCCCCCCCCCAGATGCATTCTTCGCCCGAAGCGCTTGGCTGGCAGGCTGCTCCGCATCCGTCTGGTGCACGATGAGGTCTTCATCAGACAGCGAAGGGTCAGGCGTAGCTTCACCCTGTTGCCGCTCTTCATCACGCTTCACCGCTGCATCGATGTCTTCTTCGGTGATCTCAGGCAGCTGAGCCACAGCCTCTTCCGCTGCCCTATCCTCTTCTTCCTGGCGCGCGATCTCCTCTGCCACCAGCGTGCCATCCTCATCCAAGCAATTTCCGCAGGTCTCCTCTATCTTCTGAGGAGCCAAGGGGCCACCCTCACCGGCAGTGATGATGCCTTGGGCATCCACCGTGCTGCCGTCTAAGGGCAATACAGCGGAGATGCGCTCAGGCGGGATGGTGGCAAGGGAAGGGTCATCCGTCAGCGCTTCATCGGCTGCGTCCTCAACCGTCCCCGTAGCCTCCGGCGCAGGAGCTGCATAGGCCGGGATCACCGCTGAGAGCGGGAATGCTGGCATGACCAGTGCAATCGCAAGCAGAATGGAAAGCAGGATATGCCCCCATGGGCGCGTTGCAGTCTTCGTTTCCGTGGGCACTTCGGCTATCCCCCTTGTCTTAAGGCAGAGAAGATGACGAAATCAGCCTATTATACCGGGGAAAGTAACGATTCGGCAACGCTCAGAGCCTTGAAAAGGGCCACGAATTCCCGTTCGAATGCGCTGTCCTTCAGACGGATGAAGGAGATATCATGTTCAATGGGCTTGCCTTTGAGAGGGATGACCCCCAACGTGTTCTCTGCCACTTGCCGACGGATGGCCGCTTCATAGAGGAACGAGATGCCCAGCCCCTCCGCCACCAGCACTTTGATGATGTCCAGGCTTCCCACCTCAGACACCTCGGCGAAGGCATCCAGGGAGAGATTGCGCTCGGCAAGCGCATGCTCCAAGACAGCGCGCGTACCAGACCCTTCCTCACGCACGAAGAGCTGAAGGCCTAGGAGGTCTTCCATGGTAGCCCTATGACCACCAAGGGCATGGTCAGGAGCGCACGCGCATACCAAGCGCTCCCTACGGAAGCTATCGCAAGCGTAGGCGTTGCTGTCAAACATGCCTTCGACGAAGGCGCAATCGATGGCGCCAGCACCCAGCAATGCCAGCAACGTTGCAGTGTCTCCTGAGCGGATCGTCACCCTCACCTCTGGATGCTCTGATAGATAGATGGCCAATGGCCGCGCAGCGATGTACTTCCCCGCCGTGAGCGTCATTCCCAGCTTCAAGTCTTGACGGGTATCATCGCAAAGCGCTTTGACCTTGCGATGCAGCAGCAGATCGTCATGGGCGCGGGTGGAAAGGGCATCGCGCAAGACATACCCAGCCTTCGTGAGCTCCAGTTTGCGCTTGTGGTACCTGAAGAGCTTCACCTGGTATTCCTTCTCCAGGAATGCGATGTGCTGAGACACGGCCGGTTGGGTGATGTGCAGCTCCTTCGCCGCCGCTGTATAGTTCATGGTCTGGCAAACGGTGAGGAACGTCTGAACGCGAAAATCCTGCATGATCCGCCCTTCCTGCGCATTTCCATTCATGGATGTATCCATAATACTGATTTATGGATACATAAAAAAGCATAAGTTCAAATTTCGTCGCTCCTCGTGCATAATCCCACCCACTGGTTGCGAGATGCCAACACCAAGCGGTGGCAGGAGCATCCACTGAAGGTCCTGCACCGCACTGCATTCGGAACGGTGCGGCGTGGATGAGAGCACGGAGAGAAAGGGTTTCGCATGAACGAGCTGATCAAGGGCGTCCCCATCCCCACGGCAGGGGTAGCGCTGGGCTTGGCTGCCCTGGGCAATCTGCTCATGCCGGTGGTCGGTGTGGCGCGGCCCTTGTGCGGAGCCCTTTCGGCGCTCTTCGCAGCATTGCTCATCTGCAAGGTGGTGGCCTACCCTGAGATGATCAAAGAGGACTTCAAGAATCCCATCTTCGCCAGCGTATCCGCAACGCTGCTCATGACCGTGATGCAGCTGGCGGGCTACATCGCCCCTGCTTTCCCCCAGGTGGGGCTGGCCCTTTGGGTGAGCGCCGTAGGAACCCATCTTTCGCTCATGGTGTGGTTCACGCGCAGGTTCTTCCGCGCATTCAAGCTCGAGCAGGTGTTCCCCACCTATTTCATCTGCTATGTGGGCATCATCGTGGCTGCCGTGGTCTCTCCGAACTTCGGACTGGAGTGGTTGGGGCAACTGCTGTTCTGGCTGGGATTCGCTTGCTATCCGGTGCTCTTCGCCCTGGTCACCTACCGGTATGCGAAGCATCCAGTGCCTGATCCGGCTCGACCGCTGTTCTGCATCTACTCCGCCCCTGCCAGCCTTTCCATCGTTGGCTATCTAGCGGTGACCAGCTCACCCAACCTCGGGTTCATAGCGGCTCTGCTGGTCATCGGCCAGGGGCTGTTCGTCATCGTCTTGGCGAAGGTGCCCACATTCATCCGCAACGGATTCTTCCCCAGCTATGCCGCCATGACGTTCCCCTTCGTCATCACAGCCATGGCGCTTTCGGTCTCCTTGGAGGCCTTTGCAGGTGCCGGGATGAGTTTGCCGCCCCTGCTGGATGCGCTCTGCGCTGTTGAGACGGCCTTCGCGGCAGTCATGGTGACCTTCGTGGTGTGCAAGTACGCTGCCTTCCTGACAAAGCCGCTCATCCAGGCACGCCAGGCCCGGGCCGAAGAGACTGAAGCGCTCTCCGTTGCCATTGAACCTGAGTAGCCCTTTGTCACCCTCTTCTCAAGTGCCCACGGATGACGCCGAGGGACAAGCCGGTCAATCGGCTCATCTGACGCAGGGAAGCTCCGCATCCCGCAAGCTCGACCACTGCCCTGTGCTGTTCCTCGGGAGGAAGCGCCAGGAAGTCAGAGACTAATGCTGAGCCACAGATGCCTGCGATCACGCTCCTTGCTTCCTCGTCGGTCATCCTTCGGGGAGGTGCAGCTGGGATATCAAGGCATATCCCATCGGCTTCCTGCTGCAAGAACCGCTTGAGCTCTCCTGGAGGGATCAGGGAGAGGACCAGTCCCGTATCAGATATGCCTGCATCTTCCAGATACTCCTTCGCGCTGCTCCACGGATACGCCCAGGGGTCATCCACAAGGCCCGCCTCCACAGGGTTTTGGAGGATATGGCGGAACACCGTGAGAAGGTAGTCCTCGCTATCAACAGGTTCGCTCTTGAACCGGTCATGGAACAGGCGCCCTACGCGATCGTGCTTCTTGTTGTACCAAAGCACGAATCTGACGGTCACCCTCTTCATCAGGGCGCCAAGCGGTTCTTCGTAGGTCTTGATGAGCAGATGGATATGATCGTCCATCAAGCAATAGGCAAGGATATCGAACCGGCTTTGCTCCCTGCATTGGGCAAGGATCTCCAGGAACCTGCAGTCATCCTCTTCATCTTCGAAGATGCGGTGATGGTCGACCCCCTGCATCACCACATGATAGATGCCGCTCTTCGATAGGACTCGTGCATTCCTTGCCATGATCTGCTTCGCTTTCTCTGAGGGATATCCGGGCAATGCTAGCACAAAGGACCGTCCCCCGTGTTCCTTCGGCTTCCGTATCTGAGAACAGCTGCCCCATCACAGATGATGGCTGCGCTCCTTCCAAGAGCAAGAAGGCAGCCGGGGGCACCAGCGCAGTCAAGCCAGAAGCACTATGCTGCCACCGTAGCGGGCACGGCGCTGTAGCCTACGGCACCCCTAGCTGATGGACGCGCCCAGGTCGTAGGCCTCCTTCAGACCGGGGTTCCCAGCAATGGCGCCCTTCTCATAGACGTTGTTCACCACCACTTCTCCGATGGATTCCTGCTTGCAGTAAGCCGTGGCCACTCGGTAGGCATCCAGCAGGGGCTCGCAGGTGGATGCATCCTTGTCTTCGAAGCAGAGCAGCAGTGCCACCTGGGGGATGTTGAATGGCTTGGCAATACCGCAGAACATCCGGTCTTGGAAGGCGCGCAACTGCGAGGGGAAGTTGTAGTAGTACATGGGCGTGGCGTACACCAGCACATCGGCTTCGTGCAGCAGGGGGTAGAGCTCCTGCATGGCATCCTTCTGACAGCATGCACCCTCATGGGAGAAGCAGTACTCGCAAGCCATGCATCCGTTGATCTTCGCGCGTCCCACATTCACGCGCGTCACCCTGTTGCCCGCCGCCTCGGCACCTTTCATGAACTCGTCCGCCAGCATGCTGGAATTGCCGTCCTCGCGTGGGCTGGCATGCACCACTAGGATGTTCTTGGCCATGGCTTCCTCCTTGGTCCTTTAGGTTCGATACCCGCATTATAGCCATGGGAAGGTGGCAGCTCTCGCGAACGATGCAACGCAAAAGCGTTGCCTTCTTAGTAACCATCCGCTCATCAGCTCTGGCGGTATAATCGTCCGAACGCGAACCCAGGCTAGAGGAGAGAATGGACACGATGAGGCGGGAAGAGCCGAAGCTCCCTGAGGAGCCCATGATCACAGGCGAAGCCCGCGCCCAGGCTATCAGCTCTCCCCGGCAAGCGGATGCAAGCCCGACCAGCGAACATCGCGACCGCCTGACGCCCCGGCTCATGCTCCAGCTGGCAGCGCCCCACACCTGGCCCGCTGCGGTCATGCCGGTGCTGGGCAGCGCTGCTATGGCCTACAGCACCACCGGCGCCCTTGAGGCTCCCCTGGTCCTTCTGTTGCTGGTCATCTGCGTTCTCATGCAATCCACAGCGAATGCCCTGAACGACTACTTCGACTTCAAGCACGGTGCTGATTCCGAAGAAGACAGCGTTGCAGTAGATGATGCGGTACTCGTGTACAACGATGTGAACCCGCGCTCAGTGCTCGTCTTCGCTCTGGGGATGCTGGTCTGCGCATTCAGCCTGGGGGTCATCGTGATCATCCGGGCGGGCTGGGTGCCCTTGGCTATCGCTTTGATAGGGGCCATCGTCACTGCCCTGTACTCTGGCGGCAAGACCCCCATCTCTTACCTGCCTATCGGCGAAGCGGTCAGCGGGTGCGTGATGGGCATCCTCATACCCGTGGCATGCTCCTATGTGCTGACCGAGGGCCTTTTCACTGGCTTTGTGATCCTTTGGTCCCTCCCCTATGCCATTGGCATAGCGCTGATCATGATGACGAACAACACCTGTGACATCGAAAAGGATATCCGGACTGGACGCCGAACGCTGCCGTTGCTCATCGGACGCCAACGAGCACGGACCAGCTACCACATCCTCCTGGTGCTCTGGATGCTGCTCATCACCTGCATCGTGTTCGCTCAGTTCAGCCGAGGCTGGTGGGTGATCATGGTCATGCTCTTCGCCTGCGTTCCCTTGGTCAAACCCCTTTGGGCCAACCCCCTCATGCCGAAGACGCGCATCCCAGCCATGGGCCAGGTGTGCAGCGTGAACGTGGCCCTTGGGGCCTTCTACGCCTTCGCCCTGACGCTCTAGGCTTACGCCTACCCCTGCACCCTACTGTCATGCCCCTTCTACGGGCGCTCGTAGAGGATGGCTTCTATCCAGGCCAGGATGTCATCGAAGACCACGCGTGATTCCGTCTCATTCAAGATCTCATGGCGCATGCCGTCATAGAGGATCACATCCACATCTTGAGCACCGGCTTCGCGCATGAGCTGAGCCGCTTCGCGCACTCCCTGGCCGTTGTCCCCCACCGGATCCTTGGCGCCCGATACGAACAGGAGCGGGATCTCATCAGGGATGCGCTTCGCCAGTTCCAAGCTGGCCGCCAGATGCACCAGATCCATGAGGGAAGCGTACCCGCCCAGGGTGAACGGGAACCCGTTCAGATCATCAGCGATGTATTCATCCACATTGCTCCGGTCAGCAGAGATCCAATCGAATTCCGTTCGCGCATCCGGCACGCTGCGGGCGAATGCGCCATCGGCCATGGCATGCACCAGGTTGCTCTTCGCCTTCTCTCCTCGCAGCAGAGCACCCAGCTTTGCGATGCGGTTGCCCACCAGGCTGACTACCGAGGGCTTATGGCCCGTACCGCAGAGGATGGCCCCCGCAAGGCCCGCACCCCAGCGGGTCAGATACACCCTGAGCGTGAAGCTTCCCATGGAATGGCCGAAGATGAAACAGGGCACGTCCGGGAAGGCATCCTGCAGGATCTGGCGCATCGTATGCACGTCTTCCACCAGGATGTCAGCACCGCCCTCAGTGGGCATGTGACCCAGCTCTTCCGGGGATGCCACGCTCAAACCATGACCGATATGGTCATGACCGCCCACCACGAAGCCATGGCTGGCCAAGAATCGCGCGAAGGGGTCATAGCGGCTGATATGCTCCGACATGCCGTGGATCAGCTGCACCGCCCCCACCGGTTCGCCCTCAGGGAACCACACCATGCCATGGATGGTGCTCGTCCCATCCCAAGAGGGAAAGGCAACGTCCATGCTGCGGATGGCCGCCTCCTCTGTGCTTGCTTCGTATCTTCTCATGGTTCCTCCTTGCGCCCTTCTATGACCCAGGATGCTTGCCGTCTGCGGATATGTCCTTCGCCCTGAACCCTAGCAAGACCCACAGCTTGACAAGGCTTGATCCAAGCCACTGGAAACGACCTGTTACGCACAGCCCATGATAGGGGTTGATTGCGCGCGATGGGTGGCGCATAATGGCGCCCGCATTATTTCGATGACGTTTTCGGAATGCCCCCAAGGCAAACCGGAAACCGAGAAGACTCTGGAGAACTCTTAGATGAGTGCCGAAGGTGCAAGGTGCGGTTGCCGAGGGGCAGCGGCGCTGAATCTCTCAGGCAAACGGACAGAGTGAGCAAGCACCCTTTAGGGGGAGCTCTCCTGAGCCTTCTTGGACCACGAGGAAAGGAAGAGGGAGAGTGGAAGCGGCACTGCTCAACATCGTCACCACCATCAACAGCTATCTATCCAATTACGTGCTGATCATCTTGCTGCTGGGCATGGGCATCTGGTTCAGCATTCGCACGAAGTTCATCCAATTCCGCTGCTTCGGCGAGGGCTGGCGTCGCCTCTTCGGCGATTTCTCATTGCGCGGCGGCAACCAAGGCGGCGCCATGACATCATTCCAGGCCTTGGCAACGGCTGTGGCAGCCCAGGTGGGTACGGGCAATATCGTAGGTGCCTGCGGGGCTATCATCGTAGGCGGCCCGGGAGCCATCTTCTGGATGTGGATCATCGCCCTTCTGGGCATGGCCACCAACTACGCAGAGGCGGTCATGGCCCAGAAGACGCGAGTCGTAGATGCCGATGGCACCGTCCATGGCGGCCCGGTCTACTACATCACCACCGCCTTCAAGGGCAAGGGCGGCAAGTTCTTGGCGGGCTTCTTCGCCGTGGCCATCATCTTGGCTTTGGGCTTCATGGGCTGCATGGTGCAATCCAACTCCATAGCAGAATCCATGAACAACGCCTTCAACATCCCCACCTGGGCGGTGGGCATCGCCATAGTCCTGTTGGCAGGCATCGTCTTCCTGGGCGGCGTATCCCGCTTGGCATCGGTCACTGAGAAGATCGTTCCCATCATGGCTGTGCTCTATGTGCTCGGGTCGCTCATCGTGCTCATCATGAATGCGCCCGCCATCCCGGCCACCTTCGCCCTCATCTTCGAATGCGCGTTCAACCCTGAGGCAACGGTGGGCGGAGCCACCTTCGGTATCATCGCTGCCATCAGCCAAGGGGCCAAGCGCGGTCTGTTCAGCAACGAGGCGGGCATGGGATCAACGCCCCACGCTCATGCCTTGGCAGAGGTGAAGAACCCTCATGAGCAGGGCACCGTGGCCATGATCGGTGTGTTCGTGGACACGATCATCGTAGTGACCATGACGGCCCTGGTCGTGATATCCACCATGTACGTGGGTGACGGCGCGCTGGCCACCGGTGATTACGCAGCCCTCACAACAGATACCATCACGAAGACCAACATCGCTCAGCTGGCATTCGGCGCCTTCTTCGGTGAGAACCTCGGAGCTTGGTTCGTGGCCATCTGCCTGATGTTCTTCGCCTTCTCCACCATCCTCTCATGGAACCTGTTCGCCAAGCTGAATGTGGAGTGGCTCTTCGGCAAGAAGGCCGTCATCCCCTTCACCATCATCGCTCTGGTGTTCATCTTCATGGGATCGCTGCTCTCCAATGACCTGGTCTGGGAGCTGGCTGATATGTTCAATCAGCTCATGGTGCTGCCGAATGCCATTGCGCTCTTCGCCCTGACCTCCTCTATCCTGACCATCGCGAATGCGAAGCATGACCGCCTGGCATCGGATGTGGCCGAGGAGAAGCGCGAAGATGAGGAACGCGCAGCGGCCAACCGGCAGGCCAAGGAACAGAAGTAGGAACGTGCTGGCGTAGCTGACCTCAGCGGTCCTGGGAGATCCTGCCCGATCCGGTCTTCCAACCGCTGAGGATGAGGCCGCACGTGAGGACGAAGAGCAGAGCGAACGTCGTCCCCCAAGAGAGCGTCACGTCATAGATGAGGCCAAGGCAGGTAGGGCCCACCGCAGCCATCAGATACCCGAGCGTCTGGACAATGCCGGAGAGCCGAGCAGCATCATCCGCGTCAGCGGTGCGGTACCCCAAGTAGAACATGCACAAGCAGAAGGGCGCCCCCAAGGCCAGGCCGAAGAAGCCCACGGCGAGCACCGCCCAGCCGTCCGTAGGAGCCCACCAGAGCAGAGCTATGCCCACCGTGCACAGCACGCCGATCCCCACGCCCAACCCCCTCTGACTCCTCATCTTCTGAGCAAGCGGCGGCAGGAACATGGTGCAAGGGATGCCCATGAGCGGGAACAGGGCAACGCAGAGGGCCACCGCTCCCCCGCTGATGCCGCGAGCCGCCAGCATGGAGGGCAACCAGGCCACCGTACAGTAGAAGAGGATGGACTGAAGGCCGAACTGCAGGGTGATCCACCACGTCAAGGGCTGCCTCAAGATCCGTGGATGGAAGACGCGCAGAGCCTGTCGTGGCTGAGGCTGTGCAGTCCCCTCAGCCCTGCGCCCTGGACCATGACCGCCGCTACGCCTACTTGAGACCAACCAGAGGATGGCAGCGATGCAGGCAAGGGGCACGATCAGCACCAAGACCATGCGCCACTCCAACGGCAGCTCCATCAACAAAGAACAGGCCCCCGCAAAGCCCCCTGCGAAAACGGACATGGTGGTGGTATAGAGCGCTGTCATCGCCCCAATACGCAACGGGAAGCTCTCCTTGATGATGGCGGGCAGCAGCACATTGCCCGAGGATATCCCGGCCCCCAGGATCACCGTCCCACCGAAGAGGCCCACATCCCCGCCGTAAGAGCGCAGCAGGATGCCAAGGGCCACCATGGCCATGCCCACTGAGACCACGCACTTCTTCCCGAACCTGTCAGAGAGAGCGCTCATGAACGCCGACGAGGCAGCGAAGATGAGCAGAGGCAACGTGGTGAGCAACCCCATGGCGCCTGCACTCAATCCAAGACTGGCCTGCACTGATAGGGAGAGCGCCCCCAAAGACGTGATGGGAGCGCGCAAGACCGATGCGGTGAAGAAGATGGCAACTCCGATGAGGATGGCCGTGGATCTCTTATGCATGCTTTCCATGGATACCATTGTACGCGTTAGGTGCCCATCGGATGCAGGTGTGCGCCCCCTCAGCGCCGTTGGGGCTCATGACCGGGAAGTAACGGTTTGACACCTCCACTTCGTCACTTGACCAGGCGCCTCCAAAGGCCCCCGTCCTGGCTGCTATCTTCACGGTAAAGCCAAAGGGAGCAAGGAGAGACCCATGCATGCAACGATGAAACGGATAGGAACGGCCCTGGTCGCCATCATCTTCGCCGCTTCGATGACCTCGGTCTTCGTTGCGTCCACGGCAGCCTTGGCAGAAGACAAGCCCATCGAACCCGTACCCTTCGACGAAGCCAGCAGCACTGCCACCCAAGGCGAAGACGGCCTTTCAGCGGCCACCACCTCATCAGATGACCAACCAGCCTCTTCCGAAGGCGCCGCTTCAGACGCAGCCACGGATTGCAGCCTCACTCTGGTCTACACCAGCGATCCCACGGGAGATGAGAAGCCCGGCACCCTCTTCGACGATCAAGGCCGCGTGATCCTAGGCACCCGCACGCTCTCGGGCTTTCAGGAAGGGCAGACCATCAGCGCGTGGGATTATGTGGTGAACATCCCCGGGCATTTCTTCTTCGATGCCTGGCCCGGCAACATCACCATCTCTGCTGATCCGGCCCAGAACGTCTTCACCTTCGTGTATGTGAAGCTCTGGAACTATGAGTACACCGTGAACTATTATCTGATGACCGGGGCTGACCTCACCGCTGACAACTGGAAGGATGCTCTGGATACTGGTCATGTGGAATTCTACAAGATGGGATCAGAGACCTTCGATGACCAGCAGTTCGACAGCTTGGTGAACGGCGATGCCTACGAGTACAAGCTGGACGGCACCTACGTGATAGATACGTTCCCAGCTGAGATTCGCGTAGGCACTGACGCCGATGACAACGTGATCAACGTCCTATACACGCCAGAATCCCAGAACCTGCCTGACAGCATCCCCGTCCCTGATGACGTGGTACCGCCCAGCACCAGCACCCCTCCCACAACGCTGCCGGGCGACACCACACTGGATAAAGACGATGCCACAACCCTACCGCCTGACTTCACCGATCCGGGCAAAGTGGATATCACCGATGAGATGTTAGAGCACCCGGTGAGCAAGCAAGAGGCTGAGAAGACGAAGAACGCATACCTCATGGGCGTTCAGGTGGGCTCTGACCTGGCTCAGACGGGAGATTCTGTCCCCGCTCTGGTCACCATCCTGGCGGTGGTAGCCATCCTGGCGGCAGCCGGTGCCGCCTATGCCCTGTACCGGCGCCGCAACCTGTCCCAGTCTTGATGAACCAAGGTGGCTTCGGGCCCTCCGACGGGCTTCGAAGCCACCGAATGAATGCATCAGGGAATGAAGATGGTCGGGACGACAGGATTCGAACCTGCGACATCCTGCTCCCAAAGCAGGCGCGCTACCAGACTGCGCCACGTCCCGACGCAAAAGCGTATTCTAGCACAGAGCCTCTAGCTTGCCCCGCAGTTCTGCCAGCGCTCGGCCCCGGTGGGATATCTTGCTCTTCTCTGCCTGGGGCACCTCCGCGAAGGTCATCGCGCCCCCGTACTCATCGGGCAGGAAGAGCGGGTCATAGCCGAACCCTTCGCTCCCCCGTTCGGTGTGGCCTATCCTGCCTTCCACGGTGCCCCGGGCATCCACGCGGTTACCCTGTTCGTCCAGGAACACCAGCGTGCAGACGAAGCGCGCGGTGCGTTCCGCATCAAGCACCTCTTCCAAGGCCGCAAGGAGCTTAGCGTTGTTGGCGGCATCGCTGGCATCTTCCCCCGCATAGCGGGCTGACCACACTCCCGGTGCTCCATCCAGGGCATCCACCTCAAGCCCCGAATCATCAGCCAGCACCGCCATCCCGCTGATCCGATGAGCAGACGCTGCTTTGATGAGCGCATTCCCTAGGAACGTATCGGCATCCTCTGTCGGGTCTGAGTCCACTCCCGCCTCGCGCAAGGTGACGAACTCCCAGCCAGGCAAGTCAAGGGCGTTCCTGATCTCATCGGCCTTATGGGCGTTGTTCGTAGCAAGCAGCACTCTCATGGGGCAACCTCTTCCCTTGGCTCTGTTTCCTTGAGCACGACCTTCGTGATGGAGGGGGTGATGCCAAGCACCCTCTGGGTCACCCGCGCGAACTTCGCCTCATCATCTCCCGTGATCAGCACCTCCACACCGCCGCTCTCACTGACGCTGCGCAGCTCATCGCGCCGCGAGAGGATGGCGCGCACCTCTCGGGCCGTCTCCTCCGCAGAGGAGACCAAGGTCACAGAAGGGCCCATTTCCTGGGAGATGAGCTCTTGGATCAACGGATAATGGGTGCACCCCAAGACCAAGGTATCGATGCCCTCCGCGCGCAAGGGCGCCAGATACCCCCGGGCAGTCCTCTGATATTCATCCTTTGAAGAGAAGGACAAAGCCTGCGGCGCTCCTTCATCCTCCTCTTCGAAACCCGATTCAGCGATGGACACGAACTCCGGTGTGGCTTTCTGGATGACCTTGATCCCCGCATCCAGATGGTGGATGGCCTCTCCGTATACCCCTTGGCGCACGGTACCCTCAGTGGCTATGACCCCTACCCTCCGGTTATGGGTCATGTGGACCGCCGCCCGAGCCCCGGGCATGACAACGCCTACGATAGGGATGGCGAAAGCCTGCTGGGCAGCCGGAAGACCAGCAGCCGTAGCCGTATTGCAGGCGATGACGATCATCTTGCACCCCCTGCTGGCAAGGTGACCGCAGATCTGGAGCACGAAGGCCTTGACCTCCTCAGGCTCACGCGGGCCATAGGGGCAGCGGGCAGAATCACCCAAGAAGATGAACCGCTCCTGGGGCAAGCGCTCTCTGAGAGCCTGGAGCACCGTAAGGCCACCTAAGCCAGAATCGAAGACGCCGATGGGAGCCGCTTGATCAATAGTGGACAACGACCACATCTCCCGGTTCGATCATGCCGTACAGCGCTTCCGCAGCAGAGAGCGGCAGGTTGATGCAGCCATGGGAGCCGAAGCCCTGGGCATAGCGCTGGCCGCCAAAGGCAGACTGCCACGTGGCATCATGAAGCCCCACGGAATTTCCCTTGAAGGGCATCCAATAGCTGACCTTGCTCTCATACTCAGGCGTGCCCTCGCTGGTCATCTCGCCGATGAGCACGGTGGGGCTCTGCTTATGGTTCAGGGTATACACCCCGGTAGGTGAATCGGTCTTGCCCCGGGCGCCGGAGACGATGTCGCTCTCCCAAACCAGATTGCCTTCATCATCATAGAAGCGCGCGTACTGTTCGCTCAGATCCACATCCACGTACCGCAAGCCCCAGTCCTGAGCGCCCAGGGCAGTGAATCCATGGCCGCTCTGCAGAACGGGGATCTCTACGGTGCCGATGGTGCCGTTCTGCACCGCTTCGATGGCCGCAGCCTCCAAGGCCTCGCCATCCACCTTCCATCCGTAGGAGCCGCCGGAAACCGAGACCTCTTTGCCATCGGGGCGCGTGTAGACCCGTTCGCTCCCGATGGTGTTGAACTGGTCCCCTATCCCTTCGGCCCAGAGGGCCAGTTCATCGTTATTGAAGAGCACCTCGAATTCAGGGGTGACGGTCACCCATTGGCCGATGGTGGTGGCATTGACGTTGGCTGCAGGAGCCCCATCCAGGGTGAAGGTGATGTCAGCCCGGGCCAGCTGATTCGCCTTCGCACAGGCCTCTACCAGCCGCTCATCTGTGCTGAGGATCTTCGGGTCCAACCGCTCATCCTTCTTGATGACGATATCCTTATTGAGGTTCAAAACGCCTTCCAGCGTGCGCTCGAGCACCTTCTCAGGGTCTAGCATCGTGCCTTCGGATTCCGGAACGATGTAGAACTTCCCCACCTCGTCTTTGAACACCACCGCAGCATCCACCGGCGGCTCCGCTTTGGCATTCACATCCGCCACGGCCTGTTCCACTACCTGAGACAGCCCGGTGGCGCTCATGGCCTCAGCCAGAGCAGCGGTGACATCATGCTCTTCGAAGATCTGAGCAGGCCAGGTCCACGGGTTCTGCTCCTGGAGCACCGCATCGGTCACGGAAGGTGAATCCAGAGCCATGCCCGCCTGCTCGGAGGTGATAGAGAGGTTCAGCCCCTGGCCCTTCAGCTTGATGCTGTAATCCCCTACCTTGGCATCCAGCTTCTTGGCAGCGTCATAGGGTGAGTCCAGAGAGATATCAACGGTGGAGATGTTGGTATTCGGGAAAAAATGCGTAGCGAAGAGCAGCGCGCCACCTAGATAGGCAACGGCCACCACCCCTGCCACAACGCCGAGAGTGATGCCAAGCCGTCGGGCGATCGTGCGCTTCGAGGTAGGCTTGTGTTGAGCCTTCTTGGAGCCCTTCTTGGCCTTTGCCCCAACAGGTTCTTGAACCGCTTGGGTTGGTTCCTCTGTATCAGCCCTCAGATCATCTGCTTCGAAGGCGGAGGCATCCTCCAAGGCAGCGGTTTCTTGCGACACCTCTGGATCAGGAGACCCAGGGGCATCCTCTGTAGCCTCCGGAGCCTGGTCAGCCCCTTCAGCCTTCAGCTTGTCCCTGCGCGCCTTGTCCTTCAGCTCCGCCCGCGTAGCCGCATGCTTTCCCTTTGAATGCTTGGCCATGGAGTGCTCATCTTCTGTGTCTTGGCTTCGAACATCTCAACAGTTCGCATATTCTACTCAACGGAAGCACTCTGACCAGCGAGAACCCAGGATTATGGAGAATAATCCGCAAGGAGGGATCACGGTTCGGCGGGGTGTTGGCTTGGAGAACCCGTATCGTTGCCTTGGGTGCGCAGAGCACTGCCGAAGATGACCGCATCCTCGCCGAAGCGGTCTTTGAGCGCATCAGTGGCAGCCAGAAGCCCTCTGCGCTTATCCGCATCCACGATCAAGGGCCTCTTCTGAGCCCCGTTCGCCTCCATCTGCGCTGCGTCGAAGAGTGGCTCTTGAAGCTCTTCGATCCCCTTCGTTGAGAACCCGCTGGCGCGCACTCCAAGGAGGCGCACGCGCTCCCCGCCCCTCCAAACCTTGTCCAAGAGCTCATCCAGATGCACCGCAAGCTCTATCTCATCATCACTGGGTTGGGCAAGCCCCATCTGACCATTGCGCACGGATCTATCCTCAAGCCTGACCTTCACCGCCAAGGTCCTCGCCTTGAGGCCTTTCCGACGCAAGCGTCGGGCCACCTTCCCTAAGAGCGTGACCAAGGCACCGTGGATGTCAGCCCGGTCTGTCAGAAGATCGGCGAAGGTAGCTTCATGGGAGACGGATTTCACCGCTCGGCCGAGGGATATCTCAGAGTCATCCTCAGCCGCAGCCCGCCGCCGCATCATTTCCGCTCTCTGGCCGAAGACCTTTTGGAGCACGGCCTCCGGAGCGTTGGCAAGCTCTCCTAAGGTTCTGATCCCTTGGGAGGTGAGCTGCTTCTTAGCAGCAGCGCCCACCCCGCTCAAAGCCCCAATGGGCAGGGGTGCCAAGAAGGTGCTCTCGGTTCCCGGATAGACGATGGTGAGCCCCTGGGGCTTGTCCATATCACTGGCGATCTTCGCAACTGATTTCGTAGAACCCAGCCCGATAGAACACGTGACTCCCACCTCTTCGATCACCCGCTGTTGGATCCGCTGGACCACAGCAACGGGATGTTCGGTATTCACCCGCGAAGGTGTGATATCTGCGAAGGCCTCATCAATAGAGACTTGCTCTACATAAGGGGTCTCATCCCTGATCATGGCCATGATCTGACGAGACAGCTCCCGGTAGCGTTCGTGGCGGCCGCGGGTCCAGATGGCCTCAGGGCACAGGCGCGCTGCGGAAGCTGAGGGCATGGCACTGTGCACGCCAAAGGCCCGAGCCTCATAGGAGCAGGTGGATACCACCCCGTGTCGGTCAGCACTGCCGCCAACGATCACCGGCTTGCCTCGCCACTCAGGATGGTCCAACTGTTCCACCGAGGCGAAGAACGCATCCAAATCCAGCAGCAT
This sequence comes from uncultured Eggerthellaceae bacterium, assembly GCA_947566075.1. GTDB lineage: Bacteria > Actinomycetota > Coriobacteriia > Coriobacteriales > Eggerthellaceae > MGBC163016. Next base: position 7,911 of record CANOIM010000001.1, on the reverse strand, counting down.
GATGGCCCGCCCCAGCCAAGGCTGAAGAAGGTCATCTACCCTATGAGCGCTCTGTGCATCTTCCATGGTCATAGGTATATAAGAAGAGAGCCCCTAGCGTCTAGGGGCTCTCCGGAAAAGCTATAGGATATGCGCATCAAGCCGTCATGGGGATGATCATCATAGCTATGGTGAGGATCACCATACTGACCACCGCAAGGATGACCACGAGCTTCATCACGAACTTGAGCCATGTGGAGTATTCCACCTTCGCCAATGCAAGGCCGCCCATGATAGCTCCGCACGTAGGAGTGAAGAGGTTCACCAAGCCGTTGCCTGCCACCATGATCATGATCATGGTCTCAACCGAGAAGTTCAGCTGGTACGCCAGGCCGCCCATGATGGGGATGGCCACCGTTGCCATGCCAGAGCTGGACGGGATGAGGAACGATAGCAGGATGAACAGCAGGTAGGACAGCGGTGCGAAGATGATAGCGGACATGCCGCGCAAGCCATCAGCCGCCGTGACCAGGATCCAGTCGGACAGGCCCGTGCTAGCCATGAGCACGGTGATGGAACGGGCCAGCGCGATGATGAGCACGACGGACATCATGTCGCCAGCGCCAGCGATGAAGGACTTGACGAACCTATCCTGGGAAACGCCACCGATGAGGCCGATGATGAAGGACATGATGAGGAACCAAGCGGAAGCCTCACCGAAGTACCAGGTGCCCAGAGGCGTACCGGTCAGCCACGCAGACCAGGCGGGAGTCACTTCCTCTACGGCCGTATCAGTGCCCTCAACGGTCTCAGGGATAGCCAGCTCAGTGCCGGTGGTCTCGTCGTAGACAGCCGTGATATCCTCAGCGGTGACCGTAGTGGTGACCTCTTCAGAGGTGGCACCCAACTCGAAGACATCCACGCCCAGGTCAGCCCAGGGGATGAAGCTCACGATCATGACGACGAAGGTGAGACCGAACACGATGAGCGACCACTTCTGGCGCGTGGTCATCTTCTTGGGCGCAGCGGCATCGCCCGTCGCGTCCTCTTCATCAGATTCCTGCAGGCCCCACTCAGCCATCATCTCAGATTGGTTCTCCTGCTCTTGCAGGCTGAGGATGGTAGAGCCCTTCTCGGCCTTGACCTTCTTCGCATAGCGCATCACGAAGATGATGGAGATGATCAAGGACACGATCCAGAGGATGGCGCCTAAAGCCAAGATGATGCCCTGATTGATGACGATGTCAGTGCCGGAAAGCGATGCCACGGCAGCGCCCACGGCGAAGGGGTTCACCGTTGAACCCAGAACGCCGCAGCCAGCGCCCAGCAGCACCACAGCGCAACCGACGATGCTGTCGAAGCCCGCAGCCACCATGGTAGCCGCCAGCAGCAGATAGAACGGAACCGTTTCCTCCAACATGCCATAGGTGGTGCCACCGATGGAGAAGATGGTCATGAGGATGGGGATGAGGATGAGCTCATTGCCCTTGAGCTTGTGCACGAGGGCTGCGATGCCCGCATCCAACGCGCCCGTCTCGGTGACGATGGCCAAGAAGCCACCCAAGATGAGCACGAAGATGCAGATGTCAATAGCCTCGATGAAGCCCTGGACCGGTGCGTTCACCACATCAGCCAGCGTAGCGCCTGTGATGCCCTCGACACCTACACCGCCCATGATAGCGGTGATGATAGCGAGAGCCACGAGCATGATCAGCAGGATGGCAAAAGCGGATATGCTGCGCTTCTTCCTTTCCTTTTTGGGAGCAGTTGTCTCTGCAGCCATGATTCCCTCCTTGAACGAGCCAGCCCTGAAAGGGAATGGTGAGACAGGGCTGGCCTTGGACTATGGATTATCAAGCGGTGATGACGGTTCCCGTCTTCCCCGCCAACCCTTCAGCAGCATGCTCAAGGGACGTGATGAGCGCCTTGCCCTCTGGGTAGGCGGTCAGGTATTCGATGCAAGCCTGGACCTTCGGCAACATGGATCCCGGAGCGAACTGGCCCTCTTCGATATAGCGCCGAGCCTCTGAGATGGTCATGCAATCGATATCCATCTGCTCGGGCGTATTGAAGTTGATTGCCACCTTCTCTACCGCGGTCAGGATGACCAGCATGTCGGCCTTGAAATCAGCGGCCAGCTTGGCGCTGGTACGGTCTTTGTCGATGACAGCGGGGATGCCATGGTAGGAATCATCCCGCTCGATCACCGGAACGCCACCGCCACCGGCTGCGATCACGATATAGCCGTCATCCATCAGGTCCTTGATGGCATCCAGCTCAACGATGCGCTGGGGCTTCGGGCTTGCCACCATCATGCGCCAACCGCGCCCTGCATCCTCGGCGAACACCATGCCCGTTTCCTCGGCCCGCTCTTTGGCCTCCTCTTCGGAGAGGAAGGGGCCTACGGGCTTGGTGGGATGCTGGAACGCTGCATCTTCAGGATAGACCACCGTCTGTGTGATGACGCAAGCAGTGGAACGCAGGATGGAGCGCTTCTTCAGCTCACCCAAGAGCGCCTGGGAGAGCTGATAGCCGATATAGCCTTGGCTCATGGCACCGCATTCCGGGAATGGCATCTCAGGGATGGAGGAGTCATGGGTGCTGGCCTCAGCGAAGGCATTGGATATCATGCCCACCTGCGGACCGTTCCCGTGGCTCACGACCACGTTGATGCCATCCGCCACCATGTCGACGATGTGGGAGGCCGTGTTCTCAACGAGCTGCAATTGCTCTTGGGGGGTATTGCCGAGCGCATTACCGCCGAGTGCGATGACGACGCTCTTGCCCTCCCCTTTCTGATATGCCATTCCGATCAGCCTCCTCTTACCTCAAGGTTGCATACATGATGGCCTTGATGGAGTGCATGCGGTTCTCAGCCTCGTCGAACACCTTGGAGCGAGAGGACTCGAAGACCTCATCGGTCACTTCCATCTCCTTCAGGCCGAACTTCTTGGCGACATCGGCACCGATGGTGGTGTTCTCATCATGGAAGGACGGCAGGCAATGCATGAAGATGGCATCGTCAGCAGCCATGGCCATGACATCAGAATTCACCTGGAAGGGAGAGAGCAGCTTGATGCGCTCAGCCCAGATGTCATCCGGTTCGCCCATGGAAACCCAGATGTCCGTGTAGATGACATCGGCATCCGTGGCGGCAGCCTTGACATCATCGGTGAGGGTGATGGTGGCCCCGGTCTCAGCAGCGATCTTCTTGCAGGTGTCAACCAGCTCTTCCTCGGGCATGAGGTCCTTCGGACCGCAACCGACGAAGTGCATGCCCATCTTGGCGCAGAGCACCATGAGGGAATTGCCCATGTTGTTGCGGCAGTCACCGAAGAAGACGAACTTCAGACCCTTGACACCCATGGGGAAGTTCTCCTGGATGGTCATGAGGTCTGCGATCATCTGCGTGGGATGGAACTTATCCGTGAGGCCATTCCAAACCGGCACGCCCGCCACGCTGGCAAGCTCTTCTACGAGGTCTTGGGAGAAGCCGCGGTATTCGATACCGTCATAGAAACGGCCCAGCACACGACCGGTATCCTCGATGGATTCCTTCTTGCCCATCTGAGAAGAGCCCGGGTCAAGATAGGTCACGCCCATGCCCAGATCCATGCCCGCTACCTCGAAGGAGCAACGGGTACGGGTGGAGGTCTTCTCGAAGAGCAAGACGATGTTCTTGCCCTCAAGGTACCTATGGGGCACGCCTGCGCGCTTCAGGTTCTTGAAGTCACGGGACAGGTCTGCCAGATACTGGATCTGGTCAGGGGTGAGGTCGAGGATCTTGGTGAGGCTGCGACCGCTAAGATTCACTGGCATTTCGGTTACCTGCTTTCTTTCGGTGATGCTTTCCAATGGGTCGTGGCTGCACCTCCGAAAGAGGCGCAGCCAGTGATGACGTTCGTGCTCGTTATGCGTCTTCGCGCCACAGCGGCATGGACATGCAGCGTGGGCCGCCACGACCGCGGGAGAGCTCAGCGGAAGGCATCTCCAGAACGTTGATGCCATGGTCACGGAGCACTGCGTTGGTCACATCATTGCGCTCATAGACCACAACGGTGCCCGGACGCACGCACAGCGTGTTGGATCCGTCGTTCCACTGCTCACGCTCTGCGGCGATGCGGTCTCCGCCACCGCAGGGGATGAGCTCCACAGGACGCCCGACGTATTCCGTCAGAATCTCTTCCAAGGTCTCATTGCGTTCGCGGACATGGATGTCGCCACCGGCGGCAGGCTTGATCTCGAACACGGTGAGCGGGCCCATGATGCCGGGATGGATGGTGAACTTGTCGTAGTCGATCTGGGTGAACACCGTATCCAGATGCATGAAGGCACGGGAATTCGGGATGTTGAACGCCAGGATCGTATCAATGGGAGAATCAGATTCGAAGATGTTGTGAGCTATCTGATCGATGGCATCAGGCTCGGTACGCTGGGAGATGCCGATAGCCAGAACATGATCGTTGATGTTGAGGATGTCTCCGCCTTCGATATGGAAGGTGTAGTCACGCTCATAGTACTGCGGCACGCTCTGATAATCCGGATGATACTTGAAGATGTAATCACCGTAGATGGTCTCGCGGTTACGGGTCTGCGAGTACATGCGGTTGATGGACACGCCCTGGCCGATCATGGCGAACGGGTCACGGGTGAAGTACAGGTTGGGCATGGGGGCGCATACCAGCTTGGAGGCATCAGACACCAGATCCACCAAGGAGTTGCTCTTATCCGTGTGCAGCTCTTGCAGGTTGATGCCTGCCATGGTCTTCAGCACGAGCTCTTTGTTGGTGGGATAGTTGTCATCCATGTAGTCATAGATGATCTTCTGATACTTCTCAGTGCGGATGCCCGCCTCGAAGATCCACTGCTTCAGGAACTTGTCACGCAGCTCAGGGATGGTATCCAAGACCTCCGCCATGAGGTCTTCCAGATACACGACCTCAACACCCTCGTCGCGCAGGATCTTCGCGAAGGCATCATGCTCTTCTTGGGCTACCTTCAAGAAGGGGATGTCGTCGAAGAGCAGCTCTTCGAGCGTGTTCGGAGTGAGGTTCAAAAGCTCATCTCCAGGTCTGTGCAGGAGTACCTTTTTCAGCGGCATAATCTCGGATTTGACATTCACGCCAGCCATGAGGTCTCCTCCTTTCGATCGAAGGAAAGTCATGGCGCTCGCGAATGCAAAGGGCATGGCTCTCCGGTTTCCATGTGATTCTGATTGTAGAGGTCAGCTTTTTAGGTGGAAATGTTCATGGCATCCATGTTTCCTGCCTGTTTTCATACGTTAATAACGAAGTTACTTAGGATACACTCAGGATAAGGACGAAGCGGTAACGGCTTCGGAACATACCGGAAGGGCTGAGGCATCATGCGCTTTCCTTTGGATATGCTGACAAGCTACCTTGATGATCAAGGGGTGAAGATCCTCCACGCTCCCACCCATCCACGCAAGACCTTCGACTGGGTGACTGCCGTCTCTGATTTCCTGGTAGGCAACCCTCAACAGACCATCATCCCCATCCTGGAAGCGCCCTGTCCCGGCTCTGCGAACACCCCGAAGATGGTGGTCATCCGCTCCGGAGATGACGAAGGCCTCGCAGACAGCCTTGCACCCGATGACTTCCTCATCCGCACCAGCCTGCCCGTGACCTTGCTGGCTGACAGGATCCAGCGCTTCCTCCTTTCCATCATCCACTGGAACGACAAGATGGCGGAGATGGTAGACAACGGCTGCATCAATCTGGACCTCTTGAAAGAGAGTGAACCCATCTTGGGCGCCTATATCGGGCTCTCGGATTCCACCTTCTCCTATATCGCGCACACACCGGATATCGCTCCCCCTGATGAGATAAGCCGTTACTTCATCAAGAATGGGAACTACCCCCTTGAGGCCATACGCCAGGTCAGGGACATGCGGCTTCCGGCGCGGTGGGAGAACCAGGACTGGACCCAGGTGGTGAACAAGCCCAATCCGCTCATCCCCTTCCCCACCATGAACCGGGTGATCCGACGCCACGGCTCCTATGCCGCCCAGGTGCTCTTGGTGAGCAGGGAGAGGATCACCGCCACCCAACGGTTCCTCTTCGACTTGCTCTGCCGGAAGCTGGAAGCATGCTTGCGCCGCCACTGGAGCATCGAGAACCCGCTGGACAGCGACTACGCCTACTTCCTAGAAGAGGTGCTCAAGGGCAACACCTATGGGGATGAGCACCTAGCCGAACGAGCGGAGATGCACGGCATACCCATCCACGGCATCTTCGAGGTCTGCGTGGTAGAGAACAGCTGGCGGATAGGGTCTGCAGATTTCCTGGCCAAGCGCATGTTGGAGCAAGAGCCTCGCTGCAAGATAGCCATCGGTGGCGGAGATGTGGCCATCCTCCTGTGCGTGAGCGAAGAGGAAGCCGATCAGTTCGCCAGTCTTGAAGGGAACGTCTTCCAGACCGCCGTGCGGATGGGCATCGAAGTGGGAGTGTCTGAACAGATGGATAGCCTGGAGCTTGCCTCCCTTGGCTTCGAAGAGGCGCGCATCGCCCTCAAATACGGAAGCCTCTATTCCAGCCGCTATGTTGCCTTCGACGGCGATGATGCCCTCACCCGCACCGCTTTCCGCTTCCAGCGCTACTTTACCTACTGCGCCTTAGACCAGTTCGAGCGCAACACGAAGTTCGTGAGCCGTCTGCTAGCCAGCCGCAATCCTCTGACGCGTCTCCAAGAAGCAGATCGGAAACGAGGGAGCAATGACTTCGAGATCCTGCGAACCTATCTCTACTATGGAGGCCGCATCAACCTCATCTGCGAGATGATGCACATGCATCGCAACACCGTGCTGTACCGGCTAGAGAAGATCCGAGAGGTTGTGAAGGAAGACCTGACTGATGGGGATGTCCGCCAGTATCTGCGCACGCTGTTCTTCCTCACGGGATAGGGCCCATCAGCGGGCTGTACTATACTGGGGCCCTCTCAAACGATGGGTGAGATATGTTCGAAGACGAGAATGGCAACCGGCCTGGGGATTGGATGCACAAGAACCAGCGCACCAAGGAATCCGCGAACCGCATCATCAAAGATCCGAACGCGAAGAAATGGTACCAGGAGACCTTCTGGATCATCGTGTTCCTGCTTCTGTTCTGGCCTGCGGGCATCATCTTGGCCTGGAGGTCAGATTGGCCCTTAGCGGTGAAGATCATCGTGTCAGTGCTGGTGGCTATCTATGTGGCCATCGCCTTCACCACCTTTGCCCAAGCACCCGCATAAGCGCGCTTTGTAATGCGATTTCTTCGTATGGAAAGGTGATTTCTGGGCATAGTGCATCTAGCTTTCCACCGCCATGGTCTATCATTGCGGCAGATGGTCCTTTTCAATAAAGCGAGTGCTCATGCTGAGACGAATCTGCATCACGATATTAGCCGCGGCCCTATCCTTGTGCCTGCTGCCTTGCTCTGCGATCGCTGAATCCTATTGGGATGACCCCAACCCTCCCGTCCTCTCTTCGATATCGGTGGACCGTGCTGTGGCCTCCGTTGGAGATACCGTGCGGATCAGCTGGGATATCCAAGATGCTGACGGGATCGAGAGCGCGGGCGTCCACTTCTCGCTTCAAGACCCGTCCACCATCGGATCGGGTCCTCTTGAATTACCAGAGTACATCAAATCGCTCGGCGCAGATGCGACCAAAGGGTTCGATTATCGCGTCCGTTCGACAAATGCTCCTGGAAAACGCTGGGTGGTGGGCGTGACCATCTATGACAAGGCCGGATATGAGACCACCATCTGGGACCCTACCTACGCTGAGAAGATGGGTTCAGAGGGCCCTACCTTCGATATGTCAGCAGCGGTGTTCGAGATAGTAGAGAACACGGGGGATCCCAACCCTCCCGCCATCTCTTCGATATCGGTGGACCGTGCTGTGGCCTCCGTTGGAGATACCGTGCGGAT